>NZ_JAAIKQ010000001.1:0-1237819 GCF_012263345.1 Shewanella sp. WXL01 | reverse complement strand
AATGCACAAAGCGCGATCCAAGGGCTGAAAACAGGTGAGTCGCTCACCGACACCCTGCTGGTACACTCGGTTGATGGCACTGAGCAGAAAATTACTGTCACCATTAACGGCACGGACGATAAAGCGGTAATTGCAGGAACGAGCACTGCGAATCTTACCGAAGACAAAGATGTCCATAGTGGTCAACTGCGCGTCGATGGTGCACTTAACATCACAGATCCTGACCACGGCCAAGCCCAGTTCAGCGCTGAAACTCTGCAAGGGCAATATGGTGAGCTGAGTATCAGCAACTCTGGCCATTGGATCTACACAGCTGACAATTCACAAACAGTGATTCAAAGCCTAAAAACAGGCGAGTCGCTAACAGATACTCTGATCGTACGCTCCGTGGATGGCACAGAGCAGCAGATCACGGTGACCATTAACGGTACAGACGATAGAGCAGTGATTACAGATGCTCAAACAGATATCAATTTACGTGGTGTTACCGAAGATCGAGGATATACCGATACCCATTACGATCTTCATTATGAAGGCAAATTGAACGTTAAAGACCCCGATAAAGGAGAAGGCAGTTTTGACCCCAATATCGGCCCACAAACCTATCAAGGCATTGGATACGATACCAAGTTAGGTGGCCATGTATTATTAATGCGAGATGGCCGTTATACCTACACCTTAGATAATCGCAACATTCAAAACCTCGCTGAGGGAGAAACTCAAAAAGACTCCGCGGTGATCAGAACCGCTGATGGCACAACGCATACCATAGAGCTTACCGTTCATGGCACCAACGATAGGCCAACCATTGCTGCACAGTCGCAATCGGTAGTCGAAGGTGGCACATTGTTGCATGGACAGATGCTAGGTCAAGATATTGATCACGGTGCTATCCTGAGCTATTCAGCCCCACAAATAGATGGATTCACCTTAAATACCGATGGTAGCTACAGCTTTGACCCAAGTCATGCAAGTTATCAATCACTGGTCGCAGGGGCAACAAAAACGCTAACGATTCCAGTTACCGTGACTGATGAGCATAACACCAGCGCAACTCAAAACCTGACGATCACCATTAAGGGCATAAATAATGGCGCGACGATAAGTGGGGTTGATACAGGTGATGTCAATGAGGGCCAAGGCAGTTACGCAGATATGTCTCCAGACTATGCCCAGCCAGGCATGGCTAAGCTGGGTCAAGCCGCATTAACGGCTGATGGCAAGTTAGACATTATTGACCCTGACACTGGTGAATCCCTTTTTGATCCTAAAGGCGGTGCCTGGAATAACTCTTACCATGGACAATATGGACACTTACTTTTAAACCCAGATGGAACGTGGCATTACCATGTCACCGTTGGGAATGTCGATTGGGTAGGAAACCGCAAAACAACAATTGGCACAACCATTGATCAATTAGGTGAGCATCAAACGTTAACTGATACCATTACCGTATACTCCAAAGATGGCACATCTCACGATATTGTTATCACCATTCATGGCGACAATGACCGCCCATACTGCTCTTCAGAAGTGCAACTTGCCAGTGGTAAAGAAGATCTAGCTCAAACCATCTCTGTTACGGATCTTTTAGCAAACACCGTCGACGTGGATGCCAATGACGTCGGCAAACTAACCATTGCCAATATCAGCGTCAATCATGGCTCACTCAAAGATAACCAAGATGGCACCTTTACCTTTACCCCAGACAGAGACTACAACGGTCAAGTCCATTTCAGTTATGACGTAAAAGATGCCCATGGGGGGCTCACGCATACTGGCGCTACTACCACCTTAAGCGCTGTTAGGGATACGGCTATCATTAGTGAAGTCACCACAGAAACAGTTATCGAAGATGGTTCTCATAACAGACAGAACCTTGGACATATCACAGAGCTTGCCTCAGGTAGTTTACAAGTTATTGACCCTGATAGCGGCGAAAATAAATTTAGATATAGCCAATTCGGTGAAACAGCCATAAAAGATCAATTCAATGGTCAGCTTCGAATAGATAGTGCTGGCAACTGGGGATACAGCGTTGACAATAGCAAATTACAACATTTAGCTGCCGGCCAAACTGAAGAAGTGGTTTATCGAGTTCATAGCCAAGATGGCACGGCATATGAACTCCATATCCAAGTTGAAGGTACAAATGATGCCCCGGTGGCCAATATTGTCACTTTATCCAATGGCACTGAAGATACTCATTATCAGATGCAAGCGAGTCAATTTGGCTTTACAGATATCGATACTGGCGACACCTTACAATCTATTGCCATCACCGACCTACCACCAGCATCACAAGGTAAGTTTGTCTTTGACGGACAAACTATTACCGCAGGCCAAAGTATTACGACTGCGGATATCAGCAAGCTGCAATTTATTCCGGCCAAAGACTTTAACGGAGATGTGCAGTTCACCTTCACAGTTAATGACGGTCACGTTGATTCCGCACCAGCTAAAACATCAATTCATATCGCTTCTGTTGATGATCCATTAATTGATAGCGGTATGCGTGATTTAGGTACAGCGGATGAAGATACCACCACACATTTTACAGACGCGCAATTACTCGCAAACTTATCAGATGCCGATGGTGTCTTACATGTAAGCGGCGTGCCGACATCAACTCATGGCACAGTAACAGCGAATGCAACAGGAGGGTATGACTTTACCCCGAATGCAAATTACCATGGACCAGCTGAAATTGATTATAAAGTCAGTGACGGAACGACCGAGTACGCCCAAACGGCTCATTTAAGTGTGAGCTCAGTTACCGATGCAGCAACGACTTCCTTGTCTGCAGAAGTTCAACGTACAGCATTTGGTTTAACCTCATCATCCGACCATGGAT
The DNA here is from genome assembly GCF_012263345.1 of Shewanella sp. WXL01. NCBI lineage: Bacteria > Pseudomonadati > Pseudomonadota > Gammaproteobacteria > Alteromonadales > Shewanellaceae > Shewanella > Shewanella sp. WXL01. The sequence goes on along the minus strand of NZ_JAAIKQ010000001.1, from coordinate 1,234,965 downwards.
ATATCAAACCACAAGGCGATCAAATTAATTCGGGAGGTGACTTACACGCTTTTACGGCTGAATTCACTTATATCCACGATCCAAAAATCACCATTGGTACTTATCAGGATTTTGTTATGTTTCATGGGGTTAAACCTGATGGCACGCCTGATATGGATGGCGTTAATTTCGGCATGTGGACCTTTGGCGGTAATTTGAAGTTTACCAGTTCACATATCAGTGGTGATAACGGCAACCCTGGAGTCAATTTTAACGATGGGCAAGACCATCGTATAACCATGACATGGGATGGTAAAACAGATACCGCAAGACTTTACGATAACGGCGTTTTAAAAGTTACCGTTTCTGGTTTCGCTGGAAGCGATCACATTGCTGCCAACCCATTTCTTAACGTAGGCAGTAAATACGTGCCAGGGCATTTTGCAGGACAAGATAAATTTCCAGGACGATTGCTCTCAACTAGTTTTGCCTCGCAAGCACTTACACCAGAACAAATTCAACATGGCCCAGTCTATGAGTCTGTTAGTAAAAATAATGGCCTATTAATCGACATTCGATCCGACAGTCATGGGATTATATCTGACCAGACAGGTCACCATCAGCTTGATATTGCTGACTTACATACGTTTACAGGTGAAATGGTCAATATTGGCTCAACGGCTTTAGCACCAGGCGATGTATTACATATGCACCTGTCAGTAGCCGCTCCTATAGATCATGACGATGTTCTCAGCAAAATAGAGGTATTGGGACTTGCGAAAGGCACGATTCTTACCGATGGCCATCATAGTTTAACGATTGGCTCAGCGGTGCAACATGCGGATGTTACCGGTTGGGATTTAGATAAAGTGACCGCAACATTACCTGCTCATGGCGATCAGAACATGTTAATGCAATTAATCGCTACCACAACAGGGCCAGATGGAGTAAGTGCAACCGATAGTGCAAAACTGCCAATAATATTAGATGTTAATTCCCCGGTTCCTGATGCTGTTATTACCGGAGATGAACACCTAGTAACAGATGAAACCTCTACTGTTTCTGGCCAACTAATTATTACAGATACAGATCCATCGCAAGCACACTTTATTGCTGAAGTGATACCAAGTGCTCATGGTCAATTTATAATAAAGTCTGACGGAAGTTGGGAATTCACCCCTAGTAAATTGGCTGAAACCTTGACTCTAAACCATAACGCCACTGACATCGTTACCGTAAAAACCATTGATGGAACAGAGCAACAATTGAGTGTAACACTCATCGGTAGCGACACCGCCCCAACCACCGTCACCACGGATTTAGGCAAGGTTGAGTCTGGCCACTCCCACGACTTCCAGGCAACAGATTTGCTTGCTAATGTTACCGATGTCGATACCAGTGCAGCGGGATTATCGATTGTGGCAGGCTCACTATCCTCCCCCCATGGAACTGTAGTAACTAATCCTGATGGCAGCTATAGCTTTACTGCAAGTCCAGGTTTTGTTGGTAACGATTTAGCCATTAGTTTCAAAATCAGCGATGGTCATAATACTGTTGATGCCAATGCAATAATCGATGTTACTCCGCCTTTAGCGATTACCCGATTAGAACATGATACAGGTACCAGTGATAGTGACTTTGTTACTAGTGACGGTCGCATAATCTTATACGGAACTGGTGAGCCGGGTGCCACAATCATGGGAACAGGGATTCTCACAGGCCCTAAAACGATTGTCGATGACAATGGACACTGGAAATTAGATGTTAGCGCAACAGATCGAGCCGATGGCACCTATACGCTGGCTGTATATGCACTCAAAACAGACGGTAGCTATGCACAAGCACATCATCGAGTCACTATCGATACAGCCAAACCAACCTTGTCTATCGACCCAATTTCCGACGACGATTGGGTGAATCATCATGACCACCAGCAAGATTTAACGATTACGGGCACCACTACCCATGTGGCTGATGGTAATTCAGTTGAGGTGATTGTGGCTGGTACACACTATAGCGCCAGCGTAAGTAACGATCATTGGCACCTGGTCATTCCGGCAAATCAAGTTGCCAATATTGGCGATAACGCATACCTAGTCCATGCTGAAGTTATCGCTACAGCTACTGGCGATAGTGCTCATGAACAGCGACAACTGGTGGTTTCAGCAGATCTCACCACACTGGTACAAACTAGAGGTGTTGAGGAAGACACTAAGACTAATGCAACGGGAACGTTATTTGCCGTGGGCGCCAGTGAAACAGTTACCACTACGGGCTTATTACAAGGTAACTACGGCACGTTACAGATGAATGCAGATGGTAGTTACCAATACACATTGGACAATAACTCAGCCACTATTCAGCAAATGGGGCAAACCGATAGCCATGCAGACAATTTTTTCATTAGTTACACCAATAACCACGGCGACACCAAGCATGCCGTAGTTAATATAGGTATTCATGGCACCAACGACGCGCCACTACTAACAGGCACCTTTGAGATATCCCGTTCGATTACCACGGGCACAATGACCAATACTCACTCATATGGCTATATCAATATCGATGATATTGATAGCACTGACAACCTCAGCGTCGAGTACATAGATAAACAAGGCGCTCATCATCAATTGGATTTCACTCCCGGTAGCAGTAATAGAATTGATGTACAGGGTATTGGCCACTTTAATATTGATGCAGACGGGCGCTGGGACTTTACCTTTAGCCATAGTGGCTCAGAGCGAGACAAACTCACTCAAGAGGTTGCTGCAGGTAAAATTCATACCGAAAGCGTTACTCTCAGAGTAACAGATATCAGCGGTGAGAGCCGAGAAGAGCATCTGACCGTGCATATTGGTGATGGTAAAACCGGACCGCAAATTTTCGGCGCTTCTGAGTCTGTAGTCACGGAAGATAAGGTCACACGCTCGCACGGTTTACTCGATTTATTAGTCGGTGATGTCAAAGTCGCCAGCGGAGTCACCTGGACATTGCAAGCCGGAACACGTCCGCAATATGGTGACCTAACCTTAAATAGCGATGGCAGTTGGCAATATCAGGCTCATAACGATTCGGCTCGAGTGCAAGCCCTAGCTCAGGGTGAGCGACTTGAAGAAACTGTCATGGTGACAGCTACAGACTCTCTTGGTCACAGCGTTGATCAAGCCATGAAGTTAGTGATCATTGGCACCAATGATATACCCGTTGTCGGCCATGCGCTTTCAGGTACCGTGGTCGAAGATCATCTACTTACACTCACTAAAGCAGATTTACTCGCTAACGTTCATGACTTTGATTTACTTGATCATTTTAATATTAGCCAATTACGCCTTGAAGGTGATGGGAGTATTACCCAGAAAGGTGATCACTGGGTCGTCAATCCAGGCATTAATTTTAGTGGTGAATTAAGGCTGGCTTACAAAGTCTCAGATGGCCACACATCGGTCGACAATAGTATGGCTATCCATGTGTCACCTGATGCTGACACGCCCGCCATGATATTCACTAAACATGTCGGTGACTTATCAGCGCCATTGGATAGTTTTGCTATTCAAGGTAATCAAAATACTGAGCTTGCACTAAACATCAACGTCTCCAGCCCTGACAACAATGAAACGCTTACTGTAGAGATAAGTGGCCTTCCCTCAGGTGCGAGCTTATCTGCTGGTACAGAACATAATGGTGTATGGACCCTACTACAAAATGAGTTAACCAACCTGAAACTGCTGCCTGAAACAGACTTTAGTGGTCATTTTGATATTCAAGTTGTTGCTACAGCCCACGATGGTAATTCAACGGCAAGCAGTCGTCAGACACTTGGTGTCGATGTGCTTCAAACTGTCGCGGCTGTCGCACAAACCTCTGCTGCCGACGAGCCGATCGAGGACAGTCAGGCCAACGTTGTTGAAGAGGTAAGTTCCACCATTGAGCCTAGCTCACCTGTTGACCATTACTTCCAGATGATAGGGATCACCCCGACAGAGGATACGGTTACACCCGCTAATTCACCAACAGAACCGGTAGCCGAGTTTACCCGTACAGTTCAATCGGGTGCTGACGCAGATATGCTAGACGTGACTCTAACAGATGGATTTGAAAATCCGCTGGCTGATCACGACGACCTTTTACCTCATTCTCAATCAGAAGACGTAGATGGGATACCTGGAGACCAAACCGATCATATTGTTAGCGATGATGATCTGTTGAGTCAGGCATTAAACGATATGCACAACCAAATGTAGCCAAACATTAAAAAGCTCACCTTCGGGTGAGCTTTTTGCTTTTATATAGGCAAAATATTCAACCTTGCTATACCCATAAAAAAACGCCGCTAGTTTCCACTATCGGCGTTTTTGTTTAATCAATTTGATAGCTTACAAGCCAACCTCGATTAAAGAGTGACCTAAACCAATATTGTCGGTTTGTTTGATAATCGACAAACCCGCAAGTTCGATAAGCGGCAAGAACTCGTGGCTCATATAGAAACGGCTATTACCATTGGCAATGGCAGTGAAATACAAGCTAGTCGCGTTAAGTGAGTAGCTTGCTGATTCAAATTCCTGACAATCAGGAAACAGCTCAAGAATAAAGATACGCGAGTCTGGGCGCATGGCTTCTTTCACGCGCATCAAGATGCTAACGATTTCTTCTTTTGAGAAGCAATCAAGGAACTGGCTCATCCAGTAAACATCTTTACCTTTTGGCAGAGCATTTTTAGGTGCAAGCAAATCACATGGGAAGGCTTCAACACGCTCGCTATAACCAGCTTCTTCCATATTCACCGTTGCAACGGCTAGCTGCTGCGGCAAGTCAACCATAGTGACCTGAACATCACTGTTATGATTACAGCATTGCTTGGTCCATTTACCGGTATTGGCACCAATATCACACAGTGTGGCAGTAGGTTTGGCAAACACTTCTTTTAACAGCGTTGGAAAGCTGCGATCAGAGTAATAGTGGTCAAAACCAAACCAGCTGTCTTTTTCACGTTGAGTAAGCTTAGACAAACCTTGGTATAAAGTGTCCCACTCGCCTAAGTGCTTTAGTCCTGCAGGCTTAGTATCTTTGATCGCTTCGGTTAACTCACCCATGCCCTGGTAGCAAATGTCTGCGACAAAATCCATGTTAGCAATAGTCATAGGATCAAAGTCGACAAACTGGCCCAGCTTAGTAATTTGGTACTTGCCGTCATTCCAGGTCACAAGGCCTGCGGATAAACCCATATCGAGTAGCACAGCTACGCCGTATTCAGTAACTTGAGTTTGCTCTGCGAGCTCTTTTGCGCTCGCACCTGCTTTTGGTGCATTACCTAAAGCGGCCAGAATACCTAAGTCGCGCAAGCTCTTACTTGCCTGAAACGCAATCGGCGCAAAAGCAAGCCTTTGCGCCTCTTCTTTCGCACTTAATGCGGTGCGATTATCTTCATTATAAAACTTCATTAACTTCTTTCTATCGAGGGTCTACTATTTAGCAGCTGCTTCTCGGATCGATTTCTTAATGTCTAAATTAAGGTTTCTAACCCAGGTCGCTACTTTCTTATGAATTTTGCCGTCTTTATATTTCAGGTTTTCAGAACCGTAATAAAGAATAGAATAATCTTCAGCGCTATATGGAATATCCACTTCCAACATGTGTGAGCGAACATTTAACGTACCGCGCAATAAATTGTCGTTTACTGGAGTAATTTGCCAATTACGAACATAGCCAGCGTCAACAATCGCATTTTTTACTTGCTCTTGAGTCAAGTTGTATCCCACGGGCTCACTTTTAAGCTCAGGCACAGGAATTGTTTTACAGCCAACTAATACAAGTGTGAATATAAGTGCAATTAATTTCTTCATACTTACTCCATGTAACATTCCGTTGATTTAACTCACTAAAATCGATCTAAAAAACAGGATTAAACTCTTGTTTTTAAAATTTATTTTACAGCGTTTTTGTTATCGCTTTGAAAGGTGGTAGCATACTCCATTCGTTAATAAAGAGATACCCCAAATTCGTATGCAGTTTCGCTGTGACATCCAGGCCTGGCATGCTTGTTCAGAGCATGTTTTAGAACTAACCGGACACCCACTTCCGCCAACGCAAAGTAAGGTACCAGCAGGTATAAAACGCCGTGCTAGTCAGTTAAGTAAACTTGTGATCAATACCTGTTTACCTATTATTGCCGAGCGCTCAGTTGACTATATTGTTTTCGCCACTCAACACGGTGAGATTCATCGCACGCTTAATTTGCTAACGGATTTAGCCAGCGAAGAAGAGTTGTCACCAACTGCATTCGCACAATCAGTTACCAGCACAGCACCCGGCTTATTAACTATTGCTAGTAAGCAACCGATTGCATTTACTACGGTTTCTGGCGGTAAAAATACCCTGCAAGCAGGTTTAGTTGAAGTGGCAATGCGATTTTATCAGCAGCCACAAAGTAATATTTTATTGATAGTAACTGATGAAGCCCTACCAGAGATTTATCAACATCACAGTGCTGAACAGCACCAGCAAAACCTGTTAGCGCTTCATTTTACCCAAGGTCAATCCTGGCAAATTGAATGTAACTCTGGCAATAACGGTGAGCACTCAGCAGGTGAAGCAGGACCTGCAGAAACATCAGCACGTACACGATTTGCAGACAAACTTGCTGATAAAACTAGTTTTGATTTCGATTTTACGAACACGCGTTGGTCATGGAAAAAGTTGTAAATAGCCTAAGTAAGTCTCTTAGGGCATGTGCATCGGCAATCTCATTTACGTTTTTTGGGGCTGGCGGCTTAATCCTATCTTACGTGTGGTTTCCGCTACTTTGCGTAGTACACCGCGACAAGAAAAAACGCGAGCTAGCCTGTCAAAAGAGCATTTGTAAAAGCTTTCGTTTTTTTACCTTGTTTATGCACTGGTTGCGGATTTTAGATCTCGATGTAAAGAACCAGGAGAGATTGTCGCAGCGTCACGGTTGTATTGTGGTGGCCAATCACCCTACCTTAATCGATGTGGTCATTTTAATGGGTTACATGGACCAGTGTGATTGCATCGTTAAAAGTGAGTTGTTCCACAATCCTTTTGTGCGTCATATTGTTAACTTGGCAGGTTTTATTCCTAACCAATCAGAAGATCTCATTAACTTGTGCCAGCAAAAGCTCTCACAAAAGCGCAAATTGCTGATTTTCCCTGAAGGCAGTCGCACAGTCCCTGGAGAAAGTGTAAAATGCCAGCGAGGTGCAGCTCATCTTGCAGTGCGATGCGATACAGATATCCAAACAGTGAGAATTCATTGCTCGCCAATCGCGCTATACAAAGGCAGTGCTTGGTATCAAATGCCCGCGTCACCAATGAAATTTACCATAGAGGTCGACCAGCCGATTTCGATAATGCCAATTATTGAAGGCTCGCCGGCACCAGCAACCGCGGCACGACGACTAACACGCTATTTGAATAGCCACTTGCAGCCGAATGTAGCTGACAAATGATTTAAGGACCCAAAAGTGAAAGACTTAGAATTACAACTAAAACAACTAATTATCGATACATTGAACTTAGAAGATTTAACCACTGATGACATTGAGTCTGCTGAGCCACTTTTTGGTGACGGCGATGGTTTAAACCTTGACTCAATTGATGCGCTAGAGCTTGGCTTAGCCATCAAGAAACAATTCAATGTACTTATCAATGGCGACGACCCAAGCGTACGTGAGCACTTTACTAGTGTTGACACCCTAACTCGTTTCATTGAATCGCAACAAACCGCTGAGGTGTAAAGTGACCCGCCAACAGATTTTCGATCTTATTAAAGATGCCATGGTCGAGCTATTTGAGCTTGAGCCAGAAGAAGTAACAGCAGAAGCCAACCTGTTTGAAGACTTAGATCTAGACAGCATTGACGCGGTTGACCTAGTGGTTTTCTTGCAAAACAAAACTGACACTAACTTTGAAGCTGAAATGTTTAAGTCAGTGCGTACCGTGCAAGATGTTGTCGACGCAGTAGTAAAATTAGAAGCAGAATCTAGCGAAATCGCATGAAGCTAGGGAGCTTGATACCAGCCGCTTTGCTGGCTTTGTATCCCTTTCTGGTTTATCTCGCAGTGCAGCACCAACAAACAACAGCCTTACTGTTGCTTCTTGGTGCTGTGTTTATTGCGCGTTTTATTTTTGCGCCGAGCAACAAGCCACTCAAACTGATGACCTATGTCACCAGTGCGATAGGTCTTGCCTTAGTGTCCGCCAGTAGCTTAATGCCTCAATCAAACTGGCTGCTGTTTTACCCTGTGGTAATTAACGTCAGCCTAAGTTTGATGTTTGCCGGCAGCGTGTGGCTAAAGCAGCCCATTATCACCGCGATTGCTAAGTGGCGTGCCCCTAATCTGCCTGAGTCTGGCATCGTCTACACCAGAAAACTGACGTATGTATGGGCAGTGTTTTGTGGCCTTAACGCCGTTGTTGCAGCTATTACAACCACAATGTCTATCGATATCTGGACCTTATATAACGGTCTTATCAGCTATTTGTTAATCGGCACATTTATGCTGCTTGAATACCTGTACCGCCTAAGAGTAATGCGCCGTGAAAACTAGTCTTCTTCATCAACTGCTACTCTCAAACGAGCTTGAGCGCACTATTGCAATCAATGGCCAGCAACAACTCACCATTGCCGACTTGCAGCGTGATGTAGCCGCATTAATGGCAAGCTTAAGTGCACGCTTGGAGCTGTTATCTACCTCTAACGCACACAGCAACGAGGCTAACCTCGCTGCCGAAAACATAGGGATTATTTGCCAGCAGCCATGGACTTTCTTGGTTGCGTTGCTAGCAGTGCAGCAGCTAGGTAAGCAGCCACTGGTGTTTTCCAATATTCAAGACCGTCAAGCGGCTGAATATTGTCAGCAATGGTTGTGTATTACGGATAAAGATGCGCTTGCTGATAATGCCAACACCCTCGCTATCAAGCAGGTGTTGAGCACCGAGGTGCAGCAAGCTGCCGCAACTGTTCTCAAGGCTGTTAACAGCGAACAAGCCAAACTCACCCTGTACACATCTGGCAGCACAGGTGAGCCAGCGGCAATTGCCAAAACCCTTGCGCAACTTGAGCTTGAAGCGCAAACGCTAGAGCGTGACTTTGGGGCTGAGCTTACAAAAGGCAGTGTATTTGTTGGCACTGTGGCGCATTATCATATCTACGGAATGCTGTTTCGCCTATGTTGGCCGCTACTAAGTCAACGAAAGTTCGATTGCGCACTAATCCAGACTGAAGAGCAGCTGTTACCTAAGCTAACAAAGCCATTAGCCTTTATCTCCAGCCCTGCTTTTTTATCACGATTGCGAGCGATGCCAGGTGTGCAGGCCAAGTCGGGAGGACAAGAACAGCAAACAACCTTTAGCTCTGGTGGCCCATTAGATTTTGCCAGTGCACAACAGGCGAAGATGCAACTTGGCGCATTGCCGATTGAAGTATATGGCAGCACAGAAACGGGCGGCATAGGCTGGCGCAGACAAGATAAGCCAAGCACGCCATGGCAAAAGTTTAGTTTGGTAAAACTTGCGCTTAATGATGGCTGCTTGCACGTTAGCTCTGATTACATCGACGAAGGTCAGTTCCAAACCCAAGATTTAGTTGAGCTGATTGACGAACAACACTTTCGCCTAAAAGGCCGCGCTGACCGTATTGTGAAAATCGCAGAAAAGCGTATCTCCCTTGATGAGCTAGAAAAAACACTCTCCTCTTGTCAGGGCATTGAACACTGCGCCATCATAGCCCTTAAAAATGCCGAGCAAATACGCATTGGCGCGGTCGTCACCTTAAATACTGACTGGCAGCAACAAGTCGCTGATAATGGTCAGGCTTGGTTATGGAAAAATATTCGCGCTCAGCTAAAAGGATTAGTTGAGCCAGTTGCACTGCCAAGGCAAGTTCGCGTTGTTGAAGCGATTGCCGTTAATCAACAAGGCAAGCGCAGCTATGTGGAATTAGAGAAACTATTTCAATGACAGTAAATAAACTTCCTCGGGTCATCAGCGCTCAAACCCAAGACAACACAGCAATCGTTGAGCTGTTTGTTGGCGATGACATTGAGTACTTCAAAGGCCATTTTGACGGACACCCGCTTCTACCAGGTGTGGTGCAGCTTGACTGGGTATTACACTTTTTCAAAGCGCATTTAATCAGTAATTTTCAATTTAAAGGCTGTGATGTGATCAAATATCAGCAGCCAATTTTGCCAAATATGCAGGTCACCCTCACCATGGTATGGAAGAGTGAACGTAGCAAACTTGAGTTTAAATACAGCTCAGCGTCTGGCAATCACGCCTCGGGTAAAATTAAGGTGTTACCTCATGAGCTTTAAGCTGGCAGCGATTATTCCATGCTACAACCACGGCGACACGGCTGATACCGTGGTTGTTGCCTTGCAAGCCAAAGGTTTAGATGTACTCATCGTCAATGACGGCAGTAATCAAGCCACCACAGACACATTGCGGGCGATAAAAGCGAGTCGCGGCATTCATCTGTTAGAGCTTGAGCAAAACTCAGGCAAAGGTGGCGCTGTGATGGCAGGTTTACGCCACCTACACCAGCTAGATTATAGCCATGCGGTACAGGTTGATGCAGACGGTCAGCACGATCTTTCTAAACTCAGCGAGCTAATTGATAGCGCAAAAGCCCATCCGCAAGATGTGATTTCAGGTAAGCCTGTTTACGGTGATGATGTGCCAAAAGGCAGGCTTTATGGGCGCTACTTAACCCATGTGAGCGTGTGGATTGAAACCTTGTCACTGCAAATTCAAGACTCCATGTGCGGCTTTCGCGTTTACCCGCTAGCACCAGTCGAGCAACTGCTAAGCCGCAAACAGCTTGGCACCCGTATGGATTTTGATATCGAAATTCTGGTGCGTCTGTACTGGCAAGGCTTAACCATTCGTCATGTCGATACGCCAGTGAGTTACCCAGAAGATGGCTTAAGTCACTTCAATGCCATAAGCGATAACGTCAAAATATCCTGGCTACATACCCGCTTGATCTGTGGCATGCTGCCGCGTATTCCAAAACTGCTACTGCGAAAGTTTGCCAATGAAGACTAATTCATCAAAGCCAAGTAATTCGCCAAAGCCAAGTAATTCGCCAGATACTTCGCCAGAGCCAGCAGAGGCGCAATCAAGCAAGCAGCACTGGTCTAGCTCTAAAGAGCGCGGCAGCGTGCTGGGTATTAAGTTTATGCTGATCACCTACCGCCTGTTTGGTCGCAAGGTGTTCTCGCTATTCTTGTATCCAATTATTGGCTACTTCTACTTAATGGATAAAGTGAGCCGCAATGCATCTAAGCAGTTTTTAACCCAGCTTGACCAACATCTCATTGCACAAGGCGAAGCGCCGAAACAGCTATCAAGTTTCAAGCACATTTATGCCTTTGGTCAAAGCATTCTCGACAAACTTGCGGGCTGGGGCGGCGACATAGATTACTCCCAGCTTCAGTTTCATAACGAAGATGTACTGCAGCAAATTCTGACCACAGGTAAAGGCGGTCTGATCCTAGGTAGCCATTTGGGTAACTTAGAGCTGTGCCGCGCATTGAGCAGCAAATATGTTGATTTAAAAATCAATGCATTGGTCTTCACCCAGCATGCTGAGAACTTTAATAAAGTCATGGGGCAAGTTAACCCAAGCAGTAATTTGAACCTTATTCAGGTTAACGAGCTTGGGCCAGATACCGCCATGTTGCTAGAGCAGAAGCTAAATGATGGCGAATGGGTGGTGATAGTTGGCGATCGCACCTCAGTTACCCAGCATAAGCGCGTGGTGTGGCAGTCGTTTTTAAGTAAAGATGCGCCGTTTCCGGTTGGGCCTTTTGTATTGGCGGCGATCTTAAAACACCCCGTTTATTTAATGTTTGGTTTTGCCCGTGAGCAAGACGCAACTTACGATATTTTCTTTGAAGAATTTGAAGCGAACCCAAGTCTACCGCGCAAAGGCCGCGACCAAGCTTTACAAGATTTAATTGCACGCTACGCCAGTCGACTAGAGCATTACGCACTGCGCTACCCGCTGCAATGGTTTAACTTTTTTGATTTTTGGACACTAGATAATGACACTAAGTAGTACCCCAGTCGTTTTTGGCGACAGCGAAATCTCAATTAACGAGGTTTGCCAAATAGCCCAGCGCAAGCGCATTGCCGCGCTATCTACCCAGGACGCATTTATCAATAAAATTGATGCAGGGGTAAAGTTTCTTGACGACCTACTTAAAGAAGATGGCGTGATTTACGGTGTTACTACGGGTTACGGCGACAGTGTTACCGTATCAATTCCAAGCCATTTAGTAGAGAGCTTGCCTCATCAGCTTACCCGCTTCCACGGCTGTGGTTTAGGCGCACACTTTGATGAAGCAGAAACCCGCGCCGTTATGGTAGCGCGTCTGGCTTCACTAAGTCGCGGCATGTCAGGTGTTAGCCACGAGTTATTATCACTGCTCACCGCGTTGATTGAGCACGACATATTACCGCTTATTCCAGAAGAAGGCTCAGTTGGTGCATCAGGCGACTTAACCCCACTGTCATACCTTGCAGCCGTGTTAATCGGCGAGCGTCAAGTGCGTTATAAAGGGGAGATTGTTGATACTAGCGTTGCATTTGAGCGCGCTGGTTTAACGCCAATCAAATTACGCCCGAAAGAAGGCCTAGCCTTAATGAATGGCACAGCTGTAATGACAGCCATAGCTTGTTTAAACTGGCAACGCGCAGAGTACCTATGCCAAATGGCAACCCGCATAACCGCTATGGTGAGCGTGGCAATGCAAGGCAACGCATTCCACTTTGACGAAGCGCTGCACGCAGTAAAACCTCATCAAGGACAAATGCTGTGCGCCGAGCGTCTGCGCCATGACTTAAACTCAGATCTGCCACCAAGCAACTCAGATCGGCTGCAAGACCGTTACTCACTGCGCTGTGCACCGCATGTGATTGGTGTGTTGCAAGACACCCTAGATTGGGCCAAAGGCGTGATTGAAATCGAGCTAAACTCAGCCAACGACAACCCAATTATTGACGGAGAAAACCGCCGCGTACTGCACGGTGGTCACTTCTATGGTGGTCACATTGCAATGGTAATGGATAGCCTAAAAACAGCGGTTGCCAATGTGGCAGACTTACTTGATCGTCAACTAGCGCAGCTTTGTGACTACAAGTTTAACAACGGCTTACCGTATAACTTAAGCGGCGCTCCTGAAGACATTCGCCCAATTAACCACGGCTTTAAAGCAGTGCAAATTGGCGTATCATCATGGACAGCTGAAGCATTAAAGAACACCATGCCAGCGTCGGTATTCTCACGCTCTACTGAGTCGCACAACCAAGATAAAGTTAGCATGGGCACCATTGCATCTCGCGATTGTCGCCGCGTACTTGAACAAACCGAGCAAGTATCGGTAGCCTGTTTATATGCAGCAACTCAAGGTGTCGAGCTACGCATTAACGCGCAGCAACTGTCAAAAGGCAGCCTAACGCCAGCGCTACTCACTACCATGGATGATGTTAGAACCGTATCGCCGTTTTTAGCAGAAGATCGCCCATTAGAAACTGAGCTAAGAGCAGGTTTAGCGGCAATTGCCAATCAAGAGTGGCACTTTTACGGCTAGCCCCGAGTTTAGTTAGCGATACACAGGCGAAACCAACAACAATTAGGTTACCCACATTTATAGGGATATAGGCGATGAAAATCACCGCAGAAGCTGAATTATCTGTGCCATTTCAAGATTGCGATCCTATGCAAATTGTCTGGCACGGCAACTACTTCCGCTACCTTGAGGAAGGCCGTCTGGCCTTGCTCGACAAAATCGACTTTGGCTACTTAATCATGCAGCAAGAGGGGTATGCCTATCCTGTTGTCGATACTCGAATGAAGTTTGTCGACTCGGCGCGTTTTCGCGACCGCCTCAAAGTCATCGCTACCCTCGATGAGTGGGAAAATCGCCTCAAAATAAGCTATCGCATTGTACGTGTCAGCGACGGCAAAACCTGCATTAAAGCCTACACCACACACTGCGCTGTAGGATTGGAAGATGGCGAAATGCGCTTTGCTTCGCCATCTTGTTTGCTTGATAGAGTGAATCACTATTTTCAAACCCAGCAAGCGCTAGCGCTAAACCAACAAACGCAGGAGCAATAATGAAGTTACGCTTTGCGAAAAACTGGCTACCACTACCACGCTATCTGGCAGCAACACTCATCTGTCTAACGTCGATTTGTTCGTTACCTAACGCAGTAGCTAGCACTGAAGCGCTTAATATCGACAGCCTAGCTGCTATGTTTAACGAAACTAGCCCAACCCACGGCAGTTTCGAGCAGCAAAAGAACATGTCTGTGCTCACCCTGCCGCTTAACTCCAATGGTGTTTATTTTGTTGACCCAGGCAAGACCATTGTTTGGCAACAGCTCCAGCCTTTTACGCAAACCACCTTGATCCAAAATGGTGAGTTAACCCAACTGGTAAATGGTGAGGTGCAGCCCAGTAACCAAGCGGCTGCCAGTGATATGGTGTCAGAGATGATCATGGCGCTATTTTCTGGCAACTGGCAACAGCTAACCCAAGATTTTGCTTTTAAGATCAGCGGCGATAAAAGCAATTGGCAAGCCGAGCTTACGCCAACATCTGGAGCCATGGCTAAGGTATTTAAAGCGATTTACATTCAAGGGTTAGATACACATATTCGCCGTATCTCACTACATGAACACAGTGGCGACAGCACCAACATTAGCCTTGAAGCCGATGATGCGAGTGAGCTACCAGCGTCAATTGAACGAGTGCTAAAACTCGCCGCTCACTAAGAAAAAGCTAATAATAAAAAAGCTCAAGCGAATGAAATCTGACCGACAGACTCAATCACGCAATCATGCCGACAATGCACAGCCTGCCAGCAACAAGCCTCGCTACGCCATGTGGCTATGGCTTGTGTGTCAGCTTGGCTTGTGTATATTGCTGGTTACTCAGGTTATCAATGGTCTGCGCCCAAACAACGACTTTTTAGCTCTGCTCCCCAAAGATGAGCAGCGCCCATGGGTGCAACAAACCATTGAAGCTGCAGCCGGCAGTCTTGAGCAGCGCATGGTGTTTGTAATTAAAGCTGACTCTAAAGCGCAGGCGCTAGATGCAGCCCAAAACTGGCAACAAACGCTTACTGGACTTGAACATGTAGAGCTCATCACTCCAGAGCAAAGTCAGCGCACTTACTATCAAGGGCTGTTTCCTTATCGCGGACAACTGTTAGACGCTGACGCCAAAAACTGGCTTGAGCAGCAACAAGCAGACAAACTCACAACGCGAGTATTAACCCAGCTTTATAACCCTTTTGCAGGTGTCACCGCAGGAGAGCTTGAGCAAGACCCTTGGCTGCTATTTCGTCACTATATGCAGCAAGGCTTTGCCGATAATCAGTTCGAGCTGGTCGATAATCTGCTGTATCTAAGCCAAACAGCAGATAACGACAACGCCGAGCAACAAGCGCACTACACGCTTATTCAAGCCAAGCTAAACGTCGGTGCTTATTCCCAAGCTGCACAGCAAACCATTGATGCAATTAATACTCACGCTGAGCAACTTCAATCCAAGCACTTACAAGCAGGACAAAGCATAGACATCTGGCGTCAAGGCGTGGCGTTTTATGTAGTTGAAGCGGCAAGCAGCGCGAAAAGTGAAGTCAGCATTATTGGCGGCGGCTCATTGCTTGGGGTGATATTGCTGATCTTATTGGTATTTAAAAGCGTGCGCCCATTACTGATGTGCCTTACTTCTATCAGTATTGGGGTAATTAGCGCCGCTGGCATTACCGTGCTGCTGTTTGGCGAAATCCACAGTTTTACGCTAGTGATTGGCGCCAGCTTAATCGGTGTGTCGGTAGATTATGCGTTCCACTATTTAAGTTGCCGCGCTTGCAGCAGTCACTGGCACAGCGTTAAGGCCGCAGCCCACCTGCGCCCAGTGTTACTACTTGGGCTAATCTCAAGTGTGCTCGCCTACAGTGCCTTGTTATGGGCAAACTTTCCTGGGCTAAATCAGGTCGCGGTGTTTTCAAGTGCCGGGCTTATTGCCAGTTTAATCACCGTGCTTATACTCTACCCTCAGCTGTCACAAGCGAGCGCCAAACACAAACCCATCAAGCTTGCTAATGGTCTACTAAATCTGGTGCAAGGCTATCAACAAAGTAAAGTGGCGTGGGCGGTCATTACGCTAATGACGCTAGGTAGCGTTGTTGGCATCAGCAAACTTAATTTTGATGACGATATTCGCTTGCTGCAATCAGCGCCTCAATGGCTAAAACAGCAAGAGCAGCAAATCGCTGAGCTAACTGGCGTGAGTCAATCGCAGCAATGGTTAGTGCTTAATGGCGAAAGTCAGGCGCAATTACGCCAAGCAGAACAAACGCTTGCGCCTAAGCTAAATGCGCTAAAGCAGCAAGGCATCATTAGCGACTTTAGCGGCGTGTATCAATTGCTGCCTGGCGAGGCTGAGCTAAAGCACAACCATCAATTAATCGACAAGCTTTATCGCGAGCAAGCAAGCGCGCTAACCGCGCAAATTGGCTTGCAACCTAACGCATACGCGCCATATCAAGCGCTCGACTGGCATGCTTTGGCAGAACTTGCGCCACACACGCCCTATCTTTGGGGCGAGCTTGCCAATGGCAGAGCTTATAGCGTTATCACCTTATCAGGCGTTACCGATGTCGCGCCGCTAGTTAAATTAACTACTCTTGCAAACAAAGCATCTCTTGCAAACAGAGATTCGATTCGTAGCGGATCAGCACTCACTCTCGCTTATGTTTCCCGCGCTGATGAAATAAGTGCCCTGCTAGGCGATTACCGTAAATTTACCCTATACATGCTCGCCATCGCCTATGGCCTAGTGCTGCTGTTATTAACCATGCGCTATTCATTTAAAGATGCTATTTGCGTACTTGCCGCGCCGCTACTTGCTGGCATCTTTGCCCTTGCATTGCCTGGGCTATTTTCCATGCCAGCCAATCTGTTCAATGTAGTCGCGCTGCTGCTCATTTTTGGTATTGGTATCGATTACAGCTTGTTTCTGCGCTTTCATCTCAATCAGGCTCACGCCACCCTTGCGGTGCTGCTTGCAGGTATCACCACCTTGTTATCGTTTGGGTTAATGGGACTTTCCAGCAATCATGCAATTGCCAGCTTTGGCTTAACCATCGCAGGCGGTATTTTGGCATCTTGGGTATTAGCGCCGGTATTTTCGCAGTATTTACATACTCGCCATCAAGCGGTTCAAAACCGCATAGGAGGCAATCAATGATGCGTTTACTCATTATCGCGCTTTTACTGATTGCGCCGCTAATCTCTGGTTGCACTGCGCTTAAACAAAGCGCTGCTCAAGCCATGATGCCGGCCTCGCAGCAGCCACATTGGCCAACGCCTGAATCACTTGGGTTTAACTTACAAGCCCAGCAAGTGCTCTCCATTAATCATGGCGATGATTCCCATACCATGACGGTGGCGCTAGAAGTCAATCCGCAAAAGCTCACCTTAGTAGCGCTGTCGCCTGTAGGCCTACCTATCGCAATCATCACCTGGGATGGTGTTAAGCTAGATAAACAAAGCCCGACTGGAATGGATATCAGCGTTATTCCGTTTGAGCTAATCTTAGATAGCATTTTCTACAGTTACTGGCCTGAGGCAGCACTTGAGGCCATGCTAGATGATCGCAATTGGCAACTGCAGCAAACATATGACACAAATATTGCCGCCTCAAACGCTAGCCAAACAAGTCTGATCGAGCGTAAAGTGTTGCAAAATAATAAGTTAATTTTAGAGATTAACTATAAAAAACACCGTCAGCCACAAGGTCAAATCAACCTAGTTGACCACCGCACAAAACTTGCCACTGCGCTGACGACAATTCAATGGATCCAATCATGACGCCAATTTACATTCATGGCATCGCTGCACTAAGCGCCTTAGGCAGCGGAAAACAGGCCACCTTAGCAGGCATTCGCAGTGGTCAATCAGCAGGGCTACAAGCCTATGACGCTAAGCTGTACTCAGGCCGCAGCACCTTTGTCGGTAAGGTTACTGAGCCTTTGGTTGAACTGGCACCAAAGCTTAATGACGCCAAAAACCGCAACAACTTGATTGCTGCCACTGCCTATCAGCAAATAGCTGATGTAATTGAGGCAATTAAACAAACTACCGCAGCTAGTCGCATTGGCGTAGTGGTTGGCACCAGCACTACAGCTATTGCAGAGGGTGAAAGCGCGATTAAGCATCATCAACAACATGGCGAGTTGCCAGATGATTTTCGTTTCGCTCATCAAGATATTGGCGACACTGCAGACTTTATCGCCCGCCTAGCACAAGTATCAGGGCCAACTTACAGTTTATCGACCGCTTGCTCGTCATCAAATCGCGCCTTTATTTCAGCCCAAGGGCTGTTGGAGTCAGGTTTATGTGATGTAGTGATTTGCGGCGGTGTCGACAGTTTGTGTGAACTGACCGTCAATGGTTTTGATTCCTTAGAGCAAGTCTCGCCAGAGCCAAGCCGCCCATTTGATTCTCGCCGCCGTGGCATCAATATTGGTGAGGCAGCAGGTTTATTCGTACTAAGCAAAACACCATCAAAGCTGGCACTTGTTGGTTGGGGCGAGTCTGGCGAGGGCCATCACATGTCTGCGCCTATGCCTTGTGGTAGCGGCGCAAAACGCGCAATGGAGCAAGCGCTTGAGTCAGCAAACTTGCAGCCAGCTGATATTGGCTACATCAATGCCCACGGCACCGCAACTCAGCTAAATGACGCCATGGAGTCTACCGCGATTGAAGAGCTATTTGGCAATCAAGTGCCAGTTAGCTCAACCAAGGCATTAACTGGACACTGCTTAGGTGCAGCTGGCGCGATTGAAGCCGCCATTTGTTGCTACTTACTTGAGCAAAAGCAATCTGCGCCGCAATGGCCACAAGACTTTACACAGGCAGATGACGTAAAATCACTAAACTTTACGGCAAGTTCAGGACAACTATCCAGCCTAAGGATATTATCTAACAGCTTTGCCTTTGGCGGAAACAACGCCTCATTAGTTTTTGAGTTAAATGAGCACAACCATGACTGAACCAACCTTTCCAGACATTGAGCAGCTATTGCCCCATCAAGCTCCTATGCTGCTTATCGACCGTGTACTTAGCGCACAGGAAGACACCATTAGCTGCGAAGTTGTCATTAAGCAAGACAGCATCTTTTTTAATGAGTCGCTAAACGGTATTCCGTCACACGTGGGTATCGAGTACATGGCACAAACCATTGGCGCATTAGCAGGCTTAAAAGCCCACAAAAAAGGCGAACAAGCTCCCATTGGCTTGCTGCTTGGCGGCCGCAGTTATAAAGATGTCGGCCTGACCTACCCGCTAGGGCAAAAACTAGTGGTGTCGGCAAAATTAACCATGAGCGATGAATCTATGGGCGTTTACCACGCAAAGATTGAGCTCGACGGCGAAGAAGTGGCAAGCAGTCAAGTTAACGCATACGTACCAAGCAAAGATGTGCTAGCACAATTAACCTCAGCCCAATAATGCTTTTTGTAAAGAGTTCGGAAAATTTAGGAATAGTGATGAAACAAGTATTGGTCACTGGTGCCAGCAAAGGTATCGGTAAAGCAATCGCAATCGAGCTAGGGAAAGCTGGCTATGAAATTGCAATCCATTATGGCCGCGATGAGCAAGGCGCACTTGATACCCTTAGCCAAATTGAAGCCGCTTCGGGCAAAGGGCGTATTTTAAGTTTTGATATTTCAGACCGCGAACAATGCAAAGCTGAAATTGACAAAGACATCGCCGAGCATGGCGCTTATTACGGTGTGGTAGTCAATGCTGGTATTACCCGAGATACCGCTTTTCCATCTATGTTAGGCGAAGAGTGGGATCAGGTTATCCATACCAACCTAGACGGTTTTTATAACGTGGTTCATCCAACCATTATGCCAATGGTTGGTGCGCGCACTGGCCGTATCGTGACTATTTCATCCCTGTCTGGGCAAATTGGTAACCGTGGTCAGGTGAACTATTCAGCCTCAAAGGCTGGCCTGATTGGCGCAACCAAAGCGTTAGCTACTGAGCTAAGTAACAAACGCCGCGCGATCACGGTTAACTGTGTCGCACCAGGCTTAATCGACACAGGTATGGTGGAAGATCATGTAAAAGATCACGTGCTGCCAGCAGTACCGTTAAAGCGCATGGGTAAGCCAGAAGAAGTAGCTGGTTTAGTGGAGTTTTTACTAAGCGATAAAGCCGCCTACATTAACCGTCAGGTGATTGGCGTGAACGGAGGCCTACACTAATGGCAAAGCGCGTTGTTGTAACCGGCATGTCAGGCATTACTGCTTTAGGTGACAACCTAGAAATGGTAATGGCGGCCCTTAAAAAAGGCGAAAATGCCGTGGTAAAAATGGACGACTGGCAAAAGTATCAAGGATTGAAAATCAATCTTGCGGCGCCGATTGCAGATTTTAGCTTACCTAAGCACTACACCCGCAAACGCATTCGCTCAATGAGCCGCGTCTCGCATCTATCAACGCGCGCAACTGAGCTAGCACTTGAGCAAGCTGGTCTGCTTGAAACCGATATTCTCACTAGCGGTCAAACCGGTATCGCTTACGGCAGCTGCTCAGGTAGTACAGTTGCAGGTAACGCGTTTACTACGGTACTTAAAGATCACAGCACCCGCGACTTAGACGCCAACACCTATGTGAAAATGATGTCCCATAGCGCTGCAGTTAACACAGGCTTGTTCTTTGGTTTGCGCGGCCGCGTAGTGCCAACATCAAGTGCATGTACCTCTGGCTCGCAAGGTATCGGCTTTGCCTATGAGGCAATTAAATACGGTCAGCAGCAAGTCATGGTCGGCGGTGGAGCAGAAGAGCTTTGCCCGACTCAGTCGGCTGTATTTGATACCTTATTCGCCACCAGCGGCAAGAACGACACCCCCAAGCTAACCCCGCGCCCATACGATAAGGACCGTGACGGCCTGGTAATTGGTGAAGGTGCTGGCTCACTGATTTTAGAAGATGCCGATTTTGCCGCTGCTCGCGGCGCTAAACCTATCGCTGAAGTGGTCGGTTTTGCCACCAATTGTGATGCGGCCCATGTGACGCAACCGCGCGCAGAAACCATGCAAGTATGTATGGAAATGGCACTTCGCGATGCTGGGCTTAAGCCTGAGCAAATTGGCTATGTGAATGGTCACGGCACCGCAACAGACTTAGGCGATATTGCAGAAACCACAGCAACCAATGCGGTATTTGGTAGCCAACAAAAAATCTCTAGTCTTAAAAGCTACTTTGGTCACACCTTAGGAGCCTGCGGCGCAATTGAAGCCTGGCTGAGCATTGAAATGATGCGCAGCGGCTGGTTTGCACCAACGATTAACCTGGATAATGTTGATGAGCGCTGCGGCGAGCTAGATTACATTACTGGCAACGGCAGAGAAATGGATTGCCAGTACGTTATGACCAACAACTTCGCATTCGGCGGCATTAACACCTCGCTTATCTTTAAGTTGTTGTAGCATTGCACGAGCTTATTAACGGCGAGCTAGACAATCAGCTCACATAACAAAAAGGCTTAGCCAGTAATTGGCTAAGCCTTTTTAGTGCTTGTTCTTCTAATGCGGTTTCACAACAAGCTTCTGTTTATATTGGTTCTTGTAACCCACTAATTTTGGTAATCCACTAACTTTGCCTGGCGCTTAGCAAGATTTGTTGCGGCGCGTTCAGGGGCGATAGCTAGCACCTCGCGGTTACCCTGCTCGCTAGGCTCAGTTAAGGTCACTGAAGTGATTAACCAGTCACCGTCAATCTGGGTCAGAGTAAAATGGTAGCGCCCAGCCACTTGCCAAAAGCCTTTATCTTCGTGCTCTTTAACGCTAACACCGTTCGCGTCAGCCTTATCGCGATTACCAGCATCTTTAATAAAGTGGCTTGCACTAAAGCGCATCGTAGCTTTTGCGTTGGTAGCATTATCTTGATCAAGCTCTACCTTAATATCACTGACTTGATGGTAGGTCACATCGAATCCAGGTAAAAAGCCTGCCCATTGTTGCATTAAGGCCTCGCGAGTTAAGCTCTGCGGTTCACCACCCCATAGCGCGGTGTAATCAACAGTCACCTTTGGCGCAAATAGGCGACCTAAATATGCAAACGCATTTTGGTCGGCAAGCACCGCATAACTTGCTAGATTGCGGGCGATTGTCGCCTCAGCCATTGATGGTGTTGTTAACTCACTACCACTTGTGTTGGCTTTAACACTCGTTTTCGCGTTAGCACTCATTGATGCAACTCCCAAAATCAAACCTAAGACCAGACTAAAAACCATGCCCTTATTCGGGGTACACATCACAGTTAAAGCTCGAGTAAACATCTCTTCCCTCCTATTGCTTTGCAGCCTATAAATGGGCGTTAAAGTGTTTCGCAATATTTTCTACCGCTTGTGATACCGCATCAGCTTGGTCATAGAAATCAAACTGAGTCACATTATCTAGCCACACCGCTGATACATTGCCTTTTGCGGCATCTAGATATTCATGAGCGCCTGCTGGCAACGCCATTGCTTCAGATGCCACCATTAACGTTGGCTGCTCAAGACTTGTCGCGCTTAACTGCGCATTGTAGTTAAGCCAGCCATCCCACGATGCCACATTGAATTGGTTATCATACTCAGGGATTAAGCCGCGATCGTTCTCGGTGTAGTAAGGCGCTTGATACATCAAGGCGTTCTCATTGGTTAAGCTTGCAGCTTCAATATAAACTTCAGCGCCTTTGGCTGCAGCCGCGGCTTTTAACAAGCTTGCTGCTTGCTCATCACCACCATAAATTTGTGTTGCCATTGCTGGAGTATGTAACCAAGGTGCCACCACGGCAGCGGCGCTTACCTTGCCATTGCCAGCAACCGCATCAAGCATATAACCAGCCGATGCACATATTCCCACGCCAGCAATACGGCTAGCATCTACTTGCTCTACACTCGCTAAGGCGTCAATCACAGCGCGAATATCGTCGGCTTTACGGCTTGGGTCTTCTAAATAGCGAATCGCATCTTCTGATCTGCCCCAACCACGAAAATCAAAAGTAATTGCTGCAAAACCTTTATCGGCTAGCGCTTTAGCATACACAGCTGGCATTTGTTCTTTCACCGTAGTCCAGGCTCCTGTCACCACAACAACAGGCGGATTTTCAACACCTTGAGGTAGGTATAGGTTTGCCGCTAATGTACCAAGGCGTGTATCTAGATTAATTGATTGCATAGTAAAACCCTCTTGTTGTGAATTGGCAGAAAATGACAAAACTAATAACGCTAGTAGCAACAGCTTGTTAATCATCTCGTCCTCCTTGATTAAATACGCTCACATGATTGCGAGTGCTCAGTTGTTGATGACTAGAATAGCGATACCTTGAAAATCAATATTGAAGATTGCTGCTCAGGTTTTTGTACATTCTTGCTTGGTAAATAGTTGCTCAGTGAGATACTTGCCCAATAAAGAGTTGCTTAACACTGGTAAAAAAAAAGAAGTGGCCTTTAGTGTTTGACCCTAGCCAATTCCATAAGCTAAGGTCAAAAAACTAAGGTAATAGTGATGAGAGCTATGGGCAGCCAAAGAAGCGAGCCACAAGCTGACTCAAGTGCAGTACAGAGTACGCAAGCCTAAGTGAAGAGAAGAGAAGAGAAGAGAAGAGAAATAAAGGAAAATACTCAGCGATGAAGTCAAATTTAAAGTTCTTCGACTATGACTCAAAGCAATTGTCTAACTGCGGCGAGGTGCTCAATATTGAGCTATCGAGTGAGCCACTAAATTGGCAAGGTGTGGCACTGGAAAAAGGCGCATCACCGCACTTTTATCCGCAAAATGTGTATACGCCCTACTTTTACTTCGCGCTGGCATTAGATAAAGACCTAACCTGGTCGGCGATGAACGATGGCAACGTAACGCCGCTACAAACTACGCCCGGTGATATTTGGATAAACCCACCTGCCACGCCTTTTACTCATAATATTGATGAGCCTTGTTACTTCATTATTCTAGCCATTGAAGAACAAACATTACTGGCGAACTGCCCACTCAATCTACAAGGAAAACAGCTTAACTTCCTCAACAACTACAATGTGCATGACGATGTCATCAAAGGCTTAATGGAGCTGTTCCTGCTAGAGCTGCGCAACAAGGGGCGAAATGGCAGCGTGTATCTCAATAACCTAATCTCGCTGCTAGCAATCCACTATATTCAAAACTATTCCAACTATGCCGATCTGCAAACTCAGCAAAATGACGCGTCTAAGTTTGATCAAGCCCAAATCAGCAAAATCGACGCCTACATCGACGCCAATATTTCAGAGGCTATCACAGTTGATGACCTAGCCGAGCTACTTAACTGCAGCAAGTTTTACTTTCTGCGAGAGTTTAAAAAACTCATGGGCAACACGCCCTATCAATATCTAATGAGCAAACGCCTAGAACTTGCCAAACAGATGCTCGGCAATAACAACGCCAGCATCTCCATTGTCGGTCAAGAAGTCGGCTTTAACGACCAATCACACTTCACCCGCGCATTTAAAAGCCAGTTTGGCATCACGCCGAATCAGTTTTTGAAAGGCAACTGATCGGCAAGCACACTGAGGTTCGCCATTCACAATTTTCAACACAGTAGATCCTGCAACAAATTCTGTCGAAGCTGAGTCAAAATTGCTCAACATCCATGAATTTTTGCAGCAACATTCGCAGGTGAAAGATGATGAGAAAGCGGATGATGACAAGCACTGAAATGATGGTTACCTAGATTTAGACGTGCCAACATATAAGCGCAAGCAAAGTTGATGCAAACTAGGTTAACCCTGAGTGACGACTGGTGCCCTTGAGCGTAAGTTATCTAAACTTACGCTGCCAGCTTTGCCAATCTCGCTCCAAGCCGCTAAAACCATTTGGGTAAAATTTAATTAATTGATCAACATTTTTCGCTGTGCAGCGGTTTTCAGAAAAATATTTAAACAAGCTTCTTAGGTAGCTTCGTCCTTTAGAAGTCGTCATTAGCATTCGCATAAGTCGATGTGAATTGTCATATAGCTTACTGCGTAAACTGCCTTGCCAATCGCGACCATCACTATACAACACCGCCTTTAATGGCAGCCAAGCCGCTCGCTTAAATTCCAGATTATCACGCCTTAGCTGTTTGTCACTGACCAACTGGTAATAATCACTATTATGTACTGTCGTTAAAAATGAGCCTGATTGAAAATACTCTGCTAACCCTTCATTAAACCACATTGGAGTTGAGCCGAATTGCCCTGCATTCATTACATGCACACTTTCATGAATGGCTGTAGTAAATGCCTGCAGGTCGTTGCGATGCCAAACCGCCGCTAAATTGCGGCCTGGAGAATAAAAACCTTGGGAGTTATTTGCAGTAAAACCGTCACCAGATAGCTTGTTGTACTCATGCTTGTTGCCTGCGAGCATGATATTAATCTTGATCGGCTGCAATTGCTTTTTAGGTAACAATTGGCGGTAGCGTTTATCAATATCTTTTAATGTAGCTCGCATTTTGTCGCGCAAAAAGGCTGGAGGGTTGGTTGCTTTTGAGTCGATAAAAATTGAAAAATTGTACTGAGCATCTTTGTATTGAGTTAGTTCACTTGCAGCACTTGCATTAGCTGCGTCACTAAAGTGCTGCTGACCATTTTCATCAACCCAACTGTATATGCCACGATCTGTTTTTTGCAACGCATTTGCTTGCGATACAGCCAATGAGCCACAACCTGCAGGCTTAAACGACAGATGCTTTTCATAAGCATAATCAGTAGTTATTGACTCTGGTTGTTGCAAATCTAGCATTTCCGCCTGCTGCTCAATTTGCGTATAAAGCCAGCCCAAAGACACTCTTACCCACTTACCGTTATAGTGATCAATAATCAGCGCCAGTGTCACCATCAAACTTATGACTAAAATGTATCTTCTTAATTGGCTATCCATTGCCACTCCAAATCAAAGTTAACTAAGCAGTAACCCGCTATTTCCATGTGATTCAAATTGCTTACCGTGAAGCCATAACGAAGAATTGCTATTGGCAGCCATTTGATACGCCCAAGTGGTAATTGCCTCGCTACGCTCGCTTTCGCATACAAAGTATTTACTCATTTCAGCGTCAATAATGTGTTTGTGCTGGATGATATTTTGTTCAAACCAACGGTCTTTGTGCTGCTCTGCAGCAAGGTAATCTTTCTTAGCATTGTTGCAGCTACTGTGTGCAAGCACAAAGTTATGGGCAAGGTCATTCGGGTAGCGCGCCCAAGGGATAAAGTGGTCGACTTCGCCGTTTTCTTTCAGCGGTTTACCACAATAAAAGCAATTACCATGTTGGATCTCGGTCAAGATGGGTCTAGCGGCTGTGATGGTTTGTCTGTCTCGACCGAATAAGAAGTCAGACACATTACCCAAGCCGCCAATCACAGATTGGTTTGCAGGAATATCACAAACCTTTTGCACCCAATGAGTTCGCGCAAGCGATACAACTAAGTCATAGAAACGCCTAAAGCAGTAAGCTATGCCTGAGTTGAGGCGAATATGTTTAAGCTTTTTGTCATGGGCGTAGTAAAAACACTCTTCTTGTCCAGATAAGATCTGTAATCGCCACAAAGGCCCCTCTTTAAAGGTTGCTCGAGTTTTGCTCTTAAGTGTTTTCCACTTCGGGTGCATTTTTAACTGAGTAAATGATCTGACGCCTTGGGCGCGAAACTCACTCAAGTTACGGATCAGCGCTGATTGCTTACCGGTATTTTGCAGCAAGATAATCGCTTGACTGTCTTCAACGCCATACGGCAACGAGTGATACCAGTAGAGTTCAATAAACTTCTCAACAAGAGCATCAATGGTAATGATGTTTGGGTCTAATTCTGAACTTGGGTTTTGCTGTAAGTGAGCCGCAAGCTCTGCAGTAATTGGCCTTTCAATGCAAATATCCGCAATGGCATGTAGTAAGGCAAACTTGTAGGTTGCGACAAACTCGCCCTCAACTAATAAGCGTTGTAGATAAGCAATAAAATCGACCTGTTGCTGAGCTGTTGCAGGTGTAGTTGGCATCAAGCACCTCGCTGCAATACGATTGTTTGCCATTGCACATGGCTGCGCCCTAGCTGGTCTTGATTAAGATCGGTTACAAGCATTGTAGATAATAGATTGTTGTTAGCTAACGCTAGCACCTCTTTGGCATCTACATGGTGCATAGCGCGGCCTCTAAGCTCTTGCTCAGTTTGCCCATGGCGCAGTGACATTACCAGTAAGCCTTGTGGTTTAAGTAAGCTTGCAAGGCTCGCCATTGCCTCTGCGCGCAGCTGTGGATCAAGATGCATCCACACGGCGCTGAGTAAAATTAGGTCAAATTGCTTATCGAGTGCTTTAATTGCCGTCAGCTTGGGCATTGCATCATCTAACCAATTCACACTTAGCTCTTGGGTGTTAGCTTGCCCTAACCTACGCAGCTGCGCTGCTGGCTCAACTGCCACAAAGTATTGAGATGAGTGAGATTCAGATAAATGAATCTTTGCTTGAGCAGCTAAATAACCAATATCGCGCCCTGAACCAGCGCCAACATCAAGTACTGCGAGCTCATGCTTCGTAAGCTTGTCTGGTGACTTGAACAAGCCTGGCAATAGATGCGCCCAGTCACTATGCACCTGCATAAAAGACTTAGACTGATATTGCTCTGCTAACTCAGCGGCATTCTGGTTATAAAACTGACTACTCGGCGTTGACAACTAAACAAGCCCTATTAGTTAAAATATGTAAGCTAAATAAAAACTTAGCTAAGTTCCTTTACGATACTGCGATTGTCACTATGGGTAAATAGCAAACAAAACAAAAACACCCGCATAATCTCAATTATGCGGGTGTTTTTTAAACTAAACCTCACTAGGAGGTTTAATCATGCTCTTAAAGCGCTGTCAGTGAGTCTATGCTTGAAACACTTAAAGCGCGTTACACCAAATTAGTTTTGCTTACGCACAAACTTAGATTTCAGCATCATTTGGCCGTGGCCATCTACTTTACAATCAATGTCGTGGTCAGCGTCTACAAAGCGCTTGATAACCGCTTTAGTGCCTACTTTAAGTACCAGTGAAGAACCTTTTACTTTAAGGTCTTTGATTAAGGTTACCTTGTCTTCTTCAGCCAGTAGGTTGCCTACTGCATCTTTTAAAATGATTGCATCTGGGTCTTCAATCACTTCATTTGGGTTCCACTCATGAGCACACTCAGGGCAGATTAGTAGTGAACCGTCTTCATATACATATTCAGACTCACATTTTGGGCATGGTGGGATATTGCTCATGGGTATGTTCTCTTTTACTTGGTACAAATAATTTAGCCTAATGTTTATGCAAACAACCATAAGCATTAGGCAATAGATAAGTAGAATTATACGTAAAACTAGGCAAAGCAGCTATATTGGAGATATGAGCCTACTCACATAATGTGTAGTTTTTCATTCATGACTAGTGCAAGTTATGCGTGCCTTTTAACTTGGTAACAATATGTATCACCAAGATTCATCAAGCAGTTGTTTCTGCTAAGAAATACTGAAAAATATCTTATTCATGCTTTACTATCGTCCCGATAAAATGCCAACATGAGCAAGATATGAATATGCTGTACGCTAACCAAGCTAGCATTATAGGTTGAGATACAGCATTAATCTTTTTTAAACACCTAGCACCGATAAAGTCAGGACAAGTTAACTAAGGAAAGGTTGCTTTTGAGTTTATTTAAGCACTACGCCCATAAGTGGAAAAGCAGACTACTAATGTTCGCTTTACTGCTGTGCTTGCTACCAATTCAAACTTGGCTGATTAATCACCTCGCATCAGATTCACTCGAGCCACACACCTTAACCGTATCCCTGCCCTTACCTGACTCAACTCTTGAGCTCAACGGCATCAGTCAGCCAACAAACATAGATAAAATATTTATCTCAGGTAACTTTTCAGATTGGTATAGCGATGACCCGTTTTATCAAATGCAACAAGTTGATGAAAATCGATGGCAATATCAGCTCGCGCTGCACCCTGGACTGGTTGAATACAAGATGGCTATATACCTAAAAGATAGCCCTGACCCAGTTTGGATAACCGACCCCAGTAACCCAGACACTGCCGAGAACCCTTGGGGCGGCATTAACTCAGTATTAAATGTGCCTGACTGGCCGAAAATTCGCATTACTACCAAGCTATTTACGCTATCTCTGCTCGGCGCGATTTTACTGTTCTTTTGTTTAGAGCCAATTCTGTATTGGCTATTGCATTTAAACATGCCGTTCCATCGCAAGTTGATGTGGGCGAACTTGTTAATTCTTATTTGTGCGCAAGTGGTGTTCTTTGGCTATCAGCTGCATCAAAGCCGCCAACTGATCAAGCTGAGCCTAACTGATGCTGTGCACAATATGCACCTGATGCTCGCCTCTGAAGACATTGACTTTAACCGCCTGCCAGAGCAACGCGCCAAATTAAAGTATGAGATAGATGACTTTTTTACCCGCGCAACCACGCGAATTGACAGCAAGCAAAATAGCCTATTTCAAATCACTATTTCAGATTTTGCGGTATTTGATGCCAATGGTGAACTGCTTACGCTGCACCATAGAGATCAAAACCGTGGCATACAGCAAGACCGAGCAGCACGATTAGGGTTCGATAGTACCGAAGACTATTTTACCCAGGGTGTGTGGGCCGAGATTATTCCTATAGCTAAAGCGCAAGCTTTGTCGGGGCAGCTAGTCACTGGCAAACGCTCACGATTAATCAATAGCGTAGAAACCGGCCGCACCTTTCAATCTGAATGGGCGTTAGGTTTTAGCCAGATGATCCAGCCGATTGTTATTAGAGGTCAGCTGCAAGGTTTTTACGGCGCGTCAATTCAGGTGAAACTGTTCGGCGCTGAGCTACTTAAAATGCTGCTATTCCAGCTGTTATTGCTCTCTGGCGTACTCGCGCTAGCTAGTTGGCTGCTGATCCGCGTGGGTAAGATAGTCACAGAGGATGTACTACTGCTTACAAGCTGGACGCAGAAGATTGTTAAAGGCGATTTGAACGAGCAATTAAAGATTAACAGCCAAGATGAGATCCAGCAGCTGGCCGAAAACTTTGAGCTTATGCGCCAATCACTCAACGGCAGTTTTAACCGCATTGAACAGCAAAAATCTAACCTCTATTTTGAGGCTTACTTTAATAACCTAACTGGCTTACCTAACCGTAAAAAGCTCTACAGCGATATGGCTGAGCAAACACCGCATGCGTTGATGGTGCTAAACATCAATCAGTTTGGGCAAATTAACGACTTTTATAGCCTGGCTACCGGTGATGCTATCTTGCAAGAAGTGGCCAGCCGTTTGGTCGATTATGCTAAAGAGCACCACGCTAACGAGCATCAGGTATACAAAACCAGTGCAGATGAATTTGCCATTACCATTGCCAATCCGATGGACGAGCAGCAACTGATGACCTTGGCTGAGCGCATTATGGATGAAGTGAGCGAGCATGCTATTGAAATTGATGACAATGAGCTTTACATCAATATGATCGCTGGCGCGGCGCTGTGTGTCGATAACAATTATTCACGCTTGCATCAACAGGCTGACTTAGCAAGGCGTTTTGCCCGCGACCGCCACCAAAGGTTTAGGCTATTTACGGAAGACCTTCTCGACCCTAAAGCTTTTGAAGACAACATGCATCAAAGCCGTTTAGTAGCACAGGCGGTGCAAAATGACTTGGTCGTACCGTTTGTACAAATGATTAAGCCGCTTACAGGCGGCGTTCCTAAATTTGAGTGTTTAATGCGTATTCGCCTTGAAGACGGGCATATTCTAACGCCAGCCATGTTTATGCAAACCGCGCTGCGCTCACGCTTGTACCCACATTTAATGCAAAGCATGCTCGAGAAGTCATTCGCGCTATTTGCTAATCAACCTTACGATTTTTCGGTTAATGTCACGCTAGATGATATTGCCGACCCTATTCGCTTAAAACAGCTACAGGCACTACTACAAGCTAACCCAGAAACCTGTAAGCGCCTGACGTTTGAGCTGTTAGAGAGCGAGCAAATCACTAACTATGATCTAGTGCGCGACTTTATTAAGCTGGTGAAACCTATGGGCTGTACCATCGCCATTGACGACTTTGGCGCAGGTTACTCGAACTTCGTGCACTTACTAGGCCTAGATATCGACATAGTAAAAATTGATGGCTCGCTTATTCGTAATTTAGATACCGATGCTAAGGCGCAGCAGCTGGTAGAGACTGTGGTGAGTTTTGCTAAGAAGATGGGGATTTTAACTGTTGCCGAGTTTGTCGACTCACAACAAGTGCTTGATAAAGTGATTGAGTATCAAATCGACTTTGCCCAAGGCTTTTATCTTGGTAAACCCCAGCCTTGTATTAACTCAGCTAGGCGCTGTCGTTCTAGTAATTAACCCCAATGTTTCCTTTGATAAAGCGCATTCATCAGACACAAAAAAATGACACCATTGGGTGTCATTTTTTGGTTAACAGCCTTTCGCAATGGCCTGCAGCGTGAGTGATAAGTTACTCTGCTACAACCTTTTGCGAATATACACGCTCGCCCAATGAGTTCAGAATTCGACACTCACCATCTAGTACCGCAATAATGGATTTATTGACCCTAAAATCATCAGGAATAATCACCCTGCCACTTTGGCTGATATCAAGGTCGTACAGCACAGCATTGTGCAT
The DNA here is from genome assembly GCF_012263345.1 of Shewanella sp. WXL01. Taxonomy (NCBI): domain Bacteria; kingdom Pseudomonadati; phylum Pseudomonadota; class Gammaproteobacteria; order Alteromonadales; family Shewanellaceae; genus Shewanella; species Shewanella sp. WXL01. The sequence continues at coordinate 1,203,228 of NZ_JAAIKQ010000001.1, read as the reverse complement.
TTCTAAGCCCACTGGCGCTTCATAATACAGCACGGTCACAGTGGCTTTACCAGTGTCATTGGTTGACGAAAGCACTTGTTGTACTACTTGTTCTGAACTCATAAATTGGACTCACTTAAATTTGTCACATGCTTAATGTCATCGCCGGTCAACAACCTAGCAACAATTAAGCTTTATCGGTTGCCATACTAATAGAGTTACCCCTTATTAGCTAGCCTCACTCATCAGTTACTATATTGACTGAAGGTATTGCAGAGCCAAACGTACATGAAACTCTACATGGTGTGAGACACCACAAGTCTATAACAAAAATTGCTAAATCTGGTTGGATATCAGTCGCTTTTTTATGAATAAATTCAGTCATCCGCTAAACAGTCGTGGGGAATCCTGCTAGAATCGGGAAAATTTAAAAAATCCATTATAGATACAAAACGAGATTAAGATGGGCAGAGCATATCAAAACCGTAAAGAATCAATGGCTAAAACAGCCGGTCAAAAAACCCGTTTATATTCGCGCTATGGTAAAGAGATTTACGTTTGCGCTAAGCAAGGTGGTGTTGACCCTGACGGTAACCTAGCATTACGTAGCTTGATTGCTCGCGCAAAGAAAGACCAGGTACCTGCACACGTTATTGAGCGCGCGATTGAAAAGGCTCGCGGCGGCGGTGGTGAAGATTACGACACCGCACGTTACGAAGGTTTCGGCCCAGGTAACTGTATGGTGATTGTTGACTGCTTAACCGACAATGGTAAGCGTACCTTCACTGAAGTTCGTCAAGCGTTTGTAAAAAATGGCGCTAAGTTAGGCGGTCCAGGTACAGTTGCACACATGTTCGATCACCAGGCTGTATTCGTGTTTGAAGGTGACGACGATGAAGCAATCTTAGAAATGCTAATGATGGCTGATGTTGATGTAACTGACGTTGAACTTGAAGACGGTATGATCAGCGTATTTGCTCCTGTACCTGAGTTTAGCAAGGTACGTAACGCGCTAACTGAAGAAATGCCAAACATCGACTTTAAAGTTGAGAACCTATCTTTCGTGCCACAAACCATGGCTGAGATCAGCGGTGAAGACGTAGAGATTTTCGATAAGTTTATCGCAGCACTTGAAGATTGTGACGACGTACAAAACGTTTACCACAACGCTGAGATTAACGACTAGTCTAATACGGCTAAGCCAAAAGCTTAGTTAGAAGATAGATAATAAAAATGCAGCCAATTGGCTGCATTTTTTGTATTCGATTCCTGAAGCTTTAGTTCAGGTTCATTTCTTGTACTTTTTCGTACGCAATTTCAGGGGCTGTTACATCAGGCTTTGCATGCTTGTCTGCTTTCAGTTGGCCTTTACGATGTTTTAGTGCCGCGTCTAGTTTTTTGTTTGCTGCCGCAATAGCTGGCCACATAACAGGATCTGTACCTTTAGCCGCAACGCTCGCACCTTCATAGTTGGTACGAACTTCAACTTCAAACTCACCATGTTCTTTAGTGATGGTGACATCTAGTGAAATAAGAGTGGGGAAATGGCTAGCAATCTTGGCAAATTTTTCGTCTACATGTTGTTTTACAGAATCTGTTACGTCGACGTGGTGTCCTGAAAGATTTATTTTCATAAAGTATCCTTAATTCAGCTTGCCTATTATTTCAATTTCATACATTTACATGCTCGCTTTAATAGACATAAGGGCATGGTTTGCTAAAACAAGAGGCTAATACAAACGGGCTACAACTTTGATAGCTGGATCACATTGCTTAACTTCATCATGTACGAAATGTTCGCTGAGATAAAACAAGATTTACGAGCTTTACATTGTCAGCGATGCGCCTTGTTGGCGCAGTGTAAGCACCTTGCAACGTAAGCGTTGTCAAAGTGCTGTTAAGCTTGAGTATAGCCCTATTCTTCAGGCAAAGGTTGCAACTTTTGGTTTGTTTGCTCAAAAAATGACAAGCTAGTTGATATAAAACAAATTTACTGAGCCTTTTTGTTTAAAACTTAGTCGCTACAACTATAGTCGTAACCCTTAAAGCGCATTTTTTGTGGAGCAAAAACAAAGCCCAACTTAGCGTTGGGCTTGGTAGTTTGCGACTTATCTTATTACTTCTAGCTAGGAGCTCTTAGTAAAAGCTTCTCAAAAAGAGTCTCTCTAGCCATATTAAACAGCTAGTTCAACTCAGTCACCATAAGGCTCGGGCTATCAGCAGATGGCCCTGTGATAGTGAAGCGGTATGTTGCAGCATTTGGCACATCAAACTTAATGTTTGCGCCTTTTCTTGCCATGGTTTTAGCTTCACCAACTACCACATTTTCATCGCCACCAATTGCGCCAAAGTCCACTGTATCCCAGTCACCGGTCGCAACCTTAAATTCAGTCGCACCAGCTTCTAGGGCTATGTCGACACTATAAACCGAAGAGCCTTGATAACTTAATGCGTCAACCTCACCCCAACCGTTCATGCCGCCGCGGATATAAACCGTGTTACCTGCGAACATGTCTGTCTTATTAATGGTTAGCGTAGGCTCGTCGCGATTACTCATGTCAAAGGTAAAGGTGTACATTTCTTCGCTGTCGAACTCGAAGCTTAAGTTGCCACCTTTTACTGCTAACTGTTTTACCTCGCCTAAGCTAACTACACCGTCAGCTTCGCCGCTACCATAATCAACCGTGCTCCAGTCAGACGATGCCACTTTAAACTCGTGGGTCGCAACACCAACCATCACCTCAGCCTGATAAATACTGCCGCCCATGTAGACTAACTCATTATCAGTCGACCAGCCGTTCATGCCACCGCGCAGGTACACTGCCGTGCCTACAAATGGCTCCTCGTTGTAAACGGTTAACACTGGGTTATCTTTATCTGATGCATCAAGTGAGAACACATAGGTACCAGCCATGCTCGGCGTAAAGCTTAGGTTTGCACCTTTTGCTGCTAATGCTTCAGCTACGTCTTCGTCCACACCAGCCTCAGCTGCACTTACGCCACCAAAGTCGACGGTGTTCCAGTCTGCTGAAGCAATCTTGAACTCATAAGACTCGGCATTGAGAGCTATCGCTACGCGGTATTCTCCGCTACCGACATATTCAAAGGCATCGACTTCACCCCAACCATTCATGCCACCTCGGACAAACACGGTTGTGCTGCCGTAAGGTACAACATCAGGCGCTCCTGCTGTGGCATCTGCACTTAAGCCGCTGCCTTGAGCCTCGCCCTGAAGTTTTACAAACACAGCTGTCGTGAGTGCCGGTACTGTAAATGTGCCTTCACCTTCTCCCTGGTTAAAGCTTGCATCAGCCATGCGACTATCAACCGAGCTTGCCAGTGCGCTGTGTAGACTAAAGTCTGCTGCGGTTGAAACAGTGATTGACTGCGACTCGTGCGAGCCATTTACCATCACGACCATAGCATCAACGGCAGGGTCGATATCAACCAGCCCTTCGCCGTCATCAACACTCATGACAATTACGCCTTGAGTTTGGTTTTTGCCAATGTTGTGGAAGCCCACGCGGTCGATAATATCTTGCGCTGTGGTCAGGCGCAGAAGCGGGCTGTCGCGGCGGATAGATAAAAACTCATTGAATACGCCAGAGGCAAACTCAATTTCGCTCATCGACGCCGCAGAGTTAGGGTTACCCGACAACTCGATAATCTGCTCCATTTTAGCGTTGTTATCTTGAGCCAGTGGTAAACCTACATTCCAGTTATTGGTCTCCATAGTGAAGTCGACATAGTTAAACCAATCGCCTGAGTCATAGGTGTTACGGTCAAGTGATTTAGAACGCATCATGTCGCCGCCCATTTGCAAGAATGGGATGCCCTGACTCATTAGCGGAATTGTTGCGGCAATGTTTTGTACGCGTACGCGATCTTCAATCGACAAGGTAATGTCGTTTGAGTACTGCAGAATATCCCACAAGCTTTCGTTATCGTGCTTCGACACATAGTTAATACTATCGGCAGGGTCTTTGGCATAAGCCGTTGGCTGAGTATTCCAGCTGAAGCTACTACCTGTTGCAGTATTACCGTTGAAGTCTTTGAGCACATAGGTGTCGATGTTACCTGCCATAGACAAACGCAAGGTGTCATGATCGCGCAGGTAGTCGTCTTTTTGCTCCATGGCAAACAGTGCACCACCACGGACAGCTTCACGGATGCGGTCGTTAAAGGTACCCACTTCGGTACCTGCCATATTGGCTTGTACCGCTTGCTCAAATAGGCGGTTATCCACTACTTCGCCAAAGTTCCAACCTTCACCATAGAAGTAGTTGTCAGCATCAACAGCTTGTACAGCGTCACGTGCAGCCAAGATGCTACTTTTTGGCATGTGTCCCATGATGTCAAAGCGGAAGCTGTCAAAACCATATTGTTCAGCAAGGATCACCATAGAGTCAGCAACAAACTTATCCATCATCACATGCTCTGTTGCCGTGTTATCACAACAGGTTGATGATTCAATTTTGCCGCTAATCTCGTTGTATCTGTGATAATAGCCGGGCACAACTTTATCGAATACTGAGTTATCCCACAGTCCAGATGCATTGGTGTGGTTGTAGACAACATCTAGCACCACTCGCAAACCAAGCTCATGCAGTGCTTGGTTCATCGCGCGCAGCTCAACAATACGCGCGGTACCTTCAGCGCTGCTGGCATAGCTGCCTTCAGGTGCAATAAAGTGGTGAGGGTCGTAACCCCAGTTAAAGCTGTCATAGCCGCGCATCGCATTAACTAGGTTTTGCGCGTCATCAGAGCCTGCAATAAAGCCAGCTAAAACTTCTTCGATAGTGGAGTTTTTATCTTCAGTTTTACAAGCATCAGCGTTGTCATCAATCTTGTCACACAGCTTGCCTAAGGTATCGCTAATATCAACGCGCTCTGCAGCGTCTTCGTTAACACTGGCGATGTCATTCACTGGCAACAGATGGAAGTGAGTCACACCACTTTGTGTAAGCTTACGTAAATGCTCAACTGGCGCACTGCCTTCCTCAGTAAAGGCTAAGTACTTACCGCGGTTGGCGGCTGAGGTTGACTCATCGCGTGCGCTGAAGTCACGAACATGACCTTCATAAATCACCGCATCTTCAACATTAGTGATAGTTGGCACATCGTGACTGTCCCAACCCTCAGGCTTTAAGTCTGCATCAGCAAGGTTCACAAACTGACTATAACGACCATTGGTTGATACATTAAGCGAGTATGGATCGGTGGTTTCTAGCACTTCAATCTTAGCGCTGACAGGGTGATAAACTGTCACTTCATAACGGTAGTATTGACGGTCTAACTCACTGCCGCCCATGTATGACCATATACCCGTAGCGCTGTCTTCGCTCATGGCATGGGTTGCCAGCTCATTTTTAGCCGCGTCATATACTTTTAAGTTTACGCTGTGCGCGGTTGGCGCCCACACTTTGGCGCTGATGTTATCACCCGAGTAAATCACACCTAGGCTTGCTTCGTTAGCATCCATCTCACCCTTGGTGTAAAGATCATCGAGCACTTTCGCCACTTGCACATTGGATGCTGCCGATGGTTTGCCATCAGCATCGTAGGCAGCCATGACCAATTGTTGCTTGGCAATGGCTTTGGCTGCGTCCATATCAAGCTGCGCTTGATAAGCTGGCCAATCAGCTAGGTGCGGGACTAAGGCTTTTTGGGCATCGGTAAGCTCGGTAGCCATTACCTCAAACTGCTCTCCGCCAATAGCCGTGCCATCATCATTTAACACAGCTTCTGCTGTGCTTGAGTGATGTACTAAGAACTTAGCGATACCATCAGGGGCGGCATTCCAAATAAAGGTATTTTGGTCTAGCCAATGGGCGCTAGCACCTTCGATTGCAAAGCCCACTTCTAACAATGGGAAGTCGTACACATCCCCTTGCCCATGGATAGTGAAGTTAGCGCGATCAAATAGCGCCTCTGGCGCAGATTGGTCATCATAAGGTTTTAGGTTCATCTTAAGGTCGGCATCACCCAATGCCTTGCCTGAACCTTCAGTGCCGATGTGAACGATAAAGTTGGCACATTCACTGTGGCCTTCTTTTAAGTCCAAAATCCAATAGGCACCATAGTTAGGGTCGATACCATCATAAGAGTGACCATTGGCCCAGTCGGTAGAATCAAACGGCGGCGCGTAAGCGTCACACGCATCGTTATTCCAAGTATGCAGCTTGTAGCCAGGATAGTTTGGGTTGCTATCAGAGTTATCGTTATCTTTAATGCGGTTGTAATACAGCACTGCCTGATTAGGGCCAGCAAGCGCGACTGGCTCTGGTAATTCAGGGTTATAACCGACAATACATGATTCATTTTTAGCATCTGGGAATTGCGGCGCCGGGCAGCTAAGTGGCGGCGGCGGTACACACTCAGTTCCTGCCGCATTTGGCACGTTTGGCACATCACAGGTCAGTAGCACTTCACCAGGCTCTGAGCTATCGCTGCCACAAGCTGAGAGCATTAGCGCGCTGGCTGCCAATAGCGGTAATTTTAGCGGTTGATAAAAGCGACTCATGGTAGCTTTCTCCCTCATTATTGTTATTTTTTGTGGGTTTTTACATGACATAGTTCACCCCCAGATAAAATTCGCGGCCAAAGTATTGAATGGTGCCGGTTTTAGACTCAGTGCCGAAGTAACTCTTGGTTGGCTCGTCGGTTAAGTTATTCACCTGGAACAACACACCTAAGCCTTCAGTGACTTGATATGACGCTTGATAATCCACAACGGTTTCGGCATCGAAGTTGACCACTTGCTCGTTAATTGCTACCTGCTCAGAAACAAAGTCAGAGCGGTAACGAGCACTAATGCGGGTTTCAAAGCCTTCGTACTCATAGAACAAGGTCGCATTAGCAACGTGATCAGATAAGCCATCAAGCGATTGCTTAACGCTATCGCCACCAAGGCTAGTGATAGATTCAACTTCTGATTGTGTATATGAGTAGCTACCGCTAAAGCCTAAGCCTGAGAATGCATCAGGTAAGAAAGTGAAGATTTGCGTATACGCTAGCTCTAGGCCACGAATGTAACCACCATCAGCATTGTTTACCGCCGTTGTGTAGGTGCCATTGGTGGTTTTGATTTGCTCGCCGCTGTCTTCGTCAATGATGTAGTCAGGTACGTTGAAGCCGTTACCTTTGAAGTCATAGCCCTCAATGGCGAAAGTATCGATAAATGAGTCGATATCCTTATAGAAAAGTGCTGCGACAAACGCGCCCTCTTCAAAATAACGCTCATACGATAAGTCATACTGAGTCGCATAAAACGGTATTAAGAATGGGTTATTTGTACTTGAGCCGTTAATCTCACCATCGTCATTAACCGTGGCGCTAATATCGCCTGCTAGGCGGTTAATTGGTGGGCGCGACATAACCTTCGCTGCCGCAAAACGAATTTGCGAATTATCAGTAATGCCAAAATTTAAGTTAATTGACGGTAGGTAATCGGTATAGGTTAAGCCTTGCACCGTTGGTGCATAATTTTGGTTAATAATGCCGATTTCATCGGTTATGTTTTGCGCACCTAACTCAGGGTCGCCCTCAACATTTTGCAGCATGGTTGCTGACTGGTCGGTATGCACCACGCGCACACCAAAGTTACCGGTGACAGGAATATCACCTAACTCCATGTTGATGTTGGCCATCACATAACCCGAAGTGACCTTTTCAAACACATCACCACTTTGCAGCACCGACCAAGAGTAGTTAGTGGTGTAGCCTTTAGGGTCGATTACACCACCAGCATTACCCCAGGTTTGTACAGGTTGTGGAATACCGCTCGGGAACCAGGCATTTAAGGCGCTGTTTAAATCGATAGCAAGGTAAGATGGGAAGTAGCTGAAGTCGCCCTCCCAATTCACCACAGTTGCCATATCTGAAGTGAGTTGTAATGGCGGCTCAGATTTTGAAAACGCGCCGTCGTTACCATATTCAAATACTGAGCGATCGTTTGAATAAGTGCGATCAGAGTAGCGCGCACCGAACTCAATACTTGAGATGTATTCGTTGTCTAAGGTGTATTCAAAATCAACGCGGTAAGCTTTAAGTTCATCTTCATTTTCAAATGGGTAGATACCGTATTTACTCACCATCACCCGGTCGATATCGGTAAAGGCATCAGCTTGATTAAAACCAACATCAGGTAAATCTAACCCATTCAGCAAATAGCTAATTGACACGTTTTCATCAAACAGTGGTGTGTCTGCGGTTGCATCCACCGCAACGTTAGACCATAACAAACCGTTGCGAAAATCGCTTTTAGCCGAAGATAACGACACGTCGACATTGACGTTTAGATTGTCTGTGACTTGCCAGTCGGCATTGATGCCATAGTTGTCGACTTCATCGAAGTCCTGATTATCGTCATTCACTAACTCAACGCGGGTAAAGCTTTTAGAAGTACGATTGAACGTGCCACCAATCACTGAATTACCATCAAGCACAGGGTTGGCAACTGATGCACCCTGCCCGCCCAGCTTAACCCTAAAGCCACGTGCAAAGGCTTCACTGTCAAAACGCGAGATAAAGGCATCGGCTTTTAAGGTGAAATTATCAACTGGCGCCCATTCAATCGCGCCCATGTAACCGTTACGCCTCTCAACGCCGCCTAAATGCTGCAGCTCGAATCCTTCACTGATGTATTCACACTCAGGACAATCTTCAGTGCCGTCCATGTCACCTGCGATACCGTCAACGTCTTTGACATCGTTGTAAGCCAAACCAATAAACTGAGTAGCTACGCTAGGCTGATCTAGACGAGCATAACCCACTGCCACGCCTAAGGTGTCTTCAAGGTACTTACCTTGATAAGAAAAACTGACCCTGTGACCATATTCCTCAGCGCCATAAACCTCGCTCGCACGGTCGTTGTACATGCCGCGTACATTGGCAACAAAGTTATGAGTGTCAGTTTTACTCAGCGGGCTAACTGTTGCTAGTTCAACCGTACCCGCAACACCGCCTTCAATTAGCGATGCTTTTGGTGACTTATACACCGCTGCTGACGTAATTAGCTCAGATGGATATTGGTCAAACTCAATACTACGTGAGCCACTGGTTGATACCTGCTCACGACCATTCAAGGTTGAAAAAACAAAACCACCAGACATACCGCGAATATTGATTTCGGCAGCCTGACCACCAGTACGCACCGCACTGATCCCCGGCAGACGCGTCAGTGCATCGGCCATGGACACATCAGGTAGCGAGCCTAAATCATCGGCAGATAACTGTTCAGAAACGGTATCACCAAAGCGTTTTGCATTAATCGAATCAATCAAGCTGCGGCTATAACCACGAACACTGATACGCTCAATATCGCCCGCTTCTTCTGCGGCAGCATCGCTAGAGTTGGTGTTACTTGTAGTCGTTGAAGCTGCATTTTGCGCAGCGGTGGCTGAAACTTCTATTTCGGTTTCAGCATTATTGGTGGTTTGTTCTGCAGCTAGAGCAGTACTGGGTATGAACATCATTTTCATACCAGCAGCCATAGCCACAGTCAAAAGACTGGGCTTGAACTTGAGCATCGGCTTCCCCTTGAACCATATTGGTTTTTTAGTCACCCAATACTCAGTCATACAACTCATCCTAAAAGAGTGTATGGGCAGTTTTTTATCTCGATATACTAGGCATCGTCAGGATTTTCTAACAAGCTAATGCATACGTATTCATTACAACTTTGTAACAATCATAGGTGGGTGATATATGAGTTAAATCGGTTAAAATCCAATTAAGTCAATCGATTAGCCAATAATACTTTTAGGTAGGTTAGATTGGCGTTTTTTTACTGGTTAGCCAAAGGTGTGAAGAAGTTATGCCACTTTCGGGTATATCTGATGTCATATTTTCATAAGTTCTGTGACCAAACAGGCTTACATACTGGCTAAATTTTCTTGTAAACTCTGGATTCATTTTTCCACTCCCTGCCAGTATTGGCACCTTGGAGCAAGTAATGGGATTTAATTTAACTGTTAACTGGCAAACATCGCCAGCAGACGAAGGTGAGTTCAATCGCGACCATCAAATTGAGTTTGGCAGTGGTCAGGTTATTCAGGCCTCATCAGCCCCTGAGTACAAGGGCAGCGAAGACAAGATTAATCCAGAAGAGAACTTATTAGCGGCGTTATCTTCTTGCCACATGCTAACCTTCTTAGCCATTGCCCACTTAAAGCGCTTACCGGTTGCCAGCTATGTCGATAACGCCAAAGCTGAACTGGGTAAAAACGCCAGCGGCAAAATTGCTGTGACTAAAATGAGTTTGTTTCCAGAAGTGGTATTCGCCGATGGTGTTGAAGTTAGCCCTGAAGTGATTGATAAAATTCATCAAAAAGCCCACGCGAACTGCTTTATTGCAAATTCTCTCGCCTGCGAGGTTGAGATTAACTACTAGCTTGTTAGCTAATCTCTCACGAAGCTAGCTAGACACTAAAAAGCCCACCTAAAATAATTTAGGTGGGCTTTTGTTTGTAAGCGGTTTAGCTAGCTAATATGCAGGCTTACTGTTTAATTAGCTTAACGTCTGCTGCAGGGCCGTTTACTGGCATAGGTTTGACTTCAAACGGCAAGATTGGCTGCTTTTGCACTTCATCTTTAAGATATTGAATTGCTGCATCAAGCTGCGCATCGCCACCTTGGTATGTCGCGTACGGCAGGTTATCGACTTCAATGTCAGGCTCAACACCATGACCTTCAACTACCCAAGTGCCATCTAGCGAGTATTGTGGGTACTCAGCGACGCGCGCCATACCATTATCAGTAACCGCGTTGCGACCAGATAACCACACTCCCGCGCCCGCAGTTTGCTTACCAATCAATGGTGCTAAACCAAGTGATTTAATACCTGCCGAGAAGGTCTCGCCATCTGAATAGGTCATTTGGTCGGTTAACACGACCAGGTGGCCGCGGAAGGTTTGCTGCATGTTACCCCAGCTGCTGCCACGAGTTGGCTGCCAGAACATCCAGCTACGGCGCAATAACTTCTCTATAATCCAGCTATCAATGTTGCCACCGCGGTTACGGCGTACGTCGATAATCAAACCCGGCTTGTCATAGTGAGTGTAAAACTCACGAGCAAAGCTCTCGATGTCGTTAGACACCATGGAGTAAAGATGCAAGTAACCAAACTCACCTTTGGATTCTTCAGTCACTTTTTCAGCGTTTTGGAATACCCAATCGTGATAACGCATATATAAATCATCGCGTGATGAATACGGCTCAACCACGGTTTGATGCTCATTGCGACCACGCTTAAGGGTTAACAGCACTTGTTTACCCACTTGATTGCTTAGCATCTTAGTCAGCTCGGCAATGCTCGCCACATTTTGGCCATTCATTGCGGTGATCACATCACCATTTTGAACATCCACACCTACGCGGGCTAAAGGTGCGGCATGACTTGGCTGCTCAGGATCGGTTTGGTAAATATGCTCAACCTTTACACCACCTTTAACGTTAGCAAACTTGGCACCCAAAGCTGCAGCTTGTGGACGATTAGGGTCTTTAGCGATATCACCACCGCGCACTTGTGAGTGCAATGAATCAAGCTCGCCCATCATTTGCTTAAAGATGTCATTAAGCTCGTTACGGTCGGTCAATCTATCGAGTAACGGCTGATATTTTTGCTTGGTCTTGGCCCAATCCAGACCGCGCATATTGGCGTCATAGAAAGAGTCGCGATGCATTAACCAAGCATCTTCAAACATTTGTTGCCACTCAAGTTTTGGCGAGATGCTTAGCTGCCAGTCACTCACATTCACTTTGGCATCTGCAGTGTCGCCCGGCAGTTTATCACCAGCATCAACAATCAGAATTTCACTTGGGTTTGATGCTCGGGTTAGCATCAGTTTGTCAGCATCATTCGACAGTTGGTAATCAGCAACATCTTCACTGAAGATTTCAGCTTTAGCGCCGCGATTGCTGAACTTAACCACTAACAAATTGGCTGATTCAGCTTGATGGTCTAGTAGGTAAAGCTTACCTTTGGCAGCGCTAAGGCTTGAGTAGTTACCGGCATCGACCGGCACTTGCCATAAGCGAGTGTTGATGTCGTCCCAATCAACTTTAACCTTGGCTTGCTTGTCATCTTTATCGTCTTTCTTTGCCGCTTTAGTTAGCTCAGTGGCTTTAGCAAACGGGAACTTGGCTTTTGGATCGAGGGCAATCGCGAACACTTGGGTGCGCTTATCAAACATTGGCCCCATGTTTCTGTCACCCCAAGGAGATGTTGGGTTAGCATTAAATTCGCGGTTAGATAAGAAGTACAGCCATTGACCGTCCTGACTAAAGGTCGGCGAGAAAGATTCATATTTGTCTGTGGTTAACGGCACTTCTTTGTTATCAGATATCGAGTACAACACCACTTGCGAGCGCTGTTTACCCACTTCTGATTTGGTCAGTGCTAGGTAGCGATTATCGTGCGACCAAACAATATCTTGGTATTCGCCAAGACCTTCACCATTAGTGATAATTTTCTTGTTTTTGTTGTCACTTAAATCAAGCAACCACACATTACCCTGGTAGTCTTCATGGGCGATAAGCTTACCGTTTGGCGACAGGTGTAATCCGGTGCGTAAGGTGTTGCCATCTTTGGTTAATTGTTTGGCATCACTGCTACCATCTGCGGCAAAGCGCCAAATTTCTTGCTCGCCAGAAGCATCGCTAATGGCATAAACATAGTCACCATTTTTCGATAACACACCATTACGCAAACGACTATCTTGCGGCGCACTCACTTGAACTAAGCGGCCTGACTCGTTACTGGTTATGGCTATGTGGCTGCGGGCAGTAATGGCTACTTTATCGCCCTCTCCTGCAAAGTTGATTGAAGTGGCGTAATCCATTGGGTTATTGACCCACTTGGCGCGGCGTTCGCTAAAATCAGAGGTTAAGCCGATATCTAGATTGATTAACTGCTGAGAGGCTAGGTCGAATAATTTGATGTCGGCGCCTTGTTGGAATACTACGCGACCATTATTTAGCTGGGCATCACGTACTTGCCAGTCTGCAAATTGAGTGTGCTGCTTAAAGTCGCCACCGCGCTGATTCATCGACCAAATGTTGTCATTACCTGAGGCGTCAGAGATAAAGTAAACCCTTTCATTCCAGTACATTGGTTGACGCACTGTGCCGATATGCTCGCCAGTTAGCTTTTCAGCCTCTTGTTTGCTGCCAAGCTTAAAACGCCAGATATCACCTTTAGCGCCGCCGCGATACACCTTGGCATTGTCGGTACTTAATTGCAGGCCAAACTGGGTGAAATAAATGTACTCACCTTTATCATCAAGGCTGCCTTCAACGGCGTCAGCTAACGGGATATCAGTAACGGTTAAATCGGATGGGTCGACAATTTTAAGCGCCCATGAATTAGCTGGGGTAAAAGCATGGTCAGTTGCATATAATAGCTTGCCGTCTGCGGTCCAACCTTGCACTGTGACTCGGCTGTTCTCAAACGTAACTCGCTTGGCAACGCCGCCAGCAATAGGCATCACATAAGCTTCTTTTACGCCGTCATAATCTGCGGTGTAAGCCACCCATTGGCCATCATGGGAAATACTGGCATCTATTTCTTCAGTGACTTGAGTGGTTAAGCGTGTGGCAGATTGTGCGTTGATGCTCGCCTTCCACAAATCACCTTCGGCGGTAAAGACTACAGTCGTGTCATGCAGTGCTGGCGCACGGTAGTAGCCTTTTTGACTATTCTCTGCAGCGACAGCCTCTACCGCAACAGCTGCGCTTGATAATGTGCCGAGTGCGAGCAAGCAACTCAAAACAGATTGGCGTAGTTTCATTGTTATATGCCTTTGAAAGGGTTACTAAAGTGCCCTCACGTTAGCAAAGATTCGCCTGAGTGTCAGGCAGACATTGTTTCAAGAAGTAACGGGGCTAATACTAGACTCAGAGAATATGTAAAAGCTGGATTACACCGCTTAAGACGAATGGCTTTGCTGCCCTTGAGACTTGCGTCAATGAGGCTTGCTTCAATGAGGCGCATGAGTGGCAGCCATAACATCGCACAACCCCTTAAAGCTATTAACGCTTAACCGAGTCAACCTCGGCCTGGATTAGCTCGCGATACTCACCTAGCGGCAAATCTGCCAGTTTTATTTCGCCAATAGCAGTGCGATGCAGCGCGACCACAGGGTTACGAAAGCGGCCAAACATGCGCTTAATTTGATGATACTTGCCCTCTCGCAGTGTCACTTTAGCTTGATAATCTGACACTATCTCAAGCTCAGCGGGCTTGGTGGTAATGTCTTCATAGCCGAAATACATGCCATCTAAAAAGGGCTGAATATAGCTAGCATCAATTGGATTACCTAAGGTGACCAGATACTCTTTGGCGACTTTGCGCTCGGGCGCCATTAATGCATCTGACCATTTGGCATCATTGGTTATGATAAGTGCGCCAGTAGAGTTCAGGTCGAGCCGACCGGCAATATGTAGCATTGCTTGTTCACTTTCTTTTATCGGCAGCAAACTAAGCGCGGTTGGATGAATATCATCTTTAGTCGCACTCACTACGCCAACGGGTTTATGCAGTAAATAGTAACGGCGGGTAAATTGTTGCAACACCTCACTAGCACACACAATATGGCTAAACTCATCGATTTGCTGATCAAGCCCAGTGGCTAATTCACCATCAACCCATAATTGTTTTTCAATCAGCAGATTACGCACCGCTTTTTTCGAAATTTGCAGCCGTTTGGCAACAAAACTATCGAGTCTGCCTCGCTTAGCCATTCACTGATTCCTCAACCATACGTATGCAAAACTCATCTAAGTTATACATTTTAGGTTGTAAACAAATTGTAAATATATGCATAATTATTCAAGTCAAAGTGTTTGCAGAAAAAATTGGGGTTGATACAACAGATATGTTTTCGTTACCAGAAGCCGCTCAGCTACGCGCAGATATGACCATCAGCGAGCTAAAACATGCGATAAAAGCACTCGATGAGCAGCTTCATGCGTGCATTTTAGATTATTCAATTAACGAAACGCTACTAAAACGCGCCGAGTTTTTTGACCAGCTACTAACATTGCTTTGGCAGCAACAAGGTTTTGATTCAAACAACCTATCGCTCAATGCTGTCGGCGGTTATGGCCGCAAAACACTGCACCCTTATTCAGACATCGATATCTGCATCATCCATAGCAATGCGTTAAGTACAGAAGACGGCGACAAAGTCGGCGCATTTCTTACCGCGTTATGGGACTTAAATCTCGACCTAGGTCATGGCGTTCGTTCACTAAATGATACCTTCAGCGCCTGTAAAGATGACATCACCATTGCCACCAGCCATTTAGAAATCCGCCATATTTGCGGCAATAGTGAACACGAGCAACAAGTACTACAGGCCATGTATGCCGACAAGCTTTGGAGCAGCCAAAGCTTCTTTTCTGCAAAACACCAAGAGCAGCAATTGCGCCATCAAAAAGCGGGCGGCACAGCTTATAGCATTGAACCCAACCTTAAAAATAGTCCAGGTGGCATTCGCGATATTCAAACGCTGACCTGGATTTCACGCAAACACTTCAACGCCGCTGATATGCATGGTGTACGTAGTCAGGGTTTTTTCAGTAATGACGAATACGCCGAATTAATTGAGTGTCAGAACATTTTATTTAGAGTGCGCTTTGCTTTGCATCAAGTTGCAGGGCGCAGTGAAAACCGTTTACTACTGCAATATCAGGCCGATGTCGCCAAAATGATGGGCTTTGGCGAAGGCTCTTCCTTAGGTGAAGGCGGCAATATCGCCATTGAAAAAATGATGCGCCAGCTATTTAGAGTAATGAAGCGCATCCGCGAGCTTAATCAGCTACTTATGGCGTATTTTGAGCGCGCGATTTTGCCAAAAAACCATACCGAACCACTGGTGCTCAATGAGCAATTCGAAATAGTCGACAATCATATTCACGTGCGCCATGACGATGTATTTATTGACCGCACGCAAATTCTGGCTTTGTTTGAACTCATCGCTGAGCACCATGAGCAAATCGTTGGTATTACCCCTGAAGCTCTGCGATTACTAAGGCAGGTTCGGCGCCGTTTAATGGCCGATTTGCAAGATTTTCAGGCATGCCGTGAAAAATTCGTTGCCATATTTAACAATCATCGCGGCCTAGGTTTAGCGCTCACCTTAATGCATCAGCACGGTATTCTGTCATCTTATTTACCCCAATGGCGACAAATCGTAGGCCAAATGCAATTTGACCTATTCCATGCTTACACGGTCGATGAACACACTCACAAGGTGGTGCAGAACGTACTTAGATATGCCCACACCAAACCAGATGGAGCGGTTGATTCAGCTACACGCCTAGCAAGTGAGATTTATCAAAAGATGTCGAACAAATCGAGCTTGTTGTTTGGTGCCTTATTTCACGACCTGGCCAAAGGTCGCGGCGGCGATCACAGCGAATTAGGCGCTGTCGATGCGCTGCACTTTGCCCGTTATCACGGCTTAAAGCAGTCACAGCAACAATTGGTCAGCTGGCTTGTTGAGCAGCACTTGTTAATGTCGGTCACCTCCCAGCGCATGGATATTTACGACCCTGACGTGGTACAGCGTTTTGCTAAACAAGTCGGTACCCAAACACGGCTGGATGCGCTTTACTGCCTGACGATTGCCGACATTCAGGCCACTAATGTCGATTTATGGAATGACTGGAAAGCAGCGTTAATTCGCGACTTGTATTTCGCCACTCGTAATGTGCTGAGAAGCGGCGGCGAAAATGTACTGCAACTGCGCACCATTGTCAGAGAGCATAAACAAGAAGCCCTTGGTTTAATGCAGCTAGACGATAATGGCGCACAGGCGGTCAAAGAAGTTTGGAAACAATTACCTATTTCGTTTTTCAGCCATGCCGAAGCAGACGACATCGCCCGTTACTCCAAAGCATTAGTCGCTCACAAAGCCAATTTGCCAAATGCCGATAACCCGTTTGACACCTTGATTGTCATCGATGACACAGTGGTTAAGGGCTGCAGCGATGTGTTTGTGTACACTCAAGATAGAGCAGGTTTATTTGTTAAGTTATTCAAAACCTTATCGGCGTTGAAGATATCGGTGAAACAAGCGCAGATCTCGCGCACGAAAGATGGTTATGTGGTTGAGTCATTCAAAATTCTCGACTTTGATGAAAAGCCAATCGACAGTCAGTCTCGCCGCGAGCTGATTATCAACAAGCTTAAAAGCGTGCTCGACAATAACGCCAAACCGCCTAAGCAGCGTTTATCACGCCAACACCAAAGCTTTGATAACCAGCCAAACGTTGAATTCCTGTATTCGCGCCACTCAACCCGCAGCCTGATAAGTGTATCTGCACTCGACACTCACGAGTTTATGGATAAAGTCGCCAGTGCCTTTAGAGAGTTAGACTTAAATATTCACTCAGCGACCATTAGTAGCGTGGGTGAGCGCGCAGATAACGTGTTTTTGGTATCCAACAGCCAAGGACAGCAGCTTGACCAGAGTGAGCAACAGGCATTATCTAACTTGCTGATTAATAGAATTAATGACGAGCAGGCTGCTGTAGGCGAATTTGAAATTTAATCTTGGACTGTGCTAGTTCTGTGTTTGGGGCAAATTTTGCCCGTGCTCTTGGATATGCGACAATACGCCACAGTCGCCATAGATTGATAGAGAGCCACAGTGAGCCAAGCACATTTCCAAGCCCGCTACACCCTAGATAAAGCCTATTTTGCCGAATGCTTTGACCAAACCGCCAGTATACCCACTGGCAAAAAGCCGTTTTATAAAGCCATAGGCTTTGCAATTGCAGGCTTATTACTGATCACAGTATTCGCCAGCCTCGCCAGTGATGAGTTAGTACAAAACACCTATTACCTGGGTTACTTCTTTATCGGTCTAGCGGTGGTTGAGGTGTTTAGCATCAAGTTTAAACGTACCTGGTGGCTGTGGCGTCAAATGATGAGTAAAGCAGCTGGCAACCCGTTAACCCTTACCATTGATGAACAAGGCATTCATAGCTATTCAGATTTTATTAACCACAAACTCAGCTGGCAACAAATCACCAGCCACACTGAGTCTGAAGTGGGTTTTACCTTACAAGTTGACCAGCAAAAACAATATCTTTCTAAACGTGAACTCAGTGAAGAATGTATTGAATTTGTCCGTGAACAGCTAGCTAAAGTCTAAAGCTTGCAACAAGCTAATATTTTTTAAAAGACTCGCTAAAACGCCTGACAAAAAATCCCAATTGCGCTGCCAATGGCTACAAACCATGATAGGGAGCGCAATGTCCCTTTCCCTGCCAAATAGAAAATGTGATACACACAGCGAGCCACAATGTGAACAACTGCCAGCGTTGCTGCAGTGTCATTAACTTTGTCGGTCGCGAGCACAACCAAACAGGCAATGGCAAACAGAATTAGCGATTCAAACGCATTCTCGTGTGCAGCTAATGCTCTTGCGCCAAACCCAGTTAACTTTGCCTGCTGTAATCTTGGGTGCTCATTATCATAACCTTGTAAATCAGCCATGGCTTTGGCAACCGGCGCTTTAGCCAGGTAAGGCAGTATCATCGCAATTAGCAGGCAAACCAGTATTGTTGTCATCACATTTCCTTATTTTTGTGTATTCAATCAGCTTCGCAGGGTGTTAACACCTAGCAAGCTAGGGTTCTTAGGGCAAGCGCATGAGTGATTAATCATCTGCCATGTACTAAGGATTAACGAACTTTGATTGCGCAAGGCGCCGTTAAATCCCCCCCTATGGTTACGTTAGGGGCTCCGCTTTAGCATCCCTGCTAAAGAGGCTTGCTTACTCAAAGCTCATTAATCTCATAAAATAACGCGCGAAATGTTCATGTTCTCGCCCAGCTAGGCTACTAAGGTATTCACCTGCTAAACGCTCGCATAGCAGAAACCTACTGCTTTAGTATGATTTTTTATATCCAATAATTAGTAGTGCTAGTAGCAAGCTAAACCAAAGTCATCAAATCGGACTATCTACATCTTAAACTTGTGTTTTAAATACGCCTGCAAAGTCAGGCAGGATACAAAATATTAACATCAAGCTTGTTACAATTGAGCCGAGTCACTCTTCCATGTATACGCGAATATACTCTCTAGTGATTAATTTCAAACAGTAAAATACAAATATCCTTCGCAATTATTGTAAACGACCTTTGACACTGTTGTTAAATCTTTGTTAACTTAAAGCTTGAGCTCAATAGCTCCTAAAAACAATACTAAAGTATGGATGCGCTGGCTTTAATGACCTAAGTAACATCAGCATTTTGTCTGTTGTACTAACAAATATGTATGACTAAAGCTCAAAATTAACTGTTACTCGCCTGCGTCCAAAAACAATAATAAGGATGCGCCCGACAATGAAAAAACTGCTAGCGGCAACTGTGCTACTTTTCAGTCTGCCTGTATCTGCAAAATCACTTCCGCCAATTCTTGAGTATTTACCAAGCTGTTCCCCGAATGTTATTGATGGTATTTATGTTGAGAAACAACTTGCGGATATTCCTAAGAACAAATTGATTGAAAGCAGTTTTCATCAGGTGCGGACTATCGCCAAAGATAAACGCGTTGATGCAGTCATTATTACCAACCTAATTCAAACCAATAAGCTGATCATCACGGCAGATCTGATTGACTATTGTGATGAAGACCGCAGCTTGTCGGGGATTCGCACCGCATATAATCAACTAAGCCGCAGACCGATTACCTTTGAGCGCACCAATCCAAGCTCAATTAGCACGCCAAAGAAAAAGTCGCCTGCCAGTATTTCAATTCCTGAAACCCGTGTAGCCCAAGCTCAAACTTCGCCGCAGCCTAAAGCTAAGCCTGCGCCAAAGCCTGCAGCTCGCGCATCTAGCACCCCTAGATATACAGGCGTAAGGAACTTTAAGTCAGAGCTTTTGAGCGAATTGGAGTTAGCTAAGATAGCCGCTAAAGCTGACCGTAATTCAGGCTCAAACGTGACACTATCTGGCGCTTATGGCGTCAACATTAACAACTCAGCCAAATACGTTCGTAACCTACTAGGACCTGCTAGCGCAGAGTTCACCCTTGGCCGAGATACTAAAGCTTGGTTATATGGCCGCGACTTATGGGTGATTTTTGAAAACGATAAAGTGCAAAAAGTCACTTACCGCGAACGCTCACTGTTGAACTACACTGGCCGTAATATCATCTTGTACGATCAAGACTTTGATAATAACTGGCTAATCGATGACAAAGCAGGCTTTAGGGACGATGTTCCTAACGTGCGCCGCAAGCTGAACTATCTAAAACAGCAGTCTAAAACCGAGTTCACTGTATCGAACCAAAAGAACTTGCTGAAACTCGACTTTGCTGAGTTCTCGTCATACAACACTACCGAGCCAGAGGTGCTACTAAGTGGCTTTACCTTCCACTCGCGCGACTACTACCAAGATATAGGTGACATCATTTACTCGCAAATTGATGAAACTTTGCTTGATGATTTGCTATTGCCTAACTTTAATGCGCCTGATTTAAAGTTAGAAGATATTGTCGTTAGCTACGTACCTAATATCATTAACTACTCTCAAGACGGCAGCTGGGAGGTACTATCTAAGTACCTACAAGTGAAACATGACGACCATGAAATCACTCAAGTCAGACTCACAGAAAGTATTAACTACCCTGTTGAAACTGATCAGGACTTTATGAACTTCTTAAGACAAGCCAATATTCCGGCAACGAAAGAAGAGATGATGAGACAGTATCCAACCAATGCAGAAGTATGGGCTGAAAACTTGATGGTTACCCATGACGACTACGAGGTTAGAGCGGAATTCGCCTCAGATGATGATGACGCTATGCTGATTTCTCTAGAGGTGATTTACCTTTAAAGTTCAACGCACATCAAGCTAGATTAGTAATATAAAAACGCCTGCGACGATGCAGGCGTTTTTTATTACGGGTGGTTTATCGGGTTTGGTTTAACTCACAGCTTGGTGCACATCAACTGGCAGCCATAGGCTGACACTCAAGCCACCTTCTGCGCGATTTTTCATACTGATATGTCCGCCGTGAGCTTCAACTATCTCGCGGCACAATGGCAAGCCAATACCTGTACCTGATTGTTTAGTAGAATAAAACGGTAACAAGGCTTGGGCTAATACCTCACTCGGCATCCCTGAGCCAGCATCATCAAGGGTAATCAACACCCCTTGCATTGGCTGTGCAAGGTAACGAATATCTAACGTGATTTCATCTGGGTTTGAGCCAGATTCATGGGCGTTTTTAAGTAGGTTTATCAATACCTGTTCAAGCTGCACACTGTCTAACAACACCTGCCGGTATACGTTAGCATCTTGCCCGACTTGAGACTGATGCACATTGTTTGCGGCATCAGGAACTAAAAGCTCTGGCACAATCGGCCTTAATAAACGAAAACGATACTGCTGTTGTAGCTGCGCAACCAAACCTGTCCAATCCACTACCTTTCTATCTGGCAGCGGCAACTTAGCAAACTGAGCGTAATGAGAAATAAACTGACTTAGGTGCGAGGTGCGGCTCTCGATGGTATCGAATATTAACTGCAGCTTACTGTTTTGCTGGTCTTGAGTCAGCAGGCGTCCTGAATTGACCATAGATGCGATCGGCGCTACCGAGTTGTTAAGCTCATGGCTGATAATACGGATAACCTTTTTCCACACTGCCACTTCTTGTCGATTTAGCTCCTTGGTGAGCTGTTTAAGTAAAATTAGGTGATGTTGCTGGTTATTCTGATTAAAGCTACCACGGGAGATATGCCAGCGCTCAAGTTCTGCTTCATTAAGGTTGTCTGTATCAACATCACTATTTTCAACTTCACCAACATCGTCAGCATGCACCGTAAACAAGCCTTCTTGCTCGCTCGCCAATACCTGACGCAGGCCTTGAGGTAAATCGGCTATTAGCTCAGTTAACGCCATCCCCTCAATGCGAATGCCCTTATTAAATAAATGCCGCGCGGCGTCATTGGCGTATAAAATTCGCTGATGATCATCCACCAGCATCATTACATTGGGAGAGTTTTGAATGACTTTATCGAGCATTAATTCACGCTGATAAATATATTGCCGCTCATCGCGCATCTTAGCAGCGGCCTGATTATAAAGCTTTGCAATCGCATCAAGCTGTGGCTCGCCGTAGGTGTGCAATGCTGCGCTAAATTCGTTGTCTTTAAGGTTAAGCAAACCAATCTCTAGTGATTGCAAGCTGGCATCAAGTTTACGGGTAAGCCACATGACTAATAAAAAACACATCCCAAGCCCAAGCAGCACGGCTGAAACAACTGAATCAAGCGCTAAGTAATGCCAACATAGCCACACGACTGTACCGGCAATAGCGCAGCTTAGCATGCTGCCAAGTACCAGTTTATATCTGAGGCTAAGCAAGCCTCGGGATGTCATTTTCGGAGTTGATTTTGCCGCAGGTTTATCGATTGTCGCGCTCATTGTGCTCACTTATTTTTTACTAGAAAGGGCGTGCTTCTCCATACGGCGATATAACGCCTGACGGCTCAAGCCGAGTGACTTTGCCACTCTGGCGATCACGCCATTATGCTCAATTAGCGCGGCTTCGATATCACTCTTACTTGGCTCATAATTTGCGCTTCTATCTAGCTCTGGGCTGACGTTTGTTGGTTCACTGATATTGTTGCTTACCGCTGAAGTAGAGTTAACTGATTGAGCTATATCAAGCTGTGAAGCTTGTGCTGGCTGAGCCGTTTGCTCGAGATGCTGTTCAGGCCGCGACTCAAAGCGCTCAAGACCTAAATCGGCAACACCAATTAAATCAGATTGCGCTAGCAACACTGCACGCTTACACACATTCTCAAGTTCACGTACATTGCCTGACCAAGCATGAGCTAACATGGCTTGCTGCGCTTGCTTATCAAAGCGATAACCTTGGCCGACAAAGTGCTGAGCCAGCGGCAAAATATCATCCACACGCTGATTTAACGGCGCGAGTGTTAGCTCAATTACATTGAGGCGATAAAACAAATCCTCGCGGAAACTGCCGTTACTGATATCTTGTGCAAGATCAGCATTGGTTGCGCTAATCACTCGCACGTTTACTTTGCGCGTTTGATGGCTGCCCAAACGTTCAAATTCTCCCGTTTGTAGCACTCTTAATAGTTTAATTTGCCCAGATAACGGCAGATTACCGATTTCATCAAGAAACAAGGTGCCGCCATCTGCCGCTTCAAATCGCCCAATCCTAACTTTAGTCGCGCCTGTAAATGCACCAGCTTCAGCACCAAATAACTCGGCCTCTAATAAATCGACAGGCAAAGCGCCAATGTTAACCTTAATGAAGGGTTTGTCATGCAGCAGCGAGTTTGCCTGAATAATGTCGGCGAGCTTGTCTTTACCCGCGCCATTTGGCCCAGTGATCATCACTGACACATCAGACTTTGCCACTTGCAGCGCTAAATCAATTGAGCGTTGCATAGCGCCGCTACCGAAAACAATGCCGCACAAATTAGCCTGACTAATCGCCTGCATGCGCTCTGAGTCAACTCGGCTCAGCTGCTGATTTTGTTTAGAGAGATGATATATCGATAGCAGGTTATTAATGCTAGTGAGCAACTTAGCATCATCCCATGGCTTGCCCATATAATCTGCCGCGCCAGCTTTAACTAGCTCAACGGCGGTTTCTAATTGGGTCCAGGCGGTCATTAAGATGATAGGCAACTGAGCTTGCTGCTCACGCAAGGTATAGAACAAGCGCTTGCCTTCCTCGCCGGAGGTGGTGTCACGGCTAAAGTTCATGTCCTGAATCACCAAGCTTATATCCTGCTCGGCAACCAGCTTTATCGCATCCTCTGGAGTATGACAAACTAGCGTTTTGTAGCCGTGGATTTCCAGCATAAGAGAAAGCGCGCTGCAAATAGCCTGATTGTCATCGACGATTAAAATGCTATCCATAAAAAACAGTAAATTATCCTTGTGTTGCTTGTTTAAAACTCTTGCCGCCATGCAGTCAAAAGGTAGCTCAGCTTCTTAATCTAGCGACTTAATCTTGCTAAGCTATCTTATTTACTAGCATTTTTCGAGTTTGCGCTTGAATCCACTCAAAGCTGTTATACCGTTCTGGTTGCAGTGGCAGGCGCGATATTAGCCGCCCTAAAGGCTGGGAAGATAACCGCGAGCGTTGTGACTAATAGCAATCCAACCACTGCGGCAATTGGGTACATATTAGGTAGCATAGGCAACGAGTACAGGTTCATTAGCTGCTCACCAAGCTGCAGCGCTAGCAAGCCTCCAATAACGCCACCAGCGATACAAATCAGGTAGTTTTCCACCATAAAGTGCTTAATGATATCCATTTTGCTTGCACCTAACGCGCGGCGTGTGCCGATTTGTTTAGTGCGGCGCTGAATATTAAACATCACCATACCGGTTAAACCTAAAGCAGTGATCAGTAACAAAAGCACCACCATGGTACTTAATAGCCATGCCATTAAGCGGTGATTATTGTAGGTAAGCTGCTTAATATCGCTTAGGGTATCGAAATCGTTAATCACTCGATTTGGGTTTTCGGCAAGTAGCGCTTCGGTTACCTGCTCTTCAAAATTTTCCATATGCTCAGGCAATAAGCGCACTGCATAGGTTTTGTTTTGCGAGCTGCCACCAAAGTCGATGTTTTGAATGACGCTGTACTCAAAATGGCGGTGATCAACCCAGGCACCTTGCAATTGCTTGATAACACCGATGATCTCAATAGTTTGGTCGCCTTGATACATAATTTTGCCAACTGGAGACTCATCTCCCCAAAACTCAGTTGCCAAAGCTTGTGACACCATGGCTTTCATGCCTGTGTCATCCAGGCGAGTATTAATCTCATCTGGGCGGAAATTACGTCCGTCGGCTAACTCTGCGCCAAATACATCAAGTAGATGCTGATTACCCAAATACAAAGCAAAACCAGGCATGCTTTTAGCGGTATCTGGATTTGGGCCGTCTACGTAGCGGTCCATCCAACCACTGCCGCTCACAGGCATCATATTGGTTGAACTTACAGCCATCACATTTGGCAGGTCTCGAATAATTTGCTGATCAATGACGTTTTGCTGCACATGGTCAATTGTTGGCTCAAAGCTATACACGTTAAAACGTACAATTTGCTCTTCAACCACGCCTGAGTCGCGTGCCATTAACGACAGGCGCTCGTGGATAATAAAGCTAGCATTGGCAACAATCGCTACCGACAATATAATCTGTAATAGCAGCAGTATTGGGCCGCTTTTGCTACGTAGTAGGCTAGAAATAATAGGTTTAATATGTAACATGGTTTGGTCCTTGCTTAAGACTCTCGCGAAGTAGCTTCTTGCGAACTAGTTTTTACTAAGTTGCTTCTTGCCACTTGTTTTTGGCTAAGTTGCTTTTTGCAAAATAAATCACTGCGCTTTTAAGTACACGCTCGGTTTGGTTCGACACACCACCCAGGCTGGATAAACGCCCGCAAGCACGGCTGTCGAAATAGCGATAGCTGGCGTGATAATCCACATACTGGCATCAAGGCCTGTTACCGCGGCGTCCATGCCAAACTCACCATGTAAGATTGATAGTGCGCCCCACGCCCAAAGCAGACCAACGACACCACCGATAAAGCCAATCACGCCCACTTCAACCATATACTGGGCGAATATTTGCCCCTGGCTGGCACCAATGGCTCTACGTACTCCTACCTCTGGCGCGCGTTTTAGGAATTTAGTTAGCAGTAATCCAAGAATGTTCACTAAACACACACTTAAAAACAGCGCGCTTAGCCCAACCAAAATCTTGCTGTCACGAGGAACCACATTGTTATCCTCTAACCACTTATCTACATCGCTTATTTGCGCCAACTCAGTCACTTGCTTGGCTGTGTCGGTATAACGCCCCATTTGCCTTTGCTCTATAACATATTGGGTTAGCCATTGCTGCAGTTGCGCTTTATCTTCTTTAGTATCTAAAAATGTCCAAAATTGAATCCACACCTTTTCAGAGTTGAGCCTGTCTTGATGGTTGAGCATAGGCTCAAACTTCCAACCACTGGTGTTGCCCCAAACAGCAAACTCTTGCTCTGCGACTAACGAAAATGGAATAAAGATTTGTTCGGCATCATTAAAAGGGCCATTAAGTGGGTCAAAATACTTAGGCTGCGGATTCCATTCTTTTATCACCCCAGCTATTTGAAACGGCTTGCGGTCTAAAAACACCGTTTGCCCAACACTATTAGCACCATTAAAGAAGGTTTGATTAAGCTGCTCACTGATAACAACTTGATAACCGCCCTGCACGTCTACCTCTGCCGCCCATTTATCACCGTATAAAAACTCCACCTCGAAAATGTCGAAAAAGTCACGGTCAGTCATGCGCACGCTGTTAAGTTCAGGCTTGATGTCTGTGTTTTCGGATTGAATAGCCAAGCCTGTACGAAAGGATGCAGCTTTTAAGGAAATATCCTGGTTATTGCGCAGATTCATAGCATCGGTATAGGTGATGTTTGAACTAAACTCATCCCAGGTATCAAGCCCTTGCGTCCAAAGCTGAATCGAGTTGATTTGCTCACTACGATCGCCTGCGGGGTTATAAGACATGGTCTTGTAAACATTAAGAGTGGTGATGGTAATTCCAATACCAATCGAGATAGCAAGCACCATTAGCAGCGACAAAATAGGCGTTTTTTTAATGCTGCGCCAGGCAAGATCACAATAATAAATAAACATAATGACCTCCGCTTACTGACCACTATTGGCGACTTGTTGCAGCTCTTGCATCATCTGCTGCGGCTTTTGATACTGAGTAAAATCACACACCTGACCGTCGACAATTTGAATATTGCGCTGGGCGCGGCGAGCAAGCTCAACATCATGGGTCACCATAATGATGGTAGTGCCAGACTGATTAATATCTTCAAGCAGCTCCATCACCTGACGCGCCATTAAGCTATCTAAATTACCGGTTGGCTCATCGGCGAGTAAGAATCTAGGCTCGCCTGCAAGTGCACGCGCAATAGCTACGCGTTGCTGCTGACCACCAGAAAGCTGAGTTGGCAAGTGCTTCATTCTCGATGCTAACCCCACTTTCTCCAACGCCTCAGTCACACGGCGTTGGCGCTCTTTGGCATTGATGCCACGATAGCGCAATGGCACTTCAACGTTCTCAGCTAGGTTTAAATCAGGAATTAGGTTAAAGCCTTGAAAGATAAAGCCAATCTTTTCGTTACGTACTTTAGCGCTGTGGTTATCTGATAGGTTCGATACATTGACGCCATCAAGTAAATACTCACCTGAGCTAAAACCTTCTAGTAAGCCTGCTATGTTCAAAAACGTAGTTTTACCTGAGCCTGACGGGCCAGTTACCGCCACAAATTCGCCTTCATTAACTTGCAAACTAAAGTCTCGCAGCGCATGGGTCTCCACTAAATCCGTTTTAAATACCTTGCTGATGTTGGTCATGGTTAACATGGTGATGTCCTTGTAATCTAATTCTGTTGTTTATAAATGTTGCTGACGGTTAAAACAGCCAATCCAATATCAGCCGCATAAGCTCTGCTGCGTTAATTCGTAACGCCTCGCCTGAAATACTGATAATCGGTGTATCTGGCACTGCTGGCATTTGCATTGAAGTGGTGAATTGCCCGGTGGCATCAATAATTTGAAAACTAACCAGTAACCAGTCGATGCCTTGCTCTAGTCGATAACTAATCGCCAGCGCCAGTACCGCAAGGGCGATAAAACCTAATAACTGCTTTGATTTGCTTGTGTGTCTGCTAACTTGTTTCATCTCTGACTCCACTTCCTTGAATCTTTGTCTTATTGCTAGGTGCTAGGTGCTAGGTGTACTAGCGCAGTTGAATTTGTTTATCGCGACCAAACTCTTCAGTACCTGATACCACCCAAACATCGCCCTCATTAGCACCTGCGATAACTTCAACATGGCTCATGCTACGCGCGCCTAGCGTCACTTCCGCTAGCGAAGCGACATCATCATTCACCACAAAGGCACTTGCGCCGCCATGATTTAAAAAGTCGCCACGTTTTACCATCAGCACATCTGGGCGATGCTCTAGCAATACACGGGCTGAAAGTCGTTGATTTTGTCTAAGAGATAATTCATCGGTTGGGGTGAAGCGCACTCTGGCAACCACTTCACGATTGCGCACTTCAGGAGAAATAGATGCCAGCTGACCTATCACCTTGATATGACCAAAGCTCAGCTCAACATCCATGCCTATTCCGAGGTCATCAGCGTAAGATTCAGGCACAGCTAACTCAGCTTCAAAGGCGCTTAAATCCACAACCGTTAGCAATGATTGGCTAGCACCAATACGCGCTTTTTGCTCGACTAACCAATTACCAATAATGCCGTCAACAGGTGCCTTGATATTCAGCGCTTCAATTTGTCTTGCTAGCTCATTGACCACTAACGCTTGACGGTCAACTTCTAAAGCGCGGTTTTTTAACTCAAAGGTTAAGGTATCGCGCATCAGGTCAACTTCTTGCAACGCATGCTTATGCAGCAGCTTAGCTTTATGCAGATCATCTTTGCCTTTTTCAAAGTCGATGCGGCTAATTAGGCTGGTTTCAATCAATTGATCGCCGCGGCGACTTTCACGATCTGCTGCTTCTAAATCCACTTTGGCCATATCGAGCACTTGACTAACGCGCAGCTGCTCACGCCTTGCATCAAGCTTGGCGCGCTCTAAATCGCTTTGCATCGCGGCAAGTAACGATTTTTGTTGCTCAAAACGGCTTTGCAATTTAGGGCTGGCAATGGTGGCGACCACTTGCTGGGCACTGACAGTGTCACCAGGCTGACTCAGTAGGGTTACCACCCCTTGCTCTGTGCTGTACAAAATCGGCGCGTTTGCCGCAACAATTTTACCCGTCGCAGCAATATCACGAACCAGAGTGCCGCGACTCACGGTAGCGAAACGGAGTTGCTCACTGTCTACCGAGCGAATGCTGGTATCACGGTCGAAACTGGCAAAGCCAAGAGCGCTAACCAGTAATAAAGCGCCACCAGCAACTAAAGGTATGCGGAATTTCTGCCCTAGCTTTTGCCCTAGCGTAGGTGCGATAACGGTATCTTGTGCACTGGTATCTTTAATCATCTGTCGTCCTTAAACCCAATCGAGCTGTCCGCAACAATATTCAATGACTAGATACAGCACAGAGTGTGCCATAACGAATAAAACACTACATAACAGATAGTTAGACTTTAACAGGTAAATTAAAAGTGTCCGCGGACACTTAATAATCTATGAACGGACACAAAAAAAGTGTCCGGCGGACACTTTTGAGTTAAGTGAGGTTTACTTATTCGAACTTAGGTGGACACTAGGTCGATGACTAGGTTAGAGATTGACTCAACAAAGTCGCTATCTCGCCTTATCAATCGCCTCACACATAGCGCGAACGCCTTTAACCGCTCGCGGCGCGGCGCGGTGAAGTAAGTCGGCATCTAACTGATAAATGTGCTTATTGCTCACTGCTGGTAACTCTGGCCATTTGCTCCATTCAATACCAAGGTAGTTACCCTTTTCCTGACTTTGCAAAATCACCTCTGCGCCGCCTAACAGCACGTTTTCAATGCTCACTATCGGGTATTCACTTGCTGCATCATAAAAGATGTTGTCGCCATTACAGGCGCTGATGATTTGCTCAATCCAACTGCCCTTTGCCACTGTGCGCAGTGGGTTTGACCACAGCTGGTAAAAAACCTTTACTGGCGCTTTTGTCTGGTACTGGGCACGAATTGCGGCAAGCTCAGTTTCATACGCCGTCGCGGCTTGCTCAGCTTGAGAGCGATGACCGGTTAGCTCGCCCAGTTCACGTAAATGCTTGGCAACATCATCTAAGGTTTTGGCGCTAGAGTTGTAGATAGGAAAACCAAGCTCAATGAGTTGATTAATATCATTAAGCTTGTTGCCTGATTGCCAAACCACGATTAAATCTGGGTCAATCTCAATCACACGCTCGATTTGAATACCATGATAACCGCCAATACGCGGAATTGATTTAGCCGCTTCTGGGTAATCAGCGTGTTCAGTAGTGCCAAGGATTTTATCTCCTGCGCCGATGGCGTATAGCAGCTCGACAGAGTGCGGTGACAAAGCGATGATTTTTTTCGCAGGTTTCACGCTTGTTTCAAAGCTGTTTGCTTCAGAGCGGTTAGTCTCAGCTTGGCTGTTAGCTTCAGAGCGGCGAGTCTCAGCTTGTACTTGCAAAGTAATGACCATTGCAGAGGCAGATAATCCACACACCACAGCAAAGCCTAAAAGGCGGCACGCTTTAGCAGCTACCCTTGTTCCTACTCCAAATGACCCAGCTCCTAAGGACTCTGCTCCCAATACCGCCGCAGCCTTTGATTTTTTTACTAACAAAACAATTCCTTATCCCCAGCTTTATCTGGCGCTAGTCTACCAAATTATCGGGCCAACCAAAGTCATCGATATAAGATTGTAAGTTCTTAGGACGGTAGCTTGCGTCATTGTCCCAGCGCTGTTTTACTGAGCGGTGGATCAGCACTGGCGCAACCTGGTTATCTAGATCGCGATAAAATTTACGTTTAATGCGATAAAAACTGCGCCTTGAATTGTGCAGTCTTGCCATCGGTGTAGGCGCGAGTCTGTCAGTAAGATGAGCCTCAATCTGCAAATTTGCGGCTGTTGCCTGCTGCAGCATCCAAATAAGTGCGTTGTCAGATAACATTTGCCCATTTTTATCGGGTAAATAGCTACCACCAATATTGCTGTGGGCGCCTGCAAACCAAACCTGCTGCATGTCTACACCGTCACGTACCTGCCAAATTGTCGGCTCGAAATCACGTCTATGCTCGTCGATGGCTAAAGCGTGACGGGCAATCGACACATTGCTACCTATCTTGGTATCGTAAAACTCGTCTTTATCTTCAAACAAACCCAGCAGTGAACTAGGTATCCCCATTGCGCCAACGGTATCCCAAACACCAACAAAGTGAATTTGCCTTGACTGATGGCTGTACTGCGCGCGAAATTGCAGCGATTTAGCACCATCTGGTGCATAGGATTTAGCTTGGGTTTTATAATGGTCAAATGCTTGCTGGATCAGTTTGGCATCAGCGCGTTTTACTATGCCGCAATTGTTGATCAGCCCGCATAGACAGCGCACGGTATAAGCACCTCGGCTAAAGCCAAATAAATAGATTTGATCGCCAGCTTCATAGTTCTGCACTATGTAGCGATAGCAGTCGACAATATTTTTATGTAACCCTCGACCTGTAGCACCGCCAATCACATTGTCGTAATACGAACCTACGCCCCAGTCGTAAAACACTTGCTGATTGACCCCATCACTTGCCACAGGCGTTATCGCTCTGGCAAGCTGCAGTACATTACTGGCTTGATCTTTAGTTAGATCTTCTTCTGGTCGATTCCAGGTGCCATCAGCACATATCACTATCCGTTTTGCCATTTTAATCCCTCGCGCATCGTGCAGCTATTACCATACAGGCAAAAGCTGCAGTTTGCTTAATACCTATGATTGCTTTTGTCGCTAGTTCAACTTTTGCTGAGAAGTTTCAACGAAAGTTTGGCTGATATTTTTAACCGTATTGTGTATCACACCCTCTAAAAACCGCAGCAATTATTATTGATAAGTTAACTAAATTAGCTAATTGATATATTTGGAGCGATTCCATTGCTTAGTCCTTGCAATACGCTATTTTACAACGCAAAATCGCGCGGTTATTACAACATCCCCATGATAAGACATTTACGCCACCGCTATTTAGCTAGGTTTATGTCACGAACTGGTAACGATACACTGCACAGAGAGCAAGATGAAACAGTCAATCCTCCATCCACACAGATTGAATCAAGTAAGCAAGCTTGTTACCCGCATCGCTTCATCAAAAGCCCTGAAAACCGGTTTGATCGCCGGTGCATTAACCTTAC
The DNA here is from genome assembly GCF_012263345.1 of Shewanella sp. WXL01. Classification (NCBI taxonomy): domain Bacteria; kingdom Pseudomonadati; phylum Pseudomonadota; class Gammaproteobacteria; order Alteromonadales; family Shewanellaceae; genus Shewanella; species Shewanella sp. WXL01. The sequence goes on along the minus strand of NZ_JAAIKQ010000001.1, from coordinate 1,171,325 downwards.
CCGGCTATATGACTGTCGAAGCTGCGCAGTGTAAAACCAGTTCGCAACACGCAAAAATGCCAGCACTGAAAAAAGGCAAGTTCAGTGTTAATCGCATTACCAAAAACGTGTATATGCATAGCTCGTACGTGCAAACGCAAAACTTTGGCATGGTTGGCTCAAACGGATTAATTTATGTGGATGGTAAACAAGCCTATTTGATCGATACGCCGTGGACAGCAGAAGACACCATGCAACTGGTCGCCTGGGTTGATAAGCAAGGTTTAACCTTAGCAGCTAGCATTTCGACCCATTCCCATGCTGATCGTACTGGTGGAGTTGGCTATTTAAACAGCATTAACGTGCCAACTTATGTGTCTGACAAGACCAATGCGCTGCTACAAAAAACAGGTCAGCCACTGGCAAGCGAGAGCTTTAGTGGTGACTTTTTTGCAATGCTAGAGAATAAAATTGAAGTCCACTATGTTGGCGCAGGCCATACCGAAGACAACCTAGTCGTCTGGTTACCTGAACATAAATTCCTGTACGGTGGCTGCCTAGTAAAAAGTATCCGCAGCCGCACTTTAGGTTATGTGGGTGAAGCCAATATTGACGCCTGGCCGAGCTCAATTGCCCATCTTAAAGACAAATTCAAAGATGCAAAAACCATCATGCCTGGCCATGGCGCCATTGGCGATCAGTGTCTGCTAGATCACACCATAGATCTCATTGAAAAATACACCGCGGGTATGATGAAGTAAGCCTAGCGGTTCGCTATTCAAAGCTAGCTCGAACAAAGCTAAACATCACTGAATGTGAGAGCCACCTTGTTGCTAAGGTGGCTTTGTTATTTAGAGGCTATGTTATTTAGTGACTCTGTTAGCTTACTTCTATTAGCTAGCTTACTTTTAACGGTAGCTTTTTGGGTGACCGTTAGTAATACTGGCGCTATAAACGTCACAAGTATGAGCCACAGCTAGGTGCAGCTGCTAAAACGAAAGCGCGCTAATATTCTCCTATGATCAATCAAATCAATCTCGCGGACCTTAGGGCATTTGTAATAATTGCCGAGCAAGGCAACCTCACTAAAGCGGCTGAAATACTGGCCGTTTCGCGCTCCCATGTGTCACGTCAATTAAGCTCGCTTGAAAAGCAACTAGGTGTCACCCTGGTGATCCGCACCACTCGCAGCTTAAAGATCACCCAAGCAGGTGAACAGCTATTAAAACAGGCACAAACAGCATTAAACCAACTTGATCAGGCGCTACTTGCCACCATTGATGATAATGACGCCATTCGCGGCAAACTCGCAATCAATTGTGTTGGCGGTCCGATTGGGGAAGATGTGGTTACTGAACTGATTAGCGATTTTATGCTGCAACACCCTGAAGTGGATATCGAGCTCGATTTTAGCAGCCATCGAATTGATCTGATTAAAGATGAGTTTGACCTGGCATTTCGTATGGGTGAGTTAGATGATGCAGGTTTCGTTGGCCGTAAATTAATGCAAATAGATATGCTTACCCTAGCCAGCCCAGCTTATTTAGCGAAGTATGGCAAGCCAAAGCATCCAAGCGAACTAAAACACCACCGTTGCATTACAGGGTCAGTGACTCAATGGCGCTATCGCGCAAGCGAAGCAAATACAGAATTGAACAACACGGCTACTGACAAAAACGGCTCTGTGCAGCAGCAAACTAGCCCTCATTACGAAGTCAATATTGCGGGTAAACTTCGCTGTAAAAATGGTCGTACTTTGGTTAACGCAGCGCTTAAAGGCAACGGCATTATTCGCGTGCCTGAAATGTATTGCCGAGCACAAATTCAGTCAGGTGAACTCGTCGCAATTATGCCCAATTGGCATATCGCCAGCGTCCCCTTTTATGCTATTTATCATAAAGACAAATATCAACCAAAACGCCTCCGTGCCTTTATCGAGTTTTGTGTTGAGCGCTTTAGGTATTAGGCATGCACTACAAGATAAAGATGACATAGACCCAATTGTACCTATGCCAAATTGGCATACTTTAAACCCACAGCGTCCCCTTTTACGCCATTTACCATAAAGACAAATATCAACCCAAGCGCCTGCGTGCCTTTATTGAGTTTTGTGTTAAGCGCTTTAGGTAGTGATAGCATGCGCCATAAAACAATGATGACAGAGACCCAATTGTACCTATGCCAAATTGGCATACTTTAAACCCACAGCATCCCCTTTTACGCCATTTACCATAAAGACAAATATCAACCCAAGCGCCTGCGTGCCTTTATCGAGTTTTGTGTTAAGCGCTTTAGGCACTAATAGCTATCTAATTTAGTAGCCTTTTTAAAAAAGCATTGATTCACAAGCTATAAAAATACAAAAGGAAGCACTTGGCTTCCTTTTGTTTAAGTGCGGCCAACACTGCCATCTACACGCTACCTAACTCTACCATTAACGCGCTAATTAACACTAAGAGCTAATTATGGCTGCTGACGTGTTGGTGCCAATGCAATCTCACGAATACACACATTTTGTGGTTGGCTATAGGCAAAGCTTACCGCGCGCGCCACATCATCAGCAGCTAATACGCCGCCCATGTCTTGTTTCCAACTATCGTAACCAGCTTTGATTTCATCAGATGTTGTATGTGATAACAGCTCAGTTTCAACGGCACCTGGAGAAATCGTGGTTAAACGCACATCACTATCTGCGACTTCTTCACGAACGGTTTCAGTAATAGCGTGAACCGCGAATTTAGTACCACAGTAGGCGGCATGGTTAGCAAACGTTTTACGACCAGCAATCGAGCTGATATTAATCACAGTACCTGTTTTACGCTGCTTCATATCCTTAAGTACAGTTTGCATACCGTGCAATAGCCCCATGACATTGACATCAAACATACGCTGCCACTCGTCACTATCTTGAGTGTCGATTTGACCAAGCAACATCACGCCTGCATTATTAATTAAGCAATCTACCGCGCCAAATTGTGCCTCAGCCTTTGCCACTGCAGCACTAAACGCTTGTTTGTCAGTCACATCAACTGCTTCACAAAGCGCATTTGGTAAATTTAGCGCAGTTATACGCTCAACACGACGAGCAATCAGTAGTAGAGGATGACCCTCATCGCTCAAACGTTTTGAAATGCTTTCACCAATACCTGAACTTGCACCTGTAATAACCACTAACTTTTTCATCGCTTACCTCTAACTTGTATATCTACCAATTCAGTTTGCGCAGCCGGTATCTAGTTGGCTGCGACAGTGAGGTAATAATAACGAGTCAAGTTTTGTTGATATATAGCGATAAAGCTCACAGACTGTTGCCAAATTACAACAATAAAACTTAGGTTTGGGCTTGTGGCTTAGCTTTGAGGGCTAAGCTTTGAGAATCGAGAATTAAAATTGCTGATTGGTTTAGCTTTGCTCCGCTTTAGCTTGTTGACGTTTAGCGCGCTTTTTCTTGTAGTGCGCTTTAGTGGAGATATACAAGGTCTTCTTCACTTCGCAAAATACCTTGTCTCTGGCTTTGTTGGTTAATTGGGTAGTTTTAATCAGGTTGATTTCTTGTTGCTGCTCAACATCGCGCTTGATTTGCTCAAGCTCTTGCTCAGTAAATACAAAATCAGCATATAAATCTTCACGGGCTGGCGCTTTAAAGTAGATTTCAGCTGACTTATCCCACACCACATACTGACTATCAAGCAGGTTAATCAGTTGCACCATAGGAATTGGGTCAACCGCAGAAAACATACTGCCACCAAAGATAGAGCCTACATAGTTGCGGTTGCGGTAAGACAAAGGTAAACGCATAGTCACCTCGGTTAAGTCTTTCGACACCGATACTATCCGCCCAGTACTGCGACGATACATAGGCAGCCAATTAAAACCGTATTTAAACAGCTTATCTTGACCAATTAGCTTAGGCCCAACTTTGGCAATCTTTTGATAGATAGTCACAGGCAACTTCTCCCTAACTTGCTCAGCAATAAAATCAAACACTCGTTTGAACAGAGTATAGAAAACTCAAGTTGGAGTAAATGCCCTATTACTGCAAGCCCACCACTACGACTACAACACTAAACTACTTATCTAAATTGGGTCAGAGTAAACCTATAAAGCATTGATTAAACTTAACTTTAAAAAGTAGTTTTATTCCAAATGGAATCAGTTAAGCGTTATCTAAAGAACAGATACCTATTCCCAAGCTTGCTAGGCTCTTAAGCTTATTCTGTTTTAAAGAGGGCTCAAGATGATGTATCGACGCGCAACTATTGAAGATGTCAGCCAATTAGTTGCTTTGCAGCAATCCTGCCATATCGACAGTCTCGACGGGCAAGATAAGTCGCAAGGGTTTCTCAATACTGTATTAAGCGCTGAGCAACTCACTCACATCATCGAAACAGAACAAACGGTTTACGTAGCTGAGTTAGGCATCGCTGAGTTAGACGTCGCTGAACTAAAAGCTGACAAGTCGAAAGTAAAAGAACTCAATACCTCTGGGCCTTATAACTCTGAACTCAGCGTTACTCAGCAACGCAGGCAAATTGTCGCCATGGCGGTTTGTGCTTCATGGCAGTTTTGGCAGTGCTCTGCCACGCTGACTCAGCTAAGTGGAAGCCTAGTGAACATTAGCCATAAACAAGGTGTTATCACTCCAGCAAATAGCTATTTTTGGGGACCTGTATGTGTGGGTGAGCAGTGCCGCGGCCAAGGAGTATTTGCCAAACTTTACGAGTACAGCGCAATGGAAATGGCAACAAACTACCAGTTTGTTTACACCTATGTTCATCAAGATAACGCCCGCTCTCTTGCGGCTCACATCAACAAAGCTGGTTTTAGCTATATCAAAGATATTGAATTTAACGGCGATACCTTCAAAGAGCTTATCAACACCACTTCCAGCAACTAAAGCAGCAAATTGGGTCAGAGTAAAACGCTAAGCAACTGAATTTATTACAAGTGAAAAGACTCATCTATGCACTTAGATTTCAATTTGGTTGCTTAAGACTATCAAGGTAAAATAGCGCGAATTTTATTTTAGGTTGTTAGTTGTAATATGTCGGTGAAAACAAGCGGTTCAATAGATAGTGCACAAGCTGATATCAATGCCAATGCGTACGATGCAGACTGCTTTATTGAGTTTAATGATGATATCAGTCAAATCGCTTTGCCTGAGAAATTTACATTTCCCTTCTATTATCAGCCGCATGCGCTGTCTGAGCTAGCGGCGAAACAACTGCAACAAGATTATCTTGAGCCTAACCCTTGGCAGCATAACTTTGGTTTAAATGACAGTGATGAACAACAATCTGCTGTCGGTAAGATGTTTGGTGTATTAGTGGTTAAAAACCAGCAGGGCAAGCTGGGTTTTATTGCGGCATTTTCAGGCAAGCTTGCCGATCAAAATCTACTGTCTCCGTTTGTACCACCTGTATTCGACATGCTGACGCAAGACAGTTTTTTCGCCAAGCAGAGCCAAGAAATAAACCAAATCAATGCGCAAATTGAGTCGCTGAGTCAAAGTGAGCAACTCGCGCAATTCCAAGTTAACAAGCAATCGCTAACCGAGCAGCGTGACCAAGCGATTCAAGCCCAACAACAGTTAATGGTAACTGGGCGCAAACAACGAAAAGCCCAGCGAAAACAGGCTCAGGCGCAGCTAGAGCAGCTAGTCATTACCGAGCAAGTATTCAATAACTTATCGATAGAACTTAGTCGCCAAAGCGTGACACAAAAAAACCAGCTGGCTGAGATAAAAGCACATTGGCTTGAGCGAATCACTGAAGTTGAGCGCGCGTTAGATAAATTAACTGACGAATTACAAGGCTTAAAGGCGGCTCGCAAACAGCAATCAAACCAATTGCAGCAGCAACTATTTGCCGAGTACCAATTCAACAATGGCCTGGGTGAGATTAAAGATCTCAATGCGATTTTTGCTGATACCCCAAATCACTTGCCACCAGCGGCGGCAGGAGAGTGCGCGGCACCTAAGCTACTGCAGTACGCCTTTACCCATAAGTTTGAGCCCATCGCAATGGCGGAGTTCTGGTGGGGTAAAGCGCCTAAGTCTGAAGTAAAGCAGCATAAAAACTACTATCCAGCCTGTCACAGCAAATGTCGCCCTATACTTGGCCACATGCTACAAGGGCTAAATGTCGAGCCAGACCCGCTACTGATCAATACCGCTGCGGATAAACAAATCGAAATTATTTATGAAGACGCGCACATCGTAGTCATTAACAAGCCTGCTGAAATGCTATCAGTTGCGGGTAAACATATTAGCGATTCGGTGCAAACACGAATGAAGCAGCGCTATCCGAAAGCTAGCGGGCCGCTAATTGTTCACCGTCTTGATATGTCTACTTCAGGCTTGATGGTTATCGCCCTTTCTAGCGAAGCCAACAAAGCGTTAGTGCAGCAGTTTATTGAACGCACTGTATGTAAACGTTATGTGGCATTAATTGACGATGTGCCAGCGCAGCAAAGCGGGGATATCAGCTTACCACTGCGAGTCGATCTCGATGATAGACCTAAGCAGCTGGTGTGTTATGAACACGGCAAGCATGCCGAAACACACTGGCAGCTTGAGCGCGTGATTGATGGTAAAGCCTTATTAGCCTTGTATCCAAAAACAGGACGTACTCATCAACTAAGAATGCACTGCGCCCACCACCTTGGATTAGGCATGGCGATCGTTGGTGATGACTTATATGGCAAGCACGATAAGCGATTACACCTCCATGCCCAGCAATTGAGCTTTAATCACCCGGATACGGGCGCACTGATGCAATTCGAAGTGAAAGCCGAGTTTGAATAATCTCGTCTATCGGACGGGTAAGATTAGGAAAGCTTAGCTTTAAGCGCCTTTACCTCATCATACTCATACGTGGTTATCTCGAACGGATTAGCAAATGGGTCGCTAAAGTAAATCGACCAGCTTAAATCATGATCGTACTCTTTAAAGACCACATTGTGTTGATTTAGTTGCGTTTGCCAAGCTAAAAAGTCTTCAGCGCTTACCCCAAATGCCACTGTAGTGCGCTTGTTGGCCTCAGACTCAAACAAGGCAAGGTGAATATCATCATGTTTAATGGTTAGCGGGCCGCCATCTTTACTCCAAAAACGAAGCGCTTCAATCACATGAAAATCTAACACCTGTTGATACCAATCAACAGCCTGCTCGCGGTTGGACACATAGATATGAATATGATCAATCCTTTGTAAACTAGCCATAGCATGCTCCTACTGCAACAAACGGGGTAACACTCGGTAGAACTCTAAGTCTGAATAGTGTTAATTCAAATTTATTAAAAACAACACTTTACACCAGTTAGTGGCTAGTTAGTATAGCGGTATTAATTTTGACTAGGATGGATTATGTCAACGCCCAGCCAGCCTCAAAGGATGGATAAACCCTACAACAATAAACAGCTCAGCCTATTTTTAGCCAAGCTTAAACGCCAGGCTACGGGCTCACCCTCGATTGATACCATTAAAGACTGCCTTGATCAGGCTATTGCCCTGCCCTATGCCACCAAGTATCGCAATCAGTACCATTATATTTCGCTGCTACTTGGCACCATCGCCAGTATCGGACTATGGCTGTATCTCGACCGTCTGGGCTATAGCTTTTCATACTATCAACAGACTCATTGGCTGGCGTTTGCGCTGCTATTTAGCGTCATAATTGGCTGCGTTATCACCCTAACCATTCGCCATAAGCGTATTAAAAGCACTTCCAAGCTGCTGCGCGATGAAACCATTAAGCATCTCTATAATATGACTGAGTGTGATGGTATATTTTTGGCGCAAGCCCAAAGCAAGTTTGTTGATTTTCAGCGTGGTAATCACAGCCGCAATGTTGAGTGGGGCAAGGAAATTGACTTTCATACCCAAGCCGGAGTTATCCGCGCTAGCGTAATTCATCATCACTATGTTGACCAGCGCCAGGAAACCTATACTGAGACCGATAGCAAGGGGAATACTCAAACCCGTACTCGCACCGTTTACGACCATTATCATCGCGAAGGGGTGATTTTCCCACCAATTAATAAGTGTCATAGTCTGGTCATGAGCGAGCTTAGAGCGCAAAAACATTGGCCAGAGAAGTTTATGCCTGCATCGCGCGAGTTTGAAAAACGTTTTAATGTGCAAACCGCTAGCGAGTTTGAAGCCGCCAAGTTCCTTGAACCCGTTGTGGTTATCGCCTGTGAAGAGCTTGGCAAACAATTACCGCAACTCACCATCGAGTTTGCAGCAGATGGCAGCTTACTCATCAACCAAAATGAAGCCAACCTACTTAACCCCAAAATGGATCACGATATAACGACTCCACGCGCGTTTAAAAACGAGCTGTTAACTGACACCTCGCTTGATACAGTTAATCGCATATTTGGCTTCGTAAATAAGATTATTCACCACAGTGTCGGCCCTACTCGATAAGGATTAAAAATGGACGTTTCTATGATTTTGCTAATAATTGCTGGCGTAGTGTTACTCGGTATTTGGATTATTTATAACCGCATCGTTAAAGAGCATAACTCGGTGCAACGAGGTTGGGCTGACGTGCTTACCCAAGAGCGCCAACGTGGTCGTATCATTCCCGAGTTAGACCGCGTTTTGCAGCGGCATCAAGATTATGAAAAGCAAATCTTGCCGCAGATCACTGCGCTGCGCCAAGGCATTAACGCCCTAAAAGATGGTGAGATTGATACTAAGCTGCAAAACCAAATTGACCAACAATCACAAGAGCTAATTAAAGGCATCAATGTGGCGGTAGAAGCCTACCCAGAACTACGTGCGTCTGAGTCGTTCTCGAAGTTTATGTATGAAATTACCGAACAAGAAGAAAACGTTGGTGCAGCGGTGCGTATTTTCAACCAAAATGTTGCCAGCTTTAACTCATGTATTCAGGTATTTCCTAACAACCTGGTTAACGGCATGTTCAATAAAAAGCAGGTAATTGAAGTGTTTAGCGACTCAACAGCGTCGGAGTCGTTTGAATACAAGCCTAAGTTTTAGGGCTTATCAATAAGACTAAACGTTGTCGCCCAGCCAGTTGAAGTCGATACTGGCGGGCAATTAATTTTAACCGTTTTGGAGAGTCAGAGACGTTACAGCTTAAAAAGCACTATTCCACCAAAGCACCACATTTATGACACTTATCTTGTGGCCAACGTAACGAGAAAATACTCAAACCCCAAAATACTTGTCTCGCTCCGCATCGGTTGCAACCTAAGCTAAATGCGTACACAAAAGTAAAGATGCCCCAGCACATTCCAAGCCAGTAAGTCCAATTTGATATGTGGTAAAAATTAGTTTCATCAAACAGGGTTGGTGTAGCTTTATGAATGACAGTAATGGCTAGCTGGACAGATAAAATCACAATCAGTCTTAGTTTATATTTATTCACATATCACCAGTAGAAACCAACTAACCACCGAATCGATGAAAGGCATTGATTAAAATCCTGCTGCCTAACTTAAATCGCTGGCACTTTAAACTCAGTGCCGTCGATATCTAAAATCACATCGCGCGGACGAATTTCAATGATGGTCATCTTACCGCCAATTTTGTCACCTTGTTGCAGCTCAGCGCCATCGACATTTAACCAACGCTGCGCTGGCTCTGATGAATAGACATGGGCGACAATATTAAACTCAGGCACTTGCAATTGTACGCTAGCTGGTAAGTCACCATAGCTAGGAAGTACCTTGTCTTGGGTTTTAGGGATAGGATCAAGCTGCTCAGCAGTTACCGACTGATTTGCAGATTGCTCATACTCAACTTCTTTTAAGGCAGCCTCAAAAGCGAGCATCAAGTTATTGCGCTCAGCCTGCTCAACTTTAGTTTGTTCAAAGTTGACCGATTTAGCCGCACTATCCACTTCATATTGCAGCTTGGCTAACTCTTTGCGTCCACGTTCATTCGGATTAGCGCCGAGAATAATCGGCTCTTGCTCATTAACACCCGTATTTGCTGCCAAGTCAGGCATTTGTGATGCTTGGTTAGCTGCACCAGTTGACACCAAGCCATTCTCAACATCGTACTGATAACTTAAGGCCTCAAGCTGCGCCAAGGTAATGCCAGAGTAGGTGGGCTCTAATGGCTGAGATTGCGCTATAGATTGAGCATTTTGGTTAGCTGATGCATAAGTTGCAGCCACATTTTGACCAACTCCCGAAGGCTGAATGCTTGAAGCAGACGGTTCTAAAGTTTGCTGATAACTAGGTTGGTTAACTTGCCCCTGCACAGGTCGAGTATTACTGATTGCTGTAGTCGAATAATGCTTAGCCACAGGCAAAGCCACTTTCCCAGCCAAGCGCACGTTAGCGCTAGATTCAGCCTGGCTACCGTTTGATTTGATATTATCAGGCAGCGGCGACTGTTTACTTGCCGCCATTTGCTCAACATTCTCTGCAGTACTTGTCTGGTTAGCTTGACTGCCATTAGTCTGAGTTTCTACAGTTTTAGGGCTAAGTAACCAAGTATGGCTTGCCCAGGCTAGCGCGCCGCCTAAACTCACTGTAACAACTAAACCTAGCACTTGCTTAACCGCTAATGGCAACTGCGCCTTTGGCTTTGCAGTTACAGGCGCGGGCTGGGTTACCATATCAATTGGCGATTGCTGCTGTTGGTTTTGTTGCTGCTTTTGCTTCGACACAGCGTCCAATAAAATCGACATTAGCTCAGCTCCTGCCCGCTCGCGTTATTCACTATAGATTTTGACTGATTGCGTGAAAGGTTAAATGAAGCTTGGCTTGATGTACGAGACAGTTTTGGCCCGTGCTGGCTTAGCAACAAGTGTATTTTCACCAGTGTTTGACTACCCGCAATACCGTCCGCTTTTAAGCCATTACGACGCTGAAACTCCATCACATGTTGCGATAGTTGCTGATCAAAATTACTTAATAAGCGAGACGGCCGCTGCTGAATACTGGCTAGACTATTTTCAAGCCACTGAGCGTGCGAAAGGCTTGCGGTTGGGCCAATTTCGCGCGGAGTGTTATCTGCACCCGCCCAAAGGATCTCAAAGGTGCCAGCGAAATGACGTTCGAACCAGGCTTTATCTACCCAAAACTGTTGCTCAGATAGTTGCAGTAAAATCTGCTCACCTTGACGCTCAACCACGACACCATAAAAGTTATCGCCAGCATTGTTATAAAGGTACACAACCGCTGGGTAATTAAGCTGAGCAACACTGTTCCAGTTGCCTTGCTGTTGGTAACAAGCTAACCCTTGCTCAGTTGCGGCCTGACAAAAAGTCAGCCCAATAATCGGTTGCTTTTGCCATAAACCAAACAGCGCCGCGTAAGCGTGGTCGATTTGCTTAGCACTGCTCATTGCCGTGCGTAATATCGATTGCTCAATTCCCTTTGGTGCTTGTGGCTTAACAGAAGTCTGCTTAGAAGATGCTTGTGTATTGACAGTTTGCGCACTATCGGTTTGCTCAACTTTGGCAGCAACCTGCTGATTTGAAGAGTTACCATCCAGCTGCTGCAGCACAAGCAGCACACCAACGAAAGCAACCACCAATGAACCGGCTAACACCCAAGGCCAACGCTTGCTTTCAATCACTTCATCAGCACCTAACACTTCTTTGGCAGCCTGATTCACCATTTTATGATCAACCGGCACTTTTGATTGCCCGTAGCCTGCCATTAGCGCACGCTCACATAATAGGTTGGTCAATCTTGGAATACCGCCACTGTACTTATGTAGCACCTTAATGGCTTTGTTGGTAAACAGTGGTTCATGGCGACCAGCCACTTGCAAACGGTGACGTACATAAAAGCCTAACTCTTCAACTGAAAGCGGCAATAAGTGGTATCTGGCGGTAATTCGCTGCGCAAGCTGACGCAGATCCTGGCGCTTCAATAATTGTTGCAGTTCAGGCTGACCAATAAGGATAACTTGCAACAGCTTTTTGGTGTCGGTTTCAAGATTTGTCAGTAAGCGCAGTTGCTCGAGCACTTCAGAGCGAAGATGCTGCGCTTCATCGATAATTAATACGGTATTGCGCTTTTTCTCATGATTTGCGAGCAAGAACTGACTGATCAAATCGGTAAGCTGTTTAAGGCTTGGGTTTTCACCATATTTAATCCCCAGCTCATCACACAAGGTTGCGAGCAATTCAAGCTCAGTCAGTGACGGATTGAGAATAAATGCAGTGTCGGTATTTTCTGGAAGCTGCTGTAATAGACAACGAGACACTGTGGTTTTACCCGTGCCGACTTCACCAGTTAACAACACAAAGCCACCCGTTTCCCCAAGGCCATAGGTTAAATGGGCCAGTGCTTCTTTATGGCGATCACTTAAAAATAAATAGTGAGGATTTGGGGCAATAGAGAATGGATTGTCAGTTAATCCATAAAAGGCTTTATACATCCGACTTGAGTCCTAATTTGACAGTACCGCGTCAAGTTAATACCTGCGCAAGGTGATGTCAAAAGTTAGCCGCGAAAATCTATCTCTGGTAAGCTGTTTGCCAGTATTCTTTATCAAAAATCAGCACTAGCACACATGCAAGTATTTCTCGTCGGCGGCGCAGTTCGCGATAAATTATTAAACCTTCCAGTGAAAGACAAAGACTATATGGTGGTCGGCAGCACGGTCGAAGCCATGTTAGATAAAGGCTTTCAACAGGTTGGTAAAGACTTCCCGGTTTTTTTACACCCGAAAACCCAGCAAGAGTATGCGCTCGCGCGTACTGAGCGCAAAAGTGGCCGTGGTTACGAAGGCTTTGTTTGCCACGCTGATGAAAGTGTCACCCTTGAACAAGACTTACTGCGCCGCGATTTAACGATTAATGCCATTGCTGAAGATGAATCAGGCAAGCTACACGACCCGTATAACGGCATTAAAGATCTTGAAAGCCGCATTCTGCGTCATGTATCCGCCGCCTTTAGTGAAGACCCTCTTAGGGTACTGAGAGTCGCGCGTTTTGCCGCGAGATTTGCTCCGCAAGGATTTACCGTTGCCAGTGAGACCGTGGCATTAATGCAGCAAATGGCGGACTCAGGCGAGTTAAAAGCGCTAACTGCAGAGCGAGTTTGGCAAGAGATCGACAAGGTACTCGATTGCGCCCAGCCGCAGGTGTTTTTTGAGGTACTCAGGCAATGCGGCGCACTTAAAGAGATATTGCCAGAGATAGATGCATTATTTGGTGTGCCGCAACCAGAAAAGTGGCACCCTGAAATAGACAGCGGCATCCACACCATGATGGTGCTAGAGCAAGCCGCCAAATTAACCACAGATAAAGCAGTGCGTTTTGCCGCACTTACCCATGACTTAGGCAAAGCATTAACCCCAAAAGATCAATGGCCAAAGCACCATGGTCACGGCCAAAAAGGTTTAGCACCAATTAAGCAACTCTGCAGTCGTATTCGCGTACCGAATGAGCTACGTGATTTAGCCTTGCTGATGAGCGATCAGCACCAGAACATCCATAATGCGTTTGAGCTACGAGCTGAAACCTTACTCAAAATATTCGACAAAGCCGACTTTTGGCGTAAACCACAAAGACTCAGTCAATTGCTAGTATGCTGCCACAGTGATATTCGAGGCCGCACTGGATTTGAAGATAAGGACTACCCGCAAGCTGAGTATGTCACTCAATGTTTTAATTTGGCGTCAGAGATTGCGGTCAAACCTATTGTTGAAGCAGGGTATAAAGGGGCTGATATCAAGCAGCAGCTGAGCAAACAACGTATTGAGGTGATTGCTGAGTATAAAGCCGCTCAGTCAAAAGCGCGATTTTAACTCAAACTTCATATTCACCATTTATACTAAATGTTTACAGATGGATGACACTGGCACATCTAACAAAGGTGCAGCTAGGTAAAACAAGGATTTACCTATATTCAGTGGATTCTGCGTAAATTTGTGCAAAAACCCAACCAAGGCCATGTTTTTTGGTGGTGTAGCCCACATTTTTGCTTGAATTCATTAATTTAAAGCAATATCTTATATCTACCCATGGTATTTGAAATATTGTGTGTCGTTTAGACGTTACTGTCGTAAAGACAATGGTGCAGAAATATGTTCTGCATTATCTACAACCTATTTGATTAAGGGATTTACCCATGAAAAAAACTATGATGATTGCTGGTGTTGCTTTAACTGCTCTTTTAGGTGGCTGTGCTAACACTACTGCTCTAGAAGAAAGCGTCGCAAACCTAGGTAACAAAGTAGACCAACTATCTGCTGAAGTGGGTGCACTAAAATCTGAGCAAAGCAAACTTTCTGCTGACGTTAAAGGCGCTAAAGCAGCTGCAATGGACGCTCAAGCTGAAGCTAAACGTGCTAACGACCGTTTAGACAACATGGCTTCTTCTTACAAGAAGTAATCGCCATTTAAATTAGCTTATTTTATAGGTTGATTATTAAGGCTTGATACTAAAGTCACTCACAAGTGGTTTTAGTATCAAGCCTTAATTTTTGTGCGAGTATAAAATTAGTGAGATTATCTAAATTACAGAGCTTATCTAAACTCGCATACAATCAAGGCACTCTCCCCAACAACTTTCACTACTATCTAAAATCGCTAAACCCAGTTACCAACCATTCTGCTCACCAGCCGATTCCCCTCGCCAACCAGGTCTAGTTAACTTATCCGGTTGGTTTCATTCAGCACTCCTGATACTACAAAAAGTCTATTGTGCTTTTGCAAGCTCCAATATTTGCCAGGCAAAAGTTAACTTCATTGGTGAGAACTGAGTGACTTTTTGTGCTTGTTTGCTGGCGCGCCAACCAAAACTTGTTTGCTCATATAAGCTTTGAGCTTGCTCAGCGCTAACGTCTTGCACAAGTTGAACACTGTGATCAACAACTAGCTCTAATCCGCTGGGTAAATTTAACTGCGTAGGTTTTAGTTCAACATCACCTTGCTGCAACTGCCTAAGCTCAAGTAAATGTTCTGGTGTTGGCACAACAAGTAACATACGACCATCGGCTTTAAGCACGCGCTGACACTCTTTACCTTTAAGCTGACTATCCAGCACTGTGATGAGATCAAAGCTTTCATCATTAAACGGTAAGCCCTTAGCTGAGCCATTGAACAATTGCGCAGGTGTTTGCTGCTTACTGGCAGCAAATAGCGCGTTTTCAGCATCTGAAAAACCATAGCAATTAACAGCGCCAATCTGACTTTCATCACCACTGTTGAAGCCTATAACCTTGCTAAGCTCACGAAGATAAAAACCTTCACCACACTGATAGTCCAGCCAGTTTAGTGGCTGTTTTTCATCTGCAGCGTGCTTGTGCATCGGGCGAATTACATCTGCGAGCTTATCCACTAAGCCTTGATACAAGCCCGATGCTAACAAAAACTGCTTTGCACGCATTTGCGCGCGAGTCATGGGTTTCGGCTTGTTTTTATTGTTAATAAAGCACGGGTAAAAGCCTTGCTCAGTCTTATCTAGGCGGTGCTTGTTATCACAATAATAGCCGTTTGAGGCTTGATGAAGTTGCATCGGTGACTGGCAAATTGGACAGCGAACTGGCGTGGTGGTCATATCAATCTCGGCTATAACGAGTCACTGTTGAGAATAAGTGACGACTAAACAAAAGAGTCGGGGTAAACCCGACTCTTAACAATATTTGTGATTAATTCTAGCGGCAACGGCAGTTAATCGCAGCCTTTAACTAAGGCATCAATAAGGGACAACATACTAGGCAATTATCACAGACACTTATCACTATCAGCGTAAGTCTCTGCTACATAAACACAAAACCGCACAATACTATGCCTAAGGCCAGACGATAGATGACAAACGGCGTCATGCCCATTTTACTGATGATTTTCAAAAAGAAGAAAATACAGGCATAAGCCGCGATAAACGACATCACGATGCCTAAGCCCATTGCTTGATAGTCAATCACTGCATCCGTATTCATGGCATCTTTACTCATTAGAATCGCAGCGCCAAGAATCACGGGAATTGACATTAAGAATGAGAAACGAGCAGCTGCTTCGCGCTTGAGCCCTAACAATAATGCTGCAGTAATAGTAATGCCACTACGTGATGTACCTGGGATAATCGCAATAGCTTGAGCAAAACCAATCAGCAAGGCTTTACGCCAACCTGTTTGATACTCGGTTAGCTCATCGCGCGATAGCTTGTCGCCCACCCATAGCAGCAAACCAAATACGATAGTGGTAATTGCAATGACGCCGGGGCCGCGAAGGTGCTCTTGAATAAAGTCTTTTGCAACAAAGCCAAAGGCTACAGCTGGCAAGGTGGCCAAAATAATCCACCAAGCGAGCTTACTGTCTTCAGTATGCAGCCCTTTAAAAATACTAGCTAGCCAAGCTTTAAGCATGGTCCAGACTTCAACGCGGAAATAGATAATCACAGCTAGCAGCGAGCCAATATGCACTGCGACATCAAATGATAAGCCTTGATCTTCCCAACCGAGTAGCTGCGCGGGCAAGATGAGGTGCGCCGAGCTAGAAATTGGCAAAAACTCAGTTAAACCCTGAATTAATGCCAGTAAGATAACCTGCAAAGTGTCCATAATACTCCTTGTTATTATCTTTAAAGCTTCTAACTAGCATTGGCTGAAACTACTTCCTGATTAGTAAAAACTACGCAGTGTCCACCAATGCTAACTCTATCTCCGCTTAGGTCTTATTGTGCAGTTTAAACCTAAGCAAGAGAAATTAAGTCGATGATTAAGCCTGATTTTCTACCATGAATAAAGTGAAACTTAGTTTACGAGCTCGTTTAATACGTTATAGGGTTAATTGCTCGGGAAATGTAAATTCTACTGGCCATAATTGTTGCGACGGTTTGTCGTACTCGTGCCATAGCTGAGCATAAGTTTTACCAGCAATAGGGTGTGTTAATCCCGGCGCGACTTCCGCCATCGGCCACAGAACAAAAGCATTATAGAGGATTTCACCGCGAGGCAAACTTACCGGCAGCTCACATATCACATCGTCATAAAGCAATAGGTCGATATCTAGACTACGTGGGCTAAACTTTTTCTCGCCTCGAATACGGCCGTTGTCTTGCTCAATTTGCTTAAAAATAGCCACCACTTCGGCAATAGGCAGCTCAGTTTGTGCAGCTGCCACCATATTTAGAAAGTTAGTGCCGTTAAAGCCAACGGGTTCACTTTCAAACACGCGCGATAGTGCAAGCTTGCCAAAATATTGCTGTAGCTCTACAAGCCCTGCACCAAGGTGCTTATGGGGCTCAATGTTAGTGCCTAAACTAATATAAATAGTTGCCATCTGCTTAGCTCGCTTGTGACGCTGATTGGCTGCGCTCAATTTCAACTGCAACTGATTGCGCCTGCTTAACTGCACCAGGTTTCTTCACTACCACCTTTACCCAGCTCACATTAAACTCTTCAAGCAAAATCGTGGCGATCATTTCTGCTACCGTTTCAATTAACTCAATAGGCTTTTCGATGATTTTCTCAATCACGCGGTTAGATACAGTTTCATAACACAGCGCATATTGATAATCATCGGTCGCAGCCGCTTGGCGGTTATCCCAGGCCATGTCTAAGTCGACGAGTAAACGTTGCTCTATGGTTTTTTCCCAATCATAAACACCAATAACAGTGTTTATCTCTAAACCACGGATAAGCACTTTATCCATTACGACTCCTTGTTGCATTTGACCTTAAGCTTGCGACTAGGCGTAGCTCAAAACAATCATTACGCAGAATTATTTACGGTTAGCGGATAGGATATTGACAGATATTACGCAATAAGCCTTTTTCATTGCCTATTAAAGCAGTAGGATAACGGCATAAAAATTATCTGATAACGTCTCTTCCAGAATTTGCAGGCGCGATAATACCCTAACAAGCGTAAGGAAACCAAGTTGAACGACATTGCCATTACCCTTTTGATGATCACTGCTGCATATATTGCTGGCTCGATCTCAAGTGCGATATTGGTATGTAAGCTTCGTCGTTTGCCAGACCCACGCACCAACGGCTCAGGTAACCCAGGGGCAACCAATGTATTGCGTATTGGCGGCGCAAGCTCTGCGGCTATGGTGTTGTTCTTCGACATGCTTAAAGGCGCTGCGCCATCTTATATAGGCTATAAAATTGGTCTCGATGCGCCATCACTTGGCTTTATAGCCATTGCTGCCTGTCTTGGGCATATCTTCCCATTGTTTTTTGGTTTTAAAGGCGGCAAAGGTGTAGCAACGGCTTTTGGGGCGATGGCACCGATTGGCGGTGATTTAGCCATTACCTTGATGATAACCTGGGCTGTACTGGTATTTATTACTCGCTATTCATCCGTGGCGGCAATGGCAACCGCTGTGCTTGCGCCAGTATATACATGGTTTTTCGATGAACGCTTTGTGCTCCCTGCTGCCATGCTATCCACACTCATTCTTATTCGCCACAAAGATAATATTGAAAGGCTGCGCATAGGCGAAGAGTCTAAAGTATCGCGAAAAAAGAAAGCCTAGTGTCTTTGACACGCTAATGCTTCGAGACGTTTAGTCTTTTGACACGCTGAGCAGCATTCAAAAATAATTAACAAAAAGCCCGCTTAGATTAAGCGGGCTTTCATTTTCTCAATAAACTAACACTTACTCAGGTATTTGAGTATCAAAAACGGTTACACAGGCGGTAAGCTATCTAATGGCCAGCGTGGTTGCCCTTTAACTGCTAAGTCTTCAGTTTGCTCCGCTTTTAAACGTTGCAAACCTGCATAGGCAATCATCGCGCCATTATCTGTGCAAAACTCACCGCGTGGATAAAACACTTTACCACCGATGTTGCTCATCATCTCAGCCAAAGATTCACGCAAGCGAGTATTGGCACTTACGCCACCAGCAATGACTAAGCGTTTATAACCTGTTTGCTTTAATGCACGTTTACATTTAATCGCCAAAGTATCAACCACAGCCTCTTCAAAAGCGCGAGCAATATTAGCGCGAGTTTGTTCATCATCAGGCTCTGCATTAATGGTATTAGCTGTGAAGGTCTTTAGACCTGAAAAGCTAAAGTCAAGCCCTGGTCTATCAGTCATTGGTCTTGGGAATTTATAGCAGTTAGGCTCACCTTGAGCAGCCAACTTGGCAAGACGAGGGCCGCCCGGATAATCAAGGCCCATTAATTTAGCGGTTTTATCAAACGCTTCACCGGCTGCATCATCAACGGACTCGCCAAGTACTTCATATTGACCAATACCTTTTACATCTACCAGCATGGTGTGACCGCCAGATACAAGAAGCGCAATAAATGGAAACTCAGGCGCGTCGTCTTCTAGCATAGGAGCAAGTAAATGACCTTCCATATGATGCACGCCAACCGCAGGCTTGCCCCAAGAATATGCTAGTGAGCGACCAACACAGGCACCAACTAATAGTGCACCGATTAAACCTGGTCCCTTGGTGTAAGCGACACCATCAATGTCATCGAGCGTTGAATTAGCATCTTTCAGCGCCTGTTTAATTAACGGCACAATTTTACGAACATGATCGCGCGAGGCCAGCTCTGGCACTACTCCGCCGTAGTCTGCATGCAATTTAACCTGGCTATATAACATGTGTGACAGCAAACCTTGTTCGTCATCATAAACGGCGATACCGGTCTCATCACAAGAGGTTTCAATTCCTATTACTCGCATAGTTCTATCTTGTTCGCTCAATCAGCTTAGGGAATGGGCGCTAATTCTACCTAGATAGATAAGATTGCGCCAGTTGTGTGCCATAGCCCAACTCGACGACAATGCGCCGCGTTAAAGAAGACCAACCTGATATCAGCTAGCTGAATGTCACTGACTCGTAACTTATATACGTTAAGATGCTAGGATTATTGGCCTAATATCAACAAGCTAGCGCCCAGATATCTTCGAAATACATTCAGGGGTTTACAAGTCGTATTTAGTCGGTGTAAAATTCCGCACCATTTTAATTAGCCTTTGGCCTATTTGGGTGCCGATTTTTCGGGATTTAACGGGTCAACACAACTACACCTAAGGGGTGATGGCGTATGCCAATTATTAAAGTACGTGAAAACGAACCATTCGACGTAGCTCTACGTCGTTTCAAGCGCTCTTGTGAAAAAGCAGGTATCCTAGCAGACGTGCGTGCTCGTGAATTCTACGAGAAGCCAACTACTGCACGTAAGCGCGCTAAAGCTGCTGCAGTTAAACGTCTTGCGAAGAAGCTTTCTCGCGAAAACGCACGTCGCGTACGTTTATACTAATATCTCATTATGAGCCTAGTAGACCAGCTTAAAGACCAAATGAAAGTTGCTATGCGCGCCAAAGAGAAGGTGCGCTTAGGAACAATTCGTATGGCACTTGCCGCCATCAAACAAGTTGAAGTGGACACACGCGAAGCTTTAACTGATGAACAAGCGATAGCTGTTTTAACCAAAATGGTAAAGCAACGCCGCGATTCTATTGCTCAATATGAAGCAGCCAATCGTCCGGAGTTAGCTGAAGCTGAAGCGCTGGAAGTTCAAGTCATTGAAACCTTCTTGCCAAAACCACTAACTGAAGAAGAAGTTGCAGCATTAATTGACGCAACTATTGAACAAGTTGGTGCGGCGTCCATGGCGGATATGGGTAAAGTAATGGGAGCATTAAAACCAAAAGTTCAAGGACGTGCAGACATGGGAGCCATTAGCTCTCTTATCCGTGCCAAATTAAACTAGTAGGTTTTTAATGTTGAATAAGCCGTGCACCTGCACGGCTTGTTTGTTTTAATCAGTTGATAAACGTAAAGTCTCAATTGATAAAGGTAAAAAGTCGAGTAACTAGCAATTCATGGCGATCCCTCGTGATTTTATCAATGAGCTTATTGCTCGCACAGACATAGTCGATCTCATTGATCGCAAAGTTCCGTTGAAAAAAGCCGGTAAAAATCACACGGCTTGTTGTCCTTTTCATAGTGAAAAATCACCTTCGTTTACCGTCAGCCGCGACAAACAGTTTTATCATTGCTTTGGCTGTGGTGCACACGGCAATGCGATTGATTTTGTCATGGAATATGATCGCTTAGAATTCGTTGATGCCATTGAAGAGTTAGCCGGCCAACTTGGACTTGAAGTACCAAGAGAGAAAGGCACTGGCAAACGCGTTGACCATGGTTTAAGCCGCGATTTATATGAGTTGATGGATGAAGCAAACCACTACTTCCAAACCCAGCTGCGTCAACACAGCGACAAACAAAAAGTTGTCGACTACCTCGCCTTTCGTGACTTAAGTGACGAAGTGGTTGAAAAATTCGGGATTGGTTTTGCACCCGATGGCTGGGACGGACTATTAAGCCGTTACCGTCAAAATCAAGATGCGCAAGACAAGTTACTAACCGCGGGAATGCTAATTGCCAACGATAATGGCAAACGTTACGACAGGTTCCGCGACAGACTCATGTTTCCAATTCGCGACCGCCGCGGTCGTGTGGTTGGCTTTGGTGGCCGAGTATTAGGAGACGGTACTCCTAAATACTTGAATTCACCAGAAACGCCCATATTTCATAAGGGTAATGAACTTTATGGATTATACGAGCTAAAACAGCAGCATCGTGACCCTCAACATGTACTCATTGTTGAAGGTTATATGGACGTTGTCGCACTAGCTCAGTTTGGCGTTGACTACGCTGTGGCATCTTTGGGAACCTCCACCACAGCAGAACAATTTCAACTTTTGGTTCGCAGTGCTAAAGAAGTCGTATGCTGCTACGACGGTGATAACGCCGGTCGTGAAGCTGCATGGCGAGCACTAGAAACCGCATTACCTTTGCTCAAACCTGGTGACACTGTGAAGTTTATGTTTTTACCGCAAGGTGAAGACCCAGACACTATGGTAAGGCAAATCGGTAAACAAGCCTTTGAGCAGTTAATTGAACAAGCAATGGGGCTTCCTGAGTTCCTGTTTGACACACTAACTCGCACTCATGGCACCGATAAGGGTGCATTGGCAAAACAAGCTATTGCTCTTATCCAAAAGATTCAGGACTCCGTTCTACAAAACTTGTTGCTCGAAAACCTCGCGCACAAACTTGGTATGAACAGTGCTGATGACTTAAAAAAGAAACTAGGCTTTGTTGAACAAAAAGCCAAACCGCTAAATGCCAAGGGCTTACAAGGTAGAGGAACGCCATTAAGGCTCGCGATTGCCTTACTCGTACAGGCCCCACAATTGGGCTATGGCTTACCTAAGCAACCAGCATTAAGCAAAATACAGCTCACAGGCATAGACTTATTCAATAGCCTGTTGGATATAACTCGCGACAAACAGTTGAACAGCGCACAACTACTTGAACTATATAGAGAGCATCAACAACATTCGATGCTGATCAAATTGGCCCAATGGGACCATCAAGTGGCGGATGAAAACCAGGAATCCGAGTTTAAACAATCCTTATTATGGCTGAGTGATAAATACATCGAGCAGCGATATCAAGAGCTTAGCCTTAAACAACCATTGTCGAAAGAAGAGAAAGTACAACTACTTAAACTGATCACGATAATGAAAGGCAAAAACAAATAAAGCAGATTTTTCTGCGCTAGAACAAAGTCTCGGACTAGCTTACAAGCTAACGCGAGGCTATAATGTTCGATTCGCATAAATCTTAACCCAGTTAAGATGCGGTCGATTTTCAGTTACCAAAACTTGGATGATATCTATGGATCAAACTCCGCAGTCGCAACTTAAATTGTTGCTAGCTAAAGGTAAAGAACAAGGTTACTTAACCTATGCAGAAGTGAACGATCACTTACCTGCAGACATGGTCGACTCTGACCAGATTGAAGATATTATCCAGATGATAAATGACATGGGTATCCGTGTGTTTGAAGAAGCACCCGATGCCGATGACATGATGATGTCGGAAGACAGCACAGACGAAGATGCAGCTGAAGAAGCTGCCGCAGCCCTTGCTACCGTAGAAAGCGAATTAGGCCGCACCACTGACCCTGTACGTATGTATATGCGTGAAATGGGTACAGTAGAGCTACTTACCCGCGAAGGCGAGATTGTTATTGCTAAGCGCATTGAAGAAGGTATTAATACCGTTCAATGTTCAGTGAGTGAATACCCACAAGCAATCGCCATGATCTTGGAGCAATTCGACCAGTACGAAGCTGACGAAATTCGCTTGTCTGATATTATCTCTGGATTTGTCAATCCTGACGAAGATGACGTTGCCCCAACCGCGACTCACGTTGGTTCTGAGCTTTCTGAAGAAGAGCTTGAAGATGAAGACGATGATGGCGACGATGACGAAGAAGAGGAAGAAGGCAACAAAGGCCCTTGCCCTGAAGAAGCCAAAGAAAAATTCACTCAACTTCGTGAAGCTTATGAAAAGAGCTTAGCAATTATCGCTGAGAAAGGTCGTGACCACCCTGAGTCTATCGGCTCACTATTCATAATCGGTGAGCTATTTAAAGAGTTCCGTCTTGTACCTAAGCAATTTGACCGACTAGTTAAAAGCATGCGCACCATGATGGACCGCGTACGCGTACAAGAGCGTCTAATTCTTAAGCTGTGTGTTGAACAAGCTAAAATGCCTAAGAAGAACTTCGTTAAGGCATTTACTAGCAACGAAACCAACCTTGAGTGGTTTGAAGCAGAGAAAACTAGCACTAAGCCATACGCAGAAGGCCTACGCATGGTTGAATTCGACGTAGAACGCTGTGTTGGTAAGTTAGAAGCTATCGAGCAAGAAACTGACCTAACCATTGCTGGTATTAAAGACATCAACCGTCGTATGTCTATCGGTGAAGCAAAAGCTCGCCGCGCTAAGAAAGAAATGGTTGAAGCGAACTTACGTCTAGTAATTTCTATCGCGAAAAAGTACACCAACCGTGGCCTACAATTCCTGGATCTTATCCAGGAAGGTAACATCGGTCTGATGAAAGCGGTAGACAAGTTCGAATACCGTCGTGGTTACAAGTTCTCGACTTACGCAACTTGGTGGATCCGTCAGGCGATCACTCGCTCGATTGCTGACCAAGCACGTACAATTCGTATTCCTGTGCACATGATTGAGACGATCAACAAGCTAAACCGTATCTCTCGTCAAATGCTACAAGAAATGGGTCGTGAGCCATCTCCAGAAGAGCTAGCTGAGCGCATGATGATGCCTGAAGACAAGATCCGTAAGGTACTCAAGATTGCTAAAGAGCCTATCTCAATGGAAACCCCAATCGGTGATGATGAAGATTCGCACTTAGGTGATTTCATTGAAGATACCACGCTAGAGCTGCCATTGGATTCAGCGACAGGTGAAAGCTTACGTAACGCAACTCACGAAGTGTTAGCAGGTCTAACGGCTCGTGAAGCTAAAGTGCTACGTATGCGCTTTGGTATCGACATGAACACAGACCACACGCTTGAAGAAGTAGGTAAGCAGTTTGACGTTACTCGTGAGCGTATCCGTCAGATTGAAGCGAAAGCACTGCGTAAACTACGCCACCCTTCTCGCTCAGAGATCTTAAAGTCGTTCTTAGACGAGTAAGTCCACAAAGAGACGAGTAAGTCAATTGAGAGTCGAATAAGTCTGCAATCGCGATATCGACATTAAAAACCTGCTACGGCAGGTTTTTTTATGCCTGATACATTTAGTAGCTTGAAGCAACAGCCTATGTTTGTACAACAGATAACCAAATGAATCTCAAAATGAAAATTCAATGACAAACACAGGTGACAAGCCAATATAAACTTCGTATACTCTTTTTCGCTTTCAGTAGTGACGACTACTTTAAGTCGGCCCCTTAGCTCAGTTGGTTAGAGCACACGACTCATAATCGTTAGGTCCCCAGTTCGAGTCTGGGAGGGGCCACCATCAGATTTTACAAAAAAGCCCATCATTAGATGGGCTTTTTTGTGTTTATGTCCAGTCGATAAACACTGCAGCTTGAACTTGGACGCCATTTGGGCGCGCATTTATCCACCACGCAATGTCATACTCCCTCAAACGCGAACCAAATCTAAGGCAACGGGAACTCGCTAAAGTGCGCTTTAGCCATGGCGACAAAGCTGCTGATCTTGTTAGTCAGTTTTAGTCGGTGTGGGAATACCGCTGATACCATCAAATTGTTAATGCTATATTCAGGCATAACTTCTACAAGACGCCCCTGATTTACATACTCATTTACTGAATAGGTTGGCGCTTGAATAATCCCCTGCCCGCTAGCAGCGGCTTCATTAAGTAAACGGCCATTGTCTGATGACCAGGTCCAAGGCAACTTTTGAGTAAATCGCTCACCGTTATGCTCAAATATCCACTGCTCTTTACGAATGCTGTGAGAGAAAAATAACAGCTCGTGCTCAATCAAACCTTCGGGCGATGTCGGCTCGCCGAATTTAGCTAGATAATCTGGGCTTGCCCATAAGCTCAGGCGAGATTGGCCGATACTTTGGGCTATGTAACTAGCATTGGGTAAATTAGGCGCGACGCGAAAGGCGAGATCAATATCAGATTCGAATAAATCTGCGGGGCTATTTGCCAAGCGAATATTTAACTCAACCTTTGGATATTGCTTGCGATATTTAGCAATCAGAGGCGCAAAGTATTGCCCACCCATTTCGAAGGTAGTTGATATGGTCAGCTTGCCGCTTGGCTGCTCACTAAACTGCCCCATCATAGCTTCAACTGAGTTGAGTTTCTTAAGCAAAGGGCGAATTTGCTCAAGGTATTGTTCACCTGCTGGGGTGAGATAAACCTTGCGCGTATTGCGCTTCAACAGCAAGCACCCCAAAGTTTGCTCAAGCTGTTTCACATGACGACTCACTAACGTGTTCGACACACCTAACTCTCGCGCCGCTGCTGAAAAATTTTGCTGCTCGGCAACCACGCAAAATGCCGTCATGGCCTCTAGCTTATTCATTCACGCTCCAAATATAAACAATATGTTTATAGACTATAAACCAAATCGCAGTTTTTAGTCACCTAGGTTTAAGTTAACCTCTCGATAACAAATGTTTTGTGCCCTAAACAACGAGAACAACTATGGCTAATCATTCATGTCTATCAACAGCATCGCTAGCATTTGCTATTGCAAGCCTATTTAGCGCGCCGAGCATCGCTGACTCTATCGCGCTAACCAATATCAATATTATCGATGTAGAAAGCCTCACAATAAATAAGGCGCAACACGTGCTGATTGAAGACGATAGAATTGTATCAATCAAGAGCCGTAAACCTCGCTATAAAAAGCATGTTCGAGTGATTGATATGAGCGATAAATATCTTATCCCAGGCTACATCGACACTCATGTGCATCATGCAACTGTGCCCGATGGCAGCGACAACGACATAACGACCCGTAAGCGGCTGCGCCACCTACTTCAGGGCGGTGTCACTTCAGTTAGAGACATGGGCGGTGATGTGCGTGCACTTAGTTCGCTTAAACGCCGCGCTGAGATTGATGCGATTCAATCGCCTGATATTTACTATTCGGTGATCATCGGTGGCGAGGAGTTTTTTGCTGACCCACGCACTGTGGCATCTGCATTAGGTCGCGAGCCCGGTAAGGTAGATTGGATGCGTGCGGTAGATGAGAATAGTGACTTTGATACCATCATGCTACGTGCCCTTGGCACAGGTGCAACTGGCATAAAAATCTACGCCAAGGTGCCAGCAAATGTCGTTGAAATGCTTGCAAGTGCAGCCAAGAAACATGGATTAAAAGTGTGGTCTCATGCCTATATTGGCCCAGCTAAGCCGCAAGAGATTGTTAACGCTGGGGTAGAGACGATTTCCCACGCGCCAGATATCTCTGCCCATGTGGTTGATAACTTTTACGAGCTGCGCCGTAAAGGTGAGTTAATCACCGACAAGCAACTACAAGACTCGCAGCAATTGTCGCGCTATGAAGGGCTAATGCAAGACATGCTAAGCAAGGACACTATTCTCGACTCGACCCTTACCGTGTTTGAACAAACCAAAGCCCAGCGCGGCGCTCGCGGTGAAATGCTTGAAAACTGGGGCTATGAATTTACCAAACTGGCGCACATGAACGGCATTACCATCGCCACAGGTACAGACTCAGCCAGCGACTACTTTGGTCATACGACGCCATTAGTGTTCAACGAAATGCAGCTGCTGGTACATGAAGCAAGCCTTTCACCATTAGAGGCGATTCAAGCGGCAACGATTAATGGCGCTAAAGTGATTGGAATCGAGCAAGACTATGGCTCAATTGCAGTGGGCAAAAAAGCCAATCTAGTGGTGTTAAATCAAGACCCAAGCGACAACATTCATTTTGCCAGTGACATCGCCCACGTGATCAAAAATGGCGAGTTTGTGTATCGCGGCTCTAACCCTAAGCTGCCATTTGTAGATGCAAAAAAAGCTGGCGGCATGCTGTGGATGTCAGGACAGCTCGGTAATTACCCAACCACAATGACCTTGGCGGGCGATGATATTAAATCGCAAATGACTCAGGCGATGAAGAACATAGGCAATGTGCTTGAGCAACACGATTTAGGCTATCAAGACATCGTTAAATGCACCCTGATGTTGGAAGATATTGACCAGTGGCAAGCAGCGAATGAAGCCTACACACCGTTTTTTGACTCTTACCCAACTCGCAGCGCCTTTGGTAAGGCTGACTTGGCGTTAGGCGCCAAAGTCGAAGTTGAATGTATTGCCGAGCTATAAGGAACTAGCCATGGATATCGAACAAGTAAATTCGCAGCAACTCACTAAACGTCAAACAAGTCGTCGGCAATTCATCAAACTTTGTGGCCTCACCACCTTAGCAGCTAGCTTGCCATCACTGAGTTTATCCGTTATCGCACAAGAACAAAGCTGGGCAGCTTACAACAAAAGCATAGTGATAGATGGACTCAGCGCGCTGTTTGATTATGGTATCAATGAGTTAAGTGCTGAGACGTTAGCGCAATTTAAACGCTCAGGTGTGACGGCGGTAAATGCAACCGTACCTTACCCCGGTGATGATTTTGCTGCAGCAAAAGCGAAAATTGCCCATGTAAAACAAATCACCGCTTTGTACCCGCAGCATCTTCGCATTGTGTACAACCTTGATGATATTTTGCAGGCTAAAGCACAAGGGCAAATAGGGATTATCATCGGCTTTCAATCAACAGAAATGTTCGCCGATGACTTAAGCCGAATTGATTATTTTGCCAAGCAAGGCGCGCGCTATATGCAGCTGAGCTATAACGGCCCATCGCAATATGGCTCAGGCGGTTTGGTAAAACACGATACAGGCCTAACCGAGCTTGGCCGTCAGGCAGTGGCACAAATACAAAATGCTAAGGTGTTACTTGACCTATCCCACTCGGGCAAACAAACTGTCGCTGATGCGATTAAAGCTGCAAGTAAGCCGTTAACGCTCTCCCACACGGGTTGTAACGCGGTTTATCAGCACCCGAGAAACAATGACGATACTGAGCTAAAAGCAATAGCAGATAAAGGCGGCGTAGTCGGTATTTATCTGATGCCATTTCTTGAAGGCGGCGATGGTGAAATTACCGCAGCCGCCTTTATGCGCCACTTAAATCATGCCATTAATGTCTGCGGTGAAGACCATGTTGCCATTGGTAGCGATCAGGGGATCTTGCCTGTCAACGATGGCCCTGAGTACCGCGAGATGATCCGCAAAGATGTTGAGCGCCGCAAAGCTGCTGGTATTTCAGCGCCAGGTGAGTCAGCTAATCGTCCGCCATTTATCCCGCAACTAAACAGCATTCGCCGTATGGAGCTTATTGCCCACTATATGCAACGTTCAGGGCATTCAGACAAGGTGATTACTAAGGTACTTGGCAGCAATCTCGTTAATCTCTATCGAGAGGTTTGGTAATCGCTTAGCCTGTTAAACTAAACAAGAGCAAAATGAAACAGGCAGCTAAAAGCTGCCTGTTATGTATAACGCACATGTATGTACTGCAGATATGTGAAGTGTAAAAAACCTTATTTTACCCGTGCAATTTCTTCATCGGTCAAATAACGCCATTCACACTCTTCGAGATCATGATCCATCTCTATTGGGCCAATCGCCTCGCGGTGCAAGTTGACCACTTTGTTACCTACAGCTGCAAACATGCGTTTTACCTGATGATATTTACCTTCGACAATTGTCAACCTAGCATTATGGCTGTCGATAATATCTAACTCAGCAGGTTTAGTGAGCCCATCTTCACTTTTCAGCTCAATGCCCTGCTTAAATACATCAACTAAGTCTTTGCTAAGTGGCTCAGCTACTTCGACTAAATAACGCTTACCACAGCCTTTTTTTGGTGAAGTGATCTTATGTGACCATTGACCATCGCTGGTGATTAAAATCAATCCTGTGGTATCAACATCTAAGCGGCCAGCAATATGCAGTGCTTCAGGCTTTTCAATGTCCATTAGACTCAGCACAGACTGATATTCCTCATCAACGGTTGAGCAAATAGTATCGATGGGCTTGTGCATCATAATATAGCGCTCGCCGATTAGGTTAAGCTCATTACCATCAACCTCAATCAGCATAGCATCGGTAACTTTAAAGCTTGGATCTTTAACCACTTCACCATCACAGGTGACTTCACCTGATTTAAGCAGCTTTTTCGCCATAGAGCGGGTTAGCTCGGTGCTTTCGCAAATGAATTTATCTAATCTCACGGGGATCTCTTACCAAAATCAATGAGGGCAGATACTAACATATCTGACCCTAACCGAATACTTACGCACAATTCTGTAGCAAGGCTAAACCCTCTTAGGCGATAACAATAGCCGCTTTAGCTTGTTAGGCTTGATTGGTTTAAGCAGAAAGGGATAAGGCAAAATGGAGCGAACGCTGGCTTCTGCCGACATCACGATAATATTCACTGGTTCAAACAAGCGACCGTTTTCGGCTAGCACCCGAGCGCTGTCTGTATTTTGCAAATGAAAATCTAGCAATAACCAATCAGGCGTGGTTTGCTCAAGTGCGCTAATTAAGCTGTGATGGTCATAGAAAATACGATACTCAAGCTGCCACTTGCCAAGTACAGTCGCCAGTGAGTCAGCGCTTTCTTGATGATCATCAAGCACCCATACCTCGCCAATATTGGTACTTGGCTCAGCGTGAGCAACCTGTCTCGCCAGCGGCAAGCTAAAACTCATTTTAGTGCCTTTGCTGCTTGAGTTAACCGCTAAGCCAAGATTGAGAACATGGTTGATTTTATTAACAATGGTCAAACCAAGGCCAGTACCGGACGCTTTATTATGGGTAACAAATGGCTCAAACAGCTGCGACTTAATCGATGCAGGAATACCAGCCCCTTGGTCGGTAATTTCCACTACACACATATCATTTAGCTGTTTCGCAGCTAAACTCACCGTCAGCCCCGGTTTACTGACCTCAATGGCGTTGATGACTACATTAAGCAGCACCCGCTCTATCAACAAGCTATCGCTTTCAACATTCAAATTGTGCCAGGCGCTGCACTCAAGATTAACCTGGTATTTAGCCGCAACCGGCGATAACTCTACAATTAAATCATTCAGCAAATTTTGCGTTTCAAATGAGCGCACAAATGGCTTAAAGTGCGCCGATTCGACTTTAGATAAATCGAGAATCGACTCAATTAAACGCGACAAGCTGCCTATGCTGTCTTGCATGCGTTTAAAGAACATTGTTTGACCCACTTCATCATTTTGATTCGCTTCAAGTAGCAATTTCGCTGAATTGAGCGGGTGGCGAATGTCATGGCTCGCGGTGGCAATAAACGCGGTTTTATCCTGGTTAGCTTGCTCGGCGTCTAAGGTTTTCTGCTCAAGCACCGCTGTACGCTCATTAACTAACTGCTCGAGTTGCTCATTAAGCTGAGTGAGTTGCTTGGCTTCTTGCTCTTTAAGCTGATACTTAAGTCTAGCCGCGCGCAGTTTCAACAGCACAATCCATATGAATATCGCAATGGAAATAATGAAATAAGCCGCATAGGCATAGTAAGACTTGTACCAAAGCGCAGTGACTTTTAGTGGGTAACGGCTGACTTCAGAGGTGTCTCCGGCGTCGTTATAAGCGTATAACTCAAGCTGATAATCACCAACAGGTAAGTTAGTAAATACAAACTCGTTGCTGCGTGAGATAAGCCATTGTGACTGATAGCCTTTTAGGCGGTAACGATAAGTCATATTTTGCATCAACTTATCGGTATTAAGCGTCACCACAAAACGATAAATCGGGTTTTCTGCTACCTTTTGGGTTTGTTTTCCTAGCACGGTATTGATTTGTTTGTCGGCACTTAATAGCTGCACTTGTTGCGGTGCAATGGTTTTCGCGCGTTGTACTTGAAGGTTATCAGCATCAACCAAATCAATGGTGTTATAGCCACTAAAATAAAGCTGTTCGCCAATACTGCCACAGGCTTTTTGATTAAAATCAGAATTACTCAAACCTTCCATTTGTCCAAAATGAATCAGCTGCTGCGAGCCTGGTACTGACATTATCAACCCATCTAAGGTTGCCATCCATAAACGCTGCTGTTTGTCTTGCGCCATACAAACAATGGTGCGACTAGGGAATTGATCATTTAACGCAAACGGTTTAACACTGTATTGGCTGTTAGAGCGCGATGGCGTATTGAGGCGGTACATGCCATCTTCTGCCGTCATCAACCAAATCTGACCGTCACTGGCTTGAAAGCTCTCTAGCACCATCGCGGGTTTTGATGCTATGTATTGCTGCTTGGGCGACTCACCTTGAGCGCTAAACACCCAAGTACCATCGCGAAAGCTGGTCGCAACCACAATATCGCCAAACTGATTCAAGCTGAAAAATCGTCTTGATGCAGTAGATGCGATCAAATCATGTTCAAGCGTCTCAAAATCAACAAGATAGATACCATCGGGAGTCGCTAGCCATAGCTTACCTGCAATCACTTTCATGTCGTATATGGTGACAGCAACATCAGATTGCCTCAGCAACTCAAACTGCTCGCTTAGCTCGATAAAACCAAGCCCTTGAGAAGCGACATAGGTCTTACCTTGATACTGCAGCATTCTGATAAATGTTTGATTTGGCCTAGCTGAATACAACCGCTGCTTTTGCTGGGTTTGAATATTGAGGCGATAGATAGCTTCGCTATCAAGTACTAGAAAATCAGTGGTTGAAGTATTGGTACCACCATCTAGCTCGAGTGTTTGCACTGCATCGATGTTTTCAAAACCCTCTTCCTTTACCTGAGGAGTGCGCCCTATATACCTGGAGCTATCACTTAACGCTAATATCCCGGTACCAGAACCAAGTAGATATTGTTCAGAGCTCAGTTGCAGAGAAGAAAATATATTTAAACCACTCACATAGTTTCGATTAAACGCAGTCAGGTGAAGTTTCTTTAGCTGCAGGTCTGATAAATTTAAGCTAAGAAACTGATTATGCAGATCAATAAGTAACTCATCATTAAATAAACTCAAACGATAGATATTTACCCCTTCAATCACCTGTTCAACTGAACTTTCATCAGTCAAATTTAATGCTTTTAAGCCATGATGGCGCGTCCCTAGCCACAGCTTACCCTTGCCATAAACCATTGAGCGAATGATCAGCCCATCAGTGGCATTAAGTTTAGTTAGCGACGTAGAGGCTAAATTCAGCCTATAGACCCCTTCATCACTGCCTAAATACACCTTACCAGCCGCCGACACTAAATGTGGGAAGCGCAGTGTCACGCCATATTTAGCAAAGTCGATATGGGCATCAATTTTATGGGTATTGATATTGGCAATGATTAAACGCTCGCGCGTAGCAAATAACACTTGATCGCCGACAACCAGCAAGGCACGAATGTCACGGCTATATTGCTCTGGCCAGGTGCTAATTAATGATGACGGTGCAAGCACATTGTTGCTGAGGTCGAACTCATCAAGCCCTTTAGTACTGGCAATCCACAAACGATTATTACGGTCAACTTGCAGAGCATTGATTAACCCACCCGATAAGGTTTGTCCACCATGAGTACCGTAACCATATTGAGTAACTTCGTTACCCGAAATTCGATTAAGACCATTTTGGGTTCCAACCCATAAATTGTGCTGCTGGTCTTGTGCCAGCGCCATAATGGTACTTTGCGATAAGCCATCAAGATAATCGATGACCTTTACTGTGCGACTGCTTGATGGTATTTCGTTTGCAACGAGCCCAACCTGGGTATTTTCAGCAGTAATATCTACATCAGAAAGCATCTCATCATTGGCATTCACTTTATTTGGCAGCAATAGAATGAAAGACGCCAGCAAAACCAGCGATAATAGCAACCTACTTTTGCCTAAAGCACTCGCATTTAATTCACGCAATCGATGGGACAAGTTCGCCACGCTAATGCTGCCAAGATGTCGTTAAGGCTAATCCAGCGACAAACTTAGCCGCCTGAGTGCGGTTACCCACATCGAGAATTTTAAAAATTTTCGATAAGTGTGCTTTCACCGTTTTCTCAGAGATTTCTAGCTGCGCGGCAATTTGCTTATTGAGCAAACCATCAGCAACTAAGGACAGAATATGAAATTGGTGTGGCGTTAATTGCATCACCTTGTGATAGCGCAGCTGCTCTTGCTGAGCTAATGCAGCCATATTTAATTGCGGGGACAACACATCATCGCTTTCAAGTAAGTGGCTTATTTTGCTCACGATGGTATCGCTTGATGCCGTTTTAGATACGAATCCATCTGCATTAAATAGCTGACACTGACTCATAATTTCTGCGCTGTTATGGGCGGTAATAATCAGTACCGGAATTTCAGGGAAGTACTTCTTAATAAAGATTAAGCCACTATAGCCCTGACAACCGGGCATACTCAAATCCAGTAATACCAAATCAATCTCGTCGCGCTGCTCCTTAAGCATGTCAAACAGCGACAAATAATCTGCAGATTCTAATAGCGTAAGTTCGGGTAACTGTTTAACGATTGAACCAATCAAAGCTTCACGATATAGCGGGTGATCATCTGCAATGACGACGGTACTTTGCATAGTGACTCCATTGTTATTATTAGGGGCGAGCACTCTTTCCTTTTACTTGTTTTCATTAAAGAATTCAACGACCAAACATGTAGGACTTTAGTCTTACCGTATGCAGTCCCAAGTCCAATTTAGCTCACTTCCCTTACACGATACGATGCAAAGGTCAACATCACTATAACAAAGCAGTAATGACACGGTAATCAACATAAGAGTCGCATTTCCCACCAAATTCTAACGATAATGAAGGACGAATAATGACTACAAAAACCCAACTCGGGCTAGCGATAGGACTGGCATTAAGCTCAATGTCAGCCTCAGCAGCTTGGCATAATGATCAAACTAATTTCGCTACTATTGCCAGTGAGGGTGTCATCCCACAATGGACGACCACCAAAACCGGTAACCATTACGCAGGTTTCCTTAAGGCCGATGACTGGGAGAACTCGGTTTATCACGGCTATGACATGTACCTACAGCGCGTTAACCAAAAAGGTGAAGTCGTTTGGGATGATGAGCCGCTATTAGTTATTGATAGAAGTAAATCATATGTTTATGACTATTCTATCGCAGCGCTAGATAACGAGTCAGTTCGTATCGCTATTCGTGATGAGCGCGAAAACACTGACGGTAATATTCAAGATGTCGTAGTGATCTATGAAGTCAGCGCAGACAAAAAGTCTCGTTGGGAAACAGGGATTGAAATTACTTCACCGACGGGCCTAAGCCATGTTGGTGTACCGCATGTTACTGCTGTTGGTAACGGTTCAATCGTGACCTGGGATGAATCAGAAGATGTTAATGGTGACTTAGACTATTACGGTGACCCAACTAACGCGCACATCGCTTATGTTGATGAAAACGGCGAAATAAAGTGGCACGTTCATGAACAACTGCACGATGCGAGCTACCCTGTAGAGCGCGCATTAGTAAGCGATGGCTTTATTGTTGTTTATCAAGATATCGCCCCTGAATATGGCTCACACCTAAGTATTCAAAAGTACTCACTGGAAAATGGTGAGCCAATGTGGGGTGATAAGCCAGTTGCCTTTACCAAAGGCGATTTAGAGAACATTCCAGACTCACCTGCTCCTAACTCAGATATTACTATCGATGAACACGAGAACGTAATTATTGCATGGCG
Source organism: Shewanella sp. WXL01 (assembly GCF_012263345.1). NCBI lineage: Bacteria > Pseudomonadati > Pseudomonadota > Gammaproteobacteria > Alteromonadales > Shewanellaceae > Shewanella > Shewanella sp. WXL01. The sequence continues at coordinate 1,136,329 of NZ_JAAIKQ010000001.1, read as the reverse complement.
TCTACCAACAGACTCTGGTGCGATGCTAATGATGCAAGAATTTGATCGCATGGGTAACAAGCGCTTCAGCGGTAACCTGCGTATCTCTCATGGCGATGCTGACTACAACCCAAGTGGTCCTAGCATTGAAGTGGTGAACGGTGACCGTATCATCACATTCGCAGTACTCCTTGATGGCTCGACACCTGAAACAGGTATTTTTGCGCAAAAAGTTTCTGCTGACGGCAAAGTTATTTGGAGCGAGCCAAGAGAAATTGTTCAATTGACCTCTGGTGATTTCGATACCGGCTTCAACGGTTACTTAGACGTGGTTAACACTTCTAGCCGCAACGGCGTTGTTAATGCCTACTTCATGAAAGTATGGGACTACTGGCCAATTACCTATAACTATGTGCAGTTTGATGCTGACGGTAAGGCTGGTGAAGAAAAGACAATCGATGGCAACAAAAACACCAAAGGCAACCTGCAGCTACATACTAACCCTATCGGTGATGTCATTTATTGGTCAGAAGACGGTACTAATAACAGCCCTATATATGCTCAAAACATCCATAACGATGGCACCCATGGTTTAACTGCTGATATTAAATTAGCCGTGAAGCCAAACCTTGCCACATTAGAAGACATGAGCAAGGTAATGACATTTACCATCCATGATGAAACGTCGCAAAACCATGATGTCCAGTTAACCACAGAAACCACTGATATCACTATCACAGACGTAGTTAAGGCCGCAACTCATGTTAGCGCGACCATCACACCTAGTGCTGATTACATTGGTGAAGCAACTTTCACACTTGCAGTAACCGATTTAGACAACAGCTCACGCTCTGCCACTCAAGACTACACCCTTAATGTTGTGACAATTGACGATGCTCCAGAAATTGAAATTGCCAACAACATCGAAGTTTTTGAAGGCGAGTCCACCACTGTCAGCGCCGTCGTGACTGATGTTGACTCAGATGATGTATCAGTAAGCTGGACTCACAATAGCGACATCGAGCTTAACGTTTTTTGGTCGAACAACGAACTGACAGTTTCTGCTCCACTTGTTGATAACACTCAAAGCATTGAATTAACCGGAACACTTGATGATGGCGTCAATACTGTAGAAAAAACAGTGACCGTTAAGGTTAATAAAGTCGAGTCTGACTCAGGTAGTGCACTTGGTAGCTTATGGTTATTCGCTTTACTTGGCTTATTCACAAGAAAAATTAAAAAATAATAAGGGCCTAATTCATGAACAAATCAAAATTATGGTTAGCACTATCTGTTGCAATGCTAACTGGCGCAAGTGCCCAAGCCGCACCTGTAAAAAGCAACGTTCAAAAGACCTTCTTAGCAGGTCACAAAAACCACGTAGGTATTAGCGGTAAGATCACCAATGCAGAAAAGCAAACCTACATTATCGAGCTTAAAGATGACGCGGTAAGCAGCTTCCAGGGTAATGATAAGTTTGCTGGTACTAAGCAACTGCTTAAGCAAGGTGTAAAAACCAAAGCTGCGCCGCAAATTCAGCAGTACAAGCAACACCTACAAAGCCGTCAAAACAGCGCGTTAGCTAGTATTGCTAAAGCAACAAGCTTATCGGTTTCGCCAACAGTGCGTTACCACTTCGCGATGAATGGTTTTGCTCTTGAGCTTTCGAAAAAGCAAGCTCAGCGCATTGCACAGCTAGCAGAAGTAAAAGCAGTATACCCAGAGCAAATTCACCAGTTAAACACTGATGTTGGCCCGCAGCATATTGGCGCGGACAAAATTTGGGAAAGCGCTGTACCTGAACTTGCAGGCAAAGGCGAAGGTGTACTGCTAGGTATTATCGACAGTGGTATCAATACAGATAACATTTCATTTGCTGAAGTAGGCGGTGACGGTTACGTGCACACCAACCCGTATGGTGATGGTGTATTTGTTGGTGACTGTGAAACAGACGCTAGCCTATGTAACAACAAGCTAATTGGTGTATATAGCTTCCCAGAAGTCACCGACAACTATGCAGGCTTGGCAGCACCTGTTGGTGAAGATTATAACGGTCACGGCTCGCATACCTCTGGTACTGCTGGCGGTAACGTACTAGCAGACCAACCTATCCTTAAGCAAGACAACACAAATCAAGGTGATGGTACACCAATTGGTGATGCGAAATTTGCGCGCCTATCGGGTGTTGCACCACATGCAAACATCATCTCGTACCAAACTTGTAATGAAGAAGGCTCGTGCTTTGACTCACTGACAGTTAAAGCGGTTGACCTTGCGATTGAGCATGGCGTAGATGTCATCAACTTCTCTATTGGCCCAGGCGGTGATGGCGGTAGCCCATGGACCTCGGCTTCAGGTATGGCTTTCTTAAAAGCACGTGAAGCGGGTATCTTCGTTGCAGCCGCTGCGGGTAACGCTGGCCCTGGTGAAAGCACTGTAGGTAACGTTGCCCCTTGGACGACCGTTGTCGCTAACTACACTCACTCGCGTATCTTTACTAAGTCATTCACTGGTACAAACGATGAAGGTGTCGACTTAGCGACTATCGAAGGTGTTGGTGGACTGAGCGATGAAGTCACTGCTGGCGTGGTTTACGCTGGTGACTTAGGTGACGGCTCAATCGACTACAGCCTTTGTGATTTCACCTTCTATGATGACCTTCCTGAAATCCAGGACAAGATCCTCATCTGTGACCGCGGTGACATTGCGCTATATGATAAGTCAGTCAACGCGCAAGACAAAGGTGCTGTAGGCGTACTAATCCGCAACGTACCGCAAAGCGGCTCAGATATGTACAACATTCCTTATGCAATTCCTGGCATGTTGTTGACCGAAGAAAGCGGTGAAGAGCTAATGAACTGGGTTGCAAGCTCAACTAACCCAACATTAACCATTGCTCAAGGTGAAGTCGGTTATTCAGACCTAATGGCAAACTCTGCTAACGCGTCTAGTTCACGTGGTCCGTCTCTGTACGCAGCAGAGAACATGGTGCCGCACATTGCTGCGCCAGGTACTGACATTTACGCCGCTTACTCTGATGATCAACCATTCGCGTGGGAGCCAGGTACTGCAGACTTTGCGTTCCTAACCGGTACGTCAATGGCATCACCTCACGTAGCAGGTGCTGCAGCACTATTTACTCAGGTTCACCCTGACGCAACACCAGCACAGATTCAATCAGCGTTAATGTTGACCGCTAACAGCGAAACCACCATTCAAGACTTAGCAACCCCATCACAAGTATGGGATCACGGCTCAGGTATGACCCAAGTTGACCTAGCAGTGAAAGCAGGCCTGTGGATGGATGAGACCATTGACAACTATGTTGCAGCGAACCCAGAAGTTGGCGGTACACCAAAAGAGCTTAACGGTGCTTACTTCGTTGACAGTAACTGTAAAGGTGAATGTGAGTTCACTCGTGCCTTTACCGCAACACAAGCGGGTAACTGGTCACTGGCTTACACTGGCGCATCAGAATTAGACGTGACTATCTCACCAACCTCAGCAGTACTAGCTGAAGGTGAGTCACTTGAAGTGACTGTAAGCATCAAGGTTGCTGACAACGCAGGTGATAGCTGGAACTACGGCCGCTTGAAACTAACCGACAGCACAGGTGCATCACCAGAGCTATCATTGCCTATTGCAATTCAACCTATGGTTGCAGATATTGCTGATTGGAACACGGTTGAAGTCTTCCACGGCAATGCAAGCATCGAAAACAATGACTATGCATTCCGCCGCCCATTGGCGGTATCAGCAACCTCTGATGGCTTAATGCCATCTGAGTCATTCCACTTCTCGCTAGCAGGCGACACTGACAACCGCTCACCAGTAGATGATCTAACTGATGGCGTAAAAGTGGTGACTGTTAACGTGGGTGACGACGTTGAAGAGCTAGTCGCCATCATTGGTAAAACTAAGAGTTATGACGCTGATATCTACATCGGTTGGGATAACAACAATAACGGCACAATTGAAGAAGTAGAGTTTATTTGTGCTGGTAACTATGCAGACCTTGCACAATTTGAAGTTTGCAGCATCGACAATCCAGCTCCAGGCCAATACTGGGTGATGACTCACAACTGGTTATCTGAAGCAGATGGCTCGATTGACGATTTCCGTGTTGATGTTATTCAACGTCGTGAGGCAGATATGATCCCAATAGATATCACTGTTGACAGCTCTGTTGAGCCATACTCAACAATGCCATTAACCATCGAGTGGGCGTCTAAGCTTGCTAATAAAGCTTACTACACAGCGATTGATTTCACTGAAAACAACGACGGTGTAGAAATGGAGCTAGGTCAATCAATCGTAGTATTCGACCACACTCGCAACGCGCTAAACGTTAGCACTGATGCAAGCTCTGTCACCTCAGGTCAAGAAGTCGCATACTCAGTGGTTATCCCTGAAGGTGCAGCATCTGCTGATCAACCAATGCAAGTTGAGTTAAAGCTATCTGAAAAAATGCAGTGGTTAGACTCAGAGCAAGGTAGCGTAAGCGGTCAGACCCTAACGTTTGAAGCGACTCAAGGTGGTGAGTTTGTAGCTAAAGCTCAAGTGCTAGCGAACCAAAGTGGTGACATGTCTACCGCGTGGAGCTACAGCGTTGAAGGCACAAGCGTAACAGACAGCGGCGCAGTTGCCCTTTCTAACCCTAACTCACGTCCTGATGCAAAAGTGAAAGTGGCTTCAATGAGTGCAGACGAAGGTACTTCGGTAACCCTAAGCGCACAAATGAGTGAAGATGCTGACAACGACGCACTAAGCTTTACTTGGACGCAAGTTGAAGGTACTAAGGCGACCATCAGCTCAGCTGACAGCGCAGAAGCAACAGTTTCACTACCAAATGTTAGTGGCAATGAAACCCTAGTGTTTGAAGTGACTGTATCTGACGGTGAGCTAAGCGAAACCGAAACAGTTAAAGTTGATGTTATCAACCAAGACGACGGTGGCTCGCTAGGTGCACTATGGTTGAGCATACTGGCTATGCTAGGCCTACGCCGCCGCGCCAAAGCTTAATTACCAAGAGTTAAGTGAACGAATAGCCCGGCACTCCCAACTGCCGGACAAACTAAAAAGCCATACCTGCAAAGGTATGGCTTTTTACATGTCAGCTTAGTCGCGAGATACAGCGTTACACTTGTGCGCAGCGACTGCGACTTATATTGTAAGCGACCTTCGCTAACGCGGTTAGCGCCATAAATACCGCAAGTGTTGGAATAATCCACGCGGCATTGTATTGGTATAGCGGTAAGTATTGATTAAATGCTTGCTCTAGATCCGCTGGCATCTGACCTAAGATGTTTAACGCATCAATCACACCAAATAAGATTGCCGTCGTTACCGTTGTTCCCCACACCATTAAATTAAACGGCTTATGTTTGTAGAACACGGCTAACGCTACAACACTAATGGTCACAGGGTGCAATACCACCACCAGCGGTAAGGTGATTTCAATTAACTTAGCTAAGCCTACGTTAGCAACAACCGTAGTGACTGCCACAATAGTAACTACAGCTGGCTTGTAGCTAACAAACTTAAAGTTATCACTAAAGTACTTAGCGCTCGCGCAGCTAAGGCCAATTGCCGTGGTTAGACAAGCTAACGTCATGATTGCGCCAAGTAAAATTGCGCCTGTATTGCCGTACATCCACTGAGTGTAGCTAGACAACAGTTCACCACCGTTGCTCACCTGAGCGCCATATTGGCTACCAATCCATGCCATTGCCATATATAACGCAGTAATGATACTGGCATACACAACCACAATCTTGCTCATTTTTTTGGTTAACGAGCCAGAATCTGCGTTCATGCGCTGACTGATAATCGCAATAACTAAGCCACCAAAACCAATTGCGCCTAACACGTCCATAGTCATATAACCTTCACTTAAGCCAGAAGCAAAAGCAGATTCAAGGTAACGAGCAGATACGTCAGTTGGGGTGCCGTGAGGCATCATGTAAACACTTACAATCAAAACCACGAAGATAGTGATTAAACACGGGGTGATTAGCTTACCGACCCTGTCCATCAACTTGCTTGGTGACAAAGCAAAAAACAAGGTGATAGCCGCAAACACTAAGGTAACGAACGGCATTAAATCATCGCCGTAGAATGGCTTAGCAGTAAACTCATATGCCACGCTGAAGGTACGCGGCATATTGAAAAATGGACCAATGGTCAGGAACAAGGTGCTCCAAAAGGTGAGTTGTAACCAACGCGGTAATTTCTCGGTCACGCCCTCGCCACTGCCCATCCAGGCAATGGCTATCAAGGTAACAGCGGGCAAGCCTACCGCAGTTAACAAAAAGCCAATTAACGCTTGAGAAAAGAACTCACCCGATGCAAATCCCAGCATCGGCGGGAAAATAATATTACCAGCCCCTAAAAACAGTGCGAAAACCATAAAACCAGCAAACAATGTTTGTTGTCTTGTCACTCGGAGCCTCTCTTGATGAATTTATACAATTTTCTTTATGTTAAAGCCTGAACTATTACCAAGAAAGTTAACTACTATTACTAATTCCTATTGATGCCCTTGCGAAAAAATACCGGCAAATTTAACAGCGCCGGCTGTCAGGCCGAATTTATTACAAAAGATAAACCCAATAATTTCAGAAACATAACCAATAGCGAAACATCGAAATTGTCAGTTATCCTGTTGGATACTGCTCGATTACCGCGCAAAACTCGAACTGCAGACTTACCGCTATTCATTGTTTTTTAGTGATATGCCTAGTAAAACCATAAAAACGCTTACTCATTCAAACTGAGTTACAAGGAACGCGTTTGCCATAAACCGATACTGTAACCGCCAACGACCTTGAATATATTGCGCTCAAAAGTGTAATTGAGTAGCCCGTACAGATTAGTCAGTCAGCAATATTGCATAACCTCTCACTAGTAACTTTTCGTCACACAATATCCAATAAAACTGCGGCAAAAACCTTGTTAATCAAGGGTTACATCCTTAACATGGAGTCCACAATAACAATATACCGAACGCAGTGAGGCGACTTGTGAGCAAATTGCATAAGCCCCATTAACGACTCGGTAATCCAATCCGTCATTTGCCAAACTGACTTTTGATGAGTAACAGTCAGATTTAGCAAAAGGCGGATGCAACCAACAACACAAATAACAACAGCAGGGATTCAACATGAAAAAACTAGTTATTAGTGGCCTGTGCGCCTCACTAATTGCAAGTCTTAGTGCATGTAACTCAGAAAAAGCACCTGAACCACAAGCCGCTGAAACACCAGCGCCGCAAGTCGCTAAAAAGCCAGCAGCGGCTGCAGTTGAGCAAGCGCTAACATCAGGTATCGATTTCGAAAACATTGATAAAAGTGTCCGCCCACAAGACGACTTCTACTTATACGTGAACGGCGGCTGGCTGAAAACAGCTGAAATCCCAGGCGATCGCACGAACATTGGCGCATTTTACGACCTACGCGAAAAAGCCCGTGAAGACGTAAAAGCGATTATTGAAGACGTAAGTGCCACTGAAAACCTAGAAATGGGTAGTGACGAGCAAAAAGTAGCTGACCTTTACCGCGCATTTATGGATGTTGAAACCTTAAACAAGCTAGGTATCAAACCAATCCAGCCAACGCTTGATAAAATTGCCGGCCTAAAAGACAAAGCTGCGATAACAGCCTTCTTTGGTGAAAGCCAGGTTAATGGCGGCGGCACCCCACTTGCATTTTACATCAACCCAGACGCAAAGGACTCAACGCGTTACGCAACTCACATCTGGCAATATGGTTTGAGCCTGCCAGAAAAAGACTATTACTTTAATGAAGAAGAGCGCTTCGTAAATATCCGCGCTAAATTCGTTGAGCATATTGAGAAAATGTATGACCTAGCGGGCTTACCAAACGGTAAGCAAGCAGCGAAAACCATCCTAGCGCTAGAAACAGCGATTGCAGAAAAGCACTGGGATGTAGTTGAAGTACGCGACAGCACCAAGACCTATAACAAGTACCAGGTTAAAGATCTTGCCAAGCTTGCACCAAACATCAACTGGGATGGTTACTTAAAAGCACTAGGTGGCGACAAGCAAGCTGACATCATTATCAATCAACCAAGCTTCGTCTCTGGTTTGAGTGAAGTGATCGGCGCTCATAGCTTAGAAGACTGGAAAACCTACCTAACCTGGAACGAGCTAACTCACAGTGCCAGCAACCTAACTGAAGCACTAGACACTGAAAACTTTGAGTTCTTCTCCAAAACTCTTAACGGTCAAGCTGAACAAGAACCACGTTGGAAGCGCGGCGTAAGCAGTGTCAGTAACACCCTAGGTGAAGTTGTAGGTAAAGTTTACGTTAAGCGTCACTTCGTACCTGAAGCGAAAAAACGCATGACCGAGCTAGTAGAGAACCTACGCAGCGCCTATGGTGCGAGCATTGACTCTTTGGACTGGATGAGCGATGCAACTAAGGTTGCCGCAAAAGATAAACTTGCCAAATTCAATCCAAAAATTGGTTACCCTGATAAATGGAAAGACTACAGCAAGCTAACCATTGCCGCTGACGACCTAATCGGTAACAAGGTTCGCGCCGCCCAGTTAAGCCATGCACAAAGCGTTGCTAAGCTTGGTCAGCCTATCGATAAAGGCGAGTGGTTTATGACCCCGCAAACCGTGAACGCTTACTACAATCCAACAATGAACGAGATTGTGTTCCCGGCGGCTATCTTGCAACCACCATTCTTCAACCTAGCGGCTGAAGATGCGGTTAACTATGGTGGTATCGGCGCGGTTATCGGTCACGAAATGGGTCATGGTTTTGACGACCAAGGTGCTAAGTTTGACGGCGAAGGTAACATGCGCGATTGGTGGACAGAGGAAGACCTAAAGGCCTTTACTGAAAAAGGTGCTGCACTTATCGCTCAGTACGACGGCTACCAAGTTTATGACGATTTAAACGTCAATGGCGAGCTAACCCTAGGTGAGAACATTGGTGACCTTTCAGGCGCAACTATTGCCTACAAGGCGTATAAGATGTCGCTTAACGGTAAAGAAGCACCGGTAATTGACGGCCTAACAGGCGATGAGCGTTTCTTCATGGGCTTTAGCCAAATCTGGCGCGTGAAAATGAAAGAAGAAGCAATGCGTAACCGTGTTGCAACTGACCCACATGCACCTGGTCACTTCCGCGCTATTGGCGCACTGTCTAACATGCCAGAGTTCTACGAAACATATGGTGTGAAAGAAGGTGACAAGATGTACCTACCACCAGAAAAGCGTGTAAAAATCTGGTAATCACTGCAAGTATTACAATCTTAAAAAGGTGCCTCACGGCACCTTTTTTATTACCGATTAACGAAAACTTTGATACTGCCCCCGCGAATTTAAGGTTTCTAAATCAAGTTTAATCTTGCAGGTATTTTCGTTCAGCAAAGATTCAGTATGCTATAGGTACATTGACATAAATACATTGATATCAGTTATTTTTTGACAGCGATCCACTTACCACTGTCACAGACTGATTAGTTTCACAAAGAGGTGAATTAATGAATCGATTGTTTCGTACCCTTTTTATTTTTCTTGTCCTGTTAACCACCCGCGGCGCAGTCGCCCAACCAGTGCAAGCCAAAATTAGTGTCGTCAACTCTAACGGTTATAGCGTCACTCAAGCAGCCCGCAGTGAAGTCGACGAGCTAAATGAACTAGAAGACTTCCAACGTTACTTACCATTGCAAAATAGCCGTGACCTTGACGAGTTAATGCAACAAACCGAGGCAGCGCAAAGCGAGCTTACTAGCCTAATTAATCTTGTCAGTGCACAGACTCAAACCCAGGCGATTATCGCCCAGCCAAAATCACGTATTCGCGCAGAGCAAAAAATTGCCACTAAATTTGCTGGTGAAACGGCAAAAATCACCGACCTTGCCCGTGCAAGCATTGTTGCCAGTGATGTAAGTAGCCTAATGAGCGCCTACAAACAGCTAGAACAACATGCTGAAATTGTGCAGCTTAAAAATCGTTTTGCTAACCCAAAAGCATCTGGCTATCGCGATCTAAATGCCTTGGTGAAACTGCCTAACAGCCAAATGATTGTTGAAGTGCAATTGCACCTTAATGACATTGCCGAAATCAAAAGCGGCGCAGAGCACGACACCTATGTTCAGGTTCAAGCTATTGAAGCAAATGCTAAACGCCAGCAGCGCCAATTGAACGATATTGAAACGGCGCAAATAACCAAGTTAAGACAAGCCTCTCACAAGCTGTATCACAAAGCGTGGCTTGGCTATAAACGCCAAAATATGGCAGCTCATACCCTAACGGCGGCTTAAACAACGACCATAGTTATTACCGACTCTCCACCAACCTTGGCCCACTTTTACAGTGGGCTTTTTTTGTCTTGAATAAGCGACACGGCTCATTGAGCCCCAATTAAATCTCGGTGATTTATGGATGTTTTGCTATACTCGCGCTCATTAATTCGAGCCAGTTGAAATAACCATGAACGAAATTATTGAGCAGCTACAAGAGCTCAGCGAAACCGTGCCAGTACCGCTAACTCTGCCAACCTTTGAGCAGCTAGTTGAAGTGGAAGAGCAAATTCTGATCTCTCTGCCAAATGCATTAAAAGAGTACTTACTGTTCGGCAGTGACGTTATTTATGGTGTGTATGAGCCTGTAACGGCATCAGATCCCTACTCTCACACTTATTTACCTGAAGTGACCAGCTACGCTTGGTCGATTGGTATGCCACGTGACTTAATCGCAATTTGTCAGCAAGGTGATGATTTCTATTGCATCGACCAGGAAGGTCAGGTGCGCCTATATCAAGATGGCGACCTCACCGATGACCTTTGGGAGTCAATCTGGGATTGGATTGAAGAGGTTTGGCTAGCGCACTAGTTAAACTGGACACCGCCAAAACAAAATACAGTTAATTTTAACGCTAGTGACATATATCGATGCCATTAGCGAAACGCACAAGCGAGATAAACATGTCAAAGATTACTCCGATGAATGCCATCGAAATGCAATGCCTGCGTCAATCATTCGCACTCAGCACAGCTCAAATGGCTGAGTTGACCAAGGTTAGCGAAGCAGAAGTCATTGCCTGGGAAAATGGCGAAGCAGAAGCGCCAATGAAAATTCAAAAGCAACTGACTGAAATCGATGACACCATCGAAATGCAGGTGCTTAACACCACTGACGGCATTGAAGCCTTATTTAAAACAGAGCCAAAACGCCGTTTAGCTTTTGTGGTTTACCCAACTCAAGCGATTTACACTCAGTACAACCCTGAGTTTTTAAGCTCGCTGCCATTAACAGAGCTGTACAACACAGCTGCATGGCGCATTAAAAAAGAGTGCAAGATTGTACTCGATGTTGAAGTGACTTTAATCCCGCTAGATGTTGAAGCTTACAAAGCGTACAGAGCGGATAACAATATGAGTGAAAGCCGCGAAAGTCGCGCTAAATGGGCAAAAACACAATTATAATTTGGCCTGCTAGCTTGGCTTGATGCTGAAGCATTAATGCTAACTTGAAAAAAGCGCTAGCAACGAATACTGAAGCAAAAACTAAAAAAGGAAGCCTTGGCTTCCTTTTTGTTTAGCTAATGCAGCGCAGTTATGATTACTCTTGTGCTAGCACGGCTTTGGCAATAGCTTCGGTCTTTTGCAGTGCACTCGCGAGCGCTGGTCGATGCTGCAGTCTATCGCGCAGTGCGGTTAATTTAGGAGGCAAGTCTTGCTCAAATACAGTTGCCCACAGCAAGGTTTGTCCGATTAAAATATCACTGTAGGTAATAGTCTCGCCTAGCAAGAAACCATCTTCTGGCGTCCACTGCTCAGCAATTGCAGCCGCCCTATCAAACTCGAATTTCGCGACTTTCTGCATTTCTGGCAGACGCTGCTCTTCAGGTAAGGCAAATTTATGCTTGCCCATGCTCCACAAAGGCTGCTCTAGCTCAGTCATAATAAAACTTACCCAGCGATGATGTTTGGCAGCATCAGCTGTACCTGCCGCAGGTACAAATGCGCCACCACCATAACGCTCCACCAGGTACTGCATAATTGCCGCAGACTCAGTCAGCACTATATCGCCGTCGGTGATCACTGGCATCTTGCCGCTTGGGTTTAATGCTAAAAACTCCACCGAGCGATTATCGCCCTTAGCAAAGTTTAGAAACTTAAATTCCCACTCAAGATTAAGCTCTTCCAACAGCCATGATATACGCAGCGCGCGGCTTCTTGGGGTGCCATACAGTGTGATCATTGCAGCTCCTTTCTTATTGTATTGATACAAGTATTAATCCATTCTCAACGCTAAGTATTAAACCTAGCGTAAATTTTAAACAAGCTAAAACAAATTTACTGCACCTTTGGTTGAACCTAGGCTAATTTAGCGTATGTTACCAATAGTAACTTAGCGCTAGTCGACTCAAGCTAAATGAAATATGCGAAGGATATGTTATGCAAGAGCAAACCTTATTAACCGCCACTTTCCACAATAAACTCGCTACTTACTGGCTCACCTCGGGTGCTGTTGTGTTGGCTATTACGCTAGTAGGGATCCCATTGTTGCTATTATGGTTTCCGATAGGCTTACTGCTTACTCGAGCTTACATCAACAACATGAGCGCAGAGCTAACCGAAACTAAGCTTATCGTTCGTAAAGGCATTCTGCAGCGTACCGAAAATACTGTACCTTTAGATAAAATTACCGACCTTGCATTAATACAAGGACCGTTAATGCGCATGTATGGCATTCATAAGCTAACTGTTGAAACGGCAGGTCAATCTGGTGCTGGTGCCTTGATCAATCTAATTGGTGTTAACGATGTAGAAGCGTTTCGCGCTAAGGTATTAGAACAAAAGCAAATACTTAATGACAAAGTAACACCAGTTAGTAGCCCTAATGGTCAACATGAAAGCGACCAAAGCCTGGTATACCTAGCGCAAATGAGTCAGTCACTAAAGAACATTGAAGCAATGCTGGCTAACTCTCAAAACAAATCCAAATAGCAAGACTAATACCAAACAAGCAGGCCAACTAAACGCTTTATCGGTAAATCATCAATAGCTTTCACTTAACAACTAGCATTATGAACAAGCTTACCCACTTTACATTCGCCCTTGCTGTGCTTGCATACTTAGCCCTAGCCAGTGGTTCTATTAAAGCTGAGACGCAAACCGCAAGTCACCCAGGTTTTCCACGTCAAGCACTAGCGCAAATCATCGAACAAGAATTAGCTCAGGCACCCCGCCCCTTTTTCGGCACCATTTTGATAGCTGATCATGCCAGCACTCAGGTACTCATAAACAAAATGACTTCGGGTGTAAGTGAGCCAGCTGTCAGCGAGCCGCAATATATCATTGGCTCACTATCTAAGATGATCACTGCAACACTGGTGTTGCGCGCAATCGACCAAGGTAAATTACAGCTCAATGATAAAGTCAGCCTTTATCTCGGCGATAATATTCACGCTGACGTGACCGTTGCAGGGCTGCTAAGCCACACATCGGGAATTAGGGGGGATGCTAAAATACTTACTGATGAAAACGCTTATGCAAACAAGCACTTTCAGTACTCAAACCTTGGCTATCAATTACTTGGTCAGCTACTCACTGCAATCAATAACCGGCCATTAGCTAAGCAAATCAGCGATTTTGGCAGACAGTTTGATCTCAATTTACATGCAAGCTTTGGCGACCTTAAAGACGCGCAATTGCAAAACCCATCTTTACTGGCAGGCTTTAATGAGAACGTTGCTGTTAAACCCACTCAAACCAGTGAAGACAAACAGCTTAAAAGTGACAAGCCAAACACAGCAACCTACCAACGTAGTCAGGTTGAGAGCTTAAACTTTACCGAGAGCGAGCTAGCCTCAGGATTTATCCAGACAGATGCAGCCAGCTTTGCTCGCTTTATGCACTTGCTACATACAGGCAAGCTATTGTCGTCTGCTAGCTATCAGGCAATGACCACAACTTATGGGGAGCGCAAACATCGTTGGGGGCAATTGGGCTATGGGTATGGCGTGCAGATCAATCAAATCACTCAAATCACTAACGCTCAGCGAGTAAAACCTATTGTTGAGTACAGCCACTCTGGCTATGTTAGTGGCTTTATCAGCAGCAGTATTTACTATCCTCAAAGCCAAACCAGTATAGTGATTTTAGAAAACACTTCTTGGTCATTGGATGACATATCTAGAGTATTTTCTGTGCACGACATCATTCGCCAGCAAGTATTACAACAGCTCATTGTAAAATAACGCGGTAGTCGATGAGTAAGGCAATAAAGCTGCACATCAGCGGCCTAAAGCAGGTATAATTTGCGCGAATTAAATAATCGCGCAGCCGCGCATGAGAGAGCTATGTTAAACAACGATATTCTTCGCCGTGTCCGTTTTGTCTTTGATTTTTCAAATGAAAAAATGGTTGAAATTTTTGCTAAAGCCAATAAAACGGTCACTACCGAGCAGGTTATTGCCATCCTAAAGAAAGAGGATGACAAGGGTTATCAAGCCTGTAACGACCTAACAATGTGCCAGTTTTTAGATGGGCTTATCATCAATAACCGTGGCCTTAAGCCTGGTAGCGATGTCCCTGAACCAAGTAAAAAGCTGAACAACAATCTGATCTTTAAAAAGCTGCGCATCGCATTAGAGCTACGTGAAGAAGACATTATTGCCACACTTGAGCTGGCTAAGTTCAGAACCTCTAAATCAGAGCTAAGCGCGCTATTTAGAAACCCGGGCCATAAAAACTTTAAAGTCTGCGGCGATCAGTTCTTGCGCAACTTTTTAAAAGGCTTATCAATCAAACACCGCGGCATGTAGTGCACAGCATCAACTTGCACAATCAAACAAGTCCAAACTCAATATACTGAGTTAAATACCGTAAAAAACGCAGCCAAGGCTGCGTTTTTTGTTATTTACCTTTACGCGTTTAAAATTTTAACGAAAAAACGTGAAATACCTCACTTAACAGACCACAATCTGTAACAGTCGTGGTAATCTAGCGACATTTTCAAAAGAACCCATAAATCGATAATACTAAACACTAAGGTTCCCCATGGACGATAACAAACGCCCCCTCTATCTTCCTTTTGCAGGTCCAGCAATCCTTGAGTCTCCACTACTAAACAAAGGCACAGCCTTTAGTGAAGAAGAACGTATTTTCTTTAACCTAGAAGGTTTGATCCCATGGGAGATCGAAACCATTGAGGAACAAGCAGAGCGCGCTTATCAGCAATACACCAGCTTTAATAATGATCTCGATAAGCATATTTATCTGCGTAACATTCAAGACACCAACGAAACCCTATTTTATCGATTAGTACGTAATCACATTAGTGAAATGATGCCTATCATCTACACCCCAACTGTGGGTCTGGCGTGTGAGCGTTTTTCTAAAGATTATCGTCGTAACCGTGGCCTGTTTATTTCATACCCAAATAAAGACCGCATTGACGACATTCTCAACAACTCAACTCGTCACAAAGTTAAAGTGATTGTTGTTACCGACGGTGAACGTATTCTTGGTTTAGGCGACCAAGGGATCGGCGGCATGGGGATCCCAATTGGTAAACTGTCGCTTTACACCAGCTGTGGCGGTATCTCACCTGCGTATTGTCTACCTATTACCCTTGATGTGGGTACAGATAACCCACATCTTCTTGAAGATCCTATGTACATGGGCTGGCCACATCAGCGCATTGTGGGTGAAGAATACGACGCGTTTGTTGAAGAGTTTATGCAAGCGGTTCATCGCCGCTGGCCCGATGCGCTAATCCAATTTGAGGATTTTGCGCAAAAGAATGCTATGCCGCTGCTTGAGCGTTACAAAGACAAATACTGTACCTTCAACGATGATATTCAAGGCACAGCAGCCGTCACGGTTGGTTCACTGTTAGCCGCCTGTAAAGCTGCAAAAACTAAGCTTTCACAGCAGCGAATTACTTTCTTAGGTGCAGGCAGTGCTGGTTGCGGTATTGCTGAAGCGATTATCGCGCAAATGGTATCAGAGGGGATCAGCGAAACTCAGGCTCGCTCTCAAGTATTTATGGTAGACCGTTGGGGTCTACTGCAAGACAATATGCCGAATCTGCTGCCATTCCAGCAAAAGCTGACGCAAAAAGCCGAAGTTATCGAAAGCTGGCAGCACGACGGTGAAAACGTGTCACTGCTTGATGTCGTCAACAACGCTAAGCCAACCGTGCTCATTGGTGTGTCTGGTGCGCCAGGATTGTTCACCGAAGAAATCATTCGTGCCATGCACAGCCATTGCCCACGCCCAATTGTGTTCCCATTGTCGAATCCAACTAGTCGCGTGGAAGCAACGCCAAAGAACATCATTCACTGGACCGACGGTCAAGCATTGGTGGCGACAGGTAGCCCATTTGAACCTGTAATTTATAACGATGAGACTTACCACATTGCCCAGTGCAATAACTCATTTATCTTCCCAGGCATTGGTCTTGGCGTATTGTCATGTGGTGCATCACGGGTATCAGATGAAATGCTGATGGCATCAAGCCGTGCACTGGCTGAGTGCTCACCACTTGGTGAAAGCGGTGAAGGCTCATTGCTGCCAGATTTAGAAGATATTCAAAAAGTGAGTAAGTACATCGCCTTTGCGGTAGCGAAAAAAGCGATTGAAGAGGGTCATGCCCTGCCTTGTGATGATGAGCTGCTAAAACAGCGCATTGAAAACAACTTCTGGGAGCCTGAGTATCGCCGTTACAAGCGTACTTCGTTCTAGCCCCACTAGTCATAAAAAATTGGGTCAGAGTAAACGGCCATTCAATTGGAAATAACCGTTTACTCTGACCCAGTTTTAGTTCTGCTACTCAGCCATCACTTGCTTGATACTGTTAAGTAAGGCGCGGTCGGTACGTGCTTTCTTAAGCTTACGCAAACTCTCTTTCAATGATGCTTCCGCTAGACGCCCAAATACACCGTCGTATTGCTTATCATTCATTTCTTCTTCGGTTTCCGCGCTGTCAGCAATCTCTTGCGCTACACGACTTAATTGCATCCAGGCATTAGCGATGTAAAAACCATGGAACTCAGCAACAGGAAACAACTTTTGTGCACTTGCCGGCAATGCATCCCAAGATGCTTGAAAGTGGCCTGTTTTGTCAGCAATCAGTTCAGCAAATAGACCTTCATAGGCTTCAAGCAAGGTTGCCGGCATTTTTGCCATAGGTAGTACACGGTTTGACACGTTGTAAGCTACCTTTTTGGCTGTTTCAACGTACTGTGGATCTTTATCGCTCATAATCGTTACTCTTTAACTATCTTGGCAGCGAAGTCAATACAGAGTTGACCACGCTTAAAACTTTAAACGCAGCATTATACTGCATTCAAACCGGGATTTAGACTGCTTTATTATTGATACTCAATATCACAGCTAAACTCGCTACTATTAACAATGTAAAGTTGTGAAAAGTCGCCGCTGCAGCTATCAAAGCAGTTTAAAATAGCCACCTATTAGCAAAGTGGTGATAAATGTAACATTTTTATCCAAAACTCAAATGTTACCTTCATGTTACACAGCTTTGTATCTATAATAGCCTTATGCATTTCATGGGAATGCGCTGTCTCAAACACTGCGCGACCTAAAAATAATAATTGATGCTCAGGAACGCCAATTGCTCAAATTCATGCTCAATCGTGGACACGTGAAGTATAGTTTTGTTATCGCTAAGCTAAGCGTTATTTCTATATGTATCAGTTTTTTAAGCTTAACAAGCTTGAGCCTAAAAGCAGAAGAACTCACCAATTCCGAAAAGGCTGATGCCATCTTTCGTCAGTTCGATTTAGGTGAAATCGATTACCCAGAGCAAAGCGACAAAATGCTTGCTGAATTAGACAGATTAATTGCCGATGACGACCTTAAACGTCGTCATAAACTTGTTGGGCTAAGGTGTTGGTATCAAGACAGCGCAACGACTGAGGAAATTAATGTCGCTATTGAGCATGCCAGTAAGCTAATTTTACTGTATTCAGATCCAAAGCCGTCATACATTTTAACTGAGCTGCTAATGTGCCGCGGCTTTTACTACAACCTTAATTCATTTACTGATAAAGCTTTAGTCGATTACAACAAAGCGGTAGATGATTCTTACAAGCTAGAAAGCCCAAGACTCATCGCCGATGCCCGCAGTTTGCGCGGTACCATGTTTTCTTACCAGGGTGAATACAGCACCGCACTTGAAGATTTAATTACTGCTCAGCAAATCTATGAATCGCTAGACACACCATACTGGGAAATTTTTAATCTCACCGAGCTTGCTACCGCATACCGCCGCTTTGGCGATCCTGCCACCGCTCTGCGTTATCAAGAAAAGCTGCTAGCAAGCTTTACCGAAACGGATCAAAATCTGGATGCCAATGAAGTGCGAGTACAAATGGGATACTCCTATGAAGCGCTTGGGCAGTTCGATAAAGCAATTGAGCATTTCAAGGCTGCAAAACTATACTGGGAAGCCAATGACGACCCGGAAATGGCAGCTGATATGGCGGTGACTATCGCAAATGCGTACATGGCACTAGGCCAATACGACAAAGCTAAGCCACTTTTAGAGAATCATAAACACATTATCCCTGCGGATTTTGATGCTCCCTATAGCCACCTCATGTACGCTCTTGCCCAAATGGCCCACCATGAAGGAAATAGCAAACAAGCTTTAGCCTACCTTGAAGAGTCACAACAAGCATTCAACAAAAGCGCCAATAATCGCGGTCTGACCGATGCGCAAAAACTCACCAGTGAGGTTCATGCTAGTGAGCAAAACTGGCAACAAGCCTACCTAGAGTTAGTTGAATACAACAAAACCCACGCAGCTTTAGATGAGAAGCTATTGTCAGATCGTAATGCCGAAATGTTGGCTCGTTTTGATAACTCCAAGTTTAAGCGTGAAAACGAATTACTAGAACGCGCGGCTAAAGCAAGAGAACAACAACTTGCAGTTATGGAGCGTAACGATACTCTGCAAATTGTGGTAATCGTGCTCAGTGTGATTATCCTAGTTATCCTGTCGATTTTTGCCTACAAACAACTGATTAGGCAGCGCACCTACCGCCAGCTTGCGCTGACAGATGAATTAACAGGGTTATCGAATCGCCGTGACACATACAACCAAGGGCAATTATTCCTTAAGCAGGCTAAAGCTTCAGGTAAACCTTTCTCGGTAATATCGTTCGATGCGGACCACTTTAAAGCAGTAAATGACACCCTAGGACATGAAGTAGGCGATAAAGTACTGATAAAACTTGCCGAAATAGCCTCGAGCATGATGCGTGATACTGACGTGGTCGGCCGCGTCGGTGGTGAGGAGTTTTTAATTCTGTTACCAAATGTAGAACAAGGCACTGCGGTGGAAATTGCCAACCGACTATTAAGCACTATTGCCAACTTTGACTGGCAACAGGTGGCACCTGAATTAAAGCAAACCGTTAGCGCCGGTGTAGCTAGTTTTAGTAATGAAACCACCCTATCTCCGCTGTTACTCAAAGCAGATAAGGCGCTTTATAAGGCCAAAGAGTCAGGTCGTAACTGCGTGAAAGCAGTGTAACTACCTCATTACTTGACCATGTAAAATCTTGATTTTATAAAACGCAAAAGAGGCTGATTATTCAGCCTCTTTTATTTTGTGCGGCGACTTAGTTCAACAGCGAATAGTCTGCCTTTCGGTCAGTTGTTACCATCAATACCTTGTTAGTATCAAATAGGCACTTGCCAGTACCTTGCTCAGTTGGACTGCGGAGAAATTTAAAATGCGCTTTTCCGCCAGACTTATCAGCATACAACTCGGTATCAATAAGCTCGATATTCGTTCCGACATTGGCTAAACGAGCCTTACAAATCTGAATATGTCCATCGACAGAGGTTTCAGTCATATCTTCTGCTTTGTTCCAACCAAACGGAATACCTTCAGTAGAAATCCCCATCAAGCCTAACCCTTTACTATCAACATAAACGCGCAAGGCAGTGCCATTAGGCCAGGTTGCCGCATAAGGCGTGTTCCATGATTTAGCAGGGAGTTCGCCAGTTAATTTACTCACTGTACACTTACTTGAATACAATGGCTTAGCTGCTGCCTCACCTTGTGAGCGCTTATATAGCATTCTTGCGGTTTGACACACGGATCTTGCATCCCACTTCGAAGATATATCTACACCGCTATACAATTTGTCATCATTGCCACACCCAGTAATCAAGCTAGTTAATGCTATTGCTATCAGTACTTTTTTCAACTTTATCTCTCTCATATCTATTTGGACTAAGCGGCTACAGACATATGGTCATAGCTGCTGACTAGCGCTAGCTAATTAACAACAACTGACTCAGCTAACCTGGTTTGATTGGCTGTGCCTAAGAAAGTTAGAAACTGGGCAGGAGCTAACGGCACACTATATAAGTATCCTTGAATCGCATGGCAATCGTGAGACAAAAAGAACTGTGCTTGTTCTCTGCTCTCGACCCCTTCAGCGACGGTTTTTATGCCAAGGGATTTTGCCAACGACATAGAGGCATTAATCACCGCCATGCTCTTTTTGTCGGTAAACATGTCTCGCACAAAGCTGATATCAATTTTCAGCTCAGAAAATGGCGAACGAATGAGCTGCATCAGTGAAGAGTGGCCTGTGCCAAAATCATCAATTGAAATGTTTACTCCACGCATGCGTAGGCGCGTTAAAATTTCTAATGATTTCGCCAGGTCGAGTGTCATTTCAGTTTCGGTGACTTCCACCGTGAGAAAACGTGGATTCAACTGACTTTTATCCAGCTCAGCCAAAATGTAATTGGCGAGATGAGTATCAGATAAATCACTTGCCGACACGTTGACCGATACACCAATTTCAAACCCAGCTTGATGCCACTGTTTACACTGCTTAACCGCGCTGCGAATAACAAAACGCGCCATTTCCAGTGACAAACCATGACTCATGATAGAGCTTAAAAACTTATCAGGCGTTAGTAGGCCTAAGCTTGGATGCTGCCAACGTACTAAGGCTTCTGCACCAATGACCTGCTCTTTAGCTGGGTCGACATGGGGCTGATAAAACAAGCACAGCTGATTATGAAACATAGCTTGAGTGAGCTCTACGTCAGTAAACCCTTGCGCAGCGCTATCGGTATGCTGTTGAGGTTTATGCGACGTCGTTTGCAACGCTTGCAGCAACACCAGCTCAAGATCTTTGCTAGTAATGGGCTTTTTCAAACTGTTTACACTGGCAAAACCATAGCTTCTAGACATTAGCTTAACCGACTGCAAAATCTCATCAGACTCTGCACTTAGCAGCACGATATGACCGGTAAAATGCAAAGTTGCAATAATTCTTAGTAACTCAATGCCGTCAACACCAGGCATATTTAAATCGCAAAAAATCACGTCTGGCTGAAAACCATTAATCATCGCCAGCATCGCGGCTTCACCATCCTCTGCCGCTACGACTTCTGAATTACATAACTTGGTAACTTGTTTGTTAACTAGGTGGCGTTGAAAGTCGTCATCTTCAACAATCAGAATACGCTCAATCGCGGTTAAATCTTGCTTATTTGAAATATCTAGCATCACAGTTAACTCGCAAGTTGTAGCTGACGGTTCAGCACAGTCATTTCAGAGCTGATATCAGTATTAATTAAACTGCGATTATCCTGCAGTAAGGTTTTGCACTTGGCTACAAGCGATGAAACAGTGTGCTTGTCCCACTCTTGCGGCCAGGCTTTTGATAAGTTCTTCAGCAATAATTCGGCGATAGAGAGGTCATATAACCCCACTTCAAATGCTTTTGAAAGGCGCTTAACACCAGGCTCAAACTGCTGCTTAGCAAAGTCGGCCAACGCTTGATCTTTTAGCTGCGCGACCAATTTTGTCTTAGCGCTGAATTGACCATACCAGGCGCCGTAATATTGCTTAACACACAAGGTGCGCATATCCATTTTAGCAACTGGAATAGTTTCAAATTGCTTTAACATCTTAACCAGGCTTAACTCTCCGCGCAGCCTATGTAGCACCCGTGCATATTCTATTTGTTCTAACTGACTACCACTTTTACCCGCCACAGATTCAGCTAACCACTGCTCATATTCTTCTAATGACTGATTGGCTTTTTCATAGCGGCCAAGCAAGGCATGAGCACGGGCAAACAACAACAGCTCAGCGCCAATATAATATTTCTTTAAAAACTTGCTGCGCCAGGTAATCGCAAGCTTAAGTAACTGATTGATGTAATTACTGCGCTCTTTGATATCAAACTCTTGCTCAGCGGCGTCAAGTAACATGCTGCCTTTACTGAAATAAAGGTCGATATGCTCTCTAAAGGAGTCACGGGTTAAGCGAATAACACGATTAATGCTTTGTAATCCCGTCTCAAAATCACCACTGGCACAGGCAATCTGGAACTGAGTGCCTACCTGCTCAATACTGCTTGGTGCTAGTTTGACGGCTTCATTGATGATGGCTAAGGCTTTTGGCTTATTGTCTTGGCGCAAAGCAATCTCAGCAGCGTACTGCATTGCTTTTGGCTTTTGGAATGGGAAACCTTCTAACTCAGATATGAGTGACTGGGCTTCGTCATAGTGTTGATGTTGAATAGCATGGCGCAGCAATACACCTAGGGCTTTAGTGTGCAGCGTTGAGCCAAGCAAGCTCTTTAACAAGCTCACTCCTACATCTGCATCACCCATTTTAAGGTATGACTTAGCACTTAGGTACTGGCACCACTGCATCAACTCAGGATTAGTGGAGTCATATTGCTTAGCGGTTTCAATCACCAACTCATACTCACGCGCGGTATACATTTTTAGCAGAGGTTCAAGCTCACGTTTACGGCGGGTAAAACGCGGCAGTCGGTCAGCTAGCGTGACATAGTTAAGCGGCTTGATCAGGTAGCCATCGGGATCTTGCTCAGCAAAGCCTGTCACTACGCCCTTACTTGAGTCTCCGGTTACCACTACTAACACACAGCTAGGAGGAAGTAATTTGCTAGATTTCAGTTCATCCAACAACTGAATACCATTTTTGCTGTCGCCCAAGTTATAGTCGAAGAACACAAGCTTCAACTCTTTGGTACGGGCGATCTGCAGCGCCGAGTTAGCGTCAGCAGCAAACAGTACGTTGTCATTATGAAAGCCCATCTTCACTAGCATTCCTTTGAGTGCAGTTCGATACACCGGACAATCATCGATAATCAACACAGACTTTTTACTGTTAACAAACTCGTTAAACTTCATTGGCATCCCCACCCAGTTCAAAATTCGAACAGATGTTACAAAATGCCAATCTATACTTCTGTTACGACAAGAACAGAACCCAATTCATATTCGGCTAATATAACGTCAATTATTGTTGGGGGGATGTATGGTAAATAGTGGCGTTAAGTTGTCATTAAGATCTTTGTTTTTGTTATTTTTTTCTATCGCTTTGCTAAATCAAGCAAGTGCTTATACCGCTATAGAGGTAGTTGATAAAAGCACAGCTACAGAGCAAACAGGTGTACGTCAAACCGCTTCAGAGGCGATTGCAGTTACGTCTGATTCAGCCACTAACGAGCGTCAGACTGATACAAATATAATTGACCACCAGCAAAAACAAACCTTCCGTGTAGGTATTCCTGATATCAACGATATAAGTCAGGATTACAATTTTGATTACTTTCAGGGCATTCAGTTTGTTAAAAAATTCTGGCAATACTGGGGCAAGGAGAACAACTATCACATCGAGTTTGTGGTCATCACCTATGCACAAAGCACTGATGAGCTTCTAGAAAAAGGCGCTTTTGATATTGCGGCGCTTACCACCTATCAACCTACTAAAAGTGAGCGCTACGCCTACAGCGTACCCTATTTCTCGATTGTGCCTGCGGAATATGTATTAAATGAGGCAAAGCAAACTGGCTTAAATATTGGTGTACATTCACCTTATCACTTCAACCTCGGCTGGTCTGGTCAAGCTATTGCTAACCTAACAACAGACAAAAGTTCAGCCAAATTGCTGACAAGTACAGAACCATACGATGTAATTTATAGCTGGCTCCCTAAGCAATTTGAGGTAGAGCTAAGAAAGTCTCAATATGCTGAGCAATACACTCGGGTTAACAATGCTAAACATAAGGTATTTTTAAGAGCAAAAGTAAAACCTGAAAATAAACACCTACTGCAGCAAATTAATACATTCATGCACGGGAAAGGCGGTAAATTGGCAAAAGATTTACCACCAAGCAAGAGTGGTAGCCCAATTATTAATGGTCTGGCTCGCAATTTAAGCGATGATCTTCAACAGTACATCATCGACAACCCAATGGTTAATTATGGTTTTTTAACCGACGGAATTTTGCCTTATATTTATGTTGAAAATGGTGTAGCCAAAGGTTACATCGTGGAACTACTTCAGAAAATCACTGAAAAGACAGGTATTGAATTTAGTTACCATACCTACCGCAATATTCCACTTCTGGTAAAAAGCCTAAAAGAAACAGGCGACGTGCGCTTTGTACCCAATGTCATCCAAACCCCAGAACGTATGGAGCAATTCAACTTTTCAACCGCCTATGAGCCTATTACACCGACACTGGCCGCGATTGCTGATCATGAATTTACCCATATTAGTGAGTTAGAAGGTGCAACCATCGCAGTCGTGCCTGGCGCTTATTTCACTAAGAGATTGAGAACTAGCTTATCCCGAGCCAAGTTCATTGAAGCGCAGACCATTCCTGAAGCACTGAAACTCGTCAACAGTAAGCAGGCTGACTTTTATCTGGGTAGCAGTATTAACACCACTTATTATCGCAGTAAGCTCAGTTACACCAATATGGAACTGACGCAAATTGATATTGGCGATCACAACTACAGTTACCGTTTTGGCTTCAAAAAATCAGAAACCGTCCTAAGAGAACTCGTCAACGCTGCCCTTGCAGATATGAGTACCATGGATATTGAGTCTGTGCGCCAGCAATGGATTAACAGCCTAATTATCGACAATTCCAACAACACCCAATACAACCAACTCTACAAACGTAGCTTGCTTGGCTTTGGTATGTTCTTTGGCATCTTGTTGTTGCTCGCTATTATCTTTAAGTGGCAACTTAGGGTAAAAGCCAGCCACCAAAAAGAGTTAGAGGCTGCGTTAATTAAAGCGCAACAAGCAGAGCTTGCCGCCATTGAAGCGGGTAAATCAAAAACCAACTTCCTTGCTAAAATGAGCCATGAAATCCGTACGCCTATGAACGGTATTCTCGGCATGACCGAGTCGTTAAGTTATACCAATCTATCTCCAGCGCAAACCGACCTGCTCGACACACTAACAGGCTCAGCCAAACATTTAATGGGCCTACTCAATGACGTACTCGACTTCTCCAAAATGGATGCCGACAAGATGGAGTTGGAGCTGATTGAGTTCAATTTACAGTCGATTTTACAGGCAAGCTTAGACAACTTTAAATACAAGGCACAAAGTGCGGGTATCGCGTTGAGCCTGGCGATTGATAGCAGTAAAGATCAGTTATTTATTGGTGACCCAAGCCGTTTAATGCAGGTCGTCAACAACCTTATTTCTAACGCAATTAAGTTTACCGAAAAAGGTAGCATTGATATTCGCGCCCATATAATCAAACAACAAGATGATGTATTCACCGTAAAAATCGACATTCGCGATACAGGTATCGGCATCGATAAAACTAAGCTTGCAGGCTTGTTTAACCCGTTTGAGCAAGCAGAGTCTGACACCACTCGCCGCTTTGGCGGCACAGGTTTAGGGCTAGCTATTTGCCGCGAAATTGTTGAAGCGATGGCAGGTGAAATTAAGGTTTCATCCATCATAGGTCACGGCAGTTTATTTAGCATAGTGTTGCCACTAAAACAGGCTGAGCTAACCTTAACCGAGCATCGTCAAAACCAGCTGCAACCTGTGGTTGGACCGCAATTATATTCGCCGCACACCCTGTCTAAACTGTCAGTACTAATGGCTGAAGATAACCCGGTGAATCGTAAAGTCATCACTGGTCAGCTGCACCGATTGGGCATTTCTGCCGACGTTGCCCATGATGGTCAGCAAGCGCTAGATATGGCAAATGCAAAGCATTATGACCTGATCATCTCGGACTGTCATATGCCAAACCTGGACGGATTTGGCCTAGCTGCAGCCCTAAGAAATGACAAAAAACATGATAATACTTATCTGATCGCACTGACTGCAGACGCCTTAAGCGGCTCAGCGCAGAAGTGTTTGGACGCAGGCTTTGATGACTATCTGTCTAAGCCTTGCCCACAGGATTTACTGTCACAAAAAATCAGCGCTGTTATTGAGCGTTTAGATAACGATGAGCAACACGACATTCAAACTAAAGCCGATCCACTGGCTGAGTTTGACTACATGGATGAAGTTAATCTTGATGAGTTAAACACGCCTGCTGATGTAAACCTTGATGACTTTGATGAAATAGATGAACTTCATCATCAACTAAGCGACTTTGCTAACTTAGGTCAAAGCCAGACTGAGCAGTCTCCTTATAACAGTCCTGCTTTAGCTGAGCTGCAGGATTTATTTGGTGATATCGAGTTAGTCAGTAAGCAACAAACAAAAGTACAGTCGGATGTTGAGCAACAAGTTCGTGCTCAATTTGAGCTCGATGAGTCAGCAGGTGTTGCAGGCGAACCACAAGATTTAAAAGCTAATGACAATATTGAACAAGACGAAATGAGCACACTCGCCGCAGAGTTTGGTCTTGAGTCAATTGAAAACAAACCTGATAACAGCCTTGAGCCAGCAAACAGCCTTGAGCCAGTAAACAGCCTTGCACAAGACACAATCTACCAAGCCAACGATGTACCTCGCACCGCGCCATCTTCAGCTAGTTACTCTAAGCAATTGTTTATTGCAGATAAGCTCATCCAACTGAGTGACGATGACACTGAATTAGCGGTCGATATTTTGTCGGTATTTGTTGAGTCTGCTCCCGCAGATATCAGTAAACTGCGTGAAGCCTATGACACTAAATCGAGTGAAACTCACAATATTGCACATAAAATCAAAGGCTCATTGCGCTATCTTGCTGCAGAGTCGTTAGTAGATGCAGTAACGACTATTGAACGATGGCAGCAAATCACCCATAGCGACGAGCAAAATACCCTAGTTGACAGCTTTTTTAACGATCTTGTTGTCATGCTAGAGCAAGCACAAGCCTGGTATCAAACTCACAAGGTGGCATCATGATTTTGAATATTCCACTGAAAAAACAAGTTTGCTTATTTACCATCATCGCGATTGTGATTGCAGTGATTTATCAGTTCACCGTGAGCATGAGTATCTTTGATAAGCTCAGACAAGACGGAGAAGTGCAGCGTCTTAAAAACCTTGGTGAGGTGATCATCAAGCTGGAAACTCGCCGCTTTGAAGATCTTTCCACCATGACCCAGGACTATGCCATTTGGGAGCAAACCTATAATACGATTGAGGAGTTCAATCGCACTGGTAAACAAAAACAAATCTCTACTGCGACCGCAATAATTGAAGCCGAGCAACTGCAGCTATCTAATCTGGTAGCAATGCGCCTAAGTAATAATGCAAACCAAACCGTTAAAACCACCAGCATTTTTGACGACACCACTCATAACCAACTAATGAGTCTGTTTTCAGTTCAAGAAAGCCTGAACCCAGAGAAAGGTATCGTGATTTTGAACGGTCAAATCATTGATTATGTTTCCATGCATGTAAAACAAGCTGAAAACAAACTACATAGCAACGGCATGCTGACTTTCTTTCGTAAACAAAACCAAATGGTCATAGACGATATTGCCGAAGACTTTGGCGTTGATATTCATCAGCAAATCAAAGTCGGTGACGGCAAGCCATTTCGCGTGGAAATAGATGATATTATTACAACCAAGTTGCAGCTACACCAATGGTCTGGCGATACGATTATTGGTAACTTTTCATTGCACCTTAAAGGTAGAGTAATGCCGGTTGAGCTGTCGGTCGCAATCCCTGTTAACCAAACCATGCGCCAAAAACTCAGTATTATTTTGGTAATTCAATCGTCCATTTTGATTATTGCAGCATTGATTTGGGTAAGCTTCATGCGCCGCAAGGTAGTATTGCCAATCAGCGCTGTGATTGAGCAAGTTAATACAGCAAAACAGGTTAATGCCAGCCACCTGCCAAAGCTTGAAAATATACAAAGCGGCAGCCACTTTGAAATTGATCAACTGATCAACGATATCAATCATTTCTCGAGCCAACAGCAACAGCAACTTGAACGTTTTAAGCAGTTACTCGATGCTAGTCAGGACCTGATTATTATGGTTAATACTGAGCAGGAAATTGATAGCGTCAACCAAAAAGCGCAGCAATGGCTAACAGTCGATACCAAGCAGCTTGTCGGACAACCTGTGGACTTTTGCTTACAGCAAGCTTCACCATTTAAGTATTCCATTGCCTATGTGATAAATCAGGTGTTTACCAGCAAACAGCCACAAACTATGCCTGTGAAGCTAAAAAATAACCTGGCTAACTCGCCAGAAATTCACGGTCAAATTGTAGTGAGCTTTTTGATGGATGAGCAGCAACAGCCAAAAGTGATGTTGTCGATTCAGCCTAAGTACAACCTGATATAAGAGCGATACAACCTAGCGTAGTCAGCTAATTATTAAAGCTGCTAAATCTTGAAAACACTAGAATTTACAGGCAAAGCCTAATTGATGATACCCACCGACCAAAGCAGGTGATTAAGGGCCTGAAAAGCAAAACGCTAACCCAAAGGTTAGCGTTTTTCATGCCAGTAATATTCAAACTCGTTACTCTGGATCCGCTGATGCAACCCGGGTAAATCCAGCAAGGTGATCCTACCTCGGTCAATGGCTATTAATCCTTCATTGACTAACGCTTTTAAGGTTTCATTGGTGCGTGGGCGGCTCACATTGATAATTTCGCTAAGCAGTTGCTGAGTAATCGACAATGATGGTTTTACACCTGCTGGCGTTTCAACCTTACGCATCATTTCCGTTAGGTAAAAAATCACCTTAGACTCAGGCTTAAAAAAGCTAATATGCGAGCTTTGCATTAGTTTATTGGTCATCCGCTTAGCAAGATAAAACAGAAACTGATACACAGAGCTATCCTGTTGCATTAACTCTACTATTGCTTTCTCTGGGATATACAAAAACTCGCTATCTTGTACTTCATTAACGGCGATATTGGCTTTTAATGAAGCTAACGCTGTCTTAACTGGCGTTAATGCCAAGCCATCATCAATACGATTAACCCCAGCCCAATCGCCTTTACCCACAACCAAAGACACGAGTAACTGCCCATCCAACCGGGTATTACTCATGGTGCTAATACCTTTAGTGCAATAAAGCAGTCCACGAAAAGTCGGGTCATCAAACATTTTGTTCAGTACATCTATGCCTTGATAAGGCTGACTCGCCTCGAGCAATTTTTGCTGCACGTTACTGTCCATTTTGCATGGCCAGTTTATTTCATCGATTGTATACGGCTTACTCAAACTCATATCCTTAATGCCGCTTCGTCACAGTCACCCCTGCTGTGCAAAGCTTATTTATCGGTAAATCTGACTCTTTAATGGAATTGAGTCACTGTTAAACCATTTTTTATATAATTTACGGTATTCGTTTGTGGCTTTAAACTCAACAAGTGTATCAAACCATTGATTAATTATTTGATCCTGCGTTTGTTTTGAAAAAGCAAAGTACAAGGTAAGCTCAGAAAGATTCACAGCCACTTTAACCCGGTCTTGTTCGGCATTGATTAAATTAAGCATGAAAGGCACCCCAAGGTCAGCCTGACACCAGAAACGAATGCGTCCTTTAAGCAGTTGTTGCGCGGTTTGTTTAGGAAAGCTAGCAATAGAAAAGTTACTTAACCCATGTTTTTTTAGTTGATACTCGCAGGCGCCATCACGATAAATGCCTATGCGCCCTTGACCGCTAAGCTCACTAGGGTTAGCAAACTCAGCGCTGTCATCTGCGCGCATATACACAGCAATATTGCCTTCGGCTACAGGGCCAACAAAGCTAAAGTGTTCTAATCGTTCAGGGGTTTTGACCATTGAAATCAGCAATACATTGGCGCGACTACGCCCTAACTGCTGCGCCCTTGCCCAGGGAAGAAAAAAGATGTCTTGGCGCATACCCAGGCGCTGCTGAATGTGATTTACCAACTCAATAGCAAAGCCTTTATGCTCTCCATTTTGATGAAAACTCACTGGTGGCCAGTCTTCAGCAATAATGGTTAAACGCTCATCGGTGGCAAATGCCCCACGTGATAAAAAAGCATATAAGATTAAAATAACCGCAGCGGCGAGCTTCAATAGTGACTCCTATTATAATTATTTGTCTCTATGCGACTTGCATTGGCGTATAATCGACAACGAACAACACTCGCAGATAAATCAACCACATGGTTCAACACGCATGACACAACAACCCCAAGCCAATAGCGGTAACACCTGTGTGACCTCGTCATATTTAAGTGTAACCGAACTAGATGAACTTGCTGGCAAAATCAAAGTTTGGGGTCAGGAATTAGGTTTCGCTCATGTCGGCATTACTCACGTCGATTTATCTGCGCATGAAAATAAACTACAGCAATGGTTAGACAACAACTACCATGGTGAAATGAGCTACATGGCAACCCATGGCATGATGCGCGCTCGCCCGGCAGAGCTGCACCCAGGCACAATTAGAGTGATCAGCGCGCGTATGGACTATCTTCCACCCAACGCCGGTTTCGCTACCAACCTTGCTGACCCTAACCTAGGTTATATATCACGCTACGCTGGCGGACGTGACTATCATAAACTCATGCGCCAACGCCTTAAGAAACTCGGTGAGAAAATTAGCTCCCACTGTGAAAGCTTAGGTTCTAGCAAGCACAATTTTCGTCCTTTTGTCGATTCAGCACCTATTCTCGAGCGGCCACTCGCTGACAACGCAGGCCTAGGTTGGACCGGCAAGCACACCTTACTCATTCATCCAGAGGCCGGCAGCTGGTTCTTCTTAGGTGAGCTGCTCGTTGATATTCCACTGCCAATCGATGAACCAATTGCGCCGCAATGCAACACCTGCGTAGCCTGCATAAAATCTTGCCCAACCGATGCCATCGTGGCTGAAGGTATTGTCGATGCCCGCCGCTGCATCTCCTATTTAACTATTGAGCTTCAAGGCGTCATCCCAGTTGAATTTAGGGAAGCTATTGGCAATCGCATTTACGGGTGTGATGACTGTCAGTTAGTGTGCCCGTTTAATGCGAGCGCGCCACTGACCCAAGAGCGCGACTTTCACACCCGCGACAACCTAATTCAGCCAGATTTGCTCACCCTATTTGCCTGGGATGAACAACACTTTTTAACCACAACTCAAGGCAGTGCTATCCGCCGTATTGGTCATAAAAGCTGGCTAAGAAATATTGCTATTGCGCTGGGCAACGCGCCATACAGTGAAGATATTGTTCAAGCGCTACAAGACAAGCGCAGCTCACAGCAAGTTGATGACATGGTAATAGAACACATCGACTGGGCAATAGAGCGACAGCAAACTAAAAGCGTTGAGATTAGCCGCAAAACCCAAAGGGTTATCAGAACAGTACAAAAAGGGTTAAGCCGCGATGCTTAAACTAGAGATGATGAGTCGATAGCGATGCAAATTAGCTAACTCGCCATTACAGATCCAACGTAGCATACCGAGCCTAAACTAGCAGCGGCGCGGGCGAGGTAGCTTAGGTAGCTCGAGTCCTACGTGAAGTAAGCGTACCATTAATGGTAATAATGGCATTAGCACAAACCACACAGCCAACGGCATAAAATCAGGTTTAGTGTCGCACACGGGAGCGGGTTCCATATGACAAGTGCGAAACTCATCATTTTGATTAGCAAATGAATAATCTGGCGTAACGTTAATCGCTTCAACTGGGATCATTACCTGACCAAATGCTTGAGCTGGTAAAATGCATAAACACAGAACAAACAGCATAAACTGACGATTAAAAAACAACACATTTACCTCCCATCATACGATTAATCACTCACGTTATTCGCCACAAATGTTCTTCAAAGAACAGACAGAGCGCCAAATTTCAGTGCGTATAGTTAAACGGCAATCGTCAATAAGATAAAGCGGTAAATTTTATGGATTTTTCATTTGTTGATCTGCAACAGCCTTTCAAGACAAAAGCGAACCTGTATCACGGGTTCGCTTTTTAAGGTTAAGTTAAGACTGTTAACACAATTGGCGTCTAAGTTCTCTTGTTGCTGCAACAATATTAACCAATGCAGGCTCAACCTCATCCCAAGTTCGGGTTTTTAAACCACAATCTGGGTTAACCCAAAGTCGAGACACAGGGATTTTATCCGCCGCTTTTTGCAATAAGTGAGTAATATCTTGCTGTTTAGGAATGTTCGGTGAATGAATATCATAAACACCAGGGCCAATCTCATTCGGGTAAGCAAAATCCTCAAACGCATCAAGTAATGCCATTTGCGAGCGCGAAGTTTCAATGGTTATTACATCCGCATCCATTGCCGCAATCGCTTCAATAGTATGATTGAACTCGCTATAACACATATGGGTATGGATCTGGGTTTTATCCTCAACACCACTGGCACTTAACCTAAACGCCTTCACCGCCCAATCAAGATAACCTTGCCACTCACTTTGCTTAATCGGTAACCCTTCCCTAAAGGCTGGCTCATCAATTTGGATAATACCTATCCCTGCTTGTTCAAGGTCTACAACCTCATCTCGTATCGCCAGTCCAATTTGGTTAGCAATCACCTCGCGGTCAATATCTTCGCGAGCAAACGACCAATGTAAAATGGTAACAGGTCCAGTCAACATACCTTTCACCGGCTTGTCGGTTAGGCTTTGAGCATAGGTTGTCCAATCTAGCGTCATTGGTTTCGCGCGGCTAACATCACCATAGATGAGCGGCGGTTTAACACAACGTGAACCATAGCTTTGTACCCAACCTTTTTGCGTAAAGGCAAAACCTTCGAGCTGCTCGCCAAAATACTCCACCATGTCGTTACGCTCTGATTCACCATGAACCAGCACATCAATGCCAATACTCGACTGACGCTCAATGGTGTCTTTAATCACTGCTTTTATATGCTGCTGATAATCAAGTTCAGCAAGCTCGCCTTGACGCCAGCGGCGGCGCAGACCTCGAATCGCAGCAGTTTGCGGGAATGAACCAATCGTTGTAATAGGCAAACTTGGCAGTTTTAACGCATTGGCTTGTGCAACTTGGCGCTGCTTGTAAGCACTGCCGCGCTCAAAATCTTGCTCAGTGAGATTATTAAGACGTTGATAGACGGCCTCGTTACGCCTTGCACTACGTGCTTGCTTGCGCTTAGCACAAAGGCTACGTATATGTTGGCTGCGCTCACTTTGTGGATGGGTAACAAGATGCCCCAGTTCAGTTAGCTCATTGAGTTTTTGCTTGGCAAACGCTAGCTGCAGCTTAAGCTCATCATTTAGCTCAGTCTCAGCATCAAGATCCACAGGGCTATGTAGCAGCGAACAAGACGGCGCCAGCCAGATTTGCTCATCATAATCATTGATTAAGCTTTGTACTTGCTCAGCAATATCGTCAATATCTGCTGCCCACACGTTGCGACCGTTAATGACCCCCAGCGACAGCACTTTTTGCTGTTCAAGCGTTGGTAAAAACGGTGCTGCAGTTTGGCTGCCCGCAACCAGGTCAATATGCAGACCTTCAACCGGCAGTTGATTAACAAGCTGGGCATGGTGCTGAATGTCACCATAATAGCTAGCAAGTAAGACTTTAATAGACGAGGGCTTGCTATCAGCAAAATACTGATAAGTTTGGCTAATAGCCTGCTGCCAGCTCTGACTCAGCTCGCTAGCGAGTATAGGCTCATCAAACTGCACCCAAGTCACACCTTGCTCTGCAAATCGCTGTAATATAATTTCATAAACTGGCAGTAATTTCGTCAATAGTTGTAGCTTATCGAACTCGCCTTTTGCTTGAGACAAGGCTAAAAAGCTCACTGGGCCAAGTAACACAGGTTTTGGCTGATGACCGCAGGCTTTAGCCTGCTCTACCTCTTCAAAGATTTGCTCAAATGCCAACTCAAACACCTGATCTTGTTCTAATTCAGGTACTTGATAATGATAGTTAGTATTAAAAAACTTCTTCATTGCGCTAGCACTTGCTTGCTCGCCATTCACCTCAGCGCCCCGGGCAATATTGAACAAAGTGTCTAGGGTAATCTTTGCTGCAGTGCCGTCTGCATTGAGTTGGCGATGGCGCGCCGGAATAACATTGAGCGTCGCGCTTAACGTTAAAACATGGTCATAGTATGCAAAGTCACCAACCGGGATAAGCTCGATACCGGCGTCAGCCTGCCATTGCCAGTGAGTTTGCTTAAGGGTTAGCGCTTGAGCTTCTAACTGCGCCTGATCAATCTCTCCGCGCCAATATTGCTCTAAAGCGAACTTTAACTCGCGATCACGACCAATCCTTGGAAATCCTAAGTTTGTAATTTTCATACCCTTTTCTCCTAACACAGCAGTAATTGTTGCCTATATGTAAAAAAATTACACAGGCGTCTGGACGTCTAGAAGTTTATTGTGTTAGTCTGAATGCAATCAATCGAATTGATTTCAATGGCAACGTGAACAGATTTCATGTGGGGACAAAATGATAGAGCTAAGACACCTTCGCACTTTAATGGCGTTAAAAGAGAGCGGCAGTTTAGCGGGCGCAGCAAAGAAGCGCTTTGTAACTCAATCTGCCTTGTCACATCAAATTAAGGAACTGGAAACTCGCATTAACTCTGCGATTTTTGTTCGTAAAAGCAAACCGTTAGCCTTTACCCATGAAGGTGCGCGCTTGCTCGATCTTGCCGAAGAAATTCTGCCGAAAGTGATCGAAACTGAGTCTGATCTGAAACGCGGCCTAGAGGGAGAAGCCCAAAGCTTTAAACTGGGCATCGAGTGTCATAGCTGCTTTCGCTGGCTAATGCCTGTCATTGAAGAGTTCAAAGCTCAATTTCCACAGGCACAAATCGATATTTCTAGCCGCTATGCATTTGACTCGCTCAATGCGCTGCAGTCTGGTGAGCTGGATATTGTATTGACTTCAGACCCTGTGCCGGGGCACACGGTGTCGTATCAACACCTATTCGACTTTGAAGTTAAACTGCTGGTTTCGACCGAGCATCCACTTGCAGCAAAATCTGTGGTTGCGCCAAGCGACTTAGGCCAGCAAGCCATTATTAGCTATCCAGTGCCGCTAACTAAACTTGATTTATACAAACACTTTTTGGAGCCAGCAGGTGTTGAACCTGGAGTGCAAAAGCAATGTGAGCTCACACCAATGCTGCTGCAACGTGTCGCCTGTAATGACGGCGTGACGACTTTGCCGAACTGGTCTATGAATGAGGGTCAAGGCTTGAGCTTGAAAGCGCTAAAACTAGGCAGTGAAGGATTGAAGAGGCCGCTGTTTGGTGCGTATCGTCGCAACACAACCAACACCAACCTCATCCATAAATGGTTTGAGCTAGTCGCTCAGGAAGGGCTAAAACTACAGCGCATGAATTAATACCGCTTTACAGGAACAGCTCACTTATAAAGCAACTGCTCGCTTACAAAGGGTTAATCAGCAGTTGTCTCTTGGCCAATACTCGCCTTAGCACAAGCCCTGCCGAATTAGGGTTTGTGGTTTGTGCGAGGTTATGGGCAACCATAAACTCCTGCCTTAAATCGTCATCTAAGCCTAAATTTTCAAACGCATCTAATGACAACGATTTTTGCTGCTTATCAATTATCGACTTTACGATTCGCAGTGACAGCGGCGGCTCAGCATTGGCATTTAAATAAGCAAACGCAGTTAAAGTGATCACCTGCCCAAACACACTAAATAGCGCTAGGGTTTGCACTTCGTCAACATCAATATTGACCTGTTTGCCTGCATCAACATCTTGCTTGATTAACTCTAAAGCAGAGCTGGCAATATCCTCAGTTAGCTGCCAATAACCGTGTACTAACTTACGGTATGGCTCAACTAAAGCATCAAGTCGCTCTTTTAAATAAAACGCAAAAGCGTAGCGATAAATATTCACCTGCCCTAAACGGATAAGCGCATCTTTCACACTGCGATTTTTTGATTGCACAGCGCCTGCGGCTTGAGCTGAATTGGCGCGAATAAGTAAGTGCGCAGCTAACGCGGGGTCGGCCGATACTGTATCGATAACCACACGAATATCAGCTTCATTGATTAAGGCTTTTTTTAGCGGAGTGAGAATGTCTCGGCGACCTAACACTTGCTCTTCATTGCTA
Source organism: Shewanella sp. WXL01 (assembly GCF_012263345.1). Taxonomy (NCBI): domain Bacteria; kingdom Pseudomonadati; phylum Pseudomonadota; class Gammaproteobacteria; order Alteromonadales; family Shewanellaceae; genus Shewanella; species Shewanella sp. WXL01. The sequence goes on along the minus strand of NZ_JAAIKQ010000001.1, from coordinate 1,100,050 downwards.
ATGATAGCTCGTACCTGATCGAACACTTCACGCTCTAATGACGTCATATTTATCCAGCACCTTGTTATTATTTTTACCTTGGAATTTATCCATAGAAGTGAGCCCTAGGTCAAGCTATCAGCACCAAAGAATACAAAAAAAGCCAGCATAGTGTGCTGGCTATTATCTTCAATGCTGTCTCTATCAAATTTATTAGAAACGGTAGCCTGCGGTTAAACGAATTTCACGCCCAGTACCTGAGTAGTAACCATTACCCCAAGTTGAGAAATAACCAGAGCTAACATACTGTTTATCGAACAGGTTATCGACACGTAGGCTAGCTTTCCAGTCACCACGGTTATAGTTAACTGCAAGGTTAGTCAGCAGGTAACTATCAATCTTGTTCCCAACATTGGCATTGTCGCCCTGCATGAAGCGATCGCCGGTATAGCTCGCCTCTAAAAAGGTTTGTAGGTTGTCAGTGATATCGTAGTTAATAAAGCTGCGACCTGAATGCTCAGCAACCCAAGACAGCTTTTTGCCTTTGTTAACGCCTTCGGTAAACTCAGCATCGATATAGTTATACTCGATACCCCACAACCAAGCTTTGGCGAAACTAACTTCGTATTTTGCATGTACGCCGTAACGACGCGAAGCTTCCGCGTTAACGTTAGCGCCGTTGAAGTTACCACCCTCAGGCTTTTCAGCACTTGGATCAAAGATGATTTCATCTTCAAGGTCTAAACGGTAAGCGTTGATGCTAATCGCGTTGGCACCGCTTGCAAAGTCCCAACCGGCTTCATACGAGCGACCAACCTGAGGTTTTAGACCAACCACGCCTTTAGGTGTATAAGCTTGCTCATCAACCTTAGCAAAACGGAAGTTATCATCTGCGCGCACATATAAGCGTTGTGACTCAGTTGGACGATAGTTCAAACCTAGCTCAAATGCATGAGCTGACTGGTCTAAATCAACACCTGCAGGATAAACCGCTTGGTCGACTAAATCGTCTTTTGCTTTCGCATAACGGCCACCCACAACGTAAGACACACTGCTGGTTAATGGCACGGTTGCGTGGACATAGCCACTTAACTGAGTTTGGGTATTGCTACGCCCCATAGAAGAAAAGTCAGCCTTGCCGCTAAGAATGTCTGCACCAGCAACAATGGTCATTTCACCCTGCTCCAACTGGTAAGTACCAACAGCTTTAGGTAAAAAGGCGAATTGGCTGCGTTTGTTACGACTAGCTGACCAGTTAAAGCTTGTGGTCAAAGTATCTGTATAACTAACACCTGTATCAATTGCCCACTGTTCAGAGAGTTGACGCACATAACCCAAACGCGTTGAGTTGGTCATTTCATGGGTATACTTGCTGCTGTCATTATTTGAATGACGTGGGTCCTTGTTGAACTCATCTTCACTAATCGCGCCAGCAAGCAAACGATGGTTATCATAGTAGTTGGCCTCAACAAAGAAGTCCTGCACGTCATCAGCGTATTGCAAACGACCTAAAATAGAAGCGGTTTTACTCTCGTTATTCTTACGGTAATTGTCTGAATTCTTTTGACTACCCGCTAAAAAGTAACGCCAGTTATCGTTAATCTCACCAGCGATATCACCTTTAGCTTCTAACGTATTAAAGCTACCACCAGAAAGCTCAATACCACCGCCGCTGGCTTGTGGTGCACGGGTCACAATATTGATAACGCCGCCAACGGCTTGGTCACCGTAAAGCACACCAGCACTACCTGAAAGCACTTCAACACGTTCAATTAGGTTAACTGGGATTGCACCAATCGTTGGCGCAGAAATATCGATATTATTTAAACGACGGCCATCAACCAAAATGAGTGTGTTGTTTGCCGCACCTGATGAGCCAAAGCCGCGCATTGAAAATACTGGGCCGCTGTTGCTATCAGAAATTTGAATACCCGCCTGGTTGCGCAGTAAAGACTCAATGTTAGTTGCGCCGCTCATTTCAATCTCTGCAGCGTCAATTACCGTCACATTGGCAGCCATATTAATTGGGGTTTGCTCGCTGCGACCAATGACCACAATCTTTTCGATGTCTTGGTCATTAGCGCCGCTTGAAGCCGTTAATTGCTCATCAGCAGCTTGAGCGGAAGAAATGCTAAAGAATGCACTGATAGCCAATGCAGTTAATGTTGGTTTAGTACCCATTTACCTTTAACTCCTAAAAGGAAAAATGGGGCAGGAATGCCGTCATACATAGCCAAGTTGTTTCTTATAGGTGTTAATAAGCAAGCAGCTTCACCGAGAATAACTTGAATATCACACTTCGAGATCTGCCCACCGAAATCTTCGAAATCATCTTTAGGGCCGGTCTCCGGACTTAGGTTCTATATCGCTTTGCAGCGATATACAAATGTCGGTTTTAACGCTGCACATTAAGTAATGCCGCGCCCAACATTCTCACCATTCACCGTTGCGGGGGCAGTAACAGGTTCACACTGTTTTCCCGATTATCCAATAGTGTTTGTCACTATCGGCACCACAAAAGATTGATCATCATTTGCACTCGCATACCATCCAGTATGCGAATGAGGCGTGATTATATACAAGTTGCAGCCCCAGCGGGAGCGATAAACGACTGAAAAGAGAATATTTCATTTAGGACGGAGCAGAGTTGCTGTAAAGCCGCTGAAACTGTTGTAGATAATAGCTGATGATGAGCTAGATTCATAATAATTAGCTGATTAACTATGGTTTCTTGAAATAACTAGATTCTATAACCAATCATGACACTTTTGACTAATTACTACGCGATAAAAAACAAAACGGCTGCTGTGGTAACACAGGCTAGGTCACTCGCAAATCCCCCCAATGAGTTCGAAAATAAGTGATTAAACCCAACCACGCCTGTGGTCATATTTGTTACCTGCGTATTGGTTATCAACGCAAACTATTGAATGCGCACCGAATCGCGCGGCTGTACCAATGACAACAGGGACTATCTCATTAACAACAGTTCAAGGCTAATTAGAGTTCTATGAGGACGCGACATCGTGACCTCCTTTTAATGCTCAAACAAAGCCTAGGTCAGAAACAACAAAGCCCGCAAATACGGGGTTTGTAATCACTTTAACTGATAGACTAAATATTTTTAACTATGGGTGTCTCGCTAATTGCTAAAAAATGCTAAATACCATTTGCTACCTCAGAAAGTACCAAATGCAAAAATTTACAGCTATCAGGGTGTAAACAATCACACTATGAATACGAATTTCTTTTGACAGTCTTGTTAAAACTTCCTCACCCTTATATACATCTAAAAACCTTTCCATCTTATACGTTCCCAAAGTACTGGCTATCAAAAACACTAATATTAGCTCAAGTGCATAATTATCAATATAAAATGACAGTTCTTGAAATAAATAAAGCCCTATACCTATCAAAATCAATGTGGGCAAGCCAATAACAGGTAGCATTAACATGGTCACCGCCTTACCATGCTCAAACTTTTTATTTCTGTAATATGCATAGCCACCAATAATAAAGCTACGAAGATAGTGCATATTTAATTGCCTCTCGATTAGAACTATCACCTGACACCCATTATTAAAACTTAAGATACTTCATTTCACATCGAAGTGTCAGTCATCTCCAACCTCGCACTCCATCTAGCAATAAACCAAGTTTATGAATTGGTCTGAGCAAAAAACGACCTACTTTCTTATTTTTCAGACACGCTGACACTGCAAACTAAAAGTCCGCATAAGAGTTTGTACTTTAGCTAAATATTTGGGATTGACTCTAGGTTGCTAACCAGCGCTGGCAATTAGCAACACCTTGCCGTCGTTTTCGGTGAGTGTGTTCGCAGTACTGAGTAAGAGCAGGTAAATTGCCAACCGCTCCTTTGAATAAGACTTCAAACTCTGTACTTATTTTTAACCAATTGTCTTCTGGAATATTGAGTCTGTTGATGATGTGTAACGTACTGCCGCTAATCGCACCACGTTTATCTTCTCTCATTACCCGGCCAGTATCTTCAACTAGGCACAAGTAGTCTTTGACGCTAAACAACAAACCATTTGGCATATTCATTCGCTCATTACCAACAAACGCCAGCAATTCTTGAGGTTGCTCACCTTTAATTGCCGACTTGATACGCCTTTGAATACTGGTGAAGTCTGACTGTTCGGGCGTAGCTGCCATATTAGCCCTAACAGGATTTAGGTCTACATAAGCCATACAAGCAAGTAAAGCAGCTTCATCGAGTAATGCTTGAGACTTGAACCTTCCTTCCCAGAATCTCCCAGTACAGTTATCTTCTCGATTGGCTTTACGAGCAATGGGTTCACACAAGGAGCGCATAAACCAGCTAATGTCGGTGAGTCGTTCTCGGTATTGAGCTATGCACTCTTTCACTGTTGTTAGCTCAAAGCTTTCAAGCTTATCGCCGTTAACGAACTTGCGAGTAAGCAAGGTACCTTTAAAACCTTTGTGCCATTGCTCAAGGACTTGCTTGTTGCTCCAGCTTTTGGCTTTATCTACATCAACTTTTAGTACAACATGCAGATGATTCGACATCACGGCATAAGCACAAATATCAATGGCAAAGATGGGCGCTAGCTCAAGCATGCGAGACTCTACCCATTCTCTACGATGCTCATAGTCGTCACCAGTGGATTTATCATACCCACACAAAAACGCCTTACGCACCACACGTGATACACAGTGGTAGCAAGGCGTATCTTCTAAACTCACCAACGTCCTTCTCGGCCTTGCCATCTTGAAATCCTTTTCAGTAAAAAAGCGAGTTCAATAAGCGTAGTTTAGCGCTTGCGAATATTCAATAACTATGGGTGGCCATGTTATCTTTATTGCTCAAGAACTTGTTTGTCGCTCCAATTTTTGGCTTTATCCGTATCAACTTTAAGCACAACATGCAGATGATTAGACATCACAGTATAGGCACAAATATCAATGACAAAAATGGTTGATAACTCAAGAATACGAGATTCAACCCACTCTCTGCGATGTTCATAGTCATCACCTGTGGATTTATCATACCCACACAAAAACGCGTTACGTACCACACGTGATACACAGTGGTAGTAAGGCGTATCTTCTAGGCTCACCAATGTCCTTCTCGGCCTTGCCATCTGGAAATCCTTTTCAGTAAAAAAGCGAGTTCAATAAGCGTAGTTTAGTGTTTTTAATATTCAATAACTATGGGTGGCCATATTTTATCAAAAAAGCCCAAAAATGGGGCTGTATGTAAAGATGGTTATATTACTGCCATTAGCAATGGGTGGCACCTTACTTTGCCCGAGACTCAACCCATTCTCTGCGATGTTCATAGGCATCACCTGTAGATTTATCGAATCCACACAAAAATGCCTTACGCACCACACGTGATACACAGTGGTAGTAAGGCGTATTTTCTAAACTCACCAACGTCTTCCTCGGCCTTGCCATCTTGAAATCCTTTTCAATTAAAAAGCAACTTCAATAAGCGTAGTTTAGTGTTTTACAATATTCAATAACCATGCATACCCATAATATTGCCTTATTTTTATTTATGGTGTACATAGGCCACCCACCAAGATAAAATAATAAATAACACCGACACAAAAAAGTAAATCAAATTAGAATAAAACTTCTCCCTTTTTATATTGGTAACATTCATTTTCTGTGCATCAGGGTAGAGAGACTCGTCTGCCATCCATTTATTGGACACCATAATGTATAAAACCCCACTAACAACTGGCACAATCCCAACAATCAGAGATAAATTATTAAAAGCACCAACGCTTACATATACACTCAATGGCAACGTGATTATTGCCAATATTAAACCGATATTTATCCGAGTGAAAAACATAGCCTTGTTTTTCCCCCATGATAATTGATGCCCAATATAAGTTCCCCTAACGAAAACCCTAAACACACTAAATAACATTCCCACAACCTCCATTATAATTAAAATCTTGGAAATAAATTGTACGGATTTTGAGTGTAAGGCAGCTGATTTTTTGGTTGTTCATACCTATTTTCAAAGTGCTTAACAACATCCCGCTTGAGCTGAATGATCCCTGTAATATTTTTATCATTACTATAATTCATATCGACTACCCCATAAACTGTCGCCACTGCTAGTCCATATGGGGAGCTAGTTCCAACTTTTATAGCTGAAGCATCAAAGAAGAACTTTGTAATCCCCTCTGAATAAGAAATATGCCCCTGATTAGCATTATAGAAATTTGACACAAATGAATGTCCTAAAATTGCCGAACCAGTTACACCGCCAATTATTTTTCCCATAACCCCTATATTATTTAAACTATAAGAGCCAGCAGATTGCGAAGCCCCTCTAACAGTTGTCCACTCATTCATGGTCACTCCAGTTGCAAATAATGCCGTTGCTGCACCTTTAGTCGATACTAACGAGTTGCCGCTAAAAGCTAGATCCGCCGCAGCTCCGGCCGTAGAGGCACTAGAAAGAAGATTTCCTGCATCTATTGATTCATAAAAATCTAAAGCTTGTTGTGCGTAATCGACACTAGTATCACTTAGGCTCTCTTGCTTAGCGGCAACTTGCTTTAAGCTGCCAGCATTAGAAATCTCGCTAACACTTGCACTAGAAAGTTTTCCGCCACTGAAGTCTGCAGTAAACGTTTGTGTAGCTCCATTAGAATATGTTGCAGTTCCGGACACTGAAGACGTTACCTCTCTCTTAATCCTAGAACCCGTTACAGCAACCTTTTCCGTTTTTTTGGTGTATTCAATTTTCTCTAGCTCTGGCTCCTCCGCCACATACCCTGTCGGATCCGTTCCCGCTAACGGGTTATTCATGATGTAGGAATAAGGGTTAGGCGACTGCGTAGATGTAGGTGATTGTATAAACGGGTCAACTGACAAGAAGCGGCCAATGTTGTAATCGTACACCCGACCGTTCATATGAATAAGCTGCTGCTCATTCATATGTTCATGATCGGTGAAGCCACGACGATAACGATTGGTTATGTCTAAATCACCATGCCTAGATTTATCAGTATTCTTGTTAAGAATATCACTACGGTGACTCACTCCCATATTCGCTGTTCGGCCAAACGGGTCAAAATAGCGTTGCGTAACGATATCGCCAGTATGGTTTGCGAGTGTTGTGGCACTGCCTAAACGGTCTCGTAAGGTGTATTGCAGTAGATGCTTACGACTCGGGGTGTAACTTAATACTGCAACGTCTTCAATGTATGCACGCCAGCTACCATCGTTATCTGCCTCATATAGCTTATCGACGTAATAGGTTGTCACTTTATCTGAGCTGCGTGTCTGCTTAACACGCATCCCGTCACTGCCGTACCTAAACGTTGTTGTCGTACCGGAGCGATTAATAGATATCGGCTTGTCCATTTCGTTATAAACAAGGCTCAAGCCATCACCTGTCAGCAGGTTTCCTCGCTTATCGTATTGGAAACTCACGTTGCTGCCGTTGAGCTTTGTTAGCCTACAAATTGCGTTTGGCCCGGCATTTTGGCTAGATGAACACCCTGTATCAACGCCGTAACGGTATGCGTTTGCAATGTTGGCACTGTAGTCGGTTTTCTTTAGGAAGTTACCCACACTGTCATAGTCATAGTTTACCGTCGCAGTATAGGTTGGGTTGTTATTACTAAACGTGTAGGTTGTTAAGCGATTTAATGTGTCATAGCTATATTGCTTCCTTAACCCTGTCACACCGTTATGCTCATCTTTAATATTCATAAAGCTGTCATACTCATCGTAGTAATGAGCATGGATTAAGCCGAGTGCGGTATCAACTTTAGTGTAATTTAAGGTGCCTTCTGGGTTGTATAGGTTGGTTTGCGTCATCACCTGGTTGCCAAGTTGCGCGCCTGTGATGTGGCCTTGCTCATTCATATTGGTGATATGACGATACACGTAACCCGATGCGGCATTTGATGTGCTTTCCAAATAACCAAAGTCGTTATAACCGTATTTAAGCGTCAGCCCATTTGGGTACTCCAATGCTTTAGGGCGACCATAGAAACCATCATATTGATGCTTAATCGTATGACTAATACCATTCACGCTAACTGTCATACTGGTTAATTGGCTGCGCGTGTTGTAGCCATAGGTGCGTGTTACATCTGCATTTTTTTCTGATGTCAGCAAGCCTTTTTTGACCGTATCCCAAGTGTAAGTTGACGTATCAGCAGCGTTGCCACCTGTGACTTTCTTTACCGAAATACGACCAAGTTGGTCAAATGTAAATGTTTGTACCACACCATTTGCATCGGTTTGTTTATCTAGCTCACCAAAGGTGTTGTATCCAAATAACGTGGTGCCTTGGTTAGGGTCTATGACTTTTGTTTTATGACCAAAACCGTTGTAGCTGGCGATTATATTTTGTTTGTTAGCGTCTTGGATAACCAGCGGCCGCTTAGCACCATCATAGGAGAAGCGATTTGTTCCGCCTTTTGCGTCAACGGTTTCATACAACAAACCGCCTGCGCCATAGGTGCGTGACATTGAGCGACCTTCAACGTCTATGTCTGTTCTAGTGCCATAATAAGTATAAACCGATGTCAAACCACCAGAAGTACCGTTAGGTATGCTTCGTGAGCCGGGTCTATCCAGCGCATCAAAATTAAAATACTGGGTATATTCGGCGCTGCTTCCATTTCCATATGGTGTTGACTCCTTTGTTAACCTCCCTAGCGCATCATAGTGTTTATCGACATATTGGTATCCCCCATCAAACCCTTGAGTCGCAATACGAACTTCACGGCCTAAACTGTCAGCATACTTTTCAGTTGTAGGCTGCCCAGCTGCAGTCACCCTTACGACAGTCTTGGCGGTATTTACCGTAAATGGTTGATTATCACCTTCGTTCGCCCAAAGGTAACGTAAATATTGCGTAGGCTTGCCAGTTGATGCAACCTCAATTGGACGACCAGCCCCATCATACTGAGTGGTTGTGACCAAGTTGTTTGGGTCTATCACCTTAACGGGTAGCCCAAGCCCCATATCGTAATGCGTTGTGGCTTTATGGCCTTTTGCATTAGTGACCACAAAAGGCAGATAACCGTCAGATGCTGCACTTGTGCCGTTTTTAGTGTAGGTAAATTGTGTTTTTCTGACTGGCAGCGAACCACATGAGCTTGAGCGACCAGTCACTTGTACCCAATTAGGCATGCCGTATGTGTTTAGGCTTAATTCTTCAACACGATTGCAACTACTACCGATTCCGCTCGCAGTAACCGTTGTTTTAGTGGGTTTACGATGGGTTGAGTCCCAGGTATTAACAGTTGTTGTCTGCCAACTGGAAACATCACTTCCAGTAAATGGATCATCAGACCAATTGCGGATAACCTTGCCGTACCAGATTTTCTTCCAGTTATATTTGTTAATCCACCAATTGGACTCACTTGGAACGTAATCGGCTAACTCAACAGAAACATAGCGAATGCTTTGTGTGCCAATATAATCCCAATGGTATTTCGTCCTGCGCTCAATATTTGAATAGGCGTCAATGTCGGCATCATTCACCACAGTTTGTGTTTTAGCTAACCTAACCCCATTTAAATCCCATGTTTGGTTTATGGATTTATGTAAGTAACGACTTTCTACTCCAGAAACATTATGAGCAGGGTTATCCTTCCATGTGTTGTCAGTTTGAGAAATTAGTCTTGAGCCTACTTTTACGGTTTGCTTAGTCAGTAAGCCGATTTCTGGAAACTTTTGTTTAAACGTAGAATGCACGGTTTTTCCCCGTTGCATGTCTTTTTCCCAGATCTGATTAAACCCTGTAAACCCTAGCCCTTGAAGGTTGTACATAGCCCCTTTGTAAGCATATTGAGTTTCGTTGGTTCCACCCTGACCATTTGACTGTTTGAAGGACTGAACGACATACATGCTTGATGCGAAGTGAATATAGCCGTCGCCGACATAGTCATGGTCGGTTTGGTACAATTTATCCTGCCCTGCGCCGCTTTTTCCGGTCGATAGCGGAAGATAACGCCACTCACTACGACTGCCAAAACCATCGGTTATAGACCCGAGATAATCTGAAGGTGCGTAATCACTTTCTGAATACCCCGAACCAGAACCATAGTTTCGAACGATATACGCGCCAAAATCACTTCCAAACGGGCTCGAGCTTTTATTCTTAATCCAGTTTCGCCCTCTTTCTGCATAGATAAAAATAGCATCGAGATTACCATCACCAAATGCGTCAGTTAGCGCAAACTCCGTCGCCGAGCCTACAATTTGAGTACTCTTCTTACTAATTGATATATCGGACTCGGAGTTAACGTCAAAATATATTGCGTCATATTGGTAAATCGAGTCATCATGTTTGTTGGCATCAATAGGCGCAGTAGGGAACTCTGCTCTAGAAGGGTGATATGTGCCGTAAATATCATCGCCACAGAGAGTCTTCTCAACTGGCCCGGCTTTACCGTATACCCAGTTATCCCATACTTTAGTACAAGCTTGGACAATTCTTTTTCCGGGAAATACTAGTTCATTATTGCCATCGCCATTAACGTCAGCCACCCTCAAGCTTGCATAGTATTTTGGGTATTCAATTGTAAACGGCTCAAACTGATTTGCTGAAACTAAAGTGTCATAAGTTCTGGACTCCAATATCCCACTACCGCCCAATGAAACTGGTTCAAAAAAACTAGCATCACCTCGATTAATTCGAGCATACAAACCTCCCTTGCTCCACGTTAAGAAGTCTGCGCGAGCGTCCCCATTAATATCAATTAAGTAATTAAAGATAGATGCCGCACCATCAACCGATAAACTCGGATTTCCAATGCTTGCCGGGACCTCGAAACTAGTGAAGTCGATGCTGCTTCCGCGGCTGTTGTTTAAAAGAAATCTAGCAGGGTTGGGGACAGGTAATGAGCCTAAACGTGCGACGTTGACTTGGCTAACCATCAAGTCTTCCAAACCATTTCCATCAACGTCACCAACAAAAGTTACAGAGTTTGTTGCAACTCTTTCATTTCCAAGTGGCTTAGTCGTAAAGGTGAAAATAGTTTGCTTGCTCGAATAAAACGGTGCAGTTGAAGACCGATTATGAGTATATAACTCTAACCTTGGTGAAACCGCATCGTACCTGTAAATAATAAGGTCAATACTGCCATCACCATTGATATCCTTAGCGTCATAAAGTCTGTCACTTCTAGATGTGCCAACATTTGCAAGTGGGATATTTGTAGAACGGTAACCTGCATCCGTGTGTGAAAAATAAACCTCTAAAAAGCCATTACTTATCCTGTAGGGGTCAGTAATGCCATCGGCATCTAAATCAAAACTGACGCAGTTGTACGTAGCAATTTCGTGATAATAATGGCAAGAGTCTCTGAAAGTAGAATCATTATAAGAAGTTAGCTCAGCTTCTGCGTTCGTATTGTAACCTGGCCAATCAAGAACACCGTCACCATTGACATCCCCTACTGGAATAACTTCTCTTATTGCATTCGCATCTTGAAATACTCTCTGTCCACTAAAAGATAATGCACTAGCACTTCCCCACTTTCGACTATCCTTCCAACCCAGAGAAACCGAAGGTGTGCACTCTATACCAAATTCAGTATCTACACACTTTTTGTAACTTTGTAATAAGCTACGGTTTGTCCCTTTGCTCGACTTATACGAGAGAACAAACTCTGATACAGACTCTAAGCTTCCTAACTTCGATGTAATCGATTTCAATCTGCGCTTAATTTTGATTGCACCACGAGATAGGAAGGTTGTACTTTCATCGGGCCTTGCTTCATATTCAAAGTGAACGGTTCTGGCACCAAGTGAATTAGAAGTTCCCGTATAATAAATTTTCGATAAAAGGTGCTCACCCACAATTGAATTATCATATTCATAGTCAATGGTATTAGAACCATTGGAATAAGACTGTTGAGAAATCTTCCAGGTGAGCGGTGTTGATAAGCCGGCAGGTACAAAGCGACTGTTGGAGGTTCTGCCAAAGGTTGCCGTATGACCATCAGGGTAGTACACAGTAAAGTAGCTGCTGGAGCTATTAATGTGAGAGCTTTGGACGACTTTTACGAAGCTATCCATTTCAGTTCGGTAAGTAGTGCCACTCTGACCATAAGTGCCTGATACCGCTATAAGGCGGTGACCGTTATAGCAAAGTCGATCCGTCGAATCATCAAATGTTACCGAGCGTGTGAATCCATCTTGAGCAAATGTGGCACCACAGCGAGAAATTGAGGAGCCTGCATTCAACGACCAACCGACACCAGCAATACCATTGCCTGATTGAGAGTTATAACTCAGCGATACTTGTGGTTGAACTCCGTTACGCCCTGGGGGTAATTGAATAGGTATTTGATAACTTGCTTGACCACCGCTAACGCTTGCTTGTCCATCCATGACGGCGGTTTTTAAACTCACACTTTCTGAAGGAGGCTGATTTGAGCCATAGTCATCCGGCACTGTAACTTTAGTAAAGTCTTTCCAATTTGACCCACCAATAGAAATCGATACATCAAAACTCGATGAAGTCTTCCAGGCACTGCAGCTTGTCGAACATGCTCTAACACGATATCGATAGGTTCCAGACATCATTCCTTGCGACTTGAATGAGCGGTTACTACCTGAGTATATTGCTGACCAAGCGCCATTATTCACCTGTCTTTGTAGTTGATACCCAGTTGCACCTGAAGATGCAGACCAAGAAACGCTGTAAGTACCTGACGAATTTGTAGAAGGAACAGAAATGCCTGATGGAACTGGAGGGGCAGACACGCCTACTTGCTTAACTAGACTGTACGCACTACAGCCGCCTAAGGAGCACGCATTTATTCGATATGAATAACTCGGTAACGCCTTATTGCTTAAATAAACATGCCTATTAGGATCCCAGTTAATGCATCCACCAATACTACTTGTTGTGGCTTGCATACTCATAATGCCACCACCACTTGCATTACCAACACCCGAATATACCGTCGTCCAAGTTTGCCCATTAAGTGACTCTTGAATGTTCACTTGATGAACATCACACGACATAGACCACTCAAGAAAAACATTACTTCCACTTTTACTGCCATTTAAAGTCAATACTGGTGGTGGAGTAAAGCCACCTCCAGAAAAAGCAAAAGACTCAACAGGTAAAAAGAACAGCAGAAAGGTTAACTTGAATGCTATATAAACAGCATGCATACGCAGTAAAGCTGGCATTTATTCTTCCTTGAACAAAAAACATCCATATAAACGTGAATACCTTACTTAAGAATAAAGTTCACCGCAACAACATTGAAACATAACAATCTAATTGTATCTAAAACACTTTGAATGAGATCTCTTAATAACGATGCAGTAACCAAGACAGTTTTTTGATAAGTAGAATTGAAAATAAGCAGGATCGATTACCAACTCACACGCAACAAAACAACCTATAAAATATTGAAAAAATAAAATTCTACTAACCTATCGATAAGCTTAGCTTGCTATCGGGGGGTAAACTGACAACCCAAAAAAAGAAGATATAAAGAGGAAAGTTGAGGAAACAGCTTAATCCTTTGCCATAAACTCGCGGTAGTTCTCAACGGTGATGGGCGCGTTTTCAACGGTAAAGGTTTTAGTGCGCATCGACTTGTGGATCAGGTACATATCTTCACTGCCGCTCACCACAGTAAAGTAGCCTATCTCACCTTTGAGCTTGGTTAAAAAAGTTTGCGGTGCAAATGGTGTGGCGTGATGAATGTTTGGCATGACAGTGCAGCCAAGAATGCCATGCACAGCGGTTAAGTCATCAACCTTTGATCCACCAAGCTTGTGGTAGATAATCTCGCCCTCGCAATGGTCGCGGTATTTATCTGCCATGGTGTCTAAAAAGCGCTCAGGGTCAACATCATTCGCTAAACCTTTAAAGCCTTGCATACACACCATGCCGCTCCAGTCGTTAAGTGATTCGTTAGCAGGAATAAACTCCGCCATAAACATATCACCTAAGATTTCATGAAACGCCAGCTTCCAATCTTGCGGAGGTAAAAAGCCGAACTGCTTAGCGAACTTAGTTAGCTGCTGCACGTTTTGCGGCATGCCTAAATCTTCTTGCTCGCCAGAGCCAATGGCAGGTAAAACATGGGATTGTTGAGGGGCTTGATTAACTGGCACAGACTTATCAACCGCGCTCACAACAAGTGGAGTGCTTAATAATATAAGCCCTCCAATCAGTGCTAGCTGAGTCGGTTTATTCATCGTCCATGCCCTAAATCATTGCTCACTTGGCGCAAAGATAGTTGCGCGAAAGGTGCAATTGTTTATCTAAAAGATAGTCCAATATCTAAACAGTATATCCTATCAATAACAGGATTGGATAAAAATTGTTTTATTTAACACTATATTAGCAGAATTTATGACCTTTAGTTGTAGCGGTTGCCAACAGCAAAAATCAAAAAAGCCGAATATGAGCAGCACTGATGCGGCATATTCGGCTTTTTCTTTTAACCCATTTATCGTTTTAACGATAACTAACGCTTAACTAACTGATTCGAGCCAACAATCATCATTTCGCACTTCTGGCAGTCAAACACTAGCTTAAGCTTGTCTTTGCCAATATCTAGGTGCATCGGCTCAGCTTTAATGCCTTCAACTTCTTTAGGGCATAAATTAAAGCTGTAACGTAAGCAATGCTTAGTCACCATTAACGGCGCATCGGTGAGGATCTTATTTTTCTCATAGGTGTCTTCAATTTGAATCACACCATGTTGCTCATAAAAGCTACGAGCTTTTTCGTTGGCAACATTCGATAAGAAACTCAGCGACTTTTGTGGGTAAGTGGCACTCGCATCATACTCACCACGCGTTGGACGCTGATAACCGTCAATACGCACCTGCGTTAGCTTTTCAATGGCTTCGCGGCGCAGCTCATTCACTTGCGAGGCTGGCATAAACCACATTTGCTCAGTTTGGAGCTTGGCTTGATTAAGCACAAAGTCAGTTGAACCTAACTTGCCCAATTGCTTTTTCAAGTTAGCTGCGGTTTTCGCCTGGTCATTAGCGGCTTGTTTGTCACACTCTAACTCTACTGTCGCTTCAAAGCCATGAACGTCACGCATAGTCAGTGCGATGCCATTATCGGTATCAGTTAACAATGCATCAACTGCCACTTTGCGCTTGGCTGACTCTTTGTTTAACCCTAACTCAAACTTATGGTCAAAGTTACGGAACATCATCACGCCGACTTTTAAATCTTTTGGCATTTCAGTGAAATGCAGCACATTGCCATCAGCGCGATTCACCCTTAGACCAGCAATTTTATCGTCAGACAAGCGCTGCTTTTCAAAATGCTCAACAAAGTAACAAAGGCCGTCACCATTATTAAAGGTGATGTCTTTACCCGCTTCAGTGGTATCAATCTCAATAAAGTCTTTGCCCATACGCTTAATACGGCCGATTTTCTCACCAATAAACTTAGGCGAGCTAAAGTGCTCAATCGTTTGGGTACGCTCAGTGACGAAGTAGTCTGTTTTACCGCGGTTAAAGCTCTTGTCAGGATCTGGCGTGAAGTTAAACTCACAGCGACCATGAGAGATAGACTCTAGGTCATCACGACGATCGATAATCGCATCAAGCTGCTGACGATAATGTGCGGTGACGTTTTTAAGGTAAGTAATATCTTTTAAGCGGCCTTCAATCTTGAATGAAGTCACACCAACATCAATTAAGGCTTCAAGGTTTTCGGTTTGGTTATTATCTTTTAGCGATAACAAGTGCTGGTTTTCAGCAAGCACTTCACCGTCACGGGTTTCCAAATTACAAGGCAGGCGACATAGCTGCGAACACTCACCACGGTTAGCACTGCGGTTAGAAAACGCATGGCTCAAGTTACATAACCCACTGTAGCTCACACAAAGCGCACCATGAATAAAGTACTCAAGCTTCATCTTGGTGTTATCGGCAATGGCTTTAATCTGCGGCAGATTTAGCTCACGAGCTAACACCACCTGAGTAAAGCCGACTTGCTCTAAGAACACCGACTTTTCAGGAGTACGGTTATCCATTTGCGTACTGGCATGCAGCGCAATTGGTGGCAAATCTAATTGCAATACGCCCATGTCCTGAATAATTAACGCATCAACACCCGCATGATATAAATCCCAAATTAGCTGCTGCGCTTTATCTAACTCGTCATCCATTAAAATGGTGTTCAACGCCACAAAAACTTGGGCGTGATACTGATGGGCAAAGGCACATAAACGCGCAATATCTTCAACACTGTTACCAGCATTATGGCGCGCGCCAAAAGCTGGGCCGCCAATGTATACTGCATCGGCACCATGGCGGATCGCCTCAATACCATAGTCAGCACTTTTCGCCGGAGCTAACAATTCTAATTGACGTTTACTGCCGTCTGCTGCCGGCGTAATTTTTGCGTTATCCAACACTAGCTCGCGAGATTCCTGAGCAGGAGTTTGGAATGTTGCAGGGTTAAAAGTTTCTACAGAAGCCATAGGGTTATTCATCGCAAGAAGATAAAAAAGTGCGCCAACACCACTGTTGACGCACTCTTATCAATAAAACTAATTGAGCTTATTCTAACAAAACTGAGTTAAAAATACCCAGCTTAGATAAATAAATCTTGGATGTTCTTTAAATCGGACTTGCCGTTAGCAATTTCATCCGGCGTTAAACCAGACACTTCATGCGGGAACACTAGCCATTCTTCAGACTCATGAATGAAGTAATCAGGCTTCAAATCTACCTTGGTGTTCTTTGGCTTGTAGTAAGGGCAAGCAATACGAATATCTTTAGGCGTGTTTAAGCGCATAAACTTGTTTAGCTTTTTAATCAGCGCATCAACACTGCGGCCTGAGTCGAACACGTCATCAACAATCAATAAACCGTCGTCAGCGTTAGCATTTTCAATAATGTAATGCAGGCCATGTACTTTAATATTTTTATCTTGCTTGTCGGTACCAATACCATAGTAAGAAGAGGTACGCACAGCAATGTGGTCAGTCTCAACTTGTTTAAAGTCAAAATACTCTTGTACCGCGATACCAATTGGAGCACCACCACGCCAAATACCCACAATAAACTGCGGTCTAAAGCCACTTTCATATACTTGAGCAGCGACTTTGAACGAGTCTTCAAGTAGCTGCTGAGCGCTAATATATAATTTATCTGACATTGGTGAACCCCCTCTAATTTTTGTGCGGCGAATTCTATATCAAATCAGCGACTTTTGCTGCCTGCTTACATCAAAAAAGCGCAAAAATTGTCGAGGCTGGATTGCAATAGTTGATTAATCGAATTTTGGCTAGCCCAAGCTACTAATACTTCCCTAGTACTTTCAGGTGAAATAAGCTAAAAACTTATCGAGATATCGTGCCGTTAGTGTAGATTAGACAAAGCTTGAGTAAAGCGCGAATGCCAACAGCGGCAATGTGTTAGCCAGCAATACTGAGAATTATCGAATAATGCTCGGCAGAACTAACACGGGACAAAAATAAAAAGCACTGGATTGCAAACATGAGTAACTCTCACCCATTAGCCTTACCCTTGGTTAATATTTATGCCAAGGGCGGCTACTGCGTTACATTTGAAATTGGTAGCGAGAAAACGCCGGTAAACCTGATTGTGGATACAGGCAGTAGCACCCTAGTTGTCGGTCAACTCGCCTACAAACCCGAAAACGACACGAGTTTAACCGCAACGCCATACGCACAAGCGGTTAAATATGGCCTAGGCGGTTGGGATGGCCCTTTGGTACACACTGATGTCACCATAAGTAACAATGTGTTCTCCATCACCCTTGAGCAATGCCCATTAGCCATAGTCTCAATCATGGAGCAGCGTAAAACCTTTGCTCAGGCCAATGGTATTTTGGGGCTCGCATATCGCCAACTTAACCCAGGCTATGACTTAACCGAGTACCTTACCGAAGAAGGTCACGACCCGGCTGTCACCTACCCCTGGCCATTTGCCGAACCTGGCTCTGTTTGCCCGCATGAACATAGCGAAATCCAGATAGCCCATGAACAGAAGCAAGAGCAAAGCAATAATGCCAACGCACAAGTCGAAGCAGCGCAATGTGACGATGCCTTTAGTAGCAACGATCTGGCTCGCTTTAAAGCATTTCTTCGAGAGCAACCAGAGCAAGACATCATCCCCTACTTTACCGAATTAGAAACTCAAGGTTTGTGTGCTAACAAGTTTGCTTTTTATTCTCAGCGCAGCAGTATTCACCATGCCACTGACAACCCAACTACAGAACAATTAAAGCAAGATCCACTCAACCAAGGCTGGTTAATTCTCGGCGGCGGTAAAGAGCAAACCCAGCTGTATCAAGGCGAATTTCAACATATTAAAGTAGAGCACGACGTGCACTACAACGTCACCTTGCTTGGCATAAAAGTTGGCGACTTCGACATGATTGAAGCTGCGCCATTAAAACCCCAATACGACTACTTTTTAACGAATGCCATTGTCGATACTGGCGTTAGCGGCATAATGCTGACCGACGTGTTATTTGAAGGCTTTAAGCGTAATCTGGCTGAACTAAAGCAGCAGCGACAAGCAGCAGGTTTACCCGTGCAAGATTACTTAAACTTAATTGCCCCTTTTGTCGATTTGACTTACCAAGATGTTGGCATTGATGCCAGCGAGCTAGATCTAACGCTCTGGCCAGATATTACCTTTGTATTTGCAGGGCATAGCGAGTGTGACGGTACGCCTCACAACGATCACCATGATGACCATCACCACGACCCAGATAACCCAGAGCCTATGATGCTCACCTGCAAGCCACATGACTACTGGCAGGTAAACGCGCCAGCCAAAGGCAAAGCGTGTTTCAAAATAATTGGCAAACTTGCAAGCTGGGCCAACCAAACCCTGGTCGGCTTGCCGCTACTCAATAATTACTATGTGATTTTTGACCGCGAAGAACATGGCACAGGAGTAATTCGCTTCGCCGAGCAAAAACCGCCACATGGCGTATTACCGCAAGTAGAGGCCTAGCAAACAGATGCAATTAAACTTTGCCACCCCACAACTCAAGATGCGCCTGTTAAGCAAAGATGACTTTGCGCTATTTGCCTCACTCTATGGCGATGAGAAAACCATGCGTAAAATTTGTGCACCATTTGATGCTGAGCAATTGGCTAACACTTTCGAGTTGGCGCTAACTCGAACCCATGACCAAGACTACCGTTACTGGATGTGGGTCATTGAGCATCAAGGTAAAGCCATTGGATTGCAGAGTTTGGAACAGAGAAACTCGATTCCAGAACATGCAGAAGCTGGAATAATGTTGCTTCAATCGGCAAATAACAAAGGCCACACTATTGCCGCATCGAAAGCTATAGTCTCTTATGGGTTTAAATGCCTAGATTTCAAGCGAATATATGCAGAGTTCAATGCCACCAACCTTGCAACAAAACGAATTCTCGAACGATTAAATTTTACTTATGAATCAGCACGCAATACCGATAACGGTGACAATACAGTGCAAAAATCGCTCATTTATTATCTAGAGGCTGAAAAATGGCATTTTTAACTGCCCATACGCCGCACAAACTGTTAACTTAACGTAAAAAAACCAACAAACCAGTAACCTTAGGCGCTATTACAATGAAAGGAAGTCTAACCTGCGTCGGCCTTGGCATGACACTAGGTGCCCACATTAGCCCAATTAGCAAAAGCTATATCGATAATGCAGATGTGGTGTTTTCTGGCGTGTCTAATGCCATCGTTGGCCTATGGTTACAAGAAATGCACCATGACGTGCGCGACTTACAGAAATACTATCAACAAGGAAAATCACGTAACACAACCTATCAACAATGGGTCGATGCCATGCTAGAGCAAGTTCGCCTTGGTAAAAATGTTGTCGGTGCATTTTACGGTCACCCAGGCGTATTTGCCAAAGCCCCCCATGTCGCGATTGCACAAGCTAAAAAAGAAGGCTTTGATGCCAAAATGCTACCCGGTATATCTGCCGAAGACTGCTTATTTGCAGATCTTGGCATAGATCCAGGTCGGGTAGGATGCCAGCAATACGAAGCCAGCCAGTTTATGTTTTATCGCCGTCAGCTCGACCCATCGGCCTATTTAATTTTATGGCAAGTAGGTGTGGCTGGAGACATGTCTCTAGGCCGCTTTAAAACTGGCTGTGCTCATAGGCAGCTTCTAGTCGAATTGCTGCTAGAAACCTACCCTGCACAGCATGAAGTAATTTTGTATGAAGCGGCGGTATTACCTATCGATAAAGTACGCCAGCAAACGGTGACGTTAGGCGAACTAGCTAAAGCGCAGGTCCACCAGCACACAACGCTAGTTATACCGCCAAGCGAAAAGCTGCAACAAAACACGGATATGCTTGCACGAATAGAACTGCTAGAAGCTGAGCTCCTCGCCCAAGCTGAGGCTGTAACAGAATAAAAGGCTAGCTAACTGGGATATTTAAAGTTAGATAGCAAGAACTTAATAGTAAACCAACGACATTTGCAAAGTACTAGTAGGATTTGCAATAAAAATTAAGGAGATAAGATGTCAAATATCATTCAACTTTTAGAGCGTATGGGTCAAGATGCTCAGCTACAAGATGCGCAGCAACTGGCTCAAGAAATTGCTCAAGCTGAAATCTCAGCGGAGCAAAAGCAAGCACTGATTAACCAAGATACGCAAGCGCTACACGATGAGCTAGATGTATGTGCAGATGTGGTATGCATGATGGTTCCAGCAAAAGACGACAAGCCAAAGGATGATAAAGAGTCAGAAACGAAACCTGACTCCGAAACCTCATCTCTTTTATTGCAAGCATAATCAAGAGCGAAGATAAATATGTTCAGTAAGTTGTTAAAAATGTCGATATTTATCTTCGCCTTTAGCTTGTCGACAAACTTAAATGCTAATTACTTGGATAATTTGCTAGAAAAAGCAGATAAAATTCGAAGTAGCAATCCAGAAGAATTCAAAAGTATCCTAACAGAATTAGAACAAAGCCATTTACAGCTAACTCCCGCACAACTTGGATACTATCAATATCTACTTGCTTATCAAAAGTCGTTTGAAGGTGATTTCAAAGAGGCTATAAGCATTTACGAGAATATCGTTAACCAAGCGCATTTTCCAAAAGAAGTTGTTTATCGAGCAAACCTTTCACTAGTGAACATTTACGCAATTTCTAAAAATTGGAATAAAGGACTCAAGCACCTGCTTCAGTCTCAGCAAGCAATGATAGCTATAGATAAAAAAGAACTGCTTGATATGGGGCTGCTGGTCAACAGCGTTTTCTATAATCAGCTAGGACAATACGAGCTCGGTCTTGACTATGCAGAAAAGCTGACTTTGTCAGTTGAAAGTGGAAGAGAGCACTGTTTTGCTCTTCAGCACATGGTCGAGTCAAGGTTCAAACTAGGCTCACTAAACCAAGACACTGAACTCGTTGGTTCCGCTATAAAATCGTGTGAAAAAGCAAATGAACCAGTGTTGTTGAGCGGCATATATATTATCGAAGCCGATGTGTACATTAAATCAAATGATTATTTAGCGGCTAAGTCCAAACTTGAAAAACATCAGTCATTGTTTGAGTCAACTCAGTATGCTCCAATCTTGGCATATGCATATAGCTTGTTTTCTCAAGTTCATTTCGCTTTAAACAACAATGAAACAGCAGAGAGTTTCGCATTAAAAACTCTAAGCTATGCCAAAACACTCGGCAGTTCCGAATCAAAAGTTATCGCCAATCAAGTGCTTTATAGTTTGGCTGAGCAGCGTGGTGACACCGAAGCAGCATTGAAGTTCTTCAAACAATACGCAGAGGCTGACAAAGCCTATTTGGACGATATTAAAACCAAGCACCTTGCGTTCCAGCTGGCACAACATCGAGCTGCCGAGCAGCGCAGTCACATCGAGTATTTAAGCCAGCAGAATAACCTGCTGTTACTAAAACAGAAATACGACAAGGTTCAGGCTGAGAATAACCGCCTGTTTATCGCCCTACTCATCCTCGCGATTTCACTGCTGTCGATTTTCGCTTATCGCAGTAAAACGACTCAGGCTAAGTTGCGCCATCTGGCACAGAATGACGGTTTAACCGGCCTGTTCAACCGCCGCCACTTCACTCAAGAAGCGAACCGCGCGATTGCCAAATGCCTTAAGTACTCGCAATCGGGTAGCTGTATTTTGTTCGACCTGGATAAGTTTAAGTCCATCAATGACACCTACGGCCACAAAACCGGTGACTGGGTGCTAAAACAAGTGGCGCAGCACTGTAAGCCTATGGTGCGCAAACAAGATATTTTCGCCCGTATTGGTGGTGAAGAATTCTGTTTGTTCTTACCTAACTGCACCAAAGAAGATGCGGCAGCGATAGCTGAAGAATACCGTGAAAAGCTCACCCAAATTAGCACGCAAGAAACTAGTTTTAGCTTCAACATTAGCGGCAGTTTTGGCGTCAGTGACTTTAGCTCGTCAGGCTCATCGCTCGATAAGCTTATTGCAGATGCGGATGCGGCGATGTATCAAGCTAAAACATCTGGGCGTAATAAGGTGTGCCAATTTAACACTGATGCCAACACCTAACATTTTGTGTAGATAATAAAGGTGCGCTCAATGCCCCAGCTCAATAGCAATAACAATACAAATCCAAATGCTGCATCTACCGCCCAAGCGAGTGAGCCAACATCACCGCTACGAATAGCCGTGTTTGGCGCAGGTGCCACTGGTTGTTATCTAGCTGGTAAGTTATCGCAGGCAGGATTTAACGTCACTGTTATTGGTCGTGACTACACCAAGAGACTAATTACTGAAAACGGCGGCATTGGTTTAAGCCATTACAATGGCGAGACCGACAGAGTACAAGTAGACAACGTAATTACTCGTGCCTCTGAAGCTAATGAGTTATTCGACATCATTTTTATCACTCTAAAATGCCACCACTTACCACTGGTTGCTGAAGACTTAGTTGCCATCAGCCATCAACAAACCTGCATGGTGTTCATGCAAAATGGCTTAGGCAGTCAGCAGCAAATTGCTGAGCAACTAATCCCTCGCCCATGTGTGCAAGGTATTACTCAGTTCAACGTGATAACCAAGGCTAACGGTGTATACCATCAAGCGACTGAGGGCATATTTTTATTTGCCAAACACCCTCAGTTAACAGCGGTTACTACTGCGCTGGAGCAGTTAAACTCTGCGCAAACAAGTGATGACATTAACGCAATCATCCACGGGAAATTGCTGCTAAACCTCAATAATGCCATCAACGCCATTAGTGACTTACCGCTAAAAACTCAACTTGAGCACAAGCCATATCGCAAGCTGCTCGCCAGTGCGATGCAAGAATGGTTGGATATCTGCGCCGCAGCCAAGTTGCCGATTGCGCAACTGACTAAAGTAAAACCAACATGGTTACCCCGCATTTTGCGTTTACCCGACTTTTTATTTACCCGTGTAGCAAAACAAATGCTCGATATAGACCCAAGTGCCCGCTCGTCTATGTGGCAAGACATTCAAGATGGACGCAAAACTGAGATTGAATTTCTAAATGGTGCTGTTGCGGATTTGGGTAAACAACATGGCATCGCCACGCCTGCCAATGCAGCAATAAGCCGTGCTATTGGTCAGCTAGAGCAAGGACAAACAGTGAGTATTGAAGCAGTTTTGGTTGAGGTGCGAGCTTAGACAAAGTAGAGATAGAAGCTTAGATATAAGCTGATGAATCACTTGCTGGAGCGCGTTAACCATTAACCATTAACTAGCGTGCATCGCCATATAAGCTGCCATCCCTGTTTGCTGATTGGCTTTATCAGCCAGTACCTTTTCAGCCTCAGATGCAAATTCACAATCCCACGCCTTTAGCTTGGGGATCATCAGCTTGTGCCACAGTGGCGGGATCATCGCGATGGTTACAGTAAACAGATAACCGCTGATCATCATTGGCGCATCTTGGTAGGGTTTTAAGTCTTGATACTTAACCTGAGCTTTAGCGTGATGATGCGAGTGACGGGTTAAGTTAAACAACGACCATGAGCTAACCAGCTTATTGGTATTCCAGGAGTGATAGGCTTGCACTCGAGTACCGCGCTCACGCACCAGTCCATAGTGCTCCATGTAATTAACAATCTCCAACGTGGCTTTCGCCCACAAGGCTGTAATGACGAAAAAAGCTAAGCCTTGCCAACTCGTCAGCATACTGACAATAACAACTAGCAATAGACTCATGGCATAGCCACGCAACGCTTGATTATGAACGGAGAATAAAGCTTGCTTACGCTTAGCTAATCTATGCTGCTCTATACGCCAGGCACTGATATTGCCATCAATGGTAGAGCGCCAAATATGCTGATAAACATTACGCCCTCTTGGGGCTGAGGCAGGGTCGATGTCGGTACTCACATGTCTATGATGGCCAAACACATGCTCAATCGAGAAGTTCGCATCAAAGCTAAATGCAAGTAGCCAGCGGCCAATGGTGAGCGATATTTTGTCATTTAGTCGATGGATTAACTCATGGCCTGTCACAGTACCAATCACACCAATGACAAAGCCAACAAACACACATAATACGAGGTTGGCATACCAAGGTGTCGCACTCTTAGCAGCATTGGCGTTATAGCCCGTTAGCTGCTCAACAATATAGCCATAGTTAGCAATATCGGTTGGCGCGAAGTGCCAGCAAAACACAAAGGTAATTAAACAAAGCAGCGGCAGGGCCAGCCATAATTGCCAGGTCAGCAACTTAGGATACTTATACTCAGGCGTACTGGTGTCATCGCCCAAGATGCCATCACCGCCGATGTAGAATATCGTCCATAATAGATAGCCATAGACTATGTACTCCTGCCCTAGGGTGATCACTACCACGGCATACAAGCCCATTAAGTGAATGGTCATAAACTTTAAGTAATGCCATATCGCCATCTTGTTATCCTTTTCGCACGCTTATTGATTGTGACTGATATCTTGCCTTAACTGTTAAGCCACGATTACCACCAACCTAGTATCTAATATGACTGCTTCGTTTACTTTAGCAACAGTTAAATCATAGCCTCAAAAATAATTTTAAATTTTTTAACCCCTTTTCAGGTTTGCTGCGTTTATAGGATTAACTTTCACATACAACAGTCGTTAGTTTACGCAAACTAGCTACACATTATTTCTTTGGAGTATTTTATGAAGCTATCTCAAAAACTGTCTCAAAAGCCGTCTCGCCAGCCTTCTCGCCTAGCAGGTCAAATTGGTGCTGTTGCGTTGCTTATTAGCTCATGCTTTTTGTTCTCAAACGCGGCAAATGCCAGTGCGCCAGAGTTTCCTCACCTTGAAACTGTGGGTAGTAGCGAGATTTTAGTATCACCAGATATGGCTGAAATTGTTGTTGCAGTGCGTGTTGAAGCGGCTAATGCCAAACAAGCTAAGGCTGAATCAGACAAAGCGGTTGCCGCCTTTGTCAGCAAACTCAAGCAAGCCCAAATTGCTACCAATGATATTGCTAGCGCTAACCTAAACTTGCGCGCCCAATATCATTACGACAAAGAAAATGGCAGGCAACTTACAGGTTACGAGGCGCACCGTGATATCACAGTGACTGTGCGAGACTTAAATATACTAAATGAGCTACTAGATAGCGCGCTTGAGCAAGGTATTAACCATGTAAATCAAATCAATCTTAAGTCGAGCAAAGAGGCGCAATACAAGCAACAAGCACGTGAGTTAGCGATTAAAGATGCCCGCGAAAAAGCACAAGCTATCGCCAAGAGTTTTGGCACTCAGGTACAAGGAGTATGGCAAGTGCGTTATCACGACTATCAAGTCCCTAAGCGTCACACAGAAATGCGCGCAATGGCAGATGCAGGGGCAATCAACCAAAGCTATCAGCAAGGACAAATCGCCATTACCGATACCATTGAAGCGATATTTCGTTTGCAGGATTAATTGGTTAACTAACCCGTACGAACCAAGTAGATTTAACCAAGTCTTCAACCTATAAAACAGCGGCGTAGATTATCTACGCCGCTGTTTTATAATTATCGATAGTAAGACCTATGCCTTAATCCAAGTGCCCTGCTATATGAACTGAGTCACGTGTACTGAGTAATGCGCTCTAAAGCATACGCACTTAACCATACACACTTAGCTATACGCACTTAACCATACGAACTGGGAACGCGAGCCACCATGCAGTTAATTGAAGTTGGTCCAAATGACCTACCCACCGAATTACTACTCGAAGCCGACCCATGTGTTAACAGCATTGCACGCTATTTAAATGAACAGAGTTTCTGCTTTGCGGCATATGTGCCTACCACTGAAACAGCTGTTGGGGCATGTATTGTTGCTAAAAAGGCTGCGCATAGCGTTGAGATTATGAATATCAGTATTACCCCTGAACATCAAAAACTTGGCATAGGCACTGCGTTACTAAAGTTTGTACTGGAGCAATTAAAAACCAAAGGTGTTACTCGCGTGGAGCTTGGCACTGGCACCTTTGGTCATCAACTAAGCTATTATCAACGCTGCGGTTTTCGTGTCGATGCAGTGATAAAAGACCATTTTATTGATAACTATGACCAGCCAATTTTCGAAAACGGTATTCAACATCAGGACATGCTTAGGCTTTATATTGAGCTCTAGCTAATACTCAATCCCCTTGCGGGCCTGCAATCCTTGCTCTAAACCATGTTTGACATTGTTGACTTGTGAGACTGTATCGGCGATTTGCTTAAGCTTTCTATGCGCGCCGCGGCCAGTCAAAATAACTGATTGATTTTCCGGGCGAGCTTGAATAGCAGCTACCATGTCATCCACATCTAAGTGTTTGCGCGCCAGAGTGTAAGTCACCTCATCAAGCAGTAGCACGTCGATCCTAGCATCGTTAAGTAGTGGCAAAGTTTGCTGCCACACTTGCTGAGCACGGACTCGCTCATGCTCGGCGCAGTAACCATCCTTAAACGAGCAGCCTGTATTCATAGTGATCACTTTAACGCCCAATTGCTCGAGCAAATTACGCTCTCCGCACTGGGCATCACCTTTTAAAAACTGCACCACAGCGCAGGTTTGCCCATGGCCTAATGCCCTAAACACCATGCCAAAGCCCGAGCTGGTTTTGCCTTTACCATTGCCTGTAAGCAACACCACGCGGTGGCAGTCTTGGGTTGCAAGTGCAGATTTCTGCCTAACTTGCTTTTTAATCTGCTGATGACGCTGTGTTTGTTTAGCCAGTTTTTGTTTTTCAGCAGCAGACAGCGAACTAGATTGGTGAGTGACTGTATTAGACATGGAATAAAATGCGAGAAAAGATAAGCGAATGAGGCCGATACTAGCGCTAGCACACACTCGCAGCAAGGACATTCGTTAACGATTCATCATTACGTACGGTAACTGATGGCAAGCTATACAAGTTTTCAGATAAACAGCCTTTTACTTAACTTACGGTTAAATAAACTGTGCTTGCTTCACCTGTCCGTGAACATCTAGATTGATCACACATTGATAAAACGAAAAGTTAATTGGGCTGCTAAAAGTAATGGTACTGCCGGTATCAGTAGGCACAATTGAATAGCGTGACAACTCAGCCGTATCGAGCTGCCTAAGTACACTGCGCTCACTCACCCCAATATGAAAATTGCCACACAAAAAATACACTTCGTCACGGGCGAACTTCCAAAACGCGCCATATACAATAACTAACAATGCAAGCACTATTGTTAAGGCTAATTGCATTTGTTTCGCTAAATCCATTTATGCTGCTCCTAGGCTGGAATTAAACAATATCCATTTGCTAATTAAAGTTTGAGCCTCGACACGACTACAGCATTAAAGCTCAAAATCAAAATCGTAAAAGTGCTGACCATTCTCGCGATGAATTGCCATGCTGCCGCTCAACCCAACTAACTCACTGGTACCAGAGTCGGGCACAACCTCTAAAATCAGTTGCTCACCGCCTGCTCCCATAATGCCATAGTGCTGCAATACAAAAGTGCCCTGCCTGCCACAAAGCGTGCCATCTACTTTCTCAATTGCCACATATCCCGCCGAGCCTTTAACTGGAGTCATTACACTTAGCATGTTGCCTTGGCTTTGCGCTGTTAAATCTCCCTGATAACGTTTCAACAATTTATTTTGCCCGAGGTGATTACCGTCTGTACCAGCGATATCAACATCCATTGGTTGCATTTCAACGTCGAAAGAGCCAGATATTTTCATCAGTGTTCCTTACCAAGTATCTGTTTTGTATGACATACCCTTGTAAAAATATGTCTGTATAAAGGTATGTATAAAACATACCTCAATTTTGGCAAACAAAAACGCCTACTGGTCAACCTGTAGGCGTTTTACAACTAAAGTGCTAGATATTCGTACAATGATTGAACAAGTTATACCCTTCAGGGTCAACAAGTTAGCACTGATTAGTCAGCATAATTAATCAGACAGGCACAAAAAAAATGCAGCTGCGGAAATTGAATCATCAACGCCACAACTGCATTTTGATAGCTCAAATTAAGCTCAAGCCAGTTAAACCATTCTCTATTAAGCCACGCTCTATTAAGTCATGCCCTATAAAAATCAGGGGCTATCAGGCTTTATCAGGTTTTTCTGCGACAAATAAAGCGCGAGCAAATAGCACAATACCCACAGCTAAAAACGGCACGCTTAACGCTTGGCCTGTTGTTAAGAACTGCTCTTGGTATGCAGTTTGACTCACTTTCACCGCTTCAATTGCCCAGCGAGCGCTAAAAATAAGCAGCAGGAATAGCCCGAAAATACCACCATGTTTTTGCTTGAGTGAAGTGAAATGGTACACACAATAAAGCACGGCAAAGCTAGTGAGGTAGGCAATTGCCTCGTAAAGCTGCGCAGGATGGCGAGCAACACTATCGATGCGGGCAAACACAATGCCAAATGCTGAGTTTGTCGGCTCGCCAAGGATTTCTGAATTGACAAAGTTCGCCATGCGCACGAAAAAGCCAAAAATTGCCGTCGCAATGGCTAAGCGGTCAAGTAAGAACAAGAATGGTAGTTGCATCTTTTTGTGATAATAAAACAGCGCTAGAATCGCACCTAAACCACCACCATGACTGGCTAACCCACCTTCCCAGATATATAAAATCTTAATTGGATTACTCAGATAAAAATCAGGATCATAGAACAAGCAATGGGCAAGCCTTGCGCCTACAATGATGCCAACAACGCAATACATCAATAAATCGTCTAACGATTGTACAGGCAAGTTTTCACGCTTATAGATATGCTTCATCACCATAAAACCAGCGGCGATGGCTGTTGCAAATAATACACCGTACCAGTGTACTTTCAGAGGCCCCAGACTAAGCAGTACAGGGTCAACGTTCCATACAAAATGTTCCAAAAGTGGTTCTCCAAATGGGTTTATCGCAGCAATCATATCCCTATCAACAGCGGATTTCGAGTTAACATTATTTGAATCTTGTGCCTAAACAAATAAATAACGTAAGATCGCCTTTATTCAATGGCTTTGCCGCGATCAATCACAACAAACTACCCCATGACCCAAAGCAAAATAGAGTGCCATATTAAGGTAAGCCAGCCAGACCAAGATGCAGTGAGTCTGCTTGCTGAGCAAACCAAGTTGTCAAAACAGGTGATTAAAAATGCCATGCAAAAAGGTGCGGTATGGCTTACTCGTGGTAAGCAAACCTCGCGCTTGAGACGTGCCAAAAAAGCACTAGCTGTGGGTAACGAGCTACACCTGTACTACAACGCCCATATTCTTGCGGAGCAAGTTACTCCAGCAAAAATGCTATTTGATGAAGGGCAATACAGCTTGTGGTACAAGCCTTACGGCATGCGTTGTCAGGGCTCAAAATGGAGCGACCACACAACGATTGATCGCTTTGTTGAGCTAAACGCCACGCCGCAGCGCAGTGCCTATCTAATTCATCGACTAGACAGAGCTGCAACAGGCTTGATTATTCTTGGGCATACCAAACAAGCAACTCGCGACATTGCAAAAATGTTCGAAACCCGCAATTTGAGCAAACATTATCAGGTCATCGTCAATGGTCGTTTCCCTGATGATGAAGTCACCATTAATACCGATGTTGATAATAAACCTGCGTTATCGCGAGCCAGACGTTTGCAATACAACAGCGAGCTAGATCAATCATTAGTTCAGGTAAAAATTGAATCAGGTCGCAAGCATCAAATACGCATTCATATGGCAAGCTTAGGTCACAGCGTAGTTGGCGATCGCCTCCACGGCGATGCCGACGAAACCAGCCCAGACTTAAAACTCACCAGTTGCTACTTTGAGTTTATTTGCCCAGTAAGCAATGAGCGCAAAGTGTTCGAACTACCAGAGCAATATCGCCCCACGTTTGGCTAAATAAGCAACTTAGCTCAAAGTTGGGATTGAGTATGACACTTGGATTAAATAATCAAAGTCGCCGCCCATTTTACGCTAAGCTAAAAACACAAACTCTCATGGAGCATCTCACTATGCAAGTTCGCCTTTTAAACCGTCTGTCTCAGGTAAGTATTTTTATCGCCTTGTTAGCTGCTAATACACTTATTAGCACCAATGCGAGTGCCAACATAGATTTGAAGTATGACGACAACATTGAGCTCATTGCGGTTAACGGCGAGCTAGTTGAAGATGAGGGCACAACAAGACTAGAAGACACCAAGGCGAAACAACAGCTAGTGTTTAATGTGCGCAGTTTTTTCATGGAACGAGGCAATCGCGAGAAGTTTATCTCTGATGTAATTGTCGTAACCTTTGATACTGCCTCGGTTATTTCTACAAATGCGCTTACCCTAAGCGCGGGTACGGTGCGCTCAAAAAAGGCTGGGAAAAAGTTTAATAAAAATCCTCAAATTAGCCTTGAAACCAATACTGGCAATCAAGTTAGTTTTGTATACGACACCCTAAAGGTCAGTGGAATGCAACTTGGGCGTAACTATCAAGCAGAAATCGCAGCATATAATCAAAGTAGTGATAGAGCATCTGTAGCCGCGCTAGCACCTGCGGTTACGGTTGCAACGCCCGTAGCAGCTTCAATAGCACAAGTACAACCCCAACCTCAATCAACGGTACCAAGTGCACCAGCACCGCAAGCTAGCACAGAAATGACAGTCAAAACCATTGAGCAAGATCAAGCTGAAATCTTACAAATGCTGGATTACTGGTACAACAAAGCAGACGATACAACTAAGGCTAAATTTAAAGACAAGATCAACAACTGATTTTCGTCGTTTTCCCTATCAGGATATCTAGTCATTTACGGGTAAGGTTTGATAGTATTTCTGAAACGATAACAATCAGATAAATCATGCAAATCCTTACCCTTACCCAAGCTCAAGGTCCACTTTGGGATCAATCAATGGCCATCTATTGTGAGGTATTCCCCCAGTGGGAGCGTGAGCCTATTGATGAAATGGCGGCTGCTGTTAATGCAGGTTCATCGCGCTGTATTGTCGCTGTTATAGACGGTAAAGCTGTTGGAATGACACTTACCGAGCTGTATCCCCAAATGAACTTTGCCCTACTGGGTTATCTGTTTATCTCGCCAAATCACCAGGGACAAGGCCTAGGTAAACAACTTTGTCAGGAATTGTTCGACTACTTTGCCAAGCGTGATGAATACCATTGGTTACTGGTAGAAGCCGAAGCGGGGCCAGAAAAGTTCTATCAACGCTTAGGGTTTATCCGCTTCAACATCGAGTTTTTGTCACCACACTACGACGATGACCAGTCAACGCCTATGGCATTGATGTATCACGCTGAGTCCAGTCTTGTTAAACCCACACCAGAAAAACTAACGAAAATGGTGGGTCATATTTTCCGTCAAAGCTATTACCTCAGTGATGACGACCCAAGACTAATTAAGCAACTTGCCCATATCCAAGCACAGGACGCATTATGAGTTTCGACATTAAATCCATTGAGCCGTTAATCCACAGCTTTTTTGGTTTTATTCAAGAAGAAGAATTTGAGAAATGTTTCCATTGGGCGAAAACCGAGTTACAAGCCACTAAATCTAGCGCCTTATCTATGGTGGAAAGCATAGAAACTACGCCAAAGATTGAGCTTAAACACTGTGAAGCCCTCACAGATGAACAAGCTTTTTTGCTGTTTGCCGCTTGTTATGGCCTAGCCAGACACGAGGTAGAAGAAAGTAACTGGTATTATCACGCCGAAACCTTAGTTCGCTCTTCAATTACTGCGCTCGAGTCTATGCCAGATTGTCGCTTGCTTAAGGTGCTAGAGAAGTTCGCTGCGATTCAAATCGATATTTGTACAATCGACCGAGGCATCTATACCAGTCAGGAATGGCTGATGCAGCAAGCCACTGAAAATATTGAAGTGTACCTTGCCAATGTTAATGCGCTAAGCAACCTGTTTAATGACGTTGAAGCTAGTATTTATTCTGAATATTTATTGCCAGAGTTTACTGCCTATAAACACTACAGCAGCGGCGTAAAAGTGGTTTCAGATCTATACGCTATTCGTTGGCAAGATCCTAAAGTGCTCACTGCAAAAATGGCGCAAAACAAGCCGCTATTCTTGCAGGCCGTTGATCAGCTTACGCAAGCCGATAAATACATTATGTCTACAGACCTCGAGTCACTTTGGCCGCCGTTAGACTTCTTTAGCGAGCAGCGTAAGCCCGGGACAGGCGAGCTCTTTATCGAGCGCGGCGCCATTAGCATTTCTTATTTCGCCACGGTCAGCCACAACGTCAGCCAAGAGTTTCGTCAAGTGCTATCTGACATTATCGACAACCGCTGCCCTAACCATAAGCTTTACTTTGAACAATGGAACGACAAGGTTCCTCAGCGCAACATGCTTAACGATATCTGGTCTGGTATTTCTCAAGACTTTGCTGATATCTACTCATGGGAGTTACCCAAACTCACTATGCCATTTCGCGACAATGGCGATATTTGTACTAACCTCGAGTTTGATATTGAGCTGGTGTATTACCCGATGGGGATCTTTGCGCTTAACCTTAAAGGCCAGCTAGATAAAGTCAGCGCAAGTGGCGTGCGCCATGCAATGTCGCTAGGCACACCGTTTGCTATGGATCAGCTAATGCACTGGAATGGCCAACAAGTCGGCTTATTCCAAGAATTTGCCGATGAGCGCTTCGCCGAGGTAGCCAGTGCACTACACGCCCATTTTGACATTGAACAAACACCAGGTAACGCCCTGCTGCACTACAACACGGTCGAAAACCGTTATGTATCAACAAGACTCGATCGCATGATGGAGTACATGAACGGCGAATTCACCCCAGTTGATGCTAAAGCCCTAAAAGCCCATATAGGTTACCCTGCTTTTGTATTGCCGCAGCGAGAGCTTCGCAGTGCGGTTGATGACTGGTGTTTGCGCACAGTCACTGCCGAAGAACACAATCTAAATAAAGCCTGCTATAACCGTCAGGAATTTGTTTACACCAACCGTCATGAATGTGTTTTAGGTCTATTGGAACAACCTAACTGGGTGCTCGACCAAAGCGCTGAAATGATGGATGTAGCTGCAGTTATTACCAATATGTTCCAACTAACGAATACTGAACTTGGCATGCAGCTCAAGAAAAATCAGCTATCGACTACACCTGCTATTAACGGTTCAAAAAAACAGTCAGCCAAAGTATTAAAAGCACGTATTGAAGTACTAAAAGCTGAGCGCAAAAGCCTGAAGCAATTTACTAGCGACGCTCACTGGCTACTGGATTTGATTAACGCTGGCAGTATGATGACCTTCCCTGATCATACTCGCATGGTAAAGCAAGTTTTTGAGTATATGGATTTTGAGAATCTTCATAGCCGCACTCAAGACACACTAGCCAAAATCCAATATCGTCAGGATGAAATTATCGCTGAAAGCGCACGTATTTATGAGCAGCTGCAAAGTCGTAATACCAAGCGCTTAACCAGTGTGCTGTCTGGCTCAATGGCACTAATTTCCGTCGGTGCACTTAAAGATATCTTCGATATTCTTAACGGCTCTAACATGGGTTTTGTGATTTCGGGTGAACTTCAGGTCAGTATTGTGACCCTATTTGCACTGCTGCTGATCATCTTGCTGATCAACAAAAACGACAATCAGAAATAGTTAACACTCATAAAGACTAAAGGCTTGCTAACACTCCCACTTGGGAAAGTTAGCAAGCCTTTTAAATATCTTACGACTAATCGTTTGATTATTGTCCGTCTGAGTCTGCTACTTGAGAAATGGTGATACGCTCTTGATTCGATAAACGAATTTGAATGCCGTCAACGGTAGTAATTCTTTGCATTTCAATATCTTTACGGCGTACCTGGTAGGTTTGCGATTGCCCCTCAACCGGTGATGTAATCGTCACATTCACCACAGTATTGTCTTGATACCAACCCCAGCCCCAATAGGCCATCGTCGCCACAAGTGATAAGGCTATCACGCCATAAATGCTTAACTTGGCACCCGACACCTTACCATGAGCCTGCTCATATCTTTGGGTATCTTGCTGTTGTTGTTTTCGGCCATGGCGCAAATATGCCATAGCACCAGCAATGACGAGCAATGTGATGAGTATTTTAGTTAGCACTGACTAACCCTTATCGATAGAGACAATTGCAGCAAGTGTACCTTGAATGCAACAAAATTTCTGTTATCAATAACAGAGAATTGGCATAAACACGGCGCGTTAAGGTTTCACAAACCGAGCAATCAACTTATGAATGATAACGGTTAGCCACCGAGCAATTCGGCAACTTCTCTTGGCTTATCTAAGGTGACATCATGCCCTGCATTGTCTATCACATGTAATTCAGCACCATAGAAGCGGCTTAAATTCTCGCTACAGTTAGTGCTTACTAACTTATCTTCACGCCCCACAATCACCTG
This sequence comes from Shewanella sp. WXL01, assembly GCF_012263345.1. Classification (NCBI taxonomy): domain Bacteria; kingdom Pseudomonadati; phylum Pseudomonadota; class Gammaproteobacteria; order Alteromonadales; family Shewanellaceae; genus Shewanella; species Shewanella sp. WXL01. Next base: position 1,065,246 of record NZ_JAAIKQ010000001.1, on the reverse strand, counting down.
CAAAGGGCATGTTAATTGAGGTGCACTAAACCTAGCCGCAGCCAACAGCTGCCTCGCACCATCATTTAGTGAGGTTGTATTATCATGGCGATATTGCGACCAGTCCTCAATGATTTTTGCATTTTGATGATGAAGCACTGAAGTCAGCTGCAAGGTATAGCACTCAAACCATGACCAATGTTGGCAACGCTCAGGCTTAGCCGCTGGAGATAACAGCTGACGTTTAAATGCCGATAACAAACCCGTGATTTTAAACCTTTGATACCAAGGCGATAAATTACCCGCACTTGAGTTAAGCAAGCTCACTTTAGCCACTTTAAGTGCAACGTTTTGCGTTACTTGTTGTGTATCTTGCACTGCGACCTGACTTTGTAGCCATTCACTTTCTAACTGCCGTGCCAGCAAGGTGGCAAGCATGCCGCCCATAGACAAGCCGACAATATGCAGCGTTGGCAATTCGCTCTGCTTATCACGTGATACTATTTCCGCTAACTGCTCTCGTATCTGTGTGATCAGTGCTGGGCAATAATCTTGAAGAACGGTTGGGCTTGACTGCTGCGCCAACTTGCCACTGCCGGGCACATCAATACAAATCACCTTATGCCCTAGCTCACGCAAACGCTGCTCAAACCCTGCCCAATGGCGACTGTCTCGCATTAAACCGCGTAGTAACACTATGACCATCCGTCCTCCCAAATCCCCATCTAACTTTCCATCACTCGTGCTCGTTTAGTTTTTAGCGCTTGTACCATTTAGCGTGAGCTTGCTGACGATATTGCTCAAATGCTGAGTTTGGCATTTTCTCCAATACCTCACTACAAGCGGCATCAAGTAAAAACTGCATCAAGGTAATATGACGACGTAAAATGCGTTGATGCCGATGGCGTTGCTGTGGGTTAAAATAACCATGAAAGTTAAACACTTGCCTTGGATTCTTTTTTACCCACGCCCACGAGCCCATTTCTAGGGTTAACGGCACTAACTTTGGCAAGCTGCTCCCCCTATTTCCTGCATCAACTGAAGCTGGCATATTTTGCTGATAAATATAATCCCAAAGGTCACCATGGGTGCGATAAAACTGACTCTGGGGCGCACATTGATAGTAACTATGGTGAGGATAACCCGCGTCAAACAACTGCTTTAAATACTGCACATAAGCAGCACCTGCAAATGGCGCTTTAGTGTAGGCGTTGGGAAACCATAAATGATCTAACAACCCAAACCCTGAATGCACATCAAGTGAAATAAGGCTTGAGCTGCTATCAATTAAGCGCTGCACATAGTCGATCAGCACCTGAGTTTCTAACTCAGTATCACCTTGGCCTCGATACCAGGGTAAGTGCTTACTCACCGATTGACCACCAACCATAAAGGTCACAGGCTCAATGGCTGAAAGTGGTGCATTACGCATTAAATCCACATTATTGCCATTGCCGCGCGTGCCTTTAAATACGCCTACAGGATTGGCAATGGGCACAAATGCAATTCGCACTTTTTGCAGCAATTGCTGTAAATGCACATCCCAGTCAAGGCGTTTAAGCAGGCTTGATAGAAAAGATAAAACAACCTGAGAGCCGATGCGTTCAACGCCATGAATACCGCCAACGAACAACACTGTGGGCATACCTGAGCCGCGAGCACCCAGCTCAATTGCTTTTACAGGAAGAGGCTGACCAAGGCACATACGCTCAGCAAGGGTGTGATGACGAAACAAATGCTGATGCTGAGCGATAATTCTCGCCAGCATATCCACTTCAAAAGTCCGTTGCCTTGCAAATAATGCCATACAGTCATCATCAAGTTAGTCGTAATATCCAAGCTAGCTCGGCTATAAGACAAAGTGATGACATTGATGTAAAAACAGCGAGTTACTAGCGGTTTTATCGAGTTAATTAAGATCGCATAGGCGTAATTTGCGAAAAAGTTTAGCTAATAGCTATTTTCGTATTTGATAGCGTTACCTCTCCTATGGGCAATAGATTATTACTCTAAACAAGCATCATGTACTCAATACAAATGCAATCGCCAGCAAATGTTACATTTAGCTGACGTTGCTTTATTTAGTCATCGTTATCTTAAATTACAGCAAGCACTCAGGAATGGTTAACTCGGAGTAACTATCTTAGTTTTGGCGTTAGAGAGTATCTTCTCCATCGTTTGCAAATACTCTTTACTTATTAAGTAATCGGCACTTTCGGATTGATTGATTTCGTCTGCTCGTAACATAAAGCGATCCATTTCACCTTTGGTATTTTGAATGATTTTAGTCGCATAGTTTTTTTGTTCTAGAACATACTGGTTAGCAGCGATTTTGGCTGCCGATATTTTTTGCGTTCGCTCAGCAACCGCATCTTGAACTAATTTACGCTTTTCTGCTGGCGCAATTTGTAATCTATCAAATTGCAGCCTAATGCTTCGCGGCGTTTCCAAACGATGGACCAAAATCGAAGTTACATTCACACCAGCGTTGAACTCATCTAGCGCTGCTTGCACTCGTTGACGTACATCTTGTTGAAGCATACTTCGCCCAGATGCTAACAAAGGTTCGAGTTGTTGCTGAGAGACATAATCGATAAGCTCGGAGGTCGTGATGAACTCAATTAGAGTTGGGATATCATTAGCTGAGTTTAAGTAACTCGCAGGATCAGTAATACTGTACTGAATTTCATATGCCATCTCAGCTAAGTCACCGCGTTGAGTGATCATATCAGGCTGTAGCCTACCGTCTCTGCCTTGTTGAGAGTATGCAACCTCTGTCGACTGCAATTCCACTTGATTTACCACCTCGATGCTATCGACAGGCCAAGGTAGCCGATAGTGCATGCCCGGAGGTACATTGCTGTTCATCACCTGACCAAATCGGGATAGCACGCCTCGTTGCTCCATCTCTATCGAGTAAAAACCACTTGCTAAATAAATCAATGGAACACCGACAAGTACAAGTAGCCTAGCTTTGGGCCAAAACTCTTGCCAGATTGCCCTCAGGTCAATACTTACTGAACGACTCATTTTTTCACCTCTGGCGCATCAAATAACTGTTTAAACAGTGGAAGGTCAGTGGGCAAAATGAGCGTTGCGTTATCTTTTAGTACTTTCTCGTAAGCCTCCATGTATCGAGAGAAAGTGAAGTACTCTTCGTTCTCCTCATAGGCTTTGGCATAGATGGCGGCAGCCTGCGCTTCGCTTTCACCTCGTATCACCTGTCCTTCACGATACGCTTCAGCTTCAATTTTGCTTACCAAACGATTGGTTTCAGCGCGAATACCAGCCGCTTCTTCTTCACCTTCAGCAAGGTATTTCTTTTCTAAGTGCTGCCACTCAGACTCCATGCGGTTGTATATTGCAGCAAGACTTTGAATAGGAAAACCCAGACGTTTCGCTCGCAAAGTAGTAACTTTAATGCCAAGTTCGCGTCTCGATTTAGCATCTAATTGCTCGGTGATCTGCTCAAACAGTACCTTTACCGTCTTATCTTCTTCGGTCATACCAAATAGAGTAGGCAGATTAACCGAACTAATCGCAATCCCCACTTCAGCATTGGCTAGTGCCGCTAATCGAGTTGAGGCTACATCCTTATTTCCCACTGAAGTCAGGTAGCGAATAGGATCAGCAATTTCCCATACAAGAAAGTTTTCAATCACTAAGTTACTTCGGTCGGCGGTGCCGTATTCGTTATGTTGCAGTGAAAGTACTTGTGCACGACTGTCAATATGCGTCACCGATTGCACTGGCGTCGGTAGCTTAAACATCAAACCCGCAGTGTTGACGACTTTCACAGGGCTGCCAAACTGGCTAATCACGGCTTGCTGGCCCTCATTAACAATAACCAAGCTATCAAAAGCCAAATATCCAAGGCCAATTACTGCAATGGCAACCCATTTCAATTTGTTTGATAAAAGAGTTTTCATACTCATTGTTTTGCGCTCCAAATTCGGTAGTCATGTTTGTCAAATCTTGGGTCTGCGATCGTCAACGGTCGACCCGATAGAGTTCTTTGAAAACTCTCGGTTTGTAGCTTTAACTTGTAAGCTTCTGGCTTTCTGTTGTAGCTCTGGGCTATCGAGTTAAAACGAGTGATATCACCTTCTGCTCGAGTGTTATGAGCATGAGCGTACGCTTTGTCTTGCTCGATAATTTGCACTGCATTCGCCCTGGCAGCGGATAACTGAAAGTATTTTTCCGTCAGCGCTTGATTCACTTTGTCTACTTTGAGCTGCCGAGCTTGCAACAACTTGCGATAGGTATTCACCACCGGACCTGGAGGCTGGATACTTTCGAATGAGAACGACACAATTTCAATTGGATAATTTAATTGTTCAGCACCACGGCTGATGAAACTATTTAGTTGGTCGGCAAGTTCCTGCCTGTCACCTTGAATCAGCTCTAAATATGTTTTTCTTGACACTAACTCCCATAGCGATGAGTTAGCCAGTTCAGTAACCATTGTGTCTAGCTCGGGATAGCTTGTAGCGGCTTTGGTTGGCGAGGTTACTCGGTATAAAAGCTCGCCGCTAACAAACACTAGGTTTTGGTCACCAGTGTGTAAATAGCCGGTATTGTCATCTTTGCGAGTTCGGCTAGACACACTGAACCATGCACCGTCAGATACGCGTTGAGTAACAGCAGAGGGTATTAAGCCCACATTAGCTTTACGAACGTCGCCATCACGGATCAAGTTAATTTGAGCAAAGGGCCATGGCGCATGTAGATAAGCTCCCACAGGTAAGTCTGCTTGAGTTTGTTTTGCCAACACAACTTTCTGACCTACATAACCCAATGGGACGATAGACACTGCTGTGACGGCGTAAGCGAGGACAACTCCTGAGGCAATGACGTATCTCAGCTTGTAAAGTACAGTGGTCGTCGCATTAATAGTGCGTTTGGTTGCGGTGACAAATGGGATGGCACTGAGTTTTTTACCACACCATTCAATTAAAGAGAGTTGATCAAACTCTTGGCTGCTTATTAGACTTCTTAAACCAGAAACCAACATTTCTACACCCAGTAACGCAATCATCGCTGCGATGATAACAGCCAACACTTTATCAAGATGAATACCAGCTAGACTTCCGACTAGCGAGAGTAGCACTGCTGCAGAGGTGATTAAATCAGCCTTACTGTGATAGCCGTCAGCTTCCAACGTTACTGAGTTGGTTTCGCGCCCGACACGTTGTTTAAGTTTGGCCAAGAAATAAATCACGACCATAACAACCGCCGTACCCGCGATTGCTAACCACAAGTATTCAATTTGTGGTGTTTCAGTCTTGTATAAGCGATCGAAAATTGCCACTGCTGCGAATAACACAGCGATAGCCGAGAAAATGACTGCCGATGACTCAACATAGTTAATCAATTTGGGGCTAAATTTTTTACTGCGATCGTTAGAAACTCGGAACATGAGAACGAAGAACAGTACAAACGAAACCCAAACGTCACTTAACGCGTGTACCCCATCGGCCATCAATGCCAGGCTACCCGTCATCATTGCCAGTGCACATCGAAAGCCACCTAGTAGCAACTCTGTGATTAGGCAAAGAGCTGAGGCTCTTAAACGTTTATCTTTAAACATAGTTTCACTCTTCAAACATATAGCATATGAGGTGACTGAACCCATGCCTTATTCCACGCACTTAGTTTCAAGCTATCTACAATGCTTTTCAGTGCAACTTTTGAGCGCTAGGGTTCAGTTTCTGCTAAAGAACGAGCGCATCCTTCAAGCCACTGCGGCAATCTGTTGATGATTCTCGTATGTAATGAGTAGTAACACTAAAGAGTGTCACTACTGCAGTGTAGGTAGCATCAGTCGGTTGACGCTGTTTGTAATAGCTTGCTTAGTAAGTTGATAAAACTCATCAAGCTGCCTACAGAAAATCCTTTATTTTTGTCGGCCAGAAACCGCGGTGCCTGGCCGATTTTTCGCGACTATATCAATCGACAACAAATCGATTAACAGTCATAGGCAGTGATTAAATACCATCTTTGAATGTAAATTCACCGCCTAGGACAGTTCCGACAACCTTGCCGTTCTCAACCAAAGAACTTGGGTCTTGAGCAGCCACGTCGCGCAGGTTGTTTTCAAAGATGGCCATATCAGCCAGCTTACCTACTTCAAGCGAGCCGACTTTCTCTTCAATGTGCAACTGCCATGCTGGGATGGTGGTATGTGCTTTCATTACCTGATCAAAAGTCATCGACTTACGCCATGTTGGGAATGGGTTACCACCGGCGGTTGGATCCATACGGGTCATCGCGGCTTGCATGTTATACACAGGGTAAGCCTTTTCAATTGGCATACCTGGTGAGTCACCAGAGATAGATACGTTGTCGTAACGATGCGCTAGATCCGTGTAAGAACCGTAAGCGTTCTTGATGTAATCATTGTCCATCGCTTCAAACAACAACTCACCACCAGGGCTGGCATCGATTTCGTTCGCAAACGCTGGAGTTGCGTTAACACCGATGTTGGCTTCAACCATGCGGTCACGGTCAGCTTTCATTGCGAAGTCTAAGTGCTCAAAACGGTTACGCGCTTCTGGGTACAACGCTTGTGCTTCTAGGTATACGTCTAGTAGACGGTTAACCATACGCGCACCGTTTACATGGGAGTAAACACTGTAGCCACGCTTGTTCGCTTCGTTAACCACTTTGTGTGAAAAGTCGATTGGTAGGCCGTACTTACCGAAGTTATCTAGGCCGTCTTTGCCTTTAACGCGGTAAGGTACCATTTGAGTTGCGCTGCCATCTTGCCATGCTGCTTCTGTGTGCAGTTTAATCCCGGCAACCCACTGCATGTCGCTGTTGTACTTAGCAGAAATCTCGTCAGCGGTTTCCATGTACTCAACAACGTCAGAGTCTGGTAGTTTGAAGATAGGCATGTGACCGATACGCATGGTCGCTTCGCCATTGTCGATACGCTTTTGCAGAATTTCAGCCGCCAAACGATACTCTTTAATTACCGCATCACCGCTGATGATTACCGCTGGAGTCATCACACCCGGTACGATCGAAGTGGTTACACCTTGAGTGGTTAAGTAGCCTTGCAGGTAATCAGATGCTTCTGGAATGTCAGTTTCTGGGTTCCAAGCACCCATGTTCACATAGCCCTGTGCCCACTGGCCTTCAATAGCCAAACCAGTTGCACGGCCGTTTTCATCGCGCTCCCAGTAGATAACGCCAGGCTGCAAGTCTTCAGCTGTGTCTAAGTCGATACCCGCAGCAGCAAGCCCTAGGCTGTTGAATACGGCGTCGTGACAGAAGTTACCAACTAGAACCATAGGTACAGGAATGTCTAGGCTGTCTAAGAATTCCGCAGTCAGGAATTTTTCTAAGTTACCGTAAACCCAGCCGTTACCAACGATCATTTTTACATCAGGGTTAGCAGCGTAGTAGTCTTTAAGAATCTGACCCAGCTCAGCGGTTGACTTAGCTTGGCTCAAATCGACGCCAGAAGTCATCCAAGTTGAACCAACTACGTGGTTGTGGGATTCAATGAACCCTGGCGTGACATATTTGCCTTTTAGGTCGATAACCGAATCAGCGTCAGCAGCATATTTTTCAGCACCTTTAGCATCACCGACGTATACAATCACCCCATCTTTGACAGCCATTGCTTCAGCTGTTGGCTGAGCTTCATTCATTGTTTCAAATTCACCGTTGGTGAATACGGTGTCTGCTAATTCGCCAGCGATTGCAACACCAGAAACATTTGCTGCGAACGTTGCAGCTAAAGTTAACGCTAGTAAGGACTTTTTCATTTCATAACCTCATTGAGAAAATACAAGCCCAGCCGTGGGCATTCGGATCTCCATTTCGTTGTGAGAGATTATTTCAATATGAAATCAATTAGCGAAGTCGCTAAGAACAAGTAAATCTTGTGCTTGATTTTGATACCTAACTTGCGTGGTGATAGCCTTACGCAGTTTTCAAAGGTCGTGGAAGAGGTAGGTCGTGCAAAGTATTGTCAGAGTTTTTTGTATATTTTTAGTAGTAGTCAGTGGAACAGTCATAAGCCAAACTTATCTCGTGAAAGGCCCAAATTATGCTCAAGAGATAAAGACTCTTGCAGGCCAAGAAGTCATGGTGTCGCGGAGTGATTCGTTTACTGTGATGTTAATGCCCATAAAAGAATTACTTGCAGCAGGTAAGCCTGTCAGGCTTGCTTTAGCTATTACTAACCATACTAAAGAAAGAATCATTCTCTCAGCTAATTCAGTGAGTATCCATGATAGGAAATCTGAACTAGGTCTACTTTCATTTGAACAATTAATGGATAGCTACAAACAAGATCCCGAATCAGGACAACTTGCACTTTCTGCACTCAATTCGCTCAAAATGAGGTCATTATTTGTAACTAATCAAGCTGATTTAATCTTAGGTTTTTCATTGGCAGAGCAAGATAGTGTATTGGTCGATAAACCTAACATCGATGCATTGTCGGGAGCGACTAAAAAACAAGCGGCAAACAGTGCAAAAGTTCGGGAGCAAGCGAAAAAACTGTATGCGTGGAATACTCGCAAAACAAAAGCTGCGCTAACGATTACACCGGCAACGAACTTTATTGCAGAGTTGCATTCTCAGGCAATGTTACTGGGTGATAGTGATGCTAAGCTGACAGTTTCGCTAAATATAGCCGATGAAAAACATCAGTTCTCCTTTTCCCCTAAAAGGGATTAACAGGTAGATTATTGTGTCTTCGGGGGACAGATGTTTTCCTGGCTTATCTGGTGTGATGAGTCTGATCTTCTTTGCGATAAATGTCGTTAAAACAATACCTAACTGTCTAGTTCCATTAACTTTTGCAATAGGTAATCAGCCGCTAAAGAGAGTTCATCTTCATGTCTGTACACGCAATCTGCCATCCATTGATAGTGAGGTCCTCCCTCGAGAGAAATTTCAACTAGATTGTCAGACCTTAAGACGGTTTTTGATGATATATCTGGTACAACACTCCAACCCACACCTTCCTCTACCAAGCTGAGTAACTGGCTCAAATTATTGGTCACTATTACTTGATCACTCACGACGTGGGATTTATCCATACTTAAATCATAAACCGTTTCATAGACGATTTGAGGGATTAAGTGCAGTTGCTCCTCGGTAACGACCTCCCCTGGATGAAACTTATCAGCGGGAGCGGCAAACAGTAAGCCAAAGCTAAAAACATTGACCAAAGTGAGCTGGCTTGACTTCTTAAGTGTTGATAGTTGTAACCCAATATCAGCCTTTCCAGTTTCAACCCAACGGGTTACCTCTCGGGTTGTGCCAACCAAGACTTCAATAGCTGCATCGGGATATTGCTGAGCTACTGCTTTACAGCAAGCACTGACTTCGTTACATACTAAAAAACTATCTACAGCCAAAATAACATTATTGTTATCTGGCAACTGTACACTGTTTAATAACAAATTGAGCTTCAATGATTCATTCAGAGCTCGTCTAGCGGCGGAAAGTAATCGTGTTCCTGTCTCTGTAATTTCTAGACTCTTGGGCTTTCGTACAAACAGCACTAGGTTGTTTGACTCTTCAAGCGCAGCTACCAATTGAGATATTGCTTGAGAGCGCTTGTTGAGTTTAGTTGCTGCCGCTTGGAAACTTCCCATTTCTGCGGTTGTTACAAATGCTTGAAGCTGGGCAAGAGAAAAATTCATATAAGGCCTACATATCGTTTTGCATTTAATCAACCGATCCCCTGCAATCTAATGACAACTGCATGGCATCACCGAGAGAGTACGATGTGAAAGCCACTACAAAGCGGTTAATATCGATACTGTCAATTTGAGCTAGCCAACCAAAACAATCTGCAGCGATATCTGCTATATCTTTGATAATCATAGTAACTGATTACACTCATTCGGATACACTCCACTAAGCATCCAGTTTAAAAAAATGTTGTGTGGCGATTCAATCCTGAAATCGAGCAAATCATTAAAGAAAAAAGCAACACTGATAGCACTTGCAGTGACTTAGCGATTTCAGAATAAAATTAAGCAAAAGAGTGTTAGCTACTTAACCATTTATTGAGTGCCATTGCCGAAACTTACACAAAAAACCGCCTAAAAAGGCGGTTTTTTTAATTATCTAACTTAGTCGCTTTACCTCAAACAACTAGTAACCCGTGCTAGCGATTGGGTCCCAGTGTTTTTCGATCTCTTGCTTGATAAAGGCGTCTTTAGCCTTTTGTGCATCCGACTCAACAAAGCCGATGGCCTTGTGGGCCGCCTCTTTGGTGCTGATATCTGGATACTGCGGCTCGCTGGCACCAATATGTCCAGCGACAAACTTAAGCACGTTGCGGGCATCGGTTACCTGCTCAATGGCTTTATCTAGTAAAGCGTGACCCTCTTGTGGATTATGAGCATAAAGGCCGTGTGATGCCATGGCAAAATCCCAGCGCCATTGGGCATGGCGAATCCCCATAATCGCATCATTCATCATTGGCCAAGTAGCACCAGCATCCCAGGCCGCTTTTGCTTCATAGTGAGCTTTTACAAGTAAATCCTCTACCTTGCGAGCTTTAGCATCAATGTCCTTTTTGTGTTTATCAAGGGTTGAGGTAAGCTCAGCTTGGCTCTCATGGCAGCCTGCACAAGCACTGTCGAAATGCTGTAGAGAATTGCCCACTTGATGGTCAGTGTACTCATTACCTTTAGCATCTGTTGCAGCTGGCATGTGGCAAGTCACGCAGGTGACGTTGACTTCGGCATGTTTGCTGCGACTCCAGTGCTCAAACTCTGGGTGACGCGCTTTTAAAATTGGCGTTTTCGAAATTGGATGGATCCACTCGTAAAAACGGCGTGTGTCGTAGTATTTCTCGATATCGTCAGCCGTGTTGCCGAAAATCCACGGAATATTCACCTTGTTCTTGCGCTCGGGCTGGAAGTAATAAGTCACATGGCACTGACCACAGGTTTGCGCCCCTTGCATCGCGCTAGATTGCTTTTCAAACGGCAGGTGTACTTTTGCCATGGCGTCTTGTGCATGAGGACGTGGTAAAGCCAGCTTAGCGCTGCCATCGATATGACAATCGCTACAGTAAACCACTGACTTTATCTCTTGCCCTAAATCGACAAAGTTAGCATCACTAAATCCTTCAACACCCATTTCTTTCATCAGTCTTGGCGCATCGGGCGTTTTACAAGTCCAGCAACTTGCCGATAAACCTTTTTCGCCTGCCGGTACGGCCGTGCCAGTGCGCAGAGTACGTGACACATCGGCTACAGCAAATTGGTGACCTCTTGGGCTACGGTACTCTTTGGCAAACGAGCTACCCGCCCACAAGATAATGCTGGCAGGATAATGCGCCAACATGTCTTCTGACTCAGACTGGGTTTGGGTAGCAGCCCAGGTTTCAAACTGCTTAGGAAACTTAACCTGATTAGCATCCGTTTTCGGCTGAGCAACTGCAGTGAGGGGCAACAGTAACGCCACACCACACCACTTTAAAAAACTAGTACGACTCTCTCTCATCATTTTGTCCTACTCATCAATTTAGATTCTTACCCTGGGCGACCATCAACTCGTGGTCGAGATAATATGGGAGCATAAAACCAAACAAACATACCAAAACCCAAAGACCAACAAGCGCCAGCTAACCATAGCCACATTTGAGTGTGCTCTGGCATCCACAGCGGCATCACAGCTCTTAGCAGACCAGCAATAGGCAAACACACAAAGGCCAACACCATATTTGGCCCTTGATAAATATTACGACTGGTATGCCCTAGTGATACCCGCGATATCATCGACAAGCATAATGACGCTAACCCACCTACGGCAAATAAGTGCAGCAAGGTGCGATAAGCAAACTCATTGTTGACATGCCATGCCATGGCGAGCAAGGTGACTGGCAGTGCAAGGTATGAAACATGTAATGACCACAACATAGGTTCTTTTAAGGTTTTGTGGCCTTGCCAACGACTAAAGCGCACTAACTGCAATAATCCGGCGGCGGCAAGAATGACCTGCTCGACACCTTTTGGCAACATATGCGTCAAAGCTTGTACAAATAGCGTGATCATCAGCAAGATTATGCACCAATCTAACCCTACAATTGGCTCAGGCTTGTCGGCTTTCATGCGCATCGCGGTAAAAAACGGGATAACCCTGCCGCCCACAATGGTTATCACTACAGCAACCCACCAAATCATCGCCTGCCAAATCTGCGTAGAGAGCGAGAAATCACGACTATATAAAGCGTAGTAACTGAGTAAGTTAACGAGCGCGGCAACCGTTAATAGGATAGGAAAACCAATATTGCGCCACTGTTTAACCCTGTAAATACAGCGCCACAGCACACCTGCACTAATTAATAAAAATGCACTATCAAATATAGCTGGCAATATTAGGGGAATATTAAACGGCAACAGCAGCAATAAACGGGCTGCGAGCCAGCAGGCAAAGATAAGTGCTAGCGACTTACCTTTTACTGAGGGTTGATTGGTCCAAGTTTGCACTGCGGTAAGCAAAAAGCCACACACTATCGCTAGGGTAAAACCAAATAGCATTTCGTGAGGATGCCACCAAAGCGGCAGCACATTTGCCCAAAACTCACCGTTAAACAAGCTGTATTTAGGGGTATACCATCCCATCAGCCACAGCGGAATGTACAACATGGCAAGTGCAGCGCCGCCAAGGAAGAATGGCCTAAAGCCAAGTCTGAAAATTGCGGGAGTGGTTTCTACCTGCTTAGGGTCGTCGATATTGAGCATAGGTAAACTCTTTCACAGCTATAAGAAATTGACCCCGCTACTATAACACCTAAACATGCATTTAATATACATGTTTAATATTTTTGCGACTGAGGTCAATATTCAGCATAAACTAAAAAGCGCTAAGTGGTTAATGTGGCGAGCATAAATGTACCGAGAACCCAAAATGCATTGTGAACTTAAAATGCATGGAGAAAATATGAAGTAAGCCTCAAAGTCTCAGCTTAGACTATTCGTCAGATGAGTTAGCCGAAAATTGGATTAACTAGAAAAATGAGTTAACCCAAACCTAAGACTTCTTCAATGCGGCTAGCACTTCAATCGCGCGGGTACGAGCAAAGCTATGCTCTACAATCGGCGATGGATAACAGACGGCCTGCGCTTGTTCACCACTAGCATTAACGCCACTAGTGTCACTCATATTAGCACTAGCACTAACATTAACATCGGCGAACATATCTATCACTCTTGGTTCATTGTACTTAGCCTGACTCTCACTTTTGGAGTGCGTATTACCGAGATAGCCCCCACCGCTTGGAGGTTTGTGCAAAAGCTTAGGAGCGACGTTATTTAGCTCAGGCACAAAGCGTTTGATAAATATAGCTTGCGGGTCAAACTTCTCACTTTGCAAATACGGGTTGAATACTCGAAAATACGGCTGAGCATCACAACCCGTGCCTGCCGACCATTGCCAGCCACCATTATTGGCAGCAAGGTCACCATCAATCAGCTTTTGTCTGAAATATCTCTCGCCCCAACGCCAGTCCACCAGCAAGTGTTTGGTTAAAAAGCTAGCAACAATCATCCGCAATCGGTTATGCATCCAACCAGTTTGATTGAGTTGTCGCATGGCGGCATCTACTATCGGGTAACCTGTGCGCCCCTCACACCAAGCTGCAAATTCATCAGCGTCATTGCGCCATTCAATTCCATCACCAAGAACATTGAAATTAGCGTTTTTACTTAAGCGTGGAAACGCCGCAAGTAAGTGGCGGTAAAACTCTCGCCAAATAAGCTCGTTAATCCATGTTTTACACACACTGGTTTCATTGACTAAAGCATCAGGATAATAGAACAATACAGCGGCAATACACTGGCGAGGACTCAATACCCCCAAAGCCAAATAGGGCGATAAACTACTAGTACCATCAATGGCAGGGATATCTCGCTTAGCTGAATACTGACTAATATGTCCTTCAATGAACTGATTTAAGCGCTCACTCGCAGCCTCCTCGCCCGCACTCCACTGTTCACTTGACACGCGCTCGATATAACTATCACCAAGCTCAAACCTAACAGGCTCATATGCAACTTGGCTCCCCTGCTCACATCCATGTATAACTTCGGGCACAGGCAGAGGAGTAAAAGACTCAGACATAGCTTTGGCTCGCCACTGCTTACTAAACGGCGTAAACACCTTATACATGTCACCGCTTAGGTTGGCGACACTACCAGGTGTAATGGCGCAGTGCTGCTCAAATAGGTTTAAGCTAATGCTTTTACTTTCAAGCAGCGCATGTAGCCGAGCATCACGCTGGCGCTCGTTGTGTTCCAGTTCACTCGATGCGTAAATAGCCTTAATGTCATGCTGTGCAACATAAGCTAATAACAGCTCATCAACGCCATCAAAATCATCACAGGTGAGCACATCTAGCTCAATGCCCAGCTTGGCAAGGTTCTCGCCCAGCAAATTGACATGACGCTCAATAAAGTCGATTTGCATAGCGCCAACATCATGGGCAAGCCACTGTTTAGGCGTAACAATATAGGTCGCACGCAATTGGGCTGTTGAGGCCGCATTTGCTTCAGTGACAGTGGCTGTTTTCGCATCTACGACAGTAGCAGTGTTGCGCGAGCGAATGTCGCTGCAGGCTTGATAAAAAGCCTTATTGTCCGCCAGGCGTAGATCCTGACGGAACCAGATCAATGAGTTCATAGTTAGCTAATAAAAGTTGGTGACAGTACTGTTATTGAAAACTGTGGTTAACGCTAGTAGGCGTAACGTAAACGCATCTCTTCAGGGTGTGGGTTTAAATACACCTGATCTTCAATGTAAGGCGTTGGAAACTGAGCCAAATAATGGTTAATTAGTGTAATTGGCACCAGCAGGGGCACAAGTCCTTCGCGATACTTCATAATGCTTTGGGTCAGCTCTTGCTTTTGAACTGGAGAAAGCTGCTTTTTAAAATAGCCTTGAATGTGTTGCAAAGTGCTAGTGTGATTTTTTCTAGTGGCGCGAATTTTTAGCGCGGTCATAAAGCCATCAAAATAAGCATCAGCCGTAGCGTCAAGGTCTTGAATATCTGCAAGCAGAGGCCCTAACTCACGATACCAAACTGGGCTATGCGCCATCAGCAAATACTTATAGCGAGAGTGAAACTTAATTAGCTTGTGCTTGGTTAAACCTGAGCGGCGCATTTGCTGCCAATCATTGTGTGCATAAACGCGGGTGAAAAAGTTCTCTCTCAGTACCAGATCATGCAAACGCCCTGATTCTTCAACAGGCAGGTGCGGATAGGTAGCCATTAACTTTTTAGTGAATACACCAACACCATCTTTGCTGCCGTTGTTGGTATCGATTTTATATTCGGTTACGCGCTCCATCCCACAAGTGGGCGATTTGGCACAAACGATATAGCCATCAAGGTGCGCAAGACTGGGAATTTTTTTATCGCTAAAAGCTTCAAGCTGCTCGGTAACGTCCAAGCTACCGTCTGCGCTGCGCACATATAGTTTGTCGCCATCTCGCACTTGACGAATACTTTTGCGGGGCGCGCCCATACCGATCGCCATTTCAGGGCATACTGGCACGTAATCAAAAAATGGAGCGATTTCTTTCTTGCAGTATAGCGACTGCTTATGCCCGCCATCAAAGCGAACCTTTTCGCCCAGCAAGCAGCTACTAATACCAATATTAATCTTGTGTACACCTTGCTCAGAAACTTGTTCCATAATCACCTCACCTGACCAATCTAAGTTGGGTTCCTTGGCTTGCTAAAAACTGAAGCTCACCTTCATGACAAGCATTAAAATCGTTTTTAAAGTATACGCTTAACAGACAAAAAAGGTTTAATTTCAAGGATAAAACTAAAAAATAATTACACTAAAATTGGCATAAAAAAAGCAGAGTCTAGACTCTGCTTTTTGGCTTTGTAACATTTAGATTCTATGCGGCATGCTTTTTAGATACCTTGGCAAAAATTTCCAGCCCCCATACAAGGCCGATTCCCACCAAGCAGCACACAATCGCGATACCAATTTGTGCCGACTCACCACTGACCACCTCAAACTGCATTGGTGATAGGTTAGCTTCGGTTAGCGGCACCTGCTCACCTTTTGAATTGGTGCGCCAGGTTAGCACTTCTTTCCATGGCCAAATTTTGCCGAGAGTGCCAAGCATTAAACCGGTCAAGAACATTAAGGTTTCATCATGGAATTTGCGCAGCAATGCTGATAGCACATGACTAAAGCTAAGCAGACCAATACCACAACCCGCAGCAAAACAGCCAAGAGATACCACATCAAAGCCTTTAGCTGCCGCAAGTACTGCAGGATACAAACCAAGCAGTAGCAAAATAAAGCTGCCAGAAATACCCGGCAGGATCATCGCACAAATGGCAATTGCACCACCAATGAAGAAGGTTAAATAGTTAGCTTCCAACTCGATAGGATTCAGCACCGTGATAAACCAAGCAAATGCCACACCGGCAATAAACAAGGCGATACGCGCAGCGTTAAAGCCTTTTACCTGTTTGACCATATGGATAACCGAAAACAGAATTAAGCCGAAAAAGAATGACCACACCGGGATGGGTTGGTTCGCCAGCAGCCAGGAAATAATCTTCGCCAAGGTGAAAATACTGGTGAGAATACCGCCAAACACGCAAACCAAAAACGGGCCATTAATATGTAAAAATGCCGCTTTAATACCTTGCTGCTTAATAATGCCGAATAATGACGGGTTAATTTTGCGAATTGCGTCTAACAAAGGGTCAAGAATCCCTGTAATAAAAGCGATAGTACCACCCGAAACCCCTGGTACTACGTCGGCGGCGCCCATTGCCATGCCTTTTAGATAGTTAAGCAAGTAATTCAAAACAAACCCTTATTTATATAGATAATGATGGATTATAACCAGCTTCTATAGCCGTATTAACCCCATGATACTGCAATCTTTGAATAATTATCGTTTCAAAAGTGTTAATAACAGTGTTAACCTCATCCGACCAGATGAAGAAAGATAATATAGAAACCCACTCTACAGACACAGAAACTCGGCGCGAGTTCCGCTCTATCCGGTTTAAGGACAATACCGCTATGACAACAAAAACCAATAAAGTGATGGCACTTTACAAAAAAGTGACCAGTTATCCTTTCGGCAATCATATCTTCTCAAAAATGGTGTCACGCATGGCGCCTTACTTTGGCACGGTTAAACCTTATGTTCAGTCACTCACAGCTAACCGTTGTGAAGTGCTGATTAAAAAACGTAAAGGTGTGCAAAATCACATAGGCACAGTACATGTCATTGCGATTTGTAATGGTTTAGAAATGGCAATGGGCACCATGGCTGAGGCGTCTATTCCTAAGCACCTGCGCTGGATACCAAAAGGCATGAATGTAGAATATACAGCTAAAGCGGGCAGCGATATTTTGTGTGTAGCGCAGGTTCATCCTGACCAATGGCAAGTGGGCGACCTGTATGTTGATGTAAAAGCTTATGACACTGAAGGTGTGGTAGTCGTTGATGGCAAAATTAAGCTGTGGATCACCGAAAAGCCGGTTAAGTAAATCAATACACAAACCAATCGTCAGCTATCACTGATGATTAAACAGTTAAGGCAACCGTTTGAGTTGCCTTATTTTTTTGTTATAGACTCGGGCGTTAAGCCGCTTTAAACTCGAACAACTAGCAACAGCCCAATTTTGTCGAATGGAACTCGTCATGACCACTAACCACTCAACTCCCTTACCTCAAGCGCTGCATAGCCAAAGCACTGGAATAGGCACTGAAGCCGATCTGCAAGCAAGCATACAAACCAAGCCAAAAGCTGACTCAAGCTATGAAACTAGTGCAGCAACAACTCGCACACGCTTCGCTAACCTTGATGCAATTCGCGGCCTAGCTCTACTTGGCATCTTCTTTCTCAATATCCTGATGATGAGTAACTCACTGATGGGTTACGCGCCCCACTCGCCCGAAATTGCCAGTGACATAGCAGTAGGTGTGTTTACCAGCATCTTTTTAGAAGGGCGCTTTATCAGCTTGTTTTCTATGTTGTTTGGGGTGGCTCTGCTACTACAAGTGCAGAAAGTCACGCAACACAATGAGCTAACTCCACTAGCAGCGACGCCAATAAAACAGCGCCTTAAATGGTTAATTTTATTTGGCTTTGCCCATGGCTGCTTATTGTTTCCGGGCGATATTTTACTGACTTATGGTGTATGCGGCTTATTGATTTATCGCTACACCCAGTTGAGTGTCGATGAGTTATACACCAAGGCGAAAAAGTTTATCGCCATTGGTTTTGTCGTCTTTTTGCTCATGACACTTATCCCACTTGATGAAGAATGGCATCGTGGTAGTGAGCTGTTTAATCAAGAGCTTGCAATTTGGACCGGCAGTTACGTCTACCAGCTAGTACATCAGGTTGGGCTGACATTTTTGATGATTTTCATGCTGCCGATATCAACCTTGTGGTTCTGCTCTGGGCTAATGGTGCTTGGCATGGCGCTGTGGAAACAAGGCTATTTTGAGCAAGGCTTTAGCCAAACGCAGCTAATAAAATTCGCTGCTGCAAGCTTGCTGTTAAGCGCTTTAGACTGTGGATTACGCTATAGCGGCAATGCAACACTTGTCCAAGCGTCTGCCGCTATTATGACGATCAGTGCGATACCAATGGCGGCTATTTACCTGCATATTATTGTTAAACTGTGCCAAAACAACCCATTAAAACTGCAGTGGCTGCAAAATGTCGGCAAGTTGTCACTAAGCCTGTACATACTGCAATCAATTATTGGTGTGAGTTTACTTAGGTTTATCTTCCCGCAGTGGCAGAGCGAGTTTAATCTTATCGATTATTTCCTATTGGCGCTGGGCGTCGCGGCGGCTCAACTAGTGATCGCCAATGTGTACGTAAGAGTATTTAAGCAAGGGCCATTAGAAAAGCTATTACGTTTGCTTGCCAAACCAAAACTGCAATAGCATTAAAAATAAACTGAATGTAAAGGAGTCGTCAGTGAAACCTCTCAAGACTATAAGCAACGATTTATACCAAGTTATAGAATCTATCCGCTCAACGCTGAAAGCCAGCATTAAGCTAGTAACCTCACGCGCGAGTACAGTGTTATCGACTAGCTTAGTTATTGCTTTGCTTAGTAGTTGCGTCAGCTGGGTGACTCCCAAGGTTGAATCAGAGCTTGTTGAACTTGAGCAAGGCGAATATCAGCTTGATAAAAACCATGCCGCGCTCTTATTTAAAATCGGCCACCTTGGGCTATCGGCCTATGTTGGGCGCTTTAATGACTTTGATGCCAGCCTAAGTTTTGATCCAAATAATATGACCCAGGCCAAAATGCAGGCAAGCGTGACGATAAAATCGTTAGACATTAATAACGCTGAACTATCTGACACCTTAATGGGCGACAGTTGGTTTGATGAGCAGCGATATCCGCAAGCTGTCTTTACCTCTACATCTGTAACCCCAATTAGCGACAACCAATTTAATTTCAATGGCGAGCTCACCTTGCACGGCGTAACTAAGGCAGTAAGCTTTGCGGCGACCTTTCATGGCGGCGCAGATAATTGGATGACAGGCAAATACACCCTAGGCTTTAGCGCGAGCGGCACCATTAAACGCTCTGATTTTGATATGGGCAGCTATGTACCGCTTATTGGCGATGAAGTGACGTTGGAGATTTATGCCGAGTTCGTCAAATAAAGTGCTCGTGAAGTAAAAAGGCTCGTGAAGTAAAAAGGCTAGTGAAGTAAAAAGCGAACTTTGTATAAATGTGAATGAGTAATCCAAAAGGCGAAACGAAAACCGCTACAATAGCGACCTTGTCCCCCTCAGTAACAAACCGAGACTCACTAAATTGATAAAGCTTATTGCACTTATTTGTGCCCCGCTGTTTGCCGCTGTTATCTACTCGCTGAATGTTGATGCCTTATGGCTATGGTTAGGCATTTGCCTGTGGAGTTTTTGCCTATACGCCATAGATAAGCTTTGCGCCATTAAAGGCTGGCAACGAGTATCTGAAAAAATGCTGCTAGTTAGTGGTGCCTTTGCTAGCTGGCCAGCGGCCTATTTCGCTCAGCAGAGCTTACGACACAAGACTCAAAAACAGCCTTTCAAGCGTAACTTCTATCTAATCGCGGTATTGCAAACCTGCATTATCGCCAGCTTGGGGTACTTCCTGTTTCAGTCGCAATCTCTGAACATCCCCTACATCAGTAAATGGACAAATTGACGATCGATTTAACAAACGCGATTATTTAACAAAACGAGAGCATTAAAATAAACAGCAACCTACTTAGGGGATAAATGGGCTTTGAGAAAGCAAGCCTCTTTAGCAGGGATGCTAAAGCGGAGCCATCATGGATGATTTCACGGCGTCTTGCGCGATCAAAGCTCATTTGTCCAAATAAAAGACTGACACCAACCTTATCGACATCTAGATTTACTATCGTCTGATATCAATAGATACGATACACTCACCCTGTTAATCAAACTAGCTGACGAACTTATAAAATTTATCGGCGTTCAGTATTCACACCTAAAGGTTAAAGATAAAACTATGAAAATGTTACTAGCGGTATTTTGCATCGCAGGGGTAATTTTTTACTTCTTCACTCAATCAAACAACTCAAAAAAAGCTGCAGAGAATATCGAAAAAGGTAAAGTCTTTTTAGCCGAAAACGCCAAACGTGAAAGCGTTGTAGAAACCCTATCTGGCCTGCAATATGAAGTATTGGTTAAAGGTGAAGGTACTGAACATCCAAAAGCGACTGACAAGGTGACAGTGCACTACCACGGCACACTTATCGACGGCACAGTGTTTGACAGCTCAGTTGATCGCGGTGAAACCATTGCCTTCCCACTAAATCAGGTGATTAAAGGCTGGACTGAAGGCGTACAGCTGATGACAGTTGGCGATAAGTTCCGTTTTTATATTCCAAGCCAATTAGCCTACGGCAACCGCGCTGCAGGTAAAATTGAAGGCGGCTCTGTACTGATTTTTGATGTTGAGCTATTTGCTATTAACTAATACCAATTGACACAAGTTTTTGATCATTCTTACTGATTAAAACCGCTTATAACTTCGTTAGAAATTTTGTAGGTAGAACAACTAGCTAGCTGCAATTTCCGCCTTGTTCTAAGCGATTTTTCCTGTGTAATCTCTGATCACTTATTTATCCCAATTGGTATAACAAGTTCATGCACCTATTCTAAAGCTCACGCTATAAACAACAAAGCCTACAAATTTGTAGGCTTTGTTGTATTAAACTGAGTGTTTGCGCCGCTACTTAATATAATCAATGCCCCTTGTTTTAGCATTAATCTCCAACTCATTTTGCGCCGCTATAAATGCTTTTACCGCACGTGAATGAAACTCGCGGCGGTAAAGGGTATAAACAACGAGTAAACTAGCAATAATCAGCGCATGTGGGTTCCAAAACCAACATAGGCTAGCCATGGCAAAGTAATAACAACGAAGGCCATAGTTATAGGCATGAGCTGCTTGATCGCCAACCGTTGCCATTTGTCTGGCATAGGCGAATAATGCCTTATCACGCCCAGTACTGTCATATGGCGCCGCACCTATCATCACATTTAAAAAACCATATTGGCGCATCGCCCAAGTGAAATGAAAAAAGGCGAGCACAAAAATACCCACCAGCACCCCTAGCTTAACTTGCACTAGCGCATGGTTAGGCGCAGAAGCATACGGAATGGAATTAATCACTTCTTCAAGTTTATCAACTTGAGCAAATAGGGTTAATACACCGGCAAGCACCAGCAAGGTCGACGAAGCAAAAAAGGCAATGTTGCGCTCGATGTTTGCCATTAACGCCGCTTCCCCCACTCTCACATCACGGCTGAGTAACGAATTCATCCAGTGAATACGGTGTTGGTGTAAACATCGAGAAATACAGTCGGTGTTTTTAGCCTTTAAGCGAGAAAAGTTAGTGTAGCCAATCCAACAGGTGGCAAAACACAAAAAAGCGATGGTATCGATTAAAGAGAAGCTCATAAATGACGGTTCCGAGGCGCACAAGCCATTATTATGCCTAATATAAAGTGTTGGTTAAACAAGCAAGCTAAATGGGGATTCAACGCCCCTGACACAGATACTTTTGCACTAGATACTCTTCGATGCCCTCTTTGCCACCTTCCCGCCCATAACCTGAAGCTTTAATGCCACCAAATGGTGCAACTTCGGTAGAGATAAGCCCAGTATTGATCCCAACCATGCCATAGGCTAACTCTGCGCCGAAACGGTGAATGTGGGATACATTCTGACTATAGACGTAAGCCGCTAACCCAAATGGGGTGTCATTGGCATAGTTAATCACCTGTTCGATATCATCAAACGCAATAATTGCTGCAACAGGGCCAAAGGTCTCTTCCTTTGCAAAGCGCATACCGTGACTGGCGTTAGTTATTATTGTTGCGGGATAAAACAACCTTTTTGTCGCCTTGCCACCACATACCAGTGTTGCGCCATTGGCAATCGCATCATCAACATGTTGCTGAACTTTTTCCACCGCAGCCTGATTAATCAAAGGCCCTAAATGAACGTCATTATCAAAGCCATTACCAAGATTTAGCTTGGCGACTTTATTGGTAAATTGCTGGCAAAACTCAGCGTAAATAGCACGATGAACATAGATACGATTGGCACACACGCAGGTTTGGCCGCTGTTACGGAATTTAGATTGAATCAAGCCATCAACGGCATCTTCAATAATGGCATCATCCATAACAATAAACGGGGCATTTCCACCTAATTCAAGCGATAGCTTAGTCACGTTGCTGGCACTTTGACGGATAAGCTGCTGCCCGACAGCAGTGGAGCCTGTAAACGACAGCTTTTTAATGATTGGGTTTTGACAAAATTGCCCACCTATCATGACTGCATCACCTGTCACCACATTAAATAATCCTGCCGGAATGCCTGCTTGCTCAGCAAGCGAAGCTAGCGCAAATGCAGTAAATGGCGTTGCTGGCGCAGGCTTGACGATTATGGCGCAGCCCGCTGCCAACGCCGGAGCTGCTTTACGAGCAATCATAGCCGCAGGGAAATTCCACGGTGTTATCGCGGCGCAAACGCCTACTGCTTGCTTTACCACAGTGAGCTGCAGCTGCGCTTGATGGGCTGGAATAACCTCGCCATACACGCGTTTCGCTTGCTCAGCATACCACTGCACATAGCTAGCAGCGTAATTCACCTCGGCTAATGCCTCCGCTAACGGCTTACCTTGCTCTGTGGTAATTATCTGCGCAAGTGACTCTTGGTTAGCAACAATTAACTCATACCATTTTTGCAACAATGCTGATCTATGCTTTGCGGTTTGTGCCTGCCAGCTTGTTTGCGCCTGCTGCGAAAATATCATTGCCTGACTCAATTGAGTTTCGCTGATCTTCGGCGAGTAACCAATCACCTCACTCGTTGCAGGATTAATCACAGCATCAGTTTCACCTCCTTCCCCATCACACCACTTACCAGAGATATAGCATTGCTGCTTGAATAGCGGATTCGCCGCAAGCTTTGGTAATGACTTCAAGATACTTTCTTCTCTGTTCTTGAGTGACTTCTTGGGTGACTTAGTGGACGAGTTCTTGGATGAATTAGTGGGCGAGTTCATGGATGATTGACCTAGTTATGCTGCACAAATAACTTCTAACAATAATCGCACTATAGCACAGCAAACTGCTTGCTATCACCGCCGCAGCTTAAAGCTGCAAGACACAAAAAAGCCTCTAACAATAGAGGCTTGATGTTAATTTTTACTGTGGATTACTTAATTTCAGTATCGCTTGATGCTCTAGCAAAGCAGTCACTTTCTAATTGGCACTTAAAGCTGTCCCAATTAGACATTAAATCTTTTAACTGCTCATCACGCTGAGGGAATTTACCAGCCAAATTTGCCAGTAATGATTTTTGAATTTCACAGATCTCGCTCCAACGAGCGGCATTAGTTACAGCCATAATATCATCCTTAAAGTTATCGATTGCCTTCCATTGCTTACTGTTGTTGATGACTATTTAACTGTTAAATCATATCGTTAGCTTACGCATCTAGTTTAACCATTACTCATCAAGCAAGCGCTAATGTAATAAAAGTGTAACATAGAACTCATCGCGTGCTATTAAATGTACAAACTGTTACAAAGTGATACGAGATGACAAGCCTATCTACCTAGCTCACACACTCGAACATGAGTGGAACGATACCATTGTTGTCAGCAGGTTATGTTGTTAGAGTCGTTAAGGAACACGGAGAGTATGCCTATGTTAGACACAATTATAAAAATCACCTTCTTAGCTGCCGCTGCCTTTCTTGCTTACAAACTGATTTTCGCAGGAAAAAAAGGGCTGACATTATTTGAAATGCACTATAAAGATGGACGCTTAGATAAACACAAGGGCAAAATTCCAGAAAAGTTTCTTCGCGAAAGCCGCGTCATCGCTAAAAAACACAAGCTCACGTGTACTATTCGCGCTGACCGCTTAGGTGATGTAAGGCTGAATATTTCAGCTAATGTGGGTGACAATATTGCTCAGCAGCTACGCAACGTATTTCCTTTTGAATATTTTGATCGTAAACAAGTCGATAATTCTAAACTTAAGGGCTAAGGGCTTAAATCTGGGGGTCTTAAATATAGAGCCTTAAACCTAGCGCCCGTTAACCTTTGAAATGACTAGAGTCACCTTAGCGACGATGATACCAAACTTAATAATATCGCTTTTGTTAATAATGGTGTTGTCGTCTACAAGGTACATCCAATCGTCAAAATGAACCTGATAGGTATCGCCATCAACGGGCAGCATCATATCGTAACGCCAGCGCAAAGCACTGCCCTTAGCTTGACCCAGTGCTTCACCTAATATGTCATCCGCTCTGCCCTTGTATTTACCATCACCAAGATCTGTCAAATACCAAAAGCGCGTCTGTTTTTCACCATCATCATAGATAAACCACTCTTTTAGCAGCCCTTCATTCCCTTGCCATGATCCTTCCATCGACACGGTGAACTTTCGCACAACTTTGCCTGAATAATCCTCAACTACACCTGCGGCGTATAACTCGCCTTCAAAAAACTTTTTTAAATCAAGTTTGGGATTCGTATCGACATAATCATCAATGCTAGGCGATGCGCAGGATGCCAATAGCAAGGTAAACAAGACAAAAACAAACGCCTTAACTCTATTCATCATTTGCTCCTACGGGGTTTAGCTGTGAGACTTTTTGAGGATGGGAGTTTGGTTGGGCATTTGATAAAGAGTTTAGTGGCGTATTTGACGCTGTCGCGGAGTCAGCGTTTAGAGTATCGCTCGATACTCCTTGAGCATAAGTTATCGACGAATCTACACTTGCTTCAGAATCAATAGATTCAAGAGGTAAGCCAAAACTGTCGCCTAACAATGCTTGCCTAAGGCCGGGTTCACTGGTGTTTTCAGATAACCAAATCGATACAAACGCCTGACTAAAATAGGGAGTTGTGACGGTGTGGACATGCTCATCATTGTACCAAAATGCACCTTCGCCATTGGTGTTAACTTTAAATGTCAGCCTGTCGCCTTGTTTAACATCCGGCCAAGCATGCTTTAGTGAGGGAGCAAACTCATCAATCAAAGACTGCGCCATACCGAGGTGTTGCCATTGATCAACCGTTGCCTCAATTAAGTCGTCAGCTTCAATATCGCGATAATACTCAATGTCCAAAATCAGCGGCTGCTGCTTACTAAAATATCTACCATCTTCAGTAAGTAACTTGGCTCGGTAAACATCAAACCACATAAATGACATTTCTCCTTCGCCCACTAACTTGAACTCTTCAAAGCTAACATTATTGGGTAGAGGCTGAGCAGCCAAATTTTTTGCTACAAGCCCACTACTCACTAGACTCGACATCATTAGCAATCCAGCTAGCGCTGGTGTAGACAGATTTGATTTAGTGGGAAATAGGTTCGATTTATTGGGTAATAGATTGATCATCTTGGCCTCGATTAACTGCGCTCATGTTGGCAATAGCAATCAATACGGGCAGTAAGATAGACCAGATCAAAATTAAAGCTATGACACTGTTGGTCATCGAGTAACCAAGCTCAACCGCGCCAAACTTGTAGCCTGCTAAATAACTAATTGTGCCGAACACGCCACCGAAAATCGCTTGAAGGTAAACAGAGAGGCGAGACAAGAAGCCCAAACTATATTGTAGGCTTATCGCAAAAATTCCCCAAAGCACCATCAGCCACACAGGGGTTGAAGAAAAGATAAAAAAGCCAGAAAAGATGAGCGCAGCATCAACACTGATACCAATTAGTGAAACAAACCACATGACGCGCAAATCACGCATTTTGTGTTTTGATAAAACGAAGTGTCCAAGCAACAGCAAGCTAGATAACCACAGGTAAATATTGCCCCAAAGCACACCGAGCCACCAAATAGCCTGAAAGCTAACCAGGTTAAAAATCATCATATACAACGAGGTCATATTTCCTCCTACGATAACCTTTCAAACTGTTGATGGGCTAGATATTGCGAGACGCTAACTAATGCTAATGCGATAATCTGGCTTGTTAGCCACCAGATGCACTGCACTGGTTGTACGCTCTAAAAAGCCACCTTCGCAGTAACTAAAATAAAACTTCCACATACGAACGAAATCATCGCCATAACCCAGTTGTTTTACCTTGTCGTACGCGGCGTCGAAATTATGATGCCAGTCAGCCAATGTACGCGCATAATCATAGCCAATATCATCAATCGAACACGCCACCATATCAGTCTTATTCGCGAGGTGTTTGGTCATCTCACTCACTGATGGCAAACAACCGCCGGGGAAGATATAGGTCTGAATAAAGTCAACTCCACTGCGATAGCTATCATACCTTTGATCAGCAATGGTAATAGCCTGTATGAGCATGCGTCCGTCTGATTTGAGCAACGAGTTAAGCTTGCCAAAGAATCCACTTAGATATTCATGTCCCACAGCCTCAATCATTTCGATAGACACTAGTCGGTCGTATTTACCCTCGAGTAAACGGTAGTCTTGCTTAAGCAGGGTAACTTTATCCTGTAAACCCAGCTTTTCAATACGCGCTTTTGCGTAGTCATACTGAGCGTCCGATATCGTAGTTGTGGTTACCTCAACGCCATAGTGCTGAGCAGCATAAATGGCTAACGCGCCCCAACCGGTACCAATCTCAAGTAAGGTCTGGCCAGGCTTTAAATCAAGACGCTTACAAATGGTATCTAACTTATGGATTTGAGCCTGCGCCAGGCTTGAGTCGATAAACGGATAAATTGCGCTTGAGTACAACATTTCTGGGTCAAGAAACTGCTGGTACATGTCGTTACCTAAATCGTAGTGCGCAAGGATATTGCGTTTTGAACCCGCCTTAGAGTTACGATTAAACATGTGCTTGAAGCGATTGACCACTCGACTAAACCAGGAGAACTTGCCTTCGATGCTATCAAGCAGAGCTAGGTTTTTGGCAAACACCTGCACGACTTTGGTTAAATCAGGGCTAGTCCAATGGCCTTGGATGTAAGCTTCACCGGCACCAATTGACCCACCAGTTAACACCTGACGATAAAAACTTGGGTGGGTAACGTGAATACTGGCATGAATATCTGATTTAGGATCACCAAAGCTCTGCGAGCCACCGTTTCCCTGCTCTGCGGTGTCATGAATGGTGAGAAACCCGTGTTGCAATCCAGATAGCGCTTTTAATATGAGCTTTTTCGCCACGTTTTGAGAAAGCGTCGCCTGAGTAAGTACAGATCCGTTAGCTGTATTTTCCATTTTTCACTCCGTTGCAACATGATTTGCTAATGTAAAACCAATAATTAAGTTAGAAGCTTATACGCACACGATGACGATTTGGTTTAACGTGTATCAATTCGAATAACTTAAGTTCGAGTATGCGCCTAATACGCTTAGACCTCGGCATTCTTCGAGACCAGCGCACTCTTGCCAAGAAATGGGATCTTCTTGCGCCAGATCTTGAATGCTTGCCAGTAAATACGCGCAACTATGCCAAATGTCATCAAAGGAAAGCGCCAGGCAAAACTTCGTAAATTCGCTTTAGAAAAAGGTTGCTGTTTGAGTGCCATATTGGCTTCAAACAAACGCTGACGACCACTATCTAGGTTGCTGATACTGACAGAAAACTTATTTTCTGGTGGCAATACTCGCCAGCGATATTGCATATCGAGCCCCATGAATGGCGAGACTAAAAAGTCTTTGTCTGTCATTTGGGTTGTCGATAATTCCACTAAATAACAATGTCTTTCATTCCAAGGCGTGTTACTCACTTCAGCCAACATCACTCGCGCTTGCCCATCTTGATAGCAAAAGTAAAAATTAACCGGACTGAAGTAAAAGCCAAAGTGGCGCATCTGTCCGGCAAACAACACCTTATCAATACAATCTGGGTCAAAAGCCTCAGTTTGAGGAGCTTGAACGCCCTGCGACGCTTGTGGCTCTTGTGAAAAGCAGGATAGCTGAGTGCTATGCTGCTCAGCTAAACGCTTAACCACTGATATGACCCGCGACTTAAGCGCACTGGCACTATCTTCCGATTTAACTATCGCTAGCTCTTCGTCAAACTGCTTATCAAGCTGATTAAGGTAGTCATTGCAATTAAAACGTATTGGAGCAAAACCAGATGATGAAAAGCTAGCGCTAAGCTCAGAGAGGTTATTTAACTCATCAAGGTCAATTACTAACATGGCAAAAGGATAATTAAACTGATGCACACTAGGCGCAAAGCGTCTGTGCATGACACTGCCTCGATAAATGCCGCCGTTAAATTCACTATGCGCACTGTCAGTTTTCTTAACCATTAGAGTTCAACCCCAAGCATATTGCACACATCAACCGCGCTGCGCACACCGTCTTCATGAAAACCGTTATACCAATATGCGCCAGCAAAATAGGTATTGTTTTTACCATTAATGAGTCCGCGCTGAGCCTGAGCATCGCTCGCTGCTTGATTAAATACTGGATGAGCATAGTTAAACTTACGTAAGATCTTCGACTCATCAATCAGTTGCGTTTGGTTTAAGGTTACACAAAACGTCGGTGAGCCTTTAGGCAATCGCTGCAGAATATTCATGTTATAGGTCACACTCGCAGGTCGTGACAACAGCTCCGCCTGGCTCGCCCCATCTAAACGATAGTTCCAACTTGCCCACGCAGCCTTGCGCTTTGGCAACAAATCGGTGTCTGTGTGCAGCACTACCTCGTTGTTTTGATAAGCCAAATCACTCAGCAACCGTTTCTCATCATCACTGGCATCACTCAGCATGGCTAACGCTTGATCGCTATGACACGCAAGTACCACATCATCAAAAAGCTTAACTTCACCGTTATTAAGTGTAAGTTCAACACCATCATCGCTGCGCTTCACCTGCTTGATTGGCGTATTAAGGTGTATCTTGTCCGCATATGGCGCGGTTAAACCTGGAATATAGCTGCGTGAGCCGCCTTCAAGGACATACCACTGAGGCCTGTCGCTGACATTAAGCAAGCCGTGATGATGGAAAAAGCGAATAAAGAACTGCAGCGAGAATACCCGCATATCGTCAATACTTGCCGACCAAATAGCCGCGCCCATTGGCAAAATATAGTGCTGAGAAAAATACTCGCTAAAACCTTGCTCGTCTATGAATTGCCCTAATGAGGCATAAGGAAAATTGTCTTGCTCATACAATTCTTTGCAAATGCGGTTAAAGCGTAGGATCTCTTGTAAAAATCGATAAAATCTAGGGTTCAGTAAATTGCGTTTTTGCGCAAACATGCTCCAAAGACTATGGCCATTGTACTCAAGCCCAGTCAGCGCATTGTGCACGCTAAAACTCATTTCAGTTGGCAACGAGCTCACGCCAATCTGCGCCATGAGTTTTTGAAATCGAGGGTAAGTGCGATCGTTAAATACGATAAAGCCAGTATCAATTGCATAACTTTTGCCATCGACTTCGACATCGACGGTTGCCGTATGCCCGCCAATATAGTCATTGGCTTCAAACACAGTCACATCATACTGTTTACTCAATAAATAGGCTGAAGTTAAACCTGCAATACCACTTCCTACTACGGCTATTTTTTTCATTTTACGTCCTGTTTGTGATTGCCTTTGTTTGTCCAGCTTATCTTGTAGCTAATTCAAATTATTCGAGTTTTACCTGCTTTGCCTTAAACTTGCTTCACCCGTTTAGTTGCTGATGATTTGCTATTTGATGTTAATTTCGGTCCAGAATCTTGCTTGCTACGAGAGCTTTTGTTGTTAGCATCAGCCCCTAATAGTTTGAGCTTGATAAATGTCGGCAACATACCTAATAACTTCAACATATAGGTGAACCGCCTAGGGAAATGAATATCATTGCGGCCAACTTTCATGCCTTGATAAATATAACTTGCTGCTTGCTCACTAGAGATGCGCATTGGCATCGAAAAATCATTTTTGTCAGTTAACGGTGTTTGAACAAACCCTGGATGGATGACACTGACATGTCGCTTAGATGCTTGGAGATCTACGCGCAAGCTTTCTGCCAAATAAGTTACTGCAGCTTTTGATGCGCCATAGGCTTGAGCACGGGGAAACGGCAAATAAATTGCGCTCGAACTCATTAATGCAATGCGCCCATCCTCGACTAACAGCGGCAAAAAAGCCTCTAAGCAAAAACCTGTTGCAACAACATTAGTATTGATGACCCTAGCAAACAGGTCACTGTCAAAACGCGACACATCATCTATGTACTCGCAACTTCCCGCATTAAGCACAACTTGAGTGAGGCTTAGGTTTTCATCGGCAATGAGCTGCTTTAGTTGCTCACCGGCAGATAACACCTGCTGCTTGTTGGTAATATCAAAACTAAGCTGATGAATCTTGCCTTGAACACAACCGGTCGATGAGTTGTTGTCGAACGAGATTGCACAACTAGCCGCCAAACATGATTCCTCCAGCAACGCTAACTTAGCGCTGTTGCGCCCGCAAGCAATGACCTGCCAACCCTGATCAAAATAATGTTTTGCTAGACTGTAGCCAATGCCCGAACTGGCCCCGGTAATAAGGACACAAGGCATTGTATTTTGGCCATTAAACTCTGTTGAGCTAGAGCCTGCTATATATTGTTTACTCATCTGTTGCCACCCGCTGTTTAATTTTGTTAATCGCCCAACCAAGCACAGGTATGTGTTGATAAACCATAGCTGCTCCATCGAAGTAGTCCCTGTGGAACATCACCTTGTCGGCAAATTTGAGTTGGCTCATGCCTTCAACTTCAATTGGCTCACCCTTGGCGAGTTTGGGGTGTTGATAGGTCATAGTCCAAAACACGCTGGCATGGTGAACATCTAAACTCTGCGGCTGACCTGAACTGATATCAACCTGGTGAATATCGAACTTGATGGCAAGCACGTTTTCATACATGCCAGCAAAGTAGTGCTTCAGCTGTTGCAATCCTTTGATGTGATGAAGCGGATCTTTAAACTCGATTTGCTCGTTATAGACTTCATCAAGTAGGCTCAAATTATCTTTACCTAGCTTCTGATACATCGCGATAAAATTTGCAATAGCACTAGGCAGCTCAGCTTCAACGCCTTGAGCATTAATGCCCTGTACGCTTTCACTTTTAGCTAACTTAACCTCTGTGCCGTGCGTAGTGCTTGCTGGCACACTCGCTAGGTTGCTGGCATCAGCCATATTTACTCCCTATCTTTTATCGAACCGATCTTTTATCGACCTTATCTTGTATCGATCAACGGCTTGCTTCAAAAACAAAAAAATAACTGCTTAACAATACGTTAAAAGTTAGCTCAAGGATCAGTTCATGTCTCTTTTTATCTCAAATGTATTTGAGATAAAGCTTTCTCAGTCAACAATTTCTAGCCTCGCCAATTTTTACGCTTTGAAAACAAATTTCAAACACCCAACACACGTCTGCAAAACAGCTAACAAACACTTTTCGGAAACTCGCCCTCAAAACCGCCTCAATATGCGCCTTTGCTAAGTAGATCACAGCATGCAAGCACAAAAAACATACAATGCGCGCCCTTTGAATTTTCATCGCAGCACGGTGAAGCACAAGGTCTTACCCCTTAGATAAACCAAGATCAAACTAGAGCGCAGCATCCATGAACATTACTGAGTTTAGCTATCAAGTGATTGCCCAAGGCATTGGCTTTATTGCCATGATTTTTGGCTGGCGCGCTTGCACACAAGACTCGCGCTCAGGCTTTATGCGCAACAATATGTTGGCATCACTGCTCACCGCAATACACCTAGGATTAATGGGCAGCATGGCGGGTATGGCTAATCAGCTGATTAATATGGGGCGCTTTACTGCAGGGCAAAGCAGGCGTTGCCGTACAGGGGCAAGGCCACTAATACTCGCCACAGGATTTAGTTTAATCGCCCTATTACAAGGGATTTTGTGGGCGCAGCATTGGAGCGAATGGTGCGCGGTTGGCGCTGGGGTGTTCAGCAGCTTTGCGGTGCTATATTTAGCACAAAACAAACTAAAGCTGGCGTTTGTGCTTACCAACTTGATGAACCTAAGCCTTTCTTTATATTTACTTTCTTGGTCTGGGATGATTTACCAAGTTGTCGCAATCGGTTTGTTGCTCAAGCAAATTCATCTCGAAGGCGATGTTGAGGGTGAGATAAACCTTGAAGGTAGTGACGCAGGCATGGAAGCATCTAAAGCCTAGATATTAACCAAACCCAGGCATCAAGCAAACCTAGGTCAGCTCACAGGGCGAGTGCATGAGAGATTGATTATCAGCCATGTACTAAAGGAAACGCGCGGTAAATATTCGTAACCCCAGCCCGTAGATGATCCAACAATAAATTTGCAAAAAATAAGCGGTGACTTACATCACCGCTTGGTTATTTATAAGAAATTTTGTCGACTTAGTTGTCAGCTAAATCAAATGGGTCATCAATTGACTTCGCAGGCTTGGTAAACCATTTAGGACCATCAGCAGCCATATAGAAATGATCTTCATGGCGCACTCCAAACTCACCCGGTACGCATAACATTGGCTCGTTACTAAAACACATGCCAGCAGCAAGTGGCGTATGATCGTTTAATACCAAATATGGCCATTCGTGAATATCTAAGCCAACACCGTGACCTGTGCGATGCGGCAGCCCTGGCACGTCGTAACCTGGACCAAAACCCGCTTGCTCAAGCACAGTTCGTGCTGCTCTATCTACCTCGCTACATGGCGTACCAATTTGCGCTGCAGCAAAAGCGGCTAATTGCGCATCTTGCTCATATTGCCAAAGCTCACGTTGGCGTTCACTTGGCTCGCCATATACATAAGTACGGGTAATATCTGAGTTATAACCTTCAAGCTGACACCCAGTATCAATCAGCACAGTGTCATTCAGCTCAAGCGCTTTGGGCGACATCACACCATGTGGATAGGCGCTGTCTTCACCAAATAACACGATACAGAAGTAAGACCCTTTTGGTGCGCCCACCTTAATGTGCGCCTGATGAATAAAGGCTTCAACTTTTTGCGTGGTAATACCTTCACGCAAAATACTTGCAGCGGCTATATGCACCGCAAGCGTCATATCTTTAGCACGCTGCAATAAGGCAAGCTCGGCAGCTGATTTAATTTGACGACACTTTGCACTCACGCAGCTTGCATTAATAACTTCAACATTTGTGAGTGCTTTATCGATACCATTGGCGATAAAGAAGGCTGCAGCTTCATCAACCGCTACTCGGTTGTAATTAAGCCCCATGCGTTTGACGACAGTAGCAAATAGCGCATAAGGACTTTCATCTTCTTGCCAGGTATTTACCTCGCCAGTAATTTGCATAAAGCCTTTTAGAGTGTCGAGCTCGAATGCTGGGGCAATAAACTCTAGCTCACCGTTTGCTGGCAAAATCGCGCCCACCATACGCTCACTTGGATACCATCTCAGGCCGGTAAAATAATAAAGGTTGGTACCAGCATTGAGGTACATGGCATCAATATTTTGCTCAGCCATGAGTTGCTGAGCTTTGGCGATGCGCGCCTTGAACTCACTTAGCGCAATCGGCTCAACGCCTTGAGTCATATTTTCCAAGGTCGCTAACGCCTGCTCTGGCGTTTTTCCACCTACACCAATTGTCATTACTCTCTCCAATAATCTATTACGCACCTAGCTGCTCAAATCCGCTCGTAACATCTGCTGAGACAAGTAAAAGGCTCAAACTACTGAATCTGAATTCGGAAAGATAGCTAAGTGCATATACTGTAAAATTGCATACAATATATCATCATCTGCGAATATTGTGCTATCGTCTGCAGCAATCAGTTTTACATTGGCAAGAAAACTAGCACATTAAGCAATGGCTGATTGTTAGTTAACTAGACCACAAGTCATTACAAAAATATTAGCAATATAAGCTCTGCTAGCCCTTGCCAGCTAAGGTTTAATTGCCATAATAGCCTCACAATCTTCGCTCACGCTTTACTTATGTGATGAGCAGTAGCGTGACAAAAAATAATGATAAGCACTGCCTAAAGCAGCCCAATTGGAGTAGATATGCCTGCAACTATCGCCGACCGCCTAAGCCTTATTCGTCAATCAATGTCAGAGCAAGCCGTTGATGCCTTTATTATTCCCCGCGCCGATGAATACTTAGGCGAATACGTACCCGAGAAAAACGAGCGCCTATTGTGGGCAACCAATTTTACTGGCTCGGCAGGTATGGCAATTGTTCTTGCAGATACTGCTGCGATATTTACCGATGGCCGCTACACTGTGCAGGTACGCCAACAAGTTGATGGCGAGCTATTTCAATACCTAAGCTTGGTTGATGATCCACAAGTCGAATGGTTAATTGACACCTTGCCTAGCGGCAGCACAGTAGGCATTGATGCACGCCTGCATACGCTTGCATGGTACAAACAAGCTAAAAGTAAATTCGACCAAGCTGGCATTAAGCTTAAATCAGTTGCGGGTAACCCGATTGATCAACACTGGCAAAACCGTCCTAACTTGCCGCAAACGCCTATCACGCTATTTAGTCATGAGTCGGCTGGCGCAGACAGTGTACAAAAGCGAAAGCAGATTGGTGAGCTAGTGGCTAAAGCCGGTGCTGACGCAGCCCTTATTAGTGCACTAGATTCATTCTGTTGGCTACTAAATCTCCGTGGTAGCGATGTTCCGCGCTTGCCAGTATTGCTTGGCAACGCGATTTTATCTGCCAATGGCGACATGACCTTATTTACCGACACCAGCAAGTTACCAGCGAATGCACTTGAGCACGTTGGAGCAGGCGTGAGCGTTAAAGATGAGTCAGAGCTAGAGCAAGCCCTATTAAACCTCGGCGACATTAAGCTATTGGCCGATCCAAATACTGCCAATGCCTGGTCGCAGTTAACTGCTGAGCAAGGCGGCGCAAGCTTAGTTGCAGGTGCAGACCCTGTTGCAATCCCTAAAGCACAAAAAAATAGCGCAGAGCTTGCCGGCATGTACGCCAGTCACGTGCGTGATGGCGCAGCCGTTTCTAAATTCTTAGCCTGGTTAGATAATCAAGTTGCTCAAGGCAACATGCACGATGAAGGCAAACTTGCCGATCAATTAGAGAGCTACCGCCTGCCAGATCCGCTATATCGCGAGCCAAGTTTCGATACTATTTCGGCAACCGGCGCCAACGCTGCCATGTGCCATTACAACCACAACAATGGCACGCCAGCAACCATGACGCCGAACAGCATCTATCTGGTCGACTCTGGCGCGCAATACCTAGATGGCACCACTGACGTTACCCGCACCATTGCCATTGGCGAGGTGACGCCAGAGCAAAAACAAATGTTTACCCTAGTGCTAAAAGGTCATATCTCGCTTGATTTAGCCCGCTTCCCGAAAGGCACAACTGGTCAGCAACTTGATGCGTTTGCCCGTCAACATCTATGGCAATATGGTTTTGATTATGACCATGGAACAGGTCATGGTGTTGGTCACTTCTTAAGTGTGCATGAAGGGCCGCAGCGCGTCGCGAAAAACGCCAACAATGTGCCACTACTGCCGGGCATGGTGATTTCAAACGAGCCAGGCTATTACCGTGAAGATGGCTTTGGTATTCGTATCGAAAACCTAGTTGCAGTGCGCCCATGTGAAGCACTTAACGGCAGCGAGCGTGAAACCTATGAGTTTGACGCGTTAACGCTTATCCCAATCGATACCCGTCTGGTAGATAAATCATTAATGACCGCAACTGAAATCAATTGGTTAAATGATTATCACGCTAAAGTTCAGCAGACCATTAGCCCACTACTTAGCGGCGATGAAT
Source organism: Shewanella sp. WXL01 (assembly GCF_012263345.1). Lineage (NCBI taxonomy): Bacteria > Pseudomonadati > Pseudomonadota > Gammaproteobacteria > Alteromonadales > Shewanellaceae > Shewanella > Shewanella sp. WXL01. Next base: position 1,029,000 of record NZ_JAAIKQ010000001.1, on the reverse strand, counting down.
TAGCTTGGTTAACTCAGGCAACGCGAGCTATTTAGTAGCCCTAAAATTCAACTATCAAGCACGACATGATCCATTTAGGAGAGCCATTTAGGAGAGCTTAGGCTCTCCTTTTTTGTGGAAGATAAGTATGCGAACTCGCCAAACAATTCTAGGAGGTATTGGAGCAAGTCTTTACGGCAAGGATGCCATAGCGAAGCCATCAGGGATGATTTTACGGCGGCTTGCGAATCTATCCCCTAGAGTTGGTACCTCATTGAACAATCTTGGACTCACTGTAGCAATGAGACTGCTTCAACACTTGCACCATCAGCCATTTATTATCAATTAGCCCCACATAACCATGAAATTTATATTTATCGGCACTTGCTAAGGTCCATTAGTTAAAAACAGCAGTGAAAACTCTGATAAAATTCAAGCAATCGACAAAAGTTTGCTATACTCCGCGACCGCAAAATGACGACTCGGTGTTGAGTGCACTAACCAATATGCGCCCAGACCCACGAATTAACAGGAAATCAGCATGAAATTTGAATCATATAGCTTCGCTCAAGAAATTCTCAGTGCGATCGCTGACTGCGGTTATAAAGACATGACCCCAGTACAAAGACAAGCTATTCCTGCTATTCGTCGTGGCGAAGACGTGCTTGCCAGCGCGCAAACAGGTACAGGTAAAACGGCAGCCTTTGCTCTGCCGATTTTGCAGCGTATTGCTGAGCAACCAAAAGCACTGCAGCACTCAAACACGCGCGCGTTAATCCTAACGCCAACCCGTGAGCTAGCGGCGCAAGTTGCTGACAACATTAAAGACTATGGCAAAAACCTAGAGCTAACGGTTCACACCATTTATGGCGGCGTGAAGATGGACACGCAGTCGCAAAAGCTTAAAAACGGCGCAGATGTGATTGTGGCGACGCCTGGTCGCCTACTAGAGCACATAGTTGCCTGTAACTTGAGCCTTTCAACCGTTGAGTTTTTAGTGCTGGATGAAGCTGACCGCATGCTGGATATGGGCTTTAGCTCAGATATTCAAAAAATCTTGCAAGCGGTGAATAAAAAGCGTCAAAACCTGTTGTTCTCAGCCACCTTCTCAAGCGCGGTTAAGCAACTTGCCAACGACATGCTTAACAAGCCAAAACTGATTAATGCCGACAAGCAAAACACCACAGCGGAAACCGTTAGCCAGGTGGTTTACCCAGTTGAGCAGCGCCGCAAGCGAGAACTGCTCTCTGAGCTGATCGGCACCAAAAACTGGCACCGCGTATTGGTATTCACCGCAACCCGCGAAGATGCTGACACACTAGTAAAAGAGTTAAACCTCGATGGTATTCACTCTGTAGTGGTACATGGCGAGAAAGCTCAGGGCAGTCGCCGCCGCGCGCTACGCGAGTTTATGGAAGGTAAAGCCCGCGTAATGGTGGCAACCGAAGTCGCCGCTCGCGGCCTTGATATTCAAGACTTAGAATACGTAGTTAACTACGATCTGCCATTTCTTGCAGAAGACTATGTACACCGCATTGGTCGTACTGGCCGTGCGGGTAAAACCGGTGTCGCCATCTCGTTTGTCAGCCGTGAAGAAGAGCGTACTTTGAAGGATATTCAAAAGCTAATCGGCCAGAAAATTCGCCGCATTTCAGTGCCAGGTTATGAAGTCAGTAGCCGTGAACTACTACTCAAACAAATTCAAAAGCGCCGCAGCTTTGCCAAAAAGAAGCAACGTAGCGACAACGCGGGCGAGCAAATGATTGCCGAGAAGAACCTAAAAGGTCGCCACGTCAAAGTCGGCAAGAAATCAAACAACGTGCAGTATAAGAAGATTAAGTAGCTGCTTTGTGCACGCTAGCTTCAATACCTGCTGAATACAAAAACGCCTTAGCGCTTAATGCCTAAGGCGTTTTTTGTATTCAGCTCACTAACTGTGCAAACTCAGGTTAATCTTTTAGCTGTCGAACATTAAAACTGCTCGCGCTCAAATAGTAACTAGCTGATATATAGCGTTTAGCTACAAAGCGATGTTGCAAATATGTTGTCAGCCATAGTATCTTGACTGCTCAAACAAGTGGTGCTGACTACGCACTCGTTGGTAAATTGTCTTTTGCTTTTTGCTCTAGACTTGAAAGTAAAGGGATTTACTCCAGATGCCAAAGTTAGCAACCTTCTAGCTCCTTCATACATGGATAGTAACAATGAACATTGACCAGTATCAGATTGGTTTTATAACCAGCTTCCTACCTGCCCCGTTAACAATCACAACCTCCCCTTTAAGTCGTTATAGCGACAACAAACTAACATCGAGTATCTTCAACAAAATACGCTTTTAGCACGACAATATGATGGGAAGTATGAAACTACTAACTAAGCCATTGGAATGGCACATGTACGCCCTAGGTTACCTCATGGCAGGAATCCTTTATTTACAAATCATCGCCTGTGCAGTGGGATTATCATTAATGGCCAGTGGGCTTGCCTTACTAGCACTGCCTTCAGCACCAGGAAATTATGTATTACTTGCCGCTTCGCTAGTCGGCACTGTGATTGGCATTGTTTGGGCAGAGTCCATTCGTAAGAATATTGGAATAATTACTTTCCATAGCTTCTTGTTGTCTACTCCTGAAATTGACGGCTGGCGAGATTACAACATCAAACGCAAAATTAGAGAGCGAAATATATAAGGGGCAAAACAGTCTCATACACTGCAAACACTAACAAAGAAAATAAAAAATACCCTAGCGTGAAATTTTCCCTCAACTACTCAGGTCTATTGTTGCACCTAGGTTATCGCCCGTGAATAACGGGCGTTTTAACCCATCAACTTAGTAGCAAACACAAGGACCTATAATGCTAAACAAGTTACTCGTTACCCTATTGTCAGCCGCTGTTATCACTTTTTCAGCTATGAGCATGTCAGAAGCTCAAGCAAAACCTATTGCCGTTGATGAGAACAATATTTCTCCACTGTTAAATGGCCATAACATTCCAAAAGTAACCCTTAACGACTATCAAGGTAAGCCTGTAGAGTTAGCAAAGCTGGTTGAAGCTAAGCCAACTATCTTCTTCTTTTACCGCGGAGGCTGGTGCCCATTTTGTAATATCCAAATGGGTCAACTCAAAGCCATTGAGCCAAAGTTAATTGAAATGGGTTTCCAGTTAGTGGGTATTTCTCCTGACTCGCCTGAGAAACTACGTGAATCAATGACCGACAATGAACTTAGCTATATGTTGCTGTCAGACGAGAACTTAGAAGCCACTAAAGCTTTTGGTTTAGCTTTCTTTACCAGTCAAAAGGTGACTGACATGTATCAAGCTAAGCTTGGTGTTAAAAACCACCTATTCAAAAATGCCCAGGGGCAAGAGCGCCTAGTGCTGCCGGTTCCAGCGATTTACATTGCAGATAACCAAGGCTTGATTCACTTTCAATATGCCAACCCAAATTACAAGGTGCGCCCAGCTTCTGAGTTAATCATGACTGCTGCAAAGCTGGTTGTCGCCAAGTAATCACTAAACTGTTTTACCCCACTGACTTCATCATCAAAAGTCATGTCTTTCAGCGTTGTCGCACCCCATGCTTCAACGCTGCTTTTTTATCTAGTTAACCCATAGATGACTGATAGCCATTATATGTAAAAAAAGGCGGCTAGCTAACTTTACGCCATTTCAAAAATTATCCTTTCTTTTCAATATCCTTTGCTACACTTTATCTAATGCATCGATTCACGCAGCACTCTCAACGATTAGACAATTTTAATAGATAATTTATTGGAGCATTGACGGCGGATATGACGAAAAGGACCTCTATCCTTAAGCGCCTTAACCGGGTATTTTACTTCATCATGATATTGGTGATTGTGAACACCGCTGTTTTCAGTTTCACCAGCTATCAAATTCAGTCCATCTCTAGCTCAACTATTCAATACGACTTTCCACTAGAGGCAGCATCTGCAAAGATGATTTCAGCCCATAAGTCGATGCAAAGTAATGCTGCTGAATACCTACTAGGCGACTATCAACAAAAAGCGATTTATCGCGATAATATCGAGCGATTAAATCAAGCTCAGCAGTTCATCTTAGATAACGAATTACTGCAAAACCCACAGCAAGTTGAGCTGTTTAATCAAATATCTGAGCTAAGTCAGGCAATCAATCAGATCTACATTGAGCAAATTTTTAGTCAGTACAATCCTGGGGATGAATCAGCAGCAGAGAACATCGCCATCAACCTGCTAAATACTGTCGCCATACCGCTTGAAACCTTGATAGAAAGTCGCGCCAATGACGAAATAGAAGGCGCTATGACAAGCTCAGACGAGAACGAGCTACGTAATGATGATATTCCTGCCATAAGTTATTACTTGAGGATGGTAGATAAGGTCGGCGACATGCAAAATGGCCTGTCTCGCTACCTACTCAATGACCCACACGCCAAGACAAGCTTTGAGCAAGACTCAAAAGAGTTTTTACAATGGTTTGAGTTAGTATCACCGCTTGAGCAAGATGCTGATGAGCAGCAGGACCTAGCTATTATTCGCCATCATTATCAAACGCTAGTTGATGACGGTAACCGATTATTCCAGCTCTATAATCCACTGCAATATCAAAATGCGATTCAAACCTTTAAACAGATGGAGCAGCAGCAACTTTCACAAATTGAAAATCTTCTCGGTCAGCTGTCGCAAAACTCACAAGATGAAGTCATAGATCAACTTGCCAGCCTTAGTTACATCAACAACCTTACCTTTGGCTTAATTGCCACCATGACACTGTTTGCGATTATCGTACTGTTTTCAATTCAACGTCATGCCCGTATTACCATTTACAAGCCTATTCGTGCACTTGCTCATGCGGTAGATAGACTGCGTCAGGGCGAGCGTAATATTGAGCTAAAACATAATAATGATGAGCTTGGCGATGTGTTTGTTAATGTCGCGCATTTTCAGCAAGACTTACAAGCGCTAGATGATCTACGCGAGCAAGAAAAAGCCTATAAACAACAGCTTGAGAGCGAGCGCGACAAACTAAAAATTGCCCTTGAAGATCTTAATCTTGCGAAGGATAAACTGGTCACAAACGAGAAAATGGCATCTTTAGGTGCCTTGGTCGCTGGTGTGTCCCACGAAATCAACACTCCAATTGGTATTGCGGTCACCATAAGCTCCACCTTTGAAAGCCGAATTAAAGAGTTTATGACAAAAGCCAATAGCGGCGAAGTGACAATGGAAGATCTTGAGCAGTTTGAAGCAGAAAGCCTAGAAGGCCTGGAGATCATGCTACGCTCGCTTAACAAGGCGGCAGAACTCATCCATAGCTTTAAGCGAGTGGCCATAGACCAATCAAGCGAAGTGAGGCGAGAGTTTAATCTTTTTGAGGTGATTAACGAGGTGCTCAACACGGTTAAACACCAAATAAAAACCAAGCAATATGTGGTCAATCTCAATGGCGATCAGGATGTGTTAATCGACAGCTACCCAGGCCCACTTGGGCAAGTCATCACTAACTTGTTCAATAATGCAGTACTGCACGGTTTTGATGGCAGTGATAGCGGTGAAATCAATATCAGCATTAGCAAAACCTGCAGCAAATGGGTTCAGATAATATTTGCCGATAACGGTAAAGGAATACCAAAAGATCATGTAGCCAAAGTCTTTGACCCTTTCTTTACCACTAAAATGGGGAAAGGCGGCTCTGGGCTTGGGATGAATATCGTGTATAACATAGTAAGTGGCATGCTTGGCGGCGAAATAAGCCTGAGTAGCAGCCAAGATGCGGATACTCACGGCACTCAATTTACCATCAATATTCCATTACAAGCACCACAGGGAGAATAGTGTATGTCTGGTGGCTTCTTAAAAATAAAAAAACACAAAGAGCCTAGTGAAGCAAAACCTAAGCTAGACCCTTGGTTGATTGGCATTATTGATGATGAACCCTCGATGCATGACGTAACTAAACTGGCGTTGTCGCGGATCACCATCTTTGACAGACCACTTAAATTTGTTAGCGCCTATAGTGCCCATGAAGGCTATGAGCTCATTGAACGTCACCCAGAAATGGCGCTGGTATTGCTAGATGTGGTAATGGAAACCGACGATGCTGGTTTGTGCTTGGTCAAACGTATACGTGAAGAGCTCAGCAATAAGTTTATTCAAATCATTCTACGTACCGGCCAGCCAGGTTTTGCCCCTGAAGAGCAGGTAATGGTCGACTACGAGATTAATGCCTACAAAACTAAAAGTGAGCTCACTCGCTCCAAGTTATTTACAGCTCTGGCAACAGGTATTAGAAGCTACCGACAAATCACCGCTCTTGAGAAAAGCCGCCAAGGGTTGAGAGCAATCATTGAAGCCTCATCTAACCTGATTCAAGAGCGCTCGGTTTATGATTTTGCTAGCGGCGTTCTGGATCAAATTAGCGCTTTATTTGAACTAAACACCGAAAGCATATTCTGTGTTTCCCAGCGACCGCATAATGGCCCGTCGGCCATTAGTGCCCGCCAATCGGATGAATACTTTGTGGTGGCGGCAAGCGAGAAGTATCAGCCTTTGTTTGGTAAACCCATTAGTGCAATCGGGCAAACCGGTTTATCTGATGCGCCAATTGATATCGTTAAACAAGTACTGCAGAAAAAGCAGCATATTTTTTCTGAGCAATATAGCTGTTTGTATTTAAGCACCCCTTCACAATGGGAAGGAGTGATCATTGCTGAGCGCGCTGAAAAATTAAAACAAGTAGATCAAGAGTTATTGCAAGTGTTCTGCATGAATGTAGCGATTGGGCTTGAGAATGCTAAGTTTTTCAATTATCTCAATAAAGCCGCCTATTATGATGAAGTAACAGGCCTATTTAGCCGCGCAGGTTTTATTGATAATGCACGCACATTCTATCGTAGCCATGGCGATGAACTGTGTTTGTATTTGCTTGATGTTGATTACTTCCACAATATTATCGAAAGCCTAGGCTACGACTTCGGTAACAAAATTCTTAAGCGTATTGCCCGCCACTTAATGGCTTCTTATGGGGAAGATGTGGTGCTAGCAAGGCTGCATTCAGACGTATTTGCCCTACTCCTGCCCCATAGCAATATCAAAGCGCAAGAAGTCGCCATGCGTAGCTCGATTCCGTTTAACATTGACGACCATGCTATTCGTCTAGGGATGACGGTAGGCGCAGCCAAACTCGAAGAAGGTGAATCCATCGACGAGTTCGACCCGTCTTTGTTGTTGCGCCACGCTGAAATAGCACTTAAGGTCGCCAAGGAGAATCGCCGCGGCTCGGGTGAGTTGTTCGATAGCAACTATGAGCGTAACTCTCGTCATCGCATGAGCCTACTCAGTGATATCCGCCAAGCTATCGACAGCAAAGAACTCTATTTGGTCATGCAACCTAAAGTGAATTCAGCTGATTTGAGCATCATGGGATACGAAGCACTGCTGCGTTGGGAACATGAGCTGCAAGGCAATATTCCGCCGGATGCCTTTATTCCTGCGGTGGAGAAATCTGGACTATATTATGATGTTGACCTGTATGTTGCACAGGCGACATGTGATTTAATTAATCAAAATAAACAGTTATCACATCCTATTTCGATAAATCTGTCGGCGAACTCGTTGAACCACGAAACCTTTGTCGAAGACCTACACAATGTGTTCATTCGCAATCAGGTGCCGCTAAACCGGGTGGAACTGGAGATCACCGAGAACGCACTTATTCACTCTGAAACAGCAATCCGTGAGCTAGATAGACTTGCCGCATACGGATTTACCATCTGTTTAGATGACTTTGGCGCAGGCTATTCATCCCTTGGTTACCTGCTGCGCTTACCTCTGCACACCATTAAAATCGACCGCGCTTTTGTGTCGCACCTAGAAGGCAATCAAAAAGCACAGGTGGTGCTGGAAGGCATTATCAACATGGGACAAAAGCTGGGTAAAGAAATGATTGTTGAGGGCGTAGAAACTCAGGCCCAGTTAGCTCTAGTAAGAGAAATGGGGGTGGAGCATATACAAGGTTTTTACTTCTTCAAACCTATGAAGATAGAGCAAATTTTAGAGTTGCAAAGCCAATATAAGCTGTAATCAATACAAGGTGATAACCTATTTAACCTAAGAGCGCCAAAATCATTTATAATTTGGCGCTCATTTTTATGGTTAATTTCACCACTCGGAAAACCCATGGCAACACAAACCTATAATCAGGCAATTCTCGAATTGGCTCAAACTGGCACTCAAGCACTGAACACTTGGGCAGCACAATTTAGCTCACCGCGCACGGCCGCGCAGCAAAGCCATTACTTGTGTAGCTGGATGGTTGAGTCGTTAAAAACCAAACGTTTCTCAAAACTGGTAGCCGATGATTTAACCATGTGGATCCGCACCGCTCGCAGTCAAGGCGCTGGCGCGCAGCTCGCCGAATTACTGGCAAATATTGAACGTCATTACCAAGTTGCGCAGCAGCACGACAGTCAGCTTGGCACTAAGCTCGAGCAGCTATTAGAAACCTTAGAAGAGCTAGATTGGCTAGTGATTGCCGACACCACTATTGATACTAAGTTAAAACTTAACAGTGAAGGTCAATCAAGCTTGGTGGTATGCGCAGATGTGCTCGAAGATGCAATTAAAGATGGTGAGCTAATAAAATCGATTCTGGTCTATGTGCGCGGCAATGAAGCTCAGTTTGCTAAGCAAGCGCTAGCACAAGGGTTGCTCGTCAGCCAAGGTAATAAAAAAGCCTCACTCATTAAACACCATAAAGCTTACCAAATCGGTGTCGCGAATCAGCTTAAACAGCTATGTTTGCTAACGGCGCAAGACTAAGCATCTGCTTTCACGGCTACGCCAATGATCGTCAATAAACTACACCTAGTGCTATCAGGGCTAGGTGCAGTATTAACGAGCGCTGAACTTTTCCCTTTTCTTTGTATTGCGCTTTCCTTTTCGCTTTTTCCTTACAAATATCTAATTTAGCGCTTACCTAAACCCTCCAAACGAGACGCACTGTTCGCAGCCACGTTCAATGCCACCGATAGACAAGCTTTAACATAGTTGAGATCTTTGTATCAGTTGTTAGACTGATATCAACCTATTGTTTTACCCAAAGGACAATTGCCTTGCGACTAGTTGTAACAGCCGTTTGCTTTTTCTCCATGTTAACTTGTGTCGCCGCTATGGCCGACACGGTGCTCAAGTACAATGTCAATGCATCAAGTGGCTGGGTTCCCTATTACATTCCCCATCAAGATGATAAGCCAGGGATCCTCGGTGAAATTGTGCCTCTGCTGATGGCAACGGCCAAAATTGACATCCAAAAACACAACTTGCCGCCAAGACGAACCAATCAAGCTATTGAAAATGGTGACTTAGACTTTGATTTTGTTAGCCCAGACTGGTTTCCAAACCATGATTTAGGTGAGCTATTTGTGCAGTCTGAGCCGCTAATGCCAATTAAAGAGTTCATCATTACCACTAAAGCCAATGCTGATGCATGGGCTGATATCAATAAGATAAAAGGTCAACGCATAGGTACGGTGCGCGGCTATTACTATCACGACACAGATCAATTCACTCGCGTAGATTTCAGCTCCGAGCGCGAGCTGATAAAAGCTATCTCGAAAAACCGTGTACAAGCGGCTATTTCAGGTGACTTACCCGCACTTTACTGGGCGAAAGAACTGAATATGCCGATTAGCCTCGCGGCACTGCATTCAGACGGATACCTTGTTATGCGACTTAGAAAAGAACACGCCCATTTGTTGCCCGCAATTAACAGTGCTATTAAACAATTGCAGCAACAAGGCAATGTTGAACAACTCATCGATAAATACACTAAGGCCGAGGTGTTTCAGTAACGCCATCTTGCTATGCTTAGCCCTAAAATGAGCCAATCAGTAAAACTAGTTCATCTATAAAACTAGTCATACAGAGTTAGGTATACCAAGATGATTATCCGCCCTATTGCTGCAGGTGACTGGCCTGCGATTATGACGATTCAAAGCCAGTGCTACTCACAAGACACCTGCGAGTCAAAAGCCGTTTTGCAAGATAAAGCGCAACACTTTGCCGACACCTGTTTCGTGGTCGAGTTCAATGGACAAGTTGCAGCCTATGTTTTCGCTCATCCCTGGCAACAACTTGATGCTCCCAGTTTAAATCTTGAGCTTACCTATATTGAGTCCGCAGACTGTTTATATATCCACGATATGGCAGTAAGCCCAAACTTTCAGGGTAAAGGCATTGCCAAGCAATTATTCAAGCAGCTGTTAGCAATCAAGCAGCAAAACCAACTAGGTCACATGGCATTGGTTGCCCTGCCTGAAGCGCTGGCATTCTGGCAAACACTTGGTTTTAGCGCGCCTAACGTTTTACCTGATAAGGTTAGAGCCTCACTGGCTAGCTACCCAGAAAACACCCAATACCTTACCCGCAGTTAATGGTATCAGCCTTCCTTACGCTTCAGTCCAAGCTTTAAATTAGCTTAAACATCCGCTCGCTATGCTTGGACAAACTCGGGTTCCGTGTGACAATAGCGACAATTTTTGAACCAGTACATTTGAGGCGCACTTATGGCTCGCCAAGTTATCTACACCTTTAAGGGTGAAACCAAAACCATCGCATTTAGTTACGACAAACATCACGATTTGTATGAAGCCGCGGCAGAAGCAGAAGGTATCGACCTGACTAACTTTTTAAAGATGGAAGCGCAAATTGCCATGACGTCAAAGAAAGGCGCTAAAGCTGAGCGCGACTTTAGACGCACTGAATTTGCCCGCTTTGGTTTTACTAGCATTAAGTTCGTTCGCGAAGACGACGAGCCTGCTAAATAGCATTCGCTAACCGCTCGACAAACAACTCAAAAACAACAATAACTGATTAATAGTGAGTGATAGATGATTAACCCAGAACACGCTAACTTCCCTCGCGCTACCTTCTTTCGCCGAATCGGTGCCATGATCTACGACGCGATGCTAGCCGTCGCTGTGTATATGTTTGCTGGCGCTATCGGGTTCGGGATATTTTTTGGGTTAACCAGCATAGGTCTAGTATCAATGAATGGTTACGAGCATGTATCTGATGCCTTAAATAGCACCCCAGTCTACTCAGGAGTCTATCAATTTTACCTAGCATGCTGCGTTGGTGGGTTTTACGCGCTATTTTGGAGTCGCGGCGGTCAAACCCTCGGCATGCGCGCCTGGCGTTTAAAAGTTCAACACCCAAATGGGCAAAACCTTAGCTTTATCACCGCTTGCGCTCGCGTAGTTTGGTCGTTGCTTGGGATAGGCAACTTATACATTTTACTGAATAGTGAAAAGCTAGCACTGCAAGATAAACTGACCCAATCTGAAGTGGTTGTGTTATCGGTTGAGGCTAACCAGATGCGTAACTGGCATGGTGCTTAGTCTCAACAAAATGCTTTCCAGACATAAAAAATGCGGCTTCATAGCCGCATTTTTTATTGTTTTGTAGTCCAGACTCTTGCACTTTGCGCCACATTAACTAGCGCCGGATGAAGTACACTGCAACACCAGTAAACAGAATGCTCGGCGCCATAGCCCCTACTGCAGCGGGTAACTCATACACAATGCTCATCGGGCCGAATATTTCATTACAAATGTAGAAACTAAAGCCAGCGACTACCCCAAGTAATACCCGTGCACCCATGGTGACGGTTCTAAGTGGGCCAAAAACAAATGAAAGCGCCACTAGCATCATCACTGCAACGGTCACCGGTTGCATTATCTTGCGCCACAGCGCCAACTCATAACGGCTAGCTTCCTGATTGTTTTGCTGCAGATAATCTAAATAACCAACTAAGCCTTGAATAGACAGAGCCTCTGGTTTTACCGACACCACACTCAGTTTGTCAGGGGTTAAGGTCGACTGCCAAGATTGATTCTCTACGTACGAAGGTACGATTCTATCTGGCTCGACTTGAGTCTTTTGCACCTCAGATAATAGCCATTCATCACCCATATATTCAGCGGTTTTAGCATGGCTCATGCTGACCAAGTCTTGCTTATCATTGAACTCATAGAAGGTGATATTGTTAAGCTTCGTGACCTCTTGTACCTCACCAATATTGACAAACATATCACCGTCTTTCGCCCACACGCCGCGGTGAGAAGCGATCATGCTACCGCCTGAAAGCTTCAATGCTTGCATCTCTTTAGCCACGCGTTCAGACACTGGCGCGCCCCACTCACCCAAGGCCATCACCATAATCATCAACGGAATAGCGGTTTTCATGGCTGACTGAGTGATCTGCAAACGCGATAACCCTGACGCTTGCATCACCACCAATTCAGAATTTGACGCCAACATGCCCATACCAATCAATGCTCCAAGCAGCACCGCCATAGGGAAGAACATCTCAATATCTCGCGGGATTAAGAACAGTACATAAACACCCGCATCCAACATGGTGTAAGTACCACGGCCAACAAGGCGAAGTTGGTCAACCCATTTAATAATGCCCGACAGGCCCGTCAAAATAAGTAAGGTCAACGCCGAGGTGCTTAAAATCACTCGCGCAATATAAAAGTCTAAAATCATGCGCTTTTCACCTGCTTACGTTTAAGTCCATTAAACAGCTTCAAGGCTTTTGGCCTTTCTTTACTGAGCAGCAATAGTCCCATGACCAAGGCACTTGCATGGATCCACCACATACCTAGCTGCGCAGGAATAACCTCATCTTCAAGCGCTTTACGCCCTGCGACCATCAGCCCAAAGTAGCCAAGATACAGCAAAATAGCTGGGAAAATTTTGGCAAACTTACCCTGGCGTACATTCACCCTGGCAAGCGGTACTGCAATTAAGGTCATCATAGGTATCGCTAAGGGAATGGCGATGCGCCAATGGAACTCAGCCACGGCTTCTGGGCCAGGCGTGTTAACCAATTCATCGATAGGCAATGCTGACAAACGGCGATTACGTTCATCTACTTGCTGCTCTTTAATCTCCATTTGGTAGCCGCCAAACTCGATAATTTGGTAATTAGGTGCTTGCGCACTCCCCTGATAACGCGTACCTGAATTAAGCTCGAGTTGCTGACTTCCGTATTCATCTTCGATAACGCGGCCATTGTTTGCCACCACCACATTGGTGATATCAGAATCACTATCTAAGTCTGGTAACTGAGCAACAAATACTTTCTCTAGCTGGTTATCTTTGCCAATTCTCTCTACAAACAATACCGCACGGCCATTGGGACTGGTTTGAAAGCGCCCTTGTACAAGCGCAGCTAAGCCAGCTTCAGATTGAGCTTGCTCCAGCACCTGATTTTGTTGCTCTTCAGCCCATGGACTGACGTATATCGCCAGTATCGCGGTGACAATGACATTGAACAAACCAAGCAATAAAGTCACACGAGTAACGTACCACTCAGAGACGCCCACACCATGCAAAATCACCATTTCATTCTCAGCGTACATGCGGCCATGGGCAAGCAAAATACCGAGGAAAAAGCTTAAGGGTAAAACCAACACGGTTAACTGAGGTAAATTTAAACCTAACAGGGTAAGCACTAGTGAGGCAGGAAATTCGCCGTCCGAGGCATCGGCCAAAACGCGAACAAACTGTTGGCTAATAAAAATAGTTAACAGCACAATTAATACCGCGAATTGTGCCTTTAAAACTTCGCCAATCAAGTATCTAAATACAATCACAACAAGGATCCGGGAGCTTAACTTATCTTTTTACTGGTAACAGGCTATCTTTCATGTAAACTGTCTACTTTTAGCAGTTTTGATAATTTTCTGACCAGCTTGGAAGGTGCTTCAAAGCATTCATTTGCTGAGTTGATTGCTGACAGCAATTTGCAACCAACGACTCATTTACTTATTACAATAATGACAAGCAAAGTAAGCAAAAGTTTTGAATGAAAGAAGTTTATCACCTAAACGTTATTCATGATGGCGATTTCGCCGAAGTGAAACATTATCTTATAAATATAAAAATTTGTCTTTAATAATCTAGGAGTGCTCATGGAGTTTAGCGTAAAGAGCGGCAGCCCAGAGAAACAACGTTCAGCCTGTATCGTTGTGGGCGTATACGAACCACGCCGTTTATCTGGTATCGCGGAGCAATTGGATAAAATCAGTGAAGGTTATATCAGTAACCTACTTCGCCGTGGTGACCTTGAAGGTAAACCAGGGCAAATGTTACTACTTCACCATGTACCAAACGTATTAAGTGAGCGTGTTCTACTGGTTGGTTGTGGCAAAGAGCGCGAGCTAGATGAGCGCCAATACAAACAAATCATCACAAAAACCATCAACACGCTTAACGAAACTGGTTCAATGGAAGCTGTATGCTTCTTAACTGAACTGCACGTAAAAGGCCGGGACACCTACTGGAAAGTTCGTCAGGCAGTTGAGAGCACACAAAACACTCTTTACACCTTCGACACGCTGAAAAGCCGCAAAGGTGAAACCCGTCGCCCACTTCGCAAAATGGTATTCAATGTACCAACTCGCCGCGAACTCACCATTGGCGAACGTGCAATTGAGCATGGCGTTGGCGTTGCAGAAGGTATGAACCTGTGTCGCGACGTGGCAAACATGCCGCCAAACATCTGTAACCCTGCTTACCTGGCATCGCAAGCTCGCCAAATGGGTGAAGTTTACGAGAACCTAAAAATCACCACGGTAGGTGAAGAGCAAATGGCAAAACTAGGCATGAACTCATACCTAGCAGTGGGCCGTGCAAGTGCCAATGAGTCAATCATGACCATCATGGAGTACCAAGGCGCAGTCGATAGCACTGAAAAGCCAATCGTACTTGTTGGTAAAGGCTTAACCTTTGACTCAGGCGGTATTTCACTTAAGCCTGGCGAAGCCATGGACGAAATGAAATACGACATGGGCGGTGCAGCCGGTGTTATCGGTGCAATGAAAGCCCTTTGTGAGATGAAGCTACCAATCAACGTGATTGGTATTCTAGCTGGCTGTGAAAACATGCCATCTGGCAATGCTTATCGCCCAGGCGACATCTTAACCACTATGTCAGGTCAAACTGTTGAAGTACTTAATACTGACGCAGAAGGTCGCCTAGTGCTATGTGACGTATTAACTTACGTTGAGCGCTTTGACCCTGAACTGGTTATCGACACAGCAACCCTAACTGGTGCTTGTGTGATTGCCCTTGGTAAACACGCATCAGGCCTATTTAGCTCGCACAACCCGCTAGCCCATGAGCTACTCAATGCAGGCGAGCAAAGTGGTGACCGCGCATGGCGCATGCCGCTATGGGATGAGTACCAAGACATGCTAGACAGCCCATTTGCTGACATGACCAACTTAGGTGGCCGCCCAGCAGGTTCAATCACAGCAGCTTGTTTCCTTTCTCGCTTTGCTAAGAAGTACAACTGGGCACACATTGATGTGGCAGGTACTGCTTGGAACAGCGGCGCAAACAAAGGCTCAACGGGTCGTCCTGTGCCACTACTAGCACAATTCCTGATCAACAAATCAGGTGTTGAAGCTGGCGAATAGTCCCTAACGAATAGCTGCTAACGAATAGCTGCTAACGACAGCTTAAAATGATAAAAGGTGAAGCTCAGGCTTCACCTTTTTTGTTCATGGGACGAATTAATCTGCCGCTCATATCAATGAGCACTGAAATTTAAGTGGCAAATGCCACCTGCCCCTAGCTTATAACTGAGGTTTTAGTATAAAATTCTCGTTCAATTAATTGCCTATATTCATTAATGCCTCAAGCTCAATTTTTCCTTATGCCTGCTCTTGCAGCCAATACCACTGCCATTGATGCAGTGTATCTTGCTGCTTGCCAGTTGGCTGAGCAAAATTATCGTCAGCAGCGCAGTGTTTATATTCATTGCCAAGACAAGCAACAGGCCCATGCAATTGACGAACTACTGTGGCAATTTGAGCCCACAAGCTTCGTTCCACACAACCTCAAAGGTGAAGGGTTAATCAATGGCTCGCCAGTGGAAATTGGCTTTGATCCCGTTGGCCCAAATAAAAGTCGCCAACTACTGATTAATCTTGCACAACAAGTGCCGCAATTTGCGGTAAACTTGCCAGATATTATTGATTTTGTCGCGCAAGACGGTGCGTTAAAACAACAGGCTCGCCAACGCTACCGCCAATACCAACAACTTGGCATGCAAGTGAGCACGCAACCGCTTGCCGTTTAACCCATATTTTTACTGAAGAAATTACGCACCCATGGAAAAAACATACAATCCTAAGTCGATAGAACAGTCTCTGTACCAAAACTGGGAAGAGCAAGGCTACTTCAAGCCGCACGGTGATACGTCACAAGGCAACTACTGCATTATGATCCCGCCACCGAATGTCACAGGTAGTTTGCACATGGGTCACGCGTTCCAAGACACCATCATGGATGCGCTAACTCGTTACCAACGCATGAAGGGCAAAAACACCCTTTGGCAAGTGGGTACTGACCACGCGGGTATCGCTACTCAAATGCTGGTTGAGCGTAAAATTGAAGCCGAAGAAGGCAAAACTCGTCACGACTTAGGCCGTGATGCGTTTATGGACAAAGTATGGGATTGGAAAAACCAATCTGGCGGTACGATTACCAAACAGCTACGCCGCATGGGTGCATCAGTTGATTGGGACCGTGAGCGCTTCACTATGGACGAAGGCTTATCAAAAGCCGTTCAAGAAGTGTTTGTTCGCCTGTACGAAGACGACCTAATTTACCGTGGTAAGCGCCTAGTAAACTGGGACTGCAAACTACAAACGGCAATTTCTGATCTTGAAGTAGAAAACAAAGAAAAGAACGGCAGCATGTGGCATTTCCGCTTCCCACTTGCTGACGGCGCATTAACCGCTGACGGTAAAGACTATTTAGAAATCGCTACTACGCGCCCTGAAACCATGCTGGGTGATAGCGCAGTTGCGGTTCACCCAGATGACGAGCGCTACCAATCGCTAATTGGTAAGCACGTAATGCTGCCTATCGTTAATCGCCCTATCCCAATCGTGGCAGACGACTATGTAGACATGGAATTTGGTACGGGTTGTGTGAAAATCACTCCAGCACACGACTTTAACGACTATGAAGTAGGTAAGCGTCACAGCCTGCCTATGTACAACATCTTTACTTTAGATGCAGCTGTACGCGCTCAAGTTGAAGTGATCAACACAGATGGCACACCAAACAAAGACATCGAAATCGCGCTACCAGAGCGTTATGTGGGTCTTGATCGCTTTAAAGCAAGAACCAAAATCGTTGAAGAGTTTGAAACTCTAGGCCTGCTTGAGAAAATCGAACCACATGGACTTAAAGTACCTTATGGTGACCGCTCAGGCGTAGTTATTGAGCCTATGCTGACTGACCAATGGTATGTTGCGGTTGCGCCTATGGCGAAAACTGCCCTAGAAGCCGTTGAAAATGGCGACATTAAGTTTGTGCCACAGCAATACGAAAACATGTACTACTCTTGGATGCGCGATATTCAAGACTGGTGTATCTCGCGCCAGTTATGGTGGGGGCACCGTATTCCAGCTTGGTATGACGAAAACGGTAAAGTTTACGTTGGTCGTAACGAAGCTGAAGTGCGTGCTAAACACAACATCGATGACTCAGTGAACCTGCGACAGGATGATGACGTACTTGATACCTGGTTTAGCTCTGCGCTATGGACCTTCTCTACTTTAGGCTGGCCTGACAACATTGAAGATTTAAAAACCTTCCACCCAACCGATGTGTTGGTTACCGGTTTCGACATCATCTTCTTCTGGGTTGCGCGCATGATCATGATGACCATGCACTTCATTAAAGATGAAGACGGCAAGCCACAAGTACCATTTAAAACGGTTTATGTGACTGGCCTTATCCGCGATGAAGCAGGCAACAAGATGTCAAAATCTAAGGGTAACGTACTTGACCCACTAGATATGATTGACGGTATCGATCTTGAGTCATTAGTCGAAAAGCGCACTGGCAACATGATGCAGCCGCAACTAGCAGCCAAGATTGAAAAGAGCACCCGTAAAGAATTTGCTGATGGCATTGAAGCTCATGGTACTGATGCGCTGCGCTTTACCTTAGCGGCAATGGCATCTACTGGCCGTGACATTAACTGGGACATGAAGCGTCTAGACGGTTACCGTAGCTTCTGTAACAAGTTATGGAATGCATCACGCTACGTGCTGATGAACACAGAAGTGCAAGAAGAAGGCGCTGCTGAAGATGCAATCGGTAAGGCACTAGATTGTGGTCAAAACGATGGCGAGATGCAGCTTTCTTTAGCGGATCGCTGGATCATTAGCCTGTTCAATCAAACAGTACAAACGTTTGATGAGCATATGGCAGCATACCGCTTTGACCTTGCAGCTAACACACTTTATGAGTTCACCTGGAATCAGTTCTGTGACTGGTACCTTGAGCTAACTAAGCCTGTATTGCAAAATGGCAGCGAAGCTGAGCAACGTGGTACTCGCCACACCTTGGTAACTGTACTTGAGAAGATGCAGCGTTTAATGCACCCAATCATGCCTTACATTACTGAGACCATTTGGCAGCGTGTTAAAGGTTTAGCAGGCGTTGAAGGCGAAACCTTGATGTTAGCTCAGTTCCCTGAGTTCGATGCAGCAAAAGTTGACCAGCAAGCAATGGCTGACATCGAATGGGTTAAACAAGTGATTGTTGCTGTGCGTAACATCCGCGCCGAGCTAAACATTGCGCCATCTAAGCCGCTTAATGCCCTGCTTCGCAGTGTAAGTGAGCAAGATAAGGCGCGTCTTGAAGCTAACCAAGCATTCTTCAAGACCCTAGCGAAGCTTGAGTCTATGACCATACTGGCAGACGATGAAACTGCGCCTATGTCGACCACTCAACTTGTGGGCGAAATGGAGCTGTTAATCCCAATGGCAGGTCTGATTGACGTTGCAGCTGAAATGGCGCGTATCGATAAGCAGTTAGATAAACTACTTAACGAGACTAAGCGCATTGAAAGCAAGCTTAATAACCAAGGTTTTGTGGCAAAAGCGCCTGAAGCGGTTATTGAGAAAGAGCGCAGCAAACTGGCAGAGTTTACTCGCGACATCGAGAAACTTAACGAGCAAAAAGCTGAGCTGGCTAAGTTAGAAGACTAGGCTAGAAGACTAAGTCAAAAGACTAGGCTAGAACGCTAACGCCGCTAATAAGCAAAAGTACATCAAAGGCAGCCAATTAGGCTGCCTTTTTGTTTTCCCCATTCCCGGCTTTCCACATACAAAGCCAATCTCCTTCCCTCAAACTTGCCAATTTTTGATACAAAGCTAAACAGATATTCGATGGATAATACCAATTGGGATAAATAAGTGATCAGAGATTACGCAGGAAAAATCGCTTAGAACAAGGCATAAATTGCAGCTAGCTAGTTGTTCTAACTACAAAATTTATAACGCAGTTATAGGCGATTTTAACCAGTAAGAATGATCACATACTTGTGCTAATTGGTATAAACACACCTGTGTTGCTAAATTGTTGCTATGATGAACAATTGAGGGATAATCAGGATGTTAATGAAAGTTTTTATCAAGTTTTAGGTTCTTATTAACTCAGTACAAGCTAACAAATGGCCTTGAGAGAGCATTAGGGGAATAGAGTGACTAAAACAATAAGCTACATGGCAGTAGCCATTGGCACAATAGCATCAAGTATGGCTTTGCAGGCACAAGCAGCCAATATCTACATAATGGATGACAATAACCAACCTATGGAGAATATGGTGGTTTACCTTCAATCTAATAATCCTGCCGCATTTGCCACTCCCGCTTTAGCCTCTGACTCCTCAACAGCTCAGGCACTTCAAAACCCAGTTGAAGTGCATCAAAAAGACAAGCAATTCAGCCCATACATTACCGTTGTGCAAAAGGGTTATCAGCTCAAGTTTGTTAATGATGATGACATTACCCATCATATCTACTCCGCTTCTGGCCCCAAGCGATTTTCATTTAAGTTGCGCCAAGATGGCGTTAACAAAGACATGGTATTCGACCAACTTGGGCATATTTCAATGGGCTGTAATATCCACGACTGGATGAGTGGTCATATTCTCATTGTCGACACGCCGCACTTTGCAAATACAGACAATAAAGGATTAGTCAGCTTTGACAATATTGCCCCAGGGCAATACCAACTTGTTGTTTGGCACCCGCAACTTCAAGCAATAAACAATCAAAATAGCTACCAGATTGACCTGCCACTTAGCAAGCCGCTAACCCTGACGGTGACGGACACCATGGGTGAAATACCGAGTCAGCAAAGCCTGGATGATTTTGAATTTCTGGAAGGATACTAATGCCGGCACTGTTTAACCGTATTCAAACACGAATTTTTGCTTGGTTTGTACTGCTACTGCTGGCAGTACAAACCATCTCGTTCGCCCTAACCTACTATGGCAACGAGCTACTTGAGCAGCAACAACTGAAAAACCAGCTGTCGATAGCCAAGTTAGTGTTTAAGTCTGAATACAATGACCGCGCTTATTATCTGTCTGCGTTTGCAGAAACCGCTGCCAAGGATTTTGGTCTGAAAGAAGTGTTCATCGACAAGGATAGCCGCAGCTTTTTGGTCGCCCTAAATAACCATCGTAAACGCATTGACGCCGACTTAGCTATCGCCGTTGACAAGCAAGGCAAAATAATTGGTCAATTACTCACATCACTTGATGACGCTAACAAAGGCAAAGTGAAAGTCGGCCCAGAGCAAGGTCAAGCATTTAAGCAAACATTAGACTTTGAATTTATCACCATCAACACCTTGTATGCACTGCAAGGCAATATCTACCAGCTCAGTTTTGCGCCGCTAACCAGTGGTGCAGGTAACCTTATCGGTTGGGTAGGCTTTGGTTTTGTCATTGGCGATGAGTTAACTAATAACTTATCCGAGCAAACTGGTTTAAATACGGGCTTTATTCTCACAGAGCCAAACTCACAACTAGATGAGCCAGCATTTGATGCTCAGCTCATCAGTATTTCTAACCATGATATTACTGAGCGAGATAAAAAAGTAATAGGTCAATTAATCTCGAGCGGGCAACACCATAAAGATTACATTTTATGGCAGTCTTCTTTAGGGCAAATAGACGAGCAGCAGCTACATGCCTTTATGTATATAAGTCAGCGTGACGCCCTTGCACTGGCAGCGTCACACGAACAATGGTTCCCTCAATTAGTGCTTATCTTAATTATGTTGCCCGTATCTTTGATGGTGGCTTACATGATTGCCCGCGGCGTGACTAAGCCAATCACCTTACTAATCAATCAAGCGCGCTTTATTGCTAAAGGTAATTACAACTCCAAAGTAGAGGTGGGTAGCAGCACGGAAATGCTGGCATTGGCTGAAGAGTTTACCGTGATGCAACAAGCGATTTTAAGTCGTGAGAATAAAATTGCCTTCCAAGCCTACCATGACCCTTTGACCAATTTGGGTAATAAGAACAAACTCAGTCAGGTCACTGCTGACTGGTTTGCTAATAAATCACCTTTAGCGATTTGTCTTATCAACATTCGCCGCATGACTGAAGTAAACGGCACCCTAGGTCACCTGGTTGGCGACAAAGTCATTGTCGAGGTTGGTCGACGCTTATCAGAGTTTAGTGAAATTGATCTGGTGTGTAGGCTTAGCGGCGATGAGTTTGTACTCGCCATTAAAGAGATACAGTCTAGCGCGTTTAACCAGCTTATCCGCAAGGTGCAAGAAGCAGTGGAAGCAGAGTATCGCTATCAAGATATTTCACTGCATTTGCAAGTTACCATAGGCGTGAGTTTTGCCCATTACCCGAGTGATTTGCAAACTGTGATGCGCCAAGCCGATACCGCGCTGCAACACGCCAAGCGTAACCGTATCGATCTACAAACATACAGCCAGCAAATTGATGCAAACTCGCTCGACAGACTGCAGCTAGTTAATGAACTCAAAGCGGCGATTGAAAATAATGAGCTGGTACTGTTTTATCAGCCTAAGCTCAACCTTGCTATTAACAAGGTCACCCATGTCGAAGCGTTAGTGAGATGGCAGCACCCTGTTAGAGGCATGATCCCACCGGATACCTTTATTCCAATTGCTGAACAAATGGGGCAAATGAACGCCCTCACCCACTGGGTTATCCATCAAGCGCTTAGCCAATATCATTTATGGTTAGCCGAGGGGATTGAGCTAGCTATTGCGGTTAATATATCGGCAGAAAATCTAAAAAATCAAAGCTTTGGTGAGTTTGTGCTTAGCGCGATTGAGCAACACCAAGTACCGATAGAAGCGCTGACACTAGAGATCACCGAAGATGCAGTTGTTGCCGACCCAGAAAACGCAATCAAGCAGCTCAACCAACTTAAGCAACATGGTTTAACGCTATCGATTGATGACTACGGCACTGGCTACTCTTCGCTCGCTCAGTTAAAACAATTGCCAGTAGATGAGCTCAAAATCGACAAGTCATTTGTACAAAATCTAATGACAAGTGACGACGACAAAACAATTGTGAGCTCAACGATCCAGCTAGCCCACAATCTAGGGTTAAAAGTGGTTGCAGAAGGCATAGAGGATGAAGGCTCGCTTAAATGGCTTGCCAAACATAATTGTGAGTTAGGGCAAGGGTTTTATCTTTCTAAACCTGTGGATGCCAAAATGTTAGCAAACTGGCTAGTACGCTCACCTTACGGCCAAAATAGCGCTGAAACCTAGCCCCCTTACTAGCATTACCAATTAACACGATATCCGTAAAAACAACAATAAGGAGTACGGATGAAAGCTTGGCTTGAGATGCAAAATAAAGCGCGATTAGGTAGCAGATTATGCCTAAGCGGTATTTGTGTTGCTCAGCTTAGTTTTGCAGCTCCACTCTTAGCAACAGAAAAGGTTGCAACAGAAAAGAGAGCGACAGAAAAGCTAAAAGCGGAGCACGACTTTGCGGCTGTGATTGATATGCGTTTAACTCATACTTCTGGCGCAAGCAGCGATACAAGTCACACCAATGCTGGCCTAGGAAAGTATCGATTTGATCCTGGCAATCAGTTATCACTTGCTCAGGCTGGACTCAGTTATACCCTGGATTGGGACAACCCTTTTTCAGCCCACCTTATTGCCAATGCTTATGTCGACCAATCTAACCCCAGCTTAGGGATCACCGAAGGTTTTATTAAATACCGCTCACTACCGAGTCAATCAGGGCTGCGCGCTCAGGCAAAACTTGGGCTGATGTACCCGACCATCTCGCTAGAGAATATCGCTACAGCCTGGGCATCACCTTATACATTAAGTTACTCAGCTATAAATAGTTGGCTAGGTGAAGAACTGCGCCATGTGGGCGCTGAGTTTACACTTGAAAAACTCGGCAAGTTCACCAATTCCAAACACAGCTTTACCTTATCTGGAGCGGCCTTTAAAAACAATGACACCGCAGGCGCACTGCTTGCTTGGCATGGCTGGACCAATAGCTCAAAGCAAACCTTATTGCAGCAGCACGTGAAGCTAAGCAAGATGCCAAGCTTAGATGGCAGTTTAAGCGGACAAGCCAGAAGTTCCGATCCCTTTATCGAACTAGATAACCGCTTTGGTTATCATGTTCACGGTCAGTGGCAGTATCGCGGATATGGCAAACTCACAGCTGGCTACTACGACAACAATGCCGACACCAGTATCGTAATCAATGGCCAATATACCTGGCTCACTCGCTTTTCTCACCTAGGGATCAAGTGGCGACTGCCATACAAAATTGAGCTGCTTAGTCAGTACATGAATGGCAGCACGCTAATGAGCGCACCAGATGGCACTGATGCCGTCAACAACGATTACCAATCGGGATATATCATGTTAAGTCGGCGCTGGGGAGTACAAAGATTAAGTGTTCGCGCTGAGCAGTTTTCAGTTACAGATCACGACTCAACCCCAGATAATAATAACCACGAACAGGGACACGGATTTACTGCATCCTACCAGTACCGAATAAATAAGAACTGGTTCATTCATGGTGAGTACAATCATCTATACAGCGAGCGCCCGGCGCGAAGTGCACAAGCTCTGCCAAGTAAACTCACCGAGAACCAGTACCAACTGGCGATGCGATGGTTCTTTTGACTTGCCCACCTCATCGTAAAAGTGTTAACGCATTTCTAGAACGAACAGCTCAAACTTTAAAACTCAACTTGGGCTGCTCAAATCGGACATCTATCTTAGAAAAGTTAACCAAATAAAAATCGAAGAACGGTTATCGAAAAAGACTAGTTAACCTGAACTGTGGATAAGGAAGTGATAACCACTACCTAGGCCTGAGTTATACCTCACATTATGTTTCTAGCGAGATAGTTTTTGTTTAGTTCAAGGCGAAGCTACGCGTCAATAGCTAGCCTATTGCAAGTAGCTTCAACGAAGAAATAGGCAAAAATAGCCGTTAGAAACCGATTTATTATCCAGAGTTCAGGTTATTTATGCAATTTGTATATGAATTCAGCGTCAAAAGCTAAAAAACAACAATTAGCTCTCCATTTTAGCAACACAACCTTTGGTAAATAGTCACAAATTAGGTAAAGTGTTGGGCTATTAATTCGAAGCTAATAATCATAATAAAGGTGAATTATGGCAACTCCTCCTAACTCAGTGAACGATCTGAGTGAAGTAAAACAATTAGGTATGTGGGCCTCGATTACCAGTTTAGGTTATCTATTCTGGTTAGTTGGTGGCATGGAATTGGTTGAGCGTATTGCATATTACGGCGTTAAAGCCAGTGCCGGTCTTTATGCAAAATCACCAGCATCTGAAGGTGGCCTAGGTATCGACCTGCATGACTACGGTATTATTCTTGCCATTTGGGCACTACTGCAAACATTCGTTCCTGTGTTTACCGGCGGTATTTCTGACCGTGTGGGTTATAAAGAAACCATTTTTGCATCAACAGTAATCAAGATTGCCGGTTATCTGTGTATGGCATTCTTCCCTAATTTCTGGGGATTCTTAGGTGGCGCTATGCTGCTAGCCGCGGGTACAGGTATCTTTAAACCGGGTATTCAAGGCACACTGGTATTATCCACCAGACGAGAAAACACCTCCATGGCCTGGGGCATTTTCTATCAGGTAGTGAACATTGGTGGCTTCCTAGGTCCTCTCGTTGCGGTGCATATGCGCCAGCTTTCTTGGGACAATGTATTTTATGCCTGCGCTGCGATTATCTCGCTGAACTTCCTATTCTTACTGGCTTATAAAGAGCCTGGTAAAGAAGAGCGCATCGAACGTGCTCGCAAAATCAAATCGGGTGAAATCCAGCAAGAGTCATTATGGATAGATGCTTGGCAGGAGCTGAAAAAGCCGGTGGTAATCTACTACATGTTAGTCTTTGCCGGATTCTGGTTCCTGTTCAACTCACTGTTTGACGTATTACCTATTCACATTGCTGAATGGGTTGATACCAGCATTATCGTGACCTCACTATTTGGCCCTGAAGGCACCAGCAGCGGTATTTTGCAGTTCTGGCTTGGTCTAAACAATGAAGGTACTCAGGTGATGCCAGAGGGTATGCTTAACCTTAACGCCGGTATGATCATGACCACTTGTTTCCTTGTAGCTGCATTTACTGCTAAGTACCGTATTACCACTGCGATGCTAGTAGGCTGTATTTTAAGTATTACTGCCATCATGTTTGTCGGCTTGTTTAATGCTGCTTGGATGATTGTATTAGCCATTGCCATGTTCTCATTGGGTGAGATGATGATCAGCCCGAAAAAGAATGAGTTCATGGGTAATATTGCACCTGAAGGAAAAAAAGCCATGTACCTAGGCTTTGTGATGCTACCTCAGGGTATCGGCTGGACATTAGAAGGTTACTTCGCACCTAAGCTGTATGAAATGTACGCCTCAAAAGAAGTGATCTCACGCAATGAATTGTTAACTAATGGTTTATCGCAAGCCGATGTTGACGCTATCCCTCAAGGTGAGGCCTTTATGCGTTTGGTAGAAGTAACGGGCATTGAAGCGCAGCAACTTACCCATAACCTGTATGCTGCTAACAATATCGGTATGGCTTGGTACATCATTGCAGCTATCGGTATTATCTCAGCTGTGGGTATCTACATTTACGGTAAATGGTTACTGCAAATGCAAAAACAGCAGCAACAAGCTGCGGCGCAGTAAATCCGATTAAGCCTCAAACTGATTTAAGCTAAATGGCTAACGCCAAGAGCAATATAAAAAGGAGACCATTTGGTCTCCTTTTTGTTGTTTAGACTCCAGTTCAAGCCTTGCTAGTAACTGGTCAATTGTTGCTTGAGCTCACTGTATCGAGCAAACAATGGATGGGATTTTTGAGCTAACTCAGGGAAGCGTTTATCTATCTTTTCCACCAGCATTCTTGCTTGAGATATCTCATCCGCATCAACTAAGCCTTGTAGGCGCTCAAGAGCTTTTTCGGCGGTATCTAGCGTTATTACTCTTTCCTCATACTGATCAGTTCCAAGCTGCTTAGCGCCGTTTGCTAACGCCTCAGTTGGCAAACTTCGCTGTTTTGGCGTTGCTAACATATCACTTGCAGTTGTACCTGCTGCACTTGAACTAGCCGTTTGCGCTGAAGGCTCAGCCATAGCTTCAAATCCAGAGTTATCTAGAGGCGCTGCACTTTGTCTGCCATCACCTGCTTCAATTGCCTCGTCAGATGGTGCACCGGACATCATCAGCATCGGCTTGGCTTGCATTTCACTGGGCATATTGGCATCAACTACGGTCTGTTTAGCACCTTGTTGCATCAACTCTGGATTTAATAGAAACAAGCCCGCCACCAGCATGACTGAAGCCGCAGATGAAACACCGAGTTTATGCTTTGACCACCAACTGAGCTGCACCACCTTTTTGTCAGCTTCCATCTGCGCTTCTGCGGCAGAATGTACCTGCTGATGCGATTGAGACGCTAACGCCAGAATTGCCGCATCAATATGCTGAGGCGGCAGCTCTAAATCCTGCTGATGATATTGACTACGGATCTCATCTTGCAGCTTGGCAAAGGCATTATCATCCATGTTTTGCTTAGTTTTATCACTCATTAGCCTGTCTCCTGCCATCTTAGGGAGATACAGTTTTTAATGCTCTGATATGCATAACGAATACGGCTTTTTGTCGCCTCTAGTGTAACACCTGCAATTTCGCTGATTGACGCTGCGGTAAGACCTAGCTCAACATTTAGTAAAAACGCCTCTTTTTGGGTTGCCGGCAGTTTGGCAATACATGCTTGCATATCTTGCTGCTGAGCTGATACGGTAGCTTGCTGCTCGGGTGAATTAGCTTCCGAATCAGCAATACTATCCATATGATCGGCTTGTTCGTCAGAAGTTGGAGCTTGGGTTAAATCTAGCGGCCTAACTGCGCGAACATGGTCAATCACCAAATTGTGGGCAATCTTATAAAGCCAGGTAGTGAATTTAGCCGTAGCTTGATAAGACGCTGCCGCCTTAATCACCTTACCCCATGTATCTTGATATAGGTCCTCAGCCAACTGTTTATCACTTAGCTGGCGCACAAAATAGCGATACAAGGCCCCTTTATGCTTTAAATAAAGCTGTTCAAATGCGCTGCTATTACCAGCTTGATAGTCCAGCATAAGCTGTTCATCTGATGTTTCTGCTGCAGATAATGATGCTGCTTGCGACACAATTTATCCTCATGCTCATTAGTTAGCCACCTTATAATCTCGCCCCTGAAAATGATTTAACAATAAATATTGCAGTGGCTTTTGTTGTTGCTCAATAAACTGCAACACACCTTGATACGAAGGCGACCGATTTGTTTCTGCGCCAGCTTTGGCGAGTGTATTTAATTTAGCATAGTCAAAGCTGCGCATATAAGGATTATGGTTAAAGGCTTGGACTAGGCCGGCTACTGCAGCAAAACTCTGCATATAGCCACTAGCAGTTTCAATACCTCGGATCTGGCTAGGCGCAGCAATGCGGTACTGACTGCCACAACTTTGTGTTAGCGGTTTTAAAGTGCTGTTCGGCTTGCCCTGAGTAAACAAACCATACTCGGGTTCAGGTTTAACTGGCAGGCTACTACCGGGCTGATTTTCTAGTTTAAGGCTCACATAAGCAATGGAGTCAGGAAAACGATTAACATCGATGCAGCCCATTCCAAGCCTGCTGGCTTGCTGCGGAGTAAAACGCGCTGCTTCAGTCGTTTGTTGAACATCATCAAGGTTATTGCCACTACTTAGCTGCGTGGCATCTAAGCTAAGCTTTAGCTGAGAGCGCGAAGAAGAGCCGTGATAAGACGTGTTTAAATACAGCTCAAACATCATCACAGATACAGGGCTAACATCTATGCCTTTGGATTTACTCTTGTCGTCAGCAAGTCGATAATCAACTGGATTATATCCAAGCAAACGATATTCGCTGATCTGACGCGGATTAAAGCTCACCTGCAGCAAGCCTTTACCTAACATAGCTGCAGGCACCTTTACAGCAAGCATCAACAACGCAGCATCAGGATTATAAGGTGAACTGGTTATCTCACTGCGCCACAACACCTTAGGAAAAACCGCCTGACTTGCGCCGGGGCGATATGCGTGCAACTGTGTAGTGTCGTTATCATGGGGCCGATGTTGGCGGAAAATGGGCACAACGGACTCATCGCCAAAATGGTCAAAGCTTGTATGGTTAAAATCGAGTTGCGCAGCTAAAGGCAACAACGCTTGGTCAACAGTATTTTGCCATGGCAGCGGCAAGCATAGTGACTTATCGGCGCAGGACTGCCCAAGCTCTACTGGCGTACGTAAATCTAACTCATTAAGGTTGAGCTGAGTGAAATTGAGCGCTAGCTGCGAAATCGGCGTTTCAGCCGCTACCCTCAACCCATTAAAGTGGCGTGGCTTAATATTAAGCTCTGAGCCTTGCTTTAAGCTCGCAGCAGTGAGCGCCATACTCATTAAACAGAGCACCACCACCGCACTTAACAAGAATGCTGGGCGTTGATGCCAACTAATGTTGGGTAACCTTGATGCGAGCTTTGCAAAGCATTGCTCATGCTTTGCACCAAGCTCTTTTTCTTTTGTATTTGGCGACTTTGTTTCTTGAGTGATTTTTTTGCAGCAATCAGTTTTACTGCGTTTAATAGATAGTGCCATCTTAGATCCCCTTGATGAACAATGCTTATGTCTATATAAACGCAGCAAAAACAAAAAAGGGTTAATCTGACTTTGAATGTGGGGTTGAATGTGACTCTGAGTTTTCAAAAATACCTAAAAGTTCAGGTTGAAGCAGTAAACGCTCTTCCTGAGTGAAAAACTCGTTATGCATTTCAATGTACTCTTGCTGAAACGCTTTTTGCTGCATAATGGCATCTATTCTATCGATTAATTGTTTGCCCATCGGGGTTTTAGCACATACCATGTAGCCGCGATCGACCTTTTCTACGCCGCGGATCATCACGGTATCAAACTCCAACTGTTTATTGTTGCGCTCTAAATAAGCGCTAACCTCTTCAGAGTATTCAATAATAGCTTTAACACGTCCTACCGCCATCATATCGATTAAGGTTTCCGACGAGTCCATGCCACCACGCTTAAAGAATAAATCAGGGCTTTGTTCAATGTAGGCGTTAATGGTATCGCCGTAAGATCGATTTAACGCCACACCAATGCTGTGCTTCGCTATAGTATCAGGCTTGGTTAAATCGACGGGATGCGGGAATAAATGCGCATTTTTCTTGAGGGTGATAAGTCTTAAAGGTGGGTAAATACTGATAGGCAACTTGCTAAAGTAACCTAATTTTTCTCGCTCAGGGCTTTTAAACTTATTATACATACAAGCATTACCAAGGCGGTTAAGCTCAAACCACCCCCTTTTAAAGCTTACTTGTTGTTGCTCAAACTCAAGGCTACCCGCAGAGTGCTTAAGCAATAAGCTTAGCATTCCCATAGGTTGCTCTTGAGTTAAATTAACATCTTCTTGGTCAGTGTCCGCAAACACTATGCCTTTTAGCGGCGTGGCATGTACAGGAGAAAACCACAACAAAATAAGACCAATAATAACGACTGAATTTCTTAGCATCTATGCCCTAACCCTATTATTATATTTTTGGATTAATTGCACTAAGCTCACGACTAGCTACGTCTTGTATCAGGCTAGCTCAGCTCAACTACGTGCAACACAACTTGCTATTTCTTCCTAAAGCAATTGGCCTCCTGCCGTTACTTTCCCTCCTGTAATTCGAATAACGGTAAATGATGAACTATCGGCTAAAAGTAAAACTCCAGCGCTTTTTCTAACACAGCAGTGTCATCGACTGATGCAAAACGCTTGTGGATATCAAAAAACTCTTGCTGAAAAGCCTTACGCGACATCGCCGCATCCACTTGCTTAATTAACTTTAGTCCATATTCTGTTTTTGAGCAGACAAAGTAGCCTGCAGATGCCTGATTGACCTGCTTAATCGCAATACTGCTCACTTGCTGTGGCAAGTCATTATCTTCAACGTAACTTGCTGCAAAATCACTGTACTCAATTACCGCATTCACTCGGCCTTTAACTAGCATATCAATCAGTTTACGAGATGAGTCACCGCCCTCTCGTTTAAAAAAGGGCATATCAGATAAGGCAATCTTCTCATCAATGACTTTGCCATAAGCACGTGATGCCGACACGCCAATAAGACCGAGCTGCCAATCCTTTAAGGTATCTAGGTCAATCACCTCTGGAAATAAGTGACGCTGCTGTTTCAATACAATTAAGCGCAGTGGTGGATACAAGGTAATGGGATACTGGCTGTAGTAAGCGACTTTTTCACGCTCTGGCGTTTTCAGCTTGTTGAACATACAAGCATTTTCACGCTTACTCAGTTCTAACCACCCACGGTTTAAACTCACCTGGTTATGGGAAAAATTCAGCATGCCATCGCTGTGTACATGCAACATATCGAGAATACTCATTGGCTCAATTTCAGAAATATCCAGGCTGCCGTCTGAAAACACTCCCATTACCACAGCCTTTAACGCATCTTGTGTTTTGGGGTGGGAGTTTTTGCCGGATTCAACGGTATGTGCTAGGGCAGCAGAGCAAACACCAGAAAGTACGATGATTGCTAGCATAAATAGCTGTCTGAAAATCTTGTTATAGTTTGTTATCTTTCTCATCATTGTTATGGTTATTTTTATCAGTTTTTCCCGTTAAACCCTTATAAAATCACAGCCTCCATCTTTACCACACTCAATAACAAACTCCAAACATTTCCATAATATCAGTACGGTTTTTGCCGAAATGAGTTTTCACAAATCTAAACTGAGTGTTAGCCGCAAAAAACACTGCAAACTAAGCAAAAATGCTATTATCTAGCCCGTTTTTTTATAGCCTAAGTCACATTGCGCTAGTTTGTTGTGGAATTAGCCAGGTTTCAGCGACTTAGGATAGATTCAATGTGAATCACCATCAGTATATTGAGGAGTTAACATGCAAGCGCTTGTTGCCGTTGTAATGGGATCAAAAAGTGATTGGCCAACTATGGAAGCCGCAGCTCAAATTATGGACGAGTTAAAAGTTCCATATCATGTCGAGGTGGTTTCAGCGCACCGTACTCCAGATAAATTAATGGATTTTGCTAGCACAGCAGCAGACAAAGGTTACAAGATTATCATCGGCGGTGCAGGCGGCGCAGCTCACCTACCAGGTATGATTGCTTCTAAAACCCCGCTTCCTGTTTTAGGTGTGCCAGTGCAAAGTAAAGCACTTTCAGGTATGGATAGCTTGCTTTCAATCGTACAAATGCCAAAAGGTATTGCTGTCGGTACGCTAGCGATCGGCACAGCAGGCGCGTTCAACGCAGGTTTACTTGCTAGCCAAATCCTTGCAACGCAGGACCCTGAGCTGATGGAACGCTTAAACGCATTTAGAACTGCGCAAACTGAGACGATTTTAGAAAATCCTGATCCGAGAGAAGCATAATGACACAACAAAAGGTATGGGTACTGGGTAACGGTCAACTAGGTGCAATGCTTGCTCATGCTGGTCAACCACTGGCACTTGACGTTCGCCCTGTTGATATCATGAACCCAACGGATGATAAGCTGCCGCTGGAAGATAACGACATCATCACTGCAGAGCGTGAGCTTTGGCCTGAGTCATCTACCAGCTTGCAATTAAGCGAGCACCCAAACTTTATCAATGGTGCTATTTTTGCGCGCTTAGCTGACCGCTTTACCCAAAAAAGTCTACTTGATGAGCTTGAGGTTGCAACTGCGCCATGGGAGCTAGTAGAAGATGAAACTCAAGAGTCTAATTTACATCAGGCCTATGGCGATCGCGTATTACTAAAGCGCCGCACTGGTGGTTATGACGGTAAAGGTCAGCACTGGCTAAAACAAGCTGAGAGCACCACGATTCCTGCTGACTGGCGCAATGAAGCGATTGCCGAGCAAGCGATTAACTTTGACGAAGAAGTGTCCTTAGTTGGCGTGCGTACCCAAGATGGCCGTTGCCTGTTTTACCCATTAGCGCTGAACCTGCATCAAGATGGCATCTTGATGGCGTCAGTAGCACCACTTGCTCGCCTATCTCACCTTCAAGCTGAAGCTGAACGTATGCTTAGCACCATTATGAATGGTCTTGAGTATGTAGGTGTAATGGCAATGGAGTGCTTCCGTGTTGGTGATGAGCTTTTAGTGAATGAGTTAGCCCCAAGGGTGCACAACTCAGGTCACTGGACTCAAGCAGGCTGTCATATCAACCAGTTTGAATTACACCTGCGCGCGCTGTGCAACCTACCTATTCATACACCTCAAGTAAACTACCCGTGTGTGATGGTTAACCTGATTGGTATTGAAAAAGACGACCGTTGGATAAGCCTGCCAAATGCCGAGCTATTTTGGTACAACAAGGAAGTCCGTGTCGGCCGTAAAGTCGGTCACTTGAACTTATCAGCCCATAACGATGAGCTAGTGCAAGATAGTATTGCCAAGCTAAAACAATGGATGCCTGAGCAATATCAAGCGCCACTTGAGTGGATTATAAAAGAGTTCAGCTAGTACTCGATTATGACTAATGCAATTGTAAAAGGAGCCTATTGGCTCCTTTTTGTTTAAAGTCATCGCAGCAAAATGGCTATAACAAGCCCTCGCCCAACAGTATATACATCAGGGCATCTACCACAAACAGTGCTCCAATGCCGCCTAACATAAGCGGCATAATCACCTGACTTGCCTTGTCCACTTTTTGATTAATTCGCTGCAGTAACGCGGCGCTATTGTCTTTCATAAATACTAAGATCAGTGGGATAAGCAAAAATGGCACAGCATAGGCCAGGTTATACCCCACCAGCACCAACAGCATTTCAATTTGCGTTAGCTGCTCTTTAATCAGCTGATTTACCAAGGCAAAATAAGGCAGTGCAAACGGCATCCCGACGAAGTTAAGCACTGCGCCATAACCAAAGGCTTTCATTGGCGTTAGCTCACCCGACTCTTGCGGTTTATCTCCCTGCTCTGCTGGTTTTTTTAGAGCGAGATACAGCAATAGCGCACCGATAACTAAACTAATAACATAATCAATCGGCAGTGGGTTATTAAGGCGCCCTGAGATACTTTCAAGCATAGGTGCCAGCAGCACACCCGCCGCAAAATATGCCAGAGTGTGACCAATTAGAATCGCCATGCTGTGGGCAACTGGTCGTGAGGTACCTGCTGCATAAACCATGAACGCCAGTAACACAGGGTTAAGTACGTCCACTAACAAAATTGGACCTGTGATAAGCAAAATGTCGCTCATTAATAACTCCCTCTACAGCGGTAATAAATGCCTGCTAGTTATACCAATCAGCACAAGTATGTGATCATTTATCCTAATTAGTATTAAGTGTGCTAGAGGCTAATCGTTAATCACTCTTTAAATCTCTGGTGATAGGTTCACTTCTTAAACCAATATGTTTCAGATTAAACATAAAGTTGTTACAACGCGAAATAATACCTATAGAAACCTTCAATGAGACACATCTGCCACTTTGAACTTTACGACTCACAAAAAATGCTCCTTTACAGGAGCATTCTAGTTTTCGCCTTTGGTGCCTACTCTTCACTAAAACGTTTTACTGGAAAGTAACTCAACCATCGAGGCTGTTAAAGAATAGCCGTTAGCCGAAGAATAGACGCCACAACCACGAAGAATCAAGATCTTCCTTACAACCACGATATTGAGTAGCGTATCGACGAGCACGATCATCTACTTTTTTAGCGACAGGACCAAGCCATTTCTTTTTCTTGTAGGTACCGCGTTTATAGCCGCCCCAACCTTCATGGTAATTAAGGTATTGATTTTTAGCATCCCACTTAGAAACACCGTTGATTTTATGGGTTTTGCTGATAAACCAGCCCATAAAATCCATGGCATCGGCGAAATTATCTCGGCTCGACCATGAGTTGCCCGTTTCTCTAACATAGTCATCCCAAGTCATGGTTTTAGCCTGAGCATAACCATAGGCATCACTGGCTCGGCCAATTGGAATAAAGCCCCAAAAATATTGCATAGGCGGCGCGGCATTATGTTTAAACGAGCTTTCTTGGTACATCATGGCAATGGGGACATGTACAGGTACCCCCCATTTATCACGGGTATCTACCGCAGCGTTGTACCAGGAGCGATTCTCTTTGAAAATGGAGCAAATATTATCAGGGTCTTTTGGCGGTGGCGTGGCGCAGCCAGCGAGGGACAGTAACAACAAGCAACAAGCAGGGCCGATAAGGCGCTTCATACACAAACCAATCAGTGAATAATCAATGGCTTTAGTGTCACATCTTGTTTTCGCTAATGCAATCACCTCATTACTGTAATTAGAGGGCAATTAAGTGTTGATTGCTAATTGCCTACTAGCTGTGAGCTGGCCTCACATTGATAGGACTCTTGTTGCCACACAACAGCTTGCCAGTAGTCACTATTCTTACCCGCATAGATTTTGTCAGTTTTGAACTTAGCAGCCAGATGATAGCGAGTATCGTCTTCGACTATCACTGTTACAGTTTTGGTGCCGCGGGCACTGAGCGAGACTTTTAACTGCGGCGCAGAAATTAACTCGGCGAGGGTGAACTCATACTCACCCACGGGCAGTATGTAATAAGGTCTTGAAATAACGGGCATGCCGTTTAAGTGGGTCACCACTGCGCGGTAGTAGCTACCTTCACCAGCAGGATTTTTAAAGGCAGCAACGACCCCACAAGGAGCGTATTCAACTTGGGATGCGCACGAGGTGAGTAGCAAGCTGATACTTGCCACAAACCCCAATAGCTTGAAAGACTTAGCTCGCAACCACATCTTTGAAATAGTCTGCTAAGAATTGATCAAAATCGACACTCGTTTGCGCTTCGATTTGCGCTTGCTGGTTTAATGACGTATCCGCTTCTTGCTGATAAGCAGCTTGGATATCAGCACCGAGTTGGTAGTCAGCCAAATAGCCATGGTACTCATCCATCAATGACTGTACCCATTGACCATGATCTTGACCTTGTTCAACCACATCGCGATGCACGCGACCAGATAAGGTTAAATTAGGATCAAGCACAGCACTATGCCATTGACTCAAAGCTTGCTGGTAACGATTACTCTCTTCACCTTGCGCAAACTCTTGCCTATCAAGCAGCTTAGCAATTTGCTGCAATTCACCAAACAACTCTAATAGCCATGACTGCATACTAACTTCTTGGCCATCGCGGCTAAGCGTTAGGCCTGGCTGACGACCAAGCTCAATCACCTTATTAAGGTTTGCAGAGATTTCAGCTTCTTGTGCTTCACTGCTCGGCAAAGATGGGGACAGCAAACAGTGCAATAAGAACAAGTCTAAAAAGCGCACCTGACTGGCTTCAATACCAATCGGGCTAAATGGATTCACGTCCAGCGCGCGGACCTCAATGTACTCAACGCCGCCTCTAGCAAGTGCTTCAGACGGTTTCTCGCCAGCTTGTGTCACACGCTTAGCGCGAATTGGTGAGTAGAACTCGTTTTCAATCTGCAAGATATTGCTGTTTAGCTGACGATACTCACCATCGACTTTGACGCCAATTTTGGCAAACTCAGCAGAAGGCTGGCGAATTGCCGCTTGCACACCTTGTAAATACTCTGGCAAAGAGTCATAGCTAATGTTTAGCGTGTCTTGCTCTTTGTTGGTATAACCTAAGTCGCTCATGCGCAGCGAGGTGGCGTAAGGTAAATATAGCGTCCCTTTGCCCGTGGTTTTAAAATCAAAATTATGTTGTTGGTCTTTGATAAACGAGCCACATAGCGCAGGCGAAGAACCAAACAAATATGGCATCACCCAAACCAGCCTGCGGTAATTGCGAATTAAGCCAAAATAAGATTCAGAAATGAAGTCTTGTTTACTGCACTCGCTGCCAACGGTTGAGGTGTTAGCAAGCTTAAGCTCAAACAATTGCTGCCATAATTCATCAGACACAGAGAAATTAAAGTGCACCCCAGCAATAATTTGCATTAATGGGCCGTATCTGTGGGTTAAGCCCTCACGGTAAAGAGTTTTCATTTTACCGTTGTTAGAGGTGCCATACTGAGCGATAGGAATATCTTTTTCATTGCCCACAAAGCAAGGCATGCTTACTGGCCATAGCTTTTGTCCATAGATGTTTTGCACACTATAGGCATGGGTTTGGGTTAAACCTTCAAGCAGCACATCAATATCCTGATTAACAGGCGTGATGAACTCAAGTAAGGCTTCACTGTAATCTGTGGTGATCCGTGAATGGGTTAATGCACTGCCTAATGCTTTTGGATGAGCGTCTTTAGCTAACTGGCCTTGCTCATCTATACGCAAAGCTTCGCGCTCAATACCGCGCTGCATACCTAATAATGCGCTACGCCCTGCACTGGTATCTAAGTGCTCAATAACTTCATTGAATGATTTCAATATTCACTTCTCTTGTTGACTCATATCACCAGAAAGCTGCTAACGCACCTAACATTCATGGCAAGATATGACTTTTTAATAGCCGAGCATTCTACCTAAGTTAACACTCCAATGCCGATAGCGGATCACATCTTTTTACAAAAACGCGAAACGGTAACATTTTAGGTTACCGTTTCGTACATTTGATGACCTGCTACCCCAGCTTGTTTACCACTTTAATATGCGGCTAAATCAAGCAATTGCAAGTGATTAAGGCTAAATTAAATGCTACTTGAGTTAATTTAACATTTTCACTGGGTAACCAAGTTGTTCAAGTTGTTGTTTAACTGTAGCTTTATCACCGACAACCAAAATTACCATATCATCAATATTAAGCCATTTATCTGCCAACGCATTTAGCTCCTGCTTTGTCACCGATTCAATAATGCTCTGCTGCTCAGCGGTGTAGTCATCAGCAAGTTGATAACGTTGAATACGGCGTAAGAAACCCGCTTTTTGATAAGGTGTTTCGTATTCAAGCGCGTGACCTTGCGAGATTGAGCTGCGCATAAAGCTCAGTTCTTTGTCCGTCATACCCTGCGCTTTAAACTGGTTGATTTCAGCAATAAACTCTTTTACCGCATCACCTGTCACATCGGCGCGAACGCTCGCGCCCGCAGTAAAGGTACCTACCTCAGCTACACCATAAAAATAACTGCGAGCACCATAGGTGTAGCCTTTATCCTCACGTAAGTTCAAGTTAATGCGGCTATTAAATGCGCCACCTAACGGGTAGTTCATCAAGTCCGCTTTAAAGTACTCGCCAGTTGCATCAAACGGCAGGGCTAGGCGGCCAATAGATATGACTGATTGCGGCGCATCTGGTTTGTCGTATAGGTAAATAGCACCTGTTTTTGCGGTTTTAATCGGGTTAACCGGCGCAAGCTCGGTTGCTTCGCCTTGCCAGCTTGCAAGCGCGCCTAACTTAGAAGTGACTTGCTGTTGAGTGAGATCAGATACCGCAACAACCTTGGCGTTACCAGCGCGATACTGCAGCTGATAGAAAGCTCTCACATCATCAAGGGTCAGCTTAGACACCGACTCGATACTGCCTGATGCACCAATGCCAAAGTGCACATTGTCACCATATAGCAACTTGCCATATTCAGTGCGTGCTAGGTAATTCGCATCTGAGCTACGTTGCTGCAAAAACTGCAAGTGCTGCTGTTTAACGCGATTAAAGTCTTGCTCGTTAAAAGCTGGGCTAAATAACTGCTCTTCAAGAATGCTCAGAGTCTGTGGCAAATTAGCTGTTAAGCTCGATAGCTGCACTGAGCTTTGACTCGCGTTGGCTGAGAAATGAATCGATGAGCCTAACATTTCTAACGCATTCGCCAGCTCCACGCTATTGCGTTTGGTGGTCGACTCGTTAAGCATAGCCGCAGTTAAATAAGCTAAACCTGACTCTTCAACAGGCTCTAAACGATGACCGCCATCAAGATAAACAACTAACTCTACCGTAGGCGTTTCATCACTTTTAGTACCGACGACTTCAATACCGTTTTCAAGCTTACTGCGCCACAGTTTTGGCACTTTAACCACTGGCGCGTCGCCAGCTTTTGGCATAATTGAGCGGTCAAAGCTTGAGACAATTTGCTCGGCATCAATTTCTACATCTACCGCATGCTCTGCCACTTGCGGACTTGGCGCTATGAAATTATCAGGTTTGGCAACTAACTGCGTTTGCCCTTCTGGCACCACGCTCATGACCACCATCGGCTTGTCTTTAATATAAGTATTAAACACACGCATCACGTCTTCTTTGGTAACACTGGCATAGCGGGCTAAATCGTTAGTTACCTGATCAGGATTGCCGTAGAAGGTTTGGTTAGCGGCAAGGGTCGACACCTTACCTTTAACACTTTGCATGCCATAAATAGTGTCAGCCTCAAACTGCACTTTCACCTTTTGCAAGTCTTCATCGGTCACGCCGCGGCTTTCAAATTCCGCCACCGATTTAGCAATTTTTTCCTCAAGCTTAGCAAGCTCGCCGCCTTGAGCAGGATTTGCTAGAGCGTAAAGAGTAAATTGACAAGCTAGCTCCTGACATGGGTGGCTTACTGCAGCTTGTACCGCCACACCTTGCTCAACCATGTTTTTATAAAATAGCGAGGTTTTACCGCCACCGATGATATTTGCCAGTAAATCCAACGCTGCTTCATCTTTGTGACCGGCATAGACAGTTGGGTAACCCATGTAGATAAGCGGCAGATGCACCTTATCTTCCATTGAAATATAACGCGTTTTATCTAGGGTGACCGGTACCTTTTCATCAGCTTTGACTTTGGGGCCTGCTGGGATTTCACCAAAGTACTTTTCAACCCAGGCTAGCGTTTGCGCCTCGTCAAAATCACCGCCGATAGTTAAGGTTGCGTTATTTGGACCATACCAGCGCTGGAAGAAGTGTTTAACATCGGCAAGAGTGGCGCGTTCGAGATCTTCAGGCCACCCAATCACTGGCCACGAATACGGGTGCCCTGCAGGGTACAGCGCCTGACTGAATCGCTCGTTTAGGCGGCCATAAGGACGATTGTCGATACGCTGAGCACGCTCATTCTTTACCGTTTCACGTTGCACTTCGAACTTCTCACTTGTGAGCGCAGGTAAGAAAAAGCCCATACGATCTGACTCTAACCAAAGCATTTTCTCTAGCTGATTGCTTGGTACTGTTTCAAAGTAGTTAGTACGATCAGTATTGGTGGTGCCATTTAGGGTGCCACCCGCTTCAGTGATCACTTTAAAGTGTTGCTCATCAGCCACATTTTGCGAGCCTTGAAACATCATGTGCTCGAACAAATGCGCAAAGCCGCTGCGGCCAGCAAACTCACGCGCCGATCCAACATGGTATGTGACATCAACATGCACCAGCGGATCCGAATTATCCTGGTGTAAAATTACCGTTAAGCCATTGGCTAACTGATATTTTTTGTAGGGAATATTGGCTTGCCCAGCTTGATGCTCGACAGTTTCAACTAGGGTTATCGCAGCAGGAGCAGCTGAGTCCAGTTCAGACTTAACTGCGCTGCAGCCAAATAAAGCAGCGGATACCGCTGCCGCTATCATCCAATGTTTCACATTACACTCCTGTAAATATATAAAAGCTGGCCTGACTCAAAAGCCACCAGCTTTGCAATGTCAGCAGCTAGCCATTGATAGCTGCTTGACTAAAAATCTAATCATCTTCACTTGAGACAAGAGCCATGCACCAAGCACTGAGGTTAAATTATCGCCCAGGCGATAAGGCTATAACGCAGT
The DNA here is from genome assembly GCF_012263345.1 of Shewanella sp. WXL01. Lineage (NCBI taxonomy): Bacteria > Pseudomonadati > Pseudomonadota > Gammaproteobacteria > Alteromonadales > Shewanellaceae > Shewanella > Shewanella sp. WXL01. Next base: position 988,882 of record NZ_JAAIKQ010000001.1, on the reverse strand, counting down.
GCCTTACCAATAAAAATCAATACCACTGACGAGGTTATAGGTAACTTTAACCAACCTGCCATCAAACACAAAATATCGCCAATTACAGGTAGCCAAGACAAAAGTAATGACCAGCTGCCGTAGCGCTCAATCCAGCCTAAAGCTTTTTGATAACGCGGAGAGTGAATCGCATCCGGCGATTTTGCATAACGGCCGACATAGCCTAGATAGTAACTGGTTATCGCCCCTAATGTATTACCGACACTGGCGACAACCAATAGTTCCAACCAAAGCTCAGGTTGCTGATTTAACAGGCCAATTAATAGCACTTCGCTGCCGCCTGGCAACAAGGTAGCAGCAAGAAATGCGCCGCTAAACATCAACCATAGTTCTAACATGAGGCTAGATTTACCTTTAAAGTTTGTTGCGATACAAGTTGTCTAAAAAACAGACTTTACCTGTAGGTGGATTTAACGTATTAATAACAAAACGTTATAAGCATATAAGTTATAACAAATCGGCTTTGTTTGTCTGTAGGTCAACTCATACAATGCTATTAATATTAATTCATTATTGTCTTGTCTCATCTTGTCACATTCAATAAACCGAACAAGATGTAAGATAACTAGTGTAATAAACCTAGCCAAAATCCGGTCTATTACTCTAGACCAGAATAGTTCTAAGCTAGGATAGCTCTTAACCAAACTGGCTCTAGACAAAAAGGCGCTTGACCTAAAAACAATAACAATGCCCTTGAGCGGCTACAAAAATTGAGTTGGAAATATCTATGCTACAAGTGTTGAACCGTATTCCTTTCTGGCAAAAAGTCCTTGCTGGTTTTGCCTTAGGCGCCATTGCTGGCGTGTTATTTGGTGAGCAAGCGACGGCATTAAAGCCTTTAGGTGACCTGTTTATTGGTGCGATTAAAATGCTGGTCGCACCTTTGGTATTTTGCGCCATTGTTGTTAGCATTACCTCACTGGGCTCACAGACGAATCTTAAACGATTAAGCTTTAAAACCCTTGGCATGTTTATGCTAACGGGTACAGCAGCTTCATTTATTGGCTTGACTATTGGCTCAGTTATCGACATGGGCGGCACACTTGAACTAGCGACGTCAGAGGTGAGAGAGCGTGATATTCCAGGCTTTGCTCAAGTGCTGCTGAATATGATCCCGGTTAACCCTTTTGCCTCTTTGGCTGAAGGTAAAGTTTTACAGATCATCGTATTTGCCGCGCTAATCGGTATTGCAATCAATGCTGTGGGCGAAAAGGCAGAGCCTTTAAAGAAAACCATTGAAGCCGGCGCTGAGGTCATGTTCCAGCTGACTCGCATGGTACTAAAGCTCACCCCTATTGGTGTATTCGGTTTAATGGCCTGGGTGATTGGCAAATATGGTCTCACCACGCTGCTGCCGTTAGGCAAGTTTATCATCGCCATTTATATCGCGGCGCTAATCCACATTATTTTTGTTTACGGTGGTTTAATTAAGTTTGTCGCCAAAGTCAGCCCACTAAAGTTTTTCCGTAAAGCCATACCTGCGCAGCTAGTCGCGTTTACTACGGCATCAAGCTTTGGCACCTTACCCGTAAGCACTAAATGTAGCGAGTCGATGGGGGTATCAAAACGTTATAGCGCGTTTGTGCTGCCACTAGGCGCAACCATGAACATGGACGGCTGCGGCGGTATTTACCCTGCAATCGCAGCTATTTTTATCGCGCAGATTTACGGTATTCCGCTAGATATGAGCGATTACATGCTGATTGCGATTACCGCTACCGTAGCATCTGTGGGCACTGCGGGTGTGCCGGGCAGCGCTATGGTGATGCTAACTGTAACCTTAGGTGCAGTAGGTCTGCCGCTTGAAGGTATTGCCTTTATTGCCGCCATTGACCGCGTAATTGATATGATCCGCACCGCGACTAACGTCACTGGCGATATGATGACTGCAGTGGTGGTAGGAAAAAGCGAAGGTCAATTCGACCAAGAACAGTTTGATAGTGATGAAAACCGCGTGGAGCATCAAGCAGCGTAAACGCGTTTCAATGAATGTTTAGCAAATATAAAAAACCACCTTCTAGCTAGGTGGTTTTTTATTTAACTCAAATTGTTTAATACCGTGACGATTTATAACTTAATCAAGCTATGCTCAAAAGGACTCATAGCATCAGGAATTAATACAAAGCTGTAATTCCCCTCGCCCTCAACACTGATAGAGTCTGACTGATATACCAACGTTTGCGTACCATTATCACTCTCACTCACCACGCTGATACGGTAATCTTCTATGGGTAAATCAATGGATAACTGCTCTTCAAAATCAACGTCTGTAAGCGTATATTCGGCATTTTCAACGGTCTCATTATCTCGCACAAAGTACACGTTTAAATCGTCATAAAAGTAGGTCAGGTTAGTAATATCAACTCGAAACTCATAAGGTCTTGGCCTTAAGTCTTGCTCAATCACTATGCCACTGGCTTGTGTGTCACTGGTTGGGTAGACCAATACAGTTTTAATCTCGCCTTGGTTAAAGGTCATTAGCAGATTATCAAATAAGGTGGTCCCGTCTTCTGCCGACTTTGCCTTAACAGCAAAGTCGTTGTACCCAATAGATTCAAACGGACTGACGGCGAAGCTAGTTAAATCATGCACATATTGGCTTTCATCTTCACTGACGATTTCAACATCAATGGTTTGATTCTCAAGCCCGTTGAATACGTTAATTTCGGCTTCGGACTCCAGCGCAGTGTAGTTAGTTGGCGTAGTTGTAGAGTCGACATTATCAATAGTAAAGCCAAGCTCGCCTGCGCCAAAGCTTGGGCGCATCACTAATTTGTACACTGTATTGGCGCTTAGACTCATACTGCCTGTGGTATAAACCACATCTTTGGTGCCAACATCGGTTAGATACACCACATAATCTTCAGTATCGAATATTTGCTCTGTAGTGTAACTGCCGTAATCGACTGTACCTAACAGCACAGCTTCTTCAATAGCTTGTGTTTCTAAGGCGATATAAGCATCAAAGCTTTGCTCTACTGCAGCATTAGCCACCAGCACTTGCATCTTCGAGTATTCATTGTCTTCGTCACTGTTAAGTTCATCCATTTCAGTGCGCGAAAAGCTAACATCTAGCACCTCAGGAGAGTGAAAATCGCCATAAAGCACTAACAGGTGTTCATTCTCACCATCTAGAGTGACATCCTGGGTGTATAGCTCGAAGCTAGTGCCATCTTCATCAAGGCCATACAGCGAAAACTCCATGGTGCCTGTGGTATAGCTGTAACGCGGAATAGCGTCAGCAAAGTCGACTGTGCCATAGGTGTAATCGTCAATTAGCACAGCGGTTAAGGTGCTATTGGCGCTGGCATTGTAGTACTGAAAATAGCCGCTGGTATCGGTTGAATCATCAGAATCACTGCCGCAACCCAGTAAACTTGTACCGATTAAAGACACCAACATTAGTGAGCGAAAATTATTATCCATGGTTACCTCATTAACCTTTCAATTACATCTCGCTAACTATGACAACGGCCATACGTAAATCTGTGTCAAGAAAGGTAATGAAGTCAATGCAAGTGTCATGGCAACTGCACATTCAACAAAATCGAAAATAATAAAACTAACAAAGCAAAGCGGGCATGCCCTATGGACATGCCCGCTTTTGGTTTCGCAGTACGACACCGTTAACACATTTGTATGGACGTGCTCACGATAACCTGCTTGTCGAGGTTAGAACTTAGCGTTAGCCCAAACCCAAACCTTGTCGGTATCGACTTTACCTGCACCTGCATCACCCGCAGAGTAAGCAGCATACTTAATACCTAGTAGATAGTTCTTTTGAATAGGTAGCGTGAACGATACATCGATCTCTGAACCTAAATCATCAACCGTGGCAGAAGACTTATCTGCATCGAACTTGTGATAAGCCAGTGCCCACTTACCATCCATTAGCTTGCCACCAACAGAGGCGTAAAGATCAACTAGGCCTTCATTTGGCGTACCTAAGAATTGGTCAGCCCAACCGTTGAATTTATGTAGTGTCGCCAGTGGTGTCGAGAAGCCATACTGACCGTTGTCAGAGCCCAGTTTTTCGTAGCCGCCTTTAATCGTAAAGCCAGCTAGACCAACACCAGCTTCAAGCGCTAAGTAATCAGCATCATACTTAGTTGTCGCTGTCGTAGACTCCTGCTTAGCGTATTCTGCTTTATACATGACTTTGGTGTCAGCAAGCTTAGTTGAACCCGTAAAGTTAACACCGTAAGTATCTAGGCCATTCTTAACATCGTTATCAACTTCAAGTAGGTAGCCATAACCGGTGACTTTACCAAAACCTAGGTTGTATGAAGCGTTAAACATGTGGTCTTTCGCACGCACGTCCTTGGCTTCAGCAAAGATACGGTTACGCTTGGTAATGTAGCCATAATCAACCTGGAAAGCATCAACAGCATATTGCATGGTGATACCATCAAAGGTTTGGCGGTCTTGACGCCAGCCAACATGACCCACAAAACGTTGATTACCTAATGCGATGACTTGGCGACCTAGCTTGGCTTTAAAGCCTTGGCGCTTGTATTGTAAAAATGCTTGATCAAGCTCAGTGGTGTTAGGATCAGCAATCACTGAATATTCAGGATTCTTACCTAATGTGTCGTTATAGTCATCAACTCCAAACACATTACGTGAATCTTCAAACTCTACTAATGCTGACAGACCATAGTAATCTGCCGTTGCAAAAGTAAGACGAGTACGCAGGGTTAATGCATCGGCATCTTTAAGTGCATTATCTTGCGCTACATTTTCATAACGGAAGTTAAGATCAACTTTCGCGCTCCCTTGCGTGAAAGCATCTGCAATGGAGTTTACTTTGGCATCTTCTGCGTGAGCAGTCCCCATTGCCATTAACACCGCACAGCTAAGTGCTGACATTGCAATTTTTTTGTTCATCATCTATCCCTATTTTTCTTTAATTTGGCAAAAATCGAGTTTTGCCTATTTCACGTTACTTACATTCAATTAAGCAACGCATCACCCAAGCGAAACTTTAGCAACCAAACGTTTACTTTTCTGTGACATATTTAGCACTTTGTCGCAATTCCGGCATTTTTGATGCCACTTTTGGCTGACTGATTGATTCAACTTTGCGCTGCTTCTCATAAAGAAACTTCAACACCTCTGATCGCAAATAGTTGTACTGCGCATCTTGTGCCAGTGCTAAACGATCCCTTGGTCTTGGTAAGTTCACATCAAGCACTTCCCCTACCGTTGCCTCAGGGCCATTGGTCATCATCACAATCTTGTCTGACAACAACACGGCTTCATCGACATCATGGGTGATCATAATTACTGTGTTATTTAACTGTGCCTGGATCTCCATTAGTGAGTCTTGCATATGCGCTTTTGTCAGTGCATCCAGCGCGCCAAATGGCTCATCCATCAGCAAAACCTCCGGCTGCATCGACAAGGCTCGGGCAATACCTACCCTTTGCTTCATACCACCAGAGATCTCGCTTGGCAGCTTGTCCATCGCGTGCCCCATGTGTACCAACTCAAGGTTATGCTCAATCCAGTCGTGCATTTCAGCCTTGCTCATTTTGTTGGCAAACACCTGCTCAACCGCGAGCTCGACATTTTGATAAGCCGTTAACCATGGCATTAACGAGTGATTTTGAAACACCACGGCTCGCTCAGGCCCAGGTTCAGTGACCTCGCTATTGTTAAGCAACACGCCACCGTTTGATGCCTGATAAATACCCGCTACTATGTTAAGTACGGTAGATTTACCACAGCCTGAGTGACCGATAAGCGATACAAACTCGCCCTTATTGATTTTTAAATTGACGTCTTGCAGTGCGGTAAACGCCCCTTTTGGGGTGGGAAATACCATATCGACGCCGGTGATCTCTAAAAACGTCCCCATAACAACTCCTTAAATATGGCTAGGTAACTGATTAGCCTAGTGCTTTTCCCAAGATGCCCAGCGCTGCACCGCTAACACACCTCTATCTAATAAAAAGCCGATAAAGCCAATCACTAACACCGCTGCCATGATTCTCGACAAGGACTCAGAGCTACCGTTTTGAAACTCGTCCCAGACGAATTTGCCCAGCCCTGGGTTTTGCGCCAGCATTTCTGCGGCAATCAATACCATCCAAGCAACGCCCAGTGACAAACGCATGCCGGTGAAAATCATCGGCACAGACGCGGGTAGCACGATTTTCTTGATGTGGGTCCAGGTCGATAATCTCAGCACCTGACTGACATTGAGCAAGTCTTGATCAATTCTTGACACACCTATGGCAGTGTTGATGATCATTGGCCATACACTACATAAGGTGACCGTGAGCATTGAATTGATAAACGATTTAGCCACAATGGGATCGGCAGAAACATAAACACCGCTCACCACCATGGTTACCAGTGGCAGCCAGGCTAGTGGTGAAACAGGTTTAAATAGCTGAATAATCGGGTTTATTGCAGCTTGAACACTCGCATTTAACCCCATTAATATCCCCAATGGAATCGCCAGAAACGCAGCCAAACCAAAACCACTCATCACCGTAATCAAGCTAGTGACAATTTGATCCCAAAACGTTTCTTTGCCTGTGTATGGGCGCACTTTAGGTTGGTAGCTAGGGTCTTTGGCGACCCTATCTGCATTACGTTTATGCTGACGCTCATAAAATGCCTGTGCTTTTTGCCGCTCAGTAACATGCTCTTGATAAAGATTGTCAAACTGAGTCAGTACAGCCACAGGGCCTGGAAACTTGCCCAGCGAGGTATTAATGCTATTAGCTGTGATAGCCCACACTAATAGGAAGCAACTAATCCCCACTAGCGGTAGCAGCAACACCTTGCTGCTCGCTAGTATTTGGGCAAACATGCTCTGCAACTTGCCTTTACTCAGCTCGGCGTTTTCGAGGGATGAAATACTACTCATATCCACACTCCTTTACGCAAATCCTCTAAGCCCGTGCGGACTTACAGTCTTTCGCCTTGCTTTAGACCGATTGCAAATGAGTTGATGTAAGCATTTGGCTTACTACCGTCATAGACAATGTCATCGATAAAGTGAGTTTGTGGCTGCTTGAAACCGGTTTCAGTTTCAAAGTTAGGGAATGATTCAGCGCTGATCAGCTTATCGGCAATCAGTGATTTTGCCGCTTTAGCATAGATGTCAGGGCGATAGACCTTAGCTGCGACATCCTTGTACCAGGTATCAGGCTTATCCTCTGCAATCTGACCCCAACGACGCATTTGGGTTAGATACCAAATCGCATCAGAATAGTATGGGTAAGTCGCATTGTGTCTAAAGAATACGTTGAAGTCTGGTACTGAGCGCTTATCACCTTTTTCATACTCAAAGGTACCTGTCATGCTATTGGCAATCACATCATAATCAGCACCGACATAGTTAGATTGCGACAAAATCTTCACCGCTTCAGGGCGGTTAGCGTTATTGTTGTCATCTAACCATTTCGCTGCGCGAATGAGTGCGCGAGTTAAGCGAATAGTGGTATTTGGATACTTCTCGGCAAACTCAGCAGTAATACCAAATACTTTCTCAGGGTTGTCTTTCCAAATCTCATAGTCAGTGACGACCGGTACGCCAATACCTTTAAATACTGCTTGTTGGTTCCACGGTTCACCCACGCAGTAACCATAAATGGTACCTGCTTCTAAGGTTGATGGCATTTGCGGTGGCGGGGTAACTGATAAAAGCGCTTGAGCATCAATTTGACCAGAAGTGTCACCTTTGTGCGGCGCGTAGTATCCAGGGTGAATACCGCCAGCCGCTAACCAGTATCTAAGCTCATAGTTATGGGTCGAAACCGGAAATACCATGCCCATGTTAAACGGCTTACCCGCCTGGGTATATGAATCGACCACAGGTTTTAATGCATCTGCTTTAATTGGATGCACCGGCTTACCATCGGCTTGCTTAGCAATGTTTGGCTTCATTTTGGCCCATACATCATTTGAAACCGTAATCGCGTTGCCATTTAAGTCCATCGAGAAAGGCGTAATAATGTGCGCCTCGGTGCCATAACCAATGGTTGCAGCAATTGGCTGACCCGCTAGCATGTGCGCGCCGTCTAAACGGCCATCAATCACGCCATCAAGCAATACCTTCCAGTTAGCTTGAGCTTCAATAGTGACGTAAAGCCCCTCATCTTCGAAATAACCCTTCTCGTAGGCAATGGCAATCGGTGCCATATCCGTCAGCTTAATAAAGCCGAACTTAAGCTCTTCTTTCTCTGGGTAACCCAGCTCAGCCTGAGCGCCTATGCTCACCATAGATGCACTTAGACCCAAACCTAAGGCAATAGGCTTGATGCTGGTTAACACACTATTGAGCGTTGACGCCCATTTACCTTGTGTTTGCTCAACCTCAGTCAGCAATTTCTGATAGCTAGAAGTAATTTTCATATGCTCCCTCATTTCTATTAATAAACCAAAAAACAGCTCCAAACAGATACCTCAAAGTGAGTAAAAACTATGGTGTTCTATAAGGAAATAATTTGTTTTATAGGCTGTTAGCCAACTTGGTTTAACTAACGCCCCCAGTTAAATGTTTCACAATGTATCTCAAAAGGGATATTTCACTATCTGTGCCAATATTCATAAACCTTTGATAGTTAACACTTTGATTACATTTTGAGAGATAAAAGCAGAAATATGCACAGCTAGATTGTGCAGTTTGTGAGCATCTCACTACTTAACTGCACCAAAAGAGGTATATAAAAACCCTAAAAAGTCTAGGGGCAAAAATAAGGGAAAACGAACAAAAACAAGGAGAAACTAAAAAGGAAGGCTTTAGGGTTAATTACGACTAATCAGACAAAAAGTTAATCAATAAGGCTCTGGGTAAATACCGAATGTACCGACCTTTGAAGGCGACCTGTAAGTAGGCGTCAAAGCAGATTTAGACGAACAAAGTAAACGTATACCTGATAAAAAAGGTGGCTTGGTATGAGCTATCTTGAAGCAAGGCGAGATCATGAACATTTATCGCGCGTTATCTTATGTGATTAAGGAGCTTTGAGTAAGCAAGCCTCTTTAGCAGGGATGCTAAAGCGGAGGCATCAGGGATGATTTAACGGCGTCTTGCGCAATCAAAGTTCGTTAATCCTTAGTACATGGCTGATAATCAATCACTCATGCGCTCACCCTGATGCCCAACTAGTGTAGTCGGTGGGCTAAAGCTAAAAACAAAAAGGCGCCCCGATTAAGGTGCGCCTTTCAATACTAAATGGTTAACCTGTTGAGCTAGCCCAGAACCGCAAGCAATACACCTGCAGCAACAGCACTACCTAATACGCCAGCGACGTTTGGCCCCATCGCATGCATCAGCAGGAAGTTTTGTTGGTTAGCTTCAAGACCGACCTTGTTCACCACACGCGCCGCCATAGGTACAGCAGATACACCCGCTGCGCCAATAAGTGGGTTCACCTTACCGCCTGATAGTTTGCACATCAGCTTAGCCATTAACACACCAGCCGCGGTACCAATACTAAACGCCACTGCACCTAGTACCAGAATGCCCAAGGTTTTAATGGTTAAGAATTGATCTGCTGACAACTTAGAGCCCACAGCCAAACCTAAGAAGATGGTCACTATATTGATCAGCTCATTTTGCGCCGTTGATGACAGGCGATCGACCACACCACATTCTTTCATCAAATTACCTAGGCAGAACATACCAACAAGTGGCGTGGCTGCAGGTAAAAACAAAATAGTTAAACCAAGCACCATTAGCGGGAAGATGATTTTCTCTTGCTTACTCACCTCGCGCAGCTGCTCCATCTTAATTTCACGCTCAGCTTTTGTGGTAAGTAAACGCATAATTGGCGGCTGAATAAGTGGTACCAGCGCCATATAAGAGTAGGCAGCAACCGCAATTGCACCTAGCAGCTCAGGCGCAAGTTTGGATGCTAAGAAAATAGCTGTTGGCCCATCTGCGCCGCCAATAATGGCAATCGCTGCAGCGTCAGTCATGCTAAATTCAAATCCTGGAACTAAATTCAAGCCAATGGCACCCAGCAAGGTAGCAAAGATACCAAATTGGGCTGATGCACCTAACAACAGGGTTCTTGGGTTTGCAATCAAGGCGCCAAAGTCTGTCATTGCGCCTACGCCCATAAAGATCAGCAACGGGAAAATACCCGTCTCAATACCTACGTAATAAACGTAGTACAGCAGGCCACCTTCATCGGTAAATCCGCCGTTGGGAATATTCGCCAAAATGGCGCCAAAGCCAATCGGCAACAATAACAGAGGTTCGAAGCGCTTACCTATAGCCAAATAAAGCAGCAATAAGCCAACGCCTATCATCACTAACTGAGTTGCCTCAAAGTTAGCAATACCGGTTTCATTCCAAAATGCAATTAGTCCGTCCATGCCACCCTCTTATGCAATCGCTAATAAAGGTGAGCCGACCGATACGGTATCGCCTTGCTTAACAGCTAGTTGAGTCACAACGCCAGACTGCTGAGCGCGTACTTCAGTTTCCATCTTCATGGCTTCAAGAATAATGACCACCTCGCCTTCTTCAACGCTTTGACCATCACTTACTAGCACTTTAAAGATGTTGCCAGAAAGCGGTGCACTCATAGTTGTAGCAGCGCTATTGGCCGCTTGCGTGGCTGCTACAGGCGCAGTGTTGACTGGAGCTGATACAACTGGCGCGGCAACTGGTGCGATTTGGCTGATATCGCCTCCTTCAGAAACTTCAACCACGTAGCTTTGACCTTGTACATTCACAGTGTAAGTTTCAGGACCAGTTGCAGGCTTGGCCGCAGCAGGTGCGACATCATCAGCACTTGGAACAGGCTCAAAGGTATCAGGGTTACCGCGGTTTTCAAGGAACTGCAGACCGATTTGATTAAACAAAGCGTAAGTCATTACATCATCGTCTGTTTCATCTGCCAGCGTTAACCCTTTGTCTTTAGCAATGTCGCTAAGCTCTTGACGTAGCTTGTCTAGTTCAGGCGCAAGCAAATCGGCAGGGCGGCAAGTAATCGCTTCACTGTCACCCAGCACCCGCTTTTGCAGCTCAGCGTTAACGGCTGCCGGTGTTGCGCCGTATTCGCCCTTGAGCACGCCCTCGGTTTCTTTGGTCAGCGCTTTGTATCGCTCGCCCATCAGCACGTTAATAACCGATTGTGAACCAACAATTTGCGAAGTAGGCGTCACTAATGGCAAATAGCCAAGATCTTCACGTACCCGTGGGATCTCTTCTAACACTTCATCAAGTTTCTCAGCTGCGCCCTGCTCTTTTAGCTGGTTTTCCATGTTGGTTAGCATGCCGCCCGGCACCTGCGCGCGCAAAATACGTGAATCAATGCCTTTTAGTGCACCTTCAAATCGAGCGTACTTCTTGCGTACCTCTCTAAAGTAGGCTGCAATTTCTTCCATAATGGCTAAGTCATAAGTGGTTTCACGCTCTGTACCTTCCACCATAGCAACTAGGGTTTCACTGGCACTGTGACCATAGGTTTGACTCATTGAAGAAATGGCCGTATCAAGCACATCAACACCTGCCTCAATAGCTTTTTGATAGGTTGCAGTGCTCAAACCGGTAGTCGCATGACAATGCAGCGACACCATTAAGTCAGTTTGACTCTTAAGGCGACTAATAAGCTCATAAGCTTCCATTGGCTTGAGCAAGCCAGCCATGTCTTTGATACACAGAGAGTCAGCGCCCATATCTTCAAGGCTTTTTGCCATATCAACCCAGGTATCAAGAGTATGTACTGGACTAGTGGTATAAGAAATGGTGCCTTGCGCGTGTCCGCCTACATTCTTAACTGCTTTTACTGCAGTTTGAAGATTGCGTACATCGTTCATGGCATCAAAAATTCTAAATACATCAACACCATTGGTATGTGCACGCTCAACGAAACGTGTAACTACGTCATCAGCATAATGGCGGTAGCCTAGTAGATTCTGCCCACGAAGCAACATTTGCTGCGGTGTATTAGGCATGGCTTTTTTAAGCTCACGGATACGATCCCACGGATCTTCACCAAGATAACGAATACAAGAGTCGAACGTCGCGCCCCCCCAAGATTCCATTGACCAGTAGCCAACTTTGTCTAGAAGTGGAGCAATAGGTAACATATCGTCAATACGTAGACGGGTCGCCAGAATTGATTGATGGGCGTCGCGCAGCGCTACCTCGGTTAGTGCTAAAGGCTTGGTCATAACGTCTCCTAAGACTGACGATGTTGTTTACGATATTGATGAACAGCTGTGGTAATAGCGGCAACGAGTGCTGGATCTAACGAGCCTGCAGGTGCAGCTTGAGTGTTGGCAGCGGCTTGCGTTGGCTGTTGCGTTGCGGGAAACAATCTGGCAACAATGCTAATCCCTATGATTAAAGTACTTAAGAAGATAAATACCAATCCCATCCCCATTATCATGATGCTAAGAGCTTCAGATAACTGTTGGCTTAACTCTCCCATAATTTGCGACTTCCCCTGTTAATCCGCAATTCAATGCTTTACTACTGCAAGCAATGCGTAAATGTTTTATGAGTCTATTTATACATCTCAGTTGGCAACTTTATTCGAGCCCAAAGCCAATGTTTTGATGGCAAAAGAGGTTAAATCAGCTCGGAACCAATGACAAAACGTATTCAATCTATACCAAGAAAGGTACGCCCGTGTAAAATGGTCTTACCAAAAATAATAATTACTCAATCAAACAATTGAACATACCACAATAAAAACCACAAATTTCTAATGAATATTCAATAACACAAACTCACCAAGGATTATTTTTATAGTTTGTGAAAAACTGCTCAATTCACAGACAATTCGGTCAGCAACAGAATTATTCACCAATTAATGACATGATTAACAAGCTTTGTGTTAGTGATTAAACAAAACACAATACTGGTTAAATTTCTAGATATAAATCTAAGTCTGGCTGACAAATGATTAAGTTTGCTCGAGAAATGTTAGTTAGATAAGTAGTAATGCTTGCACGGTGGATGCAAAGTATTGTTTATGGAAGATTCAGGAACGAACTAGTTAAGTAACGCGATACGGGAAATACAGATTAAAGCAGCATGTTACTACCGCTTAAAAAGTGGGTTATGTGCGAGCAAACTATAAAGAGGGTCTAGCCTAACCAGCTGAAGTAGTAGCCTAATTGAACGATAACCACCTTATGAAATTGATGATCTTGGGTAGAAAACAAAAATGCCCCGCTATAAAGCAGGGCATTTTTGTTGATATGGTACGCGTGAGAGGATTCGAACCTCTGACCGCCTGGTTCGTAGCCAGGTACTCTATCCAGCTGAGCTACACGCGCAAATCAGTTTTGTTCCTTACAGCATAGACGAAGTAATTTAACTTGCCTCAGCTTATGCAGTAAAGAATGGCGGAGAAGGAGGGATTCGAACCCTCGATGGGAGATAAAGCCCATACTCCCTTAGCAGGGGAGCGCCTTCGGCCACTCGGCCACCTCTCCACACAAATAATGGTACGCGTGAGAGGATTCGAACCTCTGACCGCCTGGTTCGTAGCCAGGTACTCTATCCAGCTGAGCTACACGCGCATCTTATATCTTCTTGCAATAGTCCTTAATAAAAATGGTACGCGTGAGAGGATTCGAACCTCTGACCGCCTGGTTCGTAGCCAGGTACTCTATCCAGCTGAGCTACACGCGCATCTTATATCTTCTTGCAATAGTCCTTAATAAAAATGGTACGCGTGAGAGGATTCGAACCTCTGACCGCCTGGTTCGTAGCCAGGTACTCTATCCAGCTGAGCTACACGCGCATCGTTTTTTATCAAGTAAGAAATGGCGGAGAAGGAGGGATTCGAACCCTCGATGGGAGATAAAGCCCATACTCCCTTAGCAGGGGAGCGCCTTCGGCCACTCGGCCACCTCTCCGTTTTCTTGGCGCACATATTACTGTCTGCCGGAAATAAGTCAAACCCTTTTTAGGAAACACTCAGTCATTTGGGGTGTTTTTAATCACATTGCGGAGTTTGACGTCAAATCATGATGAAAACAGTGTTTTAAATTACAAAAATTATACTCGCCCGATAAAAACGGTACAAAATCAAAACACCAAATAAGCTCTTTAGCGCCTATCTACCAGTATAGTGGTGACTCCTTACGGCTTTTGAACTGTGCTAATCGAACTTTATTAAGCAAGTGATCATGTAAAGCGCAAAATGTGGGAATGTTATAATGAGGTATTGCTGGAGGGTTTTAGCGCAACTGCTAAGAAGAAGTTGATGAACCTCTCGCTGACTTGTCCATCACTGAACCTGAAGCCTGATATTAGTAGCGACTGCTAATCAGTTCTGACTATCGAAAAGCTAGGTTTAGGCAAGGACTAACCAATCAATTTGTGCTTTCGCCTTATCCCAAAAACAAAAAAGCCAGCAATGAGCTGACTTAATGTTACGCTTCCAACTTCGATTAGAAGTTGCCACCTTCTGAAGATGAACCTGATTTCTCAGATTGAATGCGCTGATAAATCTCTTCACGGTGAACAGAAACCTCTTTTGGTGCATTGACGCCAATGCGAACCTGGTTACCTTTAACACCAAGAACAGTTACAGTGACTTCGTCACCAATCATTAATGTTTCGCCTACGCGGCGAGTCAAAATCAGCATTCGATTGCTCCTTTAGTTCAATCTGCATAACACTTTGTCCGTAATATGCGCTCATTATAAGGTCAGCTAACGACAAAATCATAGTATCTATTACTAAATACGCCGTATAAATAAGATTTTTTGTTAATTAAGATGCCCTAGCGCTTTTTAACCGCATAAACCACCAAAAAAACCAAAGTATGACAAACATACTTTTAACATAATTTTCAATTTGAACATGTAAAACGTACATTTTATCGACACAAGCATTTACGACCTTATGTAAATGCATCACTTTGACTAAAGCTTAGTCGAAAAAGTGATCTCTAGCTTTATCCACTATGCCAAAACTCGGTTAGAGTCACAAGTAATATACAAATAATTCAAGCTGTTCCGTACACATCAAGCGAATAATTACCCTGACAATTTATAAGTGAATGCAAGCAACGTATACTTTTATTAGCCATTGCCTAATGAGATGCAGCTTTAACTCTTACCTGCGTTGACAGTTAAGGCCATGATAAAAAGACTATTTTCATAAAAACCTTTAAAAAAAACAGACAGAAAGTAGCGTACTTCGAACTTTGAACATCATTGCCATTTGAGTTGATTATTCGTTTAGACACATCGGCAGAGCACAAGCGTTTTCAGGCACATTCTATTTGATGATAATCACGTTTTCTAGTTCAATGGTCTAAGGTTAAAAATCAAAAAAGGCCTTCAAATGAAAGCCTTTTTGTTTATATACCAATGTTCAATGGTAATGAATTACAACTTATCGGTTATCCAAGGAATAACAGATGCAAGTGCAGCATCAAGGTTTTCTGGTTGGCTACCACCAGCTTGCGCCATATCAGGGCGTCCGCCACCTTTACCACCTACTTGCTGAGCGACCATAGAGACTAACTCACCAGCCTTAATTTGCTTAGTTAAGTCATTACTTACACCGGCAATTAAGTTCACCTTATTGTCGCCAGGAATACCTAACACGATAATCGCGGATTTAAGCTTTTGCTTTAACTCGTCTTGCAAGCCGCGAAGCGATTTAGGGTCAGCGCCTTCTAGCTTCTTAACTAAGACCTTAATGCCATTAACTTCCATGGCATCACCAGCTAAATCAGCACTTGCCGCAGCGGCTAGCTTATCTTTAAGTTGTGATAGTTCTTTCTCTAAAGACTTCACTTTATCAAGTTGAGCTTGCAGCTTAGCAACCACTGAAGCTGAATCTGACTTTAATAGTGCCGCAGCTTGATCTAGCTGGGCTTTTTGCTCAGCAACATGCTCCATTGCAGCTGCGCCAGTTACCGCTTCAATACGGCGAATACCAGCAGCGATACCACCTTCAGAGGTAATTTTAAACAAACCAATATCACCAGTGCGGCCAACATGGGTACCACCACAAAGCTCAATCGAGAAATCACCCATAGATACTACACGCACTTTATCATCGTACTTCTCACCAAATAGCGCCATTGCGCCCTTCTCTTTGGCTTCTTCGATGTCCATTTCAGCAGTAGTTAGCTCATGGTTTCGACGAATTTGAGTGTTAACCAAATCTTCAATCGTCTTTAGCTCTTCAGCTTTCACGCCTTCAAAGTGAGAGAAGTCAAAACGTAAACGCTCTGGCTCAACAAGAGAGCCTTTCTGAGTCACATGACTACCTAACACCTGGCGAAGGGCTGCATGCAATAAATGAGTAACCGAGTGGTTTAGCTCTGTGCGATGACGTAATTTTTTATCTACCTGTGCATTAAGCTGCTGGCCCAGTTTAATCTCACCTTGGCTCACTTCACCTTGATGACCTGTCGCGCTACCAAACTTTTGGGTGTCGCTAACTTTAAACTCAATACTATCAGCAGTTAGTAGACCTTTGTCACCTACCTGACCACCTGACTCAGCATAGAATGGCGTATTATCAAGCACGACAATACCTGATTGACCTGCACTCAATACTTCAACTGCGTTGCCGTCAACATAAATACCAGTCACCGCGCCTTGACCCACAAGATCGGTATAACCACAGAACTCAGTATCATTTTCAATAACTAGGCCTGCGTTGTAATCAGCGCCAAAGTTACCTGCAGCTTGAGCGCGGCTACGCTGCTCAGCCATCGCAGCTTCAAAGCCAGCTTCATCAACATTGATATCGCGCTCGCGACATACATCTGCAGTTAAATCAACCGGGAAGCCATAGGTGTCGTAAAGCTTAAATACTGTCTCACCGTCTAAGGTGTCAGATTTAAGTTCATTCAGTGCACCATCAAGAATTTGCAGACCACGTTCAAGGGTACGAGCAAACTGCTCTTCTTCGGCTTTGAGTGACTTTTCTACAATCGCTTGCATCGACACTAGCTCTTTGGCTGCATCACCCATCACTTCAATCAATGTTGGCACAAGTTTGTAGAAGAATGAGTCTGTCGCGCCAAGCTTGTTACCATGACGTACAGCGCGGCGAATAATACGGCGCAGTACATAACCACGCCCTTCGTTAGATGGCATGACACCATCTGCAATTAAGAAAGCACATGAGCGAATGTGGTCAGCAATCACACGTAGTGACTTGTTTTCTAAATCTTTAACACCAATGATTTCGGCAGTTTTGGCAATTAGCTTTTGGAAAATATCGATTTCGTAGTTTGAGTGCACGCCTTGCATAATTGCAGCGATACGCTCAATACCCATTCCTGTATCCACTGAAGGTTTTGGTAGTGGCAGCATTTCACCGTCCGCTTGACGGTTATATTGCATAAAAACGATGTTCCAGATTTCGATAAAGCGATCGCCATCTTCTTCTGGTGTACCAGGGCGACCGCCCCAAATGTGCTCACCGTGATCGTAGAAAATTTCAGTACATGGACCACAAGGGCCAGTATCACCCATTTGCCAGAAGTTATCTGACGCATAAGCTGCACCTTTGTTATCACCAATGCGGATAATATTTTCAGCCGCTACACCAATTTTCTTATTCCAGATTTCAAATGCTTCATCGTCTGTTTCATAAACGGTTACACATAGCTTTTCTGTTGGTAGCTTTAACGTTTGGGTTAAGAAGTTCCACGCAAACTCAATCGCATCTTCTTTAAAGTAATCACCAAAACTAAAGTTACCTAGCATTTCAAAGAAAGTGTGGTGACGCGCGGTATAACCCACGTTATCTAAATCGTTGTGCTTACCACCGGCACGAACACAGCGTTGTGACGTTGTTGCGCGGTTATAGCTGCGCTTTTCCATACCCAGGAAGGTTTCTTTAAACTGATTCATACCCGCATTGGTAAATAGCAGGGTTGGGTCGTTATGCGGGACAAGTGAACTACTGTCTACAACTTGGTGTCCGTTTGACTCAAAGTACTTTAAAAATGCACTTCTTAATTCGGCAGTGGTTTGAAACATGAAATGATCCTGGATATCAGTTTTGAAAACTCAATAAATATAAGCTCAGCGCAAGCCCAGCCTACACATAGAAATGTCGGCATTATATACCTATTGTGCGTCAATAAGCGAGATGATAAAAGCGATTAAATACAGCAGTAATTGCGATGCAAATGGGTAATTTCAAGGACTAGATTTAATTAACAATTGCTAATTAGGATATGCGAAGAAATATTAAGTGAAGGCGTTAAAAAGTTTGCTATTTAGTCTTCAAGATATGGGTCATAATCAAGGGCGTATGCAACTTGATCAAAGCTAAACCCTTGGCCAACTAGATGCCTAACCCGTCTTGCTTTTTCTTTATGATCGCTTGTCTTAGGTGTGCCGTACTTTTTAACCGCTTTTTGCTTGGCAAGTTCAAACCAATCACAATCGCTGGCGTCAATGGCTTGCCTTATCACGTTTTTAGCCAGGCCTTTTTGCGCCATCGCCTGGGAGATGCGCATTACACCATGACCTTTGGCAATGTGACTTTTAAGTAACAAGGCTGCGTAACGATCATCACATTGGAAACCTTGAGCTTCGCAGTAATCTAATGTTTGCTCAATTTCGAGTTGTTCGAAGTCTTTTTGCAGCAGCTTAGAGTAAAGCTGCTGGCGGGAGTAATCGCGGCGCGCTAACAGCGCTACCGCGTATGACTTTGCTGATTGGCTCAGAATACTTCACCAGTCTCTAAGTCGATATTTTCTTCACCTTCAACTGCATCTGCTTTGTTCGCTAGCAACATGCCGCGAAGCGCCGCTTCAATTTCAGCAGCAACTGCTGGGTTTTCGCCTAAGAAACGACCGGCATTAGCACGGCCTTGACCAATCTTGTCGCCTTTATAGCTGTACCAAGCGCCAGCTTTATCAAGTAGCTTGTGCTTGACACCTAGGTCAACTAGCTCACCAGTGCGGTTAATGCCTTCGCCATATAGAATTTGGAATTCAGCTTGCTTAAATGGTGCAGCAATTTTGTTTTTCACCACTTTGACGCGTGTTTCGTTACCTACAACTTCATCACCATCTTTAATTGCACCTGTACGGCGAATATCTAAGCGAACAGAAGCGTAGAACTTAAGTGCGTTACCACCGGTTGTTGTTTCAGGGTTACCGAACATAACGCCAATCTTCATACGGATTTGGTTAATGAAGATAAGCAGGGTATTTGACTGCTTTAAGTTACCTGCAAGTTTACGCATTGCCTGACTCATCATACGAGCAGCAAGACCCATGTGCGAATCACCAATTTCACCTTCAATTTCAGCTTTTGGTGTTAGCGCCGCAACTGAATCGACAATAATTACATCAACAGCACCCGAGCGAGTTAGCGCATCACAAATTTCTAATGCTTGCTCACCAGTATCTGGCTGAGAACAAAGTAGGTTATCAATATCAACACCTAGCTTTTTAGCATAAATTGGGTCAAGCGCGTGCTCAGCATCGATAAAGGCACAGGTTTTACCTTCTTTTTGCGCTGCAGCGATCACTTCAAGGGTTAATGTCGTTTTACCAGAAGACTCAGGACCATAAATCTCAACGATACGCCCCATAGGTAAACCGCCCGCGCCTAGCGCTGCGTCTAATGATAATGAACCGGTAGAGATAGTCTCAACGTCCATGGTGCGGTCTTGGCCAAGCTTCATAATTGAACCTTTACCAAATTGCTTTTCAATCTGACCTAATACAGCGTTCAGTGCTTTCTCTTTATTCGGATCAACCTTCATTGTAAAACCCTCTAAGGTATTCAATATTATGCAAAATATTCGTATTAACTTGTGATTACAGCTAACTAGGTGCTGCTCAATATGATGATAAGTATACTGTACAATCATACAGTATCAATAGCTGGATCGACTTTTTTTTAACAGTTAACTATTTCTTACATCGATTCAATTAATTACCTATGTAGTTAACCTGAACTCGGGATTAGAAAATGCCAATAAGTCCTTCGTACAGAGTTATACTCAGCATTAAGTTTCTAGCGAGATAGTTTTATTTAGTTCAAGGCGAAGCTACGCGTCAATAGCTAGCCTATTGCAAGTAGCTTCAACATCTTCACTTTACTAAGAGACAGCCAAAAATTACCGTTGAAAACCGATTTATTATCCTGTGCTCAGGTTAGTTACTCCTAGCTGATTCTACTCTTGCCATTAAATTGCTAAGATAGCCCCTTTGCGATTTCCCATCGAATAAAGAGTTCCAACCAAGCATGACACAAGTAGATACCTCAAATTTAGATAAACACACCCCTATGATGCGCCAGTACCTAACATTAAAAGCCGCCCACGCTGACATGTTATTGTTTTATCGCATGGGTGACTTTTATGAGTTGTTCTACGACGATGCCAAAGACGCTTCAGAGATGCTTGGTATCTCGCTCACCGCACGTGGCAAAAGTGGCGGTGACCCAATTCCTATGGCAGGCATCCCGTATCACTCAGTTGAGAACTATCTCGCTAAACTTGTGCAACTAGGTCAATCAGTTGCGATTTGTGAGCAAGTTGGTGACCCTGCTACAACCAAAGGCCCAGTTGAGCGTCAGGTTGTGCGCATCGTAACGCCAGGTACGCTCACCGATGAGGCTCTACTACAAGAGAAACAAGACAACTTACTGGCTGCGGTCTATCAGGCGAAAGTGGGTTATGGCTATGCCACACTTGATGTGTCATCAGGCCGTTTTGTTATTGCCGAGCTTGAAACCGACGAAGCATTAGAAGCAGAGCTGCAACGTACCAATCCTGCGGAGCTGTTATATAACGAAGAGTTTCATAACACCCTGCTACTGAGTCAATATAAAGGTAACCGTCGTCGCCCTGAATGGGAGTTTGATTACGACACCTGTATCAACCTACTGCTCAACCAATTTGGCACCAAAGACTTACGCGGTTTTGGCATTACAGATGCTCGCTCGGGTCTGCAAGCTGCTGGCTGCTTGATGCAATATGTTAAAGACACGCAGAAAACCGCCCTGCCTCATATCAACTCAATTGTACGTTTCAACCCAAGCGAGTCAATTGTACTAGATGCAGCAACCCGCAAGAATCTTGAGCTGACAGTCAACTTATCAGGCGGGCATGAAAACACCCTCGCTTCTGTGTTGGACAACACTGCAACGCCAATGGGCAGTCGTATGCTGCAGCGCTGGATCCACCAGCCGCTTAGAGAGCATCAAAAGATCACGGCGCGCCACAATGCAATCAATGAATTGATCGACAGCAATCTCTACGATGAACTGCACGACCAACTCAAAGCCTTAGGTGATGTTGAGCGTATCATGGCAAGACTTGCCCTGAGAAGTGCTAGACCACGGGATTTTGCCCGCTTAAAACAAGCACTGGCATTGTTACCAGAGATCCAACAGACACTAGCTAGTTGTCAGCAGCCGCAGCTGCGCGCTCTTGCCAAGCTAATGGGTGAATTTCCAGAGCAACACGCGCTGTTAGATAGCGCCATTATTGATAATCCTCCAGTGCTTATTCGTGACGGCGGCGTGATTAAACCCGGTTACAACGCTGAGCTTGATGAATGGCGCAGCTTAAGTGAAGGCGCCAGTGACTACCTTGTCGCATTAGAAGCACGCGAGAAAGAGCAAACGGGGATCAATACGTTGAAGGTTGGCTATAACCGCGTCCACGGTTATTACATAGAAGTGAGCCGCTTACAGTCTGACAAGGTGCCACTTAGCTACCAGCGCCGTCAAACACTTAAAGGTACTGAGCGCTACATCACCCCTGAGCTAAAGGAGTATGAAGAGAAGGTTCTTTCAAGCCAGGGTAAAGCGCTAGCGCTAGAAAAACAGCTTTGGGAACAACTATTCGACCTGCTACTGCCTAAGCTTGCAGAGCTTCAGGACTTTGCCACCGCTGCCGCGCAATTAGATGTACTGACTAACTTTGCTGAGCGCGCCGAAACCCTTAACTATCATTGCCCTGTGATGCAGTCAGGCATTGGCATCAAAATCGATGCTGGCCGTCATCCTGTTGTCGAGCAAGTGAGTCAAAGTGCCTTTATTGCTAACCCTGTCGAGTTAAATTCACAGCGCAAAATGCTGGTTGTAACTGGCCCAAATATGGGCGGTAAGTCGACCTATATGCGTCAGGTTGCTCTAATCACCTTGATGGCTCACATAGGTTGCTTTGTGCCTGCTGAGCAGGCTCAGATTGGTGAGGTAGACCGCATCTTTACTCGTATTGGCGCATCAGATGACTTAGCTTCTGGCCGCTCAACCTTTATGGTAGAGATGACAGAAACCGCTAATATCTTGCACAACGCAACACCTAAAAGTTTGGTGTTAATGGACGAAATTGGCCGCGGCACATCAACCTATGATGGCCTGTCTCTAGCCTGGTCTGCTGCTGAATACCTGGCTAACAAGGTCAGTTCCCTCACTTTGTTTGCGACCCATTACTTTGAGCTTACTCAACTGCCAGATATGATCCCAAGTGTGGCTAATGTGCATTTAGATGCCATAGAGCATGAAGATACCATTGCCTTTATGCACGCGGTTCAAGAAGGCGCAGCAAGTAAAAGCTATGGTCTACAAGTTGCGGCACTAGCGGGGGTGCCAGCTCATGTGATTAAGTCAGCAAAACATAAACTTGCCCAGCTTGAAAGCCGTGGAGGTCCGCTTGAAGCAAGCACACCAACTCAAGCAGCCTTACCACTTGCCGCTTATGATCCTGAGCCTAGTATGGTGGAGGAAAAGCTCGCTACTATTGAACCAGATAACTTAACTCCGCGTCAGGCGTTAGATGCCTTGTATCAGTTAAAGCAGCTGCTGGACTAGTTGATAAAGTGAGTTTTTACCGCTTATGAATAGTGCTTGAAGTTAATCTATTGGTTGCGAAGTAAAAAAAGGAGCATTGATACGCTCCTTTTCAATATGCAGTAAATATTTGGCTGATTAGTGGATCTACTACTCTCTAAACAGCGCCTCTACCGACAGGCCTTGAGAACCAAGCAGATCTTTCAAGCGTTTTAATGCTTCCACTTGAATTTGACGTACACGCTCTCGAGTTAAGCCAATCTCAGCACCAACATTTTCAAGCGTTGAAGGCTCATAACCAAGTAGACCAAAGCGTCTTGCAAGCACTTCACGCTGCTTAGTATTAAGCTCGTTTAGCCAACCAACAATCGATTTAGATAAATCTTCATCTTGTACACGGTAATCTGGGCCAACACTGTCATCGTCAGCAATCACATCAAGTAAGGCTTTGTCATTATCTTCACCGCCTAATGGCGTATCAACTGAGGTAATACGTTCATTGAGCTTGAGCATACGGCTAACATCGCCAGTAGATACATCTAATTTTTCAGCAATCTCTTCAGCTGTCGGCTCATGATCAAGCTTTTGCGCTAACTGACGCGCAGTACGCAGATATACATTAAGCTCTTTCACCACATGAATAGGTAAACGAATGGTACGGGTCTGATTCATAATCGCCCGTTCAATCGTCTGGCGGATCCACCAGGTAGCATAAGTCGAGAATCTAAAACCACGTTCAGGGTCGAACTTTTCAACGGCGCGGATTAAACCTAAATTACCTTCTTCAATCAGATCTAACAGTGCTAAACCTCGATTATTGTATCGACGGGCAATTTTAACGACGAGTCTTAGATTACTTTCAATCATGCGGTTGCGAGATTTTTCGCAGCCTTTGAGGGATTTACGTGAAAAGTAAACTTCTTCTTCCGCAGTTAATAGCGGTGAGAAACCTATTTCACCTAAATAGAGTTGAGTTGCATCGAGATTTTTTTGTAAGTCGTCTTGGACTTTTTCTTCAATCTCTAGTTCTTGCACTAGGCCACTGCCGGTTTCGGCAACTTCAGTTTGTGGTTCTTTAGCTAGATCGATTAGATGTTCTGCTGTCGCAGCGTTATTTTTTCGGCTCATATTGCTCTCCCAAACCTTGCTTGTGGTGATTAATCTACTGCACTTGCCTATCCTCCGATGTTTATGTTGCTAAACGATTACTGTTTAGGTAGATATTTTAATGGGTTAACTGATTTACCATGAAAGCGAATCTCAAAATGAAGCATCACTTTGTTGGTTCCTGTACTGCCCATTTTTGCAACTGTTTGTCCTGCACTAACGAATTGCTTTTCTTTAACCATTATCTTGTCAGCGTGGGCATATGCACTCAAGTAATCATCATTGTGTTTGATAATGACTAAGTTGCCATAGCCTCGCAGAGCATTCCCTGCATACACCACTCTCCCATCCGCAGCGGCTTTCACAATATCACCACGGTTGCCAGCAATCTTAATCCCTTGATTGCCTTGTTCGCTGGCAGAAAATCTCCCAATAATTCTGCCTTTGACTGGCCACAACCAACGCTTCACCTTTTTTGGTAGGGTCGACACAGGTTGACTTACAGTTTGGTTAACTTTTTGTTGGGTAGTTGTTACAGAATACGCAGACTCTTGGCTACGATCAAGCTCTTTTTTTGAGCGATTGTTCGCTGTAGTGGACGACTGGAATTTTACGCTTTGCTTTTGATTTTCCGAACTTTTTACCGTTATTGGGGTCGCAGGGGCGGTAGTGATCGCGACACCCTTGGTTACATTTGTCGCTTTTTTAGCACTGGTAGGAGCAGCAGGTTTTGGATACAAAGCAAGCACTTGACCTGGATAAATAGTGTACGGTTTTTGTAACTTATTCAGCCTCGCAACGTCAGAATAATTCTTACCCGCGCCCCAAGCTATCGAGTACAAGGTATCGCCTTTCTTCACCTTATACCAACGCTTGGTAAGCGATCCGCGATCATACTTAGGCTTAGATTTCGCCGAGAGGCTTTCGACCGGCGCGGCTTGATGTGATTGAAAACTACAACCAGTGCAAAGCAAGGCAATAAAAAGGGATACTGCTAGCCAAACACTGTATTTCAAAGTCGTTTCCTTGTAATCAATAACGTTGAAGTCGTTTAAATCAAAAAGCTAGCAAATAAAGAGCTTAAGCCAACTCACCATTTACCAGGGGCACAAACTTAACAGCCTCAATAGTTTGCGACTGGAATTGATCGCCACTGCGAGTGATCTTAAGCAGCTGCTGGCTTTCCTCCCCCACGGGGATAATCAATACACCACTATCGCTAAGTTGCTGCAGTAATGCTTCAGGTACGCTCGCTGCGGCTGCAGTCACCATAATGGCGTCAAATGGGCCGCGGTTACTCCAACCTTTCCAGCCATCACCATATTTAAATGATACATTGTGTAGATCTAAACGCTTCAATCGCTGCCTTGCCTGGATCTGTAAAGCCTTAATGCGCTCAATGGTGCACAGTGTGGGAAACAGCTGCGCCAAAATGGCCGCTTGATAGCCAGAGCCAGTACCAACCTCGAGTACATTTTTAGGCGCTAGTTGGCACAGTAGCTCGGTCATTCTAGCAACAATATAAGGCTGAGAAATAGTTTGCCCTTGTCCAATCGGAAGCGCAGTATTCTCATAAGCTTTATGACCAAGGGCTGCGTCAAGAAACAACTCGCGAGGCGTGTTAGCAACAGCCTGCAACACACGTTGATCTTGTATGCCAGCCTCTGCTAACTTGCGAGCAAGATTCACAGACAAAGTCGATGCTGCCAGCGTCATAGTTGAGTCACCCAATTTGCTAAATTATCTATTTGTCTGTACCCAGTTAAGTCAACAGTAAGTGGCGTAATTGATATATAACCTTCAGCGACAGCGCCAAAATCGGTGCCTGGCCCTGCATCTTGCTCGGTGCCAACAGGGCCAAGCCAATAGATATCTCTACCCGCCGGATCTTGGGTTTTAATCATACCCTCAGCCTTATGGCGAGCACCTAAACGCGTGACTTGAATACCTTTAATTTGCTCAAGCGGCAAGTCAGGCACGTTAACATTTAAAATTTGATCGCTATTTAACGGATGCTCAAGTAAGCCTTTAACTATCTTACAAGCATAATGCGCCGCTGTTTCATAATGATTAAGCTGCTTACCAACAAGCGAAATCGCAATAGCAGGCAAACCTAAAAAGCGCCCCTCCATTGCCGCAGCAATCGTGCCGGAATAGAGGGTATCGTCACCCATATTAGCTCCAGCATTAATGCCAGAAACCACAATATGAGGCTCATCAGGGCATAACTCGCGAATGGCTAAATGAACACAATCGGTCGGTGTGCCATTAACAGCGATATAGCCATTGTCTAAGCTATTAATTCTTAAAGGGTTCGTCAAGGTTAAAGAATTACTCGCGCCGGAGCAATTTCTATCAGGCGCAACAGTAGTAACCTTAGCTATCGTGGCTAACGCATCACTAAGCGCTTTAATACCAGGGGCATGAACACCATCATCGTTGCTAACAAGAATATTAATCACGTGCTTCACCTTGGCCAGTCTCAGCTTGTGCGCTTGCCTGTTGTTCACTTTGCTCTGCTACCATCTTTTGCCAGGCGATTTGCTGCACGTCTTGATAATCGACAAGCTCTCTAAGCACAGATGTCGCATAACTGCCGGCAGGCAAAATAAACTCTAATACCATTGTATTGTCAGCTAGTTGCCACTTCAGACCTTGTGGCTCAAGCATTAACGGGCGACGCTCTTGCTCAAGTCCTGCCTGCTCTAATCCTTTAAGGTCTTGCTCAAAGCCAGTTAGCGCGGCTTGCTCGATTTGCGCGGCATCACCTTGTGCCAAAGCAGCGCCTCGCCCCCATAAAGGAGCAGACAGCTGAATATCTTTGGTGATTAGTCGCTGCTCTATAGTGTCATCCCAACTGTCAGCCACAAAGTAGCTTTTGCTGCCAGAGAGCATGACACAATCGCCATCAAGTCCTTGTAAGCCACTCGTTTGCAACCTGTGAGAAACTACCAAATTAAAGATGTTAGAGCGCACGGCAGATAAGAACATGCTACGTTTTTTGCGGTCTTTAATCTTACGGCCGCCATTAAGCATATTGCGACCTAGCGTGAGGTTCTTACCATTGTGACCAAATCGCTGCTCGCCAAAGTAATTAGGCACTCCAGTTTTTAAAACTTGCTCAAGGCGAGCCTCGAAAGCAGCTGTATCTGAAACGTTGCGTAAAGTCAGGGTAAACTTATTACCTAGCAAAGCGCCAATACGTAGTTTTTTACTGTGACGACTGCTTTGCAGCACAGTGATATTTTGTTGACTGAAGGCTTGCCAGTCTGGCGTGTCTTTACCGGGAATGCGTATACCAAACCATTGCTCTGTTACCGCGTTTTTATCTTTTTGCCCTGCGTAGGTCACCTCTTTTGGGTGAACCTTGGCAAACTTGGCTAACATATCCACCACTTGATTGGTGTTAAAGCCGGACTTACGGATCTGCACTAAATGATGTTCGCCCTCTCCTGTTGGTGAGAACGGCAGGATTTCTTGCACTATAAAGTCTGCATTTTCAGTGCGCAAATCAGCGGTAACCTGAGGTTTACCATGTAAGTAATGTAATTGTGTCATCGATAAAAACTTGTATTAAATTGAGCAAATAAATCAGCTAAAGTTAGTTAACGCCGCATTTAGCTAAACGTAGCACTTAGCTCATAGCTAATAGTTAACTAGCAGTGAGCAACACCACAGACTCAACAGCTATGCCTTCTTTACGGCCAGTAAAACCGAGTTTTTCAGTGGTGGTCGCTTTTACGTTTACATTGCCAATGTCTGTAGCTAAGTCTTTGGCAATACACTCACGCATTGCATTAATGTGCGGCAGCATTTTCGGCGCCTGAGCAATAATAGTGACGTCTAAATTACCGATTTTAAAGCCTTGCTGCAGCGCTAGGTTAAAACAGTGACGCAGCAGCACGCGGCTATCGGCGCCTGCAAATTCTGGGTCGGTGTCAGGGAAGTGTTTGCCAATATCACCCAAAGCCATCGCACCTAAAATCGCATCGCTGACAGCATGTAACACCACATCGCCATCTGAGTGGGCGATTAAGCCTGTATCATAGGGAACAGTTACCCCGCCCAAAATAAGCGGTTTATCACCACCGAATTTATGTACATCAAAGCCATGACCAATACGGATTTTCACGTGTTTATCTCCAATACAAGCTGGATAAAACCTTACCAGCTATGCTAATTAAGCGCCTCAATTGTTGGTAAAGTTATACCAATAAGTATAAGAATGTGATCATTCTTACTGGTTAAAATCGCTTATAACGTCGTTAGAAATTTTGTAGGTAGAGCAACTAGCTAGCTGCAATTTCTGCCTTGTTCTAAACGATTTTTCCTGCGTAATATCTGATCACTCATTTATCCCAATTGGTATTACCAGCAAAAAGTAACCACTAAAACGTTACGAGTGAAAAACTACCAATAAAAAGTAACGCTAAAAGAAACCTGAAATTGACCTAAGCGCGATGCGACAAAAATAGTTTTGCCAGAGCTAGGTCATCAGGGTGGGTAACTTTAATATTATCAGCGCGGCCTACAACTAAGCCTGGGTTCACTCCAGCCCATTCCATCGCGCTAGCTTCATCGGTAATTTTAGCGCCAGCATCGAGCGCCGCCTGTAAATTGAGTTTTAACTCTGCACTAGCAAAATATTGCGGCGTTAACGCATGCCATAAAAGCTCACGCTCGACAGTATCAACTATTCGTCCATTCGCATCACTGCGCTTCATGGTATCGCGCACCGGCATGGCTAATATTGCCCCTTGCGTAAACTCAGTCCTCGAAGCAATCAGAGCATCAATATCTTGATGGGTTAAGCACGGCCTTGCCGCATCATGCACTAATGCCCAGCTATCTGCTGGGGCGGCTTGTAAACCTGCAAGCACGGAATCGGCGCGCTCTGCCCCGCCAATGACGATAACGAGCTTAGGGTGTCTTGCTTGTGGTAAGTCTGCAAAAAACTCATCTTGTGGATTGAGCGCTACTATCACCTGGGTAATTTGTGGGTGGGACAGCAGGCAATCTAGCGTATGGGCCAATATCGGCTGCTCACCTAACATTAAGTACTGCTTTGGGATATCCGCTTTCATTCGGCTACCTATACCTGCGGCAGGTACAATAGCGACGATTTCTGTATGCATAAATAAAATAGAGAGTTACTGTCCGAATTGACTACTTTGGCGAATGTCGCTGCCCACGACGCGATAAAAAGTCTCGCCCTCTTTGACCATGCCGAGCTCGTTGCGAGCCCGCTCTTCAATGGCTTCAGTGCCACTTTTTAAGTCGAGGATTTCTTGCTTGAGAATTTGGTTGCGAGCGATGAGTTTCTCGTTACTTTGCTGTTGCTCGAGGATCTGAGCTTCAAGCACCACGTATTGAGACAGGTTATTCTCACCAAACCAAAGGCGATATTGCAACATGGCTAAAATAGCAACGAGTGCAAAGCAAATCCGTTTCATCGTTAAATCAGGCCGTAAGTTAAGACAAGCTACATGAATAAGTTGCTTGGTATAGTACAACAAAAAAGGCCACCAAGTGGTGACCTTTTTAGTTCTTTTCAGCCTGAAAGAGCGATTAAGCTTGGCCTTTTACTTCTTTAAGACCGTTGTAAGGTGCTTTTTCACCTAGCGCTTCTTCAATACGCAGTAATTGGTTGTACTTAGCAACACGGTCACTACGGCTTAGCGAGCCAGTCTTAATTTGACCTGCAGCAGTACCAACGGCTAAGTCAGCAATGGTTGCATCTTCAGTTTCACCAGAGCGATGCGAGATAACAGCGGTGAAGCCTGCATCTTTCGCCATCTTAATTGCAGCCAAGGTTTCAGTTAGTGAACCAATTTGGTTGAACTTGATTAAGATAGAGTTGGCGATACCGTTGTCGATACCACGCTTAAGGATCTTAGTGTTAGTTACGAATAGATCGTCACCTACTAGCTGAACCTTGTCACCAAGTAGTTTAGTTTGGTGAGCAAAACCGTCCCAGTCAGACTCATCTAGACCATCTTCAATCGATACGATTGGGTATTGGTTTACAAGCTCTTCTAAGAAGTGGTTGAACTCTTCAGAAGTGAATTGCTTACCTTCACCTTGTAGGTCATAGATGTTGGCTTCTTTGTTGTAGAACTCAGATGCCGCACAGTCTAGTGCTAAAGTGATGTCTTTACCTAGCTCGTAACCTGCATTGGCAACCGCTTCTTTGATTGCAGCAAGTGCAGCAGCGTTTGACTCTAGGTTAGGCGCGAAACCACCTTCATCACCTACAGAAGTAGAATGACCAGCGGCTTTAAGTACTTTAGCTAGGCTGTGGAATACTTCTGCCCCCATACGCAGACCTTCGCGGAAATTCTTAGCACCAACAGGTTGGATCATGAATTCTTGAATGTCTACGCTGTTATCAGCGTGCTCACCACCATTGATGATGTTCATCATAGGTAACGGCATAGAGTAAACACCAGGGGTGCCATTTAGATCAGCAATGTGCGCGTAAAGTGGCACTTTCTTCGCGTTAGCAGCAGCTTTTGCCGTTGCAAGTGACACAGCAAGAATAGCGTTAGCACCAAAGTTTGCTTTGTTCTCAGTGCCGTCTAGGTCAATCATGATTTGATCGATTTCAGCTTGTGCAGATGCATCTTTACCTACTAGCGCATCAGCAATTGGGCCATTTACTGCAGCAACTGCTTTTAATACACCTTTACCTAGGTAACGCGCTTTGTCACCGTCACGTAGTTCTAACGCTTCGCGAGAACCCGTTGATGCACCAGATGGTGCTGCAGCCATGCCAAATGAACCGTCTTCTAGGTAAACCTCAGCTTCAACTGTTGGGTTACCACGAGAATCCATGATCTCACGACCAATAACTTTAACGATGTTAGCCATAACGTCCTCTTACTTCCTTCCGTAAAATTGAAATTTAAAATACAAAACTAAAAATAAATACTGATAAATTTCACAGTGATACTAATTTATCGCCGTCAAACTAAACTTATTAGTATTAAACTTTCATTTCTGTAAGTTTTATTCAGCAAGCTAAGAATAAAATGAATTCGCTTTGGCTTCAACTGAGTTTACTAAAGCTAGGTGGATTTAGTTCAAAAATCCAATAAAAAAGGCCGTGATATGTCATCACGGCCTTGGTATTCATTACGCGTTAATGTCACGCTTTTGGTATGTTGCTGCAGCAGCAACAAAACCTTCAAACAATGGGTGTCCATCACGCGGCGTTGAAGTAAATTCAGGGTGGAACTGACCCGCAACAAACCATGGGTGAGATGGAATTTCAATCATCTCAACCAGTTTACGGTCAGATGATAATCCACTGAACTTCAGACCCGCTTGTTCTAGACGCTCAATGTAGTTGTTGTTAACTTCATAGCGGTGGCGATGACGCTCAACACAAGTTGCACTGCCATATGCTTCAGCCGCTTTCGAGCCTTCTACAAGATGACATAGCTGCGCACCAAGACGCATCGTGCCGCCCAGATCAGAAGTCTCAGTACGCTCTTCAACTTCACCTTCTTCGTTGATCCACTCAGTGATCAAACCAACAACAGGGTGCGACGTTTCGCTGTTGAACTCTGAAGAATGTGCACCTTCTAGGCCTGCTACGTTACGAGCATATTCAATTAACGCTACTTGCATACCTAAACAGATACCAAAGTAAGGAAGGTTGTTCTCACGAGCAAACTTCGCCGCTAGAATCTTACCCTCTACGCCACGCTCACCAAAGCCGCCTGGTACAAGAATACCGTCTAAGCCTTGCAGCACTTCATCACCTTTAGCTTCAACTGTTTGTGAGTCAACGTACTTAATGTTAACTGTCACGCGGTTTTTAAGGCCAGCATGTTTAAGTGCTTCATTTACTGACTTGTATGCATCAGGTAGTTCAATGTACTTACCTACCATACCAATGGTCACTTCGCCATTTGGGTTAGCTTCTTGGTAGATGACATTTTCCCACTCAGATAGATCTGCATCTTGGCAATCTAGGTGGAAGCGTTTAACCACTAACTCATCAAGACCTTGAGAGCGCAGTAGCGCAGGGATCTTATAGATGCTATCCACATCTTTAAGTGAAATAACAGCACGCTCTTCTACGTTACAGAATAGCGAAATTTTTGCTTTTTCATTGGCAGGGATAGCGCGGTCACCACGGCAAACCAACACATCTGGTGCAATACCAATTGAGCGTAGCTCTTTTACTGAGTGTTGAGTTGGCTTAGTTTTCACTTCACCTGCAGCGCCAAGGAATGGTACTAAGGTCAAGTGCATAAATAGTGTGCGTTCGCGTCCTAGCTCAACACCTAATTGACGAATAGATTCAAGGAAAGGTAGTGACTCAATATCACCTACCGTGCCACCAATCTCAACGATAGCCACATCATGGCCTTCACCACCAGCAATGATTTTCTCTTTAATCGCAGAAGTAATGTGCGGAATTACCTGAATGGTTGCACCTAGGTAATCACCACGACGCTCTTTACGTAGTACTTCTTCGTAAATACGGCCGGTTGTGAAGTTATTACGACGGTTCATCTTGGTGCGGATGAAACGCTCATAGTGACCTAAGTCTAAGTCGGTCTCAGCGCCATCTTCAGTAACGAAAACCTCACCGTGTTGAGTCGGGCTCATCGTCCCTGGGTCAACGTTAATGTAAGGGTCTAATTTCATGATCGTAACGTTTAAGCCACGAGCTTCTAAAATTGCTGCTAAAGATGCAGCTGCAATGCCTTTACCTAGTGATGAAACCACACCACCAGTCACGAAGATATACCTTGTAGTCATGCTGAACCTGAGAATTTGTGTTGGAAAATACGTGCTTGTAAGAAAGCACTAGGACGGGGCGACATTCTAACAAATCAGGCCATGGACAACAATTAGCAAACGCAATTTTTTATTATCATCGCCCTTGAAATATCGAAAACTATTTTTCAGTCAGCTAAGTTAAGCAAACTGATTAACCACATCATCAAGCAAGTCAAAAAACGAGCACATTAGACTTACTCTATCAAGCTTGCTGTGACTTCACGTTATCCCAATAGGCATCGAGTTCTTCAAGTGTGTGCGCTGACATACACTTACCACTTTGAGCCGCAAGCAGCTCAACGCCGCGAAATCGTGTTTCAAACTTGCGATTAGCCTGGCGCAGCGCTTGTTCAGGATCTACCCCCAAATGTCTTGCCATATTGGCAACAGCAAATAGCAAATCACCCATTTCTTCAGCGACTTTTGGTTGGTCGTTAACCTTAACCTCATGCAAGACTTCATCGATTTCTTCTTTTACTTTGTCAACGACTGGCTCAAGTGTCGGCCAATCAAATCCTACTTTTGACACGCGCTTTTGAATTTTTACCGCGCGATTGAGTGATGGCAGAGCTTGCGGAATATCATCAAGTAGTGAAGTTTGCTGTTTGGCGCTGCGCTCTTGCTGCTTAATTTGCTCCCACGATTGTTTAACTTGATTAGCCGTTTGCTCTGGCGTGTCGCTCTCTAAATTAAACACGTGGGGATGACGGCGGGTCAATTTATTGCAAATGCGCTCAACAACGTCAGCAAAGTCAAACATGCCTTGCTCACGCCCAAGCTGACAATAGAACACCACCTGGAATAATAGATCACCCAGTTCATCTGGCAGAGATTCAAAGTCTGCTTGCTCAATGGCATCGGCAACTTCGTAGGCCTCTTCGAGGGTAAATGGCACAATAGTCTCAAAGGTTTGCTGTTTATCCCACGGGCAACCAGTTTTGGGGTCACGAAGCTTCGCCATGATATCTAATAATGGCTGCATCACATCTAAGTTGAACTTGTTGGCATTGGCCATAATGGTTGTTCCACCTTCAAAATCTGCTTTAAATTAAACCTATTTCAAATTGAATCTACTTCAATTTAATCTATGACGGTTAGCAAAAAACGCTAGGTTTGGCATATCTAGCACCAGTATCAAACCTTGTGAAAGAAGGTGTGAGTATAAGGCGGCGCGGGAAGTAAAGCAGTATGAATATAGGGTTACTCAAGCATAAAGGGAGGCGAATAACCTCAGTACAAAAAAATGGTGATAAACCCGAATCAATTTATCACCATTTAGCATCATAGTTGTCAGCTTTTAGCTTAGCTCTAACACCTTTCTAGCACCGCTCCAGCCCTATTCTAACGAAAAGAGTACTAGCGCAAGGAGTACTAGCGCAAAGAGTACTAGCGCATAGAATAGTAGCGAAAGTTACAAGCGTCTTGCCTGCAACACTCCATCAATTTGTGACAGTTTTGCAAGGATGCGAGACAAACCATCTAAATTATACAGCTCAAGCTCTAACTCAACAGTGGCGGTTTGGGTTTTCACATCTGATGTTGAGCTCATTGCCATCACATTCGACTTTTCAGCAGCGAGGACAGTAGTAACATCGCGCAGCAGACCACTACGGTCATTGGCTTCTACCCGCACCTTAATGCGGTAGCCACCTGAGTAATTCTCGCCCCAAACCACATCGACACTACGCTCAGGGTGCGCGCGCATTAACTCTTTTACTTGCTCACAGTCGCTGCGATGGACTGAAATGCCCCGCCCCATAGTGATATAACCAAAAATCTCATCACCCGGTACCGGATGACAACACTTGGCAATATGGCTCATTAAGTTACCAACACCATTAACCTCAACCTGACCAGAACCAGACTTTTTCGGTTTTGGCTGCGACTTTTTAATAATGTCTTCAACCAGGTTCTCATCGCTCTCAGGCTCTCGGCGAATTTGGGTTTCAGTGTAGTTAACCACCTGATTTAAACGCAAATCACCGCCGCCAATGGCTGCTAACATGTCATCCATAGATAACAGGTTAAATCGCTCAACTGCTATTTGCGCATCTTTAAGCTTCAAGCCAATGCGAGATAACTCACCTTCGAGCATTTCTTTACCAGCAATAATGTTTTTGTCTCTGTCTTGCTGCTTAAACCAATGCTGAATCTTCGAGCGTGAACGCGACGACTTGATATAGCCAAGGTTTGGATTAAGCCAATCGCGTTTCGGGTTAGGATTTTTCGAGGTGATGATCTCAATGCGCTCACCAGTCTCAACCTTGTAAGTGAACTGCACAATACGGCCATCAACTTTAGCGCCAATCGCTCTATGACCCACTTGTGAGTGAATATAGTAAGCGAAGTCCAGTACAGTTGAGCCTTGAGGTAAATCAACCACTTCACCATTTGGCGTAAACACGTAAACGCGATCTTCAAATACCTGGCTGCGAACCTCGTCAACCAGGTTACCACTTTCAGCCACATCTTCTTGCCATTGCAGAATTTTACGCAGCCAATTGATTTTCTCTTCGTAGCTGCTTTGTTTGGCTGTGTTTGCGCCTTCTTTGTATTTCCAGTGAGCCGCCACACCTAGCTCTGCATCTTGGTGCATTTCTTCGGTGCGGATTTGAATTTCAACCGTTTTGCCTTCTGGGCCAACGACGACAGTGTGGATAGATTGATAGCCATTAGGTTTTGGGTTGGCTACATAATCATCAAACTCACGTGGAATATGATGCCAAAGCGTGTGTACAACGCCGAGCGCGCCATAGCAGTCTTGCAGGCGCTCGGTAACAATACGCACTGCGCGCACATCAAATAGCTCATCAAACTTAAGGTCTTTGCCCTTCATTTTGCGCCAGATTGAATAGATGTGCTTAGGGCGGCCATAGACCTTAGCTAAAATGCCGTCTTTGTCTAATCGCGCTTGAAGGTCAGTCACAAACTTGTCGATAAAGGTTTCGCGGTCGAGGCGCTTGCCGTCTAGCTGCTTAGCAATATCTTTATAGGTTTGCGGATGTAGGTAGCGAAACGAGATATCTTCTAGCTCCCATTTCAGCTGACCAATACCTAAACGATTAGCAAGCGGCGCATAAACATCAGCGATTTCGCGAGCAAGCAGTACACGGGTTTCTTCATCGGCGGTTTTAACTGCCCGCAGCAAACAAATACGCTCAGCCAGTTTCACTACAACCGCACGCACGTCTTCGACCATGGCAAGTAGCATTTTACGAATATTGTCGACCTGCGGCTCGCCAGTACGCACTGAATGGCCATCAACTTTTAGTGCGCCAATGGCGTCCATGGTGATTACGCTAGAAACGAGCTTGGCTAGTGACTTGCCATAGGTGTCTTCAATCTTTTCAAGGTTGATAATGCCGGCATCTAACACCACAAACAGCACTGCTGCTTGCAGGGTTTCAATGTCCATATTAAGCGGCGCAAGAATTTCAATCATCTCGCGGGCGCGAGCAAGCAATTGAGTATGGGCAATTGAATTGTCTACTGGCAGGGCTTCTAGCTCGCCAATAAGCTCCAGTAAACATTTGGCATCTTGCTTGTCTTCAATATATCGTGCTACCCATTCTTCCAGGTGGAAGGGCTGGGTATTAAAATGCGCTTCACGAACCGATACCATGTCAATTTCCTTAACTTCTTCTAGCTTCCGACAACTTATACCAATCAGAACAAGTATATGATCATCCTAACTGGCCAAAATCGCTTATAACTTCATTAAAAATTTTGTAGGTAGAACAACTAGCTAGTTGTAATTTCTGCCTTGTTCTAAGCGATTTTTCCAGCGCAATCTCTGATCACTTATTTATCCTAACTGGTATTAACCTATTGCTATGACTTAAAAATAACCAGTTAATTCATCTAATTACTGCTAAATCCCAATAGTCGCCCTGCATTGTAATCTTATTCCATCAAATACTAAATAAAGCAAAACACTTGTTTAACGCTTTGCCCGCAAAAACCTAACTTTTATCACGTTTCAAGCTCAAATAGCGCCATCGCCTCGATATGATGAGTTTGCGGGAACATGTCGATATTAGCCAGTCGGGTTAATTGATAACCATACTTAACTAAAACTTCGATATCACGGGCGAGACTTGCTGGATTGCAAGACACGTAAACAATGCTTTTAGGCTGCATTTGCTCAAGGTTTTCTAGGCACTCATAAGCACCAGCCCGCGCAGGATCTAACAGTAATTTATCGATTTTTCCAAGCCATGGTTGCTCATTTAAGTCACTGCTTAAATCGGCGTGATAAAAGTTAATGTTATCCAAGCCATTAACCTTAGCATTCGTACTGGCTTGCTCGACCATTTCAGGAACACCTTCAACACCGATAACTTCAGCTTGCTTAAGCGCCAGCGGCAAACTGAAATTTCCCACGCCGCAGAATAAATCTAGTATTCGCTCTCCTGCTTGTGGGGCTAGCCAATCAATAGCCTGCTCGACCATTGCTTTATTCACCTGCGCGTTGACCTGCACGAAATTACCAGGCGTAAACGAGCAGCGAATGCGATCATCTGCGAGCAAGTAATAAGGTAAGGCAACGGCTTGGTCTTTATTTTGTTCCTTGTGTTCAAGCACAGGAAACAGCTGTAATAACTCGCCTTGGTCGTCTTGGAGTAATAGCCGAATTTTCAACTTCTCAGCTAAATTAATCAGCCACCTCTTATCTGAATTGGGTAGTGATTTAGTAACTCTTAGTACCGCGAGCACTTCATCTTCAGATTGTGTTAGCTCCAAATGCCCTAAACTCGTTTTAGCTTTTAATTGATTAAGTGCTTTTGCAAACGGCACAATCAATTCTGATAACGGCTTTGCTAGCACCTGACATTCGTCAATGGCAACAATCTTGTTAGAGCCAGGGGAACGAAAACCTAGCTTGAGTTCGTTCGCCTGTTTATTAAATAACGTGGCTAAGCGCGCGCGGCGGCGATAATGCACCGGCTCGCTCGTAATATCACCCACGAGTACAGCGTCATCAACTTGCTTAATCGGCGACAACTTTTTAATTAAATTCACCAAGCTAGTTCGCTTATGGGCAATTTGCTGATTATGCTGTAAATGTTGCATGTCACAGCCGCCACACTGCTGGTAGTGACGACAAAAAGGTTTGATTCTGTCATCACTAGGTTGCATGACTTTTAACAGCTTGGCTTTGGCGAAATTCTTTTTTTGCTCGACAAATTGAGCGCTTACAGTCTCGCCTGACAGGGCGCCAGGAATAAAAACCACTTTGCCATTATGCTCGGCTACGCCGGCACCTAAATGGTCAAGCTGGGTTACATCTAAAGTCAGCTTGCTTGATAATTGTTTGGATTTATTGGCTTTTGGTTTGTAAAATTGCGCCATTTCGGCCTCAAGTTGGCAATAAAAAACTAGTCAACACTGCTCAAAATCTGGCAGTCTAAGTGCTAGCGAAATTATATCAAATAGGACAGCTTTGGATACCATGGAAACAGCTAACAGTGTAACCAAATTCAGTTTGCGATCTTGGGTACTGGTACTCGCGTTAGCCCCCACCATTGTGGTTGGTATTTTACTTGGTAGCTATTTTACAATTAATCGTTTCTACGAATTAGAAGACACGTTAATTGCTAAAGGGCTGAGTATTGCTGAGCCCTTAGCCATTGCCAGCGAATTTGGTATTGTCAGCAACGACAGAGAATCCACCAAACGCCTATTATCTGCATCTCAGGTTCGCAATGCCTCTCTGATACACTCTATTGCGTTATTTGATACCAATAACCAACTGTTTGTTACCTCTCATTACCACAAAGATTTTGAGACCATGCGCTACCGCAACCCTGTTGCACAACTAACACAAAGCGAGCATGAAACCATAGGGGATACCATGATCATCCGGGTCCCTGTGGTAGCCAACACCGAACTCAAGCCCAAAAAGGCGGCGCAATCTCAGACTCAGCAAATCGATGTTCCGATAGTGTCAGAGCCAGAGCGAGCACACCCCAATAACAGGCCCATTAATGTTGATGCCGAGGATCTACTCGATGGCGCTGAGCAATATCAAGGGTATGATCAGACTTTGCCGTCAGACACTACTGCGCAGTTGATTGCGCTTGCCAATGATTCCCAAACATCTCGGACACAAACTGCTGAACCCGCAAGACCTGCTGCTAACAATGAAGTTTACAACGAACGTGACGAACGCCTTCTTGGTTATATGGCGATTTTAATGAACAAGGAAAATGCACTCCTTGCACAGCACCGCTCAGCCATCGCAGCGTTTGTGATTATCTTAATTGGCGTACAATTTAACCTGTTTTTTACCTTTCGCTTAGTGAAGTTTGTTAACCACCCTATTACCGAAATGGTGCGCGTGGTGGCTAAAATCCGTGAAGGTAAGCTCAGTGCTCGGCTTGAAGGTAATTTGATTGGTGAACTGGATTTATTGAAACGTGGTATTAACGCTATGGCAAGCTCCTTGTCGGAATACCATGACGAGATGCAGCAAAATATTGACCAGGCGACATCTGATCTTCGAGAAACATTAGAGCAAATCGAGATCCAAAACGTCGAGCTTGATTTAGCTAAAAAACGCGCCCTTGAGGCCAGCCAAATTAAGTCGGAATTCTTAGCTAACATGTCTCATGAGCTGCGCACACCACTTAATGGCGTCATCGGCTTTGCTCGTCAGTTAATTAAAACGCCACTGCACTCGAGTCAGCTCGATTACATTAAAACCATTGAACGCAGCGCAACTAACCTACTTGGGATCATCAACGATATTCTCGATTTCTCCAAGCTTGAAGCCGGTAAAATGGTACTTGAAAAAATGCCTTTTGCCCTGCGAGAAACCATCGCTGAGACCCTAGGCATTATCGCAGTAAGTGCACAAGAAAAAGGCCTAGAGCTGGTTGTCGATATTGACTCAAATGTTCCAGAAAGTGTTACAGGTGATGCGATGCGGATCAGCCAAATTATCACTAATTTGGTCGGCAATGCGATTAAGTTCACTGACGAAGGCAGCGTTAATATCAAAATCCACTTAGTGACCTTAAGTGATGAGACTGCCACCTTACGCTGTGAGATTATTGATACCGGCATAGGTATTGATGAAAGCCAACAAGATTACTTATTCCAGGCATTTGGTCAGGCTGACTCGTCGATTAGCCGCCGCTTTGGGGGCACAGGTCTTGGTCTAGTGATTACCAAGCGCCTAATCAACCAAATGGGCGGGCAAATCGGTTTTACCTCTAGTCCTAATCAAGGCTCAAACTTCTGGTTTATCCTGCCATTAGGCATTAGCCAATTCCAAATTGGTGAAGTTCTACCTATGGATGCGCTGCACCACAAAAATGTATTGGTGTTTGAGCCTCGCTCATTAAGCCGCGATACCCTGAACCGCCGCTTTGAGTCATGGCAAATGTCACTTACTAGTGTAGGGCAGCTGGATCACTTTGAGTCAACTTTAGACAATGACAAGGTGTTCTTCGACTATATTATTGTCAGCTGTAAAGGCTTCAAAACAGATGAAGACTTCACCAAACAACTGCAAAAAGCCAAGCAACATACTAAATGCCTAGTATTAATGCATGAGATTCAAGATCAAAGATTAATTGAAGAAGTGCTCACGCCAAATACCGATGTTCTACTAAAAACGCCAGTGAGCGACTACACTCTTGCGCGACATATGATTTACCCACCTGAGCCTAAACCGCTACAGCAAATCACCAAAACACCGGTTAAAGTACAAGAGAAAGCCAATGTTAACGTACTGGCAGTAGATGATAACCTTGCCAACCTAAAGCTTATCGACACGCTATTAAATGAGTTAGTCACCAACGTGACCACAGTCAAAAGCGGGGAAGATGCGGTGCAAGCATCCCGCAATCAAGTCTTTGATATCATCTTTATGGATATTCAAATGCCTGGGATGGATGGCTTAAAAGCCACAACCATTATTCGTGACAACTCACTTAATCGTCACACGCCGATTATTGCAGTTACTGCACACGCGGTTGCTGAGGAGCGTGAGAATATTTTACAAAGCGGCATGGACGGTTTCTTACCTAAACCTATTGATGAAGAGTCCCTCAAAACCGTCATCAACAAGTGGGTCGCCGCGCCGCAATTTACCCACTTTGATGTGCACACTCTCAATTGGGAACTATGTTTATCGCAAGCTAACCAGAAGCCAGATCTTGCATTCGACATGCTTAAAATGTTGATGGAGTCGATCCCTGAAACCATGAACAATATTGAGCAGTCGTTTGCCGAACACCAGTCTGAGCAATTACTGCAAGCCGTACATAAACTTCACGGCGCAAGCTGCTATAGCGGCGTACCGCGAACGCAAAAGCTGTGTCAGGAGATTGAATCGGCGTTAAAGCAGAAAACCCCGATTAATGACATTGAACCAGAAATACTAGAGTTACTTGACGAGTTAACTAAGGTAGAATCTGCAGCACAGCAAGTCATAGATCAATTATCGGTGGAAATCCCCAATGACTAACAAGACAGGTTTTTTTAAACGTCTTAAAGCCCTTAGCCTGCCGCAAAAACAAATTTTTGCTATCGCTTTATGCCAACGTATGCTTCCTAACTACCAACTGTTTAGCGAAGTGTGTGAATTTGGTAAACCACAAGTACTTAGCACAGCGCTTGAATTACTGTGGCAAAGTCAGTACGACAAAAAACTCAAGTTTAACCTTGATGTACACTTACAACGCCTTGAAGAAATCATGCCAGAGCCGGCAGATTTTGACGTTTATGGCGTCTATCCTGCTCTAGATGCCGCGGTTGCGGTTTCAACTTTACTCAGTGCGATCAACGCCCAAGCTGAAGAAGATATTGTTAACATCAGCAAGCTTTCTTCAAGCACGGTTGCGCACTACATTGAAGCCATGAGCGAGCAAGAGCTTGAAGGACAAAACCTAACTCACAAGCAACTCGACGACTATGTATTTGCCCACCCTATGATGGAGCAAGAAAAGCAATTGCAAGGTATGCTGCTTGATATCATTGAGCTAGAGCCTCTCAATGCCGAGTTCATTAAAGGTTTGCGCAAAGACATCATTGAGGCCGACGCCTCAAACCTCGGTATTAGCAGTAAAGCTTAATTACTGTATTAATAGCCGTTTTAATAACTCATTTCAAAGCTCGCGGTCGCGAGCTTTATTTTTATCTAAATAAAATTCAACAGCTTAACAGTATTAACAAGTTATATAAGCATACAAGGACACATTTTTTCAGCAACCGCCTTTACTGTATAAAAAATCAGTATATACTGTTTATCAATACAGTGGTTGAGTAAAAATAGGACAACAAGATGCTTTGCCAGCTAAACATTAACAACTTTGCTATTGTGCGCTTTTTAGAATTGGATTTTAAAGCGGGCATGACCAGTATTACTGGCGAAACCGGTGCAGGTAAGTCGATTGCGATTGACGCCCTTGGCTTGTGCCTAGGTAACCGAGTCGACACTAACTCTGTGCGCGCAGGAGCAAGCAAAGCTGAAGTAAGCGCCCGCTTTACTTTAGATGATGTGCCTTTGGCAAAGCGTTGGCTAGAAGATAACGATCTCGACTTAGATGACGACTGTATTTTACGCCGTACTATCAGCGCTGAAGGTCGCTCTCGCGCCTACATTAACGGCAACCCTGTACCTGTTACTCAGCTAAAGTCTCTAGGGCAATTATTAGTTGGCATTCATGGTCAACACGCCCACCATGCGATGCTAAAAAGCGAGCACCAACTTACCCTGCTCGATGCCTATGCTAACCATAAAATGTTGCTTGACGCTGTAAGCAACAGCTATCAAAGAAGTCGCCAAATTGAGCAGGAATTAAAGCAGCTTGAACAAGCTCAACACGAGCGCCTTGCGCGTAAGCAGCTACTGCAGTATCAAGTCGAAGAGCTTGATGAATTTAACCTGGGCGCGACTGAATTTATTGAGATAGAACAAGAACATAAAAAGCTTGCTAACGGCAGTGAATTGATTGAGAGCTGTCAGCACACCTTATCGCTATTAAGCGACAATGAAGAAGCAAACATTGGCTCACTGTTATACCAAAGCATCAGCCTTGCCGACAGACTCAGCGAGTTTGACCCTGAGTTAGCTCAAGTAAGTGAAATGCTCAATCAAGCACTTATTCAAGTTCAAGAAAGCGCCAGTGAAATTGAGTCTTACGTTAGCAATATTGAACTCGACCCGCAGCATTTTGAGTACCTGGAAAACCGCCTGTCCATGGCTATGCAACTGGCACGTAAACATCAAGTGTCAGCCGATGAACTTGCTAAGCATCACCAAGCTTTAAAAATTGAGCTTGAGGATCTCAGCAGTGATGAAACCAAGTTAGATGAAATTAAGCAGCAACTTGCACAAAGCCGAGAGGCTTACCAGCAACATGCGAAAAAACTGAGTCAAA
Organism: Shewanella sp. WXL01; assembly: GCF_012263345.1. Lineage (NCBI taxonomy): Bacteria > Pseudomonadati > Pseudomonadota > Gammaproteobacteria > Alteromonadales > Shewanellaceae > Shewanella > Shewanella sp. WXL01. The sequence goes on along the minus strand of NZ_JAAIKQ010000001.1, from coordinate 945,815 downwards.
GCCGCACTCGCTACGCGAAAGAGCTAAACAAGCTAGTGACCCAATCAATTCAGGAGCTAAATATGCCTAAAGGCAAGTTCTGTATTGATGTCGACTTTAACGAGGACGCTATGAGCGCAATGGGCTCAGATAAAGTTGAATTCACGGTAACCACTAACCCAGGACAACCACTGCAACCTATAGCCAAAGTGGCATCAGGAGGTGAGCTTTCACGTATAGGCTTGGGCATTCAGGTTATTACCGCAAAAAAAGTCTCTACACCGACACTTATTTTCGACGAAGTTGATGTGGGTATCTCAGGCCCAACTGCAGCGGTAGTCGGCAAAATGCTACGCTCACTAGGCGAGTCTACTCAAGTATTTTGTGTGACCCATCTGCCGCAAGTAGCTGGCAATGGCCATCAGCACATGTACGTTAATAAATTCAATAAAGGCGGCAAAACCGAAACCATGATGACGCCGCTCAATAAAGACCAAAGGGTTAACGAGCTAGCACGACTGTTAGGTGGCGATATCATCACAGAAAACACGCTTGCCAATGCTAAAGAGCTGCTGCAGTAATATCTATCGTTGATATAGATTGGCGCACAAGCTGCACAGCTTAATACATGCGTCTAAGCTAAACACCGTGAGAGTAAATATCGGCAAGATAGGCTCTTTGTAGATTAGCCCTTTGAAGATAAACACTTATAAGGAGGGTGTTTACATAAAAGGGTTTAGATACCAGACGGTTAACAGGTTGGCTATCAGATAGTTAGCGCCCTTAAACAGATGACCATTAGAATGGTTATTTAATCAATGGCTAAGACCTGTTCCTAGCATAAACAAGGTATTAAAAAGGCATTAAGTATCCACTTAATGCCCATTAGTTTTATCGATGCGACTTAATAGAGCAGCGGTATTAGCTTAAGCGAAAAAGTAAGCTAACCCTTGCAAGCAAATCAGTGCAAATACTCCAGCCAACACGTCATCAATCATAATACCAAAGCCACCATCAACCTTGGCATCTAACCACTTAATTGGCCACGGCTTGATAATGTCGAAAAAGCGAAATAGACCAAAGCCTACTAGCAGCCATATCCAGCCCGCTGGCGCCGCGATAAAGGTGATTAGTAAACCTGCCACTTCATCCCATACAATCGCCCCATGATCGTGCACCTGCATATCTTTAGCGGCTTTATCACAGATATAAATACCAGCGACGATGCTCACTAAGGTTAACGTAAGATAAATAGGTAAGCTAAGTGGCGCCATTAACAGATATAGTGGGATAGCAGCCAAAGTACCGAAAGTGCCGGGCGCTTTAGCAGCTAAACCGCTACCAAAGCCTAGCGCTAAAAAGTGAATTGGGTTAGCAAGCGATAAACGCTTAACTGCAGGGTCTTGAGATAGAAATTTCATTAAAAGTGTTCAAAGCCGTTTTGTTCAATCTGGTAAGGCTGGCCATCTTGTACCAACTTAAGCTTATCACCCGGGCAGATTTGACCAATTTTGACAAACTTAACCCCGGCATGAAGTAAAGCGGTATCAATGGCGCCGCGCTGAGCCTCAGGTACAGTAAATAGTAACTCGTAATCTTCACCGCCGGTTAATGCATAGCTTAACGCCTTTTCTTTATCGACACTCTCAAGCATGGAAGTTGATAAAGGAATGGCATCGACATCAATAATCGCGCCTACATTTGAGGCCTTTAAAATATGCTGAATATCTGAGATTAAGCCGTCAGACAGGTCAATTGCACTGGATGCTAATGAGCGCAGCGCTTGACCTGCAAGTACGCGAGGTGTTGGATTGTAATGACGGTTAATCAAGTAGCCTTTGTAATCAGAGCTAACCTCCTGCTTACCAAGCAAGATATCTAAACCTAATGCCGAGTCGCCTAGGGTGCCTGTAACATAAATCCAGTCGCCATTGTTTGCACCAGCGCGAGTAAGCGCTTTACCGTGCGGTACTTGACCATGAATTGTCACTGTAATCGACAATGGACCGCGAGTAGTATCACCACCCACCAGCGATACACCATAGTACTCAGCAGCTTCAAATAACCCCTGACTAAACTGAGTCAGCCATTCTTCATTAACTTCAGGCATGGTTAACGCAAGCGTCATCCAGGCAGGCTCGGCCCCCATGGAAGCAAGGTCTGATAAGTTTACTGCTAGAGATTTATAGCCAAGAGCACTGGCTGGTATTTCAGACAAGAAATGAACATTCTCGACTAAAGTATCGCATGAGATCGCCAGCGATTTACCTTCAGCAGGTAACACGATAGCGCAATCGTCACCAATACCAAGCTCAACATCTCGCCTGTTTAAACCATGGTCACGAAAGTAATGTTCAATTAATTGGAATTCTTTCACAGTGGTTGTTTGCGCTTACGCGCTACCTTGTTTGCACCTTGAATACGCCTAGCAAGCAACAAATGAAAAACGGCATCCGAAGATACCGTTTTCAGTGTTACTTTTGCTTGACTAACTTATCCAGCAATCCGTTAACGAACTTGTGGCTATCATCAGCACCAAATGCTTTCGCTAGCTCAATTGCCTCGTTAATTGCCACTTTAAATGGCACATCATCACGGTAGGTTAGTTCATACGCAGCTAGGCGAACAATAGCCTTCTCTACTGGAGAAACGTCATCAAAGTCACGGTCTAGGTGAGGTACAAGACGCTCATCGATTTGTGCAGTTTTAGACGCTACGCCCGCCAGTAACTCACGGAAGTAAGCAAGGTCAACGCCATCTGTCTTTTGTTCAGTTAAAAACTCATGTTCAACATCAGCAACATTGTTTTGGCTAAGCTGCCATGAATAAATAGCTTGAACAGCTAAACGACGTGCCTTACGGCGCTCTGAAGGCTTCATTAAATTTCCTACTATACCAACTGTTGTTCTAGATCTTGCAGCACATTAACCATTTCTAGCATGCCAAGTGCAGCTTCACCGCCCTTGTTACCAGCTTTAGTACCAGAGCGCTCAATCGCTTGCTCGATGGTATCAGTTGTTAATACGCCAAATGAAACTGGAATATCGTATTCAAGTGCCACTTGAGCTAGGCCTTTGTTACACTCGCCAGCCACCATATCAAAGTGTGGAGTGCCACCGCGGATAACCGCACCTAGAGAGATAATTCCGTCAAACTTACCGCTAGCAGCCACACGGCGTGCAGCAAGTGGAAGTTCTACTGCGCCTGGTACACGTACAATAGTGATGTTGTCATCTTGTACCTGACCAAAACGCTTAAGTGTGTCTAATGCACCTTCAAGCAGGCTTTCAACAACAAAAGAGTTGAAACGCGATACAACAATCGCCACTTTGGCATTTTTCGCTTCGATATTACCTTGAACTACGTTCATTCTTATCTTACCTAATTTAGCTAAAGCACCCAGCTCGGGTGAAAGAGGCGCTATGATACCATAGCCACCCTTGTTGAGCGCAATGTAATTAATGAAATTGTTAAATAGTAAGCTGTAAAGGCTTACTCAGATATATACTCTGTTACTTCTAACCCAAAACCTGATAACGAATGATACTGTTTTGGTGAGCTAAGTAGGCGCATAGTACTCACACCAACATTAGCTAGAATTTGTGAGCCAACACCAACGCGGCGTGACGTACCTTGCCACTTAGCAGGTGCAGCAGCTTCGCCTTTATCTTCCGCTTCAAACGCTTTGACTTTGGCAAGGATGTCACTGCTATGCTCTTGATTGCCCAGCAATACCATCACACCACCTTCAGTTGCAATGCGCTCCATGGCTTTCTCTAGTGGCCAGCTACGCTGCTGATCACGCTCAGAATGCAATAGGTCATTAAAGGTGTTTTGTAGATGCACGCGCACTAGGCAGTTTTCAGTCACATCGCCTTTGAGTAGCGCATAATGCAGCTGGTTGTCGATAGTGTCGCGGAAGGTCACTAGGTCAAAATCACCAAAGCGTGTTGGTAGCTTACACTGGGCTTCACGCACCACAGTGGTTTCTTTGTTGTTACGGTACTCGATTAAATCGGCAATGGTGCCCATTTTAATACCGTGCTTTTCGCTGAACACTTCAAGGTCTGGCATGCGCGCCATAGTGCCGTCTTCATTAAGAATTTCGACAATCACGCCTGAAGGTTCAAAACCAGCTAAACGCGCTAGGTCGCAACCGGCTTCAGTATGGCCTGCACGGGTTAACACGCCGCCATCTTGCGCCATTAACGGGAAGATGTGCCCTGGCTGAACAAGATCGGCAGCTTTGGCATCTTTAGCTACCGCCGCTTGCACAGTCACTGCGCGGTCATGGGCAGAAATACCAGTCGTCACGCCTTCAGCGGCTTCAATTGATACCGTGAAGTTAGTTGAAAACTGTGCGTTATTATTGGTTACCATTAACGGCAGATTTAGCTGCTGACAACGCTCTTTGGTCATGGTCTGGCAAATCAACCCTCGGCCATAAGTCGCCATAAAGTTGATTGCTGCAGGAGTAACACATTCAGACGCCATAATGAGGTCGCCTTCATTCTCCCTATCTTCATCATCCATCAAGATAACCATCTTACCCTGACGAATATCTTCGATGATTTCTTCTATGCTGTGTAACGCCATATAAAAACCTTTTTGCTAGTCGCTCGTTTTAGAGTTGTTGTCTCTATTATTGTCACCCGAACCATTTTAATACCAATTGGCATCAGGCTCAGGCGTTTGATTTATTCTGTATCTTTGCCGCAAACTTCGGCTTTTCTCTTGCTAAGCGGCGCTTGAGCTAGCGCATAAAACCTGACTTTGCCAGCAGCTCCATGGTTACACCTGAGTGTTCGCCTGCATCTTTGGCTGCACTCGGGTCCATCAACCTTTCAAGATAGCGGGCAATTAAATCCACCTCTATGTTGACGCTATCCCCAGCTTTCATGCTAGTTAACGTGGTTTCGGCTGCGGTGTGCGGCACGATAGTGAGGCGGAATTTACTGCCATCAACTTCATTCACCGTTAAGCTCACACCATCAATAGTAATTGAGCCTTTATGGGCTATATAACGCGCTAACTCTTTTGGCGCATCAAGCCAAAACTCAATTGCTTGACCACGCATTTCGCGCTTAACCACTTTGGCAATGCCGTCCACATGACCACTTACCATATGACCACCAAGACGCGTATTAGCCGTGACTGCTTTTTCAAGATTGACCTTTTGACCAACTTGATAGTTTGCAAAACCCGTAAGCGCCACCGTTTCAGCAGACACGTCTGCCACATAACCATTTGCTAAGCACTCAACTACGGTTAAACACACACCATTAGTAGCAATACTGTCACCTAGCTTTACATCGCCAAGATCTAACTTACCGCTATCAACCGTCAAACGGATATCATTACTTTGGCGCTCAATCTTAGTTAAGGTACCAAGGGCTTCAATTATCCCTGTAAACATATGCTCTCGCTTTGAAAAATTATTCTATAAACTCAGTTTCTAATTAGTTTGCTCGTTGCCAGTCATGCGCAGCACTATCTTGGTGTCTTGCCCTACCCTTGTTTGCTCAACAACTTCTCCAACAGGAAGCTGATCCATTTGTAAATAGTCAGGTAAGTTAAGCATATTTCTGCCCTGGCTTCCGAGGATTTTCGGCGCCTGATATATCACCAACTCGTCCACTAATTTTTGCGCCACAAAACTGCCGCTCAACGTGGCGCCAGCCTCAACAAACACCGAGTTACAAGATTCGCCCAAATGTACTAAAACTTGTTGCAAGTTAATGCGACCTTTATCATCTAAATCCGCCTTGAAAACAGAGACATGTGATGGAAGTTGGCTTTTTACTAATTCAGGGTAAGGTTTTGTAGTCACCAGCAAGATGGGGGAGTCGATTGCAAACAACCGATATTCTGCCGTTAAGCTCGCGTGGGTGTCTAGCACAACCCTAAGCGGTTGGTGAATCTGTGTTTCATGAAGGGAATTTTTAAGGCTACCTAACTCGTCATAACGCACATTGAGACTTGGATCATCCATAGTGACAGTGTTGACGCCTGTTATAAGCGCGCAGTGCTGAGCACGCAGGCGCTGCACATCTTGCCGAGCTTTTGGGCCAGTGATCCATTTAGACACACCATTACTCAATGCAGTTTTGCCATCTAAACTGGTGGCAACCTTAACTGTCACCCAAGGCAAGCTCGTTTTCATGCGCTTCATAAAGCTGCGGTTTATTGCATAAGCCTGTGCTTCAAACAAGCCCACATCAACTCGAATGCCCGCTTGTTCAAGCATATTGATGCCGCGACCTGCAACTTGTGGATTGGGATCTAATACTGCAACAACCACTCTGGCGACTTTTGCATTAATTAAGGCCTCGGCGCATGGCGGCGTGCGCCCATAATGGCTACAAGGTTCAAGGGTGACATACGCCGTCGCGCCCTGCGCGCTAACTTGCTGTTGTTTAAGAGTGTTGAGCGCATTCGCTTCGGCGTGGCCTTGCCCTGCCACCTTGTGATAATCCTCGGCAATAATAGTGTTGCCTTTAGTTATCACACAGCCAACACAAGGGTTTGGGCGAGTGGTATAGCGACCGCGCTCAGCAAGCTGCATAGCACGGGTCATCATTTGCATGTCGAATGTCGACCAAGTGGGCATTGAACGTCCTAGTAACTATATTAAGAAGAGATTATTCTTGTGCCGGCACTACTTTTGTAGCTTAGCGATGGCCTCACCAAACTGGGAAACATCTTCAAATGCGCGGTAAACAGAAGCAAAACGAATATAGGCAACTTTATCCAATGACATCAGCTGATCCATCATTAGATTACCTATCATCTCTGAGTTGACTTCCCGCTCGCCTGTAGCACGTAACATAGATTTGATTTTACTCAGTGACTGCTCAATTTGATCCATTGACACTGGACGCTTCTCAACCGCGCGCAGCATACCGCCGCGGAGCTTCTCTTCATCAAATGGCTGACGAGTGCCGTCTTGCTTAATCACTCGTGGCATCACCAGCTCCGCCCCTTCAAAAGTGGTGAATCGCTCGTGACACTCCATACACTCACGGCGGCGTCTAACCTGATGGCCGTCTGCAACTAATCTGGAATCAATAACTTTAGTATCTGTCGCGCTACAAAATGGGCAATGCATTGTGCCTCCGCAGAAAAACAAAATGGCCGCTAACATTAGCGGCCATTGAAGTTTATCTTATTTACAGCAGTAGGTTAAGGTGAAAGGCTAAAAACTGCGCCTCTATCTCGTTATGCAAAAGCACCTAAAGCATAAGCACCTAAAGCACAAGCGCCCTACGCATGATTGCGCTGATTAAGCGTAAACCGGGAACTTAGCACATAGCTCAAGCACTTGTGCTTTAACACGGTCAATCACATCTTGGTTTTGTGCATCATCAAGAATGTCACAGATCCACGTTGTTAGCTGCTTACACTCAGCTTCTTTAAAGCCACGGCGAGTGATTGCTGGCGACCCAATACGGATACCAGAAGTCACAAACGGTGAGCGTGGATCATTTGGCACTGAGTTTTTGTTTACTGTGATGTTGGCGCTACCAAGCGCTGCATCAGCTTCTTTACCTGTTAGCTCACGACCAATTAGGTCAACTAGCATTAGGTGATTGTCAGTACCACCAGAAACGATTTTGTAACCGCGCTCAAGGAACACTTCAACCATAGCTTTAGCATTGTTCACCACTTGCTGTTGGTAAACTTTGAACTCAGGCTCTAACGCTTCTTTAAATGCAACCGCTTTACCTGCGATAACATGCATTAGTGGGCCACCTTGGCCACCTGGGAATACTGCAGAGTTTAGCTTCTTATATAAGTCTTCATCGTCTGCTGCAGAAAGAATGATACCACCGCGTGGGCCAGCTAGCGTTTTATGGGTAGTTGACGTCACAACGTGCGCGTGTGGGATTGGCGTTGGGTATACACCAGCTGCAATTAAACCAGCAACGTGCGCCATATCAACGAATAGGTAAGCACCAATTTTATCAGCGATTTCACGCATTCTCGCCCAGTCAACAATACCTGAGTATGCAGAGAAACCACCAATCATCATCTTAGGCTTGTGCTCTAAAGCTAGCTTTTCCATTTCGTCGTAGTCGATTTTGCCTGACTCGTCGATACCGTAAGGGATGATGTTGTAAAGCTTACCAGAGAAGTTTACTGGTGAGCCGTGAGTTAAGTGACCACCGTGAGCTAGATTCATACCTAGAACTGTGTCACCTGGCTGAAGCAGCGCCATAAATACCGCACTATTAGCTTGTGAACCAGAATGCGGCTGAACATTGGCGTAAGTTGCACCAAATAGCTCTTTCACACGGTCAATAGCTAGAGTTTCAACGGTATCAACATACTCACAACCACCGTAGTAACGCTTGCCTGGGTAACCTTCTGCATATTTGTTGGTAAGCTGAGAACCTTGCGCTTCCATTACGCGTGGACTGGTGTAGTTTTCAGAAGCAATTAGCTCGATGTGCTCTTCTTGACGAAGCGTTTCGTCTTCGATCGCTTTAAATAACTGAGGATCATAATCGGCAATGTTCATCGCTTTTTTAAGCATGTTAACTCCAAGCAAGTTCTTATATATAGGGTTGCGCGGTATTCTACTCTGCAAGTGAGCTGAATCACACCCCAAATAACATGAAATTCACTGTGTTTTAAATTCAAAACGATTCATGCTTGATTGCCTATTGAAACCACAGCGATAAGCGCATCGCTTTCCAAGGGATTTATTATTGAGTTGTTGAACTTATCGCGTAAACTTAGCCAATCTAGATAAAAAGGATATAACAACCTCATGGCGCAATTCGTATATAGCATGCTGCGAGTGGGCAAAATCGTCCCTCCGAAAAAGCAAATTCTTAAAGATATTTCGTTAAGCTTTTTCCCTGGAGCAAAAATTGGTGTTCTTGGTCTAAACGGCTCAGGTAAATCAACCCTTCTAAAAATCATGGCGGGTTTAGATACCGAAATTGAGGGTGAAGCGCGCCCAATGCCTGGCCTAAAAATCGGTTACCTACCGCAAGAGCCAAAGCTTGATGAATCACAAACCGTGCGTGAAGCCATTGAAGAAGCGGTAGCTGAAGCCAAAAACGCCCTAACTCGTTTAGATGAAGTTTACGCTTTATACGCAGAGCCAGATGCAGACTTTGACGAGCTAGCTCGCGAGCAAGGCGAACTCGAAGCCATTATTCAGGCAACCGATGCACACAACCTTGATGCGGTGTTAGACCGCGCTGCTGATGCGCTACGTCTGCCAGATTGGGATGAGAAAATTGCGGTACTTTCAGGTGGTGAGCGCCGCCGCGTAGCGCTTTGTCGTCTACTACTAGAAAAACCAGAAATGCTACTACTTGATGAACCGACCAACCACTTGGATGCAGAGTCTGTCGCTTGGTTAGAGCACTTCTTACAAGCGTACACAGGTACTGTTGTGGCAATTACCCACGATAGATACTTCCTTGATAACGCGGCAGGTTGGATTTTAGAGCTTGACCGTGGTGAAGGTATTCCATGGGAAGGTAACTACTCTTCTTGGCTTGAGCAAAAAGATAACCGTCTTAAGCAAGAAGCGGCGACCGAAAGCGCTAAGCAAAAAACCATCGCCAAAGAACTGGAGTGGGTACGCCAAGGTAGCAAAGGTCGTCAATCAAAAGGTAAGGCGCGTATGGCTCGATTTGAAGAGCTTAATACTAACGACTACCAAAAACGTAATGAGACTAACGAGCTATTCATTCCGCCAGGGCCGCGCCTAGGTGATAAGGTTATTGAAGTTAACAACCTCACTAAATCATACGGCGACCGCATCTTAATTGATGACTTGTCATTCACCGTACCTAAAGGTGCTATCGTCGGTATTATCGGTGCTAACGGTGCGGGGAAATCAACCTTGTTTAGAATGATTTCAGGTGACGAGCAACCAGATAGTGGCTCTATTGAAGTGGGGGAGTCAGTTAAAATCGCTTCGGTTGAGCAGTTCCGTGACTCAATGGACGACAGTAAAACAGTGTGGCAAGAGATTTCTGATGGGCAGGATATTATGCGCATCAACAACACAGAGATCCCAAGCCGTGCTTACGTTGGTCGTTTTAACTTCCGCGGCGGCGATCAGCAAAAAATCATTGGCACCTTATCTGGTGGTGAGCGTAACCGCGTTCACCTAGCAAAACTGCTACAAGCTGGCGGTAACGTATTGCTACTCGATGAACCAACCAACGATTTAGACGTAGAAACACTACGTGCACTTGAAGAAGCGCTGCTTGAGTTCCCAGGCTGCGCCATGGTTATCTCGCATGACCGTTGGTTCCTTGACCGTATTGCGACCCATATTCTTGACTACCGTGACGAAGGTCAGGTTAACTTCTACGAAGGTAACTACACCGAGTACTCAACCTGGTTAAAGAACACTTATGGAGCAGATGTAGTTGAGCCGCATCGCTTGAAGTACAAGCGCATGAGCAAATAAGGCGGTAGCAAAATAGCTATGCCACACAAAAGCAGAGGTCAAATGACCTCTGTTTTGCTTTGTAAAAGTTTCCCAAAGCACATAAAAAATACATAAACAACAAGCGAACATAGCAAATACAAACAACAGAAAGCTAAAAAACGTTGCTCGCCAATCAAGCGTTCTATTTTATAGCTCAATCGTTAGTTAATAACTCGATCTTTATCAATAATCGGTCACCCAAACGCGGTAGTCGATGACAATCTGTTTGTAAAGCGAAAACAAGTTAAGTATGATTAATTCATAATGGATTATTTCGCCCTTAGCCGAATTTTTCATGGCGTTTTTGAGTGCTAATGGTTCTAGTCTATAAAGAAGAATAATGGAGAAATCAGTGAGATACGGTTCAATTGCCCTTGCCCTAGTATGCTTATATGCAAGTAACTCATATGCTGCACTGGAAGTCATAACAAGTTCAGAAAAAAACACCCTAAAAGATATTGAGCGTCAATATAATATTGACCCTCAGCTGATCTCTGTTAACGACAAGTTCTCTCGACACAACAAAAAAGCCAACGATATTGAAGAGTTAAAAAAGAAGATAGAGTCTGAAAAAGCACGCTATGAAGAACTTGTAGGTCAACTTCAAGACAAAATTCTTGCCAAAGCCAACATGCCAGCCTTTTACCGTCAAATTGAAGATACAGTTAACGGCATCGACTCACTAGAAACTCGAACCCGACTAGACACCCAAGCGCTGGAAGGTGAGCGTGAAGATATTCAAGCAGAATACAAATCAATTAATGCAAAGCGCTCAGAGAAAAGTCAAAAGCTGTTCAAGCTAAAAAAAGACATTACTGACCGTTTAGTAGCGGATTTATCTAAATCAAGCAGTGAGCTACCTGTTAATATCAATGGCTCAACTGAATGTAGTAAGTTCCAATCTATTGCAGACTGTTTAAAAGAGTCTAAAAGCTACATTCTTAGCAATACCCGCAACGAGTCACCTTTTCTTACCGACAAATCAGTATTGCTTGATTATGAAGTGCTTGATGCCAACATGAACATGCATGGCGAGCTTAACTACAAAGTAGCGATGAAGTTCAAGCCATCATACAACAAGAAAATCGATTCCATCATCAATGAAGAGCTTGGGTTAAAGTCTGCCATGATCACCCTAGTAAGTAACGTTGATGCCGACTGGTACATCAATGGCAACAAAGTGGGAACCGGTAAAAAACTGTTCCACGAAATTCCGCTAGGCAAACATGGTATTTTGGCTTCTTATCAATCGGAAGATAAGTCGAGCGTTGAGGACATCGAAGGTAATGGCGTATTTAACTACAACTTCGACAAGCCACAAGTTGCAAACAGTGTCGAACGTCTGCCTGAACAGCCTAAACAAGCAGAAAAAGCAAAACCTAAAGCCAAGTACACCCTATTTTCAGACAACACCAGCATGCCAAAAGGTGACGCAAAAAAAGTCACTACCGAAAAAGGTTATGAGTATTTTATGGGTGTGAAACCGTCGACCAAAAAACAGGTGATTGAATTCACTAACGAGCCTACAGAAAAGTAGTTACTCGTTCAGCTCAATTCAATGACTTATCAAAGCCAGCAATACTCACGCTGGCTTTTTTATTGAAATCGCCATACTCATGCCAAAATCGCGAGATAGTAGCAAGACAGTAGCTAAATTCTAGCAAACCAATATTGTTAAGGACGAGATCTTGAAACAGAAAGTCGCCGTGTTTGTCGATGTGCAGAACATCTACTACACCTGCAAGCAAGCCTTTAACCGCAGCTTTAATTACAGGCGCTTGATTGCAGAGCTTAATGATGAATATGACATCGTCTCAGCAACCGCCTTTGCTATTGCCCCGCAAGATGACGGTCAAACTAAGTTTCAAGATGCACTCAAATACATGGGGTTTAACGTTAAAACTAAACCTTATATTCAGCGCAGTGACGGTAGTGCTAAAGGCGACTGGGATGTGGGTATTACCATAGACGTGCTAGACGCTGCACCTCGGGTCGATAAAGTAATCTTACTTTCTGGCGATGGTGATTTTGATCTATTACTGAAACGCGTTCGCACGATTGGCTGTGAAACTTGCGTCATAAGTGTCAATACGCTTACTGCTAAGTCTCTTATTGACCAATGCGATCACTACCGCGCAATCTGCCCACAATTCCTTCTCTAATACTTCAACCTTTTCCAATAGGCATACATAATAGTCCGTCCATCAATACAAATAAGTAAATAGAGCCTAGCGTCACTTAGGTAACAGTTGCTTGTAAGATTGGCTATTATAATAACTGGGTTGTGATTTCAGCAAAGCAAATTCGGTAACCTTATACTTACGTAGCTACAGAGTATTAAGGCGATACAATTTGATCCAGCTTATAGCCGGCATGTTTAAAATGTGACATTTCCCCATAATAAATTATGTGCCACAATGACCATCGCAATTCTGCCCTTAATGTGACCTTCATAGGCGCGAAATAGCCAAGGAATTAGGCTGATTATTTGAGTAACAGTAACTAATCGACAAGGCATTGATGTTTAAAACAAAGCTTTCTTTTTGCTTATTTGTCATCAGCTTATTTTGCGGCTTAACTCACCTAGCCCAAGCCAAGCAATACTCCCTTGAGCAGATCAATGTATCTGAGGGGTTGCCGTCGACTCTAATCAATAAAATCTTCCAGCAACAAAATGGTTATTTGTGGTTTGCCAGTGACGGTGGAGTGAGCCGTTTTGATGGCATCAATTTCGTTCACTACCGCTTCTCGCCCGACGAGCCACGTCATATATCCAATAACTTCGTCAATGAAATCGTTGAAGATGAGCAAGGTAACCTTTGGTTCGCGACAGAAGACGGCTTAAACAAACTTTTGCCTGATGGCAGTATCGAAATTTACTACCAAGGACACAATGGCCTGCCATCTAGCTGGATAACAGACATATATATCGATTCAAAAAAGCAGATGTGGCTTGGCACAGGAGCAGGGCTAGCAAAAGCAAATCCAGACGGAAGCTATACAACATTCAAGCTTTTACACCAAACTGAAGATAACCAACCCAATTACTATAACAGCACTATCTACAGCATTGTTGAGGATGACAACGGCGCTATATGGGCTGGAACCGACATAGGTCTTGCTATTCTTAAGCCGGGCAAAAGTGAGCTAGTACTATTCAAGGAGCAAGACTCAAGCTACTACCTTGACACTTATGAAGCGCCAAAACAAACACAGTTTTTTGGCGATTACTTTTTAACTGCCCAAAAACATGAAAATGGTAAATTGCTGTTTGGCACTCAATACTCAGGTTTACTTATACTCGACCCAGATACAGGAAAAGTTGATCAATACTCTGCTACCGGCAGCCGCATCCAAGGTAGATTTATCCCGAATAATACCATTGAAGCAATCACTCAGAAAAACGCCAGCGAATATTGGCTATCAACCAATAGCGGCGCCATCAAGCTCAATATCGACACCGGTGAGTTCGAACATATCGAACCAATACCGTTTGAACCGACTAGCTTGCCTTCAAAATACGTCAATCACATATTTATCGACAACGCTGGTATCACCTGGTTCGCCACTAATCAAGGCGTTGCATTTTACAGTCCGCTGAGAGACGCAGGAGTATTTTATAAGCCGAGGCCGTTAGACACACAGTTATCAGCCAGTACTGCATTTAGTTTCGCAGTACAAAATGAAAACATACTGTATGCCGCAACTGAAGGTGGACTAGATAGAATTTTATTGGATGAGCAAATATCTCTACTTGATCCCTTAAAAAAATTTTTTGAAGATAATAAAACGGAAGTTTGGGGTGTACGTACTGATAAATTGGGCAATCTGTGGCTTGCTCACCCATACGGCCTGACTCGAATTAAGGGTGATAAAGTCGATCACTATTCTTCGGCGGAAGACAATAAACACGGTTTTCCAGAAAGAGAGTTCTACACTGCTGAGCCAGATAATAAAGGCGGAGTGTGGATAACAGGCTATATGATGGGCGCACTGTACTTTCACCCAGAAAACAACATCCTTAATTCTTACCTCGATGATATCAACGCACTATATTTACTCGGCGGTAACTTCAGCTTTCAAACCATAATAGCCCAAGATGGTAAATTGTGGCTGGCAACCACTAATGGCGTATTTGTCGTCACCCCTGGTAAAGAAGGCTTTGAGCATATTAGCTTTGGTTCAGCCCAAGAGAACATTCGTGTTGGCGGCTTGTTTCAAAGCCAAGATGGTGCAATTTGGGCTGCGACGTTGGGGTTAGGACTCGCCAAAATCGTCGTTGATGAAAGCTCTGAAACAGGCTTTAGCATAGAGTACTTTAATCAGGATCATGGTCTGGCTGATAATCGATTGAAAGCTGTTGTTGGCGATAAGCAAGGACGCCTGTGGCTCACCAGTCAACAAGACCTTGTGATGTTTAACCCTAAGACGCAACGTTTTGTTCACTACCCAAGTTTATTCAACGAGCGTAACCTGAATTTTTCAGAATCGGCTCTCACCATTACCGAAAAATATCTTATTGCTGGCAGCAACCGCGGCGTATTGCAAGTCGACATAAACAAGCTCACATACAATAGGTTTGAGCCTAAAGTACACATCACATCTGCGATTATCGCCGGTAACGACTACCATCAAGTCAATAACCAAGATGGCTCACCACTGACCTTTGACTACGATCAGAACGTAGTGCAATTTGCCTTTGCAGCACTCGATTATACCGAGCCGGCTCGCAACCAATATCGCTACCAATTAATGGGGTTTGACAACGATTGGATTGATGCTCAAAGCACCCCGCAAGCTATGTACACTAACCTGCCACCAGGAAAGTATACCTTTAGAGTGCAAGGCAGTAACAGCGATGGTATCTGGAGCCCTTACCAAGCTAACTTTAGCTTTACGATTAAGCAACCATGGTGGCTGTACACCCTGTTTATTTTGGCAAGCATTATTGTACTTATGACTTGCCTGTACGTGGTTAACCGCTTTAGACAGATCAATGAGCTAAAAATGCGAGCTAATTACGATACCTTGACAGGCCTTGCAAACCGATACTTCTTTAACCAAACACTGGACCGCACTTTAAGTAATGAAACCCAGTCTGGCGCAGTTGTCTTTATTGATCTGGACCACTTTAAAGAGGTGAACGACACCTTAGGTCACGATGTTGGTGACGAGCTAATTATTCAAGTGGGCAAACGTTTAAAGCACACCATCAAGCAGCAAGATACGCTCGCACGACTCGGTGGTGACGAATTTGCAGTTATTATTAACGGCCCTTTAGAACAAGAGAATTTAATCAAGATAGCCCAGCGCTTAAAAGAAGCAATGGCCGCAGGGTACCTAATTAATGACAACTGGATTAACAGTTCTGCCAGTATCGGAATTGCCCGTTTCCCTGAAGATGGAGCAGATAGTAAGACGCTATTAAAGCATGCAGATACCGCTATGTATGCAGCTAAAAATCAAGGTCGCAATGACATTTACTTCTTTAATCAAGCGTTATCAGATGCCTTAATGGAGCGTTTGTCCATCAAGCAAAAACTAGCCGATGCGATCACCGAGCAACAATTCAAACTCTACTATCAACCGAAACTGAGCTTACCTCACCAGCACATCGTTGGTTTTGAAGGCTTACTGCGCTGGCATCACCCTGAAGATGGTTTCATCGCGCCGGACAAATTTATTCCAGAGGCCGAGCAAAGCGGACAAATTATCGAGATTGGTTTATGGGTGTTAGAGCAAGCTTGCATACAAGGTAAAGCTTGGGATGATGCTGGGTTACTGCAAACCAACTTATCGATTAACATCTCACCAGTGCAATTAAATCACGCCACTATCGTTGAAGATATTGAGCAGATACTTGCGAAAACCGGCTTTGCGCCAAACAAGCTTGAGCTTGAAATAACCGAATCTATTCTTATTGAAAACGTTGAGTTGGCTAAAACCCTACTTAGCCGCTTAAAAGCTATTGGCGTACGCGTAGCACTAGATGACTTTGGTAAAGGTTATTCGTCTCTCAATTATTTAACTCAATTCCCAATCGATACCCTAAAAATTGATAAGGGCTTTATGGATGCGGTGCTCCAAAGCCCAGAAAACCACCTAGTACTTAAAAACATAATTAACCTAGGTAACGAGCTAAACCTTGATGTAGTTGCTGAAGGCGTTGAAACCCAAGCTCAGCTTAATCTGTTACTGCAATATCAATGTCACTGCGCTCAGGGCTACCTATTTAATCCACCAATGCCTGTCGATAAAATTATTCCTCTGCTTAATCCAGTGGCGCTTTCTAGCTAACCAGAGCTCGGGATTAGGAAGTGTCAATGACTCTCTATTCCTGAGTTATATCTAACATTTAGTTTCTAGCGAGATAGTTTTGTTTAGTTCAAGGCGAAGCTGCGCGTCAATAGCTAGTCTATTGCAAGTAGCTTCAACGCAGAAATAGACAAAAATAGCCGTTAGAAACCAATTTATTATCCCGAGTTCAGGTTAGCTAATGGCTGTTTAAGCAAATAACGCGCTAGCCAAGTGCATGCAACTCAAATGACAAGTTTCTCGCGCTACCATCCAAGGTCAATGTTAGCTAAACTCAGGCATCGACAAATTTAACTTGCCATTTCATGACCCAGCAAAAACCAACTGCCACAACTCAGCTAGATAATTCATTAAGTGAAGTGTTTCATTTCCCGGTGCAAATCTATTATGAAGACACTGACTTTTCAGGCGTGGTCTATCATCCAAACTTTTTAAAATACTTTGAGCGCGCCCGTGAGCACGTGATCGGCGCCGATATATTAAATCAGTTATGGAACGCGCAAGGGCTAGGATTTGCCGTCTATCGCAGCGACATGCTATGCCATGACGGTGTTGAATTTGCTGACGTGATTGATGTGCGCACGCAATTTTATTTTGAAAGCAAATTTCGTACAGTATGGAAGCAAGAGATCTGGCGCCCTAATGCCGCTAAGCCTGCGGTGACCGCAACCATAGAAATGGTGTGTATGAATACGAAACGCCAGCTACAGGCCATGCCAGTTGAGCTAATTACTAACTTACAATCTCAAGCAAAGCTTGGCAGCTAACATTCAAAGTAAAAATCAAATACTATGTTCAAACGGATAATTTAGACATTTTCGACAGAGTTAACCAACAGAGCACTTATTAACAAGATTAATGATTAACAAGAGCGTTGATTAACAAGCGGAGCGTTGATTAACAAATGGATATTTGCTCTGCTCGGCTGCAAATGAATTGGTAAGCAAGTGATGCTTTTCAATCTGCGCGGCAGCCATTGGCTCACTGATAAGCAAGCCTTGCACATAATCCACATTGAGACTTTGCACATAGTTAAGACTGGATGGGGTTTCAATACCTTCAACCGTGACGGTGCATTGTAATTGATGAGCTAGCTTAACCGTGGTTTTGACAATTTGCTTGGCGATATCGTCAGATTCAATATCACTCATAAATGCGCGGTCGAGTTTCACCTCATTCACTGGTAAGTGGCGCAAATATGCCAGTGAAGATTGCCCAGTACCAAAATCATCAATGGCTAAGCTCAAGCCTAATTCACGCAGCTGATTCAATACCCGTATGGCACATGACAGTGATGCCATCATCGCGCTTTCAGTAACTTCAATAGATATCCGATCAGCGCTGACGCCATGTTTTTGCAGACTTGAGGCAAGTGAATCCACCAGCTGAGTATTAGTGATATCGGTAGCGGATAAGTTAAGCGCAACCATTAAGTTAATATCGAGTTGCTGCCAGGCAGCCTGCTGTTTAACCACCTGATTGATCACCCAGAGGCTGATTGATGACATGAGTCCAGTCTTTTCAGCAAGGTGTAGAAACTCGTTTGGGTAAATCACCCCAAACTCAGGATGCTGCCAGCGAACAAGCGCTTCAACTTGATCAATATAGCCTTGGTGGCAATTTAACTTGGGTTGAAAAACCAAAAATAACTCGTCATTAGCCAATGCCTTTGCAAGCCCACTGCTAAGTAAAAGCTGACGTTGATGGCGCTTATCTTCGTTTTGTTCATAAAACGCAAACTTGAGCTTGTTACGCTTGGCTTTTTGAAGCGCCAGGTCTAAACGCCGCAAGGTTAAACTAATATCCGCACCATGTTGTTTTAGTGATAACACACCAGCTTGCAGCGTTAACTCCACTTTTTGCACTGGTTTAGCTGTTTGGTCTGCGTTTGATGAAATACCCAAATCGACTTCAATAGCGAGTTGGTAAGCTAACTCCAAGCGGCGCAAGGTATCACTGATTTGCCCCTGACTTAGGCCGTGCTCGAAGTACAATAAAAACTCATTACCATTCATGCGCGCAATATAATCAGCTTGTTGCGGCAGTTCGCTTAATCGCCTTGAAAAGGCAATAAGCAGCTGGTCACCAACATTAAAACCCCATAAGTCGTTGATAAAACGAAACTGACGAATATCAACCAGCATTAAGCAACCACTGGCTAAAGGTAACTTTTGCGTCAAAATACGCTTTATGCCAACCCGATTAATAAGGTTAGTGAGCTTGTCACGCTCAGATTGCGCCTGCTCAGATAAATGATAGCGCTCAATGATGGCAACGAGAGGTTTTAACAGGCGAGGAACAGTAGACAAATCGAGAGCTTGATGAGGCGTATCGAAACTCTCGGTTAAATATTTGAGTAAACGAAACTGCTTAAACGCGTTCCACACAAAGGCGATAACAATGACACTTAGTACGCAGGCTAAAAGCAATGGCAAACTTTGCTCAAGGAGTGCAATCATAGCGTCAAACATATTGGTGCCCTCCTCGGCTTTGTCGCTAACGCCCAATCTTCTAACGAGCTTGATTGACTGTCACGTTAACTCGACATATCTATATTAAAAGTTAGCGCTTATTCGTAACTTTGCTTAATTGAGTGATACGTATCTAAAAACTCATCACTGGCTAGTTCATCGGGTGTAACCGGCAAACCACGCTCGGCAAATATCGATAACCGTTCGTCCATCTGCCCACCAGAGCGAAGCTCACCAGTATAGAATGCCGCACTGCGAATGAAATCTAAATAAGTCACGGTTTCTGGCAGATAATGTAAGTCAGCCCAGCGCTCTACAACCTCAGTAACTTCTGGAGCAAAATCCCAACTCTTTAATACCGCTCTGCCAATTGGTCCCTGCATTTTACGCACTAGACTGCGCAGCTGATCGATACTACTAAAATGCTGGGGATTAGCTTCCGCTTCAGACAATACTGGCAGCGCACCGATGTTATGAACCAGCCCAGCCAACGTCAGTGTTTCTTTATCCAGTTTCTTGGTTGGGTTACGCTTGTTATAAAGCTCCAGTAACGCACACGATGCAGCCGTCACTTCAATCGAGGTTTTCCAAACTTCGTCCATCACTTCCCACACCATTTCATTGGTGGAGATAAACAGCTGCTCCATCGCAACTGACGTAGTAATCGACTTGATTTGCACCAGGCCAATCCGGTTAACAGCAGCGCTAATGTTTTCCGCTTTGGGACCACGGCAATACAACACACTGTTAGCAACTTTAATGATCCGCGCTGAGATTGCCGCATCTTGACCAATAATATCGCCAACCTGCTTCAAACTGGAGTTTGGACTAGCAACCACTTCCTGCACACGCATCGCCACTTCCGGCAATGTTGGCAACACCAAGGCATCGTCTTTCAATTTTTTTAATAATCCGACCAACAATTGGTGCTCAGTAGACATATTCGGCTTCCAAGATTAACAATTTGAAAACAGGATTATATACCAAGTGGATTATTTTCAGCAGCAATTGAACCACAAAAATATCCCTAAGCCCGTGACATTTAAACCATTTAGCACTTAAGTATCGAGAAAACTGCACTAAAGTCGTAACCCACAAGTGATACAAAGGTTATCTAGCGCTAATATTCGCTGCTGATATTTGCATCTAATACTATCCTTAAGTAAAATTCCGCCCCCGTTTTGCGCGATTTTGCGGCCAATTGAGAGAAGTTATGTTTAAACCTGAGCTATTGTCACCTGCAGGCACCCTTAAAAACATGCGTTACGCTTTTGCGTACGGCGCAGATGCAGTCTATGCAGGTCAGCCTCGGTATAGCCTTAGGGTTCGTAATAATGACTTCAAAATGGAAAACCTAGCAACAGGTATTAAAGAAGCCCACTCCCTTGGCAAAAAGCTATACGTGGTAAGCAATATTGCACCTCACAACGCCAAGCTAAAAACCTACATTAAAGACATGCAACCAGTGGTAGATATGCAGCCAGATGCGCTGATCATGTCTGATCCGGGCCTTATCATGATGGTGCGTGAAGCTTTCCCCGATCAAGTCGTACACTTGTCGGTACAGGCAAACGCGATTAACTGGGCGTCAGTGAAATTCTGGGAACAGCAAGGTATTAAACGCGTGATTTTGTCGCGCGAGTTATCGCTTGATGAAATTGAAGAAATTCGCCAACGCTGCCCTGACATCGAACTAGAAGTGTTTGTTCACGGCGCACTGTGCATGGCGTACTCTGGTCGCTGCCTGCTATCGGGTTACATCAACAAGCGCGATCCTAATCAGGGTACTTGCACCAATGCTTGTCGTTGGAAATACGATGTCCATGAAGCAAAAGAAACCGTTGAAGGCGACATTATCGCCGTGCAGCCACAAGGTATCGTCGACCAACACGGCGTGCAAATTGAAAACCCAACATTAGGTGCGGGCAAACCATCTGACGAAGTAGTACTGCTACAAGAGCCAGGTCGCCCTGGTGAATACATGCCAGCATTTGAAGATGAGCATGGCACTTACATCATGAATTCAAAAGACTTACGTGCAATTCAGCACGTTGAGCGCCTAACTAAGATGGGCGTGGATTCATTAAAAATTGAAGGTCGTACTAAGTCATTCTACTACGTAGCACGTACAGCGCAGCTTTACCGTCAAGCCATTGAAGATGCCGCTGCGGGCAAAGACTTTGACCGCACCTTAATGCGTAACCTTGAAGGTTTAGCGCACCGCGGTTACACCGAGGGATTCCTGCGCCGCCATACCCATGATGAGTACCAAAACTACGACTATGGTTACTCAATTAGCGACAGCCAACAGTTTGTTGGTGAATTCACAGGTAAGCGTAATGATGCGGGCCTTGCTGAAATCGACGTTAAAAACAAGTTTAGCGTTGGTGACAGCGTTGAGGTTATGACGCCGCAAGGTAACATCAACCTAACCATTAAAGAGCTTATTAACCGCAAAGGTGAGTCAATTGAAGCGGGTTTAGGTTCTGGTCACTTTGTGTTCCTTGATGTGCCAGCAGAAGTGGATGTAGATAAAGCCATCTTAATGCGTAACCTACCTCAAGGTCAGGACACTCGTAATCCGCATCAAGCGGCAAAGGCGTAAGGTTAGGCATATGGCACTGCTAATCGATGATAGCTGCATTAACTGTGATATGTGTGAGCCTGAGTGCCCAAATCAGGCCATCACTATGGGTGAGGAGATCTACGAGATAGACCCAGACCTATGCACAGAATGTGTCGGTCATTACGACAAGCCAACCTGTGTGTCGGTTTGCCCTATCGACTGTATTGACCCAGACCCAAACCATCAAGAATCTCAAGATGAGCTGATGGTTAAATTTGGCATTATTACTGGCAAAATATAGCCGAGCAATATCGATTAAAAAAGCGCTTAATGCTAATAACATTAAGCGCTTTTTTATTAGGCTTAGCTTGGAAATTTGCCAATAGAACTCCAGGCTCGTAGCCTTGTGCTAACCCCTTTAGACCATTGGCTTCGGAGCTTAGTGAATATCAAGCTGACCTTGCAAGGTCTGGATGGTAATCGCAAGCTTTTCAATGGCGATTTGTACAGGCTTTGGCATGGTATCTAGCTCGATACCTAACAGAAGATTCTTCACCTCAAGCCCTAGCTCTGTATCTCCTTCAATCAATAGCTTACGCTGGAAAAACAAGGTATCTGGGTCTTCTTTACCTGCAGCCACCAGCACTAGCTCTGGTACGTTGGCACTAAACACCACGTCACTGTCAGCCATTGGTCTTATCTGCAACTTGTTATTGTCTATCGATACCTCAAACGATAAGCCGATATCATCAACAACAATCCCTACCCACTTATGCTGTAAAAAATCGAGTTCTTGCAGCTTAATTTGCTCTGCAAGTAACAAGTTAAGTAGCTGGCTCAACAAGTCGAGTTTTAGCTTATCTGGCACTAAAGCTAGAGTTTGCCTGCTAAGTTTTGGCGCAAAAGTAAAAATATCTTTGGCGATTTTTTGAGTGATAGCCTGTGACATTGGATTCCCGCGATTAGAAGATTCAAAAAGCGCCATTTTACTGTGAGTTTATCAAGCGAAACCTGTTTTAAATCAATTCATTTACAGTCATTCACTTTTACACTCCATTTCTGCATAAAAACAAGAGCAATATCTATGGAATTACTTTGCCCAGCAGGCAATCTAGCATCAATGAAAGCGGCCTTTAATGCCGGCGCCGATGCGGTGTATTTAGGACTTAAAAACGATACCAATGCCCGCTCATTTGCTGGTTTAAACTTTAACGAGCAGCAACTCGCTAAAGCAATAGTGCTCGCTAAAAAACAGAATAAAAAAATCTTTCTCACGCTTAATACTTTCCCAAAACCAGGTGAAGAATCACGCTGGTATCAAGCGGTAGATATCGCTGCCGACCTTGGATTGGATGCTTTAATTGTGGCAGATTTATCCTTGCTTGATTATGCCGCCAGCAAACATAAACATTTACCTTTGCACTTATCTGTACAGGCCAGCGCTACCAACTTAGCTGCGCTGCAGTTCTACAAAGAAAACTTTAATATTGAGCGCGCTGTACTACCGCGAGTGCTGTCGATGAAGCAGGTAAAAGATCTCGCTAAAGTGAGTCCAGTAGATTTGGAAGTATTCGCTTTTGGTAGCTTGTGCATTATGGCGGAAGGTCGCTGCCACTTATCCTCTTATGTGACGGGACAATCACCCAATACAGGCGGCTCATGCTCACCAGCGCAGCATGTACGATGGCAAGATGATGGCGACGACAAACTCACTCGTTTAAATGAAGTGCTGATTGAGCGCTCAAGTAAAGATCAGCACCTTGGCTACCCTGTGGTATGTAAAGGTCGCTATCTCAGCGAGCATACACATGAGCCACAACACCTGCTCGAATCCCCTACTAGCCTCAATACCCTAAGCCTGCTTCCTGAGCTTGCTCAGGCTGGCATACGTTCTCTCAAAATTGAGGGACGCCAACGCAGCCCAGCCTATGTTGCCCAAGTAGCTAAAGTATGGCGTGAAGCCATTGACAGCTACCTGCGCTCACCCGAGCAGTTTGTATCACAAGCAAGCTGGGATCAGGCACTTGCCAAGGTATCTGAAGGTCAAATCACCACACTTGGGGCCTATGCCCGCCAATGGCAGTAGCGAGTAACACAATGAAAATATCTCTAGCCCCAATTCATTACTGCTGGTCAAAAGCAGATACTGAACACTTTTACAATCAGGTAGCTCAAAGCAAGGTAGACACGGTTTATCTAGGTGAAACCGTCTGCAGCAGGCGCCGCGAGCTAAAGTTTAAAGACTATCTTGCCATTGTCCATCAACTTAGCGATGCAGGTAAAAATGTTGTTCTGTCTACCATGGCGCTCATTGAAGCCCAGTCAGAGCTTACTGAGCTTAAGCGTTACGTCGACAATGGCCAATGGCAAATTGAAGCCAATGATATGGCAGGGGTTCAACTAGCTAGTCAGGCAAAGCTTGGCTTTGTTTGCGGCCCGACAATCAACAACTACAACCGCGCCTCACTTGAGCTATTACATAAACAGGGTATGACTCGTTTTGTCATGCCTTATGAACTGTCTAAAGCCTGGCTCGATAACGTGATGACGCCCAAGCCTGCATTTGAAGTAGAAGTATTCGGTTTTGGTCATATCCCATTAGCGCACTCAGCAAGATGCTTTACCGCTAAGCACTTCAATCTAAATAAAGACAACTGCCAAACCATCTGTCAGCAGCACCCAAAAGGGCTGTTGGTTCAGACTCAGGAAAATCAACCACTACTAAGGCTCAATGGCATTCAAACTCAATCAGCCAGGTGCATCAACTTGTTATCTGAATTGGATGATATGAAGCAAATGGGTATCGACTATTGGCGTTTATCAGCAAGAAGCATTGATGATCTTGTCATTGCTGAACAGGCATTTGAGCAGCTTGCAGCACCGGCGCTCTCAAGAGCTGACGAGCTTCAATCCCATGAGTTGGGCATAAATCAAAACACTCAATTAGATTGCAATGGTTATTGGTTTGGGCAAGCTGGTATGACTTCGCAAACAAGCTAGGGATATTTCAACATAACTGTGTGCGCAGCGATTAGCGATAACTGCTGCGCACAGCATTTAGTTTAATAATTGCTGTAGTAACTACACACGCCAAACTACTCCAGTAAGTCATGGCTTGCCACCAAATCTCAGGTTTTGGTGAGATAGACGTGATTTGGTCGACAACGATAAGGTAATTAAGCAGTGGTTTTGACTGCGACATTTCAATGTATTGTGGGATAACCAATAAAGCGACATGGGCAACAACCACCCAAAACGCAATAACTCTAGCTAACCACATCAGCTTCGGCGATAAGTATTTGCTAACACTCAATAAACTCACCGCTAATAAAACGCCTGAACAAAGATAAGCAAATACCGCATTCATATGCAGGTGGTGCACATTCATAGGGAACAAACCCGTAGCGGCTAACGTGATAAACTGCAAAGCTAAAGCAAACCAAAAGACGCCGTGAGCGACGCCTTTTGATAATTGCAATGCCAGTAAACAGCTTAGAGCAACACTTAAACTACCAAAAAATAATCCACCATTTAAAAAAACCGCTGCAGGCGATTTTGAGTAGGTACCTAGCTCGCTTAAACTGGTGCGCGCCATAAACTCAGGGATATGCAACAGACTGTCGACCTCAATCAAAATGGCAATAGCCCATCCTAGTGCAATCCCAAATATCCCTAGGGCACCGAAGCGAAATGCTAGATTTGAAATTCTTTTTTGTTGTGTCATCAGTATGCTTTTATTTTTTATCAACTCTAGCTTAACTCAAGTTGAACAAAAAAAAATGGGGCTGCCTCTTGCTTTCACGTAAAGTTAATCAGTTTTTCGTTCAGTAATTATACTACTGGCTATACTCGTTATTAATTTCATTCTAAGTTCCATGATGTGGCAGCTGGAACTGACATGCTCAAAACAAAAAATAACGCCCCACCAAGTAACATACATTTCACACCAAACAAGACACCCACAAACCAGTGGTAAACATTTATTTAACACATTGATTGTTATATATTTTAATATGTGAACCAGACAGCAAAATAACTAATCACTTTAAGCAAATAAATATTCAAACCACTAATCATTTTACTTCAAACTATATTGAGAGTAATCTTGCGCCCTTATGGGAAGGAACTCCTACCTAACTGCGACGGCAAGCTAAACGCAACCTCAGTTGCACTTAAGAACAAAGGCCAAATAAAGTGACCACACAAAAACAACAACACAGTTTAAAAACCATACTGACCTTTTTGATCCCATCAATCATAGGTCTGTTATTATTTATGACACCGATTAGTCATAACGATGCAATCACGATTCCAATTGCAGTATTGTCAAAAGGTGTGCAAGCCTACTTTGGCGATATCATTCCAGCCATTGCAACTGGCATTGTCGTGTTAATGGCTTTAGTCACTATAGTTGTGAAAGTCAGCCAACCGAAACAAGTCACTCAAAGCCACTTTCTCAATACCTTACTTAACGTATCGCCATTTTGGAGCGTAGTACGTGTTTTCGGTGCTATTTTCATTGTGATGGCACAATTTCAGATTGGCCCTGAACCAATCATTTCGGGGGCAACAGGTGGATTTGTACTAAACGACTTGATCCCAACACTCTTCTCAGTATTTATCTTTGCAGGTATGTTACTCCCACTACTGCTCAACTTTGGCTTGCTAGAGTTTTTTGGCACTTTGCTAACCAAAATCATGCGCCCGGTATTTAATCTTCCGGGTCGTAGTGCAGTTAACTGTATGGCTTCATGGTTAGGCGATGGCAGTGTTGGTATTTTGATGACCAATAAGCAATACGAAACAAACTTCTACACTCAAAGAGAAGCCGCTGTAATCGGTACCTCTTTCTCGGCGGTATCCATTACCTTTAGTCTGGTAGTAATTTCACAAGTTAAGCTTGAGCACTTATTCGTACCTTTTTACATCACTGTCTGTTTAGCCGGTATTATTGCTGCGATCATAGTACCTAAGCTGCCACCTCTGTCTTGGAAGAAAGATGAATACATCGATGGTAGTGAAGCCAAACAAGATAGCGAGAGCATTCCTACCGAACATGGAATTTTTAGTTGGGGCTTTGGTCTAGCGCTAAAACGCGCAGAGAAAGCGGGCGGCGTGAAACAACTTTTATCTGAAGGTTCGAAGAATGCCATTGATATGGTCTTTGGCGTTATCCCTGTTGTCATGGCGATTGGTACAGTTGCATTGATTCTAGCTGAACATACGCCAATCTTTACCTACCTAGGCATGCCATTTATTCCACTGCTAGAGCTATTGCAAATCCCTGAAGCAAGTGCTGCCTCGCAAACGATTGTGGTGGGTTTTGCGGATATGTTCATTCCATCAATTCTTGCAAGCTCAATTGAGTCAGATCTCACTCGCTTTGTGATTGCTGCGCTATCAGTCACTCAGCTGATTTATATGAGTGAAGTGGGTGCGCTACTGATTGGTAGTAAGATCCCGGTTAACTTCTTCGAGTTATTTATGGTATTTATCCTACGTACTCTGGTCACCCTACCTGTGATTGCCCTAATGGGTCACCTATTGGTATAAAACCTGACCTATCAAGCGGCTTTGCGCAGAGCCTAAAACCTTAAAAGGAGCACTTCGGTGCTCCTTTTGTATTTCATTGATTTTCTCGCAATTATTCAAATTCCACCTACACTTATTTCAGTATCGTTAATACCTTTTACTGAAATAGGAATTGTGCTTGAAAGCGCTTGTAAACTCCCTCAGCCAACTTTGTTTAACCTTGATGGCCACTCTTGCTTTGAGTGGTCAAGTTGCCGCATCTATACAGTTTGAAACCCTAGCAGCTGAGCATGGTTTATCGATGAATACAGTCAACGATCTAGTTACAGATCAAAGTGGCTATTTGTGGGTCGCGACGCAAGCAGGGCTAAATCGTTACAATGGCGCTGAAATCAAAGTCTATTTAAAAAATGGCAACTCAGGCCCATCAGCCAACCACATAAGCCACCTTTACTACAGTAAGAGCGGACAACTCTGGCTGAGTACCTTAAGCGATGGTATTAATCGCTATGACCACAAAAACGATGCCTTTGAGCATTTTAAAGATGTCACTGATCTGCCACAAACTGGTATACAAGCTATTAGCGAAGACAATGAAGGAAACATCTGGTTCGGTAGTGACCAAGGGATTTTTATCTTTGACCCTAAATCTCTCAATGTCACTGGCCAATATAAACTTAATCAAGCCAATTTAAGTGGTGAGAATATCTCCCACATCTACTTTGACGATTTAAAACGGGTGTGGGTAGCGCACGAAAATGGGCTGCAGCTATTTGATAGTCATGCCAAGCGATTTCATGGTTTTCAACACCCTGCCTTAAATCAACCGATTCACGCTATAACTCAGGGAGAAGACCACAGGTTATGGGTCGCCAATGAGCAAGATGCGCTAATTTGTGTATCACTACTTGCAGATCAATACAGCAACCCATTAGTTGAGCTTAAACAAGATATGTTACCAGCAAGCCTAACGGGCTTTGCAATAAGTGATCTACAGCAAGACAGACAAAATAATTTATGGATTGCATTTGCAAATGCAGGCCTAGGATGGCTTAGTCAGGACAGAAGTGAATTTAAGCACCTCAAATACGAGCCGGGCAATATCACTAGCCTGCGCAGCACGGCAATGACCAAACTCTGGCTTGACGAAGAAAACCAATTGTGGATAGGCAGCAAAGGCGATGGTTTAAGCAAGACCTACCTCAATGGCTTGGTTTTTAACACTATCAATCAATACAGCTTTGACAACCATAACCTGCTTGATACCGACATACGTAGCATCTATCGAGACAGCAGTAATCAGCTATGGATAGGCACTGCTCAAGGTTTGTATTTAGCAGATGAGTCTGCAGACAAACAAATCATTGGGTTTAGCCGCTTTGAACATCCTGATTTTAACCCTTACAGCTTTATTAGCTTCATTAAACAAGACGCCGAAGGGACGTATTGGATAGGTACCCGAGGTGAAGGCCTATACCTGTATGACAGTCACAATGCCAATATCAAGCAGTATCGCCACAACGCCAGCGACCCAAAAACCATAGCTAGTGACTACCTCTACAGCCTGTATTTTGATAATCAGCAACAAGCCTGGGTGACGACTAAAGATGGCGGTTTAAGCCTATTCTTGGGGCAAGAAAATGGATTTCGAACCTGGGCTGCAAGTAGCGATGATAGTTATGGATTGCCAATCAACGAAGTGACAAACGTTCTTCAGGACGATGCAAACAACTACTGGATTTTAACCTATGGCGGCGGCCTTATTCAGATGACGCCCCAAGGTAAAATGACCGAATATTCGCCGCAAACACTGCCACAGTTCCCCAGCAAGCACCTATTTAAAGCTTATATCATTGACGAAAAGCTATGGATTTCCTCCAGCGATGGCGTTTTTGCTTTCGACCCGAATAGCAAACAGGTACAACTATTAAATAAAGACTCAGGCTTAATCGACAATGTTGCCTACCTCATGTTGAAAGACAATATTGATCAGCTTTGGATTGGCACCTCGAACGGTTTATCTGTCTATAATCCCAAAGAAAATTCCTACAAAAACTATACCGATATCGACGGACTGCAGGCGAACGAATTTAACTTTGGCGCAGGTTTTGTTGATAGTGATAATCGCGTTTATTTAGGTGGCATTAACGGATTCAACCATATACTAGTATCTGCATTACCGCCTGTTCGCGCACCAAAAACACCGGTTATTGACGAGTTTCTATTGCTCAGCAAAGTACAGCAATTAGGCCCGAATAATCGCTTCTCACAAGCAGGCTATATTGGTTATGCAAAAATGCTTAACCTCAGTCATAAAGATGCCCTGTTTGCATTTAAATTCCATAGTGTGCACCTGCATCACGCGAGTCAAATCAGCTATGAGTATCGAATGCAAGGTCTACATAACCAATGGTTTAGTGACCAAAAAAGTTACAGGGCACATTTTACCGGGCTCGCGCCAGGGCAGTATCAATTTCAAGTTAGAGCTCGTAACATCAACCAACAATATAGCCCTAC
This sequence comes from Shewanella sp. WXL01, assembly GCF_012263345.1. Taxonomy (NCBI): domain Bacteria; kingdom Pseudomonadati; phylum Pseudomonadota; class Gammaproteobacteria; order Alteromonadales; family Shewanellaceae; genus Shewanella; species Shewanella sp. WXL01. Next base: position 915,973 of record NZ_JAAIKQ010000001.1, on the reverse strand, counting down.
CAGAACCTTAGATATTTATATCGCTCCTGCACCATGGCAAACCTGGTGGGCTTATCTACTCTATCTTTTAGCTGCAACAGTAATTGTGTGGTTACTCGTTTCAATGCAGCTAAAGAAGTTTCGAACCAAGGTTGAAATGATGGAAAAAGTCGCTAAAAGTGAACAGCGACTGCAACTTTCATTATGGGGCAGCGGAGATGAGTTTTGGGACTGGGATTTAGCCGCAAAGAAAGCAATACGTTCCAATGTATTCTTAACCTACCCCGAGGTTGAAAAAAATTTAGCGCACACTCTAAACACTGTCGTGCACCCAGATGATTTACTTGAGGTTCAATCCGATATTGAAAAGTGCCTTAAGCTTGGCAAACAAGATTTTGAGTTGACCTATCGTGGTTTAGGACTTGATGGTTCTTGGATTTGGGTACTTAACCGCGGCAAAGTTGTTGAGCGAGATGAACAAGGCAGACCCAAGCGCATAACAGGCACAATCAAGAACATTCAAACCTTGAAAGAAACCGAGGCACAGCTAAAAGCGCTCAACATTGAGCTAGAGGATAGAGTTAAAGCACGAACAGAAGAGCTTCAGCTCACGCGTGACGAACTCATCGACAAAGAAAAAATGGCAACGCTTGGCGGCCTAGTGGCCAGTATTACTCATGAAATAAATACACCTATTGGGATCAGCGTGACCGCGATATCGCACCTTGCAGATAGCGTTGACGAGTTTAACCGCAAATATGATGCTGGAGAGGTATCCCATGAAGACTTCCAAGCTTATCAAGACGAAGTGGCAGACTGTACTAAGCTGGTGCTGTCCAACCTTAACCGCGCATCAACATTAATCCAAAGCTTTAAGAAGGTATCGGTAGATCAATCCCATGAAGACTTGCGCGACTTCAACCTTAAACATTATCTCGATGAAATTTTTGTTTCACTTAAACCATTACTGTCACGTACGCCACACAATTATCATTACGAGTGCCCTGACGATATTATGCTACATAGTCACCCTGGCGCCTTCTATCAAATCATCAGTAATTTAATAAATAACTCTATTATCCATGGTTTTAAGCAGGGCGAATCAGGTAATTTGTCACTAACGTTTGTGGAGCACCAAGATGGACTCACAATGACCTACCAAGATGATGGCCATGGCATGACGGAATCAGTAAAGCAGCAAATATTCACCCCTTTCTTTACCACCAAGCGAGGTAAAGGCGGTAGCGGCCTTGGGATGAACATTTTATTTAATTTGGTTAATCAGGTGCTAAAAGGCAAAGTTGACCTTATTACTGAGCCAGAAAAAGGTGCTAAGTTTGTGATAGAGCTACCAAAACAAATCTACTCCTCAGAGGTACATAAGGACTGATTTTGACGTATGATACTTATAAACTCCTTTTACTCTTAAGGACGTAACCATGGATGAGCGACGTAAGTTTTCACGAACCCTATTTGCAGCCAGTGCCTACATTATCCAGACGGATCAATCTTGGCGCACTAAAATCCTTGATTTGAGTTTAAACGGCGCACTGGTAAAACGCCCTGATAATTTTACTGGTCAGGTAAATACAGGATTCAAGCTAGAATTTATTTTGCCAGACTCGGATGTTGAGTTGCATATGGAGACCACTTTAATCCATAAAACTCCTGAATATTTAGGATTAAAGTGCCATCACATTGATGTAGAAAGCATTAGTCACTTGCGCCGGATCATTGAACTCAATGTCGGGGATGCTGAGCTACTTAATCGTGAAATTGAGCTACTAGCCGAGTTAAAAGACAACGAATAACGAGTGCGATAGCATGCTCCCTACATTGGTTGGAGCGATTCATACCCAAAAGCGCTCTTTTGAGCGCTTTTTTGCATTGACTGTATTCCGCTCTACATTATCTCGCGAGCATAATTTATAACGCTTCTAATGCTTGAGCTAATTTAGTCACTCCTATCACTTCCATACCCTCTGGCGCTTTTTTTGGCATATTCGCTTTAGGGACAATCGCACGTTTAAAGCCATGCTTAGCCGCCTCAATCAAACGCTCCTGCCCATTCGGCACAGGCCTAATCTCGCCAGACAACCCCACCTCACCAAATACCACTAGCTCAGGTGACATAATCTCACCACGAAAGCTTGAAACCATAGCTAACAACAAGGTTAAGTCCGCACTGGTTTCGCTGACTTTAACGCCGCCGACCACGTTGACGAATACGTCTTGATCTGACATTTGCAAGCCACCGTGACGATGCATAACCGCAAGCAACATCGCTAAGCGGTTAGCATCCATACCAACTGCAACCCGGCGCGGGTTCGCCATGGCGGAATTATCCACAAGTACCTGCAATTCCACCAACAAAGGGCGCGTGCCTTCCCACACAACCATCACCAATGAGCCAGAGCTTGCCTCCTCGCGAGACAAAAAAATTGCAGACGGATTCGCCACTTCTTTTAAACCACGCTCGGTCATGGCAAATACACCTAGCTCGTTGATCGCACCAAAACGGTTTTTATGTGAGCGTAAGGTGCGATAGCGACTATCACTATCACCTTCAAACATAACCGAGCAGTCAATACAGTGCTCCAACACTTTAGGACCAGCTAAGCTACCATCTTTAGTGACATGGCCCACCATAATCACCGCAATGCCCTGCTGCTTAGCAAAGCGCGTTAAATACGACGCCGACTCCCGCACCTGAGACACACTGCCAGGTGAAGACTGAATATCAGCCATATGCATTACCTGAATCGAGTCCACCACCATAATTTTTGGCTTTTCATTTAAGGCAATATCGCAAATAGCTTCTACCGAAGTCTCAGAGAGCATGCGAAGTTTTTGTGTTGGCAGTCCTAATCGGTGAGCACGCATAGCTACCTGTTGCAGTGACTCCTCACCCGTTACGTACAGTGCATTCATCGACTCGGATAACTGACACAGGGTTTGCAGTAGCAAGGTACTTTTACCGGCGCCAGGATGACCACCAATTAAAATCGCGCTGCCTGGCACAATACCACCACCAAGCACTCTGTCGAACTCGCCAAAGCTACTGGCAATACGCGGCAGCTCAGACAAATCAATTTGATCTAAGGTTTGTACTTGATTACTGGTTTGCCCTGCATAGCCAGAAAATTGATGAGTACGCTTCGCGCTTGAGCTGCCTAAACGTACTTCGGTAATCGTATTCCACTCGTTACATGCGCTACATTGACCTTGCCAGCGGGGAAAGTCTTGTCCACACTCATTACAAACGTATGCGGTCTTATTTTTTGCCATAAGTCTCTATCTTGTTTTTACTTGGCTGCAACACTTAAGATTATCTAAAGATTGGAAAAACATTATCTCACCTGAGATAATCAAGTATCGCCTTTGTCTGCCGATAAGACTATCAGCCGCACTGACAATAATCATTATAAAACTAATCAATAAAACGATGCCAGAATGAGTTTAGACAATCACAGCGAATTAATTGAACAGTTAAAACCCTTGATGATGGAGCCTGACTTCGCCGACATCTTCGAGCAATTAACCGCGGGTGAAAGTAACTCTAGCCGTTTTTTGATAAAAATGGAGCTAAACCGCATCACTGCGGCGTGTACGCGTATTATTGATTTGCGCGATAAATCTGAGCTGCCATGTGAAGAAGTGACCATAGCCGAGCAGCGTCATTTTCTTGATGAACCAGCCAAAGAAGCGCTATTAAGCGCACTCCCACTCTATCGAAACAAATACACCCTTGGTGTCTATGAGCATGTGATTGAATCTCACCGTCAACGCAGAGCCAAAGCTAGAGACACGGTTAATGAAGCGGAATCGCCTACTAACCAATTTTTGGTTCCGGGTGTGGTTTTAGGCAGCTATTTTCACCGCAGCGAAGAGCGGATGAACTACAGCATTAAGATTGAGGCCAGCCAGGCAAACGGCGCGAAAACATTTGGCGCTACGCTGGATTTATCTGTCGGTGGTGCCCGCGTCAAATTACCGATTAAGCATAGATTTGATCAAGATGAGCCACTTAAGGTCAAACTACTGGACTTGAATGAAGAGTTCTTCTTTGAAGATTTACAACATGGCGTTGACTATCAAATCGTCAATATCGAAAACAAAGACAACAACGCCATATTTCGCCTTAAACGCGTCGGCGGCGGTAAAGAACTAGATCAGGTCATTACCCAGCTAATTCGCGGCTACAAGTTTCGCTATAAAGTTGACATTAACGACGTAAATGTAACGGCAAAAGGCTTAGGCCATGAGCGTCACTACCTGCCGCTGCAGCCTCATTTACCGCTGTTTATCGCTATGGTCAATGGCAGACCTCAGATCACTCATGAGCTGCTTGCCAGAGGTAACCAACCGCTCCAGCATTACTTCTCTGATGAAAATAACGTTAGCCAGCTACCTGAACTGCTCACCTTTAAACGCCTGGTTAATCTGGTTAAACAACCGACAAACCCCGATCATCATTTGATGTTTTGCTTTACCCACAATGCCAACGGGCAACTGAGGTTTTACTCAGCAACCCTTGCTGAACTTAAAGAGCATGATAGCCTGCCTCTGTTTTTAGGTTTTAGTGCTTCAAAAGCAAGCTGGCGGGTATTTAAGGTCACGGTGCAAAAGATCGATCACAGTAAAAACTATAAAACCTCAACCTTGCCCGGTGAAGATCAACGCTACGCAAGCCTCACTGAAACTGAGTTGGCTAAGTTCACTCACGTGCTACAACTTATCGACCTTACCAATGATGAAATAAAAGCGCAGTATAAGCAGTGGTTTAATAACGATAACGTCAATAAACTTAAAGTCTTTACCCAGAAAAAAGTCGCTAAAGATACCATTAGAAAAGTATCCATGCCTTTTAGCGAACGCCGCCGTGAAGCACGCTTTGCCTTTAAAACTCTGGTGCATGTGCTGCAAAATGGTAAGAAAGCGGTAGGGATTACCCATGATATATCGAGTCGCGGCTTACAGGTTTATTTAGATGAACCAATTGACTTCCAATTTCCTGCAGAGGTTCAACTTAGCTTCCCTAGGCTGCAAACCATGGCTGGGAAAACCGATCTGAGTAATCAGCCCTACCAATTACTGCGTGCTCGTCAGAATGGACAGATCTTGCATCTTAGTGCCAATATCGGTCATAGCACTCACAATGGTGTTGAGTTTCTCAATAAACTCATCGTCCACAACAAAGAAAAACTCGCTCAGCTATCTGACACTCAAGGAGAGCAGAAAGAGCTCGCTGATGGCATGAAAAACTTAGCGATGAGGCAACTGGTGGGTGTGCCTTACTTTATTGAAAAGACCGCTAAGAACCTGCAAATGGGCTGTTTAGGAGTAGGCACAAAACCTGATGAAATAAGTCATTTATTTGCTCAAAATGCTGACAAAGTTTTGCAATACGACATGACACCTCTGCTGGACAATGGTGTTTTAAAAGAACACATTCTTGACCCTATTAAGGCAATGAAACCCACTCATGATATGGACTTTTTTGAGGTATTCATTCAGCTTACAAAACATGCCCGCGGCAACATTCATTTAGTTTGTCAGGTGGTGTCTGAGTTTGAATCGAGTGAATCACAAGCTTTGTTCATCAAGCAGAGTAAATCGACGGGTAAATTTATGGCACTGCGAGTTTACCGAGGCGCAACAGGCAAGCCAGATATGAAGTACATTCGCCGCGAGTTAGAGTTTATCAATGTCCACGCACCTCATAGGGCAAAACAACTGGAAGAACAGCTTTGGCGCGTGGTGGGTACTGGTGAGTTGATTGATATTACCGCCGAGGTTGAGCTGCGCTTTCCTGAGCTTAATCAGTAATAGCAACGCTCCGCTGCTAACTAATATATTTCAGTCCAAAAATACTTTTGCACCTCAACCAAGATCATGCGCTAAGTACCACTGACGGATCTGCACAAAATGATCGTCAATGGCATGAGGGGCGGTAAGCATAGATGCATGATCATAATCATCAAGATAACCATTTCGCTTAGCTAGCAAGGTATACTTAGCCTCGTTTAGGCCACACTCTGCCAGCATATCTTGTACATCAGATGGATTACCTAACACGCGATCTTTTTTAGCCGCAATAAACCAGGTTTTAGGCCAGTTAACATCTACAGCAGCCTGACGGTAGTCAAAACCATCATCAGTGTCTATCCAGTCACCTCGTACCCAATCTATGGTATTGCTAAGCGAGGCTCGGGTTTCATTATCCATACCCATTTTAAGCTTTTGCGCATTCAAAAAACCGGTCTTTTTAGCACAGGCTGGTGCCAGTCGATTCCACACCAAATCCACCATTAACCATTTGCGCCAGTTCTGAACCTTAATGGTTCGCTTAGTACCAAAGGTCAGTAGTGACAATACACTTTGCTGAATATGCTCAAAGCGCACGATACAGCTCGCCATTAACACGCCGCCCCATGAATGGGCACACCAATGCACTTTTTGCTCAAGAGGATGACGCTTTAAAATAAACGCTTGTGCTAGCGGCAGTTGTTCTTTAATCACATCGCTTTGCCCAAGGTTAAAATCACGGCTAATTGGAGGCTCGCTTAAACCGCGCCCAGCACTATCAAGCACATAAACATCAAACCCAGCTTTTGCTAAAAAACACGCTAAGCCCTTACCTTTATCGCTATAAAACACCTTGCCGTTAGACATAGCGCCATGCAGCATCAAAATGGGTGGATGATTATGTGTAGCTAGCTTTGGGGCAATGTGGCGTAAATGCAGCTGCCCTTGACGGTAAGGAAGGAATAATGACTCTTGTTTAATAGCTAGATTCAAAACAGGGTAAAATTTAATTAGAGTGATAATACTAAACTAGCGTTTCAATTGCCCAAGCGCAACCGCTTAGGCAATAAGGCGCTTTCAAAACAAAACCTTTTAACTCACTGTTGGTCCAGTACAGAAACTAGCCCAGTAAAGAGATTAGCCCTGTAAACAGAATACCAGCGCGCGCATATCTAGCCTATCGATAGCAATATCGGCTTGCTGTTTTAATTTAGGTTTCGCGTGAAATGCCAAGCCTAAATCAGCCTGATTAATCATAGGAATATCGTTAGCACCATCACCAATTGCAACACGCTGCCCGCACCCTATACCCCATTGCTCAGCCATACGTACCACCACATCGGCTTTGTACTGAGCGTCGACTACATCGCCCGTAACGGTGCCATTAAGCGTGCCGCTTTCAATCACCAGCTCATTGGCAAACGCGGCATCTAAACCCAGTTTTTGCTTTAAGTCGTTCACAAAAGGTGTAAAGCCACCAGATGCAACCACTAACTTCCACTGGTGCTGCTTAAGCTCACTAAGCGAATCCTCAAGCCCTGGCATAATCGGTAAATTAGCGCAAAGCTCAGTAATAATTGCCTCATCAGCACCAGCAAGTTTACTCACTCTGGTGCGCAGGCTTTGCTCAAAATCAAGCTCTCCACGCATGGCCTGAGCCGTCACTTCAGCGACCGCATCACCTACTCCAGCCATCGCGGCTAACTCGTCAATACACTCAATTTCAATGGCTGTCGAGTCCATATCCATCACTAGCAAACCTGGCTGAGCGAGTTTTGCTAAAGGCTGAGTCATCCAAAAATATTGCGCTAAACTTGAGCTGGGAAAATCAGCTACCACGTCTTGATGTTGAGCATTAAATGTCAGCTCAAAGCCAAGGTAACTGTTACTACGCGTTAGCAAACATATCGAATAGTTTGATGTTACTCGTGTCAATGTTAGCTTTGCCAACCAGTTATCAAGCGCGGCGCAGGTATCAGTATCACTTGGGTCAAACACCACTCGCAATTGAGCGCTTGTAGCTGAGCTTATTTTATCGAATTGAGATTCCTGATAGCGGCTAACTTGCCCGTGTTCAAGGTCTAAAACACTTGTTGTTTGCTTGGTTAACCAATTTAGAACGCTAACTTCAACCACAATATACTCCGCTGTTATCACTGCTAGTCTGCTTTACTAGCGTTATTGTTACATAGGGAAATGAATGACGGTTTATTCTCATCAGCACGATATATCGCTGTAAGGACTCAGCTGTAACAAGAATAAAATAAACGCACCTTCAGCCGTGAATACCATTGCTTTTCGCTTTGGATAACATAAACTTATTATGCTCTTGATACTCTTTCCACTAAGTGCTCTTTAGCCAAAAAATATAAGCGTGACTTGAAAGCTAGCTTAAAACTTACATTCTCTAGTGAGTCTAGTAGGCGTCATACCTCGGCTCGAACCACTCACATTAAACAGAATAATAACTGAGGATTAAAGTGATATTTGTTAAAGGTCTTAAGAAAAGGCAACAGTTTAGCCGCCTGCTCCAAGTCATCTCAGCAATCGCGTTGATTTTTGGCTTAGTGAACCTTTGGCAAACCAGTCTTAAAAACGGCCAAGAGTTAATACAATCCCAAACTGAAATCATGGCAAGGTTACTGGCTAAACAGGTGGCGACGGGCGCAGCACCCGCTATGTACCTGCAAAATGATGAGCAACTGCAATGGTTAGCAAACTCGTTAACTCAAGACCCAAAAGTGGTTTCAATCCATATCTATAGTTCACAGGGATTGCGTCTAGCCTTCTCGCAAAGTCTCACCTACGAAGAATACGCGGCTAATTCAGACGAAATGAAGCGCTTACTGCAAAGCTACCCACCACTTATCGAAAATGTCATCCAAAATGGTAATAATCTGGGGTATGTTGAAATTCGTCTCAACCTAAAGCACTTCTTTGAAGAAATTAAGGTGCTACATGAAAAGAGCATGGAGCTGCAGCAAATGATGTTGGTTGTCGCGGGGGTAATTGGTTTAATGCTATCGCGCGCGCTATCGTTTAAGCGGGCTGACTTTATGCGTAGACGTACCCGCGCTAAAACCAGGCTGGCGCCAACTAAGGTAAGAAAAAAAGCGACAAAATCAGCTGAGAAACGCGCTAAAGGTAAAGCACAACAGACAGAAGTTGAAGCTAAGCCCAAATAATTGCAGCAGTTAAAACAGCAACAAAAAAGGGCTCTATGAGCCCTTTTCTAATTCATTCAACTAATTAAAGCTAATGATTATAGGTCAACCGCAGCATCTAATGTCATGATAATCATGTCATTGAAAGTCGTTTGACGCTCATCAGAAGTGGTTTGCTCACCAGTACGGATGTGGTCAGAAACAGTTACAACACACAGCGCTTTTGCACCTAGTTCGTGTGCTACGCCGTATAGACCAGCAGCTTCCATTTCTACACCAAGAACGCCCATGCGCTCCATTACGTCAAACATTTCTGGGTCTGGCGTGTAGAATAGATCAGCAGAGAATACATTACCCACTTTTGTCTTAATATCATGCTTTTTAGCAGATTCAACAACAGCGCTTAGTAGACTGTAGTCAGCAATTGCCGCAAAATCTTGGTTTTTAAAACGTAAACGGTTTGCTTGTGAATCAGTACAAGCACCCATACCGATGATCACGTCGCGAAGCTTAACGTCAGCACTAATCGCGCCACAACTACCAACACGGATTAGGTTTTTAACACCGTATTCTTTGATTAGCTCGTGAGCATAGATAGAGCAAGATGGAATGCCCATACCACTACCCATAACAGAGATACGCTTACCTTTGTAAGTACCAGTAAAACCTAGCATGTTACGTACGTCAGTCACTTGCTCTACATCTTCTAAGAAAGTCTCAGCAATGTACTTAGCGCGTAGTGGATCGCCAGGAAATAAAACGGTTTCAGCAAATGCGCCTTCAGCTGCATTAATGTGTGGTGTTGCCATGAATATAACCCCTATGTTTCTTTAAATATTCAACTTATGAGCCCACATGCTGTTATTCGCAAGTTAGTTGGGCTCATGATTAAATGTGTTGTTGGTAAAGCCGTTAAATGAACGACTCACCGTAATCCATTGCAGGTAAACCAAAGTAACTTGCAATAGACTGACCAATATCAGCAAATGAATTACGACGCCCTAATGAGCCAGCAGCTAAGCCGCCACCTAGCGCCAGTACTGGCACGTGTTCGCGGGTGTGGTCGGTGCCTTGCCAAGATGGGTCACAGCCGTGATCAGCGGTGAAAATCACCAAATCATCTGGCTGCAAAATTTCAAATAGCTCAGGTAAACGTGAGTCGAAATACTCTAGCGCTTTGGCATAACCGGCAATGTCGCGGCGGTGACCATAATGCGAGTCAAAATCAACAAAGTTAGTAAACACGATAGTGTTGTCACCTGCGCGTTTAACCTGCTCAAGTGTGCTATCAAACAGCTGCTCTAAACCGTTCGCCTTGAACTTTTGCGTAATACCGCAGTTAGCGTAGATATCAGCAATCTTACCGATAGAAACCACTTCACCGCCGGCCTCTTTTAGCTTATCGAGCACAGTTGGCGCAGGAGGTTGAACCGCATAATCATGACGATTGCCAGTACGAGCAAAGTCACTTGCATCGCTGCCCACAAATGGACGAGCGATAACGCGGCCAATGTTGTACGGCTCAAGCTCTTCACGAGCGATTTCACACAAGCGATACAAGTTCTCAAGCCCAAAAGTTTCTTCGTGACAAGCAATCTGAAATACTGAGTCAGCAGAAGTATAGAAAATCGGCTTGCCGGTTTTCATGTGCTCTTCACCCAGCTTTTCTAGGATCACAGTACCCGATGAATGGCAGTTACCTAAAAAGCCATCTAGCCCTGCTCGCTCGAGAATTTTATCGGTGAGCTCAGTTGGGAATGAGTTTTCAACGTCTTTGAAATAACCCCATTCATACAATACTGGCACACCAGCCATTTCCCAGTGACCACTTGGAGTGTCTTTACCTGAACTTAGCTCTTTAGCGTGGCCGTATGCACCTATCACTTCAACTTTATCGTCAAAGCCATCAGCAAACTTACCGGTTGACTCAAAACCTGCGTGACCTAGACCAAGCTTAGCTAGATTTGGCAGAGTTAGCGGGCCGCTGCGGCCATCTTCAGCCTCGCCCTGTGCACACGCCTTGGCAATATGACCAAAGGTGTCAGAGCCAACATCACCGAATTTATCGGCATCTTCTGTCGCACCTAAACCGAAAGAATCTAGCATTAAAATAAATGTACGTTTCATAACTTTACCTCTTAGCAATCGCCGTGGCGGATATAGCGGTAAATTTCTGGTGTCGCCTCAGGCGCTGTATCGGCAATAATAATTGCTGCTTTCACCGCTTGCTCGGCCTCTTCAAAAGCCGCTTGCGTTTGTGCATGTATCACTGCAATAGGTTTGTCTGCATTAACTTGACTGCCAAGCGCTACAACATCTGAAAGACCTACACTGTAATCTAACGCATCACCAGGTTTACGACGTCCGCCACCTAATGTCACCACAGATAGTCCAAGCTCACGGGTGTCCATTTGATTTACAAAGCCAGCTTTATCTGCGTAAACAGGTTTAATGATGCCAGCTTTTGGTAGGTACTTGTCATACGCTTCAACAAAATCTGTTGGCCCGCCTAATCCTGATACCATTTTAGCGAACTTTTCAGCCGCTAAACCATTATCTAGTACCATGTTGAGTTTATTTCGTGCTTCCGTCTCATCCTTGGCCAGTCCGCCAAGTTGCAACATTTCTGCACACAGTCCCATGGTGACTTCATAAAGACGCGGATTACGATACTCGCCGGTTAAAAATTGAATAGCCTCTTTTACTTCAAGTGCGTTACCTGCACATGAAGCTAACACTTGATTCATGTCGGTTAGCAAGGCGGTAGTTTTAGTGCCTGCGCCGTTAGCCACTGCAGTGATACTCTTAGCAAGCTCTTCAGAGGCTTCATAGGTTGGCATAAATGCGCCAGAACCGACTTTGACATCCATTGCTAAGGCATCTAAACCAGCTGCTAGCTTTTTCGATAGAATCGAAGCCGTGATCAGTGAAATAGACTCAACTGTCGCTGTATTATCGCGAATAGAGTAAAAGCGCTTGTCTGCAGGGACTAAATCACCCGTTTGACCAATAATCGCCACACCAGCATCTTTCACTACCTTACGAAATAGCTCGCTGTCTGGCTCAGTTTGATAACCTGGAATCGCATCAAACTTATCTAAGGTGCCACCGGTATGGCCAAGGCCGCGGCCTGAAATCATAGGTACATAGCCACCACAAGCTGCCGCCATTGGGCCAAGCATAAGGCTAATCACGTCACCTACGCCGCCTGTACTATGTTTGTCGATAATTGGGCCATGAACTTTTAAGCTGTCCCAATTAAGCACTGTACCTGAGTCGCGCATGGCACTGGTTAATGCAATACGCTCATCCATGTTCATATCATTAAAGTAAACAGCCATTCCCAGTGCGGCAATCTGCCCTTCAGAAACACTGTTGTTGGTGATGCCATCCACAAAGAACTGGATCTCAGCTTGTGACAGGGCTTCACCATTACGCTTTTTACGAATAATCTCTTGTGCTAGAAACATATACTGCTCCTCTAGTCACCTAGGGTTAGGTCACTTTAAATCAAACAACCTGCAACCGAGTCCAAAAATGACACCGCTGCAGGTACTTGAATACGGCAAACCTAATTGAAATTAGTAACCCTGGTTTGCTTGAGGTGCTTCTGCAAGCTCAAGAGTATGAAGCAAGCTGTTTAATAGGCTTGATGCACCAAAGCGGAAGGTGCGCGGGCTAACCCAGTCGTCACCTAGAATACGCTGAGCAACGCCTAGAAACTCTGCTGTTTGCGCAGCATCACGTACACCGCCTGCTGGTTTAAAACCAACTTTAGTGTTCTTTTCGCTGATAACAGTTAGCATGATTTCAGCAGCTTCAATGGTAGCGTTAACTGGCACTTTACCTGTAGAGGTTTTAATGAAGTCAGCACCGGCGTCGATTGACAACTCAGATGCTTTACGGATTAATGCTGGGTCGTTTAGCTCACCAGATTCGATAATCACTTTTAACAGTACGTCTTCACCACAGGCTTCTTTACACGCTTTTACTAGCTCAAAACCAACAGTTTCATTTCCTGCCATCAATGCACGATATGGGAATACAACGTCAACTTCATCTGCGCCGTAAGCAACAGCTGCGCGAGTTTCAAGCACAGCAATTGCAATGTCATCGTTACCATGAGGGAAGTTAGTCACTGTGGCGATTTTTACATCTTCGCAGTTAAGCTCGTTCAGCGTTTTACGAGCGATTGGGATAAAACGTGGGTAAATACAAATTGCCGCTGTGTTGCCAGCTGGCGTTTTCGCCTTATGACACAGATCGATAACCTTTTGATCAGTATCATTATCATTCAAGGTGGTGAGATCCATTAATTGAATTCCCATTTGGGCGGCTTGCTTTAAATCAGTCATTTTTGTTCTCCGAAACAAATATAAAAAATAGTCTGAATAGGCAACATAATTAGCTGGCTTATATGATTATTGTTATGGCCGGGCCTTCTCAATTTATTGCCAACAAACTCACAGTAAAAAGTCATGAGCTTGCTCAATGTTGTATTCAATCTGATAGCGAGTACCACGACTTGAATCCATGAAGACCGGAAAAGAGAAACATAGACATGTGACATCTATTTCCGCGAAAAGTCCGTTTTAGCGCGTTTAACCTTTAATAAAGTACATTGGTTATTATGATATAGGGAACAATGTACTTTACTAAAAATTTATGAAATTCCCATATTTTTATGTAAATTTTACGTAAATTCACATAAAAATATGGGAGCCATAAATGGCTCCCAAAAGTACAACTTAGAAGTTGTACTTAGCAGAGAAGATTGCTGCATTTTGGTATTCTGCAGAACCTAGCTTCTGGTGAGCGTAACGGTATTGAACACCTAAAGTGAAATCTTTAGTTGCATTCCACCATAGTGCTACCGCACCGTTTAGACCAGTTTTACCACCGTTGGCACCAGCGTGCTCATCGCTACGGCTGAATTCGATTTCGTTCCAGTTAGTGATCATCATGTCTTGGCCACCTAGCTTGAAGTTGTAGCCAAGTACCCAACCACCCATGCCGCCGTTAAAGCCAGCGCCGATGAAGTTGTTATGAACAAAGTGAGCGCCTAAGAAAGGCTTAACCCATAGACCAAAGTCAGTATTGTAGTCGTAGCTAACACCTAATACTGTGTTTTGCTCGTAGAAACCTGAAGAGTCAGAGATGCTGTATAAGTGACCATAGTAATTGAAGTTGCTATCGCCCATGTTTACAGCAACAGAACCCTTAGCAGCAATACGGAATTGCTTTTGTGGGTTTTGAGTTTTTTGCTCTTCTTTCCAGTTCATTTTGGTTGGGTTTTCGAAGTCGATGAAGCCATATACATCACCCCAATCGTAACCCGCACCACCTTCAACTTCTAAATATACGAAGTCTTCTTTACCAGAACGTTCAGTCGTGTTTGAAGTCCAGTCTAGGTAGTTTATAGACACATTAGCAAAACCGTAGTATTGCTCAGCTTGTGCTGTAGTTGCAGTCATAGTAGCTGCCGCAGCTACTGCTAATGCTAAAGTTTTAACGTTTTTCATCATCAACCCCATTTTTCATCAATTCGCTACCATTTATGTAGCGTTGGTTTAATGACTCGATATTATGTGCCAGTGATTCAATTAACATCACGGACTATCTGCTTCGAGACATTAAATTTTGTACTAGTGAGCACTTCGGTTTCATGTCAAAAACCATGTAAACCGCCAACAAGTTCTCACCGATAAAGCGCGTTCTTAGCGATTGCTCGCAGGGAATGCAACTCAAATTTACTTCGTGGAAAAGGTGGTACAACACATGTTTACACCTACTGTTTGTGCTCCCCAGCACAGCAGCAGATATAAACAGGAGCCAATTAAGGCTCCTTATAATTATTAGATTGCTAAGAATAAACCAGCTAGTGTTGCACTCATTAGGTTAGCTAGAGATGCAGCAATCACTGCACGTACACCTAACTTCGCTAAATCGTGGCGGCGTGACGGCGCCATTGCACCAAGACCACCAAGAAGAATCGCGATAGAAGAAAGGTTAGCAAAACCACATAATGCGAATGAAATAATCGCCTTAGTACGATCACTCATTACTTGACCTGTTGCTTCAACTAATAGGCCGCCGTCAGCAACGTCTTTTAGGTAAGGAGCAAAGTTCAGGTAAGCAACGAATTCGTTAACTACGATTTTTTGACCGATGAAAGAACCCGCAACCATTGCTTCGTTCCAAGGTACACCGATTAGGAATGCTAAAGGCATGAAGATATAGCCAAGGATTAACTCTAGAGATAGGTTATCCATGCCAAACCAACCACCGATGCCACCTAACATGCCGTTGATCATTGCGATAAGACCAACGAATGCCAGTAGCATTGCACCTACGTTTAACGCTAAGTGCATACCAGAAGAAGCACCTGCCGCAGCAGCATCAATAACGTTAGCTGGCTTGTCTTCTTCTTCAGGCAAGTCAGTCATTTCGTTTTTGGTTTCTTCAGTTTCAGGGTGCATCAGTTTAGCCATCATTAAGCCACCAGGAGCTGCCATGAATGACGCTGCAACTAGGTACTCAATTTTAACGCCCATACCAGCATAACCCGCTAATACCGCACCAGCGATAGAAGCTAGACCACCTACCATGATGGCAAATAGCTCTGAGTTAGTCATTGAAGGAATGAAAGGACGAACAACTAAAGGCGCTTCGGTTTGACCAACGAAGATGTTTGCAGTTGCAGACATAGACTCTGTACGGCTAGTACCCAGCGCTTTTTGTAGACCACCACCGATGAACTTAATTACTGCCTGCATGATGCCAAGGTAGTAAAGAACAGCGATTAGAGAAGAGAAGAAAATGATAACTGGTAGTACGCGAACAGCAAATACGAAGCCTACACCGTTACCAAACATAGCGTCAGTACCTAAACCACCAAATAGGAAGTCGATACCCGCTTGAGAATAACCAATTACGTCAGCTACTGCTTGAGAAACTCCACCAAGCACTTGTTGACCGATTGGAACATAAAGTACAAAACCCGCGAAGAAAGCTTGAATAGCTAACGCACCACCTACTGTGCGTATGTTAATTGCTTTCTTGTTTGTTGATAATAGGTAGCCAATTGCAAGTAAGGTGACCACCCCTACCAAACTCATTACTATATCCATTAAACATCACCCTTTTGTTAACAGTTATTATTAATGTTGTTAACTCACCAAATTTCCGAGGTAGATTATAACCGAGCGTTGGCAGAAAAGCGCCGTTTTGATCAAATTTTTAGAGTTTAATTTCAGGATCTTAGGATAAGATTGGTGTTTATTCCAACGACGTTTGCAAAAAAAGAATTAAACCTCAAGCAGTTGCAAACTGTTGCGAACAAGCTGTTCTACGACAAAAACAGTAGGTAAATTTTGTAAATTTGCGATTTTGGTTGTGATTTTTTGAATTTTTTGGCAATAGGCAGGAAAATCGCTGGCATCTTGTACGGTAAATTTTACGTTATCGGTCTCAACCACCATATGCTCTAAAGGAATATGAGCAACAGCTTCTTGTAACTTCTTGGCATTGTCGCGCAGTAATAGCCCTCCAATTCCTAGTTTATAACCAAGACTGATGTAACGTTTTGCCAACTCTGTTGAGCCATAAAAGCCATGCACCACTCCGGCTTTTGCCAGGTTTTGTTGCTTTAATCTTGCTAATACCTCCTCGTGAGCCCTTACGCAATGCAAGATCACCGGCAGCTCATATTGATGAGCAAGAGCTAATTGACCTTCAAATAACTCCACTTGCTTATCAAAGCCATCAACGAGCTTATCGAGCCCGCACTCCCCCAGAGCAACTAGGCTAGCATCTCCCCTTTGCTCACTTAGTAGGTTATCTAATTTAACTAGAGATTGGCTGATATCTTTGGGTAAATACCAGGGGTGCATGCCCAGCGCATAGTAACAATCGAACTGTTTGGCCACTGAAATTTGCTTAACGCTGCGAGATAGTGATACCCCAGGAATTAATACTTTATTAACGCCTTGCTTACTTAACTCATCAAAAAGCTGCGCTCGCCAAGGGTCAAAGTCATTAAAGTCATAATGAGCGTGAGTATCAAACATGCTAGCCTTCCTACTCCAATTTACTATTTTGCCTTTTGCGGCGATTTTTGCCCATTCAAACCATCATTGATCTTTTTAGGTTGTGAGTCTTCTATGTCGGGTTCTTCACGCCTTGGCGCGCAGCTACGCTTATTCTCAAGGGTGAGTCCCATCTCATCACACCAGCTTATATAAGCTCGCCACGGGCGAATAACGCATACTCGTAGAAATTTTTGCAGCATGATGATCTCCAAATACTCAGCCTATTCATTAAACTGCATAAAAAAAGGTGACGCAATGGTCACCTTTTAGGTTCGAGCAAACTAAGCGCTAGTTTTCACGAGTCTTAGCAAATTCAATATCAGGGTAACGCTCCATCGACAGGTTTAGGTTAACCATAGTCGGCGCGATATACGTTAGGTTATCACCGCCATCTAATGCCAAGTTACCACTGCACTTACGGCGAAATTCTTCGAGTTTACGTTCATCATCACAGTAAACCCAGCGAGCAGTGCTCACGCTAATGGCTTCGTAAATCGCTTCTACGTTGTATTCGCTCTTTAAACGGCCAACAACCACTTCAAACTGCAGCACACCAACTGCGCCAACAATCAAGTCGTTAGTATCAAGCGGCCTAAATACCTGCACCGCACCTTCTTCAGAAAGCTGAACTAGGCCTTTAAGCAACTGCTTTTGCTTTAATGGGTCTTTTAGGCGAATACGGCGGAACATTTCCGGTGCGAAGTTAGGAATACCTGTGAACTTAAGCGCATCGCCTTGAGTAAAGGTATCACCAATTTGAATTGTGCCATGGTTATGCAGACCAATGATATCACCCGGGAATGCTTGTTCAACCTGCTCACGATCGCCCGCAACAAAGGTCAACGCATCAGAAATACGCACATCTTTACCCACGCGCACATGGCGCATCTTCATGCCTTTCTCGTATTTGCCTGAGACAATACGCATAAAGGCAACGCGGTCACGATGTTTTGGATCCATGTTAGCTTGGATTTTAAATACGAAACCGGTGAATTTGTTATCTGTGGCTTCAATCGTGCGTATGTCGGTCTCACGAGGCTGCGGCTTAGGCGCCCACTCAGTTAGGCCATCTAGCATGTGGTCTACACCAAAGTTACCTAGCGCTGTACCAAAGTAAACCGGGCAAAGCTCGCCTTTCAAGAAAGCATCATGGTCAAACTCGTGTGATGCACCAAGTACTAACTCAAGCTCTTCACGTAATAACTCAGCAAGCTCGCTGCCGATTTCAGTATCTAGCTCAGGGTTGTCTAGTCCCTTAACAATGCGCACTTCCTGAATAGTGTGACCTTGACCCGTTTGGTACAAGATAGTCTCGTCACGGTGTAGGTGATAAACACCTTTAAAGGATTTACCACAGCCTATCGGCCAAGTAACTGGCGCACAAGCGATGTTAAGCTCAGTTTCAACTTCGTCTAGCAACTCCATAGGATCGCGAATATCACGGTCACACTTGTTCATAAAGGTGATAATTGGCGTGTCACGTAGACGCGTGACTTCCATTAGCTTACGGGTACGATCCTCTACACCTTTAGCCGAGTCAATAACCATCAGACATGAGTCAACTGCAGTGAGCGTACGGTAGGTATCTTCCGAGAAGTCTTCGTGACCAGGCGTATCAAGCAGGTTAACTAGGCAATCAGAGTAAGGAAACTGCATGACTGAGGTAGTAATCGAAATACCACGGTCTTTTTCCATTTCCATCCAGTCAGACTTGGCATGCTGTTTTGAGCCGCGCCCTTTAACTGTACCAGCTGTTTGAATCGCTTGACCAAACAACAAAACCTTTTCGGTAATGGTGGTTTTACCCGCATCCGGGTGAGAAATAATAGCGAAGGTACGACGTTTATCGACCTCTACAGCAATACCTGACATGATAACCTTGTGCGCTAGACAATAAAAAAGGCGCAAATTATAGCGCCTTGATGATAATTTAGCTAGGGGCGAGCCCCTATCGCTTCGGCTTTAGCCTTGAGAAGCCTGTGACATTAAGCTTTTCATTTTAGCCAGCTCAATGCGAGCATAACGGTGCTCAACAAAGTCATAAATGTTGGTTGCCAACACTAAGCGATACAAGTTTGCCGCTTGCTGGTAATCACCTTGACGATCCGCTTGCTTAGCCATGTAAAAGTAAGCTTCACACAAGCGCTCAGCGTACTCTTTTGGGTTAGTTAAATTTTGCTTTGCCGCTTCAAAAACTTGCTCTTTTGACATTTTCCCCAAGTAAAAGTCGACTAATACACTCGACCAGGCACTGTCTTTAAGCTGAGTTCGGTTATTAGCTAAAGCTTGCTTGGCTTTTTCAGCGTCATTATCAAGCGACACTATATATAGCCACAGCGCTCGGTAGCCGTCGCTTGGGTCACGATCATAAAATGACTGCATATCAGCCTGAGCTAGCTCGTAGCGCTCACCATAGTGCAATGCGATACCACGATTAAGGTATGCATAATCATAATTGGGCGCTAATTCTAAAACGCCATCGAAAGATTCATAGGCGCTTTCAAGCTCACCTTCTTGGGTAAAATAGATCCCAAGGAAGTTGTAGGCATCAGCTAAGTTAGGCTGCAGCTTAATTGCTTGATGAAAATCAATACGGCCGAGTAAACGCAAACCAACACTGTCGTATATCACGCCGCGATCATAATGAAAACGGGCGCGTTGCTCGTCAGTTAATTCCATTGTCGCGAGAATTTCATTTAATTTCGCTAGTGTGACTTCCAATTTGTAGTCAGGCATCACTGGCGCGACTTCAATATGACTCGTTGTTGCTGATTGCCCTGACTGAGTCGCAGCGCAACCTGACATCAACATACTGGCACCGACTACTATCGCTGCTAACTTGGCACTGAAACCGTTGCCTAGTTTTAATTCCATTGGTGAAACCTATTCAGGGTGAGACATTAGCCTCATCATAGCAATCTGATTGCTTTAGGGCTATGACAGAGCGGGATTTATTTGTCATGTAGGGAAAGTAAATCACCACCTACTGAAGTCGATGGTTTAGCGCTTAAAATAAAAAAGGAGAGCAAATGCTCTCCTTTTAAAACACTTAAAGTTAACTAGAAGCTTACTCTGCAGCTTCTTCTTTAGCTTGTGCTTCTTTAATAGAAAGACGAACGCGACCTTGGCGATCAACTTCCATTACCTTAACTGCCACTTCTTGGTTCATTTCTAAGTGATCAGATACGTTAGCTACGCGCTCTTCGCTGATCTGAGAGATATGAACAAGACCGTCTTTACCAGGTAAGATATTAACGAACGCACCGAAATCAACGATACGGATAACTTTACCCTTGTAGATACGACCCACTTCAACTTCAGCAGTGATTTCTTCAATGCGGCGAATCGCTTCTTTAGTCGCAGCGCCATCAGCAGAAGCAATCTTCACTGTACCGTCGTCATCAAGCTCAATAGTCGTGCCAGTTTCTTCGGTAAGTGCACGGATAGTCGCGCCACCTTTACCGATAACGTCACGGATCTTCTCAGGGTTGATTTTGATAGTCGTGATACGTGGAGCGTGATCAGAAATCTCTTCACGTGCACCAGAAATCGCTTGGTCCATTACGTTTAGAATGTGAACGCGAGCGCCGTATGCTTGTTGCAGTGCGATATCCATGATCTCTTTAGTAATACCTTCGATCTTGATATCCATTTGCAGAGCGGTGATACCGTCGCGAGTACCCGCTACTTTAAAGTCCATGTCACCTAAGTGGTCTTCGTCACCTAGAATGTCTGAAAGAACAACGAAGTCGTCGCCTTCCTTCACTAGACCCATAGCGATACCAGCTACCGAAGTCTTAATTGGTACACCCGCATCCATAAGCGCAAGTGAAGTACCACATACAGAAGCCATTGAGCTTGAACCGTTAGATTCAGTGATTTCAGAAACCACACGAACGCTGTATGGGAATTCTTCAGCAGAAGGCATTACCGCATTGATACCACGCCATGCCAACTTACCGTGACCAATTTCACGACGCTTAGGCGAACCAACCATACCTGTTTCACCAACAGAGTAAGGAGGGAAGTTGTAATGAAGCATGAAGCGGTTAGTACGCTCGCCCATGATGCTATCAATTTTTTGAGCATCACGTTCTGTACCAAGAGTACAAGTCACTAACGCCTGAGTTTCACCACGGGTAAATAGTGAGCTACCGTGAGTACGTGGAAGTACGCCTGCTAATACGTTTAGCGCACGGATCATGTCAGGCTCACGACCATCGATACGTGGCTTGCCGCTGATAATACGGCTACGTACTACGTTCTTCTCTAGGCTACCTAGTAGACCGTCGATTTCACGCGTGTCAGCTTCTGGATTCTCTTCAAGTAATTTAGCTTTTGCTTGCGCTTTAACCACGCCAACTTGTGCGTAACGGTCCTGCTTAACTTGAATTTGGTAAGCTTCAGTCAAACCAGCTTCTGCTAGGTCTTTGATTTTAGCTACTAGATCTTGATCTTGCTCTGGTGCACTCCAGTCCCAAGTAGGCTTGCCCGCTTCAGCCTTAAATTCGCTGATTGCGTTAACAACAACTTGTTGTTGGTCATGACCATAAGTTACCGCACCTAGCATTACTTCTTCAGGAAGTGCTTCAGCTTCAGACTCAACCATAAGTACCGCGCTTTGGGTACCCGCTACCACTAGGTCAAGTTGGCTTTCAACTACTTGATCAACGCTTGGGTTTAGTACGTATTCGCCGTTGATGTAACCAACGCGCGCAGCACCTAGTGGACCATTGAATGGAATACCTGAAACAGCCAATGCTGCTGAGGTACCGATCATAGCAACAATGTCTGGCTCGATTTGAGGATCAACCGAAACAACAGTGATAATTACCTGAACTTCGTTTTTAAAACCGTCAGGGAATAAAGGACGAATTGGACGGTCGATTAGACGTGCGATTAGGGTTTCATCTTCAGAAGGACGACCTTCACGCTTGAAGAAACCACCAGGGATTTTACCTGCAGCGTATGTCTTCTCTTGATAGTTAACTGTCAGCGGGAAAAAATCACGGCCGGCATCAGCCTCTTTCTTACCTACAACAGTAACTAATACAGTTGTATCTCCCATACTCGCTAGAACTGCAGCGTCTGCTTGACGTGCGATGACACCTGTTTCTAGGGTGACAGTATGTTGACCATACTCAAAACTCTTTACAATTGGATTCACGAGACCCATTCCTTAATTTATTTAACCTTTAAATTTCGCGCATAAGTATACTGCAAATGTCTGAGATAGTTAAACACCGTATTAATTCAGACGAAAAAATAATTAAGACATTCTTCGTACTTAACCGCCCTATCGATACAGATTTATACAAAACTATGGCTCATTTAACACCTTATACCACTGTGGTTTTTGGTAATATGAATTGTTGATGACAATATCTATGATTTTGACTAGAGTTAGTGTAGCCCTGCTGACAAAAGTAGTACGATGCAAAAGACTGTAACTAAACGCTAAAGATAGCTGAGTGTCGGTCGTTATATATTGATTTCACAATAATAATCACGTCTAACAAGACACGGAAGCAACTGAATGAATGCAAGCTTTAAATCTCTGACTTGGAAACAAACCAATTTAGTTGTGTTTACAGCACTGTTCTTCGCGATTGCTATTTTCATTGTTGAAATTGCCCTCGTTGTTATTAGCACCAAGCAACAATTAACTGCTTCTCAACAAGAACTACTTGATTCGGTTGAACAAACTACTGCAAATGCGGTTTGGTCACTCGACGATAAGCTGGCAAATCAAACCCTTGAAGGCATCATTAAAGTTGACCATGTGGGTTCAGCCGTCATTGAATTAGACGACGGTAGCTTATTTGTGTCTGCCGCCAACGAAGCCGCTGAGCTGTCAGAAAATTACTATATGCTCAGCACCAAATTATTTGGTGGTTTAAAAGAAATCTCGCGCCCTTTGTACCGACCGTTTTACTTCGAAGGCAGTAAGCAGCAGCAGCTTATCGGCACCTTAACGATTTTCTACGACACACAAAAACTGACTAACAGCCTATTTGATCAGCTGCAGCTGAGCTTTATCGCCACCCTTGCACGCGCATTGCTGTTGACCTTAGTGCTTACTGTCGTGTTCCACCGTTTCTTGACCCAACCCATCGCGCAGATCAGTGAAGCTATCGACAAAATTGATACCGACAGCCCAGATGAAAACCTGCTACCGACAGCTAAAGCCCACAAGGACGACGAGCTCGGGCTAGTAACCAGTAAGTTTAACCAAATCCTGCTGCAATTTAGTCAGACGCAAAACAAACTGCGCAAAATGGCGACCCGCGACCCGTTAACAGGCTTACCAAATCGTACTTTGCTGCTAGAAACGTTAAACGTCACCATTCAGCGCTCTAGGGTACATAAGCGCAACTTTGCCCTATTGTTTATCGACTTAGACCGCTTTAAAAATGTCAACGACTCACTAGGCCATGCACTTGGCGATCAATTCCTCGCTCGTATCGCACGCATTTTAGAGCGGGTGGTTGGCGATAATGGCAGCGTGTCACGCCTTGGTGGCGATGAATTCGTTATTCTTGCTGACGACATTGAAAACCCAGATCAAGCTGCAGACTTTGTCGACAAGCTATTGATGCACCTCAACGCACCTGTGCAACTAGACGAGCATGCCATTCACCCAGCAGCGTCTATCGGGATTTCAATCTACCCAGAAGATGGCGTGTGCGCTGAAGACTTAATTCGCCACGCTGATATTGCCATGTACAGTGCCAAAGCTGCAGGCTCGAACCAATGGTCATTCTTTAAACAACAGATGACAGAGCAAGCTGCAGTGCGACTGCGCACTGAGGCATCTCTGCATGACGCGCTCAAAAACAACGAGTTTTTGTTGTACTTTCAGCCAAAACTAGATTTGCAAACTGGTGATGTAGTCAGCTGTGAAGCGCTTATTCGCTGGAAAAAGGACGGCAAACTGGTTAGCCCAGTTTCATTTATCCCGGTAGCTGAAGAGACCGGGATCATTATTCCAATTGGTCGCTGGGTTATCGAGCAAAGCTGTAAAATCATTCGCGAGTGGCAAAAGCAATACAATTTTGCCCTGCCGATTTCAGTCAATGTGGCTTCGCAGCAATTTGCTGATGCCAGCCTTATTCCTGATATTAAACAACTTGCTTTGCGCCATCAGGTGTCACCTGAGCTGCTTGAAATTGAGATCACCGAAACCTCATTAATGAATAACATTGATGAAGCTATCGTTAAGTTAGAGCAGCTTAAAAACGCTGGCTTTGGTATTGCGGTTGATGATTTTGGTACGGGCTACTCATCGCTTTCTTATTTGCGCCACCTACCCATTACTACCATGAAAATTGACCGTGCGTTTGTGAATGACCTGCCTGATGATAACGCCATTGCTTCGACCATTTTGATGTTAGGTAAACAGTTGAACCTGGACATCGTTGCCGAAGGAATTGAGACTCAAGAGCAATTAGACTGGCTGAAAGAACACGACTGTCCAATCGGTCAGGGCTTCTTCTACAGCCAACCATTACCGCTTGAAGAGTTTGAGCTAAAGTATGTCCTACCCAATGCCAATGAAGTTGGTACAAAGAGCAGCTTAACAGCTATCAACGATCAACAAAGCATCGCTAACTAGCAATTGATAGGGGCGTCAGCCATAAATTGTGGGCAAGTAAAACACAAACTCCTAAAAACGAATTAGAAAAGATCAATAAAAAAGGAGGCGTTAGCCTCCTTTTTTACGGTCTCTCGGTTGTCGTCACAACCAAGAAGTCGAATTAACGACGTAGACCTAGCTTTTGGATTAAAGCAGTGTAGCGAGCTACTTCAGTACGCTTAAGGTAAGCTAGAAGCTTACGGCGTGAGCTAACCATACGTAGAAGACCACGACGAGAGTGGTGATCATGGATGTGCTCTTTGAAGTGACCTTGAAGGTGGTTGA
Organism: Shewanella sp. WXL01; assembly: GCF_012263345.1. Lineage (NCBI taxonomy): Bacteria > Pseudomonadati > Pseudomonadota > Gammaproteobacteria > Alteromonadales > Shewanellaceae > Shewanella > Shewanella sp. WXL01. Next base: position 891,011 of record NZ_JAAIKQ010000001.1, on the reverse strand, counting down.
TTTGAGCGGTTAATAAAGCAACTTGTACTTCAGTTGAACCAGTATCGTTCTCACCACGACCAAATTCAGCAACGATTTTTGCTTTTTGTTCATTACTTAGTGACATGAAAATCTCCAAAAAAATTTCTTAAGTTAACCCCAGCCGATCACTAACTCAGCCGAAGAGGGCGCGCTATTCTAACGAGAAAGCTAGACTAGCGCAATAAAAACTCGATTTAACCTACGATACTCAGCTTGCGCTTAGGCATTTGGCCAAGAATGTATTCGATAACGAACGAGTTAATCGCTAGATGGAATATGCTAAGAACTCAAAAACTATGAACTAATCGCGAAGCACAACGAGGCGCTTAGGAGCGAGCAAACCATCATTATTCATGCTGCCAATACCCACAAACTGTTTAGCATCACCTATGGTGATCCTAACGAGTTCATCAGGCTGTAATCCAGGAGTCTGAATCGCTTGTCCACGCATAACATATTCAAGCATAGCTTGAGGTAGATTAACCTCTGCAAAATGGCTTACAGCGGTATCCATTGGCAGTAAAAGCGGGTCGAGTAAATCACTCGGCTCTACCCCCTGCTCTTTAGCTTGATCAACGAGCTTTTCTAGCTGAGCTAAACTTACCATGCGATCATAAGGATAAGTTGCGACCTGAGTACGGCGCAGCATAATCACGTGCGCGCCACAGCCTAGCATCTCGCCCAAATCGTCAATAATGGTACGAATATAAGTACCCTTAGAGCAGTGAATATCTAAGGTGAGCTCATCACCTTGTAAGCCTAAAAAGTTAAGCTCATAAACGGTAATTGGACGCGCCTCACGCGGCACTTCAATCCCTTCACGAGCATACTTGTATAACGGCTGGCCTTGATACTTAAGCGCTGAAAACATTGATGGCACTTGCATGGTATCGCCGCGAAAATGCTCAAGTGCAGTTTGCAGCTGCTCATCATTGAAATTGACTTCACGCTCTTGTACAACTTCGCCATCTGAATCGCTAGTGTCGGTACGCTGACCTAACTTGGCGATAACCGTATAACGCTTATCAGAGTCGAGTAAATGCTGCGAAAACTTAGTCGCTTCACCAAGACACACAGGCAACATACCCGTTGCTAATGGGTCTAGCGCACCGGTATGCCCTGCTTTGTTGGCATTAAAGAAACGCTTAACGCGTTGCAGAGCATGATTCGAGCTCATGCCAGTATCTTTATCTAGCAGCACAATACCGTTAATAAAGCGACCTTTTTGACGACGAGCCATTAGTCTTGCTCCTTGCCTTCGTCGTTGTCTACTTCATCTGCGCGGCCACTGTCGATTTGTTTTTGTTTATCTTTACTGATCACCTGGCTAACAAAGTTAGACATCTTCATGCCTTCAACCAGTGATGAATCATAAACAAAACGCAGCTCAGGCATAACGCGCAGCTTTAAACGACCAGCTACTAGCGTACGCGCATATGGAGCAGCGGCTGTCAGCGCTTCGATTTTCTCTTTGACTAACTCTTGGTCTTCTTCAAAGAAGGTCACAAATACTTTGGCGTAGCTTAAGTCACGTGACACTTCAACGTCGTTTACAGTCACGAAACCTACACGAGGGTCTTTAATATCTCTTTGCAATACTAGCGCTAATTCTTGCTGTAATTGCTGGGCGATACGACGAGTTCGGCTAAATTCATTTGCCATAATGTTGCCCCTTAAAATCTTGTTTAATCAAAAAGGGCGGCTAATGCCGCCCTTAGATATCTTAAAGTGTTCTAGCCACTTCGACGGTTTCGAAGACCTCAATTTGGTCGCCAACACGTACGTCGTTGTAGTTCTTAACACCGATACCACATTCCATGCCGTTACGAACTTCGTTTGCGTCATCTTTGAAGCGGCGTAGAGACTCTAGCTCACCTTCATAGATAACCACGTTGTCACGTAGTACACGGATTGGCGCGCTGCGCTTAACCACACCCTCAGTCACCATACAACCAGCAATTGCGCCAATCTTAGGAGACTTGAACACGTCACGTACTTCAGCAAGACCAATGATTTCTTGTTTGAATTCAGGAGAAAGCATACCGCCCATCGCTGATTTCACTTCGTCAATTAGGTCGTAGATTACGCTGTAGTAACGTAGGTCAACGCTTTCTGCTTCGATTGTCTTACGCGCCTGTGCATCAGCACGTACGTTAAAGCCAACCATGATAGCGTTAGAAGCTGCTGCTAGTGTTGCATCAGTTTCAGTTAGACCACCTACACCGCTAGCGATGATGTTAACTTTAACTTCATCAGTAGACAGTTTGTTCAGAGAGTCAGAAATCGCTTCAAGCGAACCTTGTACGTCTGCCTTAAGTACGATGTTCAGCTCTTGAACTTCGCCTTCAGTCATGTTGGCAAACATGTTTTCTAGTTTAGACTTCTGCTGGCGAGCTAGCTTAACGTCACGGAATTTACCTTGACGGTAAAGTGCTACTTCACGTGCTTTACGCTCATCACGTACAACTGTTGCTTCGTCACCCGCTGAAGGCACACCAGATAGACCTAGGATCTCAACTGGAATAGATGGGCCAGCTTCTTTAATTGCTTTACCGTTCTCGTCTTTCATCGCACGAACTTTACCGTACTCTAGACCACATAGAACGATGTCACCTTGCTTCAGAGTACCTTCTTGTACAAGTACTGTAGCAACTGGGCCGCGACCTTTATCAAGTTTAGACTCTACAACCACACCTGCAGCCATACCTTCACGTACCGCTTTAAGCTCTAGTACTTCAGCTTCAAGTAGGATGCCTTCTAGCAGCTCGTCAATACCAGTACCTTGCTTAGCAGATACGTGTACGAACATGTTGTTACCGCCCCAATCTTCTGACATCACGCCATGCTGAGCTAGCTCAGACTTGACGCGATCAGGATCAGCTTCAGGCTTATCAATCTTGTTCACTGCAACGATTAGCGGTACATCACCAGCTTTAGCATGTTGAATCGCTTCAATCGTTTGTGGCATTACGCCGTCATCAGCCGCAACAACCAGAATTACGATATCGGTAGCCTTAGCACCACGAGCACGCATTGCGGTAAACGCGGCGTGACCAGGCGTATCTAGGAAGGTGATCATACCGTTGTCGGTTTCAACATGGTATGCACCAATGTGCTGGGTAATACCACCTGCTTCGCCTGACGCTACTTTCGCCGCACGAATGTAGTCAAGTAGCGATGTCTTACCATGGTCAACGTGACCCATGATGGTAACAACAGGAGCACGTGGCTCAACTGAAACATCACCATCACGGTCTGAAAGTACTTGATGCTCTAGCTCGTTTTCACGAGTCAGTACTACTTTGTGGCCCATTTCTTCAGCAACAAGTTGCGCAGTTTCTTGGTCTAGAACCTGGTTAATGGTAACCATAGAGCCCATTTTCATCATTTGCTTAATGATCTCGGTAGCTTTAACAGCCATCAAGTGAGCAAGTTCAGAAACCGTTACCGTTTCACCAATACGTACGTCGCGAGTTACCGCTGCAGCTGGCTTGTTAAAGCCGTGAGCCATTGACTCTGGCGCTACAGTGCGGTTGTTACGTGCACCGCGGTTGTCACGACCGCCTTTGCCGCCACGTTTCTTGTTGGCGTTCTTGTTACGAGAACGACGACCGCGCTTTTCTTCTTCCATATCAGACTTGTCTTCAGCAGCACGAGCTTCTTTAGACTTAGTGATATGGTGGTCGCTGTTCTTTTCAGCTTCCAGGCGCGCGCGCTCTTCTTCAGCCCAACGCTTTTCGTTTTCTTCAGCAAGCTTGCGTGCTTTTTCAGCTGCTTCATCAGCTTCTTGCTTCTGCTTTTGCTTAAGCGCTTCTTCTTGCGCTGCTTTAATGCGGTCAGCTTCAGCTTTTGCTGCTGCAGATTCAGCATCATCTTCAGGCTTAGCTTGTGCTTTCGCTTCTGCTTGCTTAGCTGCTTTTTCAGCTTTTGCTTTAGCTTCAGCTTCTTTTTTAGCTTTTGCTTCAGCGTCAGCTTTAGCCTTAGCTTCAGCTTTTGCTTTTGCATCGGCTTCTGCCTGCGCTTTAGCCGCGGCCTCTGCCTCTGCTTTTGCCTTCGCTTCAGCTTCAGCTTGTGCAGCTAACTCTGCTGGATCACGCTTAACAAAAGTACGCTTTTTGCGTACTTCAACTTTTACGTCTTTAGACTGACCACCGTTACCGGCAACACTCAGTGTTGATACGGTTTTACGTTGCAACGTCATCTTGGTCGGCGCGCTATCACCACCATGTTGCTTTTTCAGGTGCTCAAGAAGCTGCTGCTTTTCGTCTTCTGACACAGTGTCAGCTTTCTTCTTGCTAATGCCAGCTTCTGAAAACTGTTCAATGAGTCTTTCAACAGTTTTGCCAACTTCGCTAGCTAACTTTTCTACGCTTGTATCTGCCATTCAATAAATCCCCCTGTTGATCGACTTATGCTTCTTCGCCAAACCAACAGATGTTGCGGGCTGCCATGATTAGCTCACCAGCTTTTTCTTCTGTTAATTCTTCAATGTCGACTAAATCGTCAATACCTTGCTCAGCAAGGTCTTCTAGCGTTACTACGCCTTTACTTGCTAGTACGAACGCTAAATGACGCTCTAGTCCTTCAAGAGCAAGTAAATCTTCACTCGGCTGTGCACCATCTAATGCTTCTTCTGAAGCCAGTGCACGAGTTGAAATAGCGGCTTTCGCACGCTCACGTAAAGCTTCAACAATTCCTTCGTCAAAACCATCAATTTCTAGTAGCTCAGCCTCTGGTACATAAGCTACTTCTTCAAGTGAGGTGAAGCCTTCTTCAACCAGTACAGTTGCAAAGTCTTCATCTACATCTAGTGAAGAAACGAATAATTCGATAATTTTCGCGCTTTCAGCTTGGTGCTTAGCGTTCATTTCTTCAACTGTCATTACGTTCAGCTCCCAACCAGAAAGCTCGGTAGCTAAACGTACATTTTGACCGTTACGGCCAATGGCTTGCGCTAGGCTGTCAGCTTCAACCGCAATGTCCATTGAGTTGTTGTCTTCATCAACAATGATTGAAGCAACATCTGCTGGCGCCATCGCGTTGATAACGAACTGTGCTGGGTTATCGTCCCACATCACAATATCCACACGCTCGCCGCTTAGTTCATTCGATACAGCTTGAACACGCGCACCGCGCATACCTACACATGCACCAACTGGGTCAATACGCTTGTCGTTGGTCTTAACCGCAATCTTAGCGCGCGCACCTGGATCACGAGCTGCTGAAACGATTTCAATCATTTCATCAAGAATTTCCGGTACTTCCACACGGAATAGCTCAACCAGCATTTCTGGCTTGCTGCGAGTTAAGAACAACTGGGCACCACGAGCTTCTGGACGTACAGCGTAAAGCAACGCACGTACACGGTCGCCTGGGCGGAATGACTCACGACTGATTAGGTCTTCTTTGTAAAGTACGCCATCAGCGTTATTACCTAGGTCAACAACCACACTGTCACGGGTGCTCTTTTTCACCACACCAGTTACAATCTCGCCTTCGCGCTCGATAAACTGCTCAACAATTTGCGCACGTTCAGCTTCACGTACTTTTTGTACGATAACTTGCTTGGCGGTTTGTGTCGTAATACGGTCGAAAACCACTGATTCGATTTCGTCTTCGATGTACTCACCAGGTTGAATTTCTGGATTTTCGTAACGCGCCGCTTCTAGTGTGATTTCTGCAAATGGGTTTTCTAATGCTTCACCATTGTCATCAACTACCATCCAACGACGGAAAGTTTCGTAATCACCAGACTTACGGTCGATAGAAACACGAACTTCAATATCGCCTTCGTATTTTTTCTTGGTTGCAGTCGCAAGTGCAATTTCTAGCGCTTCAAAAATTTTCTCACGCGGTACAGCTTTCTCATTCGAAACCGCTTCCGCGACTAACAGGATCTCTTTATTCATTTGGTCTTGCCTCGTTCTTCACCTGAACCATCAAAACTTAGCGATAACGTTGCCTTTACGGATATTATCCAATGCAACAATTAACTCTTTTCCATCTACCGTGAAGGTAAGCATTTGCCCATCAACAGCGGTTATCTTTCCTTTTAAGTTACGACTGCCATTAACTGGCATCGTTAACTGTACCTTGGCGTCTTCACCAATGTATGCCGCGTATTGTTCAGCACTGAACAAAGGACGGTCTACACCAGGAGATGACACTTCAAGGGTGTATTCGGTCGAGATAGGATCTTCAACATCCAAGATTGCACTGACCTGACGACTCGCCTCAGCACAATCTTCAATATTGATGCCATTCTCAGCATCAATGAAAACTCGGATAACTGAATGCTTACCAGCTTGAATATACTCAATGCCCCATAAGTCAAAGCCTAATGCTTCAACAGGACCGGTTAGCATTTCAACCAATTTTGATTCTAAAGTTGCCAAAAATGACCCCCAAAAAAACGAAAAAAGGGCATAAAGCCCCTAAAACGATCCACTACATGGATAATTATAAAGTCCAATAACAAAAAAACCTCGTAAATACGAGGCTATTTATTATAGAACCTGTAATGTTGAGATGATTACATACTGAATTCATCTACAACAGGAGCTGGTTGCGGGAGCCGGATTTGAACCGACGACCTTCGGGTTATGAGCCCGACGAGCTACCAAGCTGCTCCATCCCGCGTCAACTGGTGCAAATTATATTGACTTACGTCTTAACTTGCAATGACAAACTCTTTAAAAATCACTTTTATCCGAGTCTATCGAAAGTGGTGCGGATGGTGGGACTTGAACCCACACGAGCATAGCTCACCACCCCCTCAAGATGGCGCGTCTACCAATTCCGCCACATCCGCATTTAAATCTTTCAGCTTCAATAGAAGCTAGGTCTTAGTCAGGGATTTCTGACTCAGACGCTGGGTTTGTTGCAGGTACTTCTTCGACAACTTGCTCAGCTGTAGAGCTTAAATCGTCAAACGCTTTGTCGTCTTTAGCGTGGTTGGCACTCAAGTTACCAATGATCAAGCTAAGAGTGAAAAAGCCAATCGCTAAAATAGCGGTACTGCGAGTCAGGAAGTTACCTGAACCACCAGAGCCAAATAGTGTGCCTGAAGCACCAGCTCCGAATGATGCGCCCATATCAGCGCCTTTACCCTGCTGGATTAGGATTAGACCGATAAGGCCAATCGCTACCAATAAATAAACTACTATAAGAACTTCGTACATGTTACGCGCTCATTGCTATGGTACATAAACTTAAAAACTCCGACGAGTTTAAGCTAGCACCGCCTATCAGTCCACCATCAACATCAGGTTGCGCAAAAATATCTGCGGCGTTATTCGGTGTCACACTGCCACCGTATAGAATTCTGATGTTCTCTCCAATAAATGGAGACACTTCAGAGAGGCGGCTGCGAATAAACGCATGAACTTCTTGTGCCTGCTCTGGTGTAGCGCTCTTACCTGTACCTACTGCCCATAAAGGTTCGTAAGCGATAATCGCGTTATCAAAAGCCATGGTACCGTTTTTTTCAATAACTACGTCTAGCTCTTCAGCGATCACCTCAAAGGTACGTCGTGCTTCACGAGCTGGACCTGACTCACCAACACATAGGATTGGAGTCAAACCGTGCTTCTGCGCAGCTGCGAATTTTTCAGCTACGATGTTACTGGTTTCGCCATACATGCGACGACGTTCTGAGTGACCGATAATCACATATCGACAGCCAGAGTCTTTAAGCATTTGACCTGAAATTTCACCAGTATAAGCGCCAAAGTCGTGTTGACTTACATTCTGGGCGCCCATTCTAACAAGCGCACCATCTAGGGTTTGCTTGTTATCCTCAAGTAGTTGCCTCACGCTTTCTAAATAAATAGTTGGCGGGCATAACACCACTTCAGCAGAATCATTCTGGAGTTTTGCAGCAAACTTCTTGAATAGCTCTTGCGCAAGCTGTGCGCTGCCATTCATTTTCCAGTTGCCTGCGACCATTGGACGTCTAAGTGCCATCACTGTCTCCTCTGAAAGCGGCGTGAATAATAGCGAACCACTAGATAAGTTACAATAGATAAAGCGGGAATTATTGAGATAAGTTGTCGAAATGCCTATTTTTTAGGCTCGCGACAACCTAGCTCAAATTGATGTTAACACGCTGTTTTAACAACATCAGCAATTGCGTGAGCGTGAGCATAAACTTGGTCGTAATCTTCACCCTCCACCATAACGCGCAGCAGTGGTTCAGTGCCTGATTTACGCAGCAATACCCGGCCAGTTTCGCCAAGTTTAGCTTCCACGTCGGCTTGTGCTTGTTGTACTGGACTTGACGTCAGCGGGTCAGCATCACCTTCAAAACGTACATTTACCAGCACTTGCGGCAGCATGGTGACCGGTTTAATCAAATCAGATAGACTTAAACCTTGTCTACAAATAGCAGCGAGCACAAGAATACCAGCGACAATACCATCACCGGTAGTACCATGGGCTAAATCAAGAATATGGCCAGAGTTTTCGCCGCCAATACGCCAATTGTTTTGCTTTAGTAGCTCCATTACATAGCGGTCACCCACTTTAGAGCGTGCAAACGGAATGTTTTGCGCTTTTAACGCGAGCTCAAGACCAAGGTTAGACATTAGCGTACCCACTACACCACCTTGAAGCACTCCGCGTTTTTGCGCATCGTCGGCAATGATGTAAAGGATTTGGTCGCCATCAACCACTTCGCCCTCAGCATTAACCATCATAATACGGTCGCCATCGCCATCTAAGGCGATACCAAGGTCTGCATTATGCTCAGTCACTGCCGCGCATATCTGCGCCATTGATGTAGCGCCGACTTTATCATTAATATTAGTGCCGTTAGGTTTATCACCAATGGTAATGACTTCTGCACCTAACTCGCGAAATACGTTTGGCGCAATGTGGTAAGTCGCACCATGGGCACAATCGACAACAATTTTTAACTTGCTAAGCGAATATTGACTAGGAAAGTGACCTTTACAGTATTCAATGTAACGCCCAGCGGCATCATCAATACGCTTAGCCTTACCTAGCTCATGTGACTCAACGCAGGTAAGTGGTTTTTCAAGCTCAGCTTCAATCGCCAGCTCAATGTCGTCATCAAGCTTACTGCCATCGGCAGCAAAGAACTTGATGCCATTATCGTAATAAGGGTTGTGTGATGCGCTAATCACAATGCCGGCCTCTGCACGGAAGGTGCGCGTTAAATATGCCACAGCTGGCGTTGGCATAGGGCCAAGTAAAAATACGTCTAAGCCAGCAGCAGATAGACCAGCTTCTAGCGCAGACTCAAATAAATAGCCTGAAATACGCGTGTCTTTACCAATAATCACTTTTTTGGTGCCATTCCGCGAAAGCACACGCCCAGCAGCCCAGCCAAGTTTAAGGGCGAGTTCAGGGGTCATCTTGCCTGAACCTACTTTACCGCGAATGCCATCTGTACCGAAAAATTGTCTTTGTTTCACTTTATTATCTCTTTTCTTGCTTTCGCTAACCTAAACACTGGCCATGGTCGCTGACATAACACGCAATACGTCGCTAGTTTCAGCAACATCATGCACTCGCAAAATTTGCGCGCCTTGCTGTGCGGCAATTAACGCTGCAGACAAGCTACCCGCTAATCGCTGCTCTACCGGGCGCTCAAGCAAATCACCAATCATACTCTTACGCGACATACCGATCAGTAACGGTAGGTGTAACTCATGAAATCTTGGCAGACAGGCTAGTAAGCGATAGTTATGCTCTAATGTCTTACCGAACCCAAAACCTGGGTCGAGTATTAAATTGGAGCGATCAATTCCTGCCGCTTCACATGCCACAATACGCTGCTCAAAAAAATGCAGTACCTCTTCTACCACATCGACATACGCAGGCGCATCTTGCATTGTCTCTGGACTACCTTGCATGTGCATTAAGCACACAGGTACTTGCAGCTTAGCTGCAACCTCAAGCGCACCGGGCTCTCGCAAGGCTTTCACATCATTAATCATGTGTGCGCCGGCTAGCACAGCTTGCTCCATTACCTGCGGCTTACTGGTATCTACGGAGATCCACACATCATGCTTTTCAGCCGTGTACTTAATGATAGGGATCACCCGTTCAAGCTCTTCTTCTACTGAGACAGCCTTAGCTCCAGGGCGCGTTGACTCGCCGCCAACATCAATAATTACCGCGCCTTCTGCCACCATGTAATCGACATGTTCACACGCCTTTTTAAAGGACTCGAACTGACCACCGTCAGAAAAGGAGTCTGGGGTAATATTCGCTATCCCCATAATTTGTGGAGAGCTTAAATCTAAGGTTTTGTCAGCACTTGTCAGTTCAAACACACTTTACCTACTACAACAATTTATTTTTTTAAACCCACAAACAAGAAAACCCCTCGCGGGGTTTTCTCAATAAGCGGCTCAATTACTTCGCTGGAGACTCGTCAGCTTCATCTGCTGAAGCATCCATTTTTGTCTCTTCAGACTCTTGAGCTTTTGGCGCATTGCCACTGCTGCTGTCATCAGATGAATCATCTGCCTGCCAATCTGCAGGTTGGCGCACCTCACGACGGTTCATCAGATCATCAATTTGCTCTGAATCAATGGTTTCATACTTCATCAGCGCTTCTTTCATCGCATGAAGAATATCCATATTGTCAGTTAGCATTTGATTAGCGCGCTCATAGTTTTTATCAATGAAAGTTTTCACTTCACTATCGATAAGCGCAGCAGTATCACCTGACATAGCCTTAGCCTTACCCATACTGCGACCTAGGAATACTTCACCTTCTTCCTCAGCATAAAGCAGTGGACCTAACTTGTCAGAGAAGCCCCACTGGGTAACCATGTTACGAGCAATCGATGTCGCGTATTTAATATCTTGTGACGCACCAGTTGATACCTTGTCGCTACCGTAAATCAACTCTTCGGCGATACGGCCACCGTATGCCACTGAAATTTGTGATTCCAGTTTTTGACGGCTTTGGCTAATCGCATCAGCTTCAGGCAAGAAGAAAGTCACACCAAGTGCACGGCCACGAGGGATAATAGTTACCTTATGCACAGGGTCGTGCTCAGGTACCAGACAACCAACGATTGCATGACCCGCTTCGTGGTAAGCGGTCATTTCTTTCTCGTCTTCAGACATCACCATAGAGCGGCGCTCAGCACCCATCATGATCTTGTCTTTAGCACGCTCAAACTCTTCCATACCGACCATGCGGCGGTTGCCACGAGCAGCAAATAGCGCCGCTTCGTTAACAAGGTTGGCAAGGTCTGCACCAGAGAAACCAGGTGTACCACGGGCAATCACACTTGCCTTAACATCGTCAGACAAAGGCACTTTGCGCATGTGAACTTTAAGAATTTGTTCACGGCCTCGTACATCAGGCAGGCCTACAACCACCTGGCGGTCAAAACGGCCTGGACGCAATAATGCTTGGTCTAATACGTCTGGACGGTTAGTCGCAGCGATAACAATAATACCTTCGTTACCCTCGAAACCATCCATCTCAACTAGCATTTGGTTAAGTGTTTGCTCACGTTCATCGTGACCTCCACCAAGACCAGCACCACGTTGGCGGCCTACCGCATCAATTTCATCGATGAAGATAATACAAGGCGCTGACTTTTTCGCTTGCTCGAACATGTCGCGCACACGCGATGCACCGACACCAACGAACATTTCTACAAAGTCTGAACCAGAAATGGTGAAAAACGGTACTTTAGACTCGCCAGCAATGGCTTTTGCCAGTAGCGTTTTACCTGTACCTGGAGGTCCCACCATCAACACACCGGTAGGAATTCGGCCGCCAAGCTTTTGGAATTTAGTTGGGTCACGAAGATAGTCAACCAGCTCTTTCACTTCTTCTTTTGCTTCGTCACAACCAGCTACGTCAACAAAAGTCGTTTTGATTTGGTCTTCGCTCATTAACTTGGCTTTACTCTTACCAAAGGACATCGCGCCCTTTCCGCCGCCACCTTGCATCTGACGCATGAAGAATATCCATACACCAATTAGCAGTAACATTGGGAACCAAGAAATAAAAATTTGCGTCAAGAAGCCAGATTCTTCTGCTTCCTGACCTTTCATCGCGATACCTTTACGATCAAGTTCATTAATCAAATCGCGGTCGTACATAGGCATAATGGTGACAAATTTTTCGCCACTACGCTTAGTACCTTCAATGGTGCGTTGGTCACTTTTCACTTCAACCGAAGCGATCTGACCATTATCAACACTATTTAGAAACGCGGAATAATCCATCTTCTGCGAGTTCGTAGAAGAGGGGGAGTAACCCTGAAATACCGACATCAACACCACGGCGATGACGACCCAGAGTATTAAATTTTTTGCCATATCACTCAAATTATTAGACCTCTATTAAAGTCTCGAGATTGTTACCACTAGACTACTATAACTTGTAACCGGTCGCCACTAGGTAAACTTCTCTAGAGCGGGCTCTAGAAGATTCAGGCTTACGGGTTTTAACTACTTTAAATGCTTGTTTAACGGCTTTCATATACTCGTCAAAGCCTTCCCCCTGAAAGACCTTAACCGCAAAGCAGCCGTTAGGTGCCAATACTTGATGACACATGTCTAACGCTAGCTCCACCAAGTACATAGCACGCGGTTGGTCGACCGCGCCTGAACCACTCATATTGGGCGCCATGTCTGATAGTACCACATCGACTTTGTCTTCACCTACACGTTCCAACAAGGCTTCAAGCACCTTGTCTTCACGAAAATCACCTTGTAGGAAATCGACGCCAACGATTGGGTCCATCGGTAAAATGTCACAAGCGATCACTTTACCCTGCTCACCTGCAAGCTTGACCGCAATTTGCGACCAACCACCTGGTGCGGCACCAAGGTCAACCACCGTCATTCCTTGCTTAATCAGGTTGTCTTTTTCTTGGATTTCTTCCAGTTTAAAAGCGGCACGAGAACGAAGACCACGCTTTTGTGAGAGTTTCACATAATGATCATCGAAGTGTTCTTGCATCCAGCGAGTTGAACTCGCACTACGTTTTTTAGCTGCCATTAAGTATCCGCAACAAAAATAAAAGTTACATAAGCTGTATATAAGGGTAGAATAGCGGCTTTTCAACAGTAACCTAGAAAAAGTTGGTAGAAATGAACTTAACAACCAAACAAAAACAGCACTTAAGAGGATTGGCGCATAGTTTAAAGCCAGTTGTGCTGCTTGGTGCCAATGGACTGACTGAAGGTGTACTCGCTGAAATTGATAGCGCACTTAGTCACCATGAGCTGATTAAGGTAAAAGTTGCCACTACTGACCGAGAAATGAAAGCTGCAATCATGGACGCCATTGTACGTGAAACTCAATCAGTAAAAGTTCAGGTAATTGGCCATATCTTAGTTTTATTCCGTCAATCGGAAGAAATGAAAGTGGCATTGCCTCGGGCAAAATAATCTCGCTCGTCATATCGCGAAGATAACCAATAAAAAACCACTGCCAAGGCAGTGGTTTTTTATTATGTAAAGCTAATATCAATCAACAACATTGCTGATTAACCTGAACTCTGGATAAGGAAGTGCCAACCACTACCTAGGCCTGAGCTATACCTTCCATTATGTTTCTAGCGAGATAGTTTTCGTTTAGTTCAAGGCGAAGCTACGCGTCAATAGCTAGCCTATTGCAAGTAGCTTCAACGAAGAAATGGGCAAAAATAGCCGTTAGAAACCGATTTATTATCCAGAGCTCAGGTTGACTAGATATACTCAACTTTTAAGATTTCGAAATCTGTCATGCCGCCAGGTGTGCTGATAGACACTTCATCGCCTTCGTTTTTACCGATAAGACCACGAGCAATAGGTGAGTTAACAGAAATCAGGTTTTGCTTAATGTCGGCTTCGTCATCACCTACGATGCGGTAAGTTACTTCATCTTCAGTATCAATGTTCTCGATAGTAACAGTAGTACCAAAAATAACGCGGCCAGTGTTTTCCATGCTAGTCACATCAATAATCTGCGCGTTAGAAAGCTTACCTTCAATATCACGAATACGCGCTTCACAAATACCTTGCTCTTCGCGTGCTGCGTGATACTCAGCATTCTCTTTTAAGTCACCTAGTTCACGTGCTGAAGCAATGGCTTCAGAGATCTTTGGGCGGCGGTCAAACTTCAATTCATCTAATTCTTTACGTAGTTGATCAGCGCCAACAATTGTCATAGGAACTTTATTCATAATTGTCTTTCGTCTCCTTTAAAACAAAAGCAGCCTCTGTCGGCAAATTTGGCCAACAGGGAAAATATAAATGTGGGATGAACTCATTCTATACAAAGCTGAGATCAGATGCTATCCCAGCGCGTGTTATCGCTCGAGTATGTCGCCTATATCAACTAATTGATTGCCGAAGTTAACCAATTTCGCTCGCACCAAAATCTAGCACGCATTGAACAATGACGCCATTTTATGGCAACAAGGTTGAACTAGGATGATGTCGCTAATTCAAAACGAGCAACAAAAAGGGCCGCTAATGCGACCCTTTAAACATCAACAAACTTAATTACTTAAGGCGTTGGTGCAACTCTTGAACAGAGTTTACATTGCTGCGGTCATCCGCTGAATGCGCCATACAAGTCGCAAATGCTGCGTTTAAGGTTGTGGTGTAGTTAACCTTATAACGCAGTGCGCCGCGACGAATTTGACGTGAATCTTCAATCGCTTGGCGACCTTCTGTGGTGTTAACAATGTAGGTGTACTCATCATTCTTAATGCGGTCAAGAATGTGTGGACGACCTTCATGTACCTTATTCACCAAACGTGGGTTAATACCCGCTTCACCTAGTACTACAGCCGTGCCGTGAGTCGCGTCAATCTCATAACCAAGCTCAATCAGCTTAGCTGCGAGGTCAGCCACACGGTGCTTATCGCTGTTACGCACAGAAAGGAGTGCGCGGCCAGACTTAGGTACTTCAGCTGTGGCACCAAGCTGGGCTTTCGCATAAGCCTCAGCGAAGGTTTCACCAACGCCCATCACCTCACCAGTTGAGCGCATTTCAGGGCCAAGTAGTGGGTCAACACCTGGGAACTTGTTAAATGGCAGTACCACTTCTTTAACTGAGCAGTACGGTGGTACGACTTCTTCAGTGAAGTTTTGCTCTTTCAAGCTTTGACCAGCCATAACGCGTGCAGCAATCTTAGCTAGCGGTACACCGGTTGCTTTTGACACAAATGGCACAGTACGCGCAGCGCGAGGGTTAACCTCAATCATGTAGATCTCGTTGTTTTTAACCGCGAACTGGACGTTCATCAGACCAACAACACCTAGCTCAAATGCAAGCTTAGAAACCTGCTCGCGCATTTGTGCTTGGATTTCAGCGCTTAAGCTATATGGCGGCAGTGAACAACCTGAGTCACCTGAGTGAACACCGGCTTGCTCAATGTGCTCCATAATCGCGCCTACAACCACAGTCTCACCGTCGCATACTGCATCGATATCCACTTCGATGGCATCATCTAGGAAGTGGTCAAGCAATACTGGCGAAGAGTTAGATACGCTAACCGCTTCGTTGAAGTAACGCATTAAGTCAGCCTTGTCGTAAACGATTTCCATCGCGCGACCACCTAGTACGTATGATGGACGAACAACAAGTGGATAGCCGATATTTTCAGCTTCAATTACCGCGCCTTCAACAGTAGTAACAGTCGCGTTTTCAGGCTGTTTCATGCCAAGACGCTCAATTGCTTGCTGGAAGCGCTCACGGTCTTCTGCACGGTCAATTGCATCAGGGCTAGTACCGATAATTGGTACGCCTGCAGCTTCTAGATCACGAGCAAGTTTAAGTGGCGTTTGACCACCATAATGTACGATGACACCTTTTGGCTGCTCAATGCGCACAATTTCAAGTACGTCTTCTAGCGTTACTGGCTCGAAGTACAGACGGTCAGATGTATCATAGTCTGTCGATACGGTTTCAGGGTTACAGTTAACCATGATGGTTTCATAACCGTCTTCACGCAGCGCAAGTGCTGCATGTACACAACAGTAATCGAACTCAATACCTTGACCAATACGGTTAGGACCGCCACCTAAAACCATGATTTTGTCACGGTTTGAAGGCGCTGCTTCACACTCTTCTTCATAGGTTGAGTACATGTAAGCTGTGTCAGTTGAAAACTCTGCAGCACAAGTATCAACACGCTTGTAAACTGGGAAGATTTCGTGACGTTGACGTAGCTTACGAACTTCACCTTCGCTCACGCCTAATACAGCAGCAAGACGAGCATCAGAGAAGCCTTTACGCTTAAGCTGACGTAAGAAATCTTGATTTAGACCTGATAAGCCCGCTTCAGAAACTTTGCCTTCAAGCGCGATAAGATCTTCAATTTGAATCAAGAACCAGTGGTCGATGTTGGTTAGCGCGAAAATATCATCACGTGATAAACCAGCGCGGAATGCATCAGCGATGTACCAGATACGGTCGGCCCCTGGCTCTTTTAGCTCGTGACGGATTTTCTGCATTGACTCTGCCGCAGTTACATCAATGATTGGGTCAAGACCATTACGACCAACTTCTAGACCGCGTAGCGCTTTTTGCATCGACTCTTGGAAAGTACGGCCAATTGCCATCACTTCACCAACTGACTTCATTTGAGTGGTTAGGCGGTCGTTAGAACCAGCAAACTTCTCAAAGTTAAAGCGAGGAACCTTAGTTACCACGTAGTCAATTGCAGGCTCGAACGATGCAGGTGTTTTACCGCCTGTAATGTCGTTGTTTAGCTCGTCAAGAGTGAAGCCTACTGCAAGCTTGGCAGCGATTTTCGCAATTGGGAAACCCGTTGCTTTAGATGCTAGTGCAGATGAACGCGATACACGCGGGTTCATCTCAATGATCACCATGCGGCCTGTTTTCGGGCAAATACCAAACTGAACGTTTGAACCACCAGTTTCAACACCAATCTCACGCAGTACCGCAAGAGATGCGTTACGCATGATTTGATATTCTTTATCAGTTAGGGTTTGCGCTGGTGCAACTGTGATAGAGTCACCTGTGTGCACGCCCATTGGGTCGAAGTTTTCGATTGAACACACGATGATACAGTTATCATTGCGGTCACGAACCACTTCCATCTCGTACTCTTTCCAACCGATTAACGACTCATCAATAAGCAGCTCGTTAGTTGGTGAAAGGTCTAGACCACGAGAACAAATCTCTTCGAACTCTTCCTTGTTGTATGCGATACCGCCACCGCTACCACCCATGGTGAAAGATGGGCGAATAATACAAGGGAAGCCAACTTGATCTAATACGCCGTATGCCTCTTCCATGCTGTGGGCAATACCCGCACGTGGACATTCAAGACCTATAGACTTCATTGCGGCGTCAAAGCGGCTACGATCTTCTGCCTTATCGATCGCATCAGCTGTGGCACCAATCATTTCTACGTTGAACTCTTTTAATACGCCTTTGTCTTCAAGCGCAAGTGCACAGTTCAATGCAGTTTGACCACCCATGGTCGGTAGAATCGCATCTGGGCGTTCTTTTTCAATAATGTTGCGAACCACCTCCCAATGAATAGGCTCGATGTATGTCGCATCGGCCATTTCTGGGTCAGTCATAATGGTTGCAGGATTCGAGTTAACCAGAATAACTCGGTAACCTTCTTCGCGTAGGGCTTTACATGCTTGTGCGCCTGAGTAGTCAAACTCACACGCCTGACCAATTACGATTGGACCAGCACCTAGGATAAGAATACTTTTAATATCGGTACGTTTTGGCATTGCTTCTATCTTCTCCTGGGTAACAGCTTAAGCTTGACGGTATTGTTCAATGAGCTCGATGAAATGATCGAACAATGGCGCGGCATCGTGCGGTCCAGGGCTTGCTTCAGGGTGGCCTTGGAAACTAAATGCTGGCTTATCAGTTAGGTGAATACCTTGCAATGAACCATCAAATAATGACTTATGAGTCACCTTGATGTTCTCAGGTAAGCTTGCTTCATCAGCTGCAAAACCGTGGTTTTGGCTGGTGATCATCACGTTACCTTGTTTAATGTTGCTCACCGGGTGGTTAGCACCGTGGTGACCAAACTTCATCTTCAGCGTTTTAGCACCTGAAGCTAGGGCTAGTAACTGATGACCTAAACAGATACCAAATACTGGGATATCGGTTTTTAGAATTTCTTGAATGGCGGCAATTGCATAGTCACATGGCTCTGGGTCACCAGGACCATTCGATAGGAATACCCCATCTGGGTTCATCGCTAACACTTCAGATGCTGGTGTTTGTGCAGGCACAACAGTCACATCACAACCGCGGTCAACTAGCATACGTAAAATATTGCGCTTAACACCGTAATCGTAGGCAACAACCTTAAACTTAAGCTCTGACTCTGGTGTGTCAGATGGTAAGCCACCAACTAGCTTCCAGCTACCTGAGCGCCAAGAGTAAGTTTTGTCAGTTGTAACTTCTTTTGCTAAGTCCATGCCTTTAAGGCCTGGGAACGCTTTAGCTTGCTCTAACGCTTTTGCTTCATCGATGTCACCAACCATAATGCAGCCAGCTTGCGCGCCTTTCTCGCGTAGGATGCGAGTTAGCTTACGGGTGTCGATGTCAGCAATACCAACAATGTTGTTGGCTTTTAGGTAATCACTTAGTGATTGCTGGTTACGGAAGTTACTCGCGATAAGCGGTAAATCTCGAATAATTAGACCACATGCGTGAACTGCTGCAGATTCAACGTCTTCATTATTGGTACCTGTGTTACCGATATGTGGGTAAGTTAGAGTTACCATTTGGCGAGAATAGGAAGGATCCGTTAAAATCTCTTGGTATCCAGTCATAGAAGTGTTAAAAACAACTTCACCAACTGATGTTCCTTGTGCACCGATTGCTGTGCCAGAGAATACGGTTCCATCTTCGAGTACGAGTAAGGCAGACTGTGTCAACGCGACCTCCAAATAGAGCCAAGCTACTTATTAAAAGCTTATAAAATGTAAAGATGCGAATTTATCAAAGGGCGGATTTTTGACAAATTCGGGCGATCTTATAGTGTTTTGTGAGATACGTCTAGTTTGAAAAAACGTATTTAGTTTCCAAAAAAAACCACCAATGAATGGTGGTTTTTATAAATTAGTTCAGACCTAAAACTTGCTGCATATCATAAAGGCCAGCGTCTTGTTCATTGAGCCAGACTGCGGCGCGCATTGCGCCATTAGCAAAGGTCATACGACTCGATGCTTTATGGGTAATTTCGAGCCTTTCACCAATATCAGCAAACATAGCGGTATGCTCACCAACTAAGTCACCAGCGCGGACAGTAGCAAAACCAATGGTTTCGCGGTCACGCTCACCGGTAATCCCTTCTCGGCCATAAACGGCGCACTTTTCTAAGTCGCGGCCAAGCGTCTCTGCAATCACCTCGCCCATTTTAAGGGCGGTGCCAGATGGGGCATCTTTCTTAAAGCGGTGGTGACCTTCAATGATTTCGATATCGGTGTAATCGCCCATCACCTCAGCGGCAAGCTCAAGTAGCTTCCACATTAGGTTAACGCCAACTGACATGTTCGGCGCGAGGACGACTGGGGTTTTATCGGCATAAGCATTAATCTGCTCTTTTTGAGCATGGTTAAAACCTGTAGTACCAATGACAATCGCTTTTTGATTACGTACGCACCAATCTAGGTTAAAAAGCGTTGCTTCAGGTGAAGTAAAGTCCACCAGCACATCAAAGTCATCAACGACATCATCCAGCGAATCAACAATCGCTACATTCATGCTACCAACGCCAGCCAACTCACCAGCGTCAACACCGATCAAGGTAGAGCCACTGCGTTCAATAGCTGCACCTAAATAAATTGCGTCATGATGTTTAGCAGATTCAATTAATGTACGTCCCATACGGCCACTTGCACCAACAACGGCAATTTTTACTGTAGCTGTCATTTCTTCTCCTAGGTTCATTAATTTGGGTTGCTAAACATGGCTTTGAGCATCTCAATAAAATTGTCAAAGCCTGATACAAAAACGCCTAAGCAAGCTTAGGCGTTTGAATGACATTAAAGAATGTCTAGTAGCTCAACTTCAAATACTAAAGTTGAGTATGGTGGGATTGATGCACCAGCACCACGCTCACCGTAAGCTAAGTGTTGAGGAACAAATAGCTTTAACTTAGTACCAACAGGCATTAGTTGTAGTGCTTCAGTCCAGCCAGCGATTACGCCGTTTACTGGGAACTCTGCAGGTTGACCGCGAGATACTGAGCTATCGAATACTTCACCGTTGATGAAAGTACCATGGTAGTGAGTACGTACAGTTGACTCAAGTGTTGGCTTGTCGCCTTCACCTTGTACAAGTACTTCGTACTGTAGACCAGAGTCAGTTACAGTTACTTCGTCACGTTTTGCGTTTTCAGCTAGGAAGGCTTCGCCTTCAGCAGATGCTTCAGCAGCTTTCTTTTCTTGCTCTTCTTGCAGACGACGGCTGATTTCAGTGAAAGCAGTTTGTAGATCTTCCATTGAAACTTGGCTTTCGCTGCCAGAAAAAGCGTCAGCTAGACCAGCTTGTACTGCAGGAATGTCGATTCCTTCGAAAGGGTTAGCCGCTAGTTGCTCACCCATTTGACGACCAACACCATAGCTTGCTTGCTGCTCGATTGTGCTGAATTTATCAGACATATTTTCTACTCTCATTGATAGATTAAAAATTCGCACGGATTTTATCACAAAAAATACGAAATTGTTGGTCTATGCATGAGCTATTTGTTAGTTATTTCGCGCTATATTACAGCTAGCTAAAGACTGTTTTTGCGCCTGCGCATAAAGCGGCATCACCTGTTGTTGCATGGCTTGTAAATCTTCAATGCGTGTACCGTGTGACGGGTGGGTAGACAACAACTCAGGCCCCTGAGCGCCGCCGGCTTTTGCCATATTTTGCCAAAGCGCGATGCTTTCTTTTGGATCAAAGCCCGCTTTGGCCATTAACTCTAAGCCCATCACATCAGCCTCACTTTCTTGAGCGCGGCCAAATGGCAGCATAATGCCAACTTGCGCGCCAAGCCCCAGCCCTGCCATATACAAGTCTTTATTATCGACACCACTGGCGCCAAGCGCGGCATCCGCCACCTGCATACCTATACCCGTTAGCTGAGCCCGGGATACCTGCTCATTACCATGTTGCGCTAGCACATGGGCAACCTCATGCCCCATAACCGTAGCTAGTTGATGTTGGTTCTCTGCAACCTCTAACAAGCCGGTATACACACCAATGTAGCCACCAGGTAAAGCAAAGGCATTGACCTGCTCAGACTCAAACAACACAACTTCCCACGGCTGCTGAGTGCCAAGTACATCGGTAATTCGGTCAGCAATACAATTCACATAAGCGGTTTTGGCTTTATCATTACTGATCTTCTGCTGCTTTTTTATTTGTGCAAACGACTCTGCGCCCATTTGCGACATCTGCGCATTGGTAAACGTTAGTACTTGCGAACGCCCCGTTGGCGACTTAGACACACAACCTGCAACTGCAACGCTAAGCAATGCTGCGACAACCCAATTTAGCTTCATCAATCTAATCCTTGGTTATGATGATCATCTGCTAAGTTTATCAAACTTGGCTCAAGAAATGACTCAAAAAAGGCGCAAAAAAATGCCTTGCGATTGCAAGGCATTTATTCAATTCAGTTACTGGCTGTCAGGTTACTAGCAGTTAAATATAGAGGCTAGCTATTTAAGTCCTGAAAGAACTTCTTCACGCCATCAAAGAAACCGTCAGCTTTAGGGCTGTGTTTCTTCGACTTACCTGTGAGCGTTGCTTCAAACTCACGTAGCAGTTCTTTTTGCTTTTCATTCAGGTTAACTGGCGTTTCCATCACAACCTTACATAGCAAGTCACCTACAGCGTGGCTACGCACTGACTTAACACCTTTACCGCGCAGACGGAACATGCGGCCAGTTTGGGTTTCAGCTGGGATCTTCAGGTTCACTTTACCATCTAAAGTAGGCACTTCAATCTCACCGCCTAATGCTGCTTTAGAGAATGAAATAGGCACTTCGCAGTACAGGTTGTTGCCGTCACGTGTAAAGATATTGTGCTCACGCACACTTACCTGAACGTATAGATCGCCTGGAGGCGCACCGAACTCACCCGCTTCACCTTCGCCCGATAGACGAATACGGTCGCCAGTATCAACACCAGCTGGGATCTTAACGCTAAGAGTTTTACTCTTCTCAACGCGGCC
Organism: Shewanella sp. WXL01; assembly: GCF_012263345.1. Taxonomy (NCBI): domain Bacteria; kingdom Pseudomonadati; phylum Pseudomonadota; class Gammaproteobacteria; order Alteromonadales; family Shewanellaceae; genus Shewanella; species Shewanella sp. WXL01. Next base: position 868,818 of record NZ_JAAIKQ010000001.1, on the reverse strand, counting down.
TTCACCATGACACTTCTTACAAGGGTCTTTAATGATCTTACCGCGACCATTACAGGTAGGACAGGCTTGCTGAACCGCAAAGAAGCCTTGGCGCATTTGCACCTGACCTTGACCATGACAAGTACCACATGTAGTCGCAGATGTACCTTTTTTCGCACCGCTGCCATCACACTCATCACAGGTAGCTAGGGTCGGAATGCGTAGCTCTTTAGTTAAACCACGAACCGCTTCTTCTAGCGACAGCTCAAGGTTGTAACGAAGGTCGCTACCGCGAGCCGCTTGACGTTGTCCGCCACCGCGACGACCGCCACCAAAGATGTCACCAAACACATCACCAAAGATGTCTCCAAAGTCGCCTTGGCCACCAAAGCCACCGCCACCACGGTTAGGATCGACACCGGCGTGACCGAACTGATCGTAAGCCGCTTTCTTGTCGCTATCAGTTAAGATCTCATAAGCTTCTTTGGTCTCTTTGAACTTAACTTCAGCTTCTTTATCACCAGGGTTACGGTCTGGGTGATACTTCATCGCTAGGCGCTTGTACGCCTTTTTAATCTCACGCTCTGAAGCGTCACGGCCGACACCTAGAACCTCATAATAATCGCGCTTTGACATAATATTTTTGTTTCTCGAAGATAGTGTGAATAACTAAAATTTTAAAAGACCAACTTATACAAACGGGCGTTAGAGGTGAACCTCAACGCCCGCTTCACAGTTAATTAGTCAATTGACTAATTATTTTTTGTCGTCTTTCACTTCTTCAAATTCAGCGTCAACAACATCGTCAGCAGGCTTAGCTTCTTCAGCGCCTTGTGCTTGTTCAGCACCTGGTGCACCTTGAGCTTGTGCTTTAGCTTGAGCAATTTCCATTAGCTTAGCTGACGCTTCCATTAGTGATTGAGTTGCTTTTTCAATCGCTTCTTTGTCGTTACCTTTAGTTGCAGTATCAACTTCAGCCATTGCCGCTTCGATTTTCTCTTTTTCGTCAGCAGGTAGCTCTTCGCCCGCTTCTTCGATTTGCTTCTTCGTCGCGTGAACCATGCCATCAGCTTGGTTACGTGCTTGAACTAGCTCTTCGAACTTAGCATCTTCGTCAGCGTGCGCTTCTGCATCACGTACCATTTGCTCAACTTCTTCTTCACTTAGACCAGAAGAGGCTTTGATGGTGATGTTTTGTGCTTTGCCCGTTTTCTTGTCAGTTGCTGACACGTGCAAGATACCGTCGGCATCGATATCGAATGCAACTTCAATTTGTGGCATGCCACGTGGAGCAGGCTCAATACCTTCTAGGTTGAATTGACCTAGAGACTTATTACCGCTCGCTTGCTTACGCTCACCTTGAAGCACGTGAATAGTTACCGCACTTTGGTTGTCGTCAGCAGTAGAGAAAGTTTGCGAAGCTTTAGTCGGGATAGTGGTGTTCTTCTCGATAAGCTTAGTCATTACACTACCCATGGTCTCAATACCTAGAGACAGAGGCGTCACGTCAAGTAGTAGTACGTCTTTCACGTCACCAGAAAGTACGCCCGCCTGAATTGCAGCACCTACTGCTACCGCTTCGTCTGGGTTCACGTCTTTACGTGGCTCTTTACCAAAGAATTCAGTTACTGCTTGTTGAACCTTAGGCATACGTGTTTGACCACCAACTAGAATCACTTCGTTGATGTCAGAAACTGAGAGGTCAGCGTCTGCTAGTGCAACTTTTAGTGGCTCTAGTGAGCGAGTGATTAGGTCTTCAACTAAAGACTCTAACTTAGCACGAGTGATCTTAACCACTAAGTGCTTAGGACCTGTTGCATCAGCAGTGATGTATGGCAGGTTCACTTCAGTTTGGTTAGTGCTAGAAAGCTCAATTTTCGCTTTCTCAGCCGCTTCTTTAAGACGCTGCATCGCTAGTGGATCTTGACGTAGATCCATGCTTTGTTCTTTTTTGAACTCATCGGCTAGGTAGTTAATTAGACGGTTGTCAAAGTCTTCACCACCTAAGTGAGTGTCACCGTTGGTCGCTAGTACTTCGAAAGTTTGGTCACCGTCATGGCTGTCAATTTCAATGATAGAGATATCGAAAGTACCACCACCTAAGTCGTATACAGCAACAATGTTGTCACCTTGCTTCTTGTCGATACCGTAAGCAAGTGCTGCCGCAGTTGGCTCGTTGATGATACGCTTAACGTCTAGACCAGCAATACGACCAGCATCTTTAGTTGCTTGACGTTGTGAGTCGTTGAAGTATGCAGGTACAGTAATTACTGCTTCAGTCACTTCTTCACCTAGGAAGTCTTCTGCAGTCTTTTTCATCTTTTTCAAGATTTCAGCAGAAACTTGTGGTGGAGCCATCTTGTTACCGCGTTGCTCAACCCAAGCGTCACCATTGTCAGCGCCAATGATTTTGAATGGCATGATGTCAACGTCGCGTTGTACTTCATCATCTTTAAAACGACGACCAATAAGACGCTTAATTGCAAAGAAAGTGTTAGCTGGGTTTGTCACAGCTTGACGTTTAGCAGGTTGACCTACAATTGTTTCATCATCGGTATATGCGATAATTGAAGGAGTAGTACGCTCACCTTCAGCATTTTCAATTACGCGTGGTGTATCACCGTCTAAGACTGCCAAACAAGAGTTGGTTGTGCCTAAGTCGATACCAATAATTTTACCCATGGGGTCCTCCGAAATGACGCTTTGCGTCGTAAACTTCTGTTATCTGATTGCTGATATGGGGTCAGGCGATTTAATTTCAAGCCCTTTTAGTTGCCCGCTGTATCATCCTTGATACCTATATAGGGACGACAAATTCTTTTACAAGGGCTAAAAAACAATTTTTTTAAGGATTTTTTCATATAGAAGGAAATTTGGTTCAATTGCTGCTTGCGGCTTAGATTACGCTTTACTAAACTAGACAACTGAATATTGTATACAATTCTGACACCAACAATTTTGACGATTGATGGTAACTAACCGTGCTGAATTACCTTTACCTAACTTTTACCAAGCTAACCAGTAACTGAGTATTATCTTGACTACCAATCAACTTGCTTATATCTATGCCCTTGGCGCTGTGCTGCTATGGTCTACCGTTGCCAGTGCATTTAAAATCGCCTTAAGTTATTTCACTCCGTTACAGCTAGTATTAGTTGCGGTAACCACTTCGATAATTGCGTTAGTCATCATCTTGCTAATACAAGGGAAGATGCACCTTGTAGGACGCCAGTTTAAACAAAAGCCTAAGTTTTACTTAGTTACTGGATTGCTGAACCCATTTCTGTATTACTTTGTGCTGTTTGAAGCGTACGACTTATTGCCTGCGCAACAAGCTCTGTCACTCAACTACACCTGGGCGATTCTGTTGCCTTTGCTTGCAGTGCCTATTCTTAAGCACAAACTGATGGCAACCGATGTTATTGCAGCGCTGGTAGGTTATTGCGGCGTGTTTGTTATCGCAACTAAAGGGCAAATCACTGACTTTGAATTACAAAGCCCGCTAGGTGTGGCTCTTGCACTGACCAGCACACTCGTGTGGTGCAGTTACTGGATGGTCAATGCCAAAGACAAAGGTGATGCTATCGTCAGCTTATTACTGAGCTTTTTAGTGGGTCTGCCAATCGTATTATTCACTCTATTACTAACCCAGGAGTTACCCACGCTGAGTTTAAAAGGCTTGGCTGCAGGCATGTACGTAGGACTATTTGAAATGGGCGTGACTTTTGTGCTGTGGTTAATGGCGCTTAAACACACAGATAAAACGGCCAATGTCAGCACCATGGCCTTTTTAACCCCTATGCTGTCAGTAGGTTTTATCGCGTTTATTCTTGATGAGCCCATTGAAACGGCCACTTTTTTTGGCTTAGCAATGATTATTAGTGGGCTGATCATCCAACAATTAGGCGGAAAAATTGCTGCAAAACGTAATCAATAAGCGGTTCCATAATGACCTGAAAAGTGTGAATAAAGACGTCGAGTTGGAAGCAATTTAGGCTTGGGCTTACGATTCAAGCAAACGCTTGAGTTTTTTGTTTAACCCTAACCTACAATTAGCAAATACAACTCAGTGTCAAAAGCGAAAAATAACACTATCATCTCTGACTCTGCTCACTGGATGTGACAGATTAAATCAAGCGCTGGAGGGCTTATGGCAATCGGACTGCCAAGATGGAAATTTAAACAGTCAACTTCAAAATGGATGCGCATGGTAGTGCTATTCACCGTAGTATCTGTTCTAGGATTTGAAGCATGTATTGACGAAACCGCTACCCTTTTCCCTGCGATGCATTTTGCATTGTTTGCAATTGTCTCTCTTGCGCTGACCGATAATATTCAAGAGCATTACTTCACCTTTGTCACCGAGTACACCCAAGCTATTCGACTTGTGACCATTTTTCTTACCGGTGCCAGCTTTCTTGTATGGATTGTTACTACCATACAGCGCATTCAAACCTTGCCTTACGTGCAGTAAGCTATAGCAAGATAGTAACAAGGCAAAAGCAAGTGTCGTTTAGTCTTAATAGCAAAAAGAACATCAATGATGTGCTTTGCTACCGCGTGCAACCTATTAGCCTGCCTACTAATCCACATTGAATAGACCAAACTAGCTTCTCAATTTAAAAACTAACTGCGCGGTGTATAGTTTCCCCAAGCTAGCCACTTGTAGGTGGTTAGGGCTTCCAGTGCCATTGGACCACGAGCATGTAATTTTTGAGTACTAACGGCAACTTCAGCGCCTAAGCCAAACTGTGCTCCATCAGTAAAACGCGTGCTAGCGTTAACATATACAGCCGATGAGTCAACCTGATTAACAAACTCAGCCGCAACATGAATATTGTCAGTTAAAATCGCCTCAGAGTGACCACTTGAATGCTTGCGTATGTGGGCTACAGCCTCACTCATATCCGCAACTACCTTTACCCCAAGCGTTAATGACAACCACTCTGTTGAGTATGACTCATCATCAGCATCAGTTACTGCAATACCACAGCAGCCAGCGAGCAAGGCTTTGGTTTGCTGACAGCCAACTAATTTAACTTGTTGTGCACCAAGCTCCTTGGCCAGTTGTGGTAAATAACTACTCGCAACTGACTCATGGATAAGCACAGTATCTAGCGCATTACACACTGTTGGGCGCTGCACCTTGGCGTTTACAATCACATCAGTTGAGCGGCTTAAGTCGGCATCGGCGTCGACATACATATGGCAAATACCAATACCGCCTAAAATCACCGGAATTGTAGCTTGCTCAGCGCAAAGTCGCTGCAGGTTTTGGCCGCCGCGTGGAATAATCATATCTACGTACTGATCAAGCTTTAATAGCTCAGTCACTAAAGCTCTATCTGCAGAGGTGATTAACTGCACCGCATCAGCAGGTAAACCATGCTCGACAATTGCTGCGCGAATGACTTCACTTAGTGCTTTATTGGAGTTAATGGTCTCTTTACCGCCACGCAGAATGACCGCATTACCGGTTTTAAGCGCCAACACAGCAATATCAACGGTTACATTTGGTCGCGCTTCGTAAATCACACCTATCACGCCAAGGGGCACGGCGCGACGAGTTAAACGCAGGCCATTATCAAGGAGCTTGTTGTCGGTCTCTTTCCCGACAGGATCATCAAGGCTTATCACGTTTTCAATATCGCCGATAATGCCATTTAAACGTGACTCGTCTAGCAATAGACGGTCGATTAATGCATCAGTCAAGCCATTGTCTTTCGCCTGTGCAATATCTTTGGCATTAGCTTGTAAAATCAGCTCGATGTTGTCACTTAAACGCGCTTTAATTGTGCTAAGCAGTGCGGATTTTTGCGCAGCAGTAAGGTTGGCCAGAGCAAAACTCGCCTCCTTTGCCTGCTGACCTAGCTGCACTAAACTGATTTGTGAATTATCTGACATGGTATTTCCCCTATTCCTTTAGCTGTTTAGCCCTAGTACAACCATATCGTTGCGATGAATGACCGCACCACCATAGCTATAACCTAATAAATTTTCGATTTGATTTGAGTGCTGAGCTGCAATTTGTGTCATGGCATTTGCGCTGTAGCGCGCCATACCTTTCGCAATCGTTTTGCCTTGTTGATTAAGCACCAAAATGGTTTCTCCACGGGCGAAATGGCCTTCAACTTTAGTTAAGCCTTTTGACAGCAAACTGCGTCCTTGATTGACCACCGCATTAACTGCGCCATCGTCAATCGTGATTTGTCCTTGGGTAGTTGGGCCAGCGAGGATCCATTGCTTGCGGCTTTCAAGTGGGTTTTCAATGGCGCTAAAGTGAGTGCCCACTTGCTCTTTGGCTGCAATCTCAGCAATAACATCGTTATGATGACCCGAAGCAATTACCACCTCAATGCCAGCGCGGCGCGCAATATCAGCAGCTTGCAGCTTAGTCGCCATACCGCCAGTACCTAGCCCTGAAATAGCGCCACCAGCCAACTTGCGTAAACTGTCATCAATATTAACCACTTGCTTAATCAACTTAGCATCTGCATTTGATCGCGGGTCGGCGTCAAATAGCCCTTGCTGGTCGGTTAATAAAATCAGTAAGTCGGCATCACAAAGCAGCGCTGCTCGGGCAGACAAGTTGTCATTGTCGCCCACTTTGATTTCTGTGGTGGCAACAGCATCATTTTCGTTAATGATTGGAATAATGTTGTTATCGAGCAGCGCATTTAAGGTATCGCGAGCATTAAGATAGCGCTCACGGTCTTGCAGATCAGCGCGAGTTAATAGCAACTGCCCTACATGCAGCCCATAAATACTGAAAAGTTGTGACCAGGCCAGAATAAGCTGGCTCTGGCCTACCGCCGCTAATAGCTGCTTATTGGGCATAGTGTCGGGGTAGCTGGGGAAATTTAAATGCTCACGGCCTGCGGCAATCGCGCCCGAGGTGCACAACACAACTTCAACGCCCGCTTTCATTAACGCGGCCATTTGCCTTGCTAACTCCACCATGTGTGCCTTATCAAGCTGTTGACTGCCTGATGTCAGCACACTGGTGCCCAATTTAATCACTACTCGACGGTAACTCATTACACCTACTCTAAAAGCACGAACCTTAACTGACTGAATCTAGCGAAAGTTACATGCATGAAAAAAGATCCAACTATTTTTATAGCGAATTCGTTTTTCAATTGATAGCGAAGATCTGTCATGTAGCGACAAATTGTAGAAGATTTTGAGATATCACATAAAAAAGGGTTATGCATTGCATAACCCTTAAAATACTCAGCGATTTTGCTTAACCATATATAAACTTAATCACAAATAATGCGGCGATCACTAAAATCCCTGCATTGAGGTCTTTTACGCGACCTGTCATCAGTTTGATAGCGGCATATGAGATAAAACCAAAACCAATGGCATTAGCAATTGAGAAGGTCAACGGCATAAGCAAACAGGTCACCACAACCGGTGCTGCTTCAGTAATATCTTCCCACTCAACATTAACCAAACCTGACATCATTAAGATAGCCACATAAAACAAGGTACCCGCTGTTGCATATGGCGGCACCATGCCAGCAAGTGGTGAGATAAACAAACAAGCAATGAACATCAGGCCAACGATGACTGCGGTTAAACCAGTACGTCCACCTGCGCTAACACCAGCTGTGCTTTCAATGTAACTGGTTGTGGTTGAGGTGCCCATGGTGGCACCAGCAATAGTCGCCACACTGTCTGCCGTCAGAGCACGTTTTACCCGTGGTAAACGGCCTTTATCGTCAAGGAAACCACCACGCTGCGCCACTGCAACCAAGGTGCCTGAGGTATCAAATAGATCAACAAATAAGAAGGCAAAAATTACCGAAATCATGCTTATTTCAAGCACACTCGATAAATCCATCTTCATAAAGGTTGGCGCAATAGAAGGCGGCGTAGACACTAAGCCTGCGTACTGCACGTCACCGAAAATCATCCCTAGAATCGTGATAATGATGATGCTCAAAATCACCGCGGCTTTCATACCGCGGTAAACCATAGCAATAATCAAGAAGAAGCCAAGCGCTGCCATTAATGCCGGGAATGAAGTGATATCACCCATTGTCACTAATGTGGCTGGGCTAGCCACCACAATACCGGCACTCTTAAGGCCAATTAACGCCAGGAATAGACCAATACCTGCCGCAATACCAAATCGCAGCGACATAGGAATGGAGTTAACAATCCATTCGCGAATGCGCACTAAGGATAAAATTAAAAAGCACACTCCCGACATAAATACCGCGCCCAGTGCGGTTTCCCAGCTGTAACCCATTTCTCCCACAACTGTGTAGGTAAAAAACGCATTCAGCCCCATGCCTGGCGCCAACGCAATTGGGTAGTTCGCCACTAGCCCCATAATTAAACAACCCAGCGCAGCAGCTAAACAAGTCGCGACAAATACTGCACCTTGGTCCATTCCTGCATCTGCAAGCATCATAGGGTTAACGAAAATAATGTACGCCATAGTCAAGAAGGTGGTTAAACCGGCAACAACTTCTTGCTTTAGCGTGGTGTTGTTTTGTTTAAGTTTAAAAAGTTTTTCTAACATGGAACCATGTTCCTTGGTGTAGGTGATCTAGACAATGATGTATCGCCGACTGTTTTAATTATGAAACGGCAGTACAGAATGTTAAGCAAATTAACAACTTCGCGAGCGGAATTATAGTGATTTATACGCCATATAGCTATTAAATAGCAGCTTATGTTGCGCTGGTACGGTCGCAGTTCTTGTGGACATGTGAACTAGATAAGGTTTGCGTTCTCAGTTGAGAACATAGTGGTGATTCAGGAGAAAAATAACCAAAAAAAAGCCTACTCAAAAGAGTAGGCTGACATATTCATGCGTCCCATTTGGGGAAAGGAATGCAAGCATCACTAATTGTGATGAAGATAACCGACAAGGTCGCTTATCCTAAGTCTAAAAGTCTCTCGACTAACAAAAGGGGTGGAAAGTTGATGATAAAAGGTGGACAAACCTTTACTTCATCGGATACAGACCACGTTGCAGAACTTTCGTATCAAGCCAAAAGTTTTGCCAAAATACATTACGATTACCTAAGTAAGACATAGCTATTCTCCAAAAAAGTTGTTTAAAAACCTAGTAAAGCTTGGCTCGGTTCCTTGGAACTAACTTTTTCTCAATCCATAGAGACAACTTAGTGCTCGGATCCTTGGAGAAGATATCCTTCCTGGATAATACTAGAATCAAGAGTCCCCTCTCGACGAAAACAATTATACAAAAACGTAATTTAATTACAAGAATTATTTTCAAAATTTATTTTTAACGCATAATACAGAAATTATATTACAATTTCGTCATATAAATGAGGTTTTAGTACACAAAATCATCAAAAAAGCCGACATGCGCCTCATTGAGAGTGACATATCGGCTTTTTTATTGTGACACGCTCCATGCTAGCAGGAGCGATAGGTTGTTTTACTTACGACAAATGTATTGATACAGGCTCACTACAGGGTTAGCAGTTGGTTTGCCATAAAGCGGGTCACCTTCAGTGGCGCTGCCGGCAATATCCACATGGGTATAAGCAATTGGCTTGTCACTGCCGACACCATGCTCTGCAATACCTGATGCCTTAATTAAAAATGCTGCAGGGAATTGGTGACCACGCGCCGTGATTGATGAAGGCGCATTGTTTGACGAGATCACATCACAGGCGCCATTTTTATCAGCAATTCTGTCAAAATCATCTGGGCGTAAGTAGGACAGCTCAGCAGGCTCACCCCATAAGGTACCCACTTGCTGTAGCTCGCTTGCCATTTGCATGTTACGTGCAACTGCATTCTCGACCAAAGCTGTGTAGCCGCCATAAGCACGCACCACGTGTCCTGTTAATGTGGCGACACTAAACATTTGCGGTGCAGACTGACTGTCACACTCTAGCGCTTGCTGCTTAAGGTGTGACATCACATCAGCAAGTACTAAACGCCCTTCAGCATCGGTATTACCAATACGCACGCGCACGCCAGCATGGCTAGTAATTATCTCATCGGTAACAAACGCTTCGCTACCTATGCTGTTGCGCACTAATCCAAGCTCTGCAACAACCCGTACTCCCTTAGGTTGGGTGACAGCTAGTGCTTTCATCACACCCGCTACCGCCGCAGCGCCGCCTTTGTCACGACTCATGCCAGCCATGGCGCCGCCAACTTTTAAATCTGCGCCGCCAGTGTCATACACCACACCTTTACCCGCTAAAAAGTACGACTGCTCAATCTCGCCCACACCGACATATTCAAGGCGCACGACCCGAGGATGATGACGCGCAACATCAAACGAGCAGCGACCGACAGCGCTGAGTAACGGATAATCTTTAACTAGTGTGGCTTTATCTTCTATCACACTGCATTTAATTACAGTGTCTTTAAATGCTTGCTGACAATACTCAGCAAACTTAATCGCGCTCATTTGCTCAGGCTCAGTGCCGCATAAGTCACGTGCTAATGACTGACCAAGCGAGATGGCATCAGCCTCTGCGGCCACACTGTCATCTTGCGCTTGCTCAACTAAAAGACCAATCTGCTCGATATTAGGGGTTAGGCCTGTCGCAAGGCGGGTTTCTAGCGGCTGCCATAGGCTTTGATTACAGGCAATGGCTGCTACCGAGCGTGCAAACTGGTAGCGGCTATCACTTGAGCTAGCCACCACGAGTAAAGGTTTTACAGCACCGGCTTGCTCAGCAATTTCAATACCAGCTCGGGCAGCTTTAGCGTATTGGCGCACATCAACATATTCATTATCAATATCTGCCACTGGAGAAATCACTAAGCGGCCACCAGCAAGACCTGGTGCAAATAACAAGGTGGCTGACTTACCTACACGCATATCGACCTGTGCACCATGGGCGGCGAGCAGTTTTATTTCTTGTTGCTCAATGGCATCAATACTTGGCGTAACAACCACTACTGCATCCCACTTATCTTCGGCAAAAATGGCATCGGCTTGGTTTACACCAACAATCGGGCTGTGAAACATGGGCATTCCTTTATCTGGGTTTAAATTTTTTGGCTCACAACTTGGGTCTGAACTGTCACCTAGGTTTGAGCGGGTGAAGTTATATTTACAGAAAATGCGACCCAAACCAATCTCATTTCGATTTTATCGTCACGGTCGTCGATCAGACTGTGAGCGAAGTGTGCTAAAGTGCCTATCCATTAGCGCATGCCAAGTGATTGGCATAAAAGCAAACAATAAATAGCGACGCTATTAACTCCCTGTAGCTAGAATCCATAAACTGGGAGTAGCAAGCGCCGCAGCATAAACAACGACTAATTGAGGGCTCAATCGTGACCGCAATCAACCAATTATATCCTCAACCGCTTTGGCAATGGTTTGAACAAATCTGTGCAATTCCTCACCCATCAAAGTTCGAACAAGCTTTATCACAGCATATTCAAGATTGGGCAAATGCTCAGGGCTTGAATGTAGTTGAAGACAAAGTCGGTAACCTAATCATCAAAAAACCAGCCACACCTGGTATGGAAGATCGCAAAGTTGTTGCCCTGCAAGCCCATATTGATATGGTGCCGCAAAAAAATGCTGACAAAGAGCATGATTTTGAAAAAGACCCAATCGAAGCTTATGTTGATGGAGAGTGGGTAAAAGCTAACGGCACGACACTCGGTGCAGATAACGGTATTGGTATGGCATCGGCGCTGGCTATTTTGGGCAGCAGCGACATTAAACACGGCCCATTAGAAGTATTGCTAACCATTGATGAAGAAGCAGGCATGACAGGCGCATTTGGTCTTGAAGCTGGCATGCTTGATGCTGAGATCCTGATCAACACAGACTCAGAGCAAGAAGGCGAGATCTACATGGGCTGCGCTGGCGGCGTTGACGGTCAAATCTCTGTACCAATGACATGGCAAGCACCTGAGCAAGATAATGCTAGCTACCGCTTAACTTTATCTGGTTTAAAAGGTGGTCACTCGGGTGTCAACATTCACCTAGGCCGCGGTAATGCCAACAAGCAGCTTGCACGCTTCTTATTTGAATATGCTGACAACCTAGCACTTGAGTTAGTCAACTTTACTGGTGGCTCGCTGCGTAATGCTATCCCACGTGAAGCAAACATTAGTTTTATGCTGCCTGCAGATAACGTTGAGTTACTTGAGCAAAACATTGCCCAGTTTCAGGCAACCATTCGCGCAGAGCTAGCCATTGCAGACCCAGATATGACCTTAACTCTACAAGCGATTGACTCGCCTACTAAAGTAATGAGCGAAACTGCGCAGAATAGCTTAATTGATTTACTTAATGCTTGCCCGAACGGCGTGATGCGTATGAGTGATGAAGTTGAAGGCGTAACTGAAACATCACTAAACGTTGGTGTGATTTCTACCGAGGAAGAGCAAGTTCAAATCTTGTGCCTTATCCGCTCGCTTATCAACTCAGGTCGCGACGAAATTGAAGGCATGTTGACGTCACTAGCTCATTTGAGCGGTGCAGGCATCGAGTTTAGCGGTGCTTACCCAGGTTGGAAGCCAGATAATAGCTCACCTGTTATGGAAATTGTGCGCGCAACCTACAACGGCATTTACAAGAAAGACCCTACCATTATGGTTATTCACGCGGGTCTTGAGTGTGGTCTATTTAAAGAGCCGTACCCGAACATGGACATGGTATCCATTGGTCCAACTATCCGCTTCCCACACAGCCCAGATGAAATGGTCAACATCACCACTGTTGGTCAATACTGGGAGTTACTACTTGCGGTGCTAGAGAATATTCCAGCGAAAAGCTAATTCTCATTAGCAAGGTTAAACATCGAAAAGGCTGCATTTGCAGCCTTTTTTTATTGAAAACAGCATTACTGAATGAGTATTAAGACCTAGGTGTTTAGAGGTAAACATTAGTACACCGAGTTGCTGCATTTGCTTACAGCGGCAAATCAAGTTGTGAGCTTTGTGCAACATGAGTTGCTTCTTGGCTTTGCGCCTCACCTGCAAGCCCAACACTCACGCCCAGTAAACGAATACCTCTACCATTGGCACGCTTTAAGGCATCTTCAAGCAAACTCGCGAACAAGTTGACTGACAGCTCATCGCTGCGATGCTCAATCGTAGTTTGCTTAAAATCATTAAACTTAAGCTTGACCACTTGCTTGTTAATGCTTCTATCTTTAGCACTGCGCTGCATTCGCGATGACAACTCTTGAATGAGTTGCGGCATCACCTGCTGACATTGGCTTAGGGTATAAATGTCTTTTGCTAAGGTGGTTTCAACGCCCACCGACTTGCGCACGCGATTAGGGCTAATAGCTCTTTCATCACGCCCATAAGCCCGCTCATGCAATACACTGCCAAACTTACCAAAGCGCTGCACAAGTGCTTGTTTTGGATAATTTTGCACATCCTCACAGGTATTTAATCCAAGGTCAGCAAGCTTCTTCGCTGTAACCTTACCAACGCCGGGGATCTTTTTCAGAGCTAAGGGTTTAATAAACTGCGCTATATCATCAGGGCGAATGACATACTGACCATTGGGTTTATTGAGATCTGAAGCAATCTTGGCAAGAAACTTAACTGGCGCTACACCAGCTGATGCTGTCAGCCCAGTTTGCTGATAAATCTCATCGCGTATCGCCTGTGCCATTAAGGTGGCACTGCCCTTACACAATTGGGTATCTGTGACATCCAGATAGGCTTCATCTAGCGATAAAGGCTCAATAAGGCTGGTATAGCTCTTAAAGATTTCGCGAATTTGCGCCGAAACATCTTTGTAAACTTGCATCCTTCCTGGCACCAAAGTCAGGTCTGGGCACAGCTGCAACGCTTGATGACTACTCATGGCTGAGCGCACCCCAAAAGCACGCGCTTCATAATTACAAGTACTGATCACCCCACGCCTATCACTTCTGCCCCCCACAGCTAATGGCTTCCCCCTTAGTTCGGGGAAGTCACGCATTTCTACAGCGGCGTAGTAACAGTCCATGTCGATATGAATTATTTTTCGCATCTGTTGCTCATATCAGTGACCAAAAAACGATTACCACAATATTACTGTATAAAAAAACAGTATTCAATAAAACCTGTTATTTGGTTAGAGCAGGGAACAGAAACGCCCTCAAAAGCGGCAAGTCACATTTTGTATAACACTGATACAAGAATATTGATGAAGTTAGCAGTTTAATTAGCATACTATCCTTAGAATAATAAAAAGTATAATAATACAATTAGGATAAGCTAATGAAAAAGCTCGGCTTTAAAGCAAGTTTACTCTCTGCTATGACAGGACTGCTGATGTTGTCTCTGCTCATTAGTAGCCTAGTAACCTATGTGCAATTTAAAGACAGTGTGCAAGATGCGCTGGTACAAAACATTCACCATGTGATTGAACAAAAAGTTATCGAGATTAAATCTCGCTTTGAGCGCACAACCAGCGCGGTCACTGAGCTAGCCATGCTCTATCGTCAAGAAAATGGTCAAAGTCAAAATCAACATAGCCACGTGGCTATGACGCAATACACAGCAAAACTGGGCGGCGTGAGCAAAGTGATCATAGGCTTTGATGATGGCAGCAGCTATGTGTCTAAAGCCTCAGAGTCTTTTCCTAATGGTGTGGGTATCGTATCTAAGTATGACCCTCGAACTCGTCCCTGGTATCAAGCAGGTAAGCGCTCTCGTGGCATTAGCCTAAGCGATGTGTTCTTTACCCGCACTGATGCGATACCAATGCTCGGAGTGATGCATCAAATTGATGGCGGCATCATCATGGCTGACCTCCGCTTTGACCAACTTACCTCAGAGCTAAACAAGCTCAATGAAATTGAAGGCGCTACGGGCTTTATCGTCAATAAACAGGGACTAGTACTGGCTTCTACCTCGCCTTTTATCGAGGCAAAACAAAACATCAATGATATAGCCGACTTAAAGCAAGTGTCCCAACAAGCTTTGGGGGTCAACCAAAGTGTGGCAACTCACGAACTCAATGGCGAGGCCACATTAGTTGCCAGCAAACGTATCGAGCTGATTGATAACCAAGAGTGGTACGTCATTGTTACTGTGGATGAGTCCAGCGCGTTTGCCCCGCTATACCAAGCAACGTTTAAATTACTATTGGTCGTGATTCTAGTATTGATTGCTTCGGTAGCGGGATTGCTCGTCGTGCTCAACAAGCTGTACCTACCAATTGCTGAGCTGCGCACTTTAGTGACGGAGCTATCTCAAGGTAACGGCGATCTCACCAAACGTCTTGAAGTTAAATGCAATGACGATATAGGTAAAATTGCCAGTGGCATTAACCAGTTCATTAGCCAGCTACAAAGTATGATGAAAGAGATTAATCAGGCAACTGTTGCACTGTCATCTGGCGTACATTCTCTACAACAATTCAGTGAGCATTCTCAGCAAATTTTAACCTCACACACCAGCGAAACCACACAAATCGTGACCGCGATAGAGCAGCTATCGAATACCGCTGAAATGGTTGAAGCCAATACAGTAGAAGCGGCGAAGCACACTCATGAAGCGCATCACAGCGGCGCCCATTCTTTAAAAACTATCGAGTCGACCCAGCAAGGTATTCTTGCCCTTGCGAGTCAAATCAACGAAACCGCTGGCAAAGTTGAGCATATGAACAATGAGACTAGCTCGATCCAGTCCATTGTTGATGTAATTGGCGCCATTGCCGAGCAAACCAACTTACTGGCACTTAACGCCTCGATTGAAGCAGCTAGAGCCGGCGAGCAAGGCAGAGGCTTTGCAGTGGTCGCTGATGAAGTGCGCGCACTAGCGAGTCGCACCCAAACCAGCACCAGTGAGATTGAGCAGGCGCTCGCACAGCTAAAATCTGAAGCAACCAATGTAGTGGCATCGATTGCCTCAACAGAGCAAGCGTGTGGCACAACCGTTGAAGAAGTGGCGGATACCTCTGCAAGCTTGCAACAGATGAGCGTGATTATGGATGAGATCAATGCGCTAAATAGCCAGAACTCAACCTCAGCTAGCGAGCAAAATCAGGTTATTCAGGCGATTAACCTCAACATGCATCAGATCCACGATATGGTAGAAACCTTGAATGAAGAGGGGCAACTGCAGCAACAAGAAACCGCTAATATTGCCGAAATCAATGACAAGCTGTCAGGCCTGATTGGTCAATTTAAGCTTTAGTCTTAGATAAACACTACGGCCAGAGCAAACAATGCTATAAACAAAAACGCCGCTAATACGTTAGCGGCGTTTTTTGTATAGCAGAGTATGCAATTACATTTGCTTTTGCAGGTAATTTTGCAGACCCACTCGCTCGATTAGGCGTAGTTGCTTCTCAAGCCAGTACATGTGATCCGACTCAGTATCATCGAGTAAAACTTCAAGCAGCTCGCGAGTTTGGTAATCACCCTTTTCTTCACAAAGTGCAATCACCTTACGTAAGTCTTCAGCAACCTTGTATTCGTACTGAAGGTCATTCTCAAGCATCTCTTTAACGTCTTTACCAATGTTTAGCGCTTCGCGGCTAGCAACATCTGGTGTACCTTCTAAAAATAAGATGCGCTGAACCAATTTTGCCGCATGCACTTTCTCATCATCTGACTCATGCAAAATACGGGTATATAATTCGTTCAAGCCCCAATCTTCGTACATGTGGGCGTGAACAAAATACTGATCCATTGCTGATAGCTCGCCAGTCAACAATGAGTTTAATGCGTCGATAACCTCTTGATGGCCTTTCATGATAAATATCCTTAACTTACATTTGTGACTGTAGGTAGTTCTCTAAACCGGTCTTAGCGATGAGATCTTGCTGGGTTTCAATCCAGTCAATGTGCTCTTCTTCATCTTCAAGCAACTCTTCTAGCAAGTCGCGACTCATATAGTCACGCTCATCTTCACACAGCTTGATCGCTTTACGTAGCTCTGCAACTTGCTCTGTTACAGCTTCCATATCGCACTGCAGCATTTCTTCAGTGTCCTCACCAATACGCAGCTTGTCTAGCTGTTGCAGGTTTGGAAGGCCTTCAAGAAACAACACACGCTCAATTAATTTGTCGGCGTGTTTCATGTCTTGAATCGACTTTTTGTACTCTTTGCTGTTGAGCTGGTCTAAACCCCAGTGCTTAAACATACGCGCATGGAGAAAATATTGATTAATGGCGGTTAACTCAAAAGTTAACACGCGATTAAGCTGAGCGATGACGTTTGGCTTGCCTTTCATTATCTTGTCCCTAATCAGTGAACTTGATCTAGATCAATTTCACACAGAATAGTACAGCTGAAGTATAAAGTAAATTTTTTCTTTAATTTCATACACTTAATACTGATAAGCATTCTCATTTTTACTTAGCTTAGTATCTGTTGTACAAAATTAAATCACAAAAAAAGCCTTCAAAATGAAGGCTCTTTACAATGTATTCGCAACAACTGGCTAAATAATACGGTTTTTTTCAAGCTTGGCACGGCGCTCTTCTTCCGCCATTCGGCGCTTGCGCTTGTCACATGGGTCATCACAATCACAGGCTTTTTCGATGCCAAGTACGCCTAGACCACCGCAGCTACCCTCAACGGCTTTCTTTTTGATGATGTAGCCCACAGACATTAATACGAAAAACAGCATTAAAATAACGAATGCGGCAATAAATGTACTCATATACGACTCCGATACAACACGAGGCTATTGCACATATGGCAAAAACGCATCGCTATAATGAATTTGATAACCATGGGGCTGCTTTTCAATCAACATTATCGCCAAATCTAACTCACTGGCAAGCGCTAATGATGCTTCGGTGCCCATTACCATCATGGCAGTTGCGTAACCGTCTGCTGACATACTGCTCGGGTGCAGCACAGTTACCGACGCTAACTTATGGTTGATAGGGTAACCGGTTCGCGGGTCAATAAGATGAGAAAAACGCACACCTTTGTCTTCAAAGTAATTACGATAATCACCCGATGTCGCCATCGCCATATCGTTAAGGCTAATGACTTTCGACACCTCGCGCCCCGTCGCATCAGGTTGCTCAATCGCAACTCGCCAAGGTTGACCATCAAGTTTGTGACCTTTGACACTGATCTCGCCACCAACTTCAACTAAATAACCAGACACTTGGTATTTGTCTAATACAGCTGCAACAACATCTACGCCAAACCCTTTCGCGATAGATGATAAATCGACGTATAAATCTGAGTTATGTTTAACTAAATGCCCTGGTTCAATCGAGACACCTTCTACACCCATTTTTGCTTTAGCAATGTCAATATCGAGCTTACTCGGTACCTTGATCGGCCGTTTTTCTGGACCAAAGCCCCAAAGATTAATCAATGGGCCTAAGGTGACATCTAATGCGCCATCGGTTTGTTCATAGAGCTTAATCGCTTCTTGAAGCACTAAAATCGTATCTTGCGACACACGAGTACGTTGACCAGCCTTAGATAGGTTAAATTGCGACAACTCAGACGCTGGTCGATAAGTCGACATCTGATTGTTCACCCGCTCAAGCGCCATATCGATTTCGGCCTGAAGCAATTGCTCGTCGGGGAGATGTTTATTAGGTACCAACTTAATATGGTAAGTGGTGCCCATAGTACGCCCTGCTAAGCTGACCAATTGTGGCTGACTGCAGGCGCTGACAACAAGGACCAATATCAACAGTGACAACAGCTTGGTTATATATCTCATTATCATTCTTTTTGGTTTATACCAATTGGTATTAGCTCTTTATTAGAGCCGTCAAAATAAAAATTGCAGCTTGTTTAACATGTACCTCCATGTTCAACAAAGCTGCAATTCCGTTTACTTAGATGATGGTTTAGCGTTAACCGCCAAAGTCATCCAGTAGGATGTTCTCATCCTCAACACCTAAGTCTTTAAGCATACCAATTACGGCAGCGTTCATCATTGGTGGGCCACACATGTAGAATTCACAATCTTCTGGCGCTTCATGATCGCGCAGATAGTTCTCATAAAGCACATTGTGAATAAAGCCGGTGTAACCGTCCCAGTTGTCTTCTGGCTGAGGATCAGACAGAGCAACATGCCACTCGAAGTTATCATTGGTTGACGCTAGGCCGTCGAAATCTTCTACATAGAACATTTCACGCTTAGAACGTGCACCGTACCAGAAGCTCATCTTACGCTTAGAGTTAAGACGCTTAAGCTGATCGAAGATATGTGAACGCATTGGCGCCATACCTGCACCACCACCAATAAATACCATTTCAGCGTCAGTGTCTTTTGCGAAGAATTCACCAAATGGACCTGAAATCGTCACTTTATCGCCAGACTTAAGGCTCCAGATGTACGATGACATCTTACCACAAGGTAGACTTAGGTTACGTGGAGGCGGCGTAGCAATACGCACGTTCAACATGATGATACCGAACTCTTCTGGGTAGTTCGCCATCGAGTATGCACGAATGGTTTCTTCATCAACTTTTGACTCCAGGTCAAAGAAGCCGAAGTGTTCCCAGTCGCCACGGTACTCTGCAGGTACATCGAAGTCTGCATACTTAACATGGTGTGCAGGCGCTTCAATTTGGATATAACCACCGGCGCGGAACGGCACTGACTCACCGTCAGGGATCTTAAGTTTAAGCTCTTTAATGAAGGTCGCTTTGTTATCGTTAGAGATAACTTCACATTCCCACTTCTTAATACCAAAGATTTCTTCGTCTAGCTCGATTTCCATGTCAGTTTTAACGTTTACCTGACAAGAAAGACGACAACCTTGACGCGCTTCACCTTTACTAATGTGGTCAAGCTCAGTCGGCAGGATATCACCACCGCCTGACTTTACATTCACACGACACTGACCACATGAGCCACCGCCGCCACACGCGCTTGATACGAAAATACCGTTGCTTGCCAACGCGCCTAGTAGCTTACCGCCAGCTTCGGTTTCAAATGCTTTATCAGCATCACCATTGATGCCAATCTTAATGCTACCACTTGCCACAAGCTTAGACTTAGCGAACAAAATCACTAGTACTAAGATCAAGACAATCGCAGTAAACATGCTCACACCTAGATAAACATCTATTGGTGTAGATTCAAGAATACCCATTTACTTATCCTTAAAGGTTCAAATTAATGCATCTCTAGGCGGTCTTATAAAGACACACCTGAGAACGACATGAAACCTAGTGCCATCAAACCAGCAGTAACGAAGGTAATACCTAAGCCACGCAGTCCATCAGGTACGTCAGAATATTTCATTTTCTCGCGGATACCGGCAAGTAGCACAATTGCAAGTGCCCAACCGATACCTGAGCCAATACCGAATACAAAACTTTCACCTAGGTTGTAATCACGCTCAACCATGAATGAAACCGCACCGAAAATCGCACAGTTCACTGTGATTAGCGGTAGGAAGATACCGAGTGCGTTATACAAAGGAGGGAAGTACTTATCTAAAGTCATTTCCAAAATTTGTACTAGCGCAGCAATCACACCAATAAAAGTAATGAACTTAAGGAAGCTCAAGTCCGCTTCAGGTACTCCTGCCCATGCTAACGCGCCTGGAGCAAGAAAACTTTGATAAATGATTTGGTTAGTTGGTACCGCAATACCAAGCACCACAATTACCGCTACACCTAGACCCATTGAGGTTTTAACCTTCTTAGATACCGCTAAGAAAGTACACATACCTAGGAAGAACGACAGGGCCATGTTTTCAATGAAAACAGAGCGAATTAATAAACTAATATAATGTTCCATTTCGCTTACCCTTTAGCTTCTACTTGATCAGGCTTATAAACACGGATCATCCAGATCAAAGCACCAATTAGGAAGAACGCACTTGGTGGCAGTAGTAATAAACCATTTGGCTGGTACCAACCACCGTCAGAAACCTTAGCTAAGATTTCTACGCCGAAAAGTGAACCATTACCAAATAACTCACGCACAAAGCCAACAGATAACAAGATAACGCCGTAACCTAAACCGTTACCAATACCGTCCATAAAGCTCAGCATTGGTGGCGTTTTCATCGCGTATGCTTCAGCGCGGCCCATCACGATACAGTTGGTAATAATTAGACCAACAAATACCGATAGCTGCTTGGCGACATCGTAAGCAAATGCTTGCAGCACCTGGTCAACAACGATTACTAGCGATGCGATTACCGTCATCTGCACAATAATACGAACACTGCTTGGAATATGTGCACGTAGCATTGAGATAAACAAGTTTGAGAATGCACAAACCGCCGTTAGTGCAATGGTCATTACCAAGGCAGTTTCCATTTTACTGGTTACCGCTAAGGCACTACATACACCCAGGATTTGCAGTGCAATTGGGTTATTACTAACAATTGGTCCGGTTAGAACCTGCTTGACGCTATTAGCTTCAGACATTAGCTCAACCCTCCGTTACGTGCTTTTTCAATAAACTTAGCGAAGCCTTCTTCACCTAACCAGAACTCTAAAGAGTACTGAACGCCGTTACCGGTCAGTGTCGCACCAGATAGTGCATCAACGCCGAACTCAGAGTTAGCGACAGCTGGGTTCTTAGTTACTTGAATCGCTAATTCGCCTTGAGCGTTGTATAGCTTCTTACCTTTCCACTTAGCAATCCATTGTGGATTTTGTACTTCACCACCTAGACCTGGTGTTTCACCAGAGCCAGTAAAGTCGTAGTAAACCAATGAACGAATCGTGTTTAGGTCAGCTTCTACCGCTAGGAAAGCAAACATAGTTGACCACAGACCATAACCCTTAACTGGGATAATCACAGTTTGTAGCTGTGAGCTATCATCACGAATTAAGTAAACCACACCGTGATTAGCAACACGCTTAACCGAAGCGATGTCATTAACAGGTTTGAATGAGGTTTCAGGTGTGCGAGCTGCTTTTTCAACGTCGAAGGTATTGCCGTCAACACCTTCTACCCAGTCGCCAGACTTTAGATCAACAACTTTAGCTTCTACGTACTTGTTGTAGGTGTCGATAATTGTTGCTTTTTCGACTTTGCCTGAACGGGTATCAATCAAGCCTGCTGCTTCTAAAATGTACTTTTGCTTATCTAAAAGCTTGTTCTCTAGTTGCGTTGGCTTAAGCAGTACTGCCGCCGTTGACACCAACATAGAACAGATAAAACAAAGACCGATTACAACGAACAGTGTTTTACCGAAAGATTCTTTAGCATTAGCCACGTGCAATCCTCCGCTTGATATTTGCTTGAACCACGAAGTGGTCGAACAAAGGTGCAAAAAGGTTAGCGAATAGAATTGCTAACATCATACCTTCTGGGAATGCTGGGTTGATAACACGGATAAACACCGCCATCGCACCAATTAAGAAACCGTATGCCCACTTACCTTGGTTAGTAAATGACGCTGAAACAGGGTCAGTTGCCATGAACATCATGCCGAAGGCAAAACCACCTAACACTAGGTGCCAGTGGAATGGCATAGCAAACATTGGGTTAGTATCACTGCCAATCGCGTTAAGCAGTAGCGAAACAGCAATCATACCTGCCATTACACCACCAACAATGCGCCATGAAGCGATGCGAGTGTAAATAATCACTAAGCCACCAAGTAAAATAGCAAAGGTAGAAACCTCACCTACAGAACCTGGAATGAAGCCCATAAACGCAGCCATCCAATCAGCATTAGCGTAATCAAGAGTGCCTTGCGCCGCTTGGCTTAATGCCGTCGCGCCAGAGAAGCCATCTGCAACGACCCAAGTAGTGTCACCTGACATGCTTAGCGGGTAAGCAAAGAATAAGAATGCACGACCTGCAAGCGCTGGGTTAAGGAAGTTACGGCCTGTACCACCAAAGATTTCCTTGGCAACGACCACACCAAAGGTGATACCCAGTGCCACCATCCATAATGGAATGGTTGCCGGCAGGGTGAGTGCGAACAGTACCGAGGTAACGAAGAAACCTTCGTTAACTTCATGGCCACGTACAGAAGCAAATAGCACTTCCCAGAAACCACCGACTGCAAATGTCACAGCATAGATAGGTAGGAAGAAACATGCGCCGTAGAACATTAGCCCAGCAATGCCTGAATCAGCCGTTAGCTGACCACCTAGCATTTCAAACAAGCCAACTTGCCACATATCTGGCGTGCCAAAACCGGCAGCCAATGCAACTTGCGCTTGCAAACCAACGTTGTACATACCGAAGAACATTGCAGGGAAAGTACACGCCCAAACAGTGATCATCATACGCTTAAGGTCTAGGTTATCACGAACATGGGTAGCGCCCTTGTTCACCTTACCTGGAGTATAAAATACAGTAGCAACCGCTTCGTAAAGCGCGTACCACTTTTCGTATTTACCGCCTTTTTCAAATTGCGGTTCAATACGCTCGATAAAATCTTTCAAGCTCATTAGCCTTCCCTCTCGATCGTATCTAAGCAGTCACGTAGGTATGAGCCATAGTCATACTTACCAGGACATACGAAAGTACATAATGCTAGATCTTCTTCATCTAGCTCTAAGGCTCCTAATTGAGCTGCGCCATCATAATCACCAGATACTAAGTCACGCAGTAACATAGTCGGCAAAATATCTAGCGGCATAACACGTTCATAGTTACCAATTGGCACCATAGCGCGGTCAGAGCCGCCAGTGCTGGTTGTCATTTTGAATAAACGTGAAGAGCTTAGGTGACCTAGGAATGCGCGAGTAATTGAGTACTTGTCAGCACCAGGCATAGCCCAGCCAAATAGTTCTTTCTCGGTACCTTCCTCAAGTAGACTCACTTGATTGTGGTAACGACCTAGGTATGCATGTGGGCCATGCGCGTGGCGACCGTTTAATACTGAACCTGAAATAACACGAACTGAGCTGCAATTATGCTCATCTTGGGTCAATTCAGTAAGGCTTGCACCAACATGCGTTTTAACTAAGCGAGGCTTAGTTGCTTCAGGGCCTGCTAGTGCAACAACGCGGTCTGTCGTTAACTCACCAGTAGTAAACAAATGACCAATCGCAATCACATCTTGATAGCCAAGATGCCATACAGTGCGGTTAGCAGAGGCTGGAAGCACATGGTGAATATGAGTACCCACTAAGCCCGCTGGATGTTTACCGGCAAACTCCTTCACCTGCGCATTTGCAGCAGGAATGTCAGCACCAGGCGCCTTACATAGGAATACCTTGCCTTCTGCTAAACGTGAAAGCACAGTCAAACCATTAGCAAAATCATCTTTGTTTGCTGCAATAACTACTTGAGGATCGCCAGCGAGTGGCTGAGTATCAATGGCAGTCACAAACAACGCAGCAGGTTCTGAATCTACCGCTGGGACTTTACTGAAAGGGCGAGTACGCAATGTGGTCCACAAACCCGATTCGATCAGGTTGTCGCGAACAGCTTGCGCGTCGAGAGAGGTGAGTTTATCAGCATCGTATTTAGCAAAAGTGACACTTTCGTCACCTTCAATATCAATAACAACTGATTGAAGTACGCGTTTGGCACCTCGGTTGATTTCTTTAATCGTACCACTGGCTAAAGCTGTATATTTTACGCCTGGGTTCTTTTTGTCTTCAAAAATCACCTGGCCTTTTTGTACTTTATCGCCCACTTTGATCTTCATGGTAGGACGTAAGCCAATATACTCTTCACCCAATGTAGCGACGTGTTTAATGGCCGGGCCATTATGGATAACTTGCTCTGGTCCACCCGCGATAGGGAGTTCCAATCCTTTCTTAATTGTAATCATATCCACAAGCACTACGTTTGAAGGAAAGACAATGCGCCACGTTCCGCAACAAGAATAAGTCATTAGCAAACAAGGCGTTAACAAAATAAATATTCTTGAGCTAGCGCAGATTTAACACGAAAATGCGATCGTAATCACGCTGGTCGCGCGCATTTTACCCCAATTATGAGACTACCGCCACGAAAATTATTTGTATTTTCAAACTGCAAGGGACTCAGGGCGTTAACATTTCAAACAGTTTGGCTCAGGGTAAGGTTTTCACTAAAAATCGGCATACTTTTTCGAGTTCGATTTACTATAGCACTAATTTTTATAGAAAATATTTTGGAAAGACTAATATTTAAACTATTAGTAAAAGCAAATAAAGCTCAAGCTAAAATAGCTTGAGCTTTAACATATTTAAAACAAATAGATAGATTGGATGTCAGCAGTTAAAAGCGACCTTGGTAGCCTAAAAGCGCTTTTTGCTCCGCCCCAGCGACGACACCTAAGTGCGAGTTGTGAGCCACAAGATCTTGATTAAGCGCGTTTTCTACTCGAAGATAAACTTGATGCTGCGCGCTAAAGTCATAGCTAGCTGCCACGTTTAGCTTCCACTGTGAATCAATTAAATAATCTTCAACTTGGTCATACATGTAACCTATCTCAGATTGATATAGAGCCTGCGCCATTAACGAGAAATCACCCACTACGATACCGGTACTAACAAAAGCTTGATGCTCTGGGGTCCAAGGTAAACGCGTTTCAGTGTCTGGGCAGCTACCGTTTGCGCAGGCACTATCATCAAGCTCTGTCTTTGCATAGAGATAGTTAGCAATAATTGGCATTGAGAAACTGTCGAATGCGAGTTGATAGTTAACACTCACATCGGCGCCATACACTTTCACATCTTCGATATTTTCTTGCAGAGTGTGGCCTTCATAACCACACACGACTCCCCACATGCAGCTGAAATGCATGTTATTAAAGTCATGGTAATAAGTGGCTGCATCTAAATGCATCGCGCCGAGAGTATATGCAGCGCTTAGCTCATACTGCATAGCCTCTTGGGCTTTTTGCAGTTTGTTGCCTGCTGATGCTGCCGTCCAGGCACGCTTAGCGTTTGCTTCAAAACGCCAGCTATCACCTTGATACACTGCGGCAAGTGAAGGTATCCAGCCGTCATCAGAAAAGTCGACATTAGTAATGT
The DNA here is from genome assembly GCF_012263345.1 of Shewanella sp. WXL01. Taxonomy (NCBI): domain Bacteria; kingdom Pseudomonadati; phylum Pseudomonadota; class Gammaproteobacteria; order Alteromonadales; family Shewanellaceae; genus Shewanella; species Shewanella sp. WXL01. The sequence goes on along the minus strand of NZ_JAAIKQ010000001.1, from coordinate 843,030 downwards.
CATGGCTCGTAATAGAAACCTCACGGGTCACGTTAACGGTTTCGTATGACACGCCAGCTAAAATCTGCCATTTACCATAATTTAACTCGGTATCGACGCCAGCTAGAATGGCAGTAGCATCGTCTGTGTATGTCTCAACTGCGCTAAAGCTATTACCTGGGGTAAAGCTTAAGTCTTGCCCATAGATCCAATCTTGGTAGCCTAAGCGCATTTCAGCTTTATCATGGTGATAACGCCCATGATAAATAACCTTATGCTGGCCATATTGGTTAACGCCTTTAGTTTGAATACCAAAGCCATCAAACTCATTATCTTGTGCCATCGCCCCCAAAGTAAGGTCGACACCCAAAGGTTGACGCTCAAATAGCGCGAGCCCTGCTAGTAGCGATTTATCAATCACATCACCATTTAAGTACGCCATTTGTGACGTTTTCTGAGACATACTTTGATAGTAAAGATCGGTGTACATCTGGTTACTTGGTGATAACGTTACCTCGTGGGCTAAGGCATAGCGAGTGCGGCGTTGAGTTTCATTGTCAAACTGCGCTACTTGATAACGTTTTTGTGGCTCAAGCTCAAAATCAGCATCAGTCAAACCCAGCAATCCAGCGTCATTATCTTTATCAGAAAATTGAAAACTAAACTCAGTCTTTTGTGGATTTCGCGCCCCAAGTAGGCTGCCAGCACCAATCTTAAACATGATATCGGTATGGCTATACTGCGCATCTAAGTCACGCGCAATCCCCACATCTTGTTCGGCCTTTTGGTAGTCCACACCCAGCAACATAGTATATTGCTTAGATGTACCGCTCATAATAATGCCACCAGCGAGCTCACTATTTTGCCCAGCTTCCAGATTCACTATGGTCGCAGTATCGGCGCTACTAACTCGTTTTGACTGGTAGTCAACAACACCATAACTGCCTTCGCTGCCGATGCCAGCAGTAGTCGACTGCTCGACATTGACACTTTGTTGAAAAAATAGATTAGGTGCGATAACAAGATCGGCTGAGTAAGGGGCTGGTGAGAAGAAAATGCCATCTTGAGTTTGCGCAACACCATTTACTGCGCCGCGATTGACCACAGTATTGGCTTGATAGGAGCTTGCAGGCAACACAACCACACCAGATTGCGCCAGTGCCATTTCGGTGCTGCGGTATTGAAATGCTCCCATATCTTGGGTGACATCTACATCTGCGCGGCTCACTTGTTCTTTTTGTTGCTCTGCGGAATGCGCTAAGGGGGAGTTCACTAATGCCAAAATGGCACACGCGACTGTAGTAAGGCTAAACGGGCGACTAGACATGATTATCTCCATATATGTGTCTTTACGCTAAAAGCTTTGAAATTAGAACAATTCTATGAGATTAACCCTAATACAACAATGGTTTCAAACACATATTACAAACTAAAATGCTACATTTGAATAACCATTTACCCGCAGTCGCTCACTATGGTTTTTAAAGGGCACAAAAAAAGCGGCTTTCGCCGCTTTTAGGTTTTAGGCTACAGCCCTTTTAAAATATCATCACTAAGCTTTAAATCGTCATTGCGATTCACGTTAATACCTGATGCGATAATACTTCGAGCAATATCTTGTGCTTGCTCTAGCGAGTGCATTTCAAAAGTTCCACATTGATACTCGTTTAGCTCTGGAATTTGTGATTGCTCGACTACTTTAAGTACGTCTTCCATCGCTGCTAGCCAGGCTTCTGCAACGTCAGTTTCAGCAGGCGTGCCGATTAGGCTCATATAAAAACCAGTGCGGCATCCCATAGGAGAAATATCAATAATCTCCACATGGTCACCATTTAAATGATCACGCATAAAACCGGCAAAAAGGTGCTCCAAAGTATGAATCCCACGCTCACTCAGAATGTCTTGGTTTGGGATACAAAAGCGTAAGTCGAACACTGTAATAGTATCGCCTTTAGGCGTACTCATGTGTTTGGCAACGCGCACTGCCGGTGCACTCATCCTAGTATGATCAACAGTAAAGCTATCAAGTAACGGCATTGGATTCTCCCAAAAAGTTTTAGTTATTATCCGGATTTAGGTGCTTGCTGCCTTAATTTTTAGGCAGGTAAGATAATAACACTAACGTCTGCTTAGACTATTACAAATTCTATTCATCTAGCTCAACCATAGCGCCATGAGTGTAATCATAAAACTGTTTAAATAGCTTTTCATGGTGCAAGTATGATTCGCGAACTTTTGCAAACGGCGCATCACCGCGTCCAACCTTATCTAAAACACCACTGCGTGCTTGTTTAAGCTCGCGTATCACCTCAACCGGAAAAGGTTTAACAATAACATTGTAACGGTTGATAAGCTCAGGCATCGATTGTACGTGTCCATAGGTATAATCGTTTAACATATCCTGATTAATCGCTCTTGTGGCAATTGTCACTATAACTTGCAAATCTTCAGGCAGCTCATTAAAAGCTTGTTCATTTACTAAAAACTCCATTGCGCCGCTCGGCTCATGCCAACCAGGGTAATAATAATATTTAGCGACCTTATACAAACCCAACCTTTTATCATTATATGGCCCAACCCACTCAGCAGCATCAATCACACCTGTTTGCAATGCTGAAAACAGTTCGCGACCAGCCAAATTATCATAGGGAATACCGCCAACAGCGCGAAGCACCTCACCACCAAGACCCGGCAGTCGCATCTTTAATCCCTGAAGATCTTCAATCGAATTAATCTCTTTATTGAACCATCCCCCCATTTGCATACCGGTAAAACCACCGGCAAAAGGGATAACACCGTACGGTTCATAAGTCTCGCGCCACAGTTCCATACCGCCACCATAGAACAGCCAGGTATTCATTTGATCGGCGTTCATACCAAATGGGATTGAAGAGAAAAACTGCGCGGCAGGGATCTTCTCTTTCCAATAATATGCGGCGCTGTGCCCCATTTGTACCTCACCGTTGCTTACACCATCAAACACTTTGAGTGCAGGCATCACCTCACCCGCGCCATATACCTGAATGTTTAAACGGCCGTTAGACATTTGATTGACCAGCGTGGCAAAGTTTTCAGCTGCCATACCTAGACCAGGTAAATTTTTAGGCCAAGAAGTAACCAGTCGCCATTCAATTGCAGGCTCTTTGGTCTCGGTTGCAACTAACACAGGCGCTTTTTGTGGCTTGCAAGACGCTAACAAACCCAGCGCTAGCATTAATGCAATAAACGGTAACCGTGACATCCATAATCCTTGGAAGTGGTACATGAAATTAACATAACGCTATTTTCGCCAAACACCAATTTTTAGTCATCATTTTGCATAAAAAAACCTCACATAATGTGAGGTTAGTTAACTAAAGGCGATACAATTACTAATTAAATTAGCCTTTGCAATTTGGTGTACGTGGCACACTTTCTAGCTGCTGCCATTCTTGACTGGTGTATGTGTTGATGGACAAAGCGTGTACCCCATTAGCAAGTTCATGTGCCAAGGTGCCGTTTACATCGCGATGACGTGCAATTAAACGCTTACCATCAAATGATTCACTGACAATCACCACTTTAAAGTGGGTCTCAGAATTAGGGGGAACGTGATGGCGATTGCTTTCGTTGATCACTTCAAGGTGAGTAGGAGAAAACGCTTGGTTTAACTTATCAGTAATTTTTTGCTCTACCGACATAACTAACTCTTTTATTCGTCGTTGCAAGAGCAGGCAGGGTAAATCTTTCAACTTTAAAGATCAAACTTGTAACCTTATTTAACCTGATAAAAGTGTGAGGAAGCGCCGCTTTTTCTTAGTTAAATTTTTGATAAAAATCAGGCTTTATATGCCTAAAGGTATAGTTAAGCCGCGGCGAATTTACCCGTGCCCGCTTGGGTAATGCATGCTCCCAAGCTTGCTGCATACCGCCATGCATGATCAGTAAGTCTCCTTCAGCTAACAGATAATTAAATTTCTGCTTAGTCACTTTGTGTCGCACCACAAAATCTCGCGCCGCGCCAAGAGTTAATGACAAAATGGCTGAATCTTTGACTATTTCAGGTTCATTATCACTATGCCACCCCATGCAGTCTTGACCATCAACATAATGATTAACCAACACCCCATTGATATGGGTTGCATACTCAGGGAGCTTCTGTGTAAGCATTAATCGAATTTTTGCTAACTCTTGCGGCCAAGGCAAAGCGCGGATAAGTGAGCCCGAGTATTTGTAATCACAGCCGCTATCTGCAAACCAAACTTGAGTGCGCGGTATTGGGTGATATTTGCCAAATACCTGAATCACGATTTTCTCTAACGGGTAACCCTGACTTTCTTGCCACAGCTGCAGACACAACTTTGGCGGCAGAAACTGTTTTATCAAGGTTAAGGGCGGGGATTCATGTTGGGTCAATGTAGACTCACTTAGGTCATTCGCTGCTTTTAAGTTCAGTACGAGCCGCAGTTGCGCTAAGCGAACTGCTTTGGAATTAAGTTACCCGTGACATAAATTGTCAATTTATGTTTCAGTCTATAGTTGCTAATGGCAAAGCGCTATATAGTTTTAAATTAGCATGGGTTAATTTTGTTGTGTGATGCCTAATTAGGTCTTAGTGCCACTAATTAACTGTGCATGAGCAACTATTTCAAAGGAGTGACTTGAGCGTGGAAACCAAAATACCTAACGCACCTGAATCGGCAAACATGTCAGCACAAGCTGAGTCAAATAATGACACCACCGCGCAAATAGATATTGCTGAAGCTAACCACGTGTCTGAGCCTGTCGCTGCTGAGATATATGACCATGGACATTTGCAAGCGAGCGGCGAATGGAGCCAATTAGCCGAGCTGCAACTAACACCTGTTGACAGCCAATATGCCAAGTCGGTCCTACTCACCACTGCACCAATTGCGCTGCTAGTGTTAGTTATCATTGGCGCAATTTTAGTTGCGGCTCAACCTCCACTAATTATGGCAATGATTATCGCTAGCTGCGCTTTCATACTGGCACTGCTTGTTACAACGGCCATTTATAAACAAGCAAAAACCTATTGCTATGGCGTGTTTAACAAAGAGTTCGTTATGCGCGAAGGGTTATTCTGGATAAGTACCACAGCCCTTCCCTATACGCGCTTACAACATGCAAACATTAGCCAAGGACCAATCGAGCGCAAGTTTAACCTAGTTACGCTAAAGTGCTTTAGCGCCGGCAGTGGCTCTGCAGAAATCGACCTTCCAGGCCTAAACGCACAAGAGGCCGAGCATCTACGCCAACATATATTGCACTGCGCTACAGCTCAAGCGCCTGCAACCGAAGAGGCTTATATATCACCAGCGAGCATTTGTACCAGCGAACCTAACACAACGGCAGATAAAGCTACAGACAACCTGCTTGAAGACGATCTCGATCCCCTCCAAGTTATTGAAATCGATCATAGTGAGACTAAACGTACAGATACTTCTAAGGAGGGTAAATGAACCCTCAGGTTTCTAGCAAAAACGACTCTACTCAAGAGCCTTTAACCGACAAAAACGACGCCTATCAGCAGCCACCAGAAAAGAGCACTCAGTGGCAAGCACTGTCAGCATGGTCAATTATTAGCAATGTGGTTTCCACACTTAAAGTCTTGCTATCTAATGGTTACGCCATCATTCCTATTGTTTATACCGGTTGGCAAAAGGGCTTTAGTTTACAATGGTCAATCGCGGTAATTAGTGTACTAACGCTGTTAATTACCCTGTCTGCGCTCATTGAATGGCGCAAATTTCGTTATCGCATTCAAGGCAATCAATTAGAAGTTAAAAAAGGCTTATTGTTTACTAAGAAAAACGAAATACCACTTAATAAAATCCAGAACGTGCGCTTTGAGCAGCCTTTTTACTTTAGGCCAATGGATCTCGCTACCTTAGTGGTGGAGACGGCTGGGTCGAAAAAAGATGAAGCAACACTAGCTGCACTTGATCGCAAGTTAGCGCAAAGTTTAAAAGCGCGGCTACTGAAAAAGCCATCAATAACAAACGACACCCATCAAGTAGGCACACAAGACAACAGTGCTGACGATCAAGCGCGCGACTTGCAAGATGGTAAGCTCATTGCGACCCGCAGTTTAAAGCAACTTGTAACTTATGGCTTATACCAGAACAACTTCATCTGGTTTGCAATTGTAGCAGGCCCTATCGCTGGGCAAATTCAATGGGAAGAAGTCGCTAAGAACCCGCTAGTGGGTGAGGTATTTTCCTGGTTTGCTTTACATACCTCGCATAATGTGGGCTTGCAGCTGCTAACCTTCTTTGGTCTGTTATTTATGTTTTACGCGGTGATTTCGTTAATTTCGGTGATTGCTGCGGTACTAAAATACCATCCTTATCAGCTAAAGCTGCTAAACAGAACATTGCAACGCAGTGGTGGCGTTATTTCTCACCAGCAAGATGCGCTAAAAACTCACCGAATTCAGGTTATTCAATTTGAACAACCAGCGCTTGCTAGGGTGATTGGTCGCTGGACCTTGTTTTTTAAACAGGTTGCAGGTCAAGAGATAGAGGAGAGAACCAAGCAAAATATGCTAGTGCCATGTGTGAGTAATAGCGAGATTGCTCCGCTTATCGCCAACCTACCTGAAGTTAAAGATCAAAAAATTACTATTCCCGAGCGGTTTATTGGCATTCATATCACCTGGTTTTATCGCCGTGTTCAACTAGCCATAATCCCTGCCACCATCTTTTCAATGTTTCATTTATTTATTCCCGATGGTCCACCTATATTCAACTGGTTTTGGGGCGCCACAATAGTTGTAATTGGTTTGCTTTACCTGCGATACCGCCAATGGGGATACTGGATTAATGACAATGTTGTCTGGCAGCACACAGGTTTAATCGGCCAAAACTGGAAACGCATTCCGTATAATAAGATTCAGAGTGTCAAAGTGACCCAAACTCGCACTCAAAAACGCGCAGGTTTGGCTTACATCGAACTTGGTCTCGCTAGTGGCACGCTAACCTTGCCATATGTACCAGAGAGCGTTGCCCAAACAATCGTCACGCGATCGCTAAGCAAAACCGTAAATGATCACAATAACTGGATTTAACCTGGTCAGCTTGTACGAGATTTAGGGTAAGTATAAGGCTAATACTGCCAACCCTGTTCAGCGAAAGTAACCAAAACAAGAAAGAGACAACTGTAAAATGAATAACTCAATGACTGCCCAACACATTATTGATTTTTGGTTCAAGCAAATCACCCCTGCGCAATGGTGGCAAAAAGATGATGAATTCGATAAAGCCATCATTAGGCAATTTGGATCACTGTTAGCGCAAGCTGAAGCAGGGGAATTGGCCCACTGGCGAGAGTCTGTTATTGGCCGCTTAGCTGAAGTGATTGTGCTAGATCAGTTCTCGCGCAACGCTTATCGAGACACACCTAAAGCATTCGCCAACGACCCAATGGCACTAACTCTGGCGCAATATGCAATAGCGCAAGACGACTTAATGGCACTAAGCAGTGAGCAAGCCCCTTTTTTAATCATGCCTTATATGCACAGCGAGTCTGCACTTATCCATGAGCAAGCCGTGCCATTGTTCGAGAAATACGCTAAGGGCAATCTTGATTTTGAATTGAAGCATAAAGTGATTATTGATGAATTTGGCCGTTACCCGCACCGCAATCAAATCCTTGGCCGTGAATCTTCAGCTGCTGAGGTGAGCTTTTTAACTCAGCCTGGTTCGAGCTTTTAGCGCCTAGCTTTTAACACCTAGTCTCTATCGCCTAACAGTCTGGGCACGAATAATAAGAGCAGCCAATTGGCTGCTCTTTGTTTAACGGTTACTAGGGCCTGCTTTTCAACAAAGCTGCAGGATTGTGGTTTACTTAACGACCAGTACCGGGCATTTTGCTTGGTTTGCCACAGCTTCCGCGACATTGTCATGCAGAAAATGCGCTAAGCCGCTACGCCCATGGCTGGCTATCACCACCATACCAATATCGCCACCATTAGCCTCAGCCACAATTTCCTCAGTTGCATCGCCGCGACGGATCAAAGTTTCCACCTTAAGATCTGTGTTTAGCTCCGCAAGTAAAGCATGCATTTTTTCGGCTGCAGCCTTCTCCATACTGGCTGCGAGCTCTTCTGGCGTAATCGCCAAAATCATGTAGTTCTCATCACCTAATGGCTGGTCAACCACATGCAAAATACGGATCCCAACTTGATAAAGGTTAGCCATTTCAATTGCATAACGCAGCGCATGTGAAGCCGTCTCTGAGAAGTCAGTAGGCCATAAAATTGTCTTAGTACGCATACACCCTCCTTAAGTTCAACCGCTTGTCTATCATCAGTGTAGTAGGCATTTCAGCATTCCACTGTGATCTAGCTCAAAGCAGGTTGACATGTTCAAAAAAAACACACAAACTAAACCGACTAATCAGTCGGTTTTATGTTTTTACGCATTAATAGCTTGTAGCTACCTGCTTAAAAGCAAAGCTTGCAACAGAGCATAAACCTAAGACTGTCATCGCGCCGACTATTGTAATCAATGGTGCACATAACTCTTGTATCCACCAATGCGGATACCTAGCAGAAACAGGGTCTTACTATGAACATGGCTATTGATCACTCCAAAACTCAGTCGCTTTCCGGCATACTTGCCAACCAGAAACAGGCATTCTCGTCAACGCCTTACCCTAGTTACCAGCAACGTATCGATAAGCTACAAGCTCTCAAGCAAGCTTTACTCAAGCACCATGAGTCTGCCATAGCCGCATTAAAGCAAGATTACGGTCATAGACCTGACAGTGACACCACCATCGCTGACATCATGCCTTGTGTGAATAACATCAATTACACCTGTAAAAAGCTCAAATCCTGGATGAAGCCAAGTAAGCGCCATGCAGGATTATTGTTATCCCCATCAAAAGTTGCCGTTGAGTATCAACCTAAAGGCGTAATTGGCATTATTGTGCCGTGGAACTTCCCAGTACAACTGGCGATTAGCCCACTACTTACAGCGATTGCTGCTGGTAACCGTGCTATGTTGAAAATGTCAGAGTTTACTCCAGCAACCAATCAGGTTGTGCGGACTATGCTTGCCGAAGTATTTAGTGAAGATGAAGTTGCGGTGATTGAAGGCGAAGCAGATGTGGCAGCAGAGTTTTCATCACTAGCATTTGACCATTTAATGTTTACTGGCTCTACAGCTGTAGGTAAGCATGTTATGCGCGCCGCAGCAGATAATCTCACACCAGTCACCCTAGAGCTTGGCGGCAAATCTCCAGCAGTTATCGCCCCAGATATGGATATCGACACCGCAGTTGAGCGTCTTATCTATGGTAAATGCCTCAACGCCGGACAAATCTGTGTATCCCCCGACTATGTATTTTGCCCGCAACACAAAGTAGATGAGTTTATATCCGCATATCAAGCCAGATTCCAAAATATGTACCCTGAGTTTGACACCAATGATGATTACGGCAACGTGATTAACGACCGTCAACACCAACGCTTGCAGGGCTTACTTGAAGATGCAAAAGCAAAAGGCGCGCAGATAACCGCCGCCAATGCACAGCCTATGACCTCAACGCGTAAAATGGCAACGCAATTAGTAACTAACGTCAATGACGATATGGCCGTGATGCAAAGTGAGATCTTTGGCCCAATCTTGCCAATCATGGGCTACGACTCGCTTGATCAAGCAATTGATTACATCAAGTCACACGACCGTCCATTGGCACTGTATTTAATGAGTTTTGACACTGCGACACAACAACACGTAATCAAGCAGACTCACGCTGGCGGTATGGGGATTAACGAAACAGTTTTCCACGTTGCAGCCGACGATGCACCGTTTGGTGGCATAGGTCCTTCAGGTATGGGGCATTACCATGGTAAAGAAGGTTTTTTAACCTTTAGCCATGCCAAAACAATCTTAAAAAGCGGTAAGCTTAATTCTGGTAAATTAGTTCACCCTCCTTATGGTAATGGCATTCAGCGTGCTTTAACCTCTTTCTTCCTACGCTAGGCGTATGTTGGAAAAGCACTAGGGCCTGTTAATCTTTGCTGATTAGAATTTGTTCGAATTAAAAGCACTTTAATCGAGGCGTGAGCGGTGACGTCTAATCACCTACACAAATTCGATCACAACAAACTAGCTCTTTGCTAAGGGCGTAGGTGCTTTTAAACGAACCTTTCAGGCTGCGCTTGTTGTCATTTCTACTGCGTTAACGACTTATCATGTGGAACAACCACACATCAAAGTCGTTGCCTTGTATAAATTTCCAACAAGCTGCTGCAAAAATAATCTTGAAAGGTCAACAGGCCCTAGCTAAGGGTTTAAGAACAAAATAGATAGGATGAGTTGGAGTTGTCATGAATCAAGCCATTGCTCAGAGCAAAACAAACAAGCAAAAACGAAACAAACTAGATAAACGTCAAGCAGTACTCGATGCGGCGCTGACACTGTTTGTTGAAAATGGCTTTCATGGCACTTCAACCGCATCAATTGCCAAACATGCAGGTGTCGCAACCGGCACCTTATTTCATCATTTCGCCACTAAAGACGCGATACTCACCGAACTGTTTGTTACCATAAAAACCCGCTTTGCCAGCGAAATTACCAGCAAAGCCGCCCTAAATGGCGACTTTGAGCATGATGCTAATGCCCTATGGCAACAAGCTATCGACTGGGCGCTAGCAAATCCACTGCAACAAGCATTTTTCTTACATTTTTCGCTCTCAAGCGAGATACCTAGTAATACCCGCAATATGGCAATGCACGACATTCTTGGCTTTTTAGTCGATATGCTCAAGCAAGGTCAGCAGCAGGGTGAGCTATGCCAATACCCCATTGAGCTGATGTTAGAGAATTGTCATGGTCAATATTTGGCTGCGATTCGCTTCTTTACCGATAATCCTCAGTTGGGTATTGATCCAAATCATCGTAATGCCAGTTTTCAACTGTTTTGGCGTGCAATTAAGGCGTAATTCCTTAAGATACCCTTGTTATAGAATAAACTGATAACAATGTTTAACAAAGGCAGCGATTTCGACGGCATGTTGTAATCATGTTTTCGGTATTCTTGACGCATTAAAACCGTGTTTCAATTAACAGTTATCACATTCTCTGCATCAGTTTGTAACACCAACACCTTTTCTGATTACTTAATAAATCGCTGATGTTAAGATTACCCATTGTTTGTAATTATTACCTAATATCATATGCATAAAACAATTCTGCAGTTTTTGATTGTCTTTTTAGCTGTGCATACTCAGGTTTTTGCTGAGGAGTCTTGCAAACAAAGTCAAAACTGTATCGACATCGACCGCTGGGACTTAGCCCTTGCCATCGGCTTAGGCTCGCGTTCAAATCCACTTTCAGACTACGAAAACATCCCCGTTTACGTTGTACCTTCGATCGCCTATTACGGTGACAACTGGTTTTTTGACAACGGCAACCTTGGTTATAGTTTGATCGAGTCTGAGCGATTTACTATCAATCTTGCGACAACTTACAGTGACGATAGCGGCTTTTTTAATAAGTGGGATCCATCAAACATTTTTATGTTAGCTAATGGCTACCAGCGCAGCAGTGTAAGCGCGAGCTCCGCACAGCAAGCTGAAATGGTTGATAAAACCATTGATTTTGATGAGTTGGGTGACCGTAACTTTACTATGCTTGCTACCATCGAAGGCTTTTATTTTAGCCGCTTCGGTGTACTCAAAGCGGCTATTGGTCATGATATGTTCAATGTCCACAACGGCGCCCAAGCCGATTTTAAATGGAACTATTCTATTGCTGTGGATAATTGGGTGTTCGATACTGGCGTATCGGCAACCTGGAAAAGTGAAGATCTAGTTGATTACTATTACGGCATTCGCGTGACAGAAAATACCTTTTGGCATCAGCAATATCGTGCATCGTCTGCATGGAATTTTGGCGCTGAACTAACTGCCCGCTATTTAATAGCTACCCACTGGGATGCCTTGCTAGCTCTACGTTACACGAAGTTTGCAAAAGCTATCAGCGATAGCCCTTTGTTATCAGATGATTACTCTTCAACTTATTTTGTTGGAATGGCTTATAGATTCTGATGCAATTACGTCAACCAATACGCTGCATTTTTCAGCTAGCTATCATTTCCTTACTCTTTTTGGGTATTGCGTCCCCTAAAGCTGATACACTTTCAGCGCAAGTGGAGCTTACGGCTACACCGCACATGTGTCTGACTGATACACAAAGCCAACTTTGTGAAACAGACATTACCCTAAATTGGGAGATGGACAGCGATGAGCTGGTCTGCATAATCTCAGATTATCCAGATATGCCGCGTTGGTGTTCTGAGGATCCTAACACCCAGTCTCTTAGTCTAAAAATTAAATCCGATAAAGACATTCAGTTTGTCTTGGTGCAAAAAAATAATAACAACACCCTTGCAGGGGTAAAAGTTAAAGTCACCACGGCGTCTAGCACCAAAGTGAGACGTCGCTATCGCAACCCTTGGAGCTTTTTTTAATGGCTACAGTTCAATCGACTCATCGAGTGCTATTGGTTGAAGATGACATTCGACTGGCAAACTTAATCGTGGACTATTTGAAATCTCACGATATGCACGTAGAAGTAGAGCGTCGTGGCGACACTGTATTGACCCGACTAATCAGTTATAAGCCCGACATTATCCTGCTAGATATCATGCTTCCAGGCCTAGATGGCTTAAGTTTATGTGAGAAGCTGCCTGACTATTTTGCTGGCCCAGTGCTGCTAATGAGTGCATTAGGATCAAATGAAGATCAAATTAAAGGTCTTGAATTGGGTGCAGATGATTACATCGTCAAACCTGTTGATCCGGCGCTGCTAGTTGCTCGCATCAACAACTTACTTCGCCGTCAAGCACAACCAGCTAAAGCAGAGTCGCACTGCTTAAGCTTTGGTAAACTCAACATTGACCCACACACTCAAGCTATTCGCTTAGGTAATACTGAAATTGACTTAACAAGTCATGAGTTTGAATTACTCTGGTTACTTGCATCTCAAGCTGGACAAGTGCTTAGTCGTCAGTATATTTATCAGTACTTACTTAACATTGATTTTGATGGCAAAGATCGTAAGATCGACGTTCGTATCTCACGCCTACGCAAAAAGCTAGGTGATAGCATCGAAACGCCATTTAGGATCAAAACCGTATGGGGACAAGGTTACTTATTCGCGCCAGAAGCCTGGAATAACTAACCCGCACACGCTTGAAACGTTTATTTATCAGCTTATACCTGCTGTTAAGCCTAAGCTTCTTAGGTATCGGCTGGAGTTTAGACACCCTTTGGCAACGCAATGTTGATGACAGTGGCGAATTCAATTCGCCACTGATTGCTTTTGCCTTATTGTTAGGTGAGATACCTAAGCAAGACCGCCTTCATCATTTAAGAAATATTCAGGCAAACCACCCTATTCCATTGGCACTGCATGAGCGCGACCAAATTGCCCTTGCTGGTGACATCGAGCTCGCCCCCAATGAAGTCCTTTCAACGATTACCGAAAACAAACACGAGCTGTTTTTTATTGCTGTTGGTGATCAAGTTTTGGTTGCTGGCCCGATTGATGTTGACCCAAGAGAAGAACTACGCGGCTTATTCACACTGTTTTTCTACTTATCTCTTGCACTAGTCTCACTGGTTTGGGTATGGCCGTTATCGCGAGATTTAAAAAATCTGCGCCAGGCTACCGCCGCCTTCGGTAAAGCTAATTGGGACACCCGCATTAAGCTGGCAAAAAGCTCTCAAGTATCGCCGTTAGCGAGCACGTTCAATGATATGGCCAACCATATCTCAGAGTTGATTGATAACCAGAAGCATCTCACTAACGCCATCTCCCATGAAATTCGCACGCCACTCGGGCGGCTGAAGTTTGCGCTAGCATTACTGCCGCAGTACTTTGAGCCCAATACGCAAGTGAGTAAACGTGACGATTTTCTTAATGCAATGCAGGCTGACATTGAGGAAATGGAAACCCTACTGCAAGAGCTACTTACATACGCCAGCCTAGAAACCCAATACGTCGAGCCAGAGTTTGAGAACTGTGAGCTGGTAAATACCAGTCAACAGCTGATTAAACGCTTGCAGCCACTCAGTCCCACTACAATTAATTGGGAATGTAACTTTGAAGAAGTGTATGTAAAAGGTGAAGTTGCATTGATTGAAAGAGCTATCCAGAACCTTATCACCAATGCACAGCGATATGGCGACAGTACCATCATCGTCACTTTAAACATCTTAGGTGAACATATAAGACTGTCTGTCACCAACGACGGGCCAGAGATCCCATTGGAGGATCAACCGCATATTTTTAAGCCGTTTTTCCGCTCTAAATTACAACATCATGCAAACAAAGGACACGGGTTAGGATTGGCCATTATTAGTCGAGTGATGAACCGTCACCGCGGCCGGATCACCGTAAGTAGCAACCCAAACCAAACTACGTTTAGCTTGTTATGGCCAAAAGACTCCTTGAGGACAAAAGAATCAGGCGATGGTCAGGCAAGCTAATCTTTAGATTGTGACTCATCAATTGCAGGCAAAGCATCGTCATCGTCAAAATCAAACTGAGGATTAACCTGAGCTTGCTGTTGATGTAATTGCTGTTGCTTTGCTTTATACAGTGCATATTGCCGACGGCGTTTGCGGGCGCGACACAAGCGCACCACATCTTGCTTTTGCACTTCAGACAAATTCATCCAGTTAAACCTTTCATCACGGCTGCGAAAACAACCCATGCAATAGCCCCGAGCATCTGTCTGACAGATCCCGACACAAGGGCTAGGTACACTGAAAAAACTTAACTGTTCCATGATTTCCTAAACTAACGCGAGCTAGTACAAATTAAAAGCCTAGACCACTTAGAATTAAATATAATTTAATCAACAACTAGTGGCTTTGTCTTGTGTAAAAGTCGACAACTGCCTATGGGCACCGTAGACTCAAAGCATAGTTAATTTTTAGTTTTTTGACGTTTTCATTTCTCTGGAGCTCACCATGGCCTTATCTAATACATCCTGCTGGGTACAAAAACTTAGCTTTGGCTTTATTGCCACTTCTCTACTGCTGCTTGCCGGTTGTAAATCGACTCCGCAATCAGACTACGACACTAACTACGATTTTAATCAGCTAAAAAGTTACAGCCATCTTGTGCTTGAAGAGGCAACCGATACCATTAGTGCCGAGCGTATTAAACAGGCAATTGATACTCAGCTGCAGGCGCAGGGTTTTAAACTAAAACAAGGTGATAGTGACTTTTTGGTTAGCTATCGCTTTATCACTCAGGAAAAACCCAAAAGCTCTGGTATGTCGATTGGCTTAGGCACAGGAACCAGTGGTCGCCATGGTTCTATTGGCATAGGCACGTCAATTCCAGTTGGCGAAGAAATGGTAACTGAGCAAAGTATTCAAATTGATGTTGTCGACAGTAAAACCAACCGCCTAATTTGGCGTGGCAGTGACAAATTTGATTTCGATAAAGGTGGCGAAGCGAAACTTGAAAGCACCAATGCGACTGTCGCGAATATCTTAAGTGTGTTCCCACCGCAAAAGGTAAGCAATTAATAGCAGATGGCTCTTCGAGAATAGAACTTTGCAAATAGCTCTTTGCGAATAGCTCGTGACGAATGGTGCTCAAAGATAGTTCTTGTTAAAATTCAATAACAAAACAGCCCGCTGACGCGGGCTGTATTATTTCTTACTCAATTGTAACCTACTCAGTTACAACATTAACGCGCTCAGTAAGCGGCTAGTGCCCTTCTCCGAACAGGTAATTTAACCAGCTTTGCATTCTCAGTAGCACGCGTCGAATAATCGATACGTGACTAAAGTGCTCGGTGTAAACCGCTGCCTGCCCTGCAACACCTGCAGGTAAATTACGCAAAGTTTCATGTTGCTCATGATCAATATCAATCAACACTAATGCACGGCCGCGTTGGAACAACCTGCTAGATGATTGCAGCGTGCCGCCAAACTGAATTTCACCCTCTGCCATCGCCGGTAATACTGCAGACACCTTACCTTTAAACACCTTGCCCGGCACGGCATCTAAAATCACTTCGGCTTCATCACCGACCTTTAACCTTAACAGTGAGTTTTGCCAAAACGCTCCTGCAAAGTAACGGTCTTCATCAGGAATAAAGCTCATTGCAGGTCTAAGCGGTAGCGGAACTGCCATCGCACCTTCACGCAGCGCTAATTGCGTAACCACACCATCTGCAGGTGCTCGCACAACAGTTCGTTCCAAGTCGTACCTGGCTTGGTCAAGCTGAGCTTGCAGGCCCGCAACCTTAGTATTTACACCATCAATATTTGACTCAAACGCCAGACGTGATCTTAACTCGTCAGCTTTTGCGGCCTCTAAGCGCGCTGCTGATGCATAAAATAGCTGGCGTTTGTTATCTAATTCAAGCTCAGTAAAGGGTGAATTACGGCCGCCCTTTTTGCGCCCTTCTTCATAACGCTTATAAGCGGATTCAGTTCGGTCTTTGTCAGCTTGCGCCTGGGCAACAGCTGCTGTGGCAATCTCAACAGCGGCTTGTAGCTGTGGTACTTGCTGCTCAGCTTCTTTTAATGCTGCCAGTTTTTGTTTAACTGCAGCTTCAAAAGGCACGGGGTCAATTTTAAAAAGCACATCCCCCTTTTTAACCGGCTCATTTGGCTTAACACTGACTTCTGTGACAATGCCACGTACTGCAGGAGTGATAGGCACAGATGCAAAGTACTCGCGGCTAAATTTGGTATAAGGATGGTTATAATTCATCAACAGCAACAAGGTGCCGATAAGCGCAATACCACCTAAAATGGCCGTAGGTACCGTCCACTTTGTTAACGGGATTTTGAAAATCTTAAAAATGGCGACACAAAATGCGGTATAGGTAAGAATAAGCAGTAAATCCATGATTATCCCTCCTTGTTATCTTGGTTTGATTGCGGCGTGTCTTCGGCGACAGCAACCTCTGACTTAACAGCTTCTAACTTAGCTACCTTATTGGTTAACTCGCTGAGCTGCTGTGTAAGCTGTTTCACCTGCAGCTCAAGTTGCTCTTCTTTTTGCTCCAGCTGCTGCTCTTTTTGTTCAAGCTGAGAGAAACCCCAACCTCTGTCTTCGCGATATAAAGTTGCCCATATCCATAAAAACGGCCAAATGGCATGCAAAGTAAAAAGGCTTACCCAGCCAGCAATATGAATGGCATCTTGCTGCGGATGATTACGATGTTTAGCAATCTCGTAGGGGATATCGTGAATGGCAATAATGCCGTAGAAAATCACCAATGCGACAAAGAACAATAACGCCAAGGCGAAATAGTCTAAGAACATGAACGACTCCTTGTTAAGTAACCTGAACTCGGGATAATAAATTGGTTTCTAACGGCTATTTTTGTCTATTTCTGTGTTGAAGCTAATTGCAATAGACTAACTATTGACGCGTAGCTTCGCCTTGAACTAAACAAAACTATCTCGCTAGAAACTTAATGCTAGGTATAACTCTGGACGAGAGAGTCATTGGCACTTTCTAATCCCGAGTTCAAATTAGCAAACATATTGATAACAGTTGGTTAGTATTACACCAAACCTAGATGAGCGATAGCAGTAATTTGTGGATTGTATAAAATTTGAAATTAAGTTTTCCCTAACTTAGTAGTGATCTTAACCACACTTCTTATGCAATTTGCCATCTATATCGTCTCTGCACAGGTAAAATAGCAACCGTTCCCTACCCGACATAATCAATAGCAAATAGGCCAAATATGACAGTCAAAACCATCACAACTTTTGGTACACCTCATTCAAAAAGCACGAAAAAAGCCATGCTTCTAGGTTGTGGCGAACTCGGTAAAGAAGTTGCCATTGAACTGCAACGCTATGGCGTTGAAGTGATTGGTGTTGACCGCTACCCAAATGCTCCTGCGATGCAGGTTGCACATCGTTTTCACACGATAAACATGCTTGACGCTGATGCACTAAAAGCCATCATAGAGCAAGAAAAGCCGGATTTAATTATCCCTGAAATCGAAGCTATCGCCACCCAAGCATTGGTTGAGTTAGAAGCCCAAGGCCTGCACGTCGTACCGACGGCAAAAGCCACCCAGCTCACCATGGACCGTGAAGGTATTCGCCGCCTAGCTGCGGAAACATTAGGTGTACCAACCTCGCCTTATTTCTTCTGTGATACTAAAGCTGAGTTTGATGAAGCCGTGGCAAAAATTGGTATGCCTTGTGTGGTGAAGCCGGTAATGAGCTCATCAGGTAAAGGCCAAAGCGTGGTAAAAGCCACAGCTGATATTGATAGCGCCTGGAATTATGCCCAAGAAGGCGGCCGTGCAGGTAAAGGCCGAGTGATTGTTGAAGGGTTTGTTAAGTTCGACTACGAAATCACCTTGCTAACGGTAAGTGCAGTCAACGGTATTCACTATTGCGCACCAATTGGTCATCGCCAAGAAGATGGTGACTACCGTGAGTCTTGGCAACCACAAGCTATGCCAGCTCACGTGCTAGAAAAAGCACAAGCTATGAGTAAAAAAGTGGTTGAGGCACTTGGTGGCTATGGTCTGTTTGGCGTTGAATTATTCATTCAAGGTGATGAAGTTTACTTCTCTGAAGTATCACCTCGCCCACACGATACAGGTTTAGTCACCCTGATCAGCCAGGATGTATCTGAGTTTGCCCTACATGCACGTGCTATTTTAGGGCTGCCAATCACACCTATTACCCAATTTGGCGCTAGTGCCAGTGCAGTAGTCCTTGCAGAGGGCACCTCGACTGATATTCGTTATGAAGGCCTAGCTCAAGCACTTGAAGCGCCGCTGACTCAGCTACGTATTTTTGGAAAGCCAGACATTGATGGCCGCCGCCGCTTAGGTGTCGCCCTTGCTCGTGATAACTCAATTGACGCTGCGATTGAAAAAGCCAAACACAGCGCGGCTCAAGTAAAAGTGATTTTCTAATCATCAACGACGAACGTTGATGAATAATAAAAAAACCAGTGAGCAATCACTGGTTTTTTATTAATTTCACTATTGGTATCGAGCTTGAAATACATGTTAGTAAACTGCATTGAGAGATAGCCAGCTAGGCTATTTTGACGGTAAGCCTTTACCATTTAGATGAAAATGCACTAAAAGCAAAAATCTCAGCAGCGACTTGAGTTTCAGCCCAGTGATACCTGTTGGCGACTTTTTGATAAGCTTAATGCGCTGGTACGCATCACATACTAACTGATAACTGTCTCGTCCCACATAGCGGTTAAACTCAGCATAGCCGGCAATTTGCTGAGCTTTCAACATCTCATTATTAAAGCTAAAACCCTGAGATAAAATAGTATCGAACGTCTGTGATTCTAATTTGTCCGCAATCAGCAACAGCTGTGATTCTTGCTGACCACTGCTTGCAACAAAGCGAATATTAGCCTCTAACTCAAATTGCAGTGCCCTGAGCTGACCGCGCTGCTTTTCCACACGACTGCGCTCTTTATCAAACACATCATAAAGTGACTTCCATATCGCCACATTTATCTCCCTATTTCATTAAACCCTTGTTGCGCTTGTATTACGATCTTACCTTTAGCAAACCCAGTTACACACAATTTATGGACTTACCATCAAGAAATCCGTGTACATTATCAACGGCTATCGACAGCAAGTTTCTGCGCGCCTCAAATGTTGCCCAGGCAATATGAGGTGTTATTGTCACATTACTAGCCGACAAAAGCGGATTATCTGCACTTGGCGGCTCAGTTGATAACACGTCTAATCCGGCAAAACCTTTGCCGCTGTTTAGCCAATGGGCTAATGCAGCCTCATCAATTAAATCGCCTCTGGCGGTATTAATCAGCAAGCAGCCCGGCTTTAACTTATCTAAGCTGGTTGGATTAATAAGCTGCTTAGTGTCATCCGTTAACGGGCAATGCAGTGATAATATGTCAGCTTGGGTAAGCACTGAGTCTAACTCACTCCAACTAATGCCTTGTGGTAGATCTGTTTTAGGCGTGGGCGTGCTAATTATCACGCGCATACCGAAAGCAAGCGCGATATTTGCAACCTGCTGACCAATATCTCCGTAGCCGACTAGCCCTAAGACTTTATCTTTAAGCGAGGTAAGCGGCGCTAAAGTAAAACAAAAATCGCGCCCGCGGCTCCAGACACCTTGTTTGACGGCGTTGTCGTGCAGACTGACCTGTTGGCAATGCTGTAAAATATGCGCAAACACCATTTGCGCCACAGCATCTGGGCCATAAGCGGGTACATTGGTGACCACTATGCCTTGCTGTTTCGCAGCCTTGCTATCAACCACATTAGTGCCAGTGGCTAGCACACCAATGTATTTAAGCTGAGGTAACTGGGCTATACATTGTCTATCAATCACAGTCTTATTGGTTAGTAACAGCTGTGCCCCTTGAGCGCGCGCTAATAAGTCACCAGCCGCCGTATGTTCATAAACCTCAACTTCAGCACACTCTGACAATACCTGCCAATCTAAATCACCCGGATTTAGGGTGTGGCCATCGAGTACCACTAATTTTGGCTTAGCTTTTGACATGTCTTTTTACTTACCTACTTGTTTAGATGGCGCATTAACAGTTTTCTCACCTGACAGATTGCTCAAATATGACTACTTTTGCAGGTCATTGACTACGATTTAAAACCTAAATGACACGCCTGCATTCGCCTGACTTTGCCACATCACATTACCCTTGATATTCCACGCACAACGTGTGCTATCACAAAACAAGGTTGAGCTAGAATTGAACAGGGTGGCAAACCCTTTAACTTCAGCAAAAACCGAGAAGTTATCAGTTAAGTCATAAGTTAAGCCACCGCCAATCGCCATCGAAAAGCGCGTCTCATTTGAAAACCCCTGATCAGGAGAGAGCTGAGTAGCACCTGCGCTGGCAGTGACGTAAGGTTTAAATGCATCACGACCTAAGAATAAGGTGCCACCTAGGTGGTAATAGCTAACGTCAACTTTATTAACTGGTGACGGGGTTTGCGAGAAAGTCGCTATTTCACTATTTTGCCTACTGTATAAGAAATACATGTTGCCAGGATGGTTGGTTGTGGTACCTAGCATTACGCCATAATTGTTCGACTCTTTTAATTTTAACGTCGAAGTAACATTGCCATCGTTATCAACAACATCGAGGTCACTGGTGCCAAAGCTATAGCCGCCAAAAGGAGCAACAAAAATATCCGCGTAGCTAACGCCTGGAGACATAATTAATGCGGCTATCAACAGCTTAGAAAAAGACTTCATAAATCATCCTTATATAAATAAAACCCTGAGAAATTTTTACAATGCGAACAGCTCATAAGTCACTTAATCGTATCACCTAACGCATACCCCGATCGGCTTTGACGCTATCGTAGGCAGACTGAATATCTTGCGCCTTGTCTTTAGCAAGTTTCATCATTTCTTCTGGTAAGCCTTTGGCAACCAACTTATCTGGATGGTGCTCATTCATCAAACGCCTGTAGGCACGTTTTATGGTTTGGTCACTGTCGCTTTGCTTAACACCGAGAATCGAATAAGCATCAGCAGTCGCCATCTTGTTACTTTGGCTACGATTAGCCTGATGGTACTTATGCTCGGCTTGCATACTGGCAATAGTGGCATCAAGTTGACGAGCGAGCCCAAGCTCATCTGCGATCAAGCGTAAAATAGCAAGTTCACTCGCGTGCAGTTCACCATCATGCAGAGCCATCTGCACCTGAATTTCAAGAAACATTTTTCTAAGGTCGTTAACACCTTGAGTGGCACGATGAAACTCTCGCAGCTGCGCCTTAACATCAAAGTCGGCGCGTTTGCCATCTCTGAAAGCTTGCTGGGCATCACTTCGTGCTTGGCCATGCAGCTTAAGTTGATCCATCAACATGGTCGCGACCATGATGTCTGATTCTGTCACTCGACCATTGGCTTTGGCTATTCGTCCAAGCAGCGCAAACGTTGTCCGTGAGAATTGACTTTGAATATGCTGCACCCTTGAAGCATATTGCTTGATAAAACGACTTTTATCATATTGATGCCCAAGATAAGCACCAACAAGCGCGCCAAGAAATCGGCCAAACATAAAGCCAATGAGCGCACCAAAAACCTTACCCCAAATCTGCATTAAAAACCCTAGCTCTGTCTATGTAGTCGAGTTGTATTTATATAATCTAAGTGTGTATGTGGAGCTAACTTTCATTTTTTAGCATTTGAATGTGCGCTGCTACTTCCGCTAGACGTGCAGTAGTACCAACATCGCACCAGTAACCGCTATGTAGCTGTCCAATAACCTGTTTCTGATCCATCGCGACTCGCATCAGCGGCCCAAGGGGTGCTTTACCTGCTTCAAGAGAATCAAAAGCACACGGATGATAGATACCCATACCAGAAAAGGTAAACTTGTTGTCAGCCTGGTAGCTCAATGCTCCTTCGTTAACCGAAAAATCACCACTAGGATGATGCTCAGGATTAGTGACTAGCCACAAGAACATTTGCTTACCTTGCTGATTAAGCATCGTCAGCGCACGATCAAAATCTGGCAAGTCATCAATATAGATATCTCCATTTATCACCAAAAATGGCTCAGCACCTAACAAAGGCAAAGCTTGTTTTATTCCACCTGCGGTTTCAAGAGCTTGTGACTCATGACTGTATTGAATCGACAACCCCCAGCGACTGCCATCCCCCAAGGTTTCAGGCAGCATATGACCTTGCCAGGCGCAGTTAATGACCACTTCGGCGACACCCGCTTTGGCCAGCTTTTCAAGATGATATTCAATCAAGGGTTTGCCGTTTACCTCGACTAAAGGTTTTGGGCAGCTATCTGTTAACGGCCTTAAACGCTCACCTCGTCCTGCAGCTAAAATCATCACCTTGATCATACTGATGCCTCATCTGCAATAGATTTGCTGTTTTCCAAGCATACTTGCTCTTTAGCACAAGCAAAGCGAGGCAAAATGTTGTCAGCAACCCACTGTCCAAACTCTGCTAACTCGACATAACGCGCGCTGATATCAACAATATATTGCAACGTGAGCGGAATATCTTTGATATAGCCAGTTTTACCATCACGATGTTTTAACCTGGTAAAAATACCTGCCGCCTTAATGTGGCGCTGAAGTCCCATTAAATCAAACCAGCGCTGATAGCGACTAAACGTCGTCTGCTTTTCAATAACGCCTGCGGCCTGCATGGCGTCAAAATGGCTTTGCATCAAAGGGTTAACTAATTCATCTGGCCAACGAATATAGCAGTCGCGCAGCAATGACACTGCGTCATAAGTCACAGGACCGATCACCGCATCTTGAAAGTCAATTACCGCAAGTTTGCTGTCACTACTTTCTTGTTCAGTCAGTAATAAGTTGCGGCTATGAAAGTCTCGATGCATGCCAACTTGCGGCTGCTCAAGGGCGCTTGCTATTAACACCTTGTTGGTGTTTTCAATCAGTGTCGACTCCTGGTCACTTGGTTGGTAATTGAGATGACACTCAAGTAACCACTCGGTAAAAATACCCAACTCGCGGCGTAAGAATGCTTCATCAAATTGAGCGAGCTCACCTTGGGCTGTTTGGGTAACGCCAGCGATAGACGGCAACAACGCGAGTGCTTGTTGGTAATATTGAGTCACGGTTTGCGGCGTTAAATGGCTCAGTAGTTGTTCGTCACCCAAGTCGGTTTGTAACACAAACCCTTGCGGTGCATCACTGGCAATAACCTCTGGGACCAATAACCCGGCCTGCTTATAAGCCTCTGCCATCGCAATAAATGGCTCGATAGGCACAAGTTCAACAGGCGAGTCAGCGACAATATAACTAGTCGCATTTAACCTAGCTTGCTCAACATGATGAGGGGATGCCTGAGATATTTGATTTTGCTGTGCTGTGAGCGTGACACGAAAATATCTTCTGAAGCTGGCATCTCCGCTGATAAGCCGAATTGCAAATGGTTGTTCAAATAACGGCGTTAACCACGCCTGAAGGGCAACAAATCTTTGATCTGATTGGCTCATCTCATTAGCTCTTGCTGGAAAATTGTTTTATTATAACCAGCAAAATTAGTGGAATCAGCTAAATTATGGATAGATTCATTGAGCTGGGTATCCTTTTCTCCCCAACATATTTCCAAAATAAGAAATCATAACTAATTGATAACAATGCAGATTCGTTATTTTATGGCATATTGCCTACTCGCCAATGGGTTGATTAACTCCCAACAAGTAATGGCGAGTGAGGCATTAGGACACTGTGCCATCATCCCACCTGTATCTCCAACAGCCAACGACCGCGATGCTGTAGCAGGTATCCAAGCTGATGATATTGTAATTATTTCTGACTCGTCTTATGCCGAGATGGATAACACTGCACACTTTACTGGGGATGTGAGTTTCAGTCAGGGCAGTCGTCATATTTCTGCCGACAACGCCTCGGTTAACCAACCAAAGCAACAACTAAACGCATCTGGCAATCTAGTGTTTAAAGACGACATGTTTACCGTCACTGCTGATTCGTTAGTCGCGCAAATGGCATCAAATAGTGCCACCCTTTCAGGTGCTAAGTACTGGCTACATGGTCAACAAGTCAATGGTGACGCCGAAGAGTTAGAGATCACTAAAGATAACAACCTAGTGTTGTCTGGCACCAACTTCACAACATGCCCACCAGAGTCTCAGTCTTGGCTGCTCGAGGCGCGAAAAATTCGCATCGACAGTGAAGAAGAATGGGGTGAAGTGTGGGATGCAAAATTACGTGTAGCAGATATCCCAATTATGTATATCCCCTACATGACAGTACCGATTTCAGACAAACGTAAATCGGGCTTTTTATTTCCAGAATTTAGCACCAGTACCACTAATGGTGTTCAGATAAGCACGCCGTACTACTGGAATATTGCACCTGAGTACGATTTAACCTTTACCCCTGATTATATGTCAGCCCGTGGCTTATTCCTCAAAACAGAGTTTCGCTACATGAACTCGCCTGAGCAGTCGGGACAATTTAATGTAGAGTATCTAGCAGACGACAGAAAGCTTGCCAACAGCCCAGATCGCTATCTTTATCACTGGAATCACAGTGGCAAAATTAATGACAATTGGCGCGTTCAAGCCAACTACACCGATGTGTCAGACAACAACTACTTCAATGATTTGAACTCACAAGTTGCGCGCGCGACGGACAATCAATTATCGCGCATTGGTGAAGCTAGCTACTTCGACCAAGATTGGGACTTTAGTGTCCGAGTGCAGGACATTAAGGTGCTTGGCGAAGAAGAAAAACCTTATCAAGTAATGCCACAGCTAAACTTTAACTATTACAACAAAGACTTCTGGCAAAACTTAGACTTCACCTTTGGCACGGAAGTGACTAACTTCCGTCATCAAGACGCACTTTATGGCAGTGCGACTCGCGTGCATATGGAGCCTAGTATTGCCCTGCCTATTCATGCACCATTTGGCTCGTTAACCAGTGAGATAAAGCTACTGCAAACCAATTACTGGCAAGATGAATCAAGTTTGCAACCAGAGCTTGATAAAACCGTCAATCGTACAATCCCGCAGCTGCAAATTAACGGTCAAATTAATTTTGAACGACAAACTCAGTTTTTGTCGACGCCAATGCGCCAAACCTTTGAGCCGCAATTTCAGTACCTATTTGTCGGCTATGAAGATCAATCTGGCATTGGTATCTATGATAGTGCTCAGTTACAAGAGGACTATTTCGGCCTATTTAGAGACCGCCGTTTCTCAGGTCTCGACCGTGTTGCCGATGCTAACCAAATGACGCTTGGTTTCACTACGCGCCTCTACAACGACAACAACCGAGAACAAATGAAGTTCAGCGTTGGTCAAATCTTGTATTTCCAGGAATCAAAAGTCCTCAAAGCGCAATCGGTGACAACTCAAGAACAATCAACTTCTGTATTGGCAGCTGAGTTAGATACCCGCGTATATGACGACTGGTTTGTGAGTGCGTCGGTGCAGCATGATACTGAGCATGGCGAAAACAAAAAGAGTCAAGCAACGCTAGATTACCGCCCAGGCAGCGGTAAACTACTGCAATTCAGTTACCGCTACATTCCAGATCTGGTCAATAATAACACCAACGATAAGGTCAACATTTCTCAAGCTGGTTTACGTACAACCTGGCCAATTTCAGACGATTTGTACTTTGTTGGTAACTGGTACTATGACATCAATGAGCGCCGAAATATCGAAAACTATGCCGGTATTCAATATGAATCTTGCTGCTGGGCAGTACGCTTTAGTTATCACTACCGCATCAAAACCAATTATGACGATGATTTAAACCCAGGTATTGATACTCGTGAAGAGTTTGAAAGCGGCTTTTATCTCAACTTTGTCATCAAAGGTTTAGGCGGCTCAGGGCCATTGGGTGTCGACGATATGCTCAACGAAGGACTATTTAACTACCGCAAACCACTTTACTTGAGGAATTAGCCCCCAAGTGTGGTAGATTGCCAAGGTTAACAAAACAACGACAAATTTTTGCTGAACCAAGCGCTAAAGAAACAGTCATACAATAACCAGCTTAGGTTTAGTGAGATGTTCACAATGAGATTAAATAAAATCACCAGCTGATCATCTCGATACGGGTAACCGTAAATAGTTAAAGCACACCAATTAATGCCAAGGATTTTTTTGGATGAGACACAGTAAGAAATTGATGTTTGCATTGATGGCACTATTCGCTAGCCACCAAAGCATCGCAGCACCGCAACAACTCGACAGCGTAGCGGTACAGATTAACGATGGCATTATTTTAGAAAGTGAAATCGACAACATGATCCGCACCGTCAAAGCAAATGCTCAGGCTGCGAATCAAACCTTGCCTTCAGAGAGCGCGCTAAGAACTCAGGTTATTGAGCGCTTAATCCTTACTCACCTACAAATGCAAATGGCTGAACGTATTGGTCTGCAAATTGGTGACTTACAGCTTGACCAAACCATCGAAAACATTGCTCGCGAGCAGAAAATGACCGTGTCACAAATGCGCGATCAAATCGAAAAAGATGGCATGAGCTTCAATCAATACCGCGAACAACTACGTGAAGAAATCACCCTAGGTGAAATACAGCGTATTCAAGTTCAGCGTCGTATTCAGGTATCTCCGCAGGAGATTAATAACCTAGTAAGAATGATTGAAGAGCAAGGCTTAAAGGACGTTGAATTCCAGGTTGGACATATCTTAATTGATGTACCAAGTAACCCAAGCAGTGAGCAGCTAGAAAGCGCGAGCAAGCGCGCTGATGCAGTATTGAAGCGCCTCAACGACGGTAAAGACTTTAAAAGTACAGCCATCGCTTCATCTTCAGGCCCTAAAGCCCTTGAAGGTGGTGTTTGGGATTTCATGAACATCAACGAAATGCCAACGCTGTTTGCTGAAGTAATAAGTGGTGCAAAAAAAGGCGACATCATAGGCCCAATTAAGTCTGGCTCTGGTTTCCATATCATCAAAGTGATGGACACCCGCGGCATGCAAACTCAAGAAATTGACGAAGTTAAATCTCGCCATATTCTGCTAAAACCATCACCTATTTTGTCTGAAGAGCGTGCGAAAGCCATGCTAGACAACTTCTTAAAGCAAGTGCGCGCCGGCGAAGCTGACTTTGCTGATCTTGCTCGTCAATATTCAGAAGACCCAGGCTCTGGTGCCAAAGGCGGTGAGCTTGGCTGGGCAGAACCAAGCCTATATGTACCCGAATTTGCTAACACCCTAATGAGCCTAGAACCAGGTGAAATTAGTGAGCCGTTCAGAACAACCCACGGCTGGCATATTGCTCAACTTGAAGCTAAGCGTAAGACTGATGCCACGGACAAATTTAACAGCAACCGTGCTCACCAGCTTATTTTCCGTCGTAAATTTAATGAAGAGCTACAAAACTGGTTAGATGAAATGCGCAGCGACGCATATATCGAAATCTTCGACGTAGCTAGCTCTCGAGGCTAAACCAACTTAATGACCAAACGTATTGCAATTACCCCGGGTGATCCCGCTGGTATTGGCCCAGATCTCGTTATCGAACTCGCTCAGCAGGCTTGGCCTGCTGAGCTTGTCGTTTGTGCAGATCCGCAATTATTAACCACGCGAGCCAAAATTCTCGGGCTGCCACTGCAGCTGCGCCCATATCAACCAACGCAAGAGCCCAAACCACAAGACGCTGGAACGTTAACAATTGTTCCATTTACGCTCGCTGAAGAAGCGGTATGTGGCAGACTCAACGAAGCCAATAGTGCTTACGTGGTTGATACCCTGCGCTATGCAGGCGAAAAGAACATGTCTAATGAATTCGACGCTGTGGTAACAGGGCCGGTTCACAAAGGCATCATCAACCAAGCAGGAATTCCATTTAGTGGTCACACTGAGTTTTTCGCTGTGCAAGCTAACTGCTCAGACGTTGTAATGATGTTAGCCGCGCCAGGCTTGCAAGTTGCGTTAGTAACTACTCACATCCCGCTTGCATATGTATCTAAAGCCATCACACATGAGCGCTTAAATCACATCATCACGATATTACATCGCGAGTTGGTCAATAAGTTTGGTATTGACGATCCAAAGATATACGTTTGTGGCTTAAATCCACATGCGGGCGAAGACGGTCACTTAGGTCGTGAAGAAATCGATGTGATGATCCCTGCGCTAAATGAGCTGCGCGATGAAGGCATGAGTATTGTCGGACCGCTTCCGGCAGACACTCTATTCCAACCTAAGTATCTAGAGCAAGCTGATGTGGTACTGGCTATGTATCACGATCAAGGCCTACCTGTGTTAAAATCCCTCGGTTTTGGTAAATCAGTCAACATTACATTGGGTTTACCTTATATTCGTACCTCAGTAGACCATGGAACGGCGCTTGAGCTAGCAGGCACTGGCGAAGCAGATTGCGGCAGCCTTACCTGTGCATTGAACAAAGCCATTGAACTGGCGAATAAGAGTAAGTAGCAAAATTTCATGAGTAATAAAGTACATTTAGGCCATACAGCGCGTAAGCGCTTTGGACAAAACTTCTTAACCAATGAGAGCATCATTAGCCGTATCGTGGGTGCAATTTCACCTGACAACGATCATGTAATGGTTGAAATTGGTCCAGGCCTTGGCGCAATTACTGAGCCTGTAGCAGAGTCAGTTGACAACTTGTGTGTTGTCGAACTCGACCGAGACCTTGTTGAGCGTTTAGAGTCACACCCTTTCCTAAAAGACAAATTAACCATTCACCAAGGTGATGCACTGCAATTTGATTTTGCCCAGCTAAAACAGCCAGGCAAAGAAATGAAGGTATTTGGTAACCTGCCTTATAACATCTCTACGCCGCTTATGTTCCATCTTTTCGAATATGCCGAAGAGATTGCAACCATGCACTTTATGCTGCAAAAAGAAGTGGTGCTGCGCCTATCTGCAAGCCCAGGCACCAAAGCCTATGGCAAGTTAACAGTGATGGCTCAATATTATTGCCAAGTAGTACCAGTGCTTGAAGTACCACCCACGGCATTTACTCCACCACCGAAAGTGGACTCTGCCGTTGTACGTTTACTGCCATATAAGAATAAGCCTTGGCCATGTGATGATGTTGATATGCTGCGCCACGTGTGTACAACCGCCTTTAACATGCGCCGTAAAACCTTGCGTAACAACTTAAAAACCTTGGTGACAGACGATGAGTTTGCCAACCTAGGCATTGACGCTAGCCTGCGCCCAGAGCAAATTACTGTTGAGCAATATGTTGCCATTGCTAACCATCTTTGCCGCAAGCCATCTCAGGACTAATTATTAACTGGGCGTGACTTAAACACGTCCGAAACGGAACTTTTGGACGTGAATTCACAAATAAAAATCAAAGTTGAAACTGAATTTATCGAACAGCAATCAGATATTGCTGACGATAAGTATGTATTTACTTACACCATTACCATTATCAACTTAGGTCAGCGCTCCGTTACCTTGAAAGACCGTCACTGGATCATCACCAATGCTGACGGTAAAGAGTCTGAGGTAAAAGGCACTGGTGTTGTTGGAGAAACACCGACAATTAAACCTGATACAGCCTATCAATACACTAGCGGCACCGTGTTAGAAACCCCTGTAGGCTTTATGCAAGGCAGCTATGGCATGGTCGATGAAAGCGGCCACAAATTCAAAGCGCAAATCCCAATGTTTCGTTTAGCCCAACCTGGGTTGATTCAATAACCCATGGCGCACTATTTTGTCGGTGATATTCAGGGGTGTTTTGACGAACTACAACTGCTACTAGCAAAAGTAGACTTTAACCCATCGAAAGATGAGCTTTGGTGCGTCGGCGATCTTGTTGCCCGCGGTCAAGGCTCTCTCGCCACACTACGCTATTTAAAACAGTTAGACAGCGCAGCAAAAATCGTCCTGGGTAACCACGACCTTCATTTGCTTGCACTGCATGGCAAAATAAAAAAGCCCAATCCAAAGGACAATCTCACTCAGTTACTGGGCGCAGCGGATATTCAGGTATTAGTCGACTGGTTACGTGAGCAGCCTTTGATGCGCCAGCTACCTCAGCACAAAATAGTCATGACCCATGCCGGCGTGCCACCACACTGGGACTTAGCCAGACTTGAAATTGAGGCAGAGCTTGTCAGCCAAGCGCTGCAGCAACCAGACTATCTCGATGCATTGATTGCTAATATGTATACCGATGAGGCTGAAAACTGGTTACCACAAGCCCAAGGGCTCACTCGACTTCGCTATTGTATCAACGCGCTTACACGAATGAGATACCTACATTTAGATGGTCGACTCGACTTTGCGTGCAAAGACTCCCCCTCGAAAGTAGATAAGACTAAACTCCAACCTTGGTTTGAGTTCCCCAGAAAAATTGACAACGATGTCACTCTGGTATTTGGTCATTGGGCAGCGCTTATGGGTAAGGTTGAACAACCTAATCTACAAGCGTTAGACACAGGATGCTGCTGGGGTAACAATTTGACACTTTGGCACGTTGAAAATAATGAAAAAATTACCCAAAAAAGGTTAAGATAGCGTTAAACTAAAGTTGTTAATTGCCGATAGCTAATAATAGAATTTGTCTACTTTTGACTGAGTACACGCAGTTAGGCCGATTCAAACTAAAAATAATAGTCGGAGTACCCTATGAAAATTAATGTAGCGAAAAGAGTGATTGGCGGCTTTGCCATTGTCACTTTGTTGTTATTTGTATTTGGTGTGGTCACCTCAATGAGTAATAGCCGCATCAAAGATGGCGCTATCACACTGCAGCAAATTAGTCTGCCTGCGCTAGAAGCAACTAGCTTACTAAACGAAAACCTCAGTCAGCAAAAAATTCAAGGCTTAGAGGGCTATCACAGTCAATCATCTAGTCAAATCCCACCAGTGCAATCGAATCAAAAGCAGCTTGATAATCGCTTTAAGTCCGAGCTAAACAGCTTGTCGTCGCTGCTGCGTGATAACCAAAGCTTATCTGGTCGTATCAATCAACTTGAGTCAAGCTACAACACCTTCCACAACATGGTTGTAGACATGCTCAATGAAAAAGAGCAAGCGCTAAGCAAACAAGAATTACTCGTGAAAAAGCGTGAAGAGCTTGAAGAGGCAGCGGACGACGCTTCGTCTATTCTGCTCGACTTTATTGATCTTGAAATGAGTGAAGACACCACGGAGCAAAGTATTGCCGCTTCAGCCAGTGTGGTAGACAACACCTTTATTAATCTCATCACCACCGTATATGACCTTGTTGCAGCGACAGATGAAAGCAAATACAAGTTAATTGCTCAAGAACTTGAGTATATGGTAAACGAGGCAAGGACTAAGCTTGAGCACATAAACCGCCAAGGCGAGGGATTACTTGACCAAGATCTCCTTGATGACTTACAAACTGAAACTAGTAAAGTATTCAGCTTGCTCAATGGTAATCAATCAGTCATCGCAATTAAAAAGCAGCAGCTTGCAAATGCCAAACGTGCACAAAGCCTGTTGACTCAAAATGCCAAGCATTCTGATGACATTAGCCAAATAATGACTGCGCTCGCAAAAGATATCGATGCCTACGCAGCAGAAATTAGTGCCAACGCTATTGAAACTATCGACTCTGCAGCATTTAAAACCTGGGCAGTGGTACTTATTGCCATCGGAGTTGCGATAGCAGTGAGCATTATGGTGGTTAAACCACTAACACGCTCATTAGATAAGATTAACCAGGCATTAAATGTATTGGCGTCCGGTGATTTGACCCACAAGCTGGATGACAGCGGGCACGATGAATTTGCAGAGCTATCTAAAAACTGTAACCGCTTAGTCGACAGCTTAAGTAGCTTAATTGTCGGTATTCTTGATCGCTCTAATCAGCTTGCAGCGGCAGCCGAAGAAACATCAGCTATCACGGCACAAACTACAACTGGTATTCAAGAGCAGAAGAGTCAAGTTGACCAGGTAGCCACAGCGACTACCCAGCTTAGCTCAAGCGCCCAACAAGTTTCAGCTAGCGCCGATGAAGCACTTGCACAGATTAAGCAAGCTGACGAAGAAACCAATCATATGCATCAGCTAGCTGAAGAGAACAAAAGAACAATCCTTGCTCTCGCTGACGAAGTGACCAAAGCGGGTAAAGTGATTAATAAACTCCACGCTGACAGTGCTTCAATTGGCTCTATTTTGGATGTGATCCGCGGTATTGCAGAGCAAACCAACCTACTTGCCCTTAACGCTGCAATTGAGGCTGCTCGCGCCGGTGAGCAAGGTCGTGGTTTTGCAGTAGTAGCTGATGAAGTACGTAGTCTCGCTTCCCGTACTCAGGACTCTACTCAAGAGATTCAGCAAATGATTGAAGTCTTACAGCAAGGCGCACAAGAAGCAGTATCAGTCATGGAACTTGGACGCTCACAAGCCAATAGCTGTGTAGAGAAAACCGAGCAAGCCAACTTGGCATTAGAAACCATTTCTAACTCAGTACATAGCGCCTTTGATTCAGGAACCCACATTGCCCAAGCTGCTCAAGAGCAAAATCTTGTGAGTCAGCAGGTGTCAGAGAAGCTTGAACACATTGCAGCGATTTCTGAAGAAACCTCTATTGGTGCGGATCAAACAGCAGAGTCTAGCCAACAAGTCGCTGAGCTTGCAGAGGAGCTTCAAAGCTCTGTAGGTGAGTTTAAGGTTTAATGTAAACCTCATCCATTTCCAAAGTAAAAAAGGGCCTTAACGGCCCTTTTTTGTTGCTCTAAACGTTATTGTAATGTGTTTCACATGCTAGAAATTAAGATAGCCTAAATCTGAAAATAAGTACCGTTTACAGCTTCTCTGTAATTACTATCTGGAGCTATAAGTAAGAACTAGAGCGCTTCAACAAAGTTAAATTTCAGGCATAAAAAATGCCGGATAAACCGGCATTTTTAGTTTAATGACAAATTAGCCACCCACTTTTTCTTTAATAGCTGCAGTAATAGAATGGCCACCATGACCATTTGCATCTGCCCATTGAAGAATCGTGCTACCATCTGCTTCCGCAGCGTTTAGCTCTTTCGAAGATAGACGTTTCGCAATAAACTCACCAACTGATGAAGCATTTGCATTGTAGGCAGTACGAAGAAGGCTGCTGCCATCACAAGAAACACCCGAATAGATGTTGCGTAATTTAACGCGACTCTCTTTCAGTTTTTTACGAAGACGATTTTTGTCATCTGATTGTACGTAGTTACAGATATTCGCCACTAATTGGTCAGTATTTGCGACAACAGGGGCTGACACAGAAGATGCAACAATCGCGGCTGCAACAGCCACAGGTAATAAACGCATCTGACACTCCTTTATCTTATTATTTGTATCACTACACGTCCGCTTTGGGGCCGTAAGTTAATCAGGGTCAAACGCTGTATAATTTAACACTTTTTTATGAAAGTGTTAAACGTATATTGCAATCCTTTGTCGCTTGTTGCAGTTTCTGAGTTTTCATTTTGCCAACTACCGTCTTCCCAATCAGGGAAATAGGTATCTCCTTCAACTTCAAGGTTAATTTGCGTCAGATACAACACCTCTGCACGTGGCAATAACTCAGCATATAACTGACCGCCACCAATAATGACCACTTCATCGACATCTTGAGTTAGAGCAAAAGCTTCATCTACTGAGCTCACCACTGTGATGCCTTCTGCTTGATAATCTTGCTGTCGAGTAATGACAATATTGTGTCGTCCCGGTAATGGCCTTCCAATAGACTCGAAGGTCTTACGCCCCATGACCACAGGTTTAGACATGGTCATCGCTTTAAAGTGGCGTAAATCTTCCGGCAGGTGCCATGGCATCTGATTGTCTTTGCCAATCACACGGTTATTTGCCATAGCGGCGATCATCGCGATGCGCATCATCTCTCCTTGTTAGTTGTTATATTTTTTAGATCACAGGTTTATTACGATAAAACAGTAGGTTAGGTATTGCTAACCCCACAGCTAACGCACCTAGAATAAATACAGTTTTAAGACCATTGAGCACCACTTGGGCGGTAAGCTCTGGGCTAATTTCATTGGCTGCTGTCAACTGAATCAATGCAATTACAGTGTTAAATGCATAGGTACCGGGCACCATAGGAATAATCGCGGCAACCGCGTACATTAACGGCGGGGCTAAGTGCATTTTGGCAAATCGAATCGTTACAAACCCAACTAGCGCGGCTGCAGCAAAGGTCGCCCACTCGATCGGCATATCAAAATGCATCAGCAAGGTACGCATACTATGCCCTATTGCACCGGCTAACGCACAATAAGGCAAAAATCGCTTAGGTACATTAAATACCATCGCAAAACCCACTGCAGGAATAGCCGAAAAAAAGGCGTCATGTAGCAACATAAAAATCAGCGAGTCGGTCAAAAGATCCCTCCTAGCTGCATTGCGATTGTAATTCCGATCACTGAGGCAAGCGTTAACAAAGTTGCGTTACCCCAGCGTGAAATACCAACATTCATGTGGCCTTTCACCATATCAGAGATAGCATTAATCAGCGGAAACCCTGGCACCAATAATAATACACTCGCTGCCATAGCGATTTGTGGTGTGTCCGTGATCGGAAATAAGTAACCAAGTTGAGCTATCACATTGATACAAAAAGCCGTAATCGCAAAATTGACCAGCAAATTATAATGTCGCTTAGCAAAGAACAACCTTACACTCATGCCGATCGCAGATGCAAAAAAGGTCAAAACGCATGCCATAAGATCGCCGCCAAACAGGTGGCAGAAACTCGCGCACGACAGACCTATCATAGGCACAACGGCTTTAGCTGGATAACTGCGAGGTTCAATTTTAGATAACCGGCGACGGACTTCATTAGCTGTATACAAGCCTTTTTCGGCCAACAGACAAATACGCTGTAACTCGCATACCACCATCATATTAATGCCGTGGGCGCGAATGCGTCGGGTGGTAGTAATACAACGCCCGTGAACCAATGAGGTTAACACGAGCGAATTAGAGGAAATGGACAGCTCAACACTGGCAAGTCCGAGGGCTTTACCTAGGCGCTGACTGATCTCTTCAACAAGCTCAGATTCAGCACCGTAGGCTAATAGCAGTTGTGCACATTGCACAACTAAACGCGTAATATCATTCTGACTTTCGGCGTACACGTTACTTCCAAATTAAATTAACGCTGATAAATCACTTCAACATCATAGTCATCATCGTCAAAGTCGTCGTCCCAGTCATCGTCGAAGTCCTCGTTAACAACTTCTTCTTGACCTTGGTGGTAGTTGTCCCACTTAAACTCAACGTCTTCTTCGCCAGCTTGCTGCTCAGCTTCTTCAGGTAGACTTTCGATAAAGTCTAACATCTTAATCGCAAGCTCTTGGGTACCTTCACGGTTATAGGCAGACATAGTGTATACATCGCCATCCCACTCAAGCTCAGACACAATATGATCGATCTTTTCTTTCAGCTCTTCTTCAAGCATCAGATCGGTCTTGTTGAATACTAACCAACGAGGCTTAGCTGCAAGTTTTGGTGAGTACTTCTCAAGCTCGCCGACAATAGCACGGGCTGATTCTACCGGATCGCTACCGTCGACAGGCTCGATATCAATAATGTGCAATAACACGCGGCAACGTTCTAAGTGTTTTAAGAAGCGAATACCAAGGCCTGCACCATCTGCAGCGCCTTCAATTAGACCTGGGATATCGGCAATCACGAAGCTCTGCCCTGGGCGCGGGCTAACCACACCAAGGTTAGGTACAAGCGTAGTAAACGGGTAGTCAGCCACTTTTGGGGTTGCACGCGATACCGAGCGAATAAAGGTAGACTTACCCGCATTTGGCATGCCTAAGAGACCAACATCTGCCAGCAGTAACAGTTCTAATTTGATCTCACGAACTTCACCTGGTGTGCCTAGCGTCTTTTGGCGAGGCGCACGGTTAGTACTACTCTTAAAGCGCGTATTACCCAAGCCGTGATAACCACCCTTAGCGACCATCAGCTTTTGCCCATGGGCGGTAAGATCGCCTAGGCTTTCTTCAGTTTCAATATCAACAGCGCGAGTACCCACAGGCACTTGCAGAATCAAATCTTTACCCGCTGCGCCGGTACAGTCACGGCCACGGCCATTAGTACCGCGCTCTGCAGCATGGAAGCGAGTAAAGCGATAATCGATAAGTGTATTTAGGTTTTCATTTGCTTGCAGGTAAACACTACCACCGTCACCACCGTCGCCGCCATCTGGGCCACCATCTGGTACATATTTTTCACGACGGAAGCTGACGCAGCCACTGCCACCATCACCTGCTTCAACTTTGATCTTTGCTTCATCAACAAACTTCATACTGACTCCTGACGCAACCTAATCTGTCATTATAACCCTAAACACTAGGATTTTGCAGAGCAGCACAGAAGTAAAATCATCCACGAAGCGCTAACTGCAACCAACCGAAAATATTACGTTAACCGGTTATTAATACCGTTAATAAACACAAAAACCCCACCATAAAGGTGGGGCTTTTTAAAACTTGCTTAGTAAAAAATTAAGCTTCGATGCTAACGAACTTACGGTTGTTAGGACCTTTAACTTCAAATTTTACTTTACCGTCTGATAGAGCGAATAGAGTGTGGTCACGACCAACACCTACATTGTCACCAGCGTGGAATTTAGTACCACGTTGACGAACGATGATGTTACCAGCAAGAACTGATTCACCACCAAAACGCTTTACACCAAGACGTTTGCTTTCTGAATCGCGGCCGTTACGAGTAGAACCGCCAGCTTTTTTATGTGCCATGAGTTAGACTCCTAATAATTAAGCGCTGATCGCAGTGATTTTAACTTCAGTGAACCACTGACGGTGGCCCATTTTCTTTTCGTGATGCTTACGACGGTTGAACTTTTGAATAGTTACTTTTTCACCGCGACCGTGGCTAACCACTTCAGCAACAACTTTACCACCTTCAACTAGTGGAGCACCAACGTGAACATTTTCACCGTCAGCTACTAGTAGAACTTGATCGAACTCGATAGTTTCGCCAGTGGCAACTTCAATTTTTTCTAAACGTACTGTGTGACCTTCAGCAACACGGTGTTGCTTACCGCCACTTTGAAAAACAGCGTACATAGCTATTTTACTCCAAATGACTAACACGCTAATCCATCAATTGAGGACTTAGGTGCTAAAAAACTTTTAATGACAATGGGCGCGGATTCTACGCGAACATTTTACGTCTGGCAAGCGTTAAATGGCTTTCAATCAAAAAAGATCTGAATACAACACAGTTTGCCGTATCAAGGCTGTGTTAGGGGTAAAAATTAGGTAAGATCTAACAAAATTAGCGACAGTTAATATCATCAAGATATTAGCGTCACACTCTGTCAATAAAAGCCTGTTAAACTTGTGTTCGTTTTTCGCTAGCAAAGTTAATTATAAACTGGCCAAAAAAACTGCGTTTACACTTATTAACGGCGATGATAACAGACTATCAGCCACTGAGGCTTTTATTGACTGTGATGTTTATCTAATATGATAACCAGTTAACAGAATAATAAACTTTTAGTGCGTGCTCCGTCACCACCATAACCAGAGACTATCATGGACTTAAACGCCATTCGTCAACTTGCTGATACTGATATGCAATCAGTGAATCAGCTAATTTATAAACAGCTAGAGTCAGATGTAGCCTTAATCAACCAATTAGGTTTCTACATTATTAATGCAGGTGGTAAGCGACTGCGCCCGCTTTTATCTGTATTAGCAGCGAGATCGATCGACTATAAAGGCGATCGCCATGTCAAACTGGCTGCGATCATCGAGTTTATTCATACCGCGTCATTACTCCATGATGACGTCGTTGACGAGTCAACCCTGCGCCGCGGGCGCGAAACCGCCAATGCTATGTTTGGTAATGGCGCCAGTGTATTAGTTGGTGACTTCCTATATACTCGCTCATTTCAAATGATGACTGAGTTGGACAGCATGCAAGTTTTAAATGTATTGGCTGATGCGACCAATGTGCTTGCAGAAGGTGAAGTGTTGCAGTTAATGAACTGTAATGACCCAAACACCACTGAAGAAAGCTACATGCGAGTGATTTACTGCAAAACAGCAAGACTGTTTGAGGCAGCAACATTGCTCGCTGGCGTGCTTAATGACTCAAGCGAAGACGTGCAGCGTGCGCTTGGTGACTATGGTAAATACCTAGGTACTGCATTCCAACTAACTGACGACCTACTTGACTATACGGCTGATAGCGAAGAGCTAGGTAAGAATATTGGTGATGACCTAGCAGAAGGTAAACCTACCTTGCCTCTTATCTACGCTATGAAACACGGTAGCGCAGAAGCATCAGCCTTAATCAAACAAGCGATCGAAAAAGGCGACGGCACTCATGCGATCGATGAGATTTTGGCGGCGCTGCATGACTCTGGTGCACTTAAATACACAGAGCAGAAAGCTGAGCAAGAAGCACAAAAGGCCATTGATGCGCTGAACATTATTCCTGATAGTGAATACAAAGAAGCATTAGTGTCTTTAGCTAAGTTAGCGGTAAGACGCAATAACTAGTGTTATATCGCCTAACAAGCCCACTTAGCTGAAAAAGCAAAATGGTTCTTAGCAAAAACGCCTCAATTGAGGCGTTTTTCGTTTTCTAAATCAGTCTTCTATATTCTCTACGAACTTTTGCTCTAAGCGGGCACCATAACTTTCTAGTGAAACAAGCGCGCTAATATTAGCGTTATTGATTAATCGCATTCCAATCGATGGGCTCAACATCGGCTTGTTGTAATAACTGATTGGCTTTGGAGAAATGCTGACAGCCAAAAAAGCCACGATATGCAGATAAAGGCGATGGATGTGGACCACTAAGGACATGATGATGCTTGGCGGTGATCAGCTTACCTTTTTTGATCGCATGACTGCCCCACAATAAAAATACGATCGGCCTGTCTTGTTCATTAAGCAGCTCAAGCGCCTTATCGGTAAATTGCTCCCAGCCAAGTTTAGCATGGGAGTGGGCTTGTCCTTGCTCTACCGTTAACACGGTATTAAGCAGTAAAATGCCTTGATCTGCCCATTTGATTAACTCTCCGTGTGCCGGCGTTATAAACCCTTCAATGTCCTGCGCTAACTCTTTATAAATGTTAACTAGCGATGGCGGAGTTTTAACGCCTTGTTTTACTGAGAAACTTAATCCATGAGCTTGCCCCGGACCATGGTATGGGTCTTGCCCAAGGATCACCAACTTCACCTGATTAAGCGGCGTTAGCTCAAATGCACTAAACACCTCAGAGTGCGGTGGAAACACGCTGATACCTTGCGCTCTGCGGCTATCAATATGCTGCATTAACGTTTGAAAATATGCTTGCGACTCTTGCTGTTTAATAAAATCTTGCCAACTATGCACCCAATATCTCCAATAACTCGTCTTTACCTATGTTCAGCAAATACTTATCTGCCAAAAGCTCAGGTATTCTAACAGTACTTTGCTATAGTCATATGTAATAATAACTATAATGATTTAACAAAAGGTATTGTTGTGACCTCGAGTAACCGCCATCTAAACCAAGGTTTCACCCTGATAGAGCTAGTGGTTGTCATCATTATTTTAGGCATCATTGCTGTCATTGCCCTGCCTAGATTTATTGATGTTCAACAAGACGCCCATGTAGCCAATGTAAAAGCAACCGGTGGCGCATTTGCTGGCGGTATCAACTTAGCTCACTTAAAGTGGGCTGCACTCGGTTACAGCGGTCCAGCAGATAATTTGGTTATTTTTGAAAGCGCTGGTAACGACGGGTTATTGGATATGAACCTATGGGGTTACCCTGCGCAAAACTACTTTCCATTTGAGTCATCACCAAGGCTTAATAACTTTCGCGACTGTATTTCGGTTTGGACTACTGTGCTTCAAGATGCGCCCTCAGTATCCAGTAGCAGTGACCCCGAAGTCTCCGCTTATCAGGCAACATATATTGCTAGTGATCAATGCCGCTATTTCTACAATCAGCTCAATACCCTGTCGATTTATTACAACTCTCAGAATGGTCAAGTGATCACAGATTCTGACCCCAGTAGCTAAATTCACTGTTATCTGAGCGTAAAGTAGGTACACTCATTGCTAATTTATGTAATCACGATGAGTAAGAGTCATGTCAGAAGAGAAACAAGAGTTAACTATTTACCAAATTGCTGATCAGTTTATCGCACTAGCAAATCAACTAAGCCAACAAGAAAACGATATTGGTAAAGTGGGCACAGGCATGCGCTATGCAGCGTCTCGTTTCAACGCGTTTGAAGCTGCCATAAAATCTTCAGATCTAAAAGCAGAAAAAGACAACGCACTTGAGTGGTTCGCGAAAGAATATAAAGACATGTTAGAAGAAAACCTAAACGACCACATCGCTTACCCACCAGGTACGCCGCGCGATTAATTGCTTAAAACAAGCAAACATATCGATTTAGCTAAGATGGTATATGATTCTTAGCCGCCATTAAAAAAGCCATCAATCGATGGCTTTTTTGTGCTGTTTACTTGACTGCTCACTATAAGTATAGACTACTGAAACTAGCGGTTGGCGCTCATATCATTGCCTATCATCAGCCCAAAGCATTCGCCCTTGAAGTTAGACCTACAATAATCCTGCGATCACCCGAATTGCTAGCAAAATCAACACAATACCTGAAAGCTTATCAATAAGTGCCGATTTCGCTTGTAGCTTAGGCAAGATAGCACCGTGAGATAAAATCAGTGCAATTAAGGTATACCATAAGCCATCGACCACCAAAGGCGTGAGCACAATAATGGTTTTGCCGGATAATGAATCAGCTACAGCCACAAACTGCGAAAACAAAGCCAAAAAGAACAACAGGATTTTCGGATTAAATAAAGAAATAGCTATGCCATCTCGTGCTGCTTGCCATAAGCTCGCCCCTTGCGCCTCACCATCAACATTGAGTTGACTAGTGCCATTTGAGCGTAGCGCATTAAACCCAAGCCAGGCTAAATACAAAGCGCCCAATACCGCAATACTGTTAAACAACAAAGGCGAGTTTTTTAAAACCACAGCCAAGCCCAGCAAGGTAATGAGTGCATATACCCCAATACCAATAGAATGTGCCCAGGCGCAAACAACGCCGTGCAAGCGACTTTGCGTCACCGTATATTTAACCACCATAGCTAAACTTGGCCCTGGCGACATAGCTCCTAAGCAGCACACAGCTAATAGGCCAAA
The DNA here is from genome assembly GCF_012263345.1 of Shewanella sp. WXL01. Classification (NCBI taxonomy): domain Bacteria; kingdom Pseudomonadati; phylum Pseudomonadota; class Gammaproteobacteria; order Alteromonadales; family Shewanellaceae; genus Shewanella; species Shewanella sp. WXL01. The sequence goes on along the minus strand of NZ_JAAIKQ010000001.1, from coordinate 801,386 downwards.
CCAAACACTCAAACTCATAATCAGTCCCTTCTTTTCAAGGCTGCTAATGAAACCTTAATGTGGCCTAAAAAACAAGCATCGGTTGGGCTTTAGTAGTGTTATGGACAAATAAGTAACCCGAGATTACGCAGGAAAACCGCATAGAACCATGCTGACATTACAATTACCCGGTTTCTCCTCAACACGTCTCATGAGGTTACAATCCATTTTAACCAATAAGAACTAACCAGTAACAATTGACCAGTGACAATCTTTAAATGCTTTTGCCGACAGATATACCTTAACGTAACTTTAAGCTTGCCTATGTTAAGCTCTGGGGATATTGGTTAACTCTGCAATAAATCCACCATGACCTACGTTCCAAGTATTCTATTACTGCTATTATTCGCTGCCATTGCAGCCTTACTGTTTGCCAAAATAAAAGGTAAAGCCATTCCAATGGCCGTTATCTTCGTGCTTGGCTTTTTCGCAGTTTGTATGGCGGGTATCGTGGCGTTTATTAAGAATGGCGAGAACTACGATGCTTACCTTTTTCAACAGTGGCAGCCACTACAGCCAGAAAAAATCCAAGGGCTGGTTGAGCAAGGTTACACAGTTGTTGTTGATGTGCAGGCAGACTGGTGCTTACCATGTCGAGCTAACAAAGCAAATGTTTGGCACCGTGAGCAAGTGGTAGATACTCTTAATGCCGACAATATAGTGTTAATGCGTGGCGATATAACCAATAGCAATCCATTGGTTGAAGGCTACCTTGCGTCAGTTGGCGGCCATGGCACACCTTACAACCGTGTATATGGGCCACAGCAACCGCAAGGAATTGAACTGCCTGCAACATTGGCAATTACAGACTTGTTATGGGCGCTTTCGAAGGTTAATTAGGCCTGTTGCTGTAAAACTATAAAGGCTGCCAAGGCAGCCTTTATACGTATCACACTAAGTTAAAAACGATAATTCAACTTACCGTAGTAATAACCACCGTTAAATCCAAAGGGTGAAGTTTCATAATATTGTCCGCCCCAGTTATTATTCGGAATACCTGTAGCATCAGCAAAGTCTAATTTTTCTGCTTGCTGATCAAAAATATTTTGAGCACCCAAAGAGATAGTAAACGCATCGTTAACATAATAACTCAACTCCATATCGACGGTCACCGCAGCACTAGCGGTTTTGACCGTGGCGTCATAGTCTACATGCACACCTTGATATTCTCCGAAGTAGTTGGCCCTAGTGAACAACCCAAAGTCTTGCCAAGTTTGGAGCCAAGTAAATGTTGCTCGATGCTTAGGTAAATCTTTTTCGAGCCTAGCTACCTTAAAGTCACCGGTAATCGCTGAAAACCTATCAACTTCAGTCTCATTCCAGTTATAGGCTAACGCAAATGATGCATCGCCTTTTAGCAATGAGGCGCTATAGTTGGCAACAAGGTCAACCCCTGTTGTCGTAGTATCAAAATCATTAGTGAAAAAACTAACCTGTGCTAGGCCGTCAACGTTTGGTACTCCAGCATCCTTAAGCACCTGTTTATCACTATCGGATAAAGAGATTTTCTCAGACTGTGAAATCCGGTCCTCAACTTTTATCTGGTAATAATCTAAGGTGACAAAAAAATCTTCATAATTATAGACAGCACCCAGTGTGTAACTCATCGACTCTTCAGGACTTAATTCAGTGCCGCCAAGTTGCTGTGCAATAGGGTTGGTTGGAGGAAGCAATGCAGAATCAACCAACACACCGCCAGATAAGTTTGTCTGAACGTTAGCAACATTACTTTGACCTACGGTTGGCGCCCTAAAGCCAGTATTAAAAGAGCCACGTACTGAAAAATCATCTGTCAGATGCCAATTAGCAGCAACTTTGTAGTTGGTTGTGGATCCGAATGAGTCATAGTCTTCGAATCGAATCGCAAATTCTGCTAAGAAAGCATCAGTAAACGGTACACTTGTATCTAAGTACACGGCTTTATTCTTTCTCTTGAACTCGCCTGCAGCGGATGGCTGATACCCAGGAAAACCATTTGAACCAATACCAAAACCTTGCGAAGTCAAAGGACCTACTTTGAAGGAGGCTTCATCACCAGCCAGTATCTCATAGGTTTCATCATGCCACTCTAAACCTGCTGCAAACGCGACCTCTGCGGCTAAGCCTAAATCAACATACTTTACAAAATCGGCATTCATATTCCACTCAGTTTGAATCGCCTTACCTGGACTAAAATCTCTTGGGCTATCCGGACCTAGAGATGCATTCACAGTGTTGTAAATAAAATAACGTGACGAATTGCTACCGTAAGAACCACTAAAGTCGTAGCTAATGCCTTTCAGCCAATCAATTTGAAATTCACCTTTTGTACCCGCTACCAAAGACGTATCAATAATTTCACCACCAAAGTTTGGGGTAAAACCTGCTGGCACCATTTGATTGAAGGCAAAACAGTTTGGGTTGTTCTGTATCCCATCAATGTAATCTTGCTGTGTAGTAACATTTGCTGAGGTGATTGGGATTACTGGGCAGTCAATACCATCACCAATACCTAACCCTTCATTGACCTGGCCTAAAGGGCCGGGGGTCAAATCACCGACAAGCAGTGTAGCGCCATCATCGTTGGAGTAAACGCCGCCTCGAGTATGTGGGTTGCGATAATAAAACCCACCTTTTACATCTCGTGACGAGTAGTTACCGAATAAATAGGCTTGAGAATAGTCATCAAGATCTAATCCTAAGTTTGCAAATAATGAAATATCGTCTTTAACTTCAGGCGAACCCCAAATTTGAGCAGGGTTTGCAACATCTAGACCTGCCTCTGCAAAAGCTGCAGCATCCGGGCGCTGAACACTTCGACTAGTCGCATCAGCATTTTTGTACTGAAAGCTCAAATTAACAAAGCCATCCTGAGTAAGTGGCATACCCACATACCCTGACACTTCTGTCGCGGTTCCGTCTCCTTCATAATATTGTCCTGACTTAACCTCAATGGCTCCACCCTCTGCGTCGTCACGTAACACAAAATTCATTACGCCAGCGATCGCATCTGAGCCATATTGAGCAGCAGCACCGTCACGCAATACTTCAACTTGCTTTAAAGCGATTGCAGGAAAAACTGAAATATCAGGCCCATGTGCACCATCATTAATTCCACCACCTAAAAAGGTGATCACCGAAGAACGATGACGACGTTTACCATTTAATAAGATAAGAGTGCTATCTGCTGATAGTCCACGTAAATTTGCCGGACGAACAAGTGTCGCTGCATCACTAATAGGATTGGTATGAACATTGAGCGATGGCACTGAGCCTTTTAGCATTTCCAACATATCTGAGTTACCAGATTTACGTAACTCATCAGCACCAATAATGTCCACCGGAACCGGTGAGTCGGCGATTGAACGCGGTGCACCACGTGAACCAACCACTGCAATTTTTTCAATATCTTTGTCTACACCTTGCTCCTCGGCACTTACTGCTGGATTCACAATCAGAGATCCAAATAATGCTACGGATACCGCGGTACTTAACTTTTTTAAGCGTAGGTCAACTTTTCTTTTCATCATGGTTTCTCATATATTCTATTAAGTATTGAGAAAAACATCTTGATACTACTGATGTTAATACATCTCTCCCTGAGCTAAATTAACTAGCCCTATCAGTTCTATAACAGCAAACCCTAAATAACCATACGCTTAAAGAATGTGACCACACCAGAAAACACACCCCAATAGATAGCAAGCACAAGCAGGGCCATGTTGCCGATATGCTCAATTAAGAAAAAGGTGAAAACACCAAAACAGCAGGTGAAACCAATCAAAAGCACCACGAAGCTCTCGTCATACAGTGAGATAAATTAGGTCCTATTAATTCAAACCCACAATTTGATTTTAGCTATGTAACACCAAGCACTTAGCCAACAGTGTAAGGAAAATCTGACCAGTTAAAAAAACGCTGTTATTGATTGACCTGCGCACAAAAACCGCACTAATCTAAACAAACGTTTGAATAAAAACGTCACAATAACAAATAACTGATAAGGAAAATCAGTATGGCATTTGATACCGGCTCAACCCTCAATCTTGACCAATACCAATCGGTCGTTGACCTCATCGACCAATCTTGTAAAAAGTACGCAAACCACAGAGCTTATGCATGTTTGGGGCATGACACTAGCTATGGCGAAATCGATCAAACTTCGCGTCAGTTTGCAGCTTACCTACAAAACGACACTCGCTTGCAAAAAGGCGATCGCGTGGCGATTCAGCTGCCAAATATTACCCAATTCGTTATTGCAGCTTATGGCGTGATTCGCGCAGGCATGGTACTGGTAAACACCAATCCTCTATACACAGAGCGCGAGTTGATCCACCAATTCAATGACTCTGGAGCAAAAGTATTAGTGGTGCTTTCTGACCTATTACCAACACTAAACAATGTGGTCGAGGAAACCGGTTTAATTAGCGTCATTGCTACTCATCCACTTGATTTAATTAACCCGCCAGAGCAAAAAGCTGCAACATTTGAGCACACACCATTTTTAGAGACACTTAATAAGGGTGCAGGGCTGCCATACTCGCAAGTTACGCCAAACAAAGATGATATTGCTGCGCTGCAATACACTGGTGGCACCACAGGCTTATCAAAAGGTGCGGTACTCAGCCATGGCAACATTTTGGCGAACTCAGCTCAGGTGAAATCGCGTATAGCCAGTACCATGACCGACGGTGAGGATATTTTTGTCGCGCCGCTGCCTATCTATCACATCTATGCGTTTATGTTGAATCTGGTACTTAACTTCGAATCTGGCAGCTGCTCAGTCCTGATCCCAAATCCAAGAGATATTCCGAGCTTAATTAAAACCCTTGCGAGCTACCCATTTACCGGTTTTGCTGGCCTTAACACACTATTTGTTGGCCTTTGCCACCAACCAGAATTTAAAGCGCTCGACTTTAGCCACTTAAAACTGACTATCTCTGGTGGCACCGCACTGACTAGCGCCGCCGCAGAACTTTGGCAAACCACCACAGGCTGTATGATCAGCGAAGGATATGGCCTGTCAGAAACCTCTCCTGTTATCACCTTAAACGCACCAGGTCATCAACGCCTTGGCTCAATCGGCAAACCAGTGCTTGAGACCGAAGTGAAGATCCTAGATATCAACGATGAAGAAGTGGCTGTCGGTGAAGCTGGTGAGCTTGCCGCTCGCGGCCCACAGGTCATGCAAGGTTACTGGCAAAAACCAGAAGAAACCGCCAAGGTGATGACCGAGGACGGCTTCTTTAAAACTGGCGATATCGCGATTAAATCTGACGACGGTTTTTACACTATTGTTGACCGCAAGAAAGACATGATTATTGTCTCTGGCTTTAACGTATACCCTAATGAAGTCGAAGATGTACTATCGCGCCATCAAGACGTACTAGAGTGTGCGGTTGTGGGTGTTGAAGATGATCATTCTGGTGAAGCCGTAAAGGCCGTAATTGTGCTGACTAATCCAACTAATGATGAAGCGCAAACTCGCGATACGATTAGGCAATACTGTAAAACCGAGTTGACTGGTTACAAGGTACCTAAAATAATCGAGTTTATTGAGCAGTTACCAAAAAGTGCTGTCGGTAAAATCTTGCGCCGCGAGCTTCGCAAATAGGCTGTAGCACTTATCCAACTAGCAGTTGTTCTGAAAGAAAAGCCATCATTTTGATGGCTTTTTGCTTATCTAAAAACCTGTAACGGCTGCGACTCGGTGAGGGTTAGTTATTCTAAAGTGAATTAAGCTTCATCCCATTTCGCATCTAACATCTGCAAACTTGCAAACTCTTGATATAGCGGGCTAGTTTGCATCAAGCTTTGGTGCGTACCTTCAGCGACGACTTTACCGTGATCCATCACAAAAATGCGGTCGGCATTAATAACCGTTGCTAAACGGTGGGCAATAATCAAAGTCGTTTTCCCCTGCATTAGGGTATCGAGCGCTTGCTTTACTTGCTCTTCACTTACAGCATCAAGTGCACTAGTGGCTTCATCAAGCAATAAGATGGGTCTATTAGCTAGAATGGCTCTTGCTATGGCGATTCGCTGTTTCTGTCCACCCGATAAACGCACTCCGCGCTCACCTAAATAAGTGTCATAGCCTTGATCAAACGCGAGAATAAACTCATCGGCTTTTGCTGCGATACAAGCTTGTTTAACCTCATCAATGCTAGCGTCCAGTCGGCCATAACGGACATTCTCAAGCACGCTCATCGCAAATATTACCGACTCTTGCGGTACTAGCGCATACTGCTGGCGCAGCTGCTCAAGCGATAAACTGGCGATATCCACGCCATCAAGTAGCACTTGCCCAGATTTTGGCTGATAAAAGCGCATCAACAATTCAAACAAGGTACTTTTGCCTGCACCACTTGGCCCTACTAACGCCACTCGCTCGCCAGCCTTAATCGATAAGCTAATGTGCTCCAGCGCATGCCTTTCTGTTTCATCGGGGTAAGTGAATACTAACTCGCTAATGGTTAAATCTCGGTTTGACGCATCACTTAACTGCATTGGAGACTCAACGTCAGTAATATCAATTGGCGTTAACATTAACTCTTGTAAGCGCTCAGCTGCGCCAAAAGCGCGTTGAATTTCACTATAAACCTCACTAATGGTCGCCACCGAGCCTGCCACCATCACCGCATAAAACATAAATGCCGAAAGCTCACCGGCGCTAACAGTGCCATCCATCACATCTAGCGCACCAACCCAGGTCACTAATGTAATGGCACCAATACTCAAAAACATCACTGAGGCGATCAGCACTGCGCGATAAAATATGCGTGCTTTAGCGGTGCTCATGACCGCTTCAACGCGATCAAAAAATGCCAGCTTATCCTGCCCCTCATGGGTATAGGCTTGTACTGTATGGATTTCGTGTAAGGTTTCATCTATGTAAGCACCAAGGTCGCCGACTCTGTCCTGACTTTTGCGCGACAAACTGCGCACCTTACGCCCTAATATGCCAACTGGAATTAACACCAAAGGCACGGCGAGTAGTACCAGCAAGGTTAACTTGACGCTGGTGATCAGCATCATCACCATGCCGCCTAATACAGTGACACTAGCGCGCAGCGCCATCGATAAACTTGAGCTCACCACAGACTGCAGCAATGTGGTATCAGCGGTGAAGCGGGAAATCACCTCACCTGTTCTTTGCTGGGCGAAATAGCCAGGCGATAACATCAATAAATGTTGATATACCGTCTTGCGGATATCAGCGCTAACTCGCTCACCCAGCCAGGTGACCAAATAGAACCGACAAAATACCGCGCTAGCACTAATGAAGGTGATTGATAAGATAAAAAAGATGATTTGGTTTAAACGTTCGGTGTTAGTACTTACAAACCCTTCATCGACCATCATCTTTACCCCTTGCCCCAAAGACAGCCAGGCAAGCGAGCCAATAAACAAAAACACGATAGCTGCGACAACGCGAGCACGATAAGGCTTTAAAAATGACATCAGCCATCTGAATATGCTGGGTGAGGAACTCAAATGCTTACTCCTTGCATAAATGGGCACATGGGTTGTGGTTCGCTGTCTTGCATCAAAAAAGCCGATGCTAAACTCTGCACCGGCTCCTTGCCATCAATCACGTTAACTATTTTGGGTTAACAGTCGTTTACTTGCCAATGTTTGGCAGCGAGACAACCCTGAACGGCTCAAAACAACTAACTACTAGGGTAGCGCTTTTCTACGGTTTTGAGTGAGCGCAAGAACAGACCTAAACCGCCCATGCTCAATACCAAAATCACGATTAAATCGAACGCCGACATATGGGTAAAGCGAAACTGAATTGAGCTAATCACCCCAAAAATAAGTCCTGTCAATGAGCCAAAGGTTAGCACCCAACCTAAGATATTTTTGGCGTTATAGAACATAATCCCGACACCAAAAATAAACGGGATCATAATCATCCCGCTCGTCAGGTTATAGCTGCCGACACTATAGAGACTATAACCAAAACCAAAGCTGCTGGTGACCTTAATTGCTTTAAGCAACATATAAAAGCCACCACACATCATTATCAGGCCGATAAAAAACTGTCCTACGCCGCCTGACGTTCCACCAGCACCGTTCATACGTGCCCCTTGTGTTAAAAATCAATAAATTATGATGTTATACCAATCAGTACAAGTATGTGAACAGGCAACACAAACAAGTAGGCAAATTAACCTATGCACTTATCAGTTAGCTCAAGTTCATCAGATCTGCGATAATGCGCGCCACTTAAGTGATAAGGTTTACCTATGAATACGCAATTCGCCTCTTCAGACATTAATCTCACCTTGCAGCGCTACCCAGCTAAGCAGCAATCAAACCTGCAAGCATGGGATGCTGCAGACGAACATATCGTTAAGCTGCTAACCGACAGCCTTGAGCTAAAACAGCCCAAATTGCCGCACACCCTTATCATTAACGATAGCTTTGGTGCGCTGACTTGCTGCCTAAAATCAATTAACCCCAATTGGCCACTGGTGTTTGAAACCGATGCTAAAACATCACTTTTAGGCGCTCAGCAAAACCTAGCAAACAACCAACTCAACATCGATTCAATTGACTGGCAAACCAGTGGAGATGAGCTCAAACAAAACATCGAGCTTGTGCTAATTAAGTTACCTAAAAATCTGAATTACTTTAACTACCTACTTTGCCGGCTATCACAGGTGCTAAAACCAGGCACTCAAGTGCTTATCGGCGCCAAAGCTAAGTCAATCAATAAAGCGTTACTTGGCAGCATTGCCACACATTTAGGTGAAGCATCAGCAAGCCTTACCTATAAGAAAACACGCGTCATCACCGCTATTGCAGATGGTAAAGCAAGAGCTTTGCCACCAGTAGCCAAATGGCAACAAGATGGCTTTAGCATGAGCAATCTAAGTAATGTGTTCTCTGCCACCAAACTCGATATTGGCGCGCGGATCATGCTCGACAACCTACCCGAAGGCGAGTTTGAATCGATAGTCGATTTAGGATGCGGCAATGGTATTTTAGGGTTGCATGCGAAAAAGCGTTACAGCAAGGCTCACATCCATTTTGTAGATGACTCACATATGGCAACCAGCAGCGCTAAGCTAAATTGGACAAACAATCAATTAGATGAGGCTGATGCAAGCTTTGCTTGGGAAGATTGTTTGTCTAACCTGCCTGACAATATCAAGCCAGATCTCGTGTTATGTAACCCTCCGTTTCATCAGGGCGAAGCCATCACGGATCATATTGCCTGGCAGATGTTCAGTGATTCGGCCAAGGTGTTGCAAAAGGGCGGGGTTTTACATGTGGTGGGTAACCGTCATTTAAACTATCACGTTAAGCTCAAACGTATTTTCAAAAACTGTGAAACAGTCGCATCGAACGGCAAGTTCGTTATTTTACAAAGCCGTAAGCTCTAATAGCCATAAGCTTTATTAACCTTGATTATCATACAGCCAAACAACCTTGATTAACCAAACACAAAATTGATTAACTAATACTCCGCCACCTATATTACAACCCATAGATAGCCACCTGCTGCAGTAGGTGGTTTAGGGGCTAACAACAAAAAACGCAGAGTCACCACTCTGCGTTTGTTATTTAACTGTTTTAAACACTCTGGGCAAACAGAGCCTAGCTTCGCAACTTAACAATGTTATCGATGGAGTATAAATCGCGGTTAGCGTTGTTTTTACGTCGCACTTCTTCTAGCGCCTGGGCTTCAAGTTTATCAAACAACACATTGATTAAACGATTAAAGTGCTCATGCATCGCATTACGTGCTTGTGACGCATCACGCTTAGATAATGCTTGATAGATTGCAGTATGCTCAGCGAGAGTTTTACGATTGTCGGTACTGCAAACCATATTGTAGTCATCAACAATTGCCGTGCTAGAAGAGCGCAGTGCCCACAGGCTGTCGAATACGTTTATCAATGCGCTGTTGCGGGTCGACTGCGAAATAATCTGGTGGAACATTTGGTCCGCTTCTTCAATGTATTCCTTGTCTTCCATCATCACTAGCGTGTGATGCAACTTGGCAAGCTCTTCATCGGTAATACTGTTGGCGGCTAAGGCAGCAATTTCGCCCTCAACTAGTGCTCTAGCTTGAGTAAGTTCAAAGGCATTAATTTTCTGAGTCACATTATCAGTACCATTTTGGTTTACCACGTAAACCCCTGAACCTGTTTTAACTTCAACACGTTCACGCACTTCCAAGGCAATTATCGCTTCACGAATTGTAGGTCGACTCACATCAAACTTTTCAGCAAGTTCACGCTCTGGAGGCAAACGGCTCCCCACAGCATATTCGCCTTGCTCTATTGCTTGCTCAATCTGTTCAACGATGCGCCAAAATAAGCGACGGTTTTTCATACTCAGTCCTTCAACTTACGCTCTAGTCAATCGCTGATAATCATATCGTTAATTAACCGAACAGCAACAGTTATTTAAAGATAATAGCTAACTCTTTCAACCAATTCTAGCAAATTGTCAGACCATATCCAGCATTGGTAAAAACAAAAAACACCAAAAGCATTAACAATTGGTATAACAAACTGGTTAGCACTGTATCAACCACCCCCTATTTTCTAATTAAGCACACGCTGTTATTCCAACAATAAAGTTGAAATATATGTTTACCTTGATAGTTAGAAACAAACTTTAAGAAACTAGCTTTAATCTGGGGGGAATTAACGTGAAACTTAATAAAATAAGCCATGCACTAAAGGGGAAGGGCAAATCTTGGCAGCCTAAAACTGCTGTATTCTTAACCGCCCTCGCCTCCGCCCTGTCAGCCAATGCTGTTGCTGATAACACTCAAACAGACATTGAAGTAGCAGCGGTGACTGAGCAAGACGCCAGCTATCTCGACTTTACGGCAAGCTACAAGTTAACTGACTATCTGTCTTTCTCCCTGAAAGCGCTGAACCTGCTAGACGAGCCACAGGTCATGACTCGTGGTAACAGCTCAACCATTGCCGACTACTCATACTCTGGCCCTAAGTTCTTCTTAGGTGCCAAAGCCAAGTTCCAAGCAATATGTCTGACAAATAATGTTGATAAAGGAACACTCACAGTCTCATGTGTATCCCAACATATTACACTGTGATGTGTTGCCCTTTTTTATAACAAAACTGTTTCAATCTTGTTTCATTAGCGGCAATATGACCTATGTCCTGCATGCATTTATCTACTAGCGCTTAACATTGTGCATTTTGGTTCTGGCTCTAGCGGATAACTACAACCGTTAAATTTGTCATACAAGAGTATAATAATGAAAGTCAAACATTTACGCTGGTTGGTTGTTAGCTTGGTCGCCCTAGCAACTGTGATTAACTATATTGACCGTTCCGCACTTGCCATTATGTGGCCAAGTATTTCAGAAGAATTAGGGCTAGATAAAAGTGACTACGCTAACATCATCAGCGTATTCATGATCGCCTACGCCATCGGTCAATCACTATTTGGTAAAATCTTCGACGCCATCGGCACCCGCCTTGGCTTTATCTTATCCATTTTAGTTTGGTCGATTTCTATCGCAGCCCACGCTATCGCATCGACTGCAATGAGCTTTGCTATTGTTCGCGCTATTCTTGGTGTGGGTGAAGCAGGTAACTGGCCTGGCGCCACTAAAGCTAATGCTGAATGGTTCCCGGCTAAAGAACGCGCACTCGCACAAGGCATCTTCAACTCAGGTGCATCAATGGGCTCTATCATCGCACCGCCACTTATCGCTGCGCTATACGCCTTTATTGGCTGGAAAGCCACTTTCGTGGTGATCGCTATCCTAGGTTTCTTATGGATTATTCCTTGGGTAATCGTTTATAAATCTGCGCCTGATGCTCACCCATGGATCACCGATGAAGAACGTGAGCACATCTTATCTGGTCAAATTGCTGGAACTGACAGCAATAACCAAGATGAGTATGTGCCAACACTAGGGCAACTACTTAAACACAAACAATCTTGGAGTGTTATTGCGGCGCGCTTTTTCGTTGACCCTATCTGGTGGTTGTTTGTTGCTTGGCTACCGCTTTACTTAAATGAAAAGTTCGGCTTTGACGTTAAGCAAATTGGTGCATTTGCCTGGGTACCTTATGTGGGCGCGGCAATTGGTGCCATTTTTGGTGGCTGGTTCAGCGGCAAGTTAATTGAGAAGTATGGCTGCGTCAGCAAAGCTCGCCGACTAACAATTTTAGTAGGTGGTTTAGTCATGCTGCCGGCACTATTGCTCACAACGCAAGCCGCCACACCAGCTATGGCAATGGGACTTATCGCGTTAATTCTGTTTGGCTTCCAAACCGCTATTGGTAACATTCAAACTCTACCAAGTGATTACTTCTCTGGTAAAACTGTCGGCACGCTAGCGGGGATCAGTGGTACATCTGCGGTGCTTAGCGTGATTATCACCATTCAGCTAGTACCAGGGCTGACACAAAACGGTGACTATTCAGCTCTGTTTATTCTTGGCGCGATTCTAGTACCTATGTCGCTTATCTCAGTATGGTTAGGCGGTAAGGTTGAAGCGGTAAAACCTAAGTAGATTCGGCTTTAGCTTGCTAACAAAAATAAACACGCCAGGCTTTAGTCTGGCGTTGTTATTTTCGGCCCTAAACCACCTTATTCAGTAAGTGGTTATCGTTCTATTTTTCTCCAGAAGGGGTTGCTTCAATAATTAGCTGGCGTTGCAATGGAATTTAAAGCTCGCAGCGAGCACGTCCTGTGGGCTCGACGAAAACATCCATGTTTTCAACGGCTTTAAATATCACTGCAACTCTAGCCTATAGCTTCAACTGATTGGGTCCCCTTCTAGGGAGCCCACACAAAGTCTCCTTCATTAGAAGATAGTAATTTATTTATAACTGTGAGAAACGAGTGCCGCTTACTGCGATGTAAAATCCTCTACTGGTTTATCTTGTTCATGTTTAACCTGCTGAGTATCCGTTTGCAGCCCATCCATTTGTCGAGCGTTTATTTGCTGAGCCTGTGGCGGCGCAAATAATAGCGCCCAGCGCTCAGACAAGCTTAAACCCGAAGCACTCACCTCTTTAAACATGTCGCGCCACTCTGCAAAGCTGACCACCAGCGGGTTGAAACTGTTTACAGGCTTGGTAATGCCATAGTTTACCGGCGCAATTTCTTTCTCAAAGGTGCCAAACAACTTATCCCAGATGATCAGCACACCAGCATAGTTCTTATCTATATACTCAGGGTTACGCCCATGATGAACTCTATGATGCGATGGCGTATTAAAAATCCACTCTAACGGCCCAAGCTTATCAACCGCTTGCGTATGAACAAAAAACTGCAAACCAAGATTAAGTAGCACAGCAAACACTACCCAACTTGGGTCAAAACCAATCACAACGAGTGGTAGCCAAAATAGCCACATACCAGCTAGGGGATACATTAAACTTTGGCGAAATGCTGTCAACAAATTCATATTTTCAGAGCTATGGTGCACCACATGCGCCGCCCACATCCAACGCACCCGGTGACTCGCTCTATGGAACCAGTAGTAGCAAAAATCCTGGGCTATCAGCAATGCAGCAAAACTCGCAATGCTTAATTCAATATCAAACAATCGCCAGCCAAAGAAATACAAGTACACTTTAGCAATCAGTAAGCCTGCCAAAATGTCAGTCACTTGGTGCATAGCTGCAAGACCAATGTTACAAGCAGCTTCTGGTAGTACATAACGCGCTGTTTGTGGCAGGGATTGGCTTTGACGAATAAACCACCACTCAGCAGCGATACACACAAAAAATAATGGTGCCAACACCAACAGTAATAACTCTGGATGACTCATTAAACTGGCCATCATATTCGAAAATTCCATTTACTCTCCAAGGGCGCTTCCAACCGCTCTGCGCCTTATGTCTAAAGCGTCTATTTCCATCTAATAACTGCTGTGTCTAATTAAAATAACTAACAAGCCCATTACCATTTAGCGTAATGATCTTCACACAAGCCTAACTGCTGAGAAATGGTATAAGTCACACCTTGGTTATCAGTAAGTTTGCCATCGAAATAGCCAATAAACTGCCTAAAATTACTTTTCAGTAGCAAGAGGTCGAGCTTTTCAGTGCGTTGATTGATGCCATGAAAACTTAAATCAACTTGACCATTGGCCGCGTGTATCTGCCATGGGCTGGTTAAATCATCTCTGTCGAATTCAAACTGAATTTGCCCAAGCAAATGGCGCTGGCCATTAACCCAGAGTACATTTTCATTGGCACCAGTTTCATTTACTCCAGCAGCAAGGTTAAGCCCAATCACGCCACCTTCGGTATTAGCATTAAGACTCGCCCAGCGCCAGCTGGTTTCTCGGCGCATATAGCCAGCAGAAAAGTCATAACTCGCCAGAGCTTGATTAAGCGGCTGTGGCTCATCATTAACCGTTAAGGTGCCAGACACTTGCAGGGCATTGTGTTTTTGGGTGTATGTCCAGCCATTATATGCAGTTGGAGTAGCCAGACTCATCGGTAAACTTAATGCCGGCGGAGTTAAGGTTAGCGACGCGCTTACCTTGTTGGTGTTAATCTCAAGCTGCCAAACACCTTCAACTAGATTAAAACGCACCAACTTATCGGCTGACCCAAGCTTTGAGATACTTGCCTCACCATTGTATGGCGACGGCGTTGTTTGATAGCCCAGAGTCGGCGGCCTTAAGTAGCTTTGCTCGACAATTTTTTGTGATTTGATGTCATACACATAAATAAAGCCGCTACCAAGATAGCGAATATCGGCAATCGCAGCGCTCACTATGTAGCGCTGAGTTTTGACCGTCACAAACTGAAACTGCTTGTAATCGAAATACTTGGCAAGTTTGGATGCTTGTTTATCCATGGTATTGCGATAATCAAACTGTTCTAATCCAAGTGACTTTACTATGCCATCGAAATGACCAAACATGGGTTTCCCGTCTGCCTGAATTAAGCAATCAGGGGCAATTTGCGTATGAATTGGTGGATACCTTAGCGTACCTGTAGATGTTTTTGCCTGTTTAGCATCCACTGTCGCTACTACATGAGGTTTCGGGTTGAGGTTTTGCTGCTGCGCCGACATCACTTTCCTCCGTGTCATTTCACAAATTAAGTTGCTACGCCTAATAAATAATGTCAACCACCTCAGCTTGTTACTATTGAGAAGCAGTAGTTTGGTGAAGCTAAACCCCATCCTCCATTAATACAGCCTTAATGCGTATTATGTTGGCTGTTACCTTGTGTTAAATCTGATATGCTTGCTGTCATTATCACAAGAGACATAAGTTAAAGACGCACTATAAATATGAAATCACCTGTGTTCATTTTACTTGCTGCGCTAGGCCTAAGTGCCTGTGCCAGTCACCAGCCAACCCATATTGCATTAAACCCAAGTCTTGGTGCCGTTGCACCACAAACCTCAATGGCAACTCAGGTACATGTTGAAACTATTGATACCCGCAAGGCTAACTTTATTGTACGGATTCATAATGGTGACGATGCAGCTAGACTCATTAGTCCAAGCGAACCTGTAAGGCAACAGCTTGATAAGGTATTTAGACAAGGTATTAGCGAAGCTGGCTATAGTATTTCACCAAGCTCATTTCGCACTGTGCAGTTTCAGTTAGATAATTTGCTCACTGATGTCACTGAAACCACCTTTGGCTATGAGGCAAAAACTCAGGTCACTATTAATGTGGTCGCCACAAACCGCACTCAAGAATTTACCAAAATATATAAAGGCCGCGGCACATTAACTGGCCCGTTTAACTCTGACTTCGCCACCCTAGAGTTAGACATCAACAAACTGCTCGACAAGCTAACGGGTGAAATTCTTAATGACGCCGAGTTGCATCAATTTATTCAACAGCAATAACAAGGACGAAAGACATGTTTAAATGGTTATCTGCCGCTATTATCGCCCTCACACTAACCTTGAGCTGCGCAGTCGCTAAAGTCGATATTCAACCTGATACTCTGTTCCCAAAAGTGAAACTGGAAACCACCATGGGCACAATCGTTGTTGAACTAGACCGCCAGCGAGCACCAATTACCGTAGATAACTTCTTAACCTATGTGGTTAAAGGCGAGTACGACAATACTATTTTCCACCGCATTATCGCTGACTTTGTGGTGCAAGGTGGCGGGCTTGATGGCAATTTTGAAGAAGCAGAGCCATCCATGCCAGCTATTGTAAATGAAGCTGGCAACGGCCTTTCAAATGGCTTGGGAACCATTGCCATGGCAAGGGAGAATGAGCCTCACAGTGCGACCAAACAGTTTTACTTTAACGTCGCTGACAACAAACGGCTTGACCCTTCAAAGCGCCGTTGGGGTTATGCTGTATTTGGTGAAGTCATTGAGGGTTTAGAAGTATTAGAAGCAATGGCCGTGGTTGAAACAGGGCAAAATGCCAAACTTGGTTGGCCAGATGTACCGGTTAAAAACATCACGCTAACCAAGGCGACACTTTTACCGAGATAACGACCTATATAGATATCTAGTTAATGACACACTAAAAACGCACACATCGCAAAGGAGGCATTATGCCTCCTTTTTGCTGGCAAACTCATACTCATTGATGATTGTTCAACTTGGGGTAATTAAACGATAGCGCTACTCAGGTTTCGATTACTGAGCAGCAGTCATACTCTCGTCGTTAAACAACGACTAAGATTCAAAAACTTAACTTATCTTCACTGAGTTTTAGCAAATTCATACAGAATAATTGTTCAATTTTCGTTCCAACAACCGCCATATTTAGCAGAAAATCGCTCAGCAAAGTCAATTTCAGTCATTACTATGCTTTTTGCAGTTTTATTACACTAACTCCACAATATCGGCTAATCGTGTCTATACTTTAGTGCATTACACCAAAGTTATATTTTGTAATTTCGCGCACTTTAATTTGTTCAATAACATTAGTTCAAGGAAGACGCTCCACAGAAAGCGTTTAAAGGACATGACAATGATGACAGCAGATGACTTCATTGAAGCCAAGGCTCCACAGCTGGCTTTTTACGGGAAAGCATTTTTAGACGAACAACTCGAATACAAAGAAATTCAACTCTACATGTGGGATGTACTTGAAGAATGGCAATGCCTGGTCAATACCCCCCAATCTAAAGCTCAACTGCCTAGCGAAACAGAGCAGGTGTTTTGGCACCTGTTACACTGTTTCGACAAATGGCCAGAATGGGCAATTCGCGGTAATCAATATTTGCGTAAGCAGGTAGATGATTGCTGTGATTTCCTTAATATTGGTGGAAAATTCCCCGATAGCTGCATCGGAATCCGCCCATAAACAATAATTTACCGCTAGCGCTTGACCTTTAGTCGCTGACACTTAAGCTAGGTGGTATCACTCCACCTAGATTAATGAATAGCTTCTCTATGCCTTCGACCTGGTCGCGTTTCTTCGGTGCCTTTTCGGTTTACCTTCATCGCCGAGTACTCGCATTATTGATCTTGGGTTTTTCGGCTGGTTTGCCGTTAATGTTGGTATTCTCAACATTAAGTTTTTGGCTGCGAGAAGCTGGAGTAGATCGAGCGGCCATCGGCTACTTCAGCTGGATAGCCCTAACCTACGCATTTAAGTGGGTTTGGTCACCATTGGTAGATAGGCTCTCCCTACCCTTTCTTACTAGTTTACTTGGGCGTAGACGCAGCTGGATGGTATTAGCTCAGTCCTGTGTGGTATTAGCTATCCTGGGTATGTCGATGAGCGACCCGCAAGTGAATTTGGAACAGCTAGCTTTATGCGCGTTACTGCTCGCCTTTGCCTCTGCCACCCAAGATATTGTCATTGACGCGTTTCGGATTGAATCTGCACCAGAACATATGCAAGCAGCCCTTGCTGCGGCCTATCAAGTGGGTTATCGCGGCGCCATGATTGTTGCCACCGCGGGAGCGCTGTCAATAGCGGCAGCGATTAGCCCTGGCGACAGTGCATATCATCTAGAATCCTGGCAAACCGCCTACGCTATTATGGCTTCACTGATGGGCGTAGGTATTATCACCACATTGTTGTGCCGCGAGCCTCAAGTCGATAATAAGCAAGCAACCGAGCAAGAAGCCCAACTTAGAGCGAAATTCAGCGAGCGATATTCACCTACCACAGCCAAAGCATTTGCTTGGCTGTATAGTGCATCTGTACTGCCGTTTGTCGACTTTTTTAAACGCTATGGAAAAAGCGCCATCATGATTTTACTGCTGATCTGCTGCTACCGCATATCAGATATCGTCATGGGGATTATGGCAAATGTATTCTATGTCGACATGGGGTTTAGCAAAGAAGAGATCGCGTTTTTAAGCAAGGTTTACGGCCTGATTATGACCTTAATTGGTGCCGGTGCTGGCGGCGTGTTAATTGCCCGCTACGGCACCATGAAAATCCTGTTTTTAGGTGCGCTATTAGTGGCGATTACTAACTTGTTATTCGCCTGGCAGGCTCATATTGGTTATGACGTGGCTTTCTTAACCTTTGCAATTTCAATGGACAACTTTAGTGCAGGCATAGCGACAGCCGCTTTTATTGCTTACCTTTCTAGCCTAACAAGCTCTGGCTACAGCGCGACGCAATACGCGCTGTTATCATCAATCATGCTCTTATTCCCTAAGTTTGTTGCAGGCTTCTCAGGGCTGTATGTCGATAACTTTGGTTATGTGAACTTCTTCATTGCCGCCAGTCTTATCGGCTTCCCTGTGTTATGGCTTATCCATCTAGTGCAGAAGCAGCAGAATCACCAAGCCAACGAAAAACCAGTTGCAGATCGCGAGTCAACTACACGTGAGTCAACTACTCGTAAGTGAAATTGGCCAACTGATACTCATTAGCACTAACTTTTTGCTTAATGTGTTATTGAGCTAACGCTAGGTAATCCGCTAACTCACTCACTAGGGCCTGTTGATCTTTCAAGATTATTTTTGCAGCTGCTTGTTGAAAATTTATACAAGGCAACGACTTTGATGTGTGGTTGTTCCACATGATAAGTCGTTAACGCAGTAGAAATGACAACAAGCGCTGCCTGAAAGGTTCGTTTAAAAGCACTTTACTCTTTGTTGCGAGCGAATTTGTTTAGGTGACTAGACGTCATCGCTCGCGTCGCGATTAAAGTGCTTTTAATTCGAACAAATTCTAATCAGCAAAGATCAACAGGCCCTAGTATTAACTTTTCATCCTGGTCAGCTTTTTGCTTCTAAACCTGATAGGTTTAAAGTTAATTGATTAAAAGTGAAAGGTGAAATATGGATATCAGCCAGGTTCTTATCGTCGCAATTGTGTTCTTTGCCATTTTTGGCGCAGACTTTTTCAAGTATCGTCTGCGAATGAAGCAGCTTGAAGCCAAGATAGATTCTAGCGACAAAATGAAACTCATCGATGAAGTTGAAAGCTTAAAGCATCGCTTAGTAGTGTTAGAAAGAATTGTTACCGATAAAGGTTATGAAGTGAACGAGAGCATCAATCAACTAAAAGACTAGCGTGCATCACCATATAAAAAACCACCTTGGCCAAGGTGGTTTTTGTTTATATACAGCCAATAAAATACTAACCTCTAGTCACGCAGGTTCTTAATCTGAAACGGCTGACCTAACTCAGATTCCCTTGCTAAACGAATAGCTGCTTGCAAATCGTCACGCTTTTTACCGGTTACCCGCACTGTGTCACCTTGAATAGCACACTGCACTTTCATCTTGCTGTCTTTAATAACTTTCACCAGTTTTTTAGCCACATCAGTTTCAATGCCTTCCATAAAGCGCACCCGCAGAGAAAAGGTTTTTCCTGTATGTAGCGCCTTTTCATCTACTTCCATTACTGCAGGGTCAACATTGCGCTTACTCAGGTTCATCCGCAGCACATCAACCATTTGTTTACAGTAATACTCATCATCGGCAGACAGTGTCACTTGCATATCTTTAAATTCAACGCTGACATTCTTGCCACGAAAATCATAACGGTTGTCGATTTCTCGGCGCGTATTATCTACTGCGTTTCTCAGCTCAACCGCGTCGACTTCTGACACAATATCCATTGATGGCATGATGGTATCCTCTTAAATTTTCTCGTAGCTAGTTTACGATTAAATAGTCGCACACTGCGATATAGTTGAATGAATTTTTTAATATAAATCAGGTTTACGGTGACAAGTGTAAGTAGTTTTCTTATGATTTGGCGAAACACTATTATTCTAAGGTATCCTCAGGCTTGTGATTAGCTATAGA
The DNA here is from genome assembly GCF_012263345.1 of Shewanella sp. WXL01. Lineage (NCBI taxonomy): Bacteria > Pseudomonadati > Pseudomonadota > Gammaproteobacteria > Alteromonadales > Shewanellaceae > Shewanella > Shewanella sp. WXL01. The sequence goes on along the minus strand of NZ_JAAIKQ010000001.1, from coordinate 781,185 downwards.
AACATTTTCAAGCTAGCGTTGATTGTCACTTTTATCATCGTTAGCTACCTGGTTTTCTCAAAGCCTGGAAACTATCCTGTGACGTTCCAACACATGGATAAAGTCGGCCATTTAGGCAGCTTTTTTGCGTTGTCATACCTCGCCTACTATGCCTTTAAACCCAAATGGTACATCTTAACGTCAATTTTAACCTTGTATGCGATTTTAATCGAAGTTATCCAATCACAGCTGCCCTATCGCAATGCGTCAGTTGACGATGTCGCTGCCGATCTATTAGGTGTTGGTTTGTTTTATGTGTGCTTGAAAATCTACCACATGTTCAAATACGGCAGTAAAGGCAAAGCTGGCGCGCAAAGTATTAAATCCGGTGAACTAAATGGCAAATCTGCACAAGTACACAGCAAGGCTGATAACTAAATGGCAAATATGCAGGTTATCAATGGTCAAATCGCCATTCTAGGCGCTGGTGCTATTGGGCAGTTAATTCATCAGCAACTAGCGACTCAAATAAATACACAACAAGCTGCACTAAAGCTGATTGTGAGTCACGAGCGTTTCGAGCAAGCTAGCATAAACCAGCAGCTTAGCTTTACTAGCCTTGATGGCAATTCAACAAACTATCATTGTCAGCTTATCGATATTGCATCAAACACACTGACGCAGGAGCTTGCTCAGGTAAAGCTTGTCATCGTATGCGTTAAGGCTTATCAGGTAGCGAGTGCCCTCAAGCAGTTACTTGCGCACCTGCCAATTGATAGCCATATTATGCTGTTACACAATGGCATGGGCCCGCACCTTGAAGTGCAAAACCTGCTAAATAGCTCGTCAACTCAAACAGCAAATATCGGCTTAACCCTAGCTACTACTTCACAAGCAGCGTTAAAGACTGATGCTTTTGCGATTAAACAAACGGGCAATGGTGCAACTAGCCTGGGCTTGTTTGCTGGGCCGCAAATGGACAACAGCTTATTAGCGCTTATTAGCAAGGCAATTCCAAACCTAACGATTAGCGATGATATTGTCACGGCCCTATGGGCTAAGCTGACTATCAACTGCGCTATTAACCCGCTCACTGCGATTGAGCAGTGTCAAAATGGTCAGCTGGCGGCAGAACAATACCAGAGCCAAATTGCCGCGATTATTGATGAATGCGTGCAAGTCGCCAAAGCTGATGGCGTAACACTCGATGCGCAGCAAATGACTCACAATGTCGCTAAGGTTATCGAGCTTACTGCAGCAAACTACTCGTCAATGCATCAAGATGTCGCACACCAGCGCAAAACCGAGATTGACCAAATAAATGGTTATGTGTTGATGAGAGCACGCTCGGCAGACATTAACACACAGGTGAATCAGGCATTGGTTGAGCAAATCCATCAATTACAAGCAAGCTATGATGCGCTTAACTAATTACAGCCAAGCTATGATGCGCTTGACTAGGCGCCCTGTTGCTGAGCACCTCATTTGCTAAATGATTGTCACGATAAATAAATGATATTCAAGCCAAACCCTGCACCTATTCCGTTTAAGCGCAATTATGTACTGGCATACCTTTTTGCAGCACTATGCGTGATGCTTGCAATTGGCTTTATTGACCGCCCCTTAGCAAGCTGGCTGCATCAACATAGTCAGCCTAATATGCTGTTTAAGCTGTTTTCCGATATCCCCGTGCTGCTTGAAGCGATAGCTGGTGCGATCATTATCGGCAGTCTTTACAGACCTTGGCGGGAGAGATTAAAACAAGCCGTATTGCAGCTAGTTAGCTCATTGATACTGGCCACCTGTGTACGGGTAGGCGCAAAGATGCTGTTTGGCCGCACCTGGCCAGAGACCTGGATTAACGATAACCCATCTTGGATCAGCCACGGCGTTGAAGGTTTCTACCCACTGACGCTAGAAAAAGGCTTCCACTCGTTTCCATCAGGTCATGCGTTATTTAGTTTTGCACTGGCGAGCATGTTGTGGCGCTATTTTCCCAAACTTGCACCAGTTTGGATAACCGCCATGCTCGCAACCATTGCCGGGCAGTTAGGACAAAACTATCACTATTTAGGCGACCTTTTAGCAGGAGCGACACTTGGCTGCCTGCTCGCGCATATTTGCAGTCATGTGTTTAATGGCAGCTCTGGCAACAAGCGCTAGACAAACGCTCATAAAGCGATGAATAAACCGCTAACCCCAGATAACCAATAATGCGGCAATTGCGATCAGCAGTAACCCCAGCACATCACTTTTAGTATTTGGTTGCTTTAGCCAGTAACGACCAATTAGCAGCATAAAGAAGACTTCTATTTGCCCTAGAGTTTTCACTAACGGCACCGACTCTAGCGCCATTGCGCTAAACCACCCAATAGAGCCAATACAACTGGTAACGCTCACTGCTAGAGTAAGCCGTTTGTTGTGCCAAAGCTTAACCAAAGTCTGACGCTGCTTAAGCAGCAAATAACTCACCAAAATAAGCGTTTGGCTGCTAATCACCAACAGCAACACCCAGGCAGCTCTTACCATATAAGGGCCTTGCAATTGCAAGCTCGCTTCACGCACGCTGAGTGAGGTCAGTGCGAATGCACTGCCGCAAGCTAGCCCTAATAGAACCGTTGACCAAGAATAACTGCCTTTGCTTTCATTACTTAAGCGAGATGCGCTATTGAGCTTAAACGCACCGCTCAGCACCATAACAGCCAATGCGCCAACAGCAACGCCAGCCCAACCAAGCGCAGTTAATTGCACGCCAAAGAACATCAGCCCAAACACTGCTGCAACGATGGCCTCACTTTTGGCAAGTCCGGCGCCAACCGCATAGTTCTTTAAGGTAAAAAGCTTCACCATCAATGCAGTGGCGATAATCTGCATCAAGGATGCCTGGGCGATATACAAATAAAAGGTATTGCTAAAACTTAGCTTAGGAACACTATGCGTTTGATACAAGATGGCTAAATACAAGGCTGCAATCGGGCCTGCAGCGATAAACCTTGCTAGCGTTACGCCAGTGATACTCACATCTTGACTAAGCTTAGATTGCAACGCATTGCGCCATGCTTGCATGAATGCTGCTAGCAAGGTGAAACCTATCCACATACTTGACGCTCCTAGCGACTGAAACTGTTAACTGGCTCTAAACTATACTCTTATTAACAGAAAATAAGCCAAGGCTTAGCTTATTTTTGAATAGATTTCACCCGCAAAAGTGATGAATCAAGATTCGCACTTTTACGTAGCCGTGGGTGGTGAATTTATGTCAAGCAGGCAATTGTCACATTTCTTAACTTAAACCTAGGCGGGTTTTAACGGTAGAATGAGCGCTCAAAAACCACACAAGCACTCATCAACGTAGGGAAATCACACATGTATCATGCAGCAGTTCGCATTATACGCTCAAGGACGCTAATTAAGCTGGCTTTTGCTATCACTTTATTACCAGTGACACTTTTGGTTAATGCAGAGCAAAACCAGAGTGACAGCACTACAGTGGTGATTTCAATCGATGGCTTTGCCAATCATTATCTCAACAATCCAAAGCTTGCTAAAGTCGCACCCAACCTAATTGAAATACGCAGCAAACACCTTGCTAGTGACGGCTTAACACCAGTATTTCCGAGTAAGACGTTTCCCAACCATATAAGCATGGTGACCGGCGTATACCCGCAAACTCACGGCATAGTACAAAACAAGTTTTATTCGAAAACACTCAAAAAGAATTACAGCTTAGGTGCTGGGCGTGAGCAACCTAAATGGTTAAGTGCCAAACCTATTTGGGTTGAAGCCGAAAAAGCAGCTAAAGCCAGTGCGATTTACTTCTGGCCTGAGTCTGAAATCGACCATGGTGAATACTCACCCACTGAGTTTTTTACATACAAGCACAATACACCAAATGCCGATCGTATCGAGCAAATCATTGACTGGTTAAACCGCAACAAAAGCAAGCGACCTAAACTTATCTTTGGGTATTTTTCGACAGTCGACAGCGCCGGACACACATATGGTACTAATTCAGATGAACTTGCTAATGCCATTTCTGAAGTTGATAGCTTAATTGGCAAGCTACGAGCCTACATACAGGCAAATGCAGCGACCCAAAATATTAACCTAGTGATAGTATCAGATCATGGCATGGTGGATATTGACAGCCTTAACCCAATTGCCGACCCACAAGTATTACTGGATAACGATCAATTAATCACAGTAAATGGTCAAACCCAACTATATGTTTATGGTGATCAGCAAGTGGTACTTGATGCCGCTTATCGCCAACTCAAAGCGGACCAATTGGCCGAGCAAGATAAACGCTATCAAATTCTCAAACCAAGTGAATACCCAGCTCATTGGCACTTTGACAAGCAATCGGATGTAATGCCGGATCTTATCTTAAACGCACACCCGCCTTATGTGTTTGATAATGAAAAAGTGGTCGATGGCAAGGCTACTCACGGTTATGACCCACAAGCGACAATACAGCTCGATGGCATTTTCCTCGCCCAAGGGCCAGCCTTTAAAGCGGGGCGAATTAACGCATTTGAGAACGTCCACATCTATGCATTAATTGCCAAGTTAATTGGCCTAGATGATGAGGTTGTGCCACCAACAAGTTCGATTGCTCCTTTTGTTGGTAAGCTTAAATAACTGCAGCTCGTCATTACCGGAAGCTGTAGTGAAGCCATCACGGGTAATTTAACCGCGCCTTGCTAAGAAAGTTTAAAGGACTTGCGAAGCCAACGCTCAGGTAATTCCTCCGAGTTGGCAGTAGCGCAGCTAACAAAAAGCCCTGACTTATAAGGAGTCAGGGCTTTTTCATTAACTAGAACAGTAAGCAGCTACTTACTGGTATCAATCGGCGCAAATGACTTAACTAAGTCATCGATAGCTTTCATCTGAGTAAGGTAATTCTCTAATTGGTGCAAAGGCAGCGCACATGGGCCGTCACACTTAGCTTCATCAGGGTTTGGATGCGCTTCGATAAACAGTCCAGCTAGACCTAATGCCATACCACTGCGAGCAAGCTCAGTCGCTTGAGCACGGCGGCCACCAGCGCTATCGGCGCGACCACCAGGGCGTTGCAGCGCGTGAGTAGCATCAAAGATCACTGGGTAACCTGACTGCTTCATTTCATCCATACCTAGCATATCAACAACTAGGTTGTTGTAACCAAAGCTTGAGCCACGCTCACACAACATAATGTTGTCGTTACCTGCTTCATTAAACTTATTGATGATATGGCGCATTTCGTGCGGTGCTAGAAATTGCGGCTTTTTCACATTAATAATGGCTTTGGTTTTTGCCATGGCGACAACAAGATCGGTTTGGCGGGCTAAAAACGCTGGCAATTGGATCACATCAACCACGTCGGCAACCGGCTGACATTGGTAAGGCTCATGTACGTCAGTAATAATAGGCACATTGAAGGTCGATTTAATCTCTTCAAAAATCTTAAGCCCATCATCCATACCTGGGCCACGGTAAGAATTCACTGAAGAGCGATTAGCTTTGTCAAACGACGCCTTAAATACATATGGAATACCAAGCTTTTCAGTAACCTTTACATAGTGCTCGGCAATCGACATAGCGAGATCACGAGACTCAAGCACGTTCATACCGCCAAATAAAACAAATGGCCTGTCGTTGGCGACTTCTAAGCCGCTAAAGCCGATAACTTTTTGTTCCATAGTATATTCTCTTTAATCAAAAAATTGTGCGTGTTCGCCCAATGCCAACACGCTAATTTATGCTGCAATCACCTGTAATAGCTGACCACATAACCATGCCATGTAAGTCCCTACTGCATAGCCAAATACTGCTAGCAATACACCGACTGGCGCGAGTGCCGGATGAAATGCCGCCGCAACTACCGGCGCCGAGGCCGCGCCGCCAACGTTAGCCTGACTACCTACAGCCATATAAAACAGTGGCGCTTTAATAATTTTAGCAACGATAAGCATAAAGCTCGCGTGTACAATCATCCAAATCATACCAATGGCGAAGTACCAAAGGTTTTGCTCATCAGCGAGCTTTGACACATCCATATGTAAACCAATGGTCGCTACTAAGATGTACAGGAACGCAGAGGCTACTTTTGACGCCCCCGCAGCTTCAATATGACGCACACGGGTAAACGACAGCGCCAAGCCAATTGTAGTGACAATCACCACCAGCCAGAAGAACTTAGACGTTAAGCTGTAATCGCGAGTCCATGGGTAATTTGCTTCAAAAAATGGCCCAAGAATATCAGCGCCAAAGTGGGCAATACCGGTTATACCAAAACCCACAGCCACAATCATCATTAGATCAGGCAGGCTTGGAATACGCGCATTTTCAGCGTGATACTGCTCAACACGCACTTTTAAACGCTCAATGGCGCTGGTGTCAGCACCTGTTTTGGCGTCAATTTGCTTAGCTCTTGATGCCATCAGTAACAATACAGCCATCCAAATATTAGCAACAATCACATCTACGGTGACCATCACTGAGAAGATATCACCGCCAACTTCATAAATTTCTTTCATTGACGCTTGGTTAGCGCCGCCGCCAATCCAGCTACCAGCTAAGGTTGTCATGCCGCGCCATACTGCATCAGGGCCATGACCACCAATCACCTCTGGGTTAAGCGCTGAAATAATTAACAGCGCAATGGGGCCACCAATCACAATACCTATGGTACCAGTTAAGAACATCACAATAGCTTTAGGGCCCAGACCTAAAATGGCTTTTAAGTCGACACTTAAGATAAGCAACACCAAACAAGCTGGCAGTAAGTAACGCGAGGCAACAAAGTACAAATTAGATGAGTGACCATCAACAATACCAAAGGTATTTAGTAGTGACGGCAAGAAATAACACAGTAATAAGGCTGGTACGAAGGTGTAAAACTTCTTCCAAAATGGGTTATTTGAACTGTTGGTATAAAAAACAAAACCAAGGATCGCAGCTAACAGGCCTAATGCCGTGGCGTCGTTGGTCACTAATGCAGGCGTTGTCATGCTTGCGTCTCCCTTGCAATTTTAATTGTGCAATATCGTTATTATTGTTATCCCGCTACGCAGGCTGTTTTTTTAGTTTGAGCAGCTATTTTTGCTTCATCTCTACAGGCTCAATCTTTAGAGTTCAATCAACTGAGCTATGGGGTTTTATCACAAAATGGCAATCGCTACTGCCCTGCGTCTCACAAAGCGGTGGATATCTGGCCTCTTTGTAGAAATTTCGCCCTATAAAATACAAAAGTGCGCAAGCTTTCGCTCACGCACTTAAAGGTTATATATGGTGCTAGTGCAAGGTTTGTGACTGCTGACTGAGCTCTTTAAGCTGCATCTTTACTAGCTCAGTAACAGGGTCATGCGGGCTGCTATCAATAAAGTGCTGCAAGTCTGACATCGCCACTTTTATACAACCCAACTGCTGGGCAATAAAAGCGCGCTCGCGATTAAGGTGCACATCGCCAGGGTGCCATTGCAGTAGCAAGCTACAACACTCCATGGCTTGCTCAAATTTTTGCGTCAAAATACAGCTGGCTTTGAGCTCATTAAGCATACGCGAAATCAAGGTTTTTACCGTGGCAGCTTTTACGTGCTTTGGCTTAAGGCGGGCTGCATTACCTAACTCACCGCGCACTAAATTATGCAACTGACGGCGAGTCATAGGCTCACCACTAAACGGATCATGATAAACCTGTTTACCGTTAAGTTTACTGCGAAGCACTGTGTGCCCTGGCAATAATACCGCTTCAAGTGGCAAGTCTAGCTGCTTAGCGAGCAATACCAACAAAGTCGAAAGCGTAGTGCTGTTACCTTGTCTTTTCGTCACGCAGTAGCTTAAATCAGCTGCTTCGACACTAAAGTAATCTTCTTTAGCGCAAAAACCTAGGTCATTGAAAAACCATTTAAATAGACCATCTAGACGAGCTTGTTGATCGACAACATAGCGACTTAGCACAGAGCCAGATAACTCGTACCACGCCCACTGCGCCGCTTTAGAAGGTAAAAAGCCAAGGTGCTCTGATAAATCGAACGCAGTCTCTGGAATAGACACTGAGTCATCAGATAGAAAAGTATGCTTCATGACAGAATCAATTAACCCATTAATACAACTTGTTTAAAATGAGCCAGCTTGGCCGCTAGCACTAACCAACCAATTGCACCAATGAAAGCAAAGAACTTAAATAGCTTATTACGGTTTGATTTTAATGCCATGATCCCTAATACGATGTACGCCACCACGCAGATGATTTTTTCAGTCATCCATGCATCTACAAATGGGTACTGTTTGATCATAAAGCAAAGGGTAAAGCCTGACACTAATAAGAAAGTATCAATCACGTGTGGCCCGACTTTCAGTAGCTTTTTCTCCATTAATGGAGACTGACGTAAATGCAGACCAAAACGTAATACAAACAAGGCGATACTTAATGCCAAAAACAACATATGCGTATGTTTAACGGCAGGGTATAAACTGTAAAATGTTTCCATTTTTTAAATCTCTGTCTTTGTTGATTTTATTTAGAGCAGAATAAAACGCAGCCAGTTTACTCGAATTGTTAACTTAGCCACAACTTTGATTGCTCCAGTAGCGTCACGCTAAAAAGTTCATGTCAACATCCATGTGGGGTAGCTAACTTGCGCTCAGGTCTCAATTTTTCACAACTAACTTGCCTCGGTCAATAAGACGCGGAGCTTTAGCCTAGACGGCCAAGAGCCTTCAGCCCAATCGACCTGGAGCTTCAGCCTAGACGGCCAGGAGCCTTCAGCACAGTCGACCTAAAGTACAGCGATCATTACTGCCAAAATCTCGAATGGTCGCCACATCTTGATAGCCAAGCTCAATCAGCTTTTCTCGCACCTTAATTGCTTGCTGATAACCATGCTCCAACAGTAAATAACCACCTGAAGTTAAGTAGCTTTTTGCCGTTTGTGCAATGTGAAATAAATCAGCATAACCCTGATCTTTTGCAGTTAACGCACTGTGCGGTTCAAAGCGCACATCACCTTGCGATAGGTGGTTATCCGCTTCGTCAATATACGGTGGGTTAGACACAATCAAATCAAATCGTTTATCGGCAACTTCACTAAACCAATCAGACTGTAAAATCTCTACATGGCCGAGCTTTAAATTGTCACGATTCGCCTTTGCAAGGGCAACAGCTTCTGGCACCTTATCAATTGCAGTTACCTGCCAACTTGGGCGTTCATAGGCTAGTGACAAGGCTATTGCGCCAGTACCAGTACCTAAATCAAGCACATTAGCGTTGTCTGCAAGCGGTAGATTCAGGGCGCTTTCAACTAAAATCTCGGTATCAGGCCTTGGGATTAAAGTTGTATCGTTAACTAAAAACGGCAGCGACCAAAACTCGCGCTCACCAATAATGTGCGCCACAGGGCGGCCGGCTTGCCTTTTTGCAACCATAGCCTCAAAGTCAGCTTGCTGAGCAGAGGTCAAGGTTTTATCTGGCCAGGTATATAAGTAACTGCGATTTTTATTGATGCAATGCAGTAGCAAGGCCTCTGCATCGACTTTCGCCGACTCAGAGGTAGAGTGTAATTGCTCGCTTGCCCATTGCAGCGCCTGCGCAATGGTTTGACTAGATTGTGCCAAGCCTTAATCCTTACTCGTCTGCGAGTGCGGCAAGTTTATCGGCTTGTTCTTCTTGAGTTAGCGGCTCAATAATCGCGTTTAGATCGCCTTCCATAATCTCACCCAAGCGATACAGCGTTAGGTTGATACGGTGCTCACTTAAACGACCTTGAGGGAAGTTATAAGTACGGATACGCTCAGAGCGATCACCACTTGCGACTAGATTACGTCGAGTAGACTCTTCTTCACTGCGGCGTTTTTCATCTTCAACCGCTTGTAGGCGCGCCGATAACACGCTCATGGCTTGAGCACGGTTTTTGTGCTGTGAGCGCTGATCTTGACACTCGACCACAATACCTGACGGTACGTGAGTAATACGAATAGCCGAGTCAGTTTTGTTAACGTGCTGACCACCCGCACCTGAGGCGCGGAAAGTATCGACTTTAAGATCGGCAGGGTTAATCGAGATTTGCTCAGCTTCTGGAATTTCTGGCAATACGACAACCGTTACGGCAGAGGTGTGTACGCGACCTTGTGATTCGGTTTCTGGCACGCGTTGTACGCGGTGTCCGCCAGACTCAAACTTGAGCTTGCCGTATACGCCATCACCAGTAACTTGCACAATAAGCTCTTTGAAACCGCCATGCTCGCCTTCGTTAGCGTTCATGATCTCCATTTGCCACTTGTTCGACTCACAGTAGCGAGAGTACATGCGGAACAAATCACCGGCGAAAATTGCCGCTTCATCACCACCAGCGCCTGCGCGGATTTCGATGAAGGCGTTACGGTCGTCATTTGGATCTTTTGGTAGCAGCAAGATTTGCAGCTCGTCTTCTAGACGCTCTAATGCTTGCTTAGCTTCTTTAATTTCTTCCTGCGCCATTTCACGCATTTCAGCGTCATCTTCTTCCAGCATCATTTCGGCTGACTCTAGGTCTTCTTGCGCCTGCTGGAATGCCTTGAAGCTTTTTACTACGTCTTCAAGTTGAGCATATTCTTTTGATAAGGTGCGGAATCTGTCTTGATCCGCAATCACACTGGCATCACTTAGTAATGCTAAAACTTCTTCATTACGCTCTAGCAAGCCTTCAAGCTTGCGGATAACGGATGGTTTCATGTAACTGGCTAACCCTTGCTGTTCACCTAAATTTTGCTTTACAACCAACAAAGCACTGCGATTGCAGTGCTAAGTAGGATTGAACTGAATATTTAGCTGCTAGTGTTTATCTAAACCAAGCGCGACTCGCAGTTGACCTAATGTATTTAAATCACCCTGGCGACTGGCTGAAGTCAACGCCTGGGTTGGTGCGTGAATGAGGCGATTGGTTAACTTATTAGCAAGCTCTAAAATTACTTGCTCGCCGTTGCCACCTTGCTGAATTTTATTCAAGGCGCGCTCAACCAATTCATCTTTAATAGCCAATGACTGGCTACGATATTCACGAATACTGTCAACCGACTCTAAAGAACGCACCCACTCCATAAATAAGACGGCTTGTTCTTCGGCAATAATCTCTGCCTGCTCGGCGGCTTCCTTACGCGAAGCCATGTTTTGTTCAATGATACTATGTAAATCGTCAACAGTATAAAGGAAAGCGTCGTCTAACTCACCGACTTCTGCTTCAATATCTCTCGGAACTGCAATATCGACTAATAACATAGGTTGATGACGACGTTGTTTTAACGCTTTTTCAACCATGCCTTTGCCTAAAATAGGTAGAGGGCTCGCGGTCGACGAAATAATAATGTCGGCGTGAGGTAAATGCTCTGGAATGTCTTGCAGGGTAATCGCCGTGGCGTTGAACTCTTCACACATCGCCTGTGCACGCTCAACAGTGCGATTAGCCACCACAATTGAATTCACTTCTTGATCTTTTAAGTGCTTCGCGACTAACTCAATAGTTTCACCCGCGCCAATCAACAGTACCTTAGTGGTTTTGAGCGACGAGAAAATATGCTTTGCCATGCTTACTGCAGCAAAGGCGACAGATACTGCAGCGGCGCCAATATCGGTTTCGGTGCGCACTTTCTTGGCAACCGAAAAGGTATTTTGGAATAAACGATCAATCGTAACCGCAGTTGTGCCCGCTTCTTTTGCTTTAACAAACGCTTGCTTTACCTGACCTAAAATCTGCGGTTCACCTAGTACAAGCGAGTCAAGGCCAGAGGCAACGCGCATCAGGTGTTTCACAGCAATTTGATCTTCATAGGCATAGATACATGGCATTAGCGCTTCATGATCTAGGTCGTGATACTCTTCTAGCCACTCAATGACCTCTTCAGGTTTGACATTGCAGCTATACAGTTCGGTACGGTTACACGTAGACACGATAACAGCTTCACCAGTGCGGCTGCGACTGGCTAAACTTTTCATTGCGTCATGGATGCGATCTGGAGAAAAGGCAACTTTCTCACGTAAATCTACTGTCGCCGTTTTATGGTTAATCCCGATTACTACTAGACTCATTTGACTCTTTCTGAAGTTCTTATCGATCTCGTTAATTAGGCCATTCTACTAAAAGCACAAACTAAAAACACAATTGGGTTAACAAAACCGAATATATGTCTAAATTTTATTTGTAGCTGTTAGCAAATGCATAAACAGTGCACTTTTTAGTAAAAGCAATTTTTACATCAGCTAGTTGGAGCAGTATGATGACCCAACGTTTAACCTCATCTTGGTATTAGTGTGAACACCCAAAAGCCTCAAGCTATCACAGTGCGCCAATTCAGTTTCATAAGTTTATTACTGCTACTTATGTTGATGCTTAATGGCTGCAGTAGTTTAAAGCACACCAACTTTGAACCTGTTAGCGTTAATCATGTTGCGCAAGCACAGCATTGGGAACTTAAGGGTAAAATTGCCGTTCGCTCAAACACAGATAAATTTAGCACTAACTTATATTGGTTTCACCAAGCTCAAGGCGATGATTTACGTCTGACTACTATGATTGGCACTAATTTATTAGTTTTAGATAGTGGCCCACAAGGTGCAACATTGACCGCCAATGGCGAAACTTATTTTGATAAAGACCCGCAAACCTTGCTCGACTCTATGGTGTCGATTCATATTCCTTTAGATAGATTGCCTCTATGGATAACCGGTCAAGCTAGCAGCGAAGACAAAATAGTTAGCTATAATGCTGATGGCACGATAAAGCAGCTCATCAGCGAGCAAACAGCGTCACATTGGCAAGTTGATTTTAGAAGCTGGCAAATACTGCAAGGCATACAAATACCAAGACAAATCATTATTGTGCGAGATGATGTACAAATCAAAATCCAAAACAACCAATGGCAAGCAATGCAGCCCATCAAGTAGACACAAGGACGTCAACATGAAAGCGCCTATTTCTAAAAGCTGGCCAGCTCCTGCAAAGTTAAACCTGTTCCTGCACGTCACCGGACGACGTAGTGATGGTTATCATGAATTACAAACTCTGTTTCAATTTGTTGACCATTGCGACTATTTAGATTTCCATGTCACCGAAACCAGTGACATTCGTTTACATTCCAAGATGTCCGAAGTTGTTGCTGATAGCGATAACTTAATTCTAAAAGCTGCAAAATCGCTAAAAATAGCGGCAAATTATCCTGGCGGCGCCGACATTTGGATAGATAAATTGCTGCCGATGGGCGGTGGTCTTGGAGGCGGCTCTTCAGATGCAGCCACTACATTAGTGGCACTCAATGCACTTTGGAATATTAACTTTCCTCACCAAAAACTGGCTGAAATTGGTCTAAGCTTAGGTGCCGATGTCCCTGTTTTTATTAATGGTTACGCGGCTTTCGCCGAGGGCGTGGGTGAAAAACTACAAACAGTTGCAGTAGATGAGCCTTGGTATTTAGTTATCGTCCCTGACGTGCATGTTTCAACTCAGCAGGTGTTCCAACATCCAGATTTACCAAGGCAAACACCTAAGCTAAATTTGCAATCGCTAATGGAAAGAACTTGGTCAAATGACTGCCAAACTTTAGTGGCAAACACCTACCCTCAAGTTGCCAATGCCTTGAGCTGGCTGCTAGAATATGCGCCGTCTCAAATGACGGGGACCGGAGCATGTGTCTTTGGCCGTTTTGAGCATTCGCAACAAGCACTTGATACGCTGGCAAAATTGCCAGATTCAATGCAAGGCTTTGTTGCTAAAGGCTTAAACAAGTCACCATTGCTGGAACGACTTGCCCAGCTTTAAATTATTAAAATCCTTCTAAGTGAGCAGAATTTGCTCATTTAGCCCATATTCAAGCCAACGCCTGAGGTTCATAAAGTGCCCGACATTAAGCTCTTTGCTGGTAACGCTACCCCTAAATTAGCCGAAAAAATTGCTGAACGTTTATTCTGCAAACTCGGTGACGCAGAAGTAGGCCGTTTCAGCGACGGTGAAATCAGTGTTCAAATCAACGAGAACGTACGTGGTGCGGATGTATTCATCATTCAATCTACTTGCGCGCCAACTAACGACAACCTAATGGAACTTATCGTCATGGTTGATGCGCTACGTCGTGCATCTGCTGGCCGTATTACTGCGGTAATTCCTTACTTTGGTTATGCTCGTCAAGACCGTCGTGTTCGCAGTGCTCGTGTACCTATCACAGCTAAAGTTGTTGCTGACTTCCTATCAAGCGTTGGTGTTGACCGCGTATTAACTTGTGACTTGCACGCAGAGCAAATCCAAGGTTTCTTCGACGTACCTGTAGACAACGTATTCGGTAGCCCTGTGCTACTAGAAGACATGCTAGCTAAGAAGCTAGACAACCCAGTGGTTGTTTCTCCAGATATCGGCGGCGTTGTACGTGCGCGTGCAGTTGCTAAACTACTTGATGACTCTGACTTAGCTATTATCGACAAACGCCGTCCACAAGCTAACGTTGCTCAGGTTATGCACATTATCGGCGACGTTCAAGGCCGTGACTGCATCATCGTTGATGACATGATTGATACTGGTGGCACACTATCTAAAGCTGCTGAAGCATTAAAAGAGCACGGTGCTAACCGCGTATTTGCTTATGCAACTCACCCAGTATTCTCAGGTAATGCACCTAAGAACATCGCTGACTCAGTGATTGATGAAGTGATTGTGACTGACACTGTACCGCTAAGCGAAGACATGCTTAAAGTAGGCAAAGTATCTCAGCTAACTATGTCTGGTGTACTTGCTGAAGCGATTCGCCGCGTAAGCAACGAAGAGTCTATTTCGGCGATGTTCCGTCACTAAAGACGCTGTAAACAAAGGCTGGGTCACTAATTTGCAAGTGTTCGGCTAACGCCAAATGAAACGCACTCCATTGAGTGCGTTTTTTATTACCCAAAATTCTTATCACCTCCCGTTGATAACAAATACGCTCGCTGAGCACTCATCTTAGCTGTCAAAATCTGCTTGCACTGTTTTCCCCCTATGGCATAGTAGAAATTATCGCCAATTCAGGATGAAGATGACGTTATGTTACTTAGCCCAGTCGCCTCAATTAAACAGGCCAATGACCAAGTAAAAGCGCTCAAAGGGGACAACCCGCTTATCTGGCCATTGCTCACCCTATTGCAATCGAGCGCTAAAAGTTGGAAAGTGCACCACCTCGCTGCAGAGCTGCAGCAAAAAGGGTTAATGCACGACCTCGACACCTCTCCTGAAAAAGACCTCTTCAAACGCAACTTCCTATTAATGAATGCCCTCTACGAACTGCAAGACATGTTATTGCCTAAGCAATGGCTGCAAGTTCAGGCGATGGACATTCAGCTATTTAGACTCGTGCCAAGCAACGCAGATCTACTTCATCATAGTGATGCTAGCCTGCGTGATTACTACCTCGACTGGGGCAACTACGATACATGCAGCAATGTAGTGAAGGAGATGCTCGACTCGTTTTGGAGTAGCTATCAAGAATACATCGGCCTTAACCATCAGCTAATGCATAAAGGACAGGCCTTAAGGGTGTTTGAACTAGACGAGAGTGCAACCGATAAGCAAATTCGTAAACAGTGGCGCAAGCTCGCCCTTAAATGGCACCCAGATAGAGATCAGGGTAATGCTGAGCGCTTCAAACAAGTGTGTGAAGCCTGGCAAACACTGAGAGACAAAAGCCTCGTCGCTTAACACACTACCCGCTTGGCGAAATGGTCTATTTAACCATACTTAATGCAGCACCAGCCGTACGCTAGCGGGCAATTTAACCGTACTCAATTCAGCACCAGCCGTACGTTAGCGGTGAGTTTAATTAGCAAGGATCTTTGACATCGGTCACGACTAAATTAGCTAAAGCGGCTAAAGATCACATATCCGCTCTATTATTTCCCGCGAATTCAGCGATAATTCATGCAACAACAATACACTTGTTTCATTATGTACAAGTCCCATTTGAGGCCACTATGATCAAACATATCGCATTAGCATTAACTCTTGCTGTCGCTCCACTGTCTAGCTTTGCAGCTCAATTTGTTGAAGGAAAACACTACACACAAGTTTCTAACCGCGTTGCCCCTAGTGAGCCAAAAGTGACCGAGTACTTCTCGTTTTACTGCCACAGCTGCTACAACATGGAAACCAAATACCTGCCATTTATTAAGCAGCACATCGACAAAAAAATCGCTTTTGAAAACAAGCATGTTGATTTTATGAATAGCGATCTAGGCACTGAAGTCATGCGCTCACTCGTGGTAATGAATCAAACTGAGCACAAACATGACCTAGCATTAAAAATGTTTACTGCAATTCAAGGCGATGCTAGTGATGGTCATGATCACGGTGCTCACGGCCATAAACATGAAAGCGAGATCAACTCACGTGATGATATCAAAAAGGTATTTGCTGAGTTTGGAATTGATTCAGCGGCATATGACAAAATGGCTGACGATGCTGCAACAGATAAAGCGCTATCACAATGGCGTCAAGAGCAAGTGATGTATAACGTTCGCAGCGTGCCTAGCTTCGTTGTTAACGACAAATACTTGATTAACATGAATGAGATGCGCAGCCTTGAGCAGATTATCGATTTAATGAACTACTTAGCTTTGAAGAAATAGTTTAGCTCTAATGAAATAGCTTACGCTGGCAATATCAAAGTGAAAATAAAAAAGGCGCTACCAGCGCCTTTTTTGTTATCTCAAGCTTTATTCAAGGCTTCAATTCAGCAGGCAAACCTCTGAAGCAACCTGCTAAGAGTTTTTTATCATCTCAATCACGTGTACCAAAGCTAGTACCATATGCACAGCAACAAAGGTGACAAAGTACTCAGCCAATGTAACGTGATACTTGCGCCAAGTTAACGCCTCCATATCCCCCTGAGTCAACACCCACATTAAGCCACTAATACACACTCCAGCCAACAACAGCAGCCCAATCCCCTCTATAATACTCAATAGCCCTTTACCGCCTGAGCTAGGTAACTGTGCTTTGAATAAACCTTTAACGTCGGCAAGAAATTGCGATAAATCTAACACTAGCCATGGGAAAAACTGGCGCCAACCACCTTTTATGCAGCACTTGAGCACAAAACAAAGTCCAAGTATTGCGGTAATAGTACCAAGATAAACATGAACATAGTCCCAAATACTGGCGTTAACTCTTAACTGTTTACCTATTAACAACCAGCCACTTGTCGGCAATAAAATAGCGCACGTGGATATCATAATAATATGTAGCTTGGCGCCAATCACACTGAAGAATCGAGGTAACTTCATCTACACCTCTTAAGCATTAATCATGGTATCAACGAATGCGTCTACTTTATTCCAATCTGTATATTCAACCTTGGTATGTGGGTCAGTAGGACCTTTAGTGATCCACATAATAAAGCGGATAATATTGCGATCGACAGGGCCGTAAAACTGGTAATCAAGGTTGCCACCAAACACTTGCAGATGCTTTGGCTGCCACACGCTTTGCTTTAAAAACGCCTGCATATACATATTGGTTTCCGGCGTGTTTTTACCTGGCTTGCGAGCGACTAAACTCACAGAGAAAAAGCCACTAGGGATTTGCTCAAGCTTAGCTTTATTTGCTTCAATAAACTGATATAGAGCTGGGCGATGCTTGCCATGACGAATACTGGCGCCAATAAATACCTTGTCAAAGCCCTCAATAGATGGATTGTCGGCAAGGCTAGCCAAAGTGATGTTCACACCTTGCTCCTGCGCTTTTTGCTGCATGTATTTGCAAATTTTAACGGTTTGGCCGTGCACACTAGAGTGAATAAGTAAAATTTGGCTCATCTTGTTCCCATGCCAATGAAATAAATGACTTTAAACATGATAGCTTACTCTGTTAATTGAGTACTTGAAACAGATCACGGCCTGATAGTCACCGAGCAAGTCCTCCGTTATGAAGGGCTAAACGGTAGGAGGAACTTCCCTATATATCGCCCAACCGGCCAAACTATGTCAGTATATCTACAGCAACTTAACTATTTAGGCTCGTCATGTCACAACATACCGATAGCGCCGAAAATGCCAATGCGCTGGCTCAACTTACCGCCAAACCACAACATTTATTACTTGGGATGACGTTCGTCATGTCGATGGTATTTGCTGTTTGGCAAGCACTGCTAAATAACTTTGTGATTGAAAGAGCTGCATTCACCGGTGCAGAGATCGGTATGTTACAAAGCCTGCGTGAAGTGCCGGGTTTTTTAGCATTCACCGCCGTGTTTGTACTCTTGTTTATAAAAGAGCAAGCCTTTGCCCTACTCTCACTGGCAATCTTATGCGTGGGCGTAGCGATAACTGGCTTCTTCCCAAGTGTGATTGGGCTTTATATCACCACAGTGATCATGTCGATTGGGTTCCATTACTATGAAACCATTAACCAATCTCTCACTCTGCAATGGCTAGATAAAAAAGATACCGCAGCCTTTATGGGTAAAGCCCTTGCCTGGCGCTCAGCAGCGGCGTTAACTGGCTATGGCAGCATTTGGTTAATCATGACCTGGCTCAAACTTGATTATGTGTGGATGTACGCCATTATCGGCGGCCTTGGCGCTATCATGGTGCTGTCGATGGTTGTTTTGTTTCCTAACTTTCGCCAAGCTGCACCACAAACCAAAAAGCTTATCTTGAGAAAACGCTACTGGCTTTACTACCTACTTACTTTCTTCTCTGGCGCAAGAAGGCAAATCTTTGTGGTATTCGCTGGCTTTATGATGGTGGAAAAATTCGGTTATACGGTAAGTGAAATCACCGCTCTGTTTCTTATCAACTATGTGATTAACCTTGCCTTTGCACCAGCAATAGGCCGATTTATTGGACGTATCGGTGAGCGTAAAGCACTCTCGGTAGAGTACGTGGGTCTGGCTCTAGTATTCACTAGCTACGCATTTGTGGAAAACGCGCAGTTCGCCGCAGCCCTGTACGTCATTGATCACTTACTTTTCGCCATGGCAATTGCAATGAAAACTTATTTTCAGAAAATTGCTGATCAGCAAGACATCGCTTCAACTATGTCAGTAAGCTTCACCATTAATCACATTGCCGCCGTGGTTATTCCGGCATTGCTCGGTCTGTTATGGCTAAGCTCACCGACTGCAGTATTTTTAATTGGTACTGTATTTGCGATTTGCTCACTACTGCTTGCACTAAACGTGCCTGAGCAACCTACAGTTGGCAATGAAACCAATTGGCCAAAAACAACGATTGAGTCGTAGTAGCTAAAGTAAGAAAGATCTGTGGTTGATCGCTTTATAGCTCATAGCTGATAACGCAAAGGAACACTCATGGCAGACACGCTCGACAACAACAAATCGCTTATGGTTGAGACACAAGAGCCAAGCAAGGCTGCGGTAAAAACGGAAAAGCCTGTTACTTCAGAGCCTGCTGCAGCTACGCCTAGCACCAAAAACAGCGACTCATCTCAAGCATCAGCCAGACAAAAAGCACTGCAACTCGGGCGCATTTTAGGCTTGGCCAGTGAGGCTGACTATCGCCCGTCAACGGCATCCATCACCGAGCGTGCGCAGTTTCGCGTGCAAAAACAGCTTAATCAACATCAACAAAACCTTGAAACTATTTTTGCACTGGCACTGAACTACACTCCATCCGATGTGACCGGAGTGGAGCTAGACCCTGACTGGCGTTATCAGTTCTTCAAGATGGCCGAGCAAATCCATAACCGCAAAATGCAGGACTTATGGGCAAGAATTTTATCAAGTGAAATCGTTAATCCCGGTCAATTCAGCTTACGTACCTTAGCAGTGTTAACCCAACTCACCCAGCGTGAAGCGCAAATGTTTGAAAAAGCATTAGCCATTGCTTCAAGATTTAATAATGAAAGCCGTTTTAAGCTAATGACGGGCTACAGATTAACAGGCGGGTTAAAACACTATTTTCGCCAGTCAAGCAATACAGGCTTAAACCTGTCGCAGTTTGGCTTGCCGTATTCAAGTATCTTAACCCTGGTTGATGCGGGGATTTTACACAAGAGTGAATTTGAAACTGGGGTACTCGATAGCGCCTCGCCGATTAGCCTTAGCTTCGGTGTAGAGGTAATAAAGCGTACACCAAGGAACAAACATTTATTGCTTACCTATTACCGGTTTACCCCTGTTGGCGATGAATTATGCCAATTGCTGCATGCCACAAGTGATAAAAACTATATTGCCGCCTTGGGGCAACTGCTAGATAAAGACTTTTCGAAACAATAAAAGTGAAAGCATCAACACACGCTAACTAATACTTACTAGCTGTACTTCCTAGCTTGTACTTCCTAGCTTGCGTAAAGGTGTGAGAACTGTGCTTTATGCTCGCTAAATAGAAACTCACGTATTGCCTGGCGCGCGTGGCCGTGAGCATTTATCCTCGCAGCCATGATATCGTTTTCGGTTCTTACCGGCTCAAAGTCGACACTGATAGGCTGAGAGCCTGGAAGCAGCAAATTTGCTTGATAAAAGTCATCTGCACAGCAATTTTCAGGCAAGCGAATCGTTAATCCAGAACTTGACAATGACAGTACCTGAGCTTGTGCCTCACAACAGCGAGTCATCACTTTTACGCCCTTTAGATTATTCACCCGCCATGAGCGTTCGCTGCCACGTGCATCAAGCACTTCAGGCACACCTAGCACAGGCACGAACTGCCCTAGCTCATCACGTTTTAGTACTAAAGGGAACCATAACCGGTAATGGCTTATCTCTGCCAACAATGTCAGCTGCGCTTGACCTAAGATCTTAGTCAGCACTTGAGGGATCTCTGTTGAAACACTCAAGTAATGTTCATCATAAGCCTGAGTTTTCTCGGCTTGGTGTGGTTCAAGTGAAGTGGCAGATTGAGGGGTAAATAACTCACCGAAGCAGGCAAGCTCCTCGTCTGTCAAAATGGACATTTATTATTGCTCGACATTCTATTTGTAATAATTTGCAACAATGTTACATCAGAATGAATTTATGGACAAATTTTATACATAAACATATGAAAAGTTGCGCTTTTTGAAATCGAATTCAATCAAGCGATTTAACGGTAAACTAGGTAAGTAAGCAGATTTTCTTAAATAAAAGCTGACTTGGGCATATTTCTATAGACTTTGCACGATAACCGCGATACTCATCGAAGCAGTTTACAATTACTAATTAACCTTAATAATGCTGCTTCATTATAAGCCTTTGGTACAAAACAAAATTTTATTGTTACGTGTTTGCATATGCTCAAAGCTAAACGATGAGATAAGCCGAATGGTTTTATATTAACTTCAATAGTGCTTTAGCCAAGCTAGATTTACTTAAGCCACTAATTTATTTAAGCGACCATTTTATTTGAACCGCTAAGCTAGGTAAAAGTTGGGTAAAAGCTAGACAGAATAGTGAAGAAATATAAGCACAGAGAGGTAGATTTTAGTGAGTTTTTACAAGAGAGAATCAAAAGAATAACTAGAAAGGAAAACTATTTGATGGTACGGGAGGAGAGACTTGAACTCTCACACCTTGCGGCACCAGAACCTAAATCTGGCGTGTCTACCAATTCCACCACTCCCGCATCAAATATTTCTGACAGTCAGGGCGACTATCAATGATTTAGCATCCTACTAAACCATGTGCCAAACACTCTAAGTAATGGCTGGGGTACCAGGATTCGAACCTGGGAATGCCGAGATCAAAACCCGGTGCCTTACCGCTTGGCGATACCCCAATCTTAGATATAAATCTAAATTTTGAAGAAAATTGAGTTAGATGGTACGGGAGGAGAGACTTGAACTCTCACACCTTGCGGCACCAGAACCTAAATCTGGCGTGTCTACCAATTCCACCACTCCCGCATCTAATTTTCTTCGCCAACATACCTTGGGAGGTGTACGTTAGCTATCTACTCAGTAGTGAGAACAAATCCCTTCTACCCAGTAAATATGGTAGCAATGGCGGGACTTGAACCTGCGACCCCAGCATTATGAGTGCTGTGCTCTAACCAGCTGAGCTACATTGCCAAATATGGCTGGGATACCAGGATTCGAACCTGGGAATGCCGAGATCAAAACCCGGTGCCTTACCGCTTGGCGATATCCCAATAATCTTGCGATTATAAATAGATGGCTGGGGTACCAGGATTCGAACCTGGGAATGCCGAGATCAAAACCCGGTGCCTTACCGCTTGGCGATACCCCAATCTTAGATATAAATCTAAATTTTGAAGAAAATTGAGTTAGATGGTACGGGAGGAGAGACTTGAACTCTCACACCTTGCGGCACCAGAACCTAAATCTGGCGTGTCTACCAATTCCACCACTCCCGCACTGTCTCTGTAAGAAACAGATTCTCATTTTACCTTGAGCAGGTGCCGGTCTTATTTCTAAAGCAGGACTTTAACTAACCAGCCAACCTCGAATTTTACATCTTGAGAAGATGGTAGCAATGGCGGGACTTGAACCTGCGACCCCAGCATTATGAGTGCTGTGCTCTAACCAGCTGAGCTACATTGCCACTTCGTTTTCTGCTGCCCTCGTCGTGAGGACGGGGCGTATTATGCTTATTCAGGGTATTCAGGTCAACAGCTTTTTTTCGCATTTTTTATCAATATTGATTGTTCGGCTATAACTTCACCAAACTGCATATTGTTGCAGCAAAAATAACTCTTTTACTATGAATACCCTAACCGCGAACAGACTATTAAACGCTAACTTAGGCCGATTGCCAAGATAAATCGGCCCTTTTTTGCACAAACCAAGGTTTACGCTCAAATAACATACAAAAGTGTCAACTAGGACAATTTATACATTGAATAGGAAGTGCATAACATCGCCATCTTTAACGATGTAGCCTTTACCTTCTACGCGAAGCTTACCTGCTTCTTTCGCGCCCGCTTCACCTTTATGCTCGATAAAGTCGTCATAAGACATCACTTGTGCACGAATAAAGCCGCGCTCAAAGTCTGTGTGAATCACTCCAGCCGCTTGCGGAGCTGTTGCGCCAACACGTACTGTCCATGCGCGAACTTCTTTTACGCCCGCAGTAAAGTAGGTGTGTAGGTCTAGTAATTGGTAACCTGCGCGGATCACGCGATCAAGACCCGGCTCTTCAAGACCTAAATCAGCCATAAACTCTTCGCGATCTTCTGCTTCCATTTCAGCAAGCTCAGACTCGATAGCAGCACAAACCGTCACAACAACTGCATTTTCGGTTTCGGCAATCGCGCGAACTGCATCCAGATGCGGGTTATTATCAAAGCCATCTTCAGATACGTTAGCAATGTACATGGTTGGCTTTAACGTTAAGAAGTTTAAGTAACGAATTGCCGCCGCTTCTTCTTTAGTTAGTTCAACACTGCGTAGCATGCCGCCTTCATCTAGTGTTGGGCGTAGCTTTTCTAATACTTCAACTTCGAACTTAGCGTCTTTATCACCGCCTTTCGCACGCTTTTGCTGACGCTGAACCGCGCGCTCTAAGCTCTCAAGATCTGACAGTGCAAGCTCAGTATTAATTACGTCAATGTCGCGCGCTGGATCAACACTGTCTGCAACGTGAGTAATATTGTCATCTTCAAAACAACGAACAACATGACCGATAGCATCAGTTTCGCGGATGTTCGCTAGGAACTTGTTACCTAGACCTTCACCTTTAGATGCGCCAGCGACCAAACCCGCGATATCAACAAACTCCATGGTTGTTGGCATTACGCGCTCTGGGTTTACAATCTCTGCTAGTGCATCTAAACGATGATCTGGTACTGGTACTACGCCAGTATTTGGCTCAATAGTACAAAACGGAAAGTTAGCCGCTTCAATACCAGCCTGTGTTAGTGCATTGAACAAGGTAGACTTACCAACGTTTGGTAAACCAACAATGCCGCATTTAAAACCCATATCGATACCTTTTTACTGTCATTGACTCTTGTGAGTCAGGAATTGTTTAAGCGCGTCTAAACGCTAACTTAATTACTCTGCTTTAAAGGAATGCAACCTGTGCATTGCCTTTGTCATGTCTTGTTTAAATAGAATCTCGCTAGAGCGAACCGCTTCATCTACTGCCGCGTTCATTAACTCTTGATCTTTAGTCGGTGCCTTACCAAGCACATAGCCACTGACTTTATTTTTATCACCCGGATGACCAATGCCGATACGCAAACGATAAAAGCCTTTGTCGTTACCCATTCTGGCAATAATGTCTTTTAGACCATTGTGACCACCATGGCCGCCACCTAGCTTAAATTTAGCCACACCAGGAGGCATGTCCAACTCGTCATGGGCAACCAATATTTCTTCAGGCGCGATACGAAAAAAGTTAGCTAATGCGGCAACTGACTTGCCGCTTAGGTTCATAAATGTGGTTGGGATAAGTAAGCGCACGTCTTTACCGTGAAGTGTCGCTCTGGCAGTGAGTCCAAAATATTTGCTGTCAGCTTTTAAGCTCACATTACATATACGGGCTAACTCTTGCACATACCAGGCGCCAGCATTGTGTCTGGTGCGCTCATACTCTGAGCCTGGGTTTGCTAAACCAACAATCAGTTTAATATTACTCATCCACTCTACATTCTATTAAAGTAGCGACTGACCATAGGTCAAAAATAACTCGCTACTGGATATAAAGGGCGGCATTTTAACACCCAATCGTTCGTGCAACAATCATGCAGGCAAGGCGATCGAAATCAGACTACAGCCCAATCGCGTATTTGAGCACTTTGCGCTTTATTGGGGTATCGATATTGGCAAGCTTTAATGCGCCGTTACGTAGCAGCTTCAATGGTAATAGGTCATTACTAAAGCCAGCGTAAAACGCATCCATAGCGCTCATCATTAATTGGTTATCAGCATAGCGTTTGCACTGGTATTGTTTAAGCACGTTATTGCTATGCCAGGGCTGATTATTACCAATGGCATCGGCAATTTGTGCAATTAATACATCGACATCTTTAAAGCCAATATTCACGCCTTGACCAGCAAGTGGGTTGATGGTGTGGGCAGCGTCCCCTACTAGCACGGCATTATCAATATAGTATTGCTGCGCATGACGCCGAGTTAGCGGAAAACTACCTTTATCAACTACCTCAAAGTCCTGTGGTAGGCGACTTGGGAAGTGCTGACGAATTTGTGCACCTAGCTGCAAGTTGGATAATTGTGATAACTGTTTGATGCGCGTTGGTGAGTCGTACCACACCAAAGATGCATGGTTATCTGGTAGCGGTAATAAGCTTCTTGGTCCTTCTGGCGTAAATTGCTGCCAGGTGACAGGTTCTATGGCTTGCGACAACTTAATGTTAATCAACATAGCTGACTGCGCATAATCCCAACCCGTTATACCTATGCCCGCCCATTGACGGACTTGCGAGTTTGCGCCATCAGCCCCTACAAGCAGCTTGGTGCTAAGTTGCTCTCCACTGTCTAATGTGATGGTCAGTTGCGCATTCTTTACGCCATCCTTATTTGCAACACCAATGGCTACCGCTTGATTATCTTGAGCATAGCTGCGGCTAATACTCGATACTTTGCGCGGACACAGGATATCAACATTATCCATAGTCGCTATTTGCTGCCATAACGCTAATTGGATAAGGCGGTTCTCAAAAAAGTAACCCAGTTTTTGCTCGCCGATTTGCTCAGCACTGAACTGAGTAATAAAACCATCAAGCTCCCAGGTTTCTAGCCCTGTATAGGCAACATGGCGCAGCGCCAGCAGGTTGTGCATTACGCCCAAACGGTCGAGCAAATTGGCTGATGCCACGCTAATCGCTGAAACCCGAACATCCAGCGGCTGCGAAGGTGTAAATGCTTGAGGCTCATGCGCTTCGATAACTGCAACTCGAAGGCCGAGCTGCCCAATGCCAACTGCGCTGGCTGCACCAACCATGCCTCCGCCAACAATGACCACATCATATTGTGTTGCTTGTTGAGCATTTAGCTGCTCAGCTGAAGAACCATCTTGCATTAATACAACCTATGTTATCTGATGACTTTCTTATTCTTTTAAAAGCATGCCGTTTGTGTTGTGGCACTGCTTTATAATGCACTAACCAGTGCGATAGATTTCGCGCGGTATATTGTGTGTCGAAACATGTCAATTGGCGACAATTCATGTCTGCTATTGAGCAATACGTGAGCAAATATGTCTTAGCGGCATAACTGCCATACTTAGTTACAATGGCTACAACAAACTACATAAACCAAACACTATACTGCGACTGTCTAACCCATGTTCCACCTTAATTTGCTAAGAGAGGAAGTCATGAAAAGTCAAACTCAGTTAGTTGTTAGCAGCGGTATTATTGCGCTAAGCATGTTTGCCGCAAGTTTCAGCCCTTCAAGTCTGGCTCAAGCAAGAGCAACAGATGAAGCCCTAGTTAATCCGACAATGGAAACCATGACCATAATCTACCGTAATGCGTTTGATTATGCCTTATATCAACACACCGCGGAAATGCTTGCCGCCCACCATCAGCAATTGCACAGCAATATTATGTTGGATGCTCGGCAGCAAAGTAAAACAATGGCGAAAAATTTTGCGATTTCGATAGCAGATTCAAACGCTTTACCCCAAAACCGCAATTCATTACAGGAAATAGGGGTATTAGTCGCGCCGCAATAAAGCGTGACAAAACACCACAAAAGCTAGCCACAAGGGTTAACTATGGGTAAAATATCGCGCTATTTTTACTATGGGTTACCGGCGAGCAGTGATGAGTAAGAAACTTCATATCAAAACCTGGGGCTGTCAAATGAACGAGTATGACTCGTCTAAGATGGCTGACTTACTTGACGACTATCAAGGCTACACCTTGACAGAAGACGCGACAGAAGCAGATGTATTATTACTTAATACCTGTTCTATTCGCGAAAAAGCACAGGAAAAAGTGTTCCACCAACTTGGCCGTTGGAAGAACCTAAAAGATAAGAAGCCAGAGCTTATTATTGGCGTCGGTGGCTGCGTGGCATCCCAAGAAGGTAAAGCGATTAAAGAGCGCGCGCAGTGCGTCGACATAGTGTTTGGTCCGCAAACGCTGCACCGTTTACCTGAAATGATTAATCAGGTTGAAAACGGCCAAAAGGCTGTTATCGATATTAGCTTCCCAGAAATCGAGAAGTTTGATCGCCTGCCTGAGCCTCGCGCCGAAGGCCCAACTGCGTTTGTGTCTATCATGGAAGGCTGCAGCAAATACTGCTCTTTCTGCGTTGTACCATACACACGTGGTGAAGAAGTTAGCCGCCCAGTGGATGACGTCATTCTTGAAATTGCACAACTTGCCGAACAAGGTGTGCGTGAAGTCAACCTACTTGGTCAAAACGTTAATGCGTATCGCGGTGCGACTCACGATGATGATATTTGTACTTTTGCCGAGCTACTGCGCCTGGTTGCGAGCATTGACGGTATTGACCGTCTGCGTTTTACCACGAGCCACCCAATCGAATTCAGCCAAGATATCATTGATGTTTATGAAGATACGCCAGAGCTAGTTAGCTTCTTGCACTTACCAGTGCAATCAGGCTCTGACCGCATTCTCACGCAAATGAAGCGCGGCCACATGGCGATTGAGTTTAAGTCAATTGCCCGTCGCCTACGTAAAGCGCGTCCTGACATTCAAATCAGCTCTGACTTTATTGTTGGTTTCCCTGGCGAAACCCAGCAAGATTTTGCTGATACTATGAAGCTGATTGAAGAAGTTAACTTCGACCATAGCTTCAGCTTTATCTACAGTGCACGCCCTGGTACCCCAGCGGCAGATCTGCCAGATGATGTGACTGAAGAAGAGAAAAAACAGCGCTTAGCTATTTTACAAGACCGCGTCACTCAGCAAGCGATGCGTTACAGCCGCCAAATGCTAGGCACAGTGCAGCGCATTTTAGTTGAAGGTCCATCGGTGAAAAATCCAATGGAACTTCGCGGCCGCACCGAAACCAACCGCGTGGTGAACTTTGAAGCGCCACACACGCATATTGGTAGTTTCGTTGATGTAGAAATTGTCGACGTATACACCAACTCTTTACGCGGCGAATTTATCCGTGGTGAAGATGAGATGGACCTACGTAGAAGCCTGCGCCCATCAGACATTCTTGCCAAACATAAGCAAGATGATGACTTAGGTGTGAGCCAATTTAAACCAGCATAAACTTTGCTGCGTATATATTTACAAACGAGTAATTGTAAATAGCGAAACACTTATTAAAAGGCGGCTCTGCCGCCTTTGTCTTTACTCACATTCGTGCAAAAAATAGCCGCAAACTATTTACCCTTGCCTCGGCATACACTAATGTTAACTTGTACTGTTTAATTGAAAATCGTTGGAGAAATAATTGACCAATAAAGTCACCACCATGAATTTGTATCTTGAGCCTTCAGATACCCGCCGCCTGTCTTCTCTTTGTGGTCCATTTGACGACAACATCAAGCAACTTGAGCGTCGTTTAGGTGTTGAAATTATTCATAAAAACAATCATTTCACCATTGTAGGTATGCCGCGAAATGCCCTCAATGCCAACAATTTGCTAAAACAGCTTTATGTTGAAACCCAGCCAATGAAAGGCTCAACTCCTGATTTAGAGCCTGATACTGTGCACCTAGCCATTCAAGAAGCCATTGCTATTGAAGCTGATCACAGCGACACCGACAAAAGCCTGCATATCAAAACCAAGCGCGGCGTGATTAAACCACGTAACCCAAATCAAAGTGCTTATGTGAGCAACATTGCGCGCCACGATATTAGCTTTGGTATTGGCCCTGCCGGTACAGGTAAAACTTACCTTGCGGTTGCCGCTGCTGTAGACGCGTTAGAGCGTCAAGAAATTCGCCGTATCTTGTTAACTCGCCCTGCGGTAGAAGCGGGTGAAAAACTGGGTTTCTTACCGGGCGATTTAAGCCAAAAGGTCGACCCTTATCTACGCCCACTTTATGACGCTCTATTTGAGATGCTCGGGTTTGAGCGCGTAGAAAAACTGATTGAGCGTAACGTGATTGAAGTCGCCCCGCTTGCTTATATGCGCGGCCGCACGCTAAACGATGCCTTTATTATTCTTGATGAAAGCCAAAACACGACGGTTGAACAAATGAAAATGTTCCTCACCCGTATTGGCTTTAACTCGCGCGCGGTGATCACAGGTGACATCACCCAAATCGATTTGCCTCGCAGCCAAAAGTCTGGCCTGCGCCACGCCATAGAAGTGTTAAGCAAGGTACCTGAAATTAGCTTTAACTTCTTTGCGGCGCAAGATGTAGTGCGTCACCCAGTTGTCGCGCGCATTGTCGAAGCTTATGAGCACTTTGATCGTCAGCAAGAGCGTGAAAAAGATGCCAAACACAAGGCTTACCTTGCGCGCAAGCAAGCCAGTGAAGCTGAAGGCCAAACTAGTGCTAATGCTAGTAGTGCTAATGCTAGTAGTGCTAATGGCGCGACAAAAATCGCCAGCGAAACGCCTGTAGCAGCCGCAGAAGAGCCTTCAGCTCAAGCGGACAAGTCTTCACAACTGAAGAGCGAAAGCTAATGTCACTGCAATTAGACTTGGACCTACAAGTTGCCACCGACGCTACAAATATCCCGAGCCAACAGGACTTTGAACTGTGGGCGACTACCGCTATTGGCAACGCGATGACACAAGCCGAGTTGACTATTCGTTTAGTTGATAGTGACGAGAGCCAAAGCCTTAACCGCAACTATCGCGGCAAAGACAAGCCAACCAATGTGTTGTCGTTTCCATTTGAAGCGCCACCAGAGGTTGAATTGCCACTACTTGGCGACCTAATTATCTGTGTTAGCGTGGTTGAACAGGAAGCCAAAGCACAAAATAAAAGCTTACAAGCCCATTGGGCGCATATGGTCATTCACGGCTGCTTGCATTTGCTAGGGTATGACCATATTATCGACGCTGAAGCCGAGGAAATGGAAGCGCTAGAAACGCAGCTAATCCAAGGCCTAGGTTATGACAATCCATACAAGGAAATCTAAATAAAATCGCTAGCTGATTGGCAGCTATGATTTTGGAAAATACATATGAGTGACGAGATCCCCCCGAGTACAAACGCCCCAAAGAAAAGCTGGCTTGATAAGATCAACCAATTATTCCAGGGCGAACCTCAAAATCGCGAAGAGTTAGTCGAGGTCATTTCTGACGCAGAGCAGCGCGACCTGATTACTGAAGACACCCGCGAAATGATTAAAGGTGTATTAGAGGTTACTGACCTGCGTGTTCGGGACATTATGATCCCAAGAGCACAAATCGTCACCCTACAAGTAGACGCAAACGTGGATCAAGTACTTGAGACCGTGATTGAGTCTGCTCACTCTCGTTTTCCTGTCGTCAATGAAGACAAGGATCATATCGAAGGCATCCTACTTGCCAAAGACCTAATTAAATACGGTTTCAAGCAATCAGACACGCCATTTTCACTTGCGCAAATCATCCGCCCGGCGGTGGTTGTGCCAGAAAGTAAACGCGTTGATGTACTGCTTAAAGAGTTCCGCTCACAACGTTATCACATGGCAATTGTTGTCGATGAATACGGCGGCGTGTCAGGTGTTGTCACCATTGAAGACATTCTTGAAGAAATTGTCGGTGAAATTGAAGATGAGTTTGACCACAGCTCAGTAGAAGATACTGAAATTAAACGCGTGGGCAACTCAGTATTCTTGGTTAAAGCTTTGACCGAAATTGATGACTTTAACGCGGCTTGTGGTACTCAATTTAGCGATGAAGAGTTCGACACCGTTGGCGGTCTAGTCTCGCACGCTTTTGGTCATCTACCTGAGCGCAACGAAAGCATCATTATTGATGACATTGAATTCACTGTGACCAATGCTGATAGTCGTCGCCTCAACCAACTAAGGGTAAAACTCCCTGACGTTAGCAACAACGACACGGCTGCCGAATAAGTCGTGTTATCCCAAGCTTTAGCAAAGTTAAATCAAGGGCGAATTTCGCTAGTCACAGCATTTGCTGCTGGTGCTAGCACCGCCCTTGCGTTTGCGCCCTACAATATTTGGGCGATTTACCCACTTGCCCTCGCCTTTGCGCTATTTCAAAGCCAATCAAAAACACCTAAACAAAGCTTATTTTACTGGCTAAGTTTTGGCTTTGGCTGCTTTGCTGTCGGCATTAGTTGGGTGCATGTCAGTATCGACACCTTTGGCGGCATGCCTTTGGTTGTCTCAATGGCATTGATGGGACTGCTCGCTTTATATCTCGCCATTTATCCTGCACTGTGTGGTTATTTGCTCGCGAAGCTACAAGTATCAGGCCGCTTTGCTAGCTATTGGCAATACCTAGGTTTGTTCCCTGCGCTTTGGGTGCTCACCGAATGGCTGCGCGGCTGGGTGCTTACAGGTTTTCCATGGCTGTGGGCTGGCTATAGCCAAACACTTGGACCATTGAGTCAACTGGCGAGCATTATTGGTGCTTTGGGCTTGAGCTTTATCATTGCTTTAGCTGCAGGTAGCCTAGCATTACTGGCACAAAAGCGCTGGTTACCTTTACTTGTTGTAGCGCCGCTCATCATCAGCCTTGCTTACCTTGCACCAAAATTTAATCCAATTACCGAAAATGGCGACAGCGTTAAAGTGGCGCTAGTACAAGGTAATATCCCCCAAAGTATGAAGTGGGAGCCAGAGAACTTATGGCCAACCATGGTCAAGTACATGGACTTAACCCGCAATCATTTTGATGATGAATCTAGCCTAGACATAGTCGTGTGGCCAGAAGCGGCGATCCCAGCACCAGAAGTGTTAGTCAGCGACTTTTTAGTTGGCACTAATGACGTGGCACGCTTTAACAATATCGCCATTATTACCGGCATTATCAGCAAGAAACCATCAGGTTATTACAATGCGCTCGTAGTGCTTGGCAATCACTTTAATAAACAGCAAAACCAGGGTGATTATGAGATTAATGGCAGCAACGAGTTTTTAAAACATCACTTACTGCCGATAGGTGAATTTGTGCCGTTTGAGTCGCTACTAAGGCCGCTGGCACCTTTCTTTAATTTGCCTATGTCATCGTTTATGCGCGGTGACTACCAACAGCCTAATTTGAACGCACTGGGTTATCAGGTCGCGCCAGCCATTTGCTATGAAATCGTCTTCCCAGAGCAGGTTCGCGCCAACACCAACATAGATACCGATTTACTACTTACCGTGTCCAATGATGCCTGGTTTGGCACGTCAAATGGCCCGCTGCAGCACATGGAAATAGCCCAAATGCGCGCCATTGAATTAGGTAAACCACTGCTAAGGGCAACGAACAATGGTGTAACAGCTGTAGTCGACCCTTATGGCAAAATAACCGAGCAATTACCTCAGTTTGAAACAGGTGTGCTGGTTACCGAGGTGCCTTTATATCAAGGTGAAACCTTGTTTATGCGATTTGGTCAACTCCCTCTACTACTCTTCTCTACTTTATTGCTACTATTATCCTTAGCATTTAAGTACAGAACTAAGTATGAAAAATAACCTATGCAAATCCGATAACATAAGAAAAGTCCAACAAGGGTTTACCTTAGTTGAGCTGATCGTTGTCATCATCATTCTAGCTATCCTCGCCATTGTAGCTGCGCCTAAATTTATTGGTTTAAGTTCAGAAGCGCGAACTTCAATACTTAGCAGCATTTCAGCGTCTGTAAAAACCGCCAACTCATTAGTGTATGCAAAATCACAAATGCCGAGTCTACAGGTGCAACCTGTAAGCGGTAGAGATGATTTGATTGATATAGATTTAGATAATGATGGTATTTTTGAAACGCGATTAAAATGGGGATATTTAGACAATACTGATATTGAAAAATGGATTGAGTTAGATGACGCTTTCACCATTCAGTATCAAGGTATTGCCAATACTTACATTGGTTATGACCTAGACAAAAATGGCCAAACGCTAAACGATAATTGTTACTTCCACTACGTACAAGCAGCTAATGCAACTACGCCCCCGCAACTAAGCATTGAAGCATCTGGCTGTTAGTCTGTTCAGTTCAGGACCTCTTTAGGCACTGAGAATAATCGAATTACACACACCATGCCCTCAAAATGCGACGTTGAAATAAGATAATTATCAGCTGTAAATCTACATACAGCTATGCTGCTACAGCACTAGTCGAACCTAGAGCCAATCGAACCTAGTGCCAAGTTAATGCAAAAATTATCTCTACTTGATAATGGTACATTGTTTAATTAAGCGCTTTCTGACAAGGTAAATCTAGTTCATGAGCCTGGTTCAAGTACCTATATTGCTAATATCTCCCTGGTTGCTTTTCGCCGGACCAACCCTAGGTGAAGATAAAAAGTGTATTCGTTCAAGGACACTGATGACCCATGCTCACACTCGTTGAATCCGTTTCTCTTTATTTCCAACGAAACCTCTTCTAGTAAACACGTTTGCTGGCAACTGACGTAAGTTGAACAAAAAAACGCATTAAACATGATTCACTGCAAGTCACTGAAACTATGAAACTTCCCTCTAGCTCATTAACACCAAGACATGCAGCCGTATCTGGCTCACTTAAAAAACATTGTTCGCAAATCACATCGCAGTACAGCTATAGACGGAGGTTATAGCTCGGCGTATAGTTCATCGCATAAGTCATTATGTTTATTAGCTTTTATTCGCACTTATTTAGTACTTGTGACGGTTTAGCCTAGTTTAAAACAACTAAACCATCAGCTAGTAAACGTATTTCAGTAGTAGGCATCAGGGATATCGCCATGACACATTACAGCAAAATCATTTTCGTTAGCCTTTTATCATTCATGCTCGCAGCTTGCTCGTCAAAGCCACCACAGGATGAAGTTGAAACAGTAAGAGTTGGCAAGGTGCAGCGAGTGTTGTACCAAAAAGTTGAGAAAAAGCCATCTATTGTCACTGTATTAGCTGGTGCCGCGGTCGGTGCGCTTATCGGCAATCAAATCGGTGATGGCAATGGTAAAACCATCGCCACAGGTGTAGGTGCGTTAGGCGCAGCTGCAATCACAGACAAAGCGCTAACTAAAGAATTCAATCAAGTGGTTTATGAAGTGTATGTGCCCGCTGAGCGCAAAAATATTGCCGTTGTCAGTGGCGATTTAGCGTCAACTATCTTTAAAAATGATCTGGTGGTGGTTTATAAAAAAGGCAAAAAAGTGACCATAGATGCTTACGGCCAATACTCGAAAGACAAGTATCAATTAGCACTGCAAAAGCTAGCAGATGGAACTTTAGAGTAACCGCCTTCTTATTAAGTCAGCGCGCGATTCAACCCCATGCGCAGCGAAGATAATGAACACTAAATCGCTGCTCTATGGTTACTCTAATCGTATTACTTCTGTTATCCACACCAAACATCTAAGCCTTGCATGAATGATGTGGATACTTAGATGTAATGGCATTTAAAGCCGTCGAAAACATGGATGTTTTCGTCTAGCATTCTTGTGAAACAAAGAGCTGTCGTGCTTGTGGCGTGCTTTAAATGCCATTGCAATGTAGAACACTAGCTAATAGCTACAATACCCGACAAATAACCCCTAAGGCACTAATACCAAAGGCTCTAGCTTACACCTAGGGCATCAGAGCTTCACGACTAAACTCAGTGCTATCGCATTCAGGACAGTCAGGAATAATCGATGGAAATTCAATATCCATTTCATGCTGGCACTGATTACAGACCACTTTCCCCTGATTAATCACTTCACCTGAACGGTAAACACCTTGGTGTTCAAAGTCGCTGGTAATTTCGTGCCATTGCACCTGGCTGCGATCAGACAGCTCGCCCAACCAATGCCAAAGCGTTTTTTCAAAAGCAATGACTGACGGGCTATGAAGAATATCTTCGGCGTGGGACTGTTTGATGTAGCTAGCGATGTCGCGTTTTAAAAACTCTTCCACTAACTCCAGTTCTTGATCAGAAGCGGCGCTTTTGAGCTTTAAAAACTCGCGCCCTTTGATAACAGAGACAAACAAACTTTTTGCAGTCAATGAGTTATCTTCTTCGTACTGGCGTTTTACTTGGTCGATTAAGGCTTGATATAAGTCTAATAAAGCAGAACTTCTGTCACTCATAATAAATACTCCTTCATCCGAACCTTTTTAATACATCACATCTAGTTTATTCTATGCAGTTATTCGTCACGCTAATCAGCGTTAGATCAAACAATGGGCGGCAAAGCCGGAAATAGATTGATGCAAGAGCAATATAATCCCTCAGAAATTGAATCCTCAGTACAACAGCACTGGGAACACAAAAAAACATTTGAAGTCACCGAAGATGCAAGCAAAGAAAAGTTCTACTGCTTGTCTATGTTTCCATACCCTTCAGGTCGACTGCATATGGGACACGTGCGTAATTACACCATAGGTGATGTTGTCGCTCGTTACCAGCGTTTACAGGGTAAAAATGTACTGCAACCTATTGGCTGGGACTCATTTGGTCTACCTGCTGAAAACGCGGCAATTAACAACAAGTCTGCACCAGCACCTTGGACGTACCAAAACATCGACTACATGAAAAACCAGCTTAAGCTTTTAGGCTTTGGTTACGATTGGAGCCGTGAAATTGCCACCTGTACCCCTGAGTACTACCGCTGGGAGCAATGGTTCTTCACTAAGCTTTACGAAAAAGGCTTGGTTTACAAAAAGACAGCTTCAGTTAACTGGTGTCCAAACGATGAAACGGTACTGGCAAACGAGCAGGTACAAGACGGTTGTTGCTGGCGCTGTGACACAGAGGTAGTACAGAAAGAAATTCCACAGTGGTTTATCAAAATCACTGACTATGCTGATGAGCTACTAAGCGATATCGACAAGCTAGACGAATGGCCTGAGCAGGTTAAGTCTATGCAACGTAACTGGATTGGCCGCAGTGAAGGTATTGAAATGACCTTTGGTGTTGCTGATAGCGATGAAACATTCGATATCTACACCACCCGTCCTGACACAGTAATGGGCGTGACTTACGTGGCGATTGCCAGCGGTCACCCGTTAGCAGAGCAAGCGGCAAAGAATAACCCAGAGCTTGCTGCATTTATCGAAGAGTGCAAAAACGTCGATACCACTGAAGCTGCGATGGCGGCGATGGAGAAAAAAGGTGTTGCTACTGGCTTATATGCTGTTCACCCAATCACAGGTGAGCAAGTGCCAATCTGGTGCGCTAACTTCGTATTAATGAACTATGGTACTGGCGCAGTAATGTCAGTTCCAGCGCACGATCAGCGCGACTATGAGTTCGCTACTAAATACGGTCTTGAGATCAAAGCAGTTATCAAGCCAACTGAAGGCGAGCTAAACATCAGCGAAGAAGCCTTCGTTGAAAAAGGCATTCTATTTAACTCAGGTGACGCTTTCCCTGAGCTAGACGGTCTTGAGTTCCAGGCAGCATTTGATGCAATCGATGCCAAACTTAGCGCTGAAGGTAAGGGTAAACGTCAAGTGAACTTCCGTCTACGTGACTGGGGCGTTTCACGTCAACGTTACTGGGGCGCGCCGATTCCTATGGTAACTTTGGAAGATGGCACTGTAATGCCAACTCCGGAAGAGCAACTACCGGTTGTATTGCCTGAAGATGTGGTAATGGATGGTATCCAAAGCCCAATTAAAGCTGACAAAGAGTGGGCTAAGACTCAGGTTAATGGACAAGATGCGCTGCGTGAAACCGACACCTTTGACACCTTTATGGAGTCATCTTGGTACTACGCTCGCTACTGTAGCCCGCAAGCTGATCAAATGTTAGATCCAGCAAAAGCGAACTACTGGCTGCCAGTCGATCAGTACATTGGTGGTATCGAGCATGCATGTATGCACCTATTGTACTTCCGCTTCTTCCACAAGTTACTTCGCGATATTGGTCTAGTTGATTCTGACGAGCCAGCAAAACGCCTACTGACTCAAGGTATGGTACTAGCAGACGCTTACTACTACACCAACGACAAAGGCGGCCGCGTTTGGGTATCGCCATCTGAAGTAACAGTTCAAGAAACTGACGACAAAGGCCGTGTCACCAAAGCAGTTGACTCACAAGGCAACGAGCTGGTTTACACCGGCATGAGCAAGATGTCTAAGTCGAAGAACAATGGTATCGACCCACAAGAAATGGTTGATAAATACGGCGCTGACACAGTGCGTCTATTTATGATGTTTGCTGCGCCACCTGAGTTGACTCTTGAATGGCAAGAATCAAGTGTTGAAGGTGCGCACCGCTTCATTAAGCGTTTGTGGAAAACAGCGTCTGACCATGTAGCTAAAGGTGAAGTTGTAGCGCTTGATGTTAAAGCACTAGACAGCAACCAAAAAGCGCTGCGCCGTGAATTACACAAAACCATCGCTAAAGTGAGTGATGACATTGAGCGTCGTCAGATGTTCAACACAGCGATTGCTGCCATCATGGAGCTAATGAACAAGCTGCAAAAAGCGCCAAGCAACAATGACCAAGACCGTGCATTAATCCAAGAAGCACTATCAGCGGTAACACGTTTGCTTTACCCAATTATCCCACACACTTGTTTCAGCATGTGGAAAGCACTGGGTAACCAAACTGATATTGAAGATAGCCTATGGCCAACGGTTGACGAGTCAGCTTTGGTTGAAGACAGCAAGCTAATCGTGGTGCAAGTGAATGGTAAGGTTCGCGCTAAAATCACAGTTGCAGCAGATGCATCTAAAGAAGATGTAGAAGCAGCAGGTTTAGCTGAAGCTCAGGTACAAAAATACACCGACGGTTTAAACATCGTTAAAGTAATTTATGTTCCAGGCAAACTATTAAGCATCGTTGCTAAATAAAAACTTAAGTAACATAAGCCACAACAGAGCGCACTAAGCTAATCAAGCTCACATGTGCACTCAAGGCTTAAGTTAGTTAATATAAGGCTCAGTATCCATGGTACTGAGCCTTATTTTTTGGCACACTATCGCCCACATGGCGCACCCGTTTACATTTACAGGAACAGTAATGCCTGCTCTTAGAACTTCTTCAATTACAACACTTTTATCGGTTGTATTACTTAGCCTAGCGTTAAGCGCCTGCGGCTTTAAGCTGCAACGTAGCTATCAAATACCAGAGCACTTATCGCAGCTGCATTTAGCCAGTAGCGACCAATACAGCGAGTTAACTCGTCTGCTAAGCGATCGCCTGCGGGTAAACAGCATCGACCTCGTTGACGCCAATAAGCAAACCCCAACATTGAGGCTGATAAACGACTCGTTAGAGCGCGCTACCCTGTCACTGTACCCAAATGGTAACGTGGCTGAATACGAGCTTATTTATCACGTGAATTACTCAGTGGCACTGCCTGATGGCGAGCCAGAATTTTTCGAAACCGCCATTCGCCGTGACTATAAAGACGATCCACGTACCGCGTTGGCAAAAAGCCGCGAAATGGAGCTACTCGTTAAAGAGATGCGTCAGCAAGCCGCTGACCGTATTGTGCAAACCTTAGCGACCATTAACTAGGCGGCAGTCGATTTAGCAAATAGCGTCTATGTAACAAGCGACTAAGTGCCCAGCAACCAAACCAAAAGCATTTAGACCAACAGCAACTGCTAGCTAACCATTTAAGCGTGATTGAGACAGATTAATGCGGGTTTATCCAGATCAACTAAAACACCAATTATCGCCCCTACCAAACGTCATCATGCTGTTTGGTGATGATCCTTGGCTCGTGGATAACAGCAAGCAACAAGTGCTGCAAGCCGCCCGCAAACAAGGCTTTGAAGAGCGAATTCAACTTACCCAAGAAACTGGCTTTAGCTGGAACGACCTGATCCAAGAGTGGCAATCAATGAGCTTGTTTGCCAGCCGCCGCGTGATAGAGCTAACCCTACCGAATGCCAAACCTGGCACAGATGGCGCGAGCGCATTTCAAACTATCATGGCAGACAACAACCCAGATGTGTTGCTCATTTTACAAGGTCCAAAACTGTCAGCTGAAACCAAAAGTAAATGGTTTAAAACCCTCGATGCCAAAGGCGTGTATGTACCTTGCACCACACCAGAGGGTAAACAATTTGAGCGTTGGTTAGATGGCCGCATCAAACATTACCAGCTGATCATTCATCATGACGCCAAAGCCATGATGTTTAGTTTGTTTGAAGGCAACTTGCTCGCCGCCGAGCAAGCAATGCAAATGCTGCAACTGCTTAGCCCAAATGCAGATATTAGCGCCCAACAACTGCAAGATTACTTTGAAGATCAATCACGCTTTAGCGTATTCCAGCTAACTGATGCTTTGTTATTGAACCAGCAAAAGAAAGCGCAGCACATACTGGCACAGTTGCAGGGAGAAGGCACTGCTATGCCAATCCTAATGTGGTCACTGTTTAAAGAGATAAATTTGCTGATGACCCTCAAGCTTGCCATGGCGCAAGGTGAGCCACTCGCTCAGCTATATGGTAAGCATCGCATTTGGGACAAACGCAAACCTTTATACCAATCAGCCCTTAGCCGTTTAGAGCTTGATCATATCGAGCACATGCTCGCCTTTACCTCTAAATTAGAGCTCAATCTCAAACAGCATGGTATTGAAGACTGGGTTGGCACCAGTCACTTATGTTTGTTGTTCGACCCGCGCGCCCATAACCGTCTGGCCCACATAGAGCTAAGTTAGATGCGTATCGGCATTTTAGGTGGCACGTTCGACCCTATCCACCAAGGGCATATTCAACCTGCGCTCGCAGTGCAACAGCAGCTTGAGCTCGATGAAGTTTGGCTGATGCCAAATCATATTCCACCCCACAAAAGCTCGACTCAAGTCAGCACGGCGCACAGGTTGAACATGGTTAAGCTTGAATGCGCGCAGCACCCAGAGCTTAAACTATGCGATATTGAAATTAACCGCGATTCGCCGTCTTACTCAGTTGTCACTTTGCAGCAACTTAGCGAGCAATACCCGCAGCATGAGTTCTACTTCATCATGGGAATGGACTCATTTGTCAATTTAGACAAATGGCATCAATGGCAACAACTATTCCAGTATTGCCATATTGCCTTATGCGCTCGTCCTGGCTGGCAGTTAGCGCAAGGCTCAAGCATGGCAAAGGTGTTAGCCAAGCGGCAGACAAGCCATCCAAAGCTGGCGAATTATTCAAAACGGGCAAGCACTCTAAGCCAAGCACTAACACGCGCTAAGTCCGGTAACGTTTTTATTGTCGATGCACCGCTACATGCCATTTCATCAACAGATATTCGCAACGAATTAGCTCGCGGGTTAAACGTTAAAGACAAACTCAGCCAAACGGTACTCGACTACATCAATCAGCAGCAGCTTTATCTAACCTAGATACAAACCGCTTGTTATCACTTGTGAGTATGCGGTAAAAAATCTACCGCGATGACTGCCTCATAATTGCGCACAGATAGCCATTTTGCGTATAATGCCCCGTTATTTTTGACTAATGAGGTACTTCGCGTGCAAGGCAGCGAACTTAAAGATTTCGTTCTCGATAAAATCGATGACTTAAAAGCCAAAGACATCACAGTATTAGATGTTTCAAATCAATCATCTATCACCGAAACTATGGTGATCTGCACAGGTACTTCTAAAACCCACGTGCGTGCGATCAGCGAGCACATCGTTGTTGAAGCGAAAGGCGCTGGTGTACAACCACTTGGCGTTGAAGGCCGTGACAGCAGTGAATGGGTACTGGTAGACCTAGGCGACGTGATTTTGCACATCATGCAAGATCAAACTCGCGAATATTACCAACTAGAAAAGCTATGGGCTGATCAAGACGCCTAATGAAACTTCAGCTTATTGCCGTTGGCACCAAAATGCCCACTTGGGTAACCACAGGTTTTGAAGAGTATCAGCGCCGTTTCCCTCGTGACATGGCGTTAGAGTTAATCGAAATTCCTGCTGGTAAGCGCGGAAAGAACGCTGACATTGCCCGCATTTTGCAAAAAGAAGGCGAGCAAATGTTGGCGGCGGTTAACAAGGGCAATCATATTGTC
The DNA here is from genome assembly GCF_012263345.1 of Shewanella sp. WXL01. Classification (NCBI taxonomy): domain Bacteria; kingdom Pseudomonadati; phylum Pseudomonadota; class Gammaproteobacteria; order Alteromonadales; family Shewanellaceae; genus Shewanella; species Shewanella sp. WXL01. The sequence continues at coordinate 740,340 of NZ_JAAIKQ010000001.1, read as the reverse complement.
AGTCTCGACCTTCCTGGTAAAAACTGGACCACTCCTCAGCTAGCGCAGCAGATGGAAAAGTGGCAACTGGACGGTCGCGATGTCAGCTTATTGATTGGCGGCCCTGAAGGGTTAGCACCAGCATGTAAAGCCGCTGCAAGCCAAAGCTGGTGTTTGTCAGCCTTAACCCTACCGCATCCTTTGGTACGAGTTCTGGTTGCCGAAAGTTTATACCGCGCCTGGAGTATCAATAACAATCACCCATATCACAGGGAATAAAACTCACTAGCACGCAGATTACGGCTTTTGTTCCCTGCACTCTCCTGCTAAAGTGAGCCTCTAGGCAGCCCTAGCACCAAGCTAAACCCCAGATACATTATCAAAGTTGGAGAAAACTGAGTGTCGCCAAGAAAGCGCGTAACTATGCACGATCATGCTGCTGAGGCTTCGCTATTTAAGCGCCGTGCACTATTTACCTTTGTCTGTGTGGTGGCGTTACTTGGGGTGTTGTTGACCAACCTGTATAACTTGCAGGTGTCAGAATTTACCGATTATGAAATGCGCTCTAATGACAACCGCATTCGTGTTGTCCCTACTGCGCCAAGCCGTGGATTGATTTTCGACCGCAACGGCCAATTACTTGCCGAAAACCAACCTTTTTATTCCCTTGAACTCATTCCTGAAAAGGTCAAAAAAGTCGATGACGCCCTCGATAAGCTCAATAACATCATTCCACTATCCGCCGATGAGCGCGAATCAATCAAAGAAAAGCTCAAATACCATCGCCGCTTTAAGCCGCTGACGATTAAAACTCGCCTTACTCCAGAGCAAGTCGCAAGTTTTAGCGTCAACCAGCATGAATATCCGGGCATCTTTGTTGAAGCAGGTTTAAAGCGTTACTACCCACACCAAGAGCTAATGACGCATGTACTGGGTTATGTAGGTAAAATTAATAGTCGTGACAAAACCACGCTTGAGAAAAGCGGCGCATGGAAAAACTACGCCGCCACCAAAGATATTGGCAAGCAAGGTATCGAGAAATACTATGAGAGCCTGCTACACGGTAAGCCAGGGCATTTAGAAGAAGAGGTGAACAACCGTGGCCGAGTGATCCGCACTTTAAAAGTCACGCCACCAGAGCCGGGGCAAGATATTTACCTCACCCTAGATTTAAAACTGCAGCAAAAAGCCATGGAGCTTTTAGCAGGTAGACGCGGCTCAGTAGTCGCCATCGACCCACAAGATGGCGGCATTTTGGCAATGGTGTCGAGCCCAAGCTACGACCCAAACGCATTTGTGCATGGCATTAGTGGCAAAGCCTACAGTGCACTACTTAATGATAAATCCCGCCCACTAATTAACCGTGCCACTCAGGGGCAATATGCACCGGCTTCAACCGTTAAGCCACATATCGCCTTAATGGGGTTAGAAGAAAAAATCGTTACCGAAAAGACCCGAGTGTGGGACCCTGGCTACTGGCAAATTCCGGGTGTTGAGCGCAAGTGGCGTGACTGGAAAAAGTGGGGCCATGGTTGGGTAGATGTGTACCACTCTATCTCAGAGTCTTGCGATATCTACTTCTACGATCTGGTTTATAAATCAGGTATCGATAAACTGGCCAACTTTATGGAGCCATTTGGCTTTGGTCAAAGCACCGGCATAGACATTTTTGAAGAATCTATCGGTATCATGCCTTCAAGAGATTGGAAACGTATGCGCTACAACCAACCTTGGTATGTCGGCGATACCATTTCGGTGGGTATTGGTCAGGGATACTGGACCAGCACACCGCTGCAACTTGCCAACTCAGTGGTTACCCTTGCCAATAAGGGGCAACGCTTTACCCCGCATCTGCTCAAGTCACTCAAATCTGGTACGGTAAAAATCGACACACCAATTGATGAGCTACCACCTATTGAATTAAATAACCCAAGAAACTGGGATATTATCAATGAAGCCATGCGCCAAACCGCCCATAAATCGCGCTTTACCGATGCCAAATACACAGCAGCGATGAAGACGGGTACGGCTCAGGTATTTAGTGTCGGCCAAGATGAAAAGTACGATGAAGATACCATCGCTGACCACTTACGCGATAACGCGTTAATTGTTGCTTACGCCCCATATGAAAACCCAACAATTGTGCTTGCCGTGGTACTAGAAAATGCCGGTTGGGGCGGCGCTAATGCAGGCCCATTGGCACGAGCATTATTAGATGAATACTTATTACGTGATGAATTTATGGTGACTCAGTGACAACCCATCATCAAAAAAAGACAGTCTGGCAACGCATTCACATAGACCCGCCTTTGTTGCTTGGTCTACTTGCCCTGATGCTGTTTGGCGCCTTTGTCATTTACTCGGCTAGCGGCGAAGACCCAGCCATGATGAAGCGCCAATTTACCCGCATTGGTTTATCACTTGGCATCATGTTTATTGTTGCGCAAATTAACCCTGAAATATTGCGGCGTTGGGCATTAGAAATCTATCTCGCTGGCATAGGTTTGTTGGTGGCTGTACACTTCTTTGGCACCATCAATAAAGGTGCTCAGCGATGGCTTAACCTCGGCTTTATGGAGTTTCAGCCATCGGAGCTGATTAAGCTTGCTTTCCCTATCACTATGGCCTGGTATATCAGTCAATTCCCGCTGCCTCCGAAAAAACGCTACCTTGCGGGCGGCGCGATTATTCTGCTTATTCCAACGTTGCTCATTGCTAAGCAGCCCGATTTAGGCACCTCCATTTTGGTTGCAGCATCAGGCATATTTGTGCTGTTTTTATCAGGCATGAGCTGGATGATTGTTGGCGGCTGTGTGCTATTTGTACTCGCAATGCTGCCCATTTTGTGGTTCTTCCTGATGCATGATTATCAGCGCACCCGAGTGATGACCTTATTTAATCCAGAGCAAGATCCATTAGGCGCGGGTTATCATATTATCCAATCGAAAATCGCCATTGGCTCTGGCGGTATTTGGGGTAAAGGCTGGCTTGAAGGCAGTCAGTCACAGCTTGAATTTTTACCCGAGCGTCATACCGACTTTATTTTTGCGGTGATTGGCGAAGAATTTGGTCTGGTAGGCAGCTTACTGCTGCTGGCCATGTATTTGTTTGTTATCGGCCGTGGCCTAGTTATTGCCTCGCGAGCGCAAACCAGTTTCGCCCGCTTATTAGCCGGAAGTATTACTTTAACCTTCTTTGTTTATATCTTCGTGAATATCGGCATGGTATCTGGCATCTTACCTGTAGTAGGGGTGCCTTTGCCGCTGATCAGCTACGGCGGTACCTCCATGCTGACGCTAATGACAGGTTTCGGTATCTTGATGAGTATTCACACCCACCGCAGATTTATTGATAGGTAATACATGAAACAACGCTTTTTAACGCCGCTAAAAATCATGCTGACCTGTGCACTAAGCGCAAGTATCTCATTCACCGCGCAGGCTGAAGATGACGCCCAGGTAACCGAGCGCAAACAAGAGTTTATGCAAACTCAGCTTGAAAAAGGTTTTAGTAAAACCGAAATTCAGGCCTATCTTGACTCAGCTAACCATAATCAAGCCGTGCTTGATGCTATTTCAAAACCTTGGGAAGCCAAACCTTGGCATCAGTATTACCCCATCTTCTTAACCGACAAGCGTCTTGCTAAAGGACTAGAATTTTGGCGAGAAAACGCTGGCATCATTAAAAAGGCAGCTGAAAAGTTTCACGTCGACGAGCAAATCATTGTCGCGATTATCGGTATCGAAACTTTTTACGGCGGCTATATGGGCAAATATAAGGTGCAAGACGCCCTATATACTTTAGGTTTTTACTACCCGCCACGAGCCAAGTTTTTTCGCAGCGAATTTGCTAACCTGATGTCGCTGGCAAAAGAAGAACGACTCACCCTAGACAGCCTTTATGGCTCTTACGCTGGTGCCATGGGTTACGGTCAATTTATTCCATCAAGCTATCGTCATTACGCAGTAGATTTTAATGGCGACGGTCGCCGTGATTTACTTGGCAGTAAAGCTGATGCCATTGGCAGTGTGGCCAATTACTTCCACCAACATGGCTGGCAAAAAGATGCGCCTGTGGCACTAAAAATGACCTACAGTGGCGACAGTAAACCACAAGCTAAAGTGTGGAAGAGTGAGCGCCTGCATTATAAAGTGTCAGACATTATTAGCCCTGAGCTTAGCCTAGAGACAGCGCAAGATATCGACGTTTCTCAGTTAGCAATGCTTATTAAACTAGAACAAGTCGAGGCCGATGAGTATTGGCTGGGCTTAAATAACTTTTACGTCATCACCCGTTATAACCGCAGCCCACTGTACGCCATGGCCGTATACCAATTTAGCCAACAATTAAAAGCCGCTTACTATGCAAACTAAGTTTCAATCACTTACTGTTATCGCCATTGCGGCTGCAGCCTTGATGCTTAATGGCTGCTCAAGTAACAACCAGCCTAAGAGCCAGGATGAGCGTTATAGCATCAAGCATGATAAGCCTCCTAAAAACGCGCCAGATGTTAGTAAGGTTGAAGACGCTTACCCTAAATACGAGCCCTACAGTAAGCAAGGTAACAACATGACCTACACTGTGCGCGGTAAAAGCTACACAGTGCTCGATACAGGTAAAAACTTTAAGCAATCAGGCTACGCCTCATGGTATGGCGCTAAGTTTCATGGGCACCTCACCTCAAACGGTGAAACCTACGACATGTACTCAATGTCAGCAGCTCACAAAACCCTGCCGCTTCCAAGTTATGTCAAAGTCACTAATCACGCCAATAACAAGCAAGTTGTGGTGCGAGTGAATGATCGCGGCCCGTTCCATGAAGGTCGCATTATCGACTTATCTTATGCCGCTGCTTACAAGCTAGACATGCTAAAAACTGGCACGGCTAAAGTGTCTATTGAAGTTATCCATTTTGACTCACCTCGCTCTATTGCACTGGAGGAGCTGCGCGATGACTCAATTCACTTTGTGCAAGTGGTTGCTTCAAGCAATAAAGCCAAAGTTGAGCAAATTGCTGAGCAAATGGCCAAGCAGTTTCAGGTAAATACTCAAGTAGTGTCTGGTGATGGTTTACACCGCTTGCAGCTGGGTCCTATTGGGCAGCATTACCTTGCTGAGCAACTACTACTTAAAGTTAAACAAAGTGGTTACCCACAAAGCTATTTGCTACAGCAAAAGCCGCAGCAAACTCAATAGAAAACTCAGTTGTGACCTCAATATAAAGTTCAGTATAAACATCAATATTGCACTAGCAGAGCACCGACTCCTTCATTGGCTGGTTAATTTTCGGCTAATGAAGGAACCTTAACAATAATTCATTGCCTACTAGTGATATAATCTGCAAAATTACAGCTGCTCGACTAGCTAGTTAGCCTCATTTGTGTACCAGTTTTCAGCCTACGGCGCTTTTTCGGCCCTTGGTTAGGCGCTAAGGCAAAACACAAGATGCACTAAAATATTTCACAACTAGCCTGTAAATAGTCATTACAAAAGTTCCATTAAATAGAGACGTGCCAAATTCATGAAGAATATTGTTAATCGCCCAATGAAATCACTGTTCCTACTTTGTGCAGTATCCTTCTCAACCCTTGCTGCAACGCCGCAACCTGATCCACGTCCAACGCCAAACCGCGCGCCTGTTGTTACTCCTGATGCACCCAAAGTTGCAGCTAAAGCATTCGTGCTTATGGACTACAACACGGGTAGAGTCATCGCTGAAGAAAACGCTTACGAAAGCCTAAACCCTGCCAGTTTAACCAAGATGATGACCAGTTATGTGATTGGTCATGAAGTGAAAGTAGGTAATATCTCATTAGATGATGATGTAGTTATCTCAAAAAATGCTTGGTCAAAGAACTTCCCAGACTCTTCTAAAATGTTCATTGAAGTTGGCAAAACGGTAAAAGTAGAAGACCTTAACCGCGGTATTATCATTCAGTCTGGTAACGATGCTTGTGTCGCGATGGCAGAGCACATTGCTGGTACAGAAGATGCGTTTGTTGACCTAATGAACTCATGGTCAAAACAGCTAGGCATGGAAGACAGCTACTTTGAAAACTCACACGGTCTAGACTCTGATAACCACAAAACTACCGCTTATGACATGGCAATTCTAGGCGCTGCGCTTATTCGTGACGTGCCAGAAGAGTACCGCGTGTATGCCGAGAAATCATTTACCTTTAACGGTATCAAGCAATACAACCGTAACGGCCTGTTATGGGATAAAAGCTTAAACGTAGATGGCATTAAAACCGGCCATACATCTGGCGCAGGCTATAACCTAGTAACCTCTGCGACTAACAACGACATGCGTTTAATCACCGTGGTGATGGGCACTAAGAGCGAGTCAGCCCGTAAAGCAGAAAGTAAAAAGCTACTAAACTATGGCTTCCGCTTCTTTGAAACGATTACTCCATACAAAGCAGGCGACACCTTTGTTACCCAGAAGATCTGGTACGGCGATCGTGAAACGATCGATTTAGGCCTAGTCAGTGACACGCCAATCACCATAAACAAAGGCCAAGCCAAGAACCTAGAAGCCAACTTTGAGCTGGTAAAAGAACTGAAAGCGCCATTAGCTAAAGGCGAAACTGTTGGTCATGTTTACTTCCAGCTTGATGGTAAAGACATAGCTCAGTTCCCACTTGTTACCTTACACGAAGTGCAAGAAGGCAGCTGGTTTAGCAAGTTAATGGACTACTTCAAGCAAATGTTTGCTAGTTGGTTTGGTTAATCTGCAAGGGTTACACCTGAACCAGCTAAGTTCAAATAAACCTAATTTCAAATAGTTAAAGCCACAGTTATGTGGCTTTAATTTTTTAGCGCCCCAAAAGACTTGAATAAGGTATAATCAGCACCATATTTAGAGTTAAATCCAATCCAGCCCAAAAGAGTAGCGCATGTTAAACACCACTTTTGACGAAGTAATGGAATTTCCAAATTCTTGCCCATTTAAAGTTATCGGCGATGCTGATGACTCCTTAGCTGACCGTGTTGTAGCCGTTGCTCAGCAATTAGCGCCGGGCGATTACACACCAACAGTAAAGGCTTCAAGTAAAGGCAGCTACTACTCAGTTACCATTCGCATCACTGTGACCAGTAAAGAACACATTGAGCAAGCTTATACTGACCTAGCGGCAATTGAAGGCGTAAAACGCGTCCTTTAACACAAATCATTTCACGATTAGCGCTAAAGTCGAGTATAATCCCGACTAAATTAGTCAGGTACTTAACGTTAGCCTAATTCACTAACAGCTGATATCGATTCGCTGCCTAGTGACGCTCGTGCATCAATAAGGGGAGAGGTTGCCCTTGCAAACTCCAGCATTACACATCAGACATTTGGGACGTCAAGATTACGAGTCAATTTGGCACGCAATGCAGTCCTATACCGATAATCGCGACGAAAACAGCCAAGATGAGCTGTGGATTGTTGAGCACAACCCAGTGTTCACTCAAGGGCAAGCCGGCAAAGCCGAGCACATCCTTAATCCAGGCGACATCCCGGTTATTCAAGTGGACAGGGGCGGCCAGGTGACATACCACGGCCCAGGCCAACTGGTGGTATATCCTCTTATTGATATTAAACGCGCTAAAATTGGCGTACGTGAATTAGTCAACAAGATTGAGCAAAGCATTGTCGACATGCTCAACACCTATGGTGTTGAAGCATATGCTAAAGCTGACGCGCCAGGTGTCTATGCCAACGAGCGTAAAGTTGCCTCACTTGGATTACGCATCCGCAAAGGCTGCTCATTCCACGGTTTAGCACTAAACGTCGACATGGACTTAGCACCATTTCAACGCATCAACCCATGTGGCTATGCCGGAATGGAGATGGTGCAATGTAAAGCATTAAACGGCCCTCAAACGGTCGATGAAGCCAGTGAAAAGCTGATTCAAACATTAAGTAAAATATTGGGTTACCAAGAATTGGTACATCATCAAGGATTAGTAGAATAATTATGAATAGGCCTGAAAGATTACAACCCGGTGTTAAGCTGCGTGATGCAGACAAAGTCGCCCGTATCCCAGTTAAAGTCGTGCCATCTGAGCGCGAAACTATGTTGCGTAAGCCTGATTGGCTACGTGTAAAACTGCCAGCATCTAATCAGCGTATTACTGAAATCAAATCAGCACTACGTAAAAATGGCTTGCACTCTGTGTGTGAAGAGGCTTCATGCCCTAACCTATCTGAGTGTTTTAACCACGGCACAGCGACCTTTATGATTTTAGGCGCGATCTGTACCCGCCGTTGCCCGTTCTGCGATGTAGCTCATGGCCGCCCACTTAAGCCTGATGCTGATGAGCCAAAGAAACTGGCGCAAACCATCAAGGACATGAAATTAAAATATGTGGTGATCACCTCGGTTGACCGCGATGACCTGCGTGATGGCGGGGCTCAGCACTTTGCCGATTGTATTCGCGAAATCCGAGCTCTTAACCCAGAGATCAAGATTGAAATCTTGGTGCCAGACTTCCGTGGTCGTATTGATGCAGCACTTGATATCCTAGCGGTCGAGCCACCTGATGTATTCAACCACAACCTGGAAACTGCGCCAAAGCATTACCGCAAAGCGCGCCCAGGTGCAAATTATCAGTGGTCACTTGATCTACTTAAACGCTTTAAAGAGCGCCATCCAGATGTGCCGACTAAGTCAGGTCTAATGATGGGCTTAGGTGAAACCAACGAAGAGATTGCGCAAGTACTTCGCGATCTGCGTGAGCATAATGTAGAAATGCTTACCTTAGGTCAGTACCTTCAGCCATCTAAGTTCCACTTACCTGTAGAGCGTTATGTGCCACCAGCAGAGTTTGATGAGCTTAAAGACTATGCTGAAAGCATCGGCTTTACCCACGCAGCTTGCGGCCCTATGGTGCGTTCAAGCTACCATGCAGACTTACAAGCACAAGGTAAAGAAGTGAAGTAACTTAGACTCACTCGCAAATCAAAATAGAAAAGCCACTGTTATCAGTGGCTTTTTCGTTTCTCAATCATCAACCACCGCAAATAGACAAGACTAGATAACTCTCCAAAATGTGGTTTTACTACAAAATTAAAGCGATATTTTTCAATATCTTGAAGGTTTACTCTGACCCAAAAGCTATTCACCAACCTTGTCAGCTTAAATACTTAGCCCCCGATGCAATGACATTTAAAGCACGCGGCAAGCACGTCCTGTGGGCTCGACGAAAACATCCCTGTTTTCAATGGCTTTAAATGTCATTACACGCAGTCGCTGAAAAGTAGCAAACGTTGCTCCATTTTAGGGAGCTCACACAAAGTCACATTCTTTAGAAAGGAGTGATAGTTTACTTCTAAATCATCAAGCGCCACAGATAAACAAGGCTATGTAAAATCGCCAAAGTGTGGTTTTACTACAAAATTTAATCGATATTTTTCAATACCTTGAAGGTTTACTCTGACCCAAAAGTTACTGCCCCAAAAATTAGAATGCTCTTACCTAAATTGATAATCCATTAAAACGGCATCTTCTTTGCCGCTGTCAGTTGGGTAGTAGTTTTTGCGAATGCCACTTTGATTAAAGCCTTGTGATAGGTACAAGCCAATCGCGGCCTGATTGGAGGCTCGCACTTCTAGCAATATGCTCACGGCGTTATGTTGCTTAGCTTCAGTGATCACCTGCTCTAGCAATTGTTTACCTAAACCTAGGCCTTGAGCTTGTTGATGCACGCAGATATCCATTAAGGTCACTTCATCAACAATTTGCTGCACTATGGCGAACCCGAGCAGGGTTTGTTGGTCATTATAAATTCCAGTGACTCGATACAATTTACCAAAACAGCTTGCCAAAACCGCCTGCGACCATGGATGGCTATGGGCGCTTTGTTCTACTAGCAACATTTGTTCTACATCGGCTTCAGTAAGGGGTTGTAGAATGTACTGATTGGCTGATACTGAGTGAGATTCTGACATTGGTTAAACTATGATTGGTTAGACTATTAACTATGACTAGTGATGATAGCGTAAGTAGCTGGCGACAAGCCTGCTTTATATAGCATTTACTGGCTATTTTGATGGTCGCAAATTTGCTTCCAAAGCAGGCGCTTTTGCTCTGGGCTGGCAATGACATCTTGCAAAGGTTTACTCACGAGCCACGCAACTCTTGGCCGCATGGCCACTTTGCGCATATCCCAGACCACTTGTGGGCCTGAAACATGTTGGCAGTCGAAGTCGCACAGCTCTGGTGTTACCCCAATTAAACTTAAGATATGGTTGAGAAACGGGTGCTCGCTCATATCAGCATCAAGGTCATGAATCACCAGATAGGGCTTCCCCGGCTTATCCGCACCGCGCCAGCGGGTGATATTCATCGCATCAAGATAAGCAGATTTTTCCATAAGTAGCAGGTTTCTTTGCAAGTAAGTGAACTAGCTTAGTTTACGAGATTTTTGGTCGTGATAACACTTAAGTTAATCACCTTGATGATGCTGCGCTTTAACTTTGAACATAGCTTCGTCAGCTTTTGCCAGATAACCAGCTAGATCAAGCTCGCTATTATGCTGACGCTGGCAAACACCGACGCTATAGGCAATATCATAGGGCTTATTAAGGAGTTTGTTTTGCTCAGCAAGCTTATGCTCAAAGCGAGATAATATAATCTCGATCTCATCGCAATTCATGTGACTAATAAGCACCACAAATTCATCGCCGCCAAAACGGGCAACCACATCAGACTCACGAAAATTAGCCTTTAACACCTCGGCGAACGCTTGCAGGGCAACATCCCCCTGCTCATGACCATATTGATCGTTAATATCTTTAAAATAGTCCAGGTCGAAAAACAGTAAACTGGTACCCACCTGATATCTATCGCAACTTGCTAACGTTTGTTCGGCCAGCATTTCAAAACCGCAGCGATTAGATAAACCTGTTAATACATCTAACGTAGAGCGCTGCACACTAATCAACTCATCTTCAACTAACTTACCTAAATCCTCTAGAGCTAGCTTATCTTCATCTGAAAACTGCCTCGCCGTACTATCAATAATACATAAGGTCCCTACGCGAACACCGTTGGGCATCTTTAGCGGGTATCCAGCATAAAAGCGAATGAAAGGGGCTTGTTGCACTAGTGGGTTGTCGCTAAAGCGTGGGTCGATAGAAGCATCTTCAACAGTAAACACATGTTCTTGCACTATGGCATGTCCACAAAATGAAATATCACGGCTGGTTTCACAGGCATCTAAACCTTTAGCCGACTTGAACCATTGACGTTCGCTATCCACTAAGCTGACTAGGCAAATCTCGACATTAAACAAACGCTGTGCAAGACGTGTGATGCGGTCAAAACGTTCTTCAGCTGCGGTATCAAGTACATTTAAGCTGCGCAGAGTTTCAACTCTATCTTGTTCATTTTCAGGGATTGGCGCTGCGAGCATACAAAAATCCTGTTACTTATATTAGCTATAATATAAGCAGCAGAATTTAGAAAATTCAACCAATTCAAAGCTGCATTACACTACAACGACCCGAGTTAAATACTAGTGGGTTATAACTGTAAATACTGATTGTAAATACTAATCACTGCATCAGTATCGGCAGTAAACCTAGCTACTGGCACCTGACCTTTTTTATGCTGCAATGTCAGCTCATGGTTTGCATCACGCAATTGGCAATAGGTTTGAATAAGCTGCTGCGCTTGGGCAAATCCCATCAACTCGCGCTCAGCGAGCACTTCAAAAATGCGCACATTATCAGACCAAACAGTTAAACCTTTATCTTCATGGGCATGGGCTAACACCATAAATTGCGCAATAAACTCAATATCGGCTATGCCGCCAGGGCTTTGTTTTAAGTCAAAGGTTTCACTGTCCACTTTCAATAAGTGATCACGCATTTTAACGCGCATATCGCGCACCTCTTTGGCGAGTGAGACTTTATCGCGCTCAGTCTGCAGCACTTTAGCCCGTTGCTGGCTAAACTTGGCTGCCAGTGCATCGTCACCATACACAAAGCGAGAGCGCACTAACGCTTGATGCTCCCATGTCCAGGCCTCAGTAGCTTGATATTCGCCAAAACGTTCAATCTCACTCACCAGCAAACCTGACGCGCCAGATGGGCGCAAACGCATGTCGACTTCATACAGCTCACCAGAGGTGGTGCGAGTAGCGAACAAATGCACAATGCGTTGGGCAAGCTTCAAATAGAAGTGATTGTTGTCAATTGGGCGTTTACCATCAGTTTCACCAGCTGGTAATTTGTCATGCAGAAACACCAAATCAAGGTCTGAGCCATAGCCAAGCTCTAGGCCCCCCAACTTGCCATAGCCGATAACTGCAAAACCCATATTGCTCACGCTTGTGTCAGCTGGCACGCCGTGACGCTCAGCAACCTGCTGCCAGGCATGTAATACCACTTGCTCAATAATAGCTTCGGCCAGGTAACTTAAATGATCGCTTACTTGCATGACTGGCAATACACCTGTGACATCAGCAGCTGCAATTTTTAACTGCTGCGACAGCTTAAACTGACGCAACGCCTCCATTTGTTGCTCCATGTCATCATCGGGCACGCGCAATAGATACTGACGTAGCTCACTTGGGTAATCATCAATGGCTGTGGTGTCATATAACTGAGCGGGATCGATAAGCTCATCAAGCAGCATAGGGAAGTTAGCCAGCTCCTCAGCAATCCACGGGCTGGCACTACACAAGCGCACTAGCTGCTGCCTAGCACCTGGGTTTTCACATAACAGCTCAAGGTAAGTGGTACGGGTAAGAATTTTATCCAGCACCTTAGCAACCGGCATAAATGACGCGCTAGGCTCAGCTAACTGTAATAGCTCCTCCAGCAGCTTGGGCATTAGTTTATCGAGCGTTTCGCGCCCGCGGGGGCCGATTGAGCGTTGCAACACGGTCGCGCGCCACGACTTAATTTGCGGCCAAATATCATCATCTTCAACTTGCTGCTCAACAAGTAAAGCAGCCGCGTCTTCATCATCTTGGCAAATCCATAATTGGCTACCTAACGGGTCTTGATTATCTTGCTGCTCGTCACCACCAACCGTGGCATTAAAATGGCTGTGGATCTTACGCATCGCTGACTCTACATGGGTGCGAAGATCTGTTTCGTTTACTTTATCTAGCGCATGACATAAGCGCTGCCAGTGTAATTCTTCGCTTGGTAAGGTTTGGGTTTGCTTATCATCAATCGCCTGCAATAGATTTTCTACTCGGCGCAGAAAGATATAACTGTCTTTAAGCTCATTAACTGCTAAATACTCTAGTTGCCCAAGCTTATTTAAGGTTTCAATGGTGGCAAACAAGCTTTGCTGGCGCAATGACGGCTCTCGCCCACCACGAATAAGCTGAAAGCTCTGCACCACGAATTCAACCTCACGAATGCCGCCTGCACCCAACTTGATATTGTCGCTAAGTCTGCGGCGACGCACTTCTTGGGCAATAAGCTGCTTCATTTTTCTCAGTGACTCAATCGCTGAGAAATCAATATAGCGGCGATAGACAAACGGTCTTAATAAGTCATGCAACTCATCGCTATGGGCAGTCCAGGGGCCAAGTACGCGCGCCTTGACCATGGCATAACGCTCCCAATCACGACCTTGTTCTTGATAGTAGTCTTCAAGGCCGCTAAAACTGACGACCAATGGGCCTGACTCGCCATAAGGGCGCAGGCGCATATCGACTCTAAAGACAAAACCATCAACGGTGACTTGATCTAACAGATTAACCAGACGCTGCCCCATACGAATAAAAAACTGCTGATTGTCGAGCGAGCGGCGACCACCTTGGGTTTCGCCATGCTCTGGGAAAGTAAAAATAAGATCTATGTCTGACGAAAAGTTAAGCTCACGGCCACCGAGTTTACCCATGCCTAATATCAGCAAAGGCTGAGCATTACCCTGAGCGTCCATCGGCGTACCCAATTGCTTGCACATTTCGTCATAGAGCCAATCGCGCGCAGTAATCACTAAAGACTCGGCTAACGCGGATAAATCTAGCAATGATTCTTGCAGTGGGGTCAGATTTAAAAAGTCACGCCAAGCCAGACGCACCATGTGCAGATTACGATAATCACGCAGCGCTTTTTTCACGCCCTCTTCTGAGGTTTGCTCGGCGAGTAGTGCCGTTAGCTCAGTGCTAAATTGCGCCCGATCAACATCATCAATTAAGCCATTAAATAACAAAGGCACCCAATCACTATGCCGGCAAAGCTGCTCACCAATAAAATCACTCAAGGCAAAAGCTTGTTTTAGCTGCGCTTGTTGTGACTCACTTAATTGCTCGCTTGCTTGAGGCCAAGCCTCACACAGTTTTATCCAGTAACTTTCTGCTCGCTCAACTAGCAGTGCAGATAATGCCTTGTTACTTTGATTTTCCATGGCGATAATGTCTCCTTAACGCAATCAACGATAGACATATTATGTCACGAGTGCTATATCTAGACTCATACATCAGATTGATATTCATCGCAATAAGATGAAATTCATAAACCTCAGGTACTATACCCTGTGTGTGTTTGAATTATGAAATATATACCAACTGGAGAAATCATGTTTGGCAAAATTTCGGCGATATCCCGCTATCTGGTAACCATCACCATGGTGTTGTTACTGTCAGCGTGTGGCGACGACCGGCCAGAGCAAATCGCCAAGTACCAACAACTGGCACAGCAGCGCCTTTCTCAGCTCGAATCCGCTTTAAACCAGGGCGAAGTACGTAACGCCAACCTACTCACTCAATATGCACAAGTGCTAGCAGCTAAGCAGCCTGACATGGCGCCGCTAATCAACGAGCTTGCTAAAGATGCCACCAGCTCAGGGCCTATGTATAGCTCCCTTGCAAGACGTGTGACTGAGCTAAGCAGCAGTGCAAACTTTATTGATCTTGACCAGCAGCTAGAAGAGGCGCAAAACCTTTATCAAGCGGCTGATATGGCATTGTTTAACGACATGCTGTCAGACCCGGTCAATGTGATTGCCGATATGTCTAACGGCACACTCGCCAGAGTTAATGCCATGAGCCGAGAGGCCGAGATCGTTGCTAATGGCAGTGAAGACTTTGGTGCGGGTAGTCAGTTAGTCGGCAACCCAGCCTATGGCAGCTGGCAAACCAACTCTAGCGGTATCTCGTTTTGGGAGTGGTATGGCATGTACGCCATGTTCTCCAATGTTTTCAATCGGCCAATTTATTACGATTCTTGGTCAAACCGCCGAGGCTACAGTTATTACAACGATGTAGGACGTTATCGCTACACTTCGCCAAAACAAGCAAGAGCGCAAGACAGAGTATTTGATAGCACCAAAAAGCGCTTTGACAGCCAGGGCAAACGCTTCTCAAGCCCATATGCGAAAAACCGCACTGGCTCGACGAGCTTGTCACGCCAGTCAACCAGCAGCCCGAGCACCAAGAGTGCTAGCGCCAGCAGCAGTAAGTTCCGCTCAAATTATGCGAAAAGTAATAGCAGTAGTTTTCGCAATTCATCTACCCGTACCTCTCGTGGTACACGCAGAGGCAAATAGGTAAGGAAACGTCATGAACTTTTTTCAACAATATGGCATCACCACAGACTTGGTCATTATTCTTGGCATCGATCTCGCTATCGCCATTGTACTGCTAACCCTCATGCGCTTTCTGCAGGGCTGGAGTGCCAAAGTTAGCAGCCGTGAAGAGCTATCTGAGCGCGACAACTTTGCTTTTGGTATTAGCACAGCAGGTGCAGTCGCAGCCCTAGGTATTGTGCTAACTGGGGCAATTACCGGTGAAGCCGCCACATCTTACACTGTTGAAGCCATTGGCATGACAGCCTATGGTTTATTTGGACTGATTCTAATTAAGCTTGGTCGTTATCTTCACGACAAAATCGCCTTAAATGAGTTTGCTAAGAATGAGCAAATTTTAAAGGGTAATGTGTCTGTGGCTTTAGTTGATGCCGCTGCAGCAGTTGCTACTGCAATCATTATCCGCGCGGTACTGTTATGGGCAGAAGACCTTACTCTCGATACCTTTGTAGCGATATTTGCCGCCTTTATTATCTCACAGCTGATGATGGTGCTATTAACTCGCTATCGTGAAAACCAATACGCTAAACGTAATCAAGGCGCATCCATGCAACAAGCCTTGATGCAAGGGCAAACTGCACTGGCGATTCGCCACAGTGGTTACATGATTGCCATGGCGCTAAGCTTTAATGCTGCAAGTCACTTTATCTACTATGAGCCAACGGCATATCTGCACAATATTGGTGGTTGGTTAATCTTCTCAATCATTATGCTAGTGCTGCTTTCTACCATTATCGCTATCGTGAAAAAGCTGGTACTGGTTGGTATTGATATCGCTGATGAAGTGGAAAAACAGCACAACATAGGCACTGCAGCTGTAGAAATGGCGATCAGTATCGCTGTTGCTCTTATTCTTACCGCACTAATGGCTTAACTTGTATGACCCAAGCTTCACCCTCCCCACTAGCCGATGACAATGGGGAGGGCGCAATTGTTGACCCTGCCCTACAAAAACGCGTTAGCTGGTTTGACGATGTTTTATTGCTAGGCATTATGGCCGCGCTAGCGGGATGCGGCCTTATCTACGAATACTTACTGTCTAATTACGCTGGCCGTATTTTAGGTGCGCTAGAGGCCGCAATCTATACCATGATTGGCCTAATGATCGTATCTATGGGTATTGGCGCATTTGCTGCGCGTAAAATCCGATGTGCCTTTACCGGCTTTGCAACACTTGAGCTTGCCATCGCTCTATGCGGCGGCTTAGCAATCATCATTACCGCTGCAATTATTGGCTTTGGCCACGTGATGCCTGTTGCCATAGCATCACAGCTTAACCTGCCACCCGACCAATTACCTGATGGCGGCGTAATCCACACCTTTCAAGTCCTTAGCCATTACATCCCATACGCCTGGGGAGTATTGCTGGGTTTAATGATAGGCATGGAAATCCCACTTATCGCCCGCGTTCGTCAATCATTAAGTGAAGCGCACTTGCTCCACAACGCCGGCACCATTTACGGCGCTGACTATATTGGCGCCGGTGTTGGCGCGGCGATTTGGGTAGGCTTTATGCTGGCCATTGATATCCAATTGGCTGCAGCAATGACAGCAAGCGTAAACTTGATTGCAGGTCTGGCATTTATCTGGCGCTTCTGGCAGCAAATCCGTTATGTGAAATTACTGTTTGTCGGCCATATCATTGCCTGCGCTATTCTCGGCGTGTTGGCTTATAAAGGCCCGCAGTGGGAGCAAGGGTTCAACAACCTACTGTATAAAGATAATGTGGTGTATACCGAGTCGACCAGATTCCAACAACTGACCTTTACCGAGCGTTTACGAGGCAGTGGTAAACCGCCAGTTTATAATCTTTATATCAACGGTCGCCTGCAATTCTCTAGCATTGATGAGCACATCTACCACGATTTTTTAGTCCACCCAACGCTCGCTGCAAGCGCCAGAACCGACAACGTTCTGATTATCGGCGGCGGTGACGGTTTAGGGCTTAAACAGGTTTTAAAGTGGCAGCCTAAGTCGGTAACTTTAATGGACTTAGATGAAAAGCTAGTTGCGCTATTTAAGCAACCACCAGCTGATATGCCTAAGCGATTAAGTCGCGCCATGCTGGCGTTGAATGATGACGCCCTTAACGATTCTAGAGTTAATCTCATTTACGATGATGCCTTTAATGGCGTTGATAAACTCATAGGTGATAATCAAAAATTTGATGCCATCATCATCGACTTACCTGACCCAAGTCACCCAGACCTTAACAAGCTGTATTCAGATATGTTCTACCGCAAGGTTGCCGAGCTGCTTAGCGCCGATGGTGTGGTCACAGTGCAGTCGACCTCGCCTTACCATGCACCAGAAGCATTTATGGCAATAGGAAAAACCCTCAACGCTAGCGGATTTAACATCAGCCAGTATCATCACAATGTGCCTAGCTTTGGCGAGTGGGGCTGGACTAGCGGCACACTCAAAGGCGCACCAATGAAGAGCCGTATTAACAAACTTGACGCGCTGCCAGTTGAGATGGATTGGATTACCCTAGGATTAATGCAAGCATCATTCGAATTTCCGCTTCATTTCTATGATGATTTGCCGCAAATTAAGGTAAATGAGATTGGTTCGTTACAGCTCTATCGCTACCACCAAGGAGCATGGTCAGAGCAGGAGCTGATGAATCTTTTTTAATGGTGAAAAAAGGCGCTTGACATATTATGTCGTGGTGCTATCTTTAATCGCAGACATATTATGTCAATGAGGACAATTATGAACATCCATACAATTGCAAACCATCTAAATGGCTTATGCGACCAAAGTAAAACCGGCTTTCAATTCGACTGCTACCCGATTGACGGTGACGTAGAAGTATTGCAAGCCAACATTATCGGCCGTGAAGAAATTCCGGTGTTTGTTTCGGTTACTGACAATCAAATTTTGTGCATTAGCTACCTTTGGGGCGAAGATGAAGTTAACCCAGAGCGCCGTGCAGAAATGTTTGAAACCATGTTAGAACTTAACATTCCAATGCCATTATCATCATTTGCAAAAATTGACGATAAATATGTGGTTTACGGTGCTTTGTCTGTTCATTCAAGCATGGAAGAAGTTGAACAAGAATTAGCTGTACTGTCTGACAACTGTCTCGAAGTCATCGACGAGCTAGCCGACTATTTAAAATAAGGAGCCAATCATGGGTATCTTAAATAAAATTTTAACCGCGTTTCGTGGTGGTGCGACAGAAGTAGGTCAAAGTATTGTCGATGCCAACTCAACACGTATTTTCGAACAAGAAATTCGTGACGCTGAAAAACACTTAACCAAAGCTAAGCGTGAACTAACTGACGTGATGGCTAAAGAAATGCAAGCCAGCCGTGAAGTTGAGCGTCTGCAACGTGCAATTGCTGAACACGAAGGTTACGCAACTCAGGCTTTAGAAAAAGGTAACGAGGCACTCGCACTTGAAGTCGCTGAGAAAATTGCTCAGTTAGACCAAGAGCTTTCTGAGCAACAAAGCGCTAACCAAAGCTACACGGCTCATGCTGAGCGCCTAAAAACTCTGGTGAAGAAAACTGAGCGTCAGCTGTCTGATTACCAACGCCAGCTAAGCATGGTTAAGACCACTGAAAGCGTGCAAAAAGCGACAGCGACTATCACTGACTCCTTTGCCTCAAGCAACTCTAAGCTGCTTAATGCTAAAGACTCACTTGAACGTATCAAGGCACGTCAGCAACAGTTTGATGACCGCCTAAAAGCGGCTGAAACCTTAGATGACGAGAACAGCGACAAGTCTCTGCAAGCTAAACTAGCTGAAGCTGGCATTGGCGAGCAGAAGTCTAATGCAAGCGCTGTACTTGACCGCATAAAAGCGAAAAAAGGGTAATTAGCAATGGGATTTCTTAGCGGCCTATTTGGCAAAAAACAAGCTCCCGAGCGCACGCTCAGCAATCCCAATGAGCTACTCAAGGGTGACATGGTCACCCTTGATGATAGCTTTGCATTGCCGTCGCAATTAAGGGGTCAACAACTGAAAGTGGAAGCCATCCACACCTACGAGTATCAGCGCAGCCAGCAGTGCGAGTTTTTACTAAGAGGTGCCGAGGGCAGCGCTATTTTCATGGCTTATGTTCAAGACGACGACCCTTATTTAAGCTTTTCAATCAAAATCACCCGTGCAGATGTTGAACAACTATTCGACCTCGATGAGTTTGCGCAACTGTTCGAAGAGCCAGGCAATGCCACTTTGCATACTAATGAGTTATCAGCTGAGCTTGATGACTTATTTGGCCGTTGGTTAGCCCAAAGCTACCATCAGCAAGAGTTTGCCCAGTTTGGTTACTTCCACCGCGAGGACTATCGCAACCTTAAGCCGCCGCAAGATGAAAATGGCAAACGTGGTGACGCCTTTGAAAGCTACAACCTGGTCAATGGCGACGATACTCATGCTATTGATGTTGAGGTATATGAAGGTGGCGAAACAGAGGTCATGCTGACGCTATACCGTCCATTAAGCGATGTTCGCGACTACTGGCCAGGAAGCTAGGCAGGAGCAAGAGTAATGACGAAATCAAAAACCTTACCTGAAGCCTGGCTCAAAAACCAAAAAGCCGCCAAAGCAACGCAAGTGGCTTTTGATCTGGATGAAAAATTCCAGTACACCATTCGCAAATCGGCACTAGACGAAGGCTTAAGCCCGTCTGATCAAATCCGCACCATACTTGGCTTATCGATTTCAAAACGCCCTAAGCGTCCACGCTTAACCGTCTCACTTAGTCCTGATGATTATGTCTTGCTAGCGCAAAAGTACGATCTAACACCCGAGGACCAGTTGGAAATCAAAAAGCGGGTCATCGATGATCTCGTCGAGTTTGTTGAAACTAAATAAGCTTAATCGGTTGACTTAAAACGCACAGTCCTTAGCACTGTGCGTTTTTGTTATGCTACTCTGCGTACTAATACCATTTGGTATAAAGCAATGAGTTTTCAATAAATCATAAATGGATTGCTATGATTGATTCACAAAAATGGTCAGCCCGCATAAGAGAAACTACGCCCAGCCCGATTGAGCTAGCCATGATGGTGCTGTCGTTAGTGTCGGTGGTCGTGGTGCTCGCAATGACGTTCTCAAATCTTGACCGCGAAACCTATCGCTTACTGTTAGCTATCGACTCATCAATTTGTATCATCTTCTTAATCCGCTTTTTTGTAGGCTTGGTCAACGCTCGCGACAAAAAATACTATGTCAAAACCCATTGGATTGATTTTGTCGCCAGTATTCCGGCCATTGAACAACTTAGGTTTGCCCGTATCTTCCAGATCTTAAGGGTTATTCGCCTGCTTCGAGCTAGCCGCTCGCTGATTTTACCGCTGCTAAAACAACGCAAACAAACCACTCTCGCCAGCCTCTTATTGGCAATGGTGTTAATTCTAGCTTTCTCATCGATTCTGATTTTACTGGTGGAGTCTGGCGCACCAGATGCCAATATCACCACAGCAGAACAAGCTATCTGGTGGGCATTGGTCACCATCTCTACCGTCGGTTATGGTGATTTTTATCCTGTTACCACTGCAGGGCATGTTATCGGCGGCGTTGTGATTGTCAGTGGAGTAAGCTTCTTCGGGGTAATATCAGGTTATATGGCATCGGTATTCGTTGCACCTGATGACGCAGAGCGGCAGCAGGCACACCAAGAAGAAATAAAATCAGAGATTGAACGAGCACTAGAGCGTATGGAGCAAAATCAGCAAAAGATGGAACAAAACCAAACTCAAATGCTTAGTGAGATTAGCGAATTAAAAACTCAACTTGCTAAAGCGAAAAAAGAGTAACAAACACCTAGCTCCAAGACTGCTCTAGTAGCGCAGACAGTTCTTACCTTCATTTTTGGCGCGATAGAGCGCCATATCGGCCAAGTTAACCAGCTTTTTAAGTGGCGTTTGTTTTGCGTTGGCAAATGCGGCGCCGATAGACACAGTGACATCAAGCCCAGTGTCTCGCCAGGGAAGCTCAACAACGGAGCGTAAAATATCAGCAGCTATCTGCTCCAGCGTGTCTTTGTCTATACGTAAAAACACCACCAAAAACTCTTCACCGCCATAGCGAATGTTCATGTCGGTTAAGTTGCCGCAATAACTTTGAATGACATCACCTACCTGAGAAATTACCTTATCTCCCACTTGATGGCCGTATAAGTCATTAATCTGCTTAAAATTATCAATATCTATCATCAAAGCTGCATAGGTTAACCCGTGACGACAAGCGTAACGCTCAGCATCAAACGCATGTTGTGAAAAATACAAACGGTTTTTAAGGCCGGTTAATGGGTCGGTAATCGTTTGCTCGGCAAGAGATTTTTGACTGGCTTGTAATCTTAGACGCTGACTGCGGATCTGCCGATATTGCTCATAGGCTTTCCAGGTTTCAAAATCGCGGCGCAAACTAGAGATAGTGGCAATAAAAAACAGTCCTACCATAATTGAGATACGGTCGACCTCTCCGTCAAAATCATGGGCGATTCTTTCTGGCGCTATCATTACCAGGTAAATGATCAACATAGCCGTAAGTGCACAAAAACTATAGTGAAACGGCAAACGACTCAGTGCGCCAACGTACACCAATACTAAGGTGCCACCAAGTTGATAGTTAAAATCGCCAACATCTATCGCCAGTTGCCCAATATATAAAATCGACCAGTACACAACTAAAATAAGCGTAAATTCAGCAAAGTTGAGCAACTTGGGCTTATGACGTTTAAACCACAGCATCATGGCAAAACATAGGGCGGAAAGGGTTGTACGGATGAAGACCGCGGTTGAGAAGTCATCTTCTAAATGTTGGTAATCAAAGACCAGAAACAGCAAATAAATACTTACGGCTGACAGCACAAAATTAGAATAGGGAAGCATGACCTGATAGATCTGATAATGCTTAAAGCGCTGATATCCTATATGGGAACGCTTTTGTATTGAGACACGTTTGAAGTGCTCGAACATAAAGCCCCTAAGCCGTTAATTATTCGTGAATATATAAAGTGTAGAATATAATAGCGACCAATAGAATTGAATCTTTTCCTTGGTTAGTTTTACCGCCAAAACCACGGTAAAACTAACCTAAAATCATTCTAGGACAAATTAATCTTGCCCAAGTAATTTTTGCCACCAAGATAAAGGCTCACCACAGTTAGCTGCGGGTTGATAGCTCTCTGCAATCGCAGGCAGCATGACGACTTCACCACAATCAGCTTGCTTAGCCTGCCCCGTTGCAACCTCAAAGTAGCCATTCACAATGCCGCTTGGCGGCGACAAGCGTAAACTCAGCGGTGGACGATTTTTCAAAAACGCCTGATACACAGCCATTGCACCGCTACTGCCATAAAGCCCCGTCTTGCTGTTGTCGTCCTGACCAACCCAAATTGCCGCGACATTGCGCTCATCAAAGCCAGCAAACCAGGAGTCTCGACTGTCATTGCTGGTACCTGTTTTACCCGCCAGGCGCGTATTTGGGAAAGCGCGACCCAGGCGCTTAGCCGTGCCACTTCGTACAACCTGATGCATAGCATACTGCACTAGATGATCGGTTGCTGGCGCGATAGCAAGCTCGCTGCGTGGGCGCTTAGCTTTTAACGGCGTATTGTTTTCATCTAGCACAGACGTAACTGAAATCAGTCTACGGAAACGTCCACCATCGGCCACAGTTTGATAGACCTGCGCCACCATCAAAGGTGATCCATTCACCGCACCAAGTAGCATTGATGGGTACGTAGGTACTTCTTCAGACCAGCCAGCCTTGATTAACGTAGTCGCTACCGCATCAACGCCGACACCAATACCCACGTTCACTGTAGGTACGTTCATTGAGTCTTTAAACGCTGTCAGTAAGGGCACCTGACCACTAAACTCTTTAGTGACATTCTTTGGTGACCAAGTTTGTCCTTGACCGTTTTTGAGCGTTATAGGTTTATCATCTACCAAACTGGCAAGCGTATATTGCTGCGGCTCAGCCAACGCTGAGGCATAAACAAAAGGCTTAACCAGTGAGCCTATCGGCCTGCGAATATGCGCAGCGCGGTTAAAGCCATCAAAACTTGGCTGCTTGTCACCCACCATAGCGGCAACACCACCGGTATATTTATCGGTAACCACCATACCCACTTGCACATCCTTAGTGCGCTTATCTAGCTCAGCAAGGGTACTTACCACAGCTTTTTCAGCCGCCTCTTGCGCCATTGGGTCTAACGTGGTGTAAACCTTAATTCCTGAGCGTTTAAGCAATGACTCGCCAAATCGCTCATTAAGCTCTTGTTTAACCATGGCAAAGAAGGCTGGCAGTTTTTTATGAACCGAGCGCTTAGCACTGCGCAGGCCTAGCGGTGAGCCTGCAGCCGCTTTGTACTGGGCGACAGTTAACTTGTCGTTCTCCATCAGAATTCTCAGCACCAGATCACGGCGCTCTCTAGCACGCTCTGGGTAACGCCAAGGGTTGTAGTAAGACGGCCCTTTAATCACAGCAACCAAAAATGCTTGCTGATCCACTGTTAACTCGGCAATAGGCCTACCAAAATAGAACTGCGATGCTAGCCCCATACCGTGTACGCCGCGCGCTTTATCCTGCCCCATGTAAACTTCATTAAGATAAGCTTCGAGGATTTCATCCTTGCTATATCTAAAGTCAATGATCAGCGCCATCAAGGCTTCTCGGGCTTTGCGAACTAAACTACGCTGACTAGATAGGAAAAAGTTCTTCGCCAGCTGCTGAGTTAGGGTTGAACCTCCCTGCACTGTACGCCCAGCACTAATATTAACCATGGCCGCACGAGCGATCGCTGTCGGATTGACGCCGTGATGTTCAAAGAAGCTTCGATCTTCAATCAAAATGAGCGCATCAATAATGGTTTGCGGCATGTTAATGGTCGATACAAATAAGCGGTCTTCATCACCTGTGGCAATCATTCTATCGAGCAGTACGGGCTCGAGATGGAACACCGCAAGCTCGCGTTTATCTGACATGCGTTTAACCGAGTCAATGCCTTGCTCATCAAAGCTAATCATCACCCGTTGCTCAGCTTGATTACCTTCAGGATGCAAAAATGCTCGTCGCCATAGTTCAATACGGGTTTTCGATGCTGAAAACTCACCAACTTGTCTTGGATTTGCCACCTTGCGGTAACCAAGCATTTTGAGCTCTGCCATCAATTGCGGGTGATTGACTGCAGCTCCTGGATATAGCGCCATAGAGCGGCTAAATACCTGTGCCGGTAAATGCCACTTTTGTCCTTCAAATTTACGAGCAATAATTTGGTCTAAATAGATGGCGTAGAAGGTCACAGCAGCAAACGCAATTAACGTCAGCTTCCAGGTCAATGACCAGATCTTTCTCCCCCAAGACGAAGAGGCTTTTTTATTAGTTTTCTTAGCACGTTTCCCCGCTTTGTTAGTTGTTTTGCCCGCACTCTTACGCGGTGATTTTGCGGTGGTTTTCGCTTTTGCCATAAAAGGTATTTCTCAAAAATATATTGTTAGGCGCTTATGCGCCTGGTGTGCGCTTTTTAGTAAATTTTGTTGGCTGAGTATTCGCAGGATCATCAGGCCACAAATGCTTAGGGTATTTACCCTTCATCTCTTTTTTTACATGCTCATAAGGCCCTTGCCAAAAACTAGCAAGATCAGCAGTAACCGCAATAGGCCTTTGCGCCGGCGACAACAGCGACATAGTAATCACAAACTTACCATTAAATAAACTTGGGCTTTGTGCCATACCTAGCGCTTCTTGTAATCGCACTTTTAGCAAAGCACGTACACCTGCTGCTGTTTGTTGATTAGCATCATCCACTTGATATTCAATTGGCGCGCGCGTCCCGGTTAACATGGGCCAATGGCTTGGCACTTTTTCAGCAAGCTGTTGCTGCAAATTCCAATCTAGCTGATTCAGTAGCAAGCTAGCCACATCAAGCTTTTTAAGCTGCTCAAGTGTTTTAACCTCATTGAGATACGGAGCAAGCCAATCTTCTAGGCTAGCTAATAATTGCTGCTCACTAACCTCAGGCCAGAGCTCACCTTCAAACTGTCTCGCCAACGCCACCCTTAACTGCAACTGTTTGAGCTTTTGGACATGGTCGAATATCTCAAATCCTTGGCGCCTAATTTCAGCTAATAATGCGTTAATCACTATCGCTTGATCGATTTTATTAATCGACTCGCGCGCTAACACTACCTTGCCGATGCAGGTTTGCTTTTCGGCAATAAAACGCCCTTTCGCAGCATTCCATTCACCTAGGCTTTGCTCAGTCACAAGATAAGCAAGCTCACCATCAAATAGTGACTTGGGTAATCGACTGGCTAAGTAAACGCGACCATTTTGCTGATTAGCGTGTTCACCAAAATCGGCCACAACTAAATAGTCTTCATTGGCTAATGCTTCGGTTTCATCAAGGCTCACGCCGCAGCCATGACTGAGTAAAAACCGCCCCTGGCCTCTCGCCTTAGCGATTCTATCTGGGTAAGCAAGGGCTAGCAGCAAACTAATATCAGCATCACTGGCCCAGCTATTTACTGGTTGTCGAGGCGCTGTTTGCTTACCCTGACCTTTATCTTGCAGTCTATTTAGCCAACTTTGCACTTGCTGGCACACTTGCCCTTGCTCGGTTAACGGCAAATATTTAGCGATATCAACGCCTTTTTTCGGTAATCCACGCGCTTCAACAATCGCAGCTAGCGCACACGCTAGTTGCAACAACTGTGGGTTATCTGCAGCAATTTGTTTGGCTTTTAGCAGCATAAAAGCCAGGCGAGGATGCACGCCTAATTCATAGGCGCTGCGCCCCAAGGCGGTAATTTTATGATGACTATCCACCAGCTGCAGCTGCTGAAGTGTTTGCCATGCGAGTTGCTCATTCACTTTTGGTGGCATCGACAATAGCTGTAAATCTTGTAGTTGCGCCTCTCCCCAATAAGCACAATCAAGCGCTTGTTGGGTTAACTCAGATTGAGTAATTTCCGCTGCGGTAGTCGCGGCTAAACGCCCTTGCTGCTCCGCCCCCCAAAGCCTTACTGCTAGCCCAGCTTGTAGCCTGCCTGCACGGCCACTGCGTTGAATTGCCGAAGCCTGACTAATGCGTTTTAAACTTAAGCGAGTAACACCATTATTTGGGTTAAAGCTCGCCTCGCGCTGATAACCGCTATCAACGACAATTGTTATGCCATCTATGGTCAAACTCGACTCAGCCACGTTGGTCGCCAGCACAATCTTTCGCTTACCTTCAGGGGCGCGATTCACTGCCATTTGTTGCTGTTTAGCGCTTAACTCTCCATAAAGCGGGCAAATAAGGTAATCTTCAGGCAGGTGCGAGAGCAGTTCACTAAGACGAATAATTTCACCTTTGCCGGGCAAAAATGCCAATATCGAGCCTTGAGTATATTGCTCAGCATAGCCAGACTCACCTCTGGCAATATCAGCTATCACCTTGGCCATGTGATTTAACCATGGCGACTGAGTTGGCGCGGCCTTGTAAGCTAACTCAACCTCAAAACTTCGCCCCTGACTTTGCAAGCTCACGGCATCTGGCATCAACTTATCTAGAGGAAGGCCTGATAACGTCGCAGACATCGCAATAATCTTGATATCTTCACGCCAGTCTTGTTGCACCGCAAGAGCCAGTGCTAACCCCATGTCTGTGGTTAAATGACGCTCATGGATTTCATCGAACATCACCACATCGATACCCGTTAGCTCTGGGTCTTGCTGGATCATTCGAGTCAATACGCCCTCGGTAACGACTTCAAGGCGAGTTTGCGAGCTGACTTTAGTTTCACCGCGAACTCGATAACCGACAGTTTGCCCGATGGGCTCACCCAAACTTGCTGCAACAAAGTGCGCCACATTTCGCGCGGCCACTCGCCTTGGCTCTAGCATCAATATCTTGCCACTAATCTCTTGCCATTTAAGCATTTCAGCGGGCAGCGCAGTTGACTTGCCTGCACCGGTTGGCGCTTCAATAACAAACTGGCGATGTTCACTAATGGCTGCTTTTAACTGCGGGAAAATTTCGCTGATCGGCATAGCCGGTGATTTCGCACTATGCTGTGCATGGCTAGATTGATCAGCGACCAATTGAGCTGAATTGAGGGGTGAAGATTGAGTTGAAGCTTGTGGTTGCGATGGCATGAAGTTAAGAATTTTGGCGCTTAGAGCTGCGACTATCTATGCAAATAAATGATAAGCGCCAGTGTACTAAAAACCACTGGCTGCATCTAGAAAACCTGAGCTCGGGATAATAAATCGGTTTCTAACGGCTATTTTTGTCTATTTCTTTGTTGAAGCTACTTGCAATAGGCTAGCTATTGACGCGTAGCTTCGTCTTGAACTAAACAAAACTATCTCGTTAGAAACGTATCGCTAAGCCTTACTCTAGACTACAGAGTTATTGGCACTTCCTTATTCCGAGTTCAGGTTTAGAAAAGTAAAGCGCTGTTAACCAAGTCGTGAATAATAGGCGGTAGGTTAGATATCACCACCAATAAATTGCTCATTATCCTCAATCAACCAAGGATGTCGTATACCTGAATCTAGGGTTGATAATGGCGCAGGTTTATTAATGGCGTAACCTTGACCATAATCGACACCAAGATGCTTTAGCTTGAATCCAATTTCAGTGCTTTCAACAAACTCAGCAATCACTTCAAAGTTCATATCTTTACCCAATTGACAAATGGCATTCACAATCGCCTGGTCGCTTGAATCACGGCAAAGGTTCACCACAAACTGGCCATCAATTTTGACAAAATCGACATTCAAACATTTCAAATAGGCAAAGCTTGAAAAACCTGAACCAAAGTCATCAAGTGCCAGTTTACAACCTAATGGTTGTAATAAATCAATTAACGCAGTGGCTTGTTGCAATTGACTTACCGCTGCAGTTTCAGTGATTTCAAAGCACAGTTTATCTACTAGCTCTGGCTCTACCATCAAGCGCATTTCTAACCAGCCCATAAACTTTTGATCCGCGAGCGACATGGCCGATAAGTTTAACGACACCATAGACAGCTCACGCCAGGTTTCTAAATTATCACTGCCCCATTTGAGTAGGTTATCGATAACCCAGCGATCCACTCTCGACGCTAAGTTATAACGTTCGGCCGCAGGCAAAAACACCCCAGGCGAGACAAATTTGCCGTCGTCTTGCACCATTCGCAGCAAGATTTCCATGTGCAAACCAGACTCTGCTTTAGATAAAGGTTCGATTAGCTGGTAGAAAAGCTCGAACTGATTAAGTGCAAGCGCACCGGTAATATCAACCGAAGCTACCATCTGATTATAAAGCGTGTGAACTTGCGGATCATCGGGGCAGAAATAATGCCAGCGATTACGCCCCTCCTCCTTGGCTAAGCGGCAAGCTGCATCGGCCTGACTCATAACCTGATAAATGTCATCGGCGGTTTTATCTAGTTTAGCAATACCAATACTGGCGCTAACATTGTGCTGAACGTTTTTCCAAACAAACTCATGCTCAAATAGCTGATGACAAATACGTTTCGCGACTTGTTTCGCCGCTTCTTCATCGGCGTAATACATCAGCAAGCCAAACTCATCGCCACCTAGACGAGCAACGACATCACCTTTACGCAGTAACTGTTTGAGCCTTTTTGCCACTTGCTGCAGCAATTGATCACCGGCTAAGTGACCACTTAAATCATTGATCACCTGAAATTGGTCAAGATCTAAAAATGCCACACACGCTTGGATCTCTTCATCTTCTGCCAGCACTTCTTCAAGCAGGGCTTCAAACTGAATGCGATTAGGTAAACCAGTTAAAGCATCGTGGTTAGAGTGAAAAGATAACTCATCAGCCAAGCGATAACGCTCAGTGATATCTTCAACCATCAACAGCAGTTGTTTTTGCGAGTTCATGGCATGACAAAAACTAAACTTGTACCAATGCTGCTGAATTCCCGTTTTTAATGGCAGCTCACAAAATGCCTGGCGCAGCATGCCTGTGCGCACTATGTGAAGTGTATCTTCAAGTAATGGATGATCATCTGACTGCATTAAATCATAAAGGCTTTGACCTTCGATTAGCGGCAAACTCTGGTTAGCTACCTGATTTTGCACCACGACACAGTCATTTACATCAACCAAGGCACATGCCATTGGAAGCTGCTGAAACAACTCTTGATATTGGCGCTCTTTATTCTCAAGGAGATAAGATACTCTTCTTAGCTCCATTGCTGAGGCGACTTGGAAGGTAATATCTTCTAAGTAGAAATGGCGGCAACTATTAACATCATCTTTGCGAACAACTTCAATTGGCTGATTATGGATGTACACGCAAGCTAGCATCACACGAACATTACCTACCGTGACCGCAGGACTCACCGCAAGGTGCAGCCACTGGGGAAGTTGACTTAACGCGTGTGCAAACTTGCTGGTGTCCATTTGCTCTGATGGTGGTATATCTCCATCAGTCAGGCTTAGTTCAAGCGCAAATTCATTGGCAAGCAATAGATCCAGAAACTCAGTGTCAGATAACAATGCTTGAGTAAATAGGCTTTGACTGTCGCGCTCAAGGGTAAAATAACTGGCGACTTGACGTTTCGCGGTATCAACCACCTCTAAACTAGGCGCAAAAAGGTTGTCTTGTTGACTTGTGACGATAAATGCGGCATCGCAACTGACTTGGGCACATACTTGAATCAAGGCTTCGTCGAGCAATGCAAGGGTTGTAGCATGTTCATCTGTAAATCGTCCTTCAGATAACACACTTTTTAAAAGCTGTGGTGTACTGTTAACCATTAATCCACTCTAATTTTGATTAGCAATCCAATTTGCACTCAGGGGTGGAGAAGTAACGCTGCGATTGACTCACCGATTCATAGCTTGGCTTCACAACGCTACATAGGTAAGCATAGATGACAATGACTATTATTTCAGAAACATTGATTTAGCAAACTCTAACCGACCAATATTTATCGCTAACCTCACCTTAGCTAGGACATCATTTTTATGTCAGAAAACAAGTTACAAAATACCGTTAAGCGACTGTTTGTCGGCTTTGATATTTCTGCGTCCACACAAATTAAGTTGCGCCAAATTGCGACAACTGTGACTTCCCCACTTTTAATGACAGCGCAACCACTGCTGTCATCTTGTTCCCAAGTCCCCATTGAAAACATGCATGTTACTTTAGGTTTTTTAGGACAAGTGAATCAAGAAAAAACCACCAATGTTTACAATTCGCTACAAAGTTTGCGAGGTAACGCATTTAGTATCGATTTTGGCCAGATTAGCTATTGGCAAGCTACCAAAATTTTATGTATTGAAGGAAGCGCACCGCCAGCATTAACAAATTTGCATCGCCAGATACAAACTATCGCGGCTGATCTCGAGTTATATCAATCTAAATATGAATACCGGCCGCACATCACCCTTGCCCGCCCAATACGAACCGCTAGCTCGGTTACTCACGCTGATGTTGAAGAGCATTTAAGCCAGTTTAACCAACAGCTGCACCCCATAAAAATCGAATTCGATCAGCTGCATTTATATGAATCACTCAATGTTGGACAAGGCCGACCTCCTCGCTACCAGAAACTCTACACTAGAAAACTCGGTGCTTAGCACTAAGATGTCCAATACTGATATTCAATAACAAGAGCTACATTCAACCTGGTGCGGGTTAAGCACTTGGATTCTGAATATGGAGGAGCGTCCAGAAAAAAGCCGCCTATATAAGGCGGCTTGGAACTCAAGAGAGTTAATGCTACTCAATCAGTAGCACTAATTAACCGAGAGCATTTAGTCATTAAGAATTTCGGCAATAGTCAGTACGCCATGCGCGGTCGCACCAGCAGCCCATAAGCTACCAGAGTTGTTTTCAAACGCGGCAGCAAGGTCCATATGTAACCAGTTAGCTTCATCTGACACAAAACGCCATAGGAAGCCAGCCGCATTAGACGCGCCACCAGCGCCACCACCTTTAACAGGACGGCTATTCGCTGTGTCGGCATAAGGTGATGGGCACATATCTTTATGCCAAGGGTCTAACGGCAACGGCCATACGTTTTCAGAAACGCGGCTTGCACAGCGCTGCGCTAATTGCAGAGTTTCAGCTTGCGGTGAGAAAATCGCGTTGTAGCTACCGCCAACAGCCATCATGGCAGCACCAGTAAGGGTTGCGGCATCAATAATCAATGGCGCTTTAGTTTCACTTGCCGCTTGCAGGCCATCAGCTAACACCAATCGACCTTCCGCATCAGTGTTAACCACTTCTACCGTTACACCATTCTTATAAGTAAGAATGTCGCCTAGCTTGTATGCATGACCACTAATTAGGTTCTCAGCGCAGCATAAGAACAACTTAACGCGCTTGTTCAAACCTTGCTTCATCGCTAAACCCAAAGCACCAGTCACAGTTGCCGCACCACCCATATCGCACTTCATGGTCAACATGCCTTCAGACGGTTTAATGCTGTAACCGCCTGAGTCAAAGGTAATGCCTTTACCCACCAGTGCAATATCTACTGGTGCGTTGTCATCACCTGTTGGGTTGTAGTCAAGCTCTAATAATGCCGGTGGACGCTCACTACCACGGCCAACTGCATGAATACCCACCCACTGATTATCTAGCAAGCCTTGACCTTCAATAATATGGCTCGAAACCTTATCACCACCAATATTTTGCAACCAATTTGCGGCACGTGCAGCAAGCTTAACGGGAGACAGATTCTC
The DNA here is from genome assembly GCF_012263345.1 of Shewanella sp. WXL01. Lineage (NCBI taxonomy): Bacteria > Pseudomonadati > Pseudomonadota > Gammaproteobacteria > Alteromonadales > Shewanellaceae > Shewanella > Shewanella sp. WXL01. The sequence goes on along the minus strand of NZ_JAAIKQ010000001.1, from coordinate 708,153 downwards.
TGGTGTGTCATTGGTTAAGTCTTTAGCAAATTGCGCCGCTTCAAACTGATGTGCTAGTAGGCTTTGCTCAGCATCTGTGCCGCACCACTTCACCTCAAAGTCACCTTTAGTTGAAGTAAAACCTTGCGAGAACGCCCATTGAGTGTGCACATCCCATAGTTCGCCTTGTAACTGCACATGGTTAATGCCCTGATTACGCAATTTACGTGCTGCAGCCTGTACATGTCGTAAACCATCTTGCTCAACCATATGAACGGTTGCCTGATCGTTTTCGAAACTTACAGCAGCATTTCCCCAAGGGCCAGTGGCCGCTTGATTGGATAATTTAACAATCATAAATTGCATAGGTCATTCCTTATATCATTATTTTATTAATGGCCGCTCTCACGCGCCCCCAAAATGCAGCTGTTTTAGTAGACACTTCAGTTGCACTTGTTATTTGCGCCTAGTGTAGGCTGAACAATTAGATTATTCCAAGGGAAAGTTTGTTAACATCTAGCTCAAAATAATGATGAAAAATTAGATTGATGAATTATTCTCCCGCACTACTCGAAGGTAAGTTAATTAAGCGTTACAAGCGTTTTTTAGCCGATGTACGCCTAGCTGACGACTCAGTTATCACCATCCACTGCCCAAATACCGGCTCGATGAAAAACTGCCTGTTTGAAGGCCACCGGGTGTGGTTTTCCACCTCTGACAACCCCAAGCGTAAATACCCCCATACTTGGGAGCTAATGGAAAGCGATCAAGGTCACCTTATTGGCATTAACACAGGTAATGCTAATGCCCTAGCGCAGGAAGCCATTGAATCAGGCGTGATTACTGAACTTCAAGGCTATGACGAACTAAAGCGAGAAGTGAAGTACGGTGCAGAAAATAGCCGAATAGACATACTGCTATCTAGCCAAGAAGGGCGAAAGTGTTATATTGAAGTCAAAAGTTGTACTTTACTTGAAGGGAATACAGGGTATTTTCCTGATGCGGTCACCACTCGCGGACAAAAGCACATTCGAGAGTTGGTCACCATGGTACAGCAAGGCCACCGCGCCGTATTATTGTTTGTGGTACAGCACAGTGGAATTTCAACCGTCAAACCAGCAGCCCATATTGACGCAAAATACGCAGACTTACTAAAAGACGCGATTGAACAGGGTGTAGAGGTACTGGCTTATAAAGTAGCCATGTCTACCACAGGTGGACGAATCGAAACAGTTTGTAAATTTATTGTCTAAGTCATAAAACAATAAATTAGCAAATAAAAAATTTGCCTCGCTATATAGATTTTGCTATAGATAGCGACCTCAAATTTTTAAGACGCCCTTAAAAACGCAACAATACAGGAGATGCGTTATGCCTGAAGGCACTAAAAAACTTGGCGTACTCGCTATCGCAGGTGTAGAACCTTATCAGGAAAAACCTGGTGAGGAGTATATGAATCAAGATCAGTTAGATCATTTTAAACTGATCTTAGAAGCTTGGCGCAACCAACTACGTGAAGAAGTCGATCGCACCTTGAACCATATGCAAGATGAAGCGGCAAACTTCCCAGATCCTGTTGACCGTGCAGCGCAAGAAGAGGAATTCAGCCTAGAGCTACGCGCACGTGATAGAGAACGTAAACTGATCAAAAAGATTGAGAAAACACTACAAAAGATCGAAGAAGACGATTTCGGCTTCTGTGACTCTTGTGGTATCGAAATCGGTATCCGTCGTCTTGAAGCACGTCCTACAGCAGATCAATGTATCGACTGTAAAACACTAGCTGAAATCAAAGAAAAGCAAATGGCTGGCTAAGCCACTGCTTTTGTGGGGTGAGACTTCTCACCCCTATGATTCCCTCTTATCTTTTACCCCTTTCAGTCGCTAGTCGCCGCTTTCTATGACTAACTACATTGGTCGTTTTGCTCCCTCTCCATCTGGCCCTTTGCACTTTGGCTCTTTAATTGCTGCATTGGCAAGTTATCTGCGTGCCCACGCCGAGCAAGGCCAATGGCTACTGCGAATGGAAGATCTTGACCCACCACGCGAAGTCGCAGGTGCCGCAAACGATATCTTAAAAACCTTAGATGCTTATGGACTACGTTGGCACGGGCAAGTCATGTACCAAAGTCAACGCCATCAAGCCTACCAAGACTGCATTGATGAGCTAATCACATCTAATCAAGCATATTTCTGCCAGTGTACTCGCAAGCAAATTCAACAAGCTGGCGGTATTTATAGCGGTCATTGCCGCGCTCTGAATCATCAAGATGGTTCCATCCGTGTTATTAACCAGGCACAAATTGCCACATTTGATGATCAGATTATGGGCAAGGTTAATGTAGCAGCAGACTTTGCTAGCGAAGATTTTATTATCAAGCGCCGCGATGGCTTATTTGCCTATCAGTTAGCGGTAGTTTTAGATGATGCAGAGCAAGGTATCACTGAAGTGGTGCGCGGTAGCGATCTGCTTACCTCAAGCTGTCGCCAATTGAGTTTATTTGCCATGCTCGGGCTTGATGCCCCAAAATGGGCGCATGTGCCCGTTGCCAGTGTTGAGCCAGGCTTTAAACTGTCCAAACAAAACCACGCACCGGCGATTGATATAAACAAACCTCAAGCAAGCATAAATGCGGCACTAGCCTTTTTAGGGCAGCAAAAAGTTGATGTTGATCGCGTTGACATTATGCTTAAGCAAGCTGTCTCACAATTCGATATCACACGCGTCCCAAAGCAAACTGAAATATTGATTTAAGCGACTTGGAAACTCGCTTATTGCTGGCGTTGGGTATATCATAGCCGCCAGATTTTTAATCAACCATTTTATCTGAACGAGGTGCATTATTTTTCGCCGTATTAGTCAATTCTGCAAACAGCTATTTGATTCATCAGCTGACGAGCAAGCAGAAGAAACACAATTACAAGCAGATGCATCTGGCCTGACAATTGTGGCTAGAAATAATCACGACATTTCCCGTCGTCAAATTAGTGAGAATGCGCTCAAGGTACTTTATCGTCTGCACAAATCTGGCTTTCAGGCTTATCTAGTCGGTGGCGGCGTGCGCGATATTCTTTTGGGTCTTGAACCGAAAGATTTTGATGTAGTCACCAATGCGACGCCTGAAGAAATTAAGCGCTTATTTAGGAATTGCCGTTTAGTTGGCCGCCGTTTTCGTCTGGCGCACATTGTATTTGGTCGCGACGTTATTGAAGTTGCGACTTTACGTGGTCATCACGAAAGCAATGGCAACAACGACAAAGTATCGAAATCGAATGCTCAAGGTCGCCTACTAAGAGACAACGTATATGGCACGATTGATGAAGATGCCGAGCGCCGCGACTTCTCTGTAAACGCCTTATATTACGATATCAGTGATTACTCAATTCACAGTTACTCAGGCGGTATTCAAGATCTCGACCAACGCATCATTCGCTTAATTGGCGATCCTGAAACGCGCTACCGTGAAGACCCTGTGCGTATGCTGCGTGCAGTGCGCTTTGCAACCAAGCTTGATATGCAAATTGAGCCGCGCACCGCAGAGCCAATTCGCGAGCTTGCACCACTGCTAAAAGGTATCCCCGCTGCGCGTATGTACGAAGAAGTGCTTAAGTTATTCTTCTCAGGCAAGGCTGCTGCGAACCTTGAAATGATGCAAGACTTTGATTTGTTTGAGCCATTGTTCCCACAAATCGATGCATTATTACAAGACTCACCAAAAGGCAGCATGGCAAAAATGCTTGATGCTGTGATGCGTAATACTGACTTACGTGTGGCGCAGGACAAACCGGTCACGCCGGCATTTTTCTACGCAGCTCTGCTGTGGTACCCGCTCAAGCAACGCGCCGATGATATCGCGCTAGAAAGCGGTTTAAGTATTTACGATGCTAACGTTGCCGCTATGGGCGATGTAATGGAGCAGCAGTGCCGCACCATTAGTATCCCGCGCCGTTTTAGCACTCCAGCTAAGGATATCTGGCAGCTACAACTGCGCCTAGAGCGCAGCCAAAGTGCGCGCGCATTCAAGTTACTTGAACACCCTAAATTCCGCGCAGCTTATGACTTATTGCTGCTACGCGCTGAAGCTGAAGGTGGCACAGCCGCTAAGGTTGCTAGCTGGTGGACAAGCTTTGTTGAAGGTGATGAGCAAACTCGCAGCGATATGGTCAAAAAAGGCAAAGGCAACCAGCGTAATCGTAACGCGCAGCAGCGCCGTCGCCGCAGAAAACCAGCCAATAAGAAACCTGCAGGCGAGTCGTAACTGGCGAGCCTGTTAGAGAGTTATCTTCACGTGAGTAATCAACAAGCACATAATCTGGTTTATATCGCACTGGGCGCTAATCTTGATAGCCCTAGTGCTCAGCTTAATAATGCCGTTGCGGCGATGAAAGCCTTAAGTCTTGATGGCCAAATTCAAGTCTCCAGCTATTACCGTTCAGTGCCTATGGGTGATGTTGAGCAGCCAGATTATGTTAATGCAGTAGCTTGCTTTATCACTCAACTCGCACCAATTGAATTACTCGATGCGCTGCAGCAAATTGAGCTTAATCAAGGCCGCGAACGTCTAGTTCGCTGGGGACCACGCACCTTGGATTTAGATATTTTGCTCTATAATCAACAAACCATTGAGCTACCTAGGCTCACCGTGCCCCACTACGGTATGAAGCAGCGTAGTTTTGTTCTTGTTCCCCTTGAAGAAATATCACCCGAACTAACCTTGCCTTGTGGCAGCTCAATCAATAAGCTAGTCAATCAAACTATGCGAGACGAGCTACAAAAACTGCCCGCTTAAGTTTATCAAATGCCCAACTAGGGTTAAGCTGCATGCAGATATCCCTCGCAACAATCAAATGTAATTAAGAGTCCATTATGTCTAAAGTTACCAGTTCAACCTTGATGAAGTTTAAACAAGAAGGTAAAAAATTTACCGCGTTGACCGCCTACGACGCTAGCTTTGCTGGCGCTTTTGACAGTGAAGGCATTGATGTACTGCTTGTCGGTGACTCTATGGGTATGGTGCTACAAGGCCATAGCGACACCCTACCTGTCACAGTCGATGATATTGCCTACCACACAGCTTGCGTACGCCGCGGTATTGAGCGCACCTTACTTATCGCTGACATGCCATTTATGAGCTACGCTACGCCAGAGCAAACTATGCAAAATGCGACCAAGCTAATGCAAGCTGGCGCCGCTATGGTTAAAGTTGAAGGCGGTGAGTGGCTGCTAGAAAGCGTAAAAATGCTGACACAGCGCGGCATTCCTGTATGTGCTCACCTAGGCTTAACGCCTCAGTCAGTGCACGTATTTGGTGGTTTTAAAGTGCAAGGCCGCGACAATGAAAATGCCCAGCGCATTATTAATGAAGCCAAAGCCATGGAACAAGCCGGCGCACAGTTATTAGTGCTTGAGTGCATCCCTGCACAGCTTGCTAAAACCATTACTGAAGAGTTGACCATTCCTGTGATAGGTATTGGCGCAGGTAAAGACACAGACGGCCAAATCCTAGTGATGCACGATGTATTAGGTATTTCTAGCGGCTATATTCCGCGTTTCTCTAAGAACTACCTAAAGCAAACTGGTGAAATTCGCGCAGCGGTAAAAGCCTACATTGAAGAAGTTGAACAAGGTATCTTCCCAGGTGAAGAGCACACCTTTAACTAATTTAAGTAGAAATCCATGCGCCTGCTAATCTCAGGCGCATTTTATTACAACCGCTTTATACACTATAAACGCCTAGTAACAAGCGATACATCAACCTCAATTCAACACCCTCGTTTATTTAAGAGTGTCCCATGAAAACGATTTCCAGCATCCAAGATATTCGTCAGCAAGTTAGTCAATGGAAACAACAAGGCAAGAAAGTCGCATTTGTACCGACTATGGGCAACTTGCACCAAGGTCACCTAACCCTGGTTAAAAATGCCAAACAACAAGCTGACGTTGTAGTGGTTTCTATTTTTGTAAACCCGATGCAATTTGGCCAAAACGAAGACTTTGACGGCTACCCGCGCACTTATGAGCAAGACAGTAAAGCACTAATTGAAGTTGGCGCGGACTTACTGTTTATGCCAACACCAGACATCATCTACCCGAAAGGATTAGATAAGCAAACCTTTATCGAAGTGCCTGAAATTGGCGATGAGTTTTGCGGCGCCACTCGCCCAGGACATTTTCGCGGCGTTGCCACTGTGGTAAACAAGCTATTTAATATCGTCCAACCTGATGTTGCATTATTTGGTCGCAAAGATTTTCAGCAATTGCTCATCATCAAAACCATGGTCGAAGACCTATCAATGCCAATTGAGATCATCGGCATTGATACCATTCGTGAGCCATCGGGTCTGGCTATGAGCTCTCGCAATGGCTATCTAACGGCTGATGAAAAGCAACGTGCAGCCAAACTCAAACAAGCCATGGACTACATAGCACAAGGGCTACAGCAAGGTGAGGAACTAGCAAACGTTCGCCAGCACGCTATTGAGATGATTGAACAAGTCGGCTTCAAACTTGACTATATCGAGGTTCGCAGCGCAGTGACGTTAAAACCTGCTAATGCGGGCGATAAACAGCTAGTTATCTTAGCCGCAGCCTATCTAGGTAAAGCACGCCTGATTGATAATATGGTTTTCGAGCTTAAATAGTCTGCAACATTAACTCATATTATCAGCACAATAAATGTAACTAAATGCTTACTCGCGCTGCTTGTAAGCATTTAAAAAACATTAAAAAATCTATAATTCCCGCAATAAAAACATTGTTAAAAAACTGGTTTTATCGTTAAAATTAAGCCATAGTGATCGATAGCCTTGTTAGTCGCTTATACTAAATAAGGTAGCTCTCACGTAAAAATACCGGAGTTAATGGAATATCTTCAATACGATCCCTACGTGAAGGCTATACTGTCTGGAACACATATCGTTAGCAAAAGGACCTGTCGCCCCCTATGGCAACTCGACTGTTTTTTATACTCGCTCTAATTCTGCCCTGCTTAGCTCAGGCGGATACGAGTACCATTTACAAATGTATGAAAAACAATAAAGTCGTTTTCAGCCACACAGTGTGCCCACAAGAATTCCGCCAGCACAAAATTGAATACGAGTTAGGCATCGCCACCGAAACCGATTCCGACAAGAAAAAAGTCAAAAACGATCCACTGAAAGCCCTGTTAAAGAAGCAAACCATTTCTCGAGAAAAACTTTTGCAGTTACTAGATGGTGAGATCTATCGTTTAAAGCAAGAAAACAGTTACTTTGAAATTTTGCGTGCCAGTGAAGTACAAAAGTTAGACAGAAAACACTACTGGCAAAGTAAAGAAAAAGACGACCCAAGCTATGGGCTAGAGCTGGAAGAAATTAATCAACGCTTTGACGATTTAACCAATAACAACCTCAGTGTGATCAAATTGCTTAATCAGCACAAAATGAAGATTTCGGCCGAGACACCACCAGACTTACTAATGAGTCAGTAAACTTAAATAGCAAAAGAGCAGCCATTGGCTGCTCTTTTTGTTTACCGCGAATATGCTATGTTATTCAGGCTTAAACACACCAATCATGGCACCGCTAGACTGCTTAGCGACAGCCTGATCAGCTTGCTGCTCTCGGTAATCACAATCTGTGCATTCAACGGTTTCAATACCATTGTCCATAAACAGCACAATACTATCCTGGGCGCCGCATTTTGGGCATTTAGCCCCAGCTACAAAGCGTTTTTTTACTCGTGCCATATATCACTCTTGTTGTTTTTAGTTATCTATATTGATGCTAAGCACTATTTTGCCACGTTTTAATAGCTCACCACCAATATTGTGGGAAAAAACTGCGCCTTTGGGGTATCATGCGCCCCATATTCGATATCTAAGCCAAGTAGTTTTTCATGATCAACATTAGCCAAGCCCAGCTTATCCGTGGCAGCAAAACCTTACTCAATGAAGCCTCACTGACAGTCTACCCAGGACATAAGGTTGGGCTTGTGGGCGCTAATGGCACAGGTAAATCGTCACTGCTTGCGTTAATTAAAGGACAGCTACAACTCGACAAAGGTGAATTCAACATACCTAGCGGCTGGCAAATTGCCTCGGTAGCTCAGGAAACACCGGCGCTGGATACCAGTGCAATTGAGTATGTCATTGATGGCGACGCTGAGTACCGTGAGCTAGAGCAGCAATTGCATGCAGCTCAGCTAGCCGATGATGGCAATGCTATCGCGCTAATTCACGGCAAAATTGATGCAATTGGTGGCTATGCTATTCATGCACGCGCGGGCGCACTACTAGCTGGTCTTGGCTTTAGCGAAGCACAGCAGAGTAATCCAGTTAAAAGTTTTTCCGGTGGTTGGCGTATGCGCCTTAACCTGGCTCAAGCGCTGCTGTGCCGCTCAGACTTATTGCTGCTCGATGAACCAACCAACCACTTAGACTTAGATACTACATACTGGCTAGAAGGCTGGATTAAAACCTATCAAGGCACCTTAATCTTGATTAGTCACGACCGTGATTTTATCGACGGTATTGTTGATGAAATCGTACATGTTGAGCATCACTTACTTAATTACTACAAAGGCAACTACACCGCCTTTGAGCGTATTCGCGCAGAACGCATGGCGCAGCAACAAGTAGCCTATGAGCGTCAGCAAAAAGAGCGCGCGCACATGCAGTCATTCGTTGACCGTTTTCGCTACAAAGCCAGCAAAGCAAAGCAAGCTCAAAGCCGCCTAAAAGCACTGGAAAAAATGACCGAGCTGTTGCCATCTCACGCACAAAGCCCGTTTACCATGGCGTTCAAAGCGCCAGATGCTTTACCTAATCCGCTAGTTGCCATGGAGCAAGTTGCCGCTGGTTATGGTGACAAAACTATCCTGAATAGGGTCCAACTCAATCTGGTCCCCGGCGCGCGCATTGGTTTACTCGGGCGCAATGGTGCAGGTAAATCAACACTGATTAAATTACTTGCCGGGCAACTTGAAGCGCAATCAGGTAAGTATCAGCCAAACCCAGGGCTTAATATTGGTTATTTTGCTCAGCATCAGGTTGAGTTTTTGCATCTGGATGAAACGCCAATGCAGCATCTTGCACGCCTAGCACCTAATGCCAAAGAGCAAGATCTGCGCAACTTCCTTGGCGGATTTGGGTTTGACGGCGATATGGCTCTGTCGGTTGTAAAACCATTTTCTGGCGGTGAAAAAGCCCGTTTGGTACTTGCGCTATTGGTATGGCAGCGCCCTAACCTACTGCTGCTCGATGAACCGACCAACCACTTAGATTTAGAAATGCGTCATGCACTTACCGTAGCCCTGCAAACCTTTGAAGGCGCAATGGTCATTGTGTCGCACGACCGTCACTTACTGCGCCTAAGCTGCAGTGACTATTATTTAGTTGATAGCGGTGAAGTCACTCCTTTCAATGGCGATTTAGATGATTATCACCAATGGCTTTTAGATGCAGCCAAAGCCGCAGCAGCGAGCGAGAGCAGCTCAACTAAGGACTCAGTACCGCAAATTGATAAAAAGCAGCAAAAGCGTTTAGAGGCTGAATTACGTCAAAAGCTATCTCCGCTGAAGAAAAAGCAAGCCAAGCTAGAAAAAGACCAAGAAAAATGGTCAACACGCTTGAGCGAACTTGAAACCCAATTAGCTGATACCAATATTTACGATGCCGAGAACAAGGCAAAGCTCACCAAGGTACTGGATGAACGAGTTGAGCTTACGCAGGCGATGGAAGAAAGCGAAATGGACTGGCTAGAGCTTCAAGAAAGTATCGAAGCCATTGAGCAGGAAAATTCTCCACTTTAGTGCTTTACTTAATAGTCTGTTAAGGATGCCCCAATAGCATGAGTTCAATTACTGCTAACACGCTTAAACCAATGCGTGCTAGTACTTTGCACTATAGCTTAGGGGCAAAATCATGGAGAGATTTATGACAGCTTTTGATCACCCTGCGTTAGATCAGCAGTTATGGCAACATTGTGAGCAAGCCTACCTAGCGAATCCTAATCGCTATATCAGTTTACAAGACAACTACCACACCAATGTGAACCTCATCTTGCTGGCAGAGTATCTTGATGCTCAGGGGTATTTCATTGCTAAAGCAAGCTGGCAGTCGCTGGCAAAGGCAATTGCAAGGTGGGAAGAGTTTGTACTTATCCCCTATCGCACGCTACGCCGTAAAGCCAAAGCACACACCAGTGAGGACGAGTATCAAAAAATGCTCGAAGTTGAGCTGATCATGGAGCGTAAATCACAGCAAATTATCCGCGCACAACTGGTTCGCACTGAAGGTGAAAGCAATCCGCAGCAATCGAATATTGCCGCTTACCTTAGTTTATTTGGTTTAGATGAGACCATTATCAGCACGCTCAACTAATCTGAAAAACTCAATATATCCGCTCTAAAATAGATGATAAAAAGGCGCTTTAAACAAAGCGCCTTTTTGATATCTTCCCGTAACTCAGCCTAAATTCAGCTAATAACAATACCCAGACATCTACCTAGGTAATTTCAGTGCTAATAGCGCCGCGAGTAAAATAAATATCGCTGACACAATCAAGCAAACCGTTAGACCGTAAGCACCAAAAAGCCAACCCGATAGTACGGTGCCAATTAAGCGCCCCATCGCATTGGCCATATAGTAAAAGCCAACATCCAGCGATACACCATCATCTCCGGCGTAGCTAACAATCAAGTAACTATGCAGTGATGAGTTAATCGCAAACAACACGGCAAAGACCATCAAACCCGATAGCAATACTGCGCTCACCTGCCAGTTAAAATGCAGTGATGCAGCAATAACTAACGGTACACTCACCAGTGGTAGCGCCCAGGCAAATGCCGCTTTACCGTTTGGCACCTTACCTTGCTTCTTACCAGTAAAATACGGCGCAAAGGTTTGCACTATGCCATAGCCAATCACCCAGCAAGCTAAAAAGCCGCCAACATACCAATGATCCCAATCAAACTGGCTAGCAAGGAATACGGGCAGCGCTATCACAAACCAGACATCACGGGCACCAAATAGGAACATGCGCGCCGCAGACAAATAGTTAATCGCCTGACTCTTAGAGAAAATTTGCGAAAATTTAGGCTTGTTTTTGGCTTTACCCATGTCTTGCTTAAGCAGCATGATGCTCATAAGCCAAACCAGTGCCAGCGCGATAGCCATAATCATGATTGCGGTTTGAAAACCAAAGGCGCTAAGCAGCGCGCCACCTAAGAAAAAGCCCACGCCTTTTAAGGTGTTTTTCGACCCTGTTAAGATCGCCACCCATTGATAAAGTTTACCCTGAGCATCACCAGGCACTAGCAGCTTGATGGAGCTTTTAGCACTCATCTTATTCAGGTCTTTCGCAATGCCAGATAGCGCCTGGGCCATCATTACCCAAATGACTGTTAAGTGAGTTTCGGGCACCAATAGCATAGCAAGAGCAATAACTTGCATCGCCAGACCAATATTCATGGTGCGATTAAGCCCGAGCCTTGCCCCTAACCAGCCACCGACTAAGTTAGTCACCACGCCAAAGAACTCGTAAAACAAAAACAGCATGGCAATTTCTAACGGCGCATACCCAAGCTGATGAAAATACAGCACCACCAGCATGCGCAGCGCGCCATCGGTTAACGTAAACGCCCAGTAATTACCAGTAACGATAAGATACTGTTTAATCGCATCGGGCAGTGAGCTTAACTTAGTCAGCAGTGACATATTACTTGTCCTGTAGTCCTACCATACGCATTAACTCAGCAGTGCGGTTAGCATAGCCCCACTCGTTGTCGTACCAAACATATAGCTTCACTTGAGTGTCATTAACCACCATAGTCGACATAGCGTCAATGATGGCTGAGCGCGGATCGGTGCGATAGTCAATCGACACAAGCGGTCGGGTTTCAAAGCCTAAAATGCCTTTAAGCTCATTGTCTGCAGCATCTTGTAATAGCGCATTAATCTCTTCAACTGTGGTCGGCTGATTCATTTCAAACACACAATCTGTGATTGAAGCATTGAGTAAAGGCACGCGAATAGCGTGACCGTTTAAGCGACCTTTTAGCTCTGGGAAGATATGGGTAATCGCAGTTGCTGAGCCCGTCGTGGTTGGAATAAGGCTCATTGAGCAAGCGCGGGCGCGGCGCAAGTCTTTGTGAGGTGCATCAATAATGGTTTGGGTATTAGTGATGTCATGAATAGTGGTCATAGAGCCATGTTTGATGCCTAACTTTTCATGCAACACTTTAACCACAGGCGCTAAACAGTTGGTAGTGCAAGATGCTGCTGTCACAATTGGATGCTGCTCTGGGTCGTAAAGGTCATGGTTAACGCCAACAACGACATTTAACACACCTTCTTCTTTCACTGGCGCGGTAACCACAACACGCTTAACACCTTGATCAAGATACGCTTGCAGCACAGCCTTAGACTTCATTTTTCCCGAGGCTTCAATCACTACATCGCACTGTGACCAATCAGTGTCGCTAATCGCCTTGTTTGATGAACAAAGGATAGTTTTGCCGTCCACCACAATGCTATCACCTGAGGCAACCGCCTCGTGATGCCACTTACCATGAATAGAGTCAAAGTTAACCAGATGAGCTAAGGTTTCTGCATTACCTGCTGGGTCATTAATTTGCACAAACTCAACTTGATCCCAGTCGAATGCGGCGCGCATAGATAAGCGTCCCATACGGCCAAAGCCGTTAATACCTACTTTAATTGTCATTACTTATTCCTCAATACATTAAAACTATCTATAACTCATAAATTTGCTGGCGAATGCTTGCAGCTTTCTCGTCGCACCTAGCAGCATTTACCATTGCGTGTTGGTCGGTCGCCCATTTGCGCCAATCGCTGCTGACTTTGGGCAATATATGTTTGGCTATTGTGTAAGCTGTCTCGCAGCACTTGCTGCATCCATTGAGGTAGCGATTGTGAAATGCGGTAAAACACCCACTGCCCTTGGCGGCGGTCTTGCAGTAAGCCCGCTTTGCGCAGCTGAGCTAAATGACGGGAGATTTTTGGCTGGCTTTCATCTAATGCTTGCATCAATTCGCAAACACAAAGCTCCTGCTCCGTTGCGATCAATAACAAACTCAATAGTCTGGTTTCATCGGCAAGTGATTTATAAAACGTAAGTGGCGATACACCAGTTTCAAGCAGCTCAGTAGCAGGCGAATCCTTTGGAATAACTTCATTTGCAGCTTGTGTCATCAGTCTTCACCTCTAAATAAACCAATAAAAATGAACTTGTGAATTAGCATAGCAGGGTCAGCACATATGACCTGAAGTTCTACGCTAAATATTCGAAAATAAATATATATGAATTTTCGAATGTGTCAAATCAAATTTTTACTGTTGATTGAAATTAGCGAGTTCCATTCAGTAGAACTTTACCTGAGAGCCAAACCTCAGGCACAAAAAAGGGCTGAATAATCAGCCCTTTTGCTCTTAGCCTTTAGCTCTTAGCCCTTTTAATGGCTCATGGTTAAACCAATCTAAGCTAAACTTTGGTTACTTCAAACCACGACGAATCAGTAGTGCATCAGTTGTTGGCTCTTGACCTCTAAAGGCCTTGTAAGCGTCCATTAAGTTCTTGCTGTTACCCACAGCTAAGATGTTTTTACGGAAGTTATCGCCGTTTTCAATCGTTAGGCCACCATTCGCTTGTACGTATGCATATGCATCAGCAGCTAAGATCTCACTCCACATGTAAGCATAGTAACCCGCTGAGTAACCGCCGCCCATTGAGTGTGAGAAGAAAGCTGACTTATAACGAGGAGGCACAGCTGCAATGTCTACGCCGTGCTTTTTCAGTGCAGCATGCTCGAATTCATTAATATCGCCAATCTTGTCAGAAGCTGAAACTGTGTGCCATTCCATATCTAGCAGCGCAGCTGCCATATACTCAAGGGTGTCGAAGCCTTGGTTGAAGCTGCGAGAAGCAATCACTTTATCCAGTAGGTCTTTTGGAATTGGCTCACCTGTTTTGTAGTGCTTAGCATAGTTAGCAATCACCTGTGGGTGCGCCGCCCAATCTTCTTGGAAAGTCGATGGGAACTCAACAAAGTCACGTGATACTGCAGTACCCGCGAGGCTTGGGTATTTCACATCAGAGAAGATACCGTGCAGGCCATGACCTAACTCGTGGAAGATGGTTGTTACATTGTCATAGCTAACTAATGTCTTTTCACCTTCTGGGCCTTTAGGAATGTTCATTACATTCACAACCACTGGCTTTTGCTCTAAAAGCTTAGATTGACCAACGAATGAAGACATCCACGCACCGCCACGCTTACCGTCACGAGCAAAGTAGTCCGCATAGAAGATAGCTAGGCTATCACCGTTAGCGTCAAATACTTCGTATGCTTTTACATCTTCATGGTACACAGGTAAGTCAGGGCGCAGTTTGAAGCTAATGTTGAATAGTTTGCCCATGGTGTAGAACACACCGTCATTTAGCACGCGGTCAAACTCAAAGTATTGCTTAACTTCAGCTTCGTCTAGGTTGTACTTATCTTGACGAACAAGGTCGGCGTAGTATGCCCAGTCCCAAGGTTGCAGCTCAAAATTACCACCCTTGGCTTTAATCATGGCTTGAATATCAGCCGCTTCAACTTTAGTTTTTTCAACAACTGCTGGCACCATAGAACCTAGCATGTCGTATACCGCTTGTGGTGTTTTCGCCATGCTAGTTTCAAGACCAAAGCTCGCCCAGTTGTCGTAACCTAGCAGTTGTGCTTTTTCAGCGCGCAGCGTCGCCAAACGCGCAACGATTTTACCGTTATCAGTTTTACCTGATTGAGCACGATTTGCAGAAGCTTTCCATACACGCTCACGTAGCTCACGGTTATCTAGCGAGGCAAGAATTGGCTGACGTGTGGTGTTAGTGATGTTAATGGCGTATTTACCATCGTGACCTGCTGCTTTTGCAGACGCTGCAGCAGACCTAATTTGTGAATCAGAAAGACCAGCAAGCTCGGCAACATCATCAACAATCACTTGAATGTTTTTGGTTTCTTGCAGCAGGTTTTGACCAAACTGAGTCGTCAGCGTTGAGTGCTCAGCATTAAGTGCACGAATGGTTTTCTTTTCAGCGTCTGAAAGTTTGGCACCCGCGCGGATAAAGTTTTTGTAAGTGGTTTCAGCTAGGCGCAGTTGCTCGCTATCTAGACCTAGTTGATCGCGTTTGTTGTATAGGGTTTCAACACGCTCAAATAACTTAGGGTTTAGGTTAATGTTGTCTGAGTGACCTGCAAGCTTAGGCGCCATAGTCTTTTGAATTTGGCGACGTTCAGCGTTGCTGTCTGTACCAACAAGGTTAAAGAACACGCGTGATACGCGAGTTAATAACTCACCTGAACGCTCCATCGCAACAAAAGTATTTTCAAATGTCGCTGGCGCAGGGTTGTTAGCAATGGCGTCGATTTCTTTTAGGTGCTGCTGCATGCCCAGCTCAAATGCTGGCATGAAGTGCTCATCTTTAATCTGAGTAAAGTCAGGTGCTTGATATTGCAGCTCGCTTTTGACAAAAAATGGGTTAGCGACAACTTGCTGCTCAGTTGCAGATACGGCTTGTTGTGGTGCGCTTGTGTTCATCTGCTGACATGCAGTCATTAGCAGAGTCGAAGTAATTGCCACAGCAATTAATGACTTTCTCATAGATTAACTCCATTATTGTTATTTTGAATAAACGGTGACGTTACAGATACGGCAACTATTTAGTTGAGCAAAGCCAGATTTACTTGAGCCAAGCCAAATAAATAGTTATCTATAAACACTGCCTAGATAAGTACGGAGCATGTCTACAGCTAATCGTCACAGCAACGTCTTAATGCATAAGTAACGAATCAAGCATACTAATGTTATGTTGTAACGAGTGTAAAGGTGTAAAATGTAAGGAAAGCTATTGAGATACAAAATAGGGTGAGTTGTTAATAAAAAGTGTGATCTAAATACTGTAAAACCCGCATTCTCAGAGCTTTTTATTCATGTCTAAACTCACAAAATGAAAGTGGTAAGTTAAGGACTAAAGCCACTATTATCACTTATCAGAAATATTTCGCTCAAAGTTAACTTCAACCTAGTCTAGATTAAGCATACGATATGCTGCTCCCAAGTACATTGAGCGAACTTCCTAAAAGAATCGACGATTAAGCGGTTAAGCGCTGCGCCAATGCGGTGGCATTTTTGGCCACTATGCCGTAAATCGACAGCTGCGGATTAGCCCCTAAACTGGTAGGGAACATAGAGCCGTCAAAAACCGATAAGTTCTCTAGATAATGACTGCTGCCATCACTGGCAATCATCGACTTGGTTTTATCCTCGCCCATTGGGCAGCCGCCCATCACGTGAGCTGAAGCAACAATGGTTTTCAATAGCGCAATGTCCATAGACTCAATATTGGCTTTTGCTTGCTGCCAGGAAGGTGCAAATAACTGCCCATCGCTCATTGGTAAAACTTGCTTGGCTCCTGCAGCAAACTGCAACTCAGCCATCGACAAATAAGCCCTGCGAGCGGTATCCCAAAAGGCTTGGGTTAGTGGATAATCTAGGCTAAAACCGTGCTCAGTTAACCGCACCTGACCACCCGGGCTTTGCTCATTGAAGCCGTCACGCACCAGCGCCACCAGCACCTGAATACGGTTAAAGTTTTCCATCAATTTGGCGTGGCTTTGGCCATAACCTATAGTCTTGGAAGAGATCAAAATTGGATGAACTGGCGCAGATTCAAGCTTGTAACCTAGATTACCTGTGGCGCCGTCTCGCCATACAAACTCATCAGAGTAAATCGCCTGCGGCGCACCGCTGTGAGCATTGACTTGCTCCTCAAATAAGGCGCCTGAAAGTAAAGACGGATGCAAAAAGGTTCGACCAAGCAATTGATAAGGATCAGGTGTTTGCGCCCGCATCAGAATAGTTGGAGTGTGAATTGCCCCCGCACTTAATATGTAATGTTTAGCGCGAAAACTCAGCTTGGTTTGGGTTGGCTTGCCATACTCATTTTGCCCTTGAGCCACGAGACCTGTGACTTTATCACCTTGATGATTTAACTCAATCACCTTAGCGCGAGATATTAAGGTTGCACCGTGCTCTAGCGCTGCCGGAATTGTGGTTACCAACATTGACTGCTTGGCGTTAACCGGACAACCCACACCGCAATAGCCGGTATTCCAGCAACCACGGACGTTACGTTTGATAACGGTATATTCCCAACCGAGCTTTTCGCAACCATCACGCAGCACTGCGTTATTTTTATTGGGCGGGTAAGTCCACTCTTGAATGGTAAGGCGCTGCTCCATTTTCTCAAACCATGGCTTGAGTGACTCCGCATCAAGGCCTTTTACATCATTGGTTTGCTGCCAGAAATCTAGTGCTTGCTTGGGCGTGCGGATAGAAGTGGTCCAGTTGATAGTGGTTGAGCCGCCCACTGTGCGACCTTGAAAAATACCGATGCCTTTATCACTGGTTTTCATCGCCGCGGCTTGCTGGTACATATTTGGGTAAGCAGTGCGCTCTTCCATATCAAAATGACGCGAAGACTTAAGCCCACCCGCTTCAATCATAATCACTTTAAGGCCAGCTTCGGTGAGGATTTCTGCCGCAGTGCCACCACCCGCGCCAGTGCCAACAATCACCACATCGGCCTCAAACTGATGCTCGCCCTCTAATTGACCTGCATCTATATGTCGCCAGCCATTAGCTAAACCGACTTCAATTGGATCGACTATTGCCACACACCACTCCTTGTTATTTTTCTTATTACAGCTTGGCTAATTCAAATGCACACAAAAAACTTTGACTCAACCCGACTTCAATTGGATCCCGAAACTGCCACACACTACTCCTTGTTATTTTTCTTATTACAGTTTGGCTAATTCAAATGCACACAAAAAACTTTGACTCAACCCGACTTCAATTGGATCCCGAAACTGCCACACACCACTCCTTGTTATTTTTCTTATTACAGCTTGGCCAATAAGGTTTGTTTACTACTCTGGTTTAGTTGAGTTTATTAGTCACTAACCAAAAAGCTTGGCTTGCTGTATTGCATTCTCCCCCAATGCTCTGGGCTAGCGTAGTAACTTGCCATCACCACTTCTCGCAGGCCGAGATAAGCAGTTTGCAGTAATTCAATAAAGTGATGACGCCAAGACTCAAGCATAGAAACAAGTTGTTCAGGTTGACGCATAATAAGCGGCGTTAAGCTGCCAGTCAGCAGTAACAAAGAAAAGCGTGACTCCAGCATATCAAGCAGCTCTAATAACTCGTCTCGCTGATCATCTGGCAATACCTTTAAGGTGTCGGCAATATTATTAAGCGTACGATTGATTGCTTGCTCTTTGTGAGAGGCGACATCAGGCAATGCCCCCTCCAAAAAGATGGGGATCAATGCAGCGAAGATCATCCGGTGAGCGTTCTCACTATTATCTTCATCCACATACGACGTCGATAAGTTAACCCCGAGTGCTAACGCGGCAGTGCCAACGAAAGCGCCAGTAATAAAGGTCCGTCTTTTCATTTCTTCTCCCCAAAGAAAGCGTTTGTCAAAGCTGCTGGTATTGGGATCGGTATTATTGAGTTATTTTTGCTGCACTCACTTGTGTGATAGAGTGCGCCCCAATAGTGAGCAACATTTTTTAAACATACGTATGAATCTACACTATTAACGATCAGACACCAATATAAAAACAAGCAAAAGCATTTGATAGCCATGACATTAGCATTCACGCCACCTTGGTGGGCAAAGAACCCACATGTACAAACCATTTTGCCAGTAATGCGCAAAATTCCCATGCCCGTGGTAAAGCGCGAGCGTCTAGAGCTACAAGACGGTGACTTTATTGATCTTGATTGGTTAGGCAAGCCTGAAGACGGCCAGCCAATTCTGTTGATTGTGCATGGGCTAGAGGGCAGCGCCCAGTCTCATTACGCCAGACGCATGTTAGATGAGGCGAAGCAGCAAGGCTTATGCGCAGTAGTGCATCATCACCGAAGCTGCTCAGGCGAGCCTAATCGTCTTGCTCGTAGCTATCACAGCGGTGATACTGAAGACGTTAGTTTTACCCTTAAAACACTTAAACAACGTTGCCCCAACTCACCACTACTTGGTATTGGTTACAGCCTAGGTGGCAACGTGCTGGCGAAGTATCAGGGAACGTACCGCGAGCAAAGCCTGCTAAGTCGCGCTGTCGTGGTGTCTGCGCCGCTGGCCCTAGGGGCGTGTGCTAAACGCCTAGAAGGCGGCTTTTCCACTGTTTACCAAAGTTACCTGATAAAGCAATTGCAGCAAAAAATGCGTACTAAGCTAGAAACACCAGGGCTGCAAACGGCTATGCCAGTGGATCACAGGCAACTAGCCAACCTTTCAACCTTTTATTTATTTGATGACAAAATCACTGCGCCGTTGCACGGTTTTGACGGTGCTGAAGATTATTACAACCGCGCAAGCGGGCTAAGTTTTTTGCAACACATTACAGTGCCAACCTTAATCATTCATGCTCAAGATGACCCATTTATGACCGATGAGGTGATCCCGGCGCAACATCAACTTTCATCTGCGGTAGAATACGAGCTACATCAATATGGTGGTCACGTTGGCTTTATTAACGGCGGCACACCATGGCAGCCTAAATTCTACCTTGAGCATCGTGCTTTAAGGTTTTTGCTAAACGGAGCAAGCAATGATAGTTCCCTACGAGGCGCTGATAACGCTGCCAAGTGACACAGTATCTCAGCTGATCAAAGAGTACTTATTATCTCAGTTTGAAGATGGCAGCTTTGCCGATCTAGACTCGTCTCAATTCGATGCGGCGATTAGCGCCTGTAAACAAAAGTTAAAACTGGGTGAGTTAGTGGTGGAGTATAGTGAAGATGATGAGTCTATCGCGATTCGCCAGCGTGAGCATATTCAACCAACGGCGTTTGGGGAGTAACCTATTTCACTCACTGGTTTGACGCAAGACGAACAATTGCCGTATAACTAGCGGAATAAACAAACAAAAAACGCCCCCAATCAGGGGTTAATTGACTTCAGATTCAGGCGGAAAACATGTCAGCAAAACATCCTATTATTGCGGTAACAGGGTCATCAGGTGCAGGAACCACCACCACGACTACTGCATTTACCCATATTTTTAGGCAGCTCGGTATAAATGCTGCCTTTGTTGAAGGCGATAGTTTTCACAACTTCACCCGCGCAGAAATGGAAGTGCTGATCCGTAAATCTCAAGCTGAAAATCAAAACCTGAGCTACTTTGGGCCTGAAGCCAATAACTTCGCCAAGCTCGAAGAGTGCTTCGCCAGCTATAGCGCTACGGGAACAGGGCAGACCCGCAGCTACTTGCACACCTTTGATGAAGCTGTGCCATTTAATCAAATGCCAGGGACCTTTACTAACTGGCGCGATCTACCCGCTGACACAGATATGTTGTATTACGAAGGTCTACACGGCGGTGTGGTGACTGACGACATAGACGTTGCCAAACACGTAGATTTGCTCATCGGCATGGTGCCCATCGTTAACCTAGAGTGGATCCAAAAAATTGTTCGCGACACCAATGACCGCGGCCATAGCCGTGAAAAAGTGATGGGGTCGATCGTGCGGAGTATGGATGATTATATTCAGCATATGACGCCGCAGTTTTCTCGTACTCACATCAACTTTCAACGTGTACCGACTGTTGATACCTCTAATCCATTTAGCGCTAAAGATATCCCAAGTCTTGATGAAAGCTTTGTGGTTATTCGTTTTCGCGGTATTAAAGACGTCGACTTTCAGTACTACTTGAATATGATTCAAGGCTCATTCATGTCACGCATCAATACTCTGGTTGTTCCTGGAGGCAAGATGTCATTGGCGATGGAATTAATCTTAACGCCGCTAATCAGAGCGTTAAAAGAAAAACGTCTGCAGGTAACCAAAATATCCGAGCTCGGCGAAGACTAACTCGCGGTTAAGATTGACTTAAGCCGAACAGCTTATTCTATTCCTGTCACCGCTACTCTACGAACCTCATCATAGCTGGGTAGTGGTGACATATTGATGTACTGACCTAACCGATGCCCCTGCTATGTCTATTAGGGAAGTACATCAATCCCCCTCCCTTCAAATCACTACTCGTTGTCAATTTTCGTTACAGCCATTGCGATCACTAGCTAAACATAAATTTGCTTAAAGCTTTCCGCGGCCTACACAACAGCTCACCCTAGGCAGAAGTCCCTAGAGCGCGTAATGAGATAAAACAGTAATTAGAACGGTAGCCCTTAGGGCGAGACCATGAACATTTATCGCGCGCTTTATTATGGGGTTAATGAGCTTTGAGTAAGCAAGCCTCTTTAGCAGGGATGCTAAAGCGGAGCCATCAGGGATGATTTTACGGCGTCTTGCGCAATCAAAGTTCGTTACCCCTTAGTAAATGGCTCATAATCAATCGCTCATTCGCTCTGGGGTAGCCCTTAGATTAATTTTGACCCTTGGGCTAATTTTAGTTGCTAGCTTGCTCAGTTCAAGAGAGGAATGACTTCTCGATAAGCTTTGTTGTTACGATACTGCTCAAGGCGACTTTGAAACTCATCAATGTTAGCAAGCTCAGGATTTTGTTTCAGCGCGTCGATAGCTTTTTGCTGAGTAGTTACAGCTTGCTCAAAAGCACCTTGCTCGGCGTAAGCTGCTGCTAAGTTGTCTAAAATGGTTGGATCGTTTTGATTGCTTTCAAGTAGCTTAAGCGACAAGTCGACCGCACGCTCACCATCGCGGTATTCAGCTTCAGGGCACGTTGCCAAAATCCAGGCTACGTTACCAAGAGACACGTCATCACCAACCGCAGAAAACTGCTCCATGGCTTTACCACAGTTTCGCTCAACACCATCACCACCTGCAGAGTAAATAAACCCGAGACGGAAATTAGCCCACTTGTTACCCTGCTCAGCTAATATGGCATACCACTTTTTAGCCTCAGCAAGATCCCGTGGGTAAATTTTGCCTTCATAGCTTAAATCAGCAAGTGTTTGCTGAGCTTTTGGGTGGTTTTGCAATGCGGCTTTATTCAGCCACTCATTGCCTAAACCTAAATCTTTTTCGACAAAACGGCCGGTAATACTCATCAAACCTAACAGATACTGAGCATCTACATCGCCTTGCTGGGCTTTAAATTCAATACGTACCAGTTTGCTAGCGGTTTGGGTTTCCTGAGTCTCTGGTAAGCCAAACCCAAACGCAGGCAAGCTTAAGCTACTCAGTGCCAACAACGCACCAGGAAGGACAAATACACGTGACAACAAATGGGTCTTCAAATCCACCTCACAAGTTTTAAACATGCCCTATAGGCGCCTACACATGGGCTCAACATTAACTAACTAATTCACTCAACACAATAGAAACCCTTGTTAGCGCTGATTTATAAACATGTTTAACACCAAGAAATCATTGCGAACTTTGAACTTCATCGCAAATAAGGCAAAATAAACCAAATGCTTAGCAAGTTCGTATACACTACGCCAGCCCTTAAATTCGATCTTCATCAAAGTTTTGCGTTACACTGTCACGTATAATGCTTAATTAGATAAAACTTACATTAATTTTTAATCAATCGAGGAAGTTATTATGGCTCTTATTGGCAAGCCAAAACCTGATCCAACTTTGGAGTGGTTTCTTTCACACTGTCACATTCACAAATATCCTGCCAAGAGTACCTTGATTCACGCAGGCGAAGATTCAGACACTCTTTACTATATTGTTAAAGGTTCTGTCGCTGTTCTGATTAAAGATGAAGAAGGTAAAGAGATGATCCTGTCATATCTTAACCAAGGAGACTTTATCGGTGAACTAGGTTTGTTCGAAGAGCAAGCTGAACGTACTGCTTGGGTCCGTGCTAAACAGGCATGTGAAATTGCTGAAATCTCTTACAAGAAATTTAAGCAGCTTATTCAAGTTAACCCTGAAATCTTAATGAAGCTTTCAGCGCAAATGGCATACCGTCTGCAAAGCACCAGTCAAAAAGTAGGTGATTTGGCATTCCTAGACGTAGCAGGTCGCATTGCTCAAACTTTACTGCACCTTGCTAAGCAGCCAGATGCAATGACTCATCCCGACGGCATGCAAATTAAGATCACTCGTCAAGAGATCGGTCAAATTGTAGGTTGTTCTCGTGAGACCGTTGGCCGTATCTTGAAAATGCTTGAAGAGCAAAATCTTATCCAAGCACATGGTAAGACTATCGTAGTATACGGCACGCGCTAAGCTAAAGCGGAGCTACTTCAGCTCAATTTAAGGCAACTCAGCTAAAGTGGTGGTCAATTGATTTGGTCACCACTTTTTGTTTGGGAGCGAAAAATGAGTTGGTTATTTAGCTCCGTTCTCAGCTTGAGTTCAGTTACTTTTACTCAGCCTCCACTAGCACCTAACGACACATATGAGTTTGAGCACAACACGGCTGCACAGTTAGTGGCCAATGGCGAAATCGTGTCGTTAAACAGCGCACTAAAAACTGTTGAAGCCTACTGCAAAGGCCAGCTAATTGATGTTAGGTTAGTGCAAGTAAGTAATACTTGGTTTTACGCTGTACAAATGCAACTATCTAACGGTAAACAGGTTTATTTTGAACTTGATGCCAGCAAAGATCTGACTAATTCACTATCAAAACCACTAAGTGAGTGTACCGAAAATGAAACTGCTACTCGTTGAAGACAACCCGCTGTTGGTCACTGAACTTGAAAAACAGCTTAAACAGGCAGGCTATGTCACGGATGTCACCGACAAAGCTACGGAAGCAGACTACCTAATCAAAGAATCTCAATACGACTGTGTCATTCTAGACATAGGCCTGCCAGATGGTAATGGCCTAGAACTGTTAGACTCATGGCGTAAAGACGGCCTATCAACGCCGGTCATCATGCTTACAGCTCGAAGTCAATGGCACGAAAAAGTCGAAGGCTTTAACGCAGGTGCAGACGACTACCTAGGCAAGCCATTCCACGCTCAAGAGTTGCTTGCACGTATTCAAGCTTTGATTCACCGCGCCAGTGGGCGTATGAATTCGTCTGATAATCAAATCACAGTTGCAGGTATCACCTTAGATGTAAACGAGCAAAAAGTAATGCTTGAAGATAAGGAATACGATCTCACTGCAATGGAGTTCAGACTGCTAAAAATCTTCTTAATGTCGCCTAAAAAGCTACTGTCAAAAACTTCACTCACCGAAAAGCTATATCAATTCGATGATGAGAAAGAAAGCAACGTAGTCGAAGTTTATGTGACTCATCTACGTAAAAAATTGGGTAAAACTGCTATCGAGACCCGCCGCGGTCAGGGTTATATCTTCCACGGGATCGCCTAAATGATCTCGATTCGCTCTAAGTTAAGCTTGTGGCTAAGCGGGTTAATCGTGTTAGCCACCTTAACGGGTATTATGCTGTTCGAGTCGATGCTACGTGAGGCATTTCACGACTCAATTATTAACCGACTTGAGGAAGACTTAGAGCACATCATACTTGCTACAAGACTCGAAGAAGGCAAACTGGTCATTGATCAAAGCCAGCTATCTAGCTTCTATAAACCTGCTTATTCGGGGCGCTACTATCAACTAAACCTGCCAAACGACGTTATCCGTTCACGCTCACTATGGGACGTGCAGCTGAAGATTGAAATGCTTGAAGCCAAAGAGATGCGCTCATGGCAAGCAAAAGGGCCGAAAAACAATGATATTCAGTTATTGTCAATTGGTGTTGGTGCGCCTAACACTGACCTCACTGCAACCCTTACCGTAGCTCAAGACTTAAGTATTGGCCGGCGCGTGTTTAGTGAGGTATTCGGGGTAAAACTCGCCATTAATATTGCGATGTTATTGTCGATGCTGCTCGGTATTTTCTTAATTCTGCGCCAATCATTTAAGCCAGTGAAACAGGTACAAGAATCAATCGCTAAACTAAGAGATGGCGAGATAAACCAACTCAACCTAGACCCTATTCCACAAGAGATCTTACCGCTCGCAAAAACCTACAACGAGCTACTCGAATACACCTCAAAGCAAGTAGAGAGAAGTCGTAATAATTTAGGTAACCTGAGCCATGGCTTGAAAACGCCACTGGCCGTAATGCAGCAACAGGTTGAAGCCCTTGGCTTATCAGAGCCAGAAATTGCATCAGCGATGCAACAACAACTTGATGATATTCGCATGATGATTGAGCGTAAACTTGCTGCAGCGCGGGTTACTGGAGATATGCTGCCAGCTGCACAAATGAGCTTTCCTAAAGACTTTGATAGTCTAATTAGCACCCTCAACAAAGTGCATCACCATAAATCAATCGACTGTAAACTCATTACCCAGGTAGACAATACTCGTTTACCTATCCACCGTGAAGACGGCATGGAGTTATTTGGTAACTTACTGGATAACGCATTTAAATGGGCACAATCTCAAGTCAATATAACCCTTAGTATCGAGCCTGAGCGCATTTTACTTACAGTTGAAGATGATGGTGTCGGTGTTGAACAGGAGGCGCTAGCGCAGCTTACACAGCGCGGAAAACGTCTTGATGAAGCTGTAATGGGGCACGGACTAGGCTTGTCTATTGTTAAAGAGATCTGCGAGCAATATGAATTCAAGCTAAGTTTCTTGTCGGAACAGCAGCTGTCAGGTTTATCAGTGGTTATAGAGTTCCCACTAACTAATGATGCCAATAAATCATAGATTGAATTAGCACTAAGAGAAATACCAGCACGGCTATTAGCCGTGCTGGCAGTAAGCCACTGGCGCATAAAACCTGCGCTCAGAGAGTTGTAGATGATGTACAAAAAAAGCGCCTTAGCTTCAACAGCCAAGGCGCTTTTTATTTTTGAGCTAATTGAGCTAGAGGCTAACATAGGTAGTTAACTAGCGAAGCCCAGTATTAGCTATTGGTCGACTCAAAAATCTTATCGGCTGACGCCGCAACAAAACCAGTATAAAGCTCACCGTCCGCTTTTGGATAACGCTTAGCAAACTCATAGAAGCAAGATGGGATCTCTAGCTCACCGTCTGAGAACTTAACAGTCATGCGATCAGCCATGGTTGATGATTGCTCGAGTAATACCTCGGCAGAGCCTTTCACTTCACCACCTGAGCTATTTAATACAAAGCCCGCATCTTTAAGCGCCTGGTTAACATCTTCAATGTGCTCAAAATCAGCAAGATGATTGATTGATACTGTAAAGTGATTTGCGCGGTATCCCAATGCAGCAACCCAAGCAGCATATTCACTCTCAGTAAGCAGTGCTTGATAAGTAGCGATATCTAAGTCCCAGTGACGACCTGAGTAGATAAAGTTCTCAGCAGTGGTCACAGAAGCGTCCATCTGCTCGATAAAGCCTTTAATCGTTTGCTGCAGTGAATCACTAAACTCTTCAACTAATAGCTCAGAGATAAATACTTTAGGTTGGGTTGGGTCTGGATGCTCAAAGTGTTTAGCAACAAGTTTCTTTTGCTCAAACTTATAGTCGCCGCTATCCACATAACCTAAAGCCAAAAAGTGCTTAGCAAGTACATCTAGGTTGACCTTAGCGATGTTAAAAGTGCGCAGCGCAATATGGTCGTTAATGATCTCTTCGCCCTTGCCTAGCAGCTCATGGATTTTCGCTGCTGATGGCGTCATTTTAATATAATCTTGCCACAGCTCGGCAAATAACGTGTTTACATCGGTATGCATTAGTTCGGTCCTTGTTTGCCCTATCTAACAAAGAATAAAGGGGCTCAACATGCCCCTTATCATTTAAATCAGCGTTACAGTTTTAAGCCAGGGCTTAAACTTGTTGGTAGGTTAACTGCATCGGCTTCAACCGAGGCTACAGGGTATGCACAGTAGTCTGCCGCGTAAAATGCGCTCGCTCTGTGGTTACCTGATGCGCCAACACCGCCAAATGGTGCTGCACCTGACGCGCCTGTGATTTGCTTATTCCAGTTAACAATACCTGCACGAATACGCGCCAAGAAGTAATCATAATCTTCACGGCTGTCAGCAAGTAAACCTGCAGATAACCCGTAACGAGTATCGTTAGCTAGATTAATTGCTTGATCAAAGTCTTGGTACCGAACCACTTGCAGCAGTGGGCCAAAGTATTCTTCATCTGGCAGTGCATCGATTGCTGTCACATCAATAAGGCCAGGGCTAACTAGACCTGTACCTTCTTCAAGATGCTTCAGTTCAACCAGAGACTGGCCACCTAGAGATTGTAAGTTGTCTTGCGCTGCTACCATGCCTTTTGCTGCGCCTTCAGAGATCATCGAGCCCATAAATGGCTGTGGCTGCGCATTCCAAGGAGCAACAGCAATTTGCTTGACAGCTTCAGTCAGCATAGCGATTAACTCGTCACCTTTCGCACCTTGCTCGATATACAAACGACGCGCACAAGTACAACGTTGACCAGCAGAGATATAAGCTGATTGTAAAATCTCATGCACTGCAGCCTTGGTATCAGCGACATCTTTTACGATTAACGGGTTATTACCGCCCATTTCCAACGCTAAAATCTTACCAGGGTGCCCAGCGAACTGCTCATGCAAGATATGACCCGTACGAGAGCTACCGGTAAAGAATAGCCCGTCGATTTGCGGGTGTGAAGCCAACGCTTTACCCGTTTCAACTTCACCTTGAACTAGGTTTATCACACCAGCAGGAAGACCGGCTTTTTCCCAGCACTTAAGCATTAACTCAGCTACTTTAGGTGTTAGCTCTGACGGTTTAAATACCACAGTGTTACCAGCAATTAGTGCTGGCACGATATGACCATTTGGTAAATGGCCCGGGAAGTTGTATGGACCAAATACTGCAACCACACCATGAGGCTTGTGACGCAATACAGCGCGACCAGCAGGAATTTCATTTGTCGATGTGCCCGTTCGCTTGTCATAAGACTGGATTGATAAACCAATTTTACCAATCATGGCGCCCGCTTCAGTGGCGGTTTCCCACTGCGGCTTACCAGTCTCTTGTGCGATAGTTTCAGCAATTTCGTCTTTGTGCGCTTCTAGCTGTGCTTTATAGGCATTGATCACCGCGATGCGGCCTTCATAGCCCAACATAAACCAATCAAACTGTGCATTTCGCGCAGCTTCAATTGCTTGATTAACTTGCTCAGTTGTAGCGGTATTACCATGCCAAATTACTTCTTTATTGGCTGGGTTAGTTGATTGTACGCTGTGGCCCTTACCAGCAAGCCACTGACCATTAATAAACTGTTCCATTGAATTTGTTCCTACATTGATAACACGCGGATTTGATCGCCTGCTTCTACCAACAAGTTTTTGGCAATTTCAGGGCTTAAAATCACTTCGTCGTGTTCATGGGAGACGAGTAACTTGGCAGTTGCGGCGCGATATTCGGCAACTGAAGTATTTGAAAAAATATAATGCGTATCAGCATGCGGCATACGGCCGATTTTAACGGTAAGCAAGCGACTTTGTTGAACCGCGCGGATGTCGGTCAAAGCACACTCAACCGTTGGACCGCCATCGAAGATATCGACGTAATTTCTAAACTTAAAGCCTTCTGCTTCAAGTAAACGCAGCGCAGGCTTAGTATTTTTATGGACTTCACCTATCACGCGGCGCGCTTTTGCTGGCAGCATGCCAACGTAAACCGGGCTACGAGGCATCATTTCACCCATAAAAGACTTCTTGCCTAAACCTGATAAGTAGTCAGCTTCGACAAAGTCGATACCCAAGAAGTGCTTTTGCAGCCATTCATAAAAAGGTGATTGGCCCTTGTCATCACTCACGCCGCGCATTTCAGCGATCACAGTGTGACCAAAGCGCTCTTTGTGCTGAGCTAAAAATAAAAAGCGCGAGCGAGATAGCATGCGACCATTGCGGCCTTTACGGTAGCGGTCTTTTAAAAACAGCGTGCATAGTTCTGCTGCGCCAGTGTAATCATGACAAAGGGTTAAGGTTTCAACTTCATTACGAACCGAAATTTGTTCTGAGTGGTAAACCTCAGTGCCTAAACGATAGTGATAAAAAGCATCTTCCATCCCGACTGCAGCTTCGATACCACAGGTACCGACAACTTCACCGGTTTTGGTGTCTTCCATCACCATTAAGTAGCCTTCGTCCTGCGGCGTTTTAACTTTCTTATTAAAAGAGTTTTCAGCACGCTCGATTTTAGAGCGCAGTAGCTCTTCATTGACTGGCAGCGAGGTAAATCCGTGCCCCGATTCAATGGCAATGCTATGCAAGGCATCATAATCAGAGGCGCGTATTGGCCGAATGATTAACATTTTAATCTCCTAAAGGTGCTGACAAACTGTGGTTTGTCAGCACTAAGACAACAAGTTTAAAAACAATAAACTTGTTTTATCCCGCCACGACTTTAGCTACTGCACGTTCAAAACGTGCTAAGCCTTCTTTGATATCAGCTTCTGGGATAACCAGTGAAGGAGTAAAACGAACAACATTTGCACCAGCAACTAGGCTCATTAAGCCTTCAGCTACTGAAGCAACTAGGAAGTCTCGTGCACGGCCGTTGTACTTGTCATTAAGTACTGCTCCAAGTAATAAACCTTTACCGCGCACTTCACTAAATACATCGTACTTAGCATTAATTTCAGCTAGACCGTCGCGGAAGAGTTGCTCACGCTGTTTAACACCTGCAAGTACGTCATCAGTGTTAACCACGTCCATAACCGCATTACCGATAGCACAAGCTAGCGGGTTACCGCCGTATGTAGAACCGTGAGTACCTACTTTAAGATGCTTAGCCACTTTTTCGGTCGTTAGCATAGCTGCGATTGGGAAACCGCCACCAAGCGCTTTAGCACTAGTTAAGATGTCTGGTACGATTTCAGTCCCCATGTAGGCATACAAGTCACCGGTACGGCCAATACCCGTTTGCACTTCATCGAAAATAACCAATGCATTGTGCTTGTCTGCAAGCTCGCGAACCGCTTTTAGGAATTCTGGGTCACCATTAATGATGCCGCCCTCTCCTTGCAGAGGTTCAAGCATAATGGCACAGGTTTTATCAGAGATTGTCGCTTCTAATGCGGCAATGTCATTGAATGGAATGTGAGTAACGCTTTGTGGCTTAGGACCAAAACCGTCTGAGTATGCAGCTTGACCACCAACGGTTACCGTAAAGAAGGTGCGACCGTGGAACGCTTTATCAAACGCGATAATTTGATCTTTTTGCTCACCAAAGTTATCTAGTGCGTAACGGCGCGCAAGTTTTAGCGCAGCTTCGTTAGCTTCTGCACCAGAGTTAGCGAAGTATACGCGCTCAGCAAATGTAGAGTTAACTAACTTAGTTGCTAGCTCAAGCGCAGGCTCGTTAGTCATTACGTTAGATAGGTGCCAAAGCTTCTCACCTTGATCTTTCAACGCTGCAACGAGAGATGGATGACAGTGGCCTAAACAATTAACTGCGATACCGCCAGCGAAGTCGACAAACTCTTTGCCTTCCTGATCCCAAACTCGGCTACCTTCACCACGAACAGGGATTACCGCCGCTGGCGCATAATTAGGCACCATGACTTCATCAAATTGGGCTCGAGTTAAGTTCATTTCAACACTCATCGCTTGTTTTCCTTT
Source organism: Shewanella sp. WXL01 (assembly GCF_012263345.1). NCBI lineage: Bacteria > Pseudomonadati > Pseudomonadota > Gammaproteobacteria > Alteromonadales > Shewanellaceae > Shewanella > Shewanella sp. WXL01. Next base: position 677,636 of record NZ_JAAIKQ010000001.1, on the reverse strand, counting down.
TTAGTTAACCGGGGCGCTTAGGCCACCTAAGGCGCTATTTTCTTTATTTTATGTTAGTGAAATAGCGTATGCTTGTTTAATTATCTGAACATTATTAGCGAAAATGTGATCAAAATGCCAGTAATCGACAACTAACTATTGAGACGCTGGCCTAATAAATGAATAAAGATTGGCAATTTGATGCATACGAAGCGCTTAAATGCAGGTTTTATAGAATAAATAGTCACAAAAAAAGTTGTTTCGACATATTTTGTGTAGCTATTCACCAAAAGTGCATAACTACACATTAACTAATGACCTAAATTAGTGCAAATAACTGCATATTGCAGTTATTTTAACCAGCTTTCGCGAGCATGTTGAAGCTATCTGGCAGCCTGCTGTCAACGAGTTACTATCTGGAGAACACTATGACTATTATCCAAGAGTACAAACAATAGCAGTAAGGGATTAAGTTAGCCTGAAACCTTAAAATGTCGCAGGAGCTGCAATGTTGCGAAGTAGGAATGTCCGCGTTATTGGTTTTTTTACAATAAATCTAGCTTGCGGAAGTTTTGCGCTTTTAAACGCAAAATTTCTTGCTCTGAGAATTGATAGTAATCAAACATAACTCGCCGCTCTGCTGGCTCTATCATGTTGATTTCACTTAGTAGATAAACTTTGGCAAAGCTACTCGCTTTGGCAACAATCTGCGCCTCTACCGATAAATCACTAAAGTAATAGGCCTCATCAAGCTCTTTGAGAATGTTAGTCAGCGGACTATCTTTAAACTCAAGTAACTCAAGTAACTGCCAGTTTAGTGAATGCCCATGAGCTAACACCTGCTCATAAACCTTTTGCGCGGGAAACTCGGTCGCCATTACCGCATCATAGACTTCTTTATCTCGCTCCTGACTCGCTTCTCTTAACCACCCCCCCCAAGTTTTGTCATATATGCTGATACTGTTATTAAGAATGACCGCTGTGCCCATTTGATACATCAAGGCGCTACTATAAATCAAGCTAACGTCCTTCTCATGTAACTGAGCAAGCGCTTGGGCAGCGATGGCCGTAACCATGCTATAACGCCACAATTTACGCGTGGTCCACAATAAATTGGCATTACCTGATGGTAACCAATTACGCAAACTAAAATACGGGATCAACAAACGCAGATTCTCAATACCGATATAGTTCAGCACTAACTTTAAATCTGTAACCTGTACATCAGATGTTTTAGGGCGACGATGTTTTGAGGCGGGGCTGTTGATCATGGTTACCAGATCGCGAGATAACCAGCTTAGGTTAGCGATTAGCGGACGCATGCGATTAAGGTTTGGTTCGCTGGCAAGTATCTGTTCGATTAGCAATATTTGGCTTTCTTCAAGCTTGCTATTTTCAAGCACAAGTTCAGGTGACGCAAGTTGGTGCTCAATGGCATTGTTAACTGTGCTAGTTAGCTGCGCAGAAACTGCTTTGTAGATTTGCTGTGATTTTGCTTGCTGCTCAACTCTCAAGCGTATCGCCTGACGCTCTATTTCAAGCTTATTGGCATCGTTTTCAGCTTGTGCATCGAAGCTATCAACTACTGTATTTGCTTTTTGTTTACCAACAATGATCTTTTGATAGTGGCGTTGCTCAACCTCTATCACTTTGCCAGGCTTAACTCCACCTGCTACCGAAATTGCCACTCACTTGTCCTAAATCTAACTACGTAAAGATGTCTGCGTTATAAACAATATAGCACTAAGGCTTCCCGAAAGAAGCCTTAGCAGTCAGTTGATTTGAGTTATTTCAACTCTTGCTCAAATAGCTTGTAAATACGGCGGTATTCATCCAACCAACTTGACGCTTGCTTAAAGCCATGAGGCTCAACCGGATAAATGGCCGTTTCAAACATTGGCTTTTCCAGTTCGATTAAGCGTTGTACTAGGCGAACACTGTCTTGGAAGAACACGTTATCATCTAATACACCACTCATTATAAGCAGCGGCTTTTGCAAACCTTCAGCATGTTCAATAGGCGAGCTGCGCTCGTAAGCAATCGGGTCGATATCAGGTGTATTAAGAATATTTGAAGTGTAAGGCGCATTATAATGTGCCCAATCAGTTACGGGGCGCAGCGCCGCACCGGCCTGGAATAACTCAGGCTCATTAAACAAAGCCATGAAGGTTAAGAAACCACCATAAGAGCCACCGTAAGTGCCTACGCGGCTAACATCAACATTGGTGTTGTTGACCATCCAGCTAACACCGTCTTTAAGATCTTCAACCTCTGGGTGGCCCATGTTGCGATAAATCGCTGTGCGCCAGTCGCGGCCGTAACCTTTAGAGCCGCGATAATCCATATCCATCACCACGTAACCTTGCTGAGCAAGCAGGTTATGGAACATAAATTCGCGGAAGTAACCAGAGAAACCATAATGGGCATTTTGTAAATAACCTGCACCATGGTTAAAAATAACCGCTGGGTACTTGTCTGCCGATTTAGCATCGTAACCTTGTGGCAGGTATACACGAGCGTAAACGTCACCAGCGCCATGGTTTGATGGCACAGCTACCACTTGAGGCTCTTGCCAAGGGTAAGCTTTAAATTCTTTGCTCGCGTATTGAGTCACTTGCTGAATTGTGCCGCCAATAGGTTGCACAAACAGCTCTTCAGGCGTAATCACTGATGACGCGCTTAATAGTAGTTTAGTTTCATCCGGGCTTAGCTGATAATCCAGCGTACCTAGCCAGTCAGTTAGCTTTTCAACTTTACCACCCTGTGTGCTAACACGATAAACGTTGTAGCTACCTGGGTGATCAATGTTAGCTCTGAAGTATAAATGCTTACCGTCTTTAGCAGCGGTGACATTGTCAACCACGAACTTGCCTGAAGTTAACTGGGTTGTTTTACCTTCGCTGTTACGCACGTACAAGTGTGAGTAACCAGATTCTTCAGATAGGTAATAGAAGTCATTAGAATTGGCTAACCAACCATACTGATTGAAGGTATAGTTAACCCAGGCAGTATCGTGCAATCTGTGCTGAGTGTTGAACTTACCCTTTTCTAGATCCACATCAGCAATCCAGCGATCTTTGTTATCAACCGCTTCTAGCATCACCAATAGTTTATTGTCAGTTTCATGCCACTGAATTGCACTTTGACTCCAGGTCCAGTCGCGGATCAGCTGGATTTTTCTCGGCGCTGTTTCACTTTTGTAGGTTTCACCTTTTGCTTTAGCGTTTTCAGCTTTCACTTCGGCAAACACATCTTCATCAAAACCGGATAATCCTTCAATAGTGATGTCTTTTTTCGTGTGTTCAACTAAGTCAAGTAACACAAAACGGTGACCAGGGAAGTCATCTTCAGCCACGCGAGCTCGGGCAGGCACTGCATCAACATAACCTTCCTGACCTAAATAATTAGGCATGATGTCATGCTCGCTGCGCCAGCTATAGCTTTTATCAACTAACGCGACAAAAGCATAACGGCCATCTGCAGATAGACTCATCTCCACAACAGACTCTTTATCACCTAAATACCAGGTTTTAGATGCAAAAGTCGGATCTTGCAGCTCAACTTGCGCTTTGTAAGCCTCTTTTGCTTTCGCATGCTCGTGCTTCATCGATACATAGTTGATCAATCTATGTTGCTGTTTGGCTATGTATGAGCTTGGGTCTTGCACACCTTTTGGTGCTTTAGCCATTTTGATATCGGCAATCTGTTCGATTAAGCCGCTATCTTTATGAATTTTGAAAATACTGTTGCTCATCCAATAGGCTAGGTCGCCATTAGCAAGATACTTAACGTCGCTAATTGGGCTATTCAGCTTAGTGAGCTGCTTAACGCTGCCTTGCTTAAGGTCTTTTACAAACAAGTTGCCTTGGTAAAGATAAGCTTTTTTACTGCCGTTAGGACTCAATACTCCACGCTTTTGATCCGCCAAGTGCAACTGGTTAATTGCTATTTTTTCTGCTTTAGCACCAGAATTTAGTCCTAACTGGTAAAAGTCAGCAATCGGGGCTTGGTGAGCCTGGCGCGCAAAATAGATAGATTCGCCATCATCTGACCAATAAGCACCTTTGGCTAAAATGCCCATCCAGTCGGGATTAGCCATAACTTGCTTTAGGGTAAGCGGCTGCTGAGCCTTAGGCGGTGCAACAAGATTAACTTGTGATTGAGGAGCAGTGGTTTGCGTTGCTTCCGTTGTTTGTTGCTGACCAGTCGCATTACAACCAACAAGAACTGCTAGAGATAAGGCACTGATAGCGAATTTGCGCGCGATGGGTGTCATGAATCTTCCTTTGTTAAAGGTCATTATTATTCTAATGTGACTATCTACTAAGAGTAACTTTTGATAAAGAGTTACTCATTTTAGTTTCAAACAGACTTTATAGCACATCTTGCTAACCAAAATCGCTACATTTAGAGGATAAGTTGTAACAGATTAATGTATTACACGTGCGGTTTAGTGGGAATAACTAGGGCCTGCTGATCTTTGCTGATTAGAGTTTGTTCGAGTTAAAAGCACTTTAATCGTGACGCGAGCGATGACGTCTAGTCACCTACACCTATTGATTTTGACAATAGGGCTCGCAACAAACTGAGCTTTTGTTAAGAGTGTAGGTGCTTTTAAACGAACCTTTCAGGCAGCGCTTGTTGTCATTTCTACTGCGTTAACGACTTATCATGTGGAACAACCACACATCAAAGTCGTTGCCTTGTATAAATTTCCAACAAGCAGCTGCAAAAATAATCTTGAAAGATCAACAGGTCCTAAGGAAGTTTGCCAGCAGATCATGACCTTGCTCGGTAAGGATAGATTCTGGGTGAAATTGAACACTAAAGATAGGCAAAGTCTGGTGATGCATTGCCATAATCTCTCGGCCGTGAACAGGGTCGTCAAACCAGGCATCTAGCAGGAAGTCTGTTGGCACAGCATCAACTAATAGTGAGTGATAACGTGTGACTGACAAAGGCTGCTTGAGCTTGTTAAACAACCCTTCACCATTATGGGCAATTAAACTGGTTTTACCATGCATGACTCGCTTTGCGCGAATCACATTTGCTCCGTACACCTGTGCGATGGCCTGATGACCGAGGCACACACCTAAAATAGGCAATTTGCCCGCAAAATGACGAATTGCATCAAGAGAGATCCCAGCTTCATTTGGACTACAAGGGCCAGGTGAGATAACTAAATGGCTTGGTGCAAGCGACTCAATATCATCAATAGAAACCTCATCGTTACGTTTAACAACGACCTCTTGCCCCAGAGTTTGAAAATACTGAACTAGGTTAAATGTAAAAGAATCATAGTTATCAATGATCAATAACATGAGGTTACCGCGATAAATTTAATGGATATAAAAAAACCAGCCACAAGACTGGTTTTATTGGCTCGCATATAGGCTATTTAACTAAAGTTAAATGACCTTTGCGTCTAGGCTTATCGGCCTGTGTTGTAGCAGGCTTTGCTGGCTCAGCACTGGCTGGCGCAGGCTCATCTTCAACAGCTGTATCTTCAACCGCCGATAAATGCTCAGATTCAGCCTCTGCTGAATAGGCATCTTCTGCATCGAATACAGTGCCAGCGCCATTTTCACGAGCATAGATAGCAACGATTGATGCTAATGGCAAATAAACCTGTTGCGGCACACCACCGAAGCGAGCGTTAAACTCGACCGCTTCATTGGTCATCTGCAAATTACCCACTGCGCTTGCAGCAATGTTCAATACGATTTGACCGTCTTTAACAAACTGCTGTGGCACTTCCGTACCAGGGACAAATGCATCCACAACCACATGTGGCGTTAAGTGGTTGTCCATCAACCACTCATAATACGCGCGCAACAAATATGGACGATTTGGCGTAATCGCTTTCATTACATGCCCATGCGCATTTCGCGCTCAACTTCAGTCAAAGACGCTTTGAAAGACTCACGCTCGAAAATACGAGTCATGTAAGCATTGATATCTTTAGAAGTACGAGCATCTAGATTGATACCTAGCTCAGGTAAACGCCAAAGTAATGGGCCTAAGTAACAGTCAGCTAGACCGAACTCTTCACTCATAAAGTAAGGCATTTCAGCAAACACAGGTGCTAAAGCAACCAGGCTTTCTGTCAGCTCTTTGCGTGCTTCTTCAACACGGTCACCTTTACGAATGCGGTCTACCAATACATACCAGTCAGTGTCTATGCGGTGCATCATTAGACGCGACTGGCCGCGAGAAACTGGGTACACAGGCATTAATGGCGGGTGCGGGAAGCGCTCGTCCAAGTACTCCATGATGATACGAGATTCGTACAATACCAACTCACGGTCAACCAGCGTTGGCACAGAGTTATATGGATTTACCTCGAGTAAGTCTTCAGGCATCTCACTTGGGTCAACTTGTAAAACATCAACAGTTACCCCTTTCTCAGCCAAAACAATGCGAACTTGGTGGCTATATAAATCATCGGCGCCTGAAAACAGGGTCATGATAGAGCGTTTGTTGGCAGCAACAGCCATTGATACCCTCCAGAATCTAATAAAAACAAAACAAACGAGGGGCAAAGCCCCCCGTTTACAATATGCGGATAATGTATTCTACCTGTTATTGATGGCTAGTGTACATCTTTCCAGTACTCTTTCTTCAATAAATATGCAATCACGAAGAAAACGAATAGGAAACAAAGTACCCAAAAGCCCATCGCTTCACGCTCTAACTTAACAGGGTCAGCTGAATAAACGAGGAAGCCAGTGATGTCACGCACAACCTGGTCGTACTCTTCAGCAGACATTGAACCGCCTTGAGGAGGGGTAATTTCCTTGATCGAAGTTACCTCTACACCATTTACGGTTTTGGTTTCAAATACCGCTGTACCTAGACCTTGAAGGTCTTGCATTACATGTGGCATACCAACCATCGGGAAGACCGTGTTGTTAACACCAAACGGGCGTGATGGATCGGCATAGAAGCCTTTAAGGTACGAGTACACCCAATCTTCACCACGAACGCGAGCAACTAGCGTTAGGTCTGGTGGCGTTGCACCAAACCATTTCGCAGCGTCAGCATCAGGGATAGCATTTTCCATTAGATCGCCAATTTTAGCGTCCGCTGGTAAATACTTAGCCTTCATGTCATCTACTGAAATACCTAAGTCATCAGCCACACGGCCGTAACGTTGATACTGAGTACTATGACAACCAGCACAGTATTGCTGAAAATAACCTAAACCACGCTCTAACGATGCGTTATCAGTTAAGTCAATCGGTTCAGCAGGGCTTTTTACATGTTCGTTGTTGCCGCCAGCCGCTATGGCAAACATAGGTAACAGGGCAACTAATGCGATTATTAACTTTTTCATTAGTGAGTCACCCTTGTTGGCACTGGTTTTGTTTTCTCGTTTTTACTGTAAACCCACAGTGCAACGAAGAACGCAAAATACGTGAAAGTGAAAATACGTGCAGCAATAGTTAGCGTAGGTGTAGCCGGAACAGCACCTAAATAACCAAGCACAAGGAATGAAACAGTAAACTGCGCGATGTTAATCTTATGAATTAGACCACGGTAGCGAATCGACTTAACGCGGCAGCGATCTAACCAAGGTAAGATGAACAGCACACCGATTGCAAGACCCATACCGACTACACCCAGTAGCTTGTGCGGGATCGCACGTAAGATGGCGTAGAAAGGCGTGAAGTACCAAACCGGCGCAATATGCTCAGGCGTCTTCATTGGGTTAGCTGCTTCAAAGTTTGGTTTCTCTAGGAAGTAACCACCACCTTCAGGCATAAAGAACAACACGTAGCAGAAGATGATTAAGAAACCAGCAACACCTAAGATGTCCTTAACTGTGTAGTAAGGGTGGAATGGAATGCCATCGACAGGCCAACCGTTCTCATCTTTGTTTTGCTTAATTTCAACACCGTCTGGGTTGTTAGAGCCCACTTCGTGAAGTGCAATTAAGTGTAAGAATACTAATACGACTAGTACCAATGGCAATGCGATTACGTGTAGTGCAAAGAAGCGGTTAAGCGTCGCTCCAGATACTACGTAGTCACCACGGATCCACAGAGTTAGATCATCACCAATAAATGGAATCGCACCAAACAATGAGATAATTACCTGTGCACCCCAGTATGACATCTGACCCCAAGGCAATAGGTAGCCCATGAAGGCTTCAGCCATTAACACTAGGAAGATAAGCATACCGAATAGCCATAGTAGCTCTCTTGGCTTCTGGTAAGAACCATAGATAAGACCACGGAACATATGCAGATAAATCACCACGAAGAAGGCTGAAGCCCCGGTGGAGTGCATATAACGCAGTAACCAACCGTATTCTACATCACGCATGATGTATTCGATTGAGGCAAAAGCACCTTCAGCTGTAGGTACATAGTTCATTGTTAGCCAAATACCTGTAAGTAGCTGGTTAACTAAAACGAGTAGCGCTAATGAGCCGAAGAAATACCAAAAGTTAAAGTTTTTTGGTGTGGCGTACTGACCAACATGCTTGTTGTAAGTCGCCGTCATAGGGATGCGAGCATCAACCCAATCAATAATGTTCTTAACCATTATGCTTCTCCCTTATCAACACCGATAAGCACGGTATTATCATCTAGGTACTGATGCGGAGGGATCACAAGGTTCAACGGTGCAGGAACACCCTGGAATACACGACCAGCCATATCAAACTTAGAACCGTGACATGGGCAGAAGAAACCTGCAGTTACGCCTTCAACTTGCTCACCAAACGAATCTGGCATGTAAGTAGGCGAACAACCAAGGTGAGTACAAATACCCACAGCAATGAAAAACTCAGGCTTGATAGAGCGAGCTTCATTCTGAGCATATTCAGGTTGCTGTTCTTCTTGTGAGGTAGGGTCTAACAGTTGACCGTCTAAGCTTTTTAGCTCATTCAGAACTGCTTCAGTACGACGTACAACCCAGACTGGCTTTCCGCGCCATTCAACGCGAATTAATTGTCCAGGTTCAACTTTACTAATATTTACTTCAACCGGGGCACCTGCGGCTTTGGCCTTGGCACTAGGATTCCACGACTTAATGAAAGGTACTGCAACTGCTGCAGCACCGGCACCACCTACCACGGCGGTTGCGGCTGTCAAGAATCTGCGACGTCCGGTATCGACTGGCGCATTGCTCATCCACTTATCTCCCAAAGGGTGTTGGAATTTTTATATTTCAATGCTTTTAACATTTAAAATCGATAACTGTTAAAAACATAGTTTGAGGCGATGCTCATTATAACGAAAAATTTGAGACAGATCATAGTTAAAAGATGTAACTAAGTGGAGGAATTAGCCAAATTTTCTATTTTGCGTCACAAATTCGCCACAACCGCAGCTAAACACGGCATATAACAGAGTTTAATGAATTAGATAACATTCAGATAAAGCGAGGTTTTTTATTATTACACTTGTCTCTAATGTATTTAGACATCGAATGATGATTAAAATTGAGTATTTGCAAACTAACTGCAAATCAAACATCACTATTTGGCCTCAAAGCTTAAATTTTATTCAAGACAAGTCACCATTGATGAGAGAGTCGACCTTACACACGAATTAACTGTGTAGCCAACCCAGTACTTTTAATCTCTCTTATGGCGTAAACCATATTGTTTCTAAAGAAGATGGCCTTGTGAAAGAGTCCTGCAAAGGAATCTAGCTTCAGCAGCCGAAACTATAATCTAGCGTGGTGAGCTAGTTATTAACGCTGCCTGTTCTGAAAAGACTAGAAATAGTAAGCAAAGCCTAGTAGATGGCAACCACCTATTTAAGCAACTGATTTAAGGCTACAAACAAAAACGCCCAGCTAGGCTGGGCGTTTTTCAAGTTCATAAAAGACTAATTAGCGCCTTTCATGTCCTTCATGTACTTAAAGAACTCACTATCTGGTTCTAACACCATCACGTCGCCGCTACCTTTAAAGCTCTCTTTATAAGCTTCAAGGCTACGTAGGAAGCCATAGAACTCAGCATCTTGATTGAATGCATCAGCGTAAATCTTAGCTGATTGCGCGTCACCTTCACCGCGAACAGTGAGAGCTTCACGTTCAGCTTCCGCAATCTTAACCGTCACCTGAGCGTCTATGGTCGCTCGGATAATTTCAGCCTGCTCCTGACCTTGCGCACGGTGCTCACGTGCTACAGCTTGACGCTCGGCACGCATACGCTGATAAATACTGCTACTGACATTTGAAGGTAAGTTGATTTGCTTAACACGTACGTCAACCACCTCAACACCGATGTTCTCAGCACTTTCAGATGCATTAGTTAGCGCATCAATTTGTAACTCATCACGCTTACCAGAAACAATCTCTTTAATGGTGCGACGACCAAACTCTGTACGCAAATCGTTATTGATTTTCGCAAGTAGTAAGCTTTCGGCGTTAGCTTTCACACCACCGTTAGTCGATAAGTAATATCTTTCGTAATCCTTAATGCGCCACTTAACATAAGAGTCAACCATCAAGTCTTTCTTTTCAGACGTAACGAAACGGTCAGCTGCGCCATCTAATGTTTGAATACGTGCGTCAAGGTAACGTGGCTTATCAATCACAGGGATTTTGAAGTGTAAGCCAGGTGCAAATACACGCGTGACTTCTTCACCATCAATGACATCTTTGGCAACTTTACCAAATCGAGACACGATTGCTCGCTCACCTTCATTGACCACCATCAAAGAAGAATAACCGACACCAAGTAAAGCAACTAAAATAATTAATCCAAATCTACCCATGATTAACCTCTCCCTTGACGAGCACGCTCTTCACGCGACATACGGCCAGATTGCGGCGTTGTCGAGTAAGACTGCGGCGCAGTGCTAGAACTAGAGTTAACATGGCGCGGCGGCTGCGACTGTTGCTCTGCTTGGTTACTAGATGAAGACTGCATCATCTTATCAAGTGGTAAATACATTAAGTTGCCGTTATTTTTTGCATCAATTAACACTTTATTAGTGTCAGACATGACTTCTTGCATCGCTTCTAAATAAAGACGCTTACGAGTGACCTCTGGAGCCTGTTGATATTCAGGTAGTAGCTTAGAGAATCGTGCGACCTCACCTTCTGCTTCTAGGATAACGCGCTGTTTGTATGCACTTGCTTGTTGCGCCATACGCTCAACGACACCGCGAGACTTAGGTTCAACTTCACGTGCATATGCTTCAGCTTCACGAATAAAGCGTTGTTCATCCTCTTGCGCAGCAATAGCATCATCAAACGCATCTTTAACTTCTTCCGGTGGACGAGCAGGTAGGAAGTTCACATCTTGAATCGTAAGACCTAACTTATATGGCCCAAGGATACGCTCTAACTCACTCCAAGTATCACGACGAATCGCATCACGACCTGTAGTCAGAATGTCATCCATACGATTGTGACCGATCACGTAGCGTAGAGCACTATCAGTTGCTTCTCGCAAACTGGCATTTGCATCAACCGCACTGAACAAGTATTCGTATGGATCAGCGACACTGTACTGAACAACCAGCTCAACTTTCACGACGTTTTCATCTGACGTTAACATGCTGCCGCTTGCAGGAATGGTACGGAAGGTTTGCACGTCAACTGGATAAACTTCATCGATAAACGTTGCTTTCCAGTGCAGACCTGGCCCAACTTGACCAATGTACTCACCAAAGCGCAGGTGAACACCTTTCTCTGCTTCTTTGATAGTGTAAAGGCCAGATAAGCCCCACACGAACAAAGCAATAATGGCAATAACAAGAAGACTCGCGCCATTGAAAGGTAAACCCGATGAAGAGTTACCACCTTTGCCACCAAAGCGTTTTGAAAACTTACGAAATACTTCGTCTAAATCTGGTGGCCCTTGATCGTTGCCACCTTTGTTTCCCCAAGGGTCTTTATCACCCTTATTTCCGGGCTCATTCCAAGCCATTTAGCACTCCAATTGGATGAAAAAAGAGTTTAACCATTAACAGCTGTTTCTGACGGGTCAAAAACAAATGTCGCTAATTCGCCTTCACTCTGCTTAACCAGTCGACGCCAATCGCCGTCTTCTACTCTCACAGTTACGATACAATTACCTAGCTCGTCATACTCTTGTGTTTGTATGGCGTCTAGTCGGTAAAATTGGCCAAGATAATGTCCTGCATTTGCAGGGATTTTTACACTAAACTCATGAATAACTTTGCCGATTAAATCGGTGATTGCTTGTAATAGCAAATCAAAGCCTTGGCGCTTTTGCGCAGAAACCCAAACTCGCTCAGGTTTACCTTCGTCGTCATAATCAACTCTCGGCTCAAAATCTTCGAGTAAATCGATTTTATTACAAACGACTAGCTGGGTAATCTCACCCGCGCCAATTTCACTCAGTACATCTTGCACCTGGTCGAAATTATCCGCCATATTGTCATCTGCGCAATCAACGATATGCAGCAGAATTTCAGCTTGTTGGGTCTCTTGCAACGTTGCTTTAAACGCGGCAACTAAGTCATGAGGTAAATGACGAATGAATCCAACTGTGTCAGCAAGAATCACCTCACCGTCAGGCAAGGCTAACTTACGCAAGGTTGGATCTAACGTCGCAAAAAGCTGATCAGCAGCGTAGACTTCAGACGTCGTCAATGCGTTAAATAGCGTGGATTTCCCCGCGTTGGTATAACCTACTAACGATACTGTTGCTAGCTCACTGCGCTTACGTGAGCGGCGACTCTGCTCACGCTGCTTATCAACTTTTTCAAGGCGGCGATTAATATTCTTTATGCGCCCACGCAATAATCGTCTATCGGTTTCGAGCTGGGTTTCCCCCGGGCCGCGCATACCGATACCACCTTTTTGGCGCTCAAGGTGAGTCCAACCTCTAATCAAGCGAGTCGACATGTGGCGCAATTGCGCTAGCTCCACCTGCAACTTACCTTCATGGGTTCGGGCTCGTTGAGCAAAAATATCTAAAATAAGGGTTGTTCTATCTAAGACTCGGCATTGGCAAATTGCTTCAAGATTACGTTCTTGAGCGGGGCTCAATGCGTGGTTAAAGATAACAACATTTGCTTCCGTTGCAGCGACCATGGCCGCTAGCTCTTCCGTCTTACCTGTGCCTATAAAAAACTTGCGGTCAGGAACACGTCTACTGCCAGTCACAACACCCACTGAGCGAGCACCGGCAGACTCAACTAATAACTGTAATTCAACTATGTCTTCGCGACGTTCTTCGTCGGAAAAGTCGATATGAACAAGTACAGCTGTTTCACCCGCTTCATAACGATCAAACAAAAAGCGTTTTCCTTATTTTACTTACTCAGCACTACCTGCATCATCGCCTGGTGCACCAGCACCTTGATGGTTAGATACATTGAATGGGCGTGCAGGCACGACTGTAGAGATAGCGTGCTTGTAAACCATTTGGCTTACAGTGTTTTTCAAAAGAATGACGAATTGGTCAAATGACTCAACTTGCCCTTGTAACTTGATACCATTAACTAGGTAGATTGAAACTGGTACACGTTCGCGACGCAAAGCGTTCAAAAATGGGTCTTGTAAAGATTGCCCCTTAGCCATTTTTAATTTCCTTTTTATAAAATTATCAATTTATGTTTTATTGTTTAGTTTTAGTATTATACAGCGCACACTATTATGCTAGTGGCATTGACGCATAAGTGTAACTAAATTCCCTTCAGCACCGCTTTCTAACCAATGCAAGTCAGGCCAACCTCTTAGCCATGTTAATTGACGTTTAGCTAATTGCCTAGTTGCAGCGGTTCCTTTTTCGACCATAGTCTTATAGTCGAATTCCCCATCAAGATACTGCCAACACTGGCGGTAACCCACGCAGCGCATTGACGGCATATCTATGTGTAAATCGCCCCGCGCTTTTAACGACTCGACCTCAGCAACAAATCCTTGTTCGAGCATAATGTTAAAACGCTTAGCGATTAATTCATGTAACACTTTTCTATCCGTTGGTGCAATAGCGAATTGCACTACGTCATAAGGTAATGCTGGTGCTTTAGTCTGCGATAACTCGGTTAAGGTTTTCCCAGTAATACGATACACCTCTAACGCGCGTGATAAGCGCTGGGGATCATTTGGATGAATTCGCTCACCCGCAACTGGGTCGATATCGCATAACTCTTGATGTAAAGCTTGCCAGCCAATTGACTCAGCTTGCTTGGTAATCTCCGCGCGAATGGCTTCATCAGCGCTTGGCAGCGGCGATAACCCCTCAAGCAAGGTTTTAAAGTACATCATAGTACCACCAACAAGCAGTGGCGTTTTACCCTTCGCTAAGATGCGCTCAATTTCGGCAATAGCATCTTGGCGAAAATCTGCAGCAGAATAGCTTTCTGCTGGGTCTAAAATATCAATCAATGCATGTGGAGCCTGGGCTATTTCGTCTGCGGTGGGCTTAGCCGAGCCGATATCCATACCTTTGTAAATCAACGCTGAGTCAACTGAGATAATCTCACAGTTATGATGTTTGGCTAGTTCAATTGCGAGTGCAGTTTTCCCCGACGCAGTTGGGCCCATAAGAAAAATGACTTTAGGTTGCGGCTTAGTTGTCACTCGTTTGCTCTTTTAACCATTGCTGCCAAGGCATGACCTTAGCTTGTTGCCAAATAACTTGCTGTTTCTGCTCAGAAAGCTCACATAAAGCTTGCCATTGAGACTGTGGGTTGATGTTAGGCACTTGCATATGCTCAACAATCCACTGACTTAACGCCTCATCTGTTGGTGTTTCGACCATAAACCACTGCAACAGTTCAGGAATGATGTTTGCTAAATGTGCTTCCCTTAGATATTGGGGCACTTTTTTGATAATCAACTGCTGATAGCGAATTGTAACCTCAATTGCCATTTTTCTCAGTAGATTATCTTGATCAGCAATCACCTTTAACCAATCGCTATCTGCGGCTACTGAAGTTGGCATCAATAAAGGTTGGCTCACCAACCCTGTTGGTAGCTTTTCAAGTAACTCGTTTTTTGCCAGCGCCTTAGACACCAAGGTGATATCCAGCAGCAACAATTGCTGCCCGACCACTTTCACCCAGTAACGTTCATCGAGTAAATCAGGCATAGGTTGTAAACCTGTATCTATGCCCGCATCGGTTACCACTTCAGGCGTAGATAGTAACTTGGCGTAGCTCTCTACTGCCCTAGGGTTGATATCCTCATTTTGCCCTCGGTAAGGCGATTGGCTGTAGCTAGATTTATCATGTCGCCCAGGATGCCTAGGTTGCCCGCTAACGCTACTGTCACCATAGTCACTGTTATCAGCATAGCTTGATTGTCTTAAACCAGCCTGAGTCTGCGTATAGCTCTGAGCTGCACCATCCTTGCTCGGAATATGCATTCTGCCGTATTGGCTTTGGCTATTGAAATAACCTGCTTCATGGCTATGTTGGCCGCTATCATTCTGTGGCGACCCGGTTGCTCCACTATGAGTTGCTGCGCTGCTTGGCACAGCTGACACTTGCTCCATGGTGCTTTGCCCAAGCGTTAATCCTGGTACGGATTGACTATCCTGCTTTCTGCTTGAAGGTTGCTGAGTGACAGGCTCCATCGGCATTTGTCCAAGTACAGATTGCAGTGCTTGCAATATGTAATCATGAACATAGCGAGCTTGATGAAAGCGTACTTCATGTTTAGCAGGATGAACGTTTACATCGACCTGATGAGGATCAAGATCCAACTTTAAAATGAACGCGGGGGCAACCTGATAACCATGTTCAGCAAACGCCTGTTTTACAGCATGATTAACTAAACGGTCTCTCACAAGACGCCCATTTACATAGAAGTAATGGGTATCAACTTGCACAGGATCTTGAGGCGACTGAATAAATCCCGACAACTTCAAACCTTCATGCTCACAACTGACTTCTAGCGCCAATTCAGCAAAACGCTTGCCGCTAACCTGCGCAATACGTTGTTGTAACTGGATGTCGGTATTAGCAGGCTTATATTGACGAACACGCTTGCCGTTATGGGTCAAAACAAAATGAATATCGGTACGCGACATCGCTATGCGCTTTAACCACTCGTCAATATGAGTAAACTCTGTCTTGTCACTTTTTAAAAAGCGGCGTCTAGCAGGGGTATTAAAAAATAAATCCGCTACTTCAATCGTAGAGCCTTGTGGATGTGCGGCTGGTACAACTTTTACCGCCATTTGCGAGCCCTCAGCAAAGGCTTGCCAAGCTTCAGTTTGCTCAGCGGTGCGCGAGGTCAAGGTGAGACGAGACACAGAGCTCACACTCGCTAACGCCTCACCGCGAAAACCAAAACTCAAAATAGCTTCAAGATCATCAAGGGTATGTACTTTTGACGTTGCGTGACGAGAAAGTGCGAGATTAAGCTCTTCTTTGGCAATACCGCAGCCATTGTCGCGAATGCGGATCAGCTTACTGCCGCCTTTTTCAATATCAATGTCGACTCTAGTCGCACCAGCATCAAGGCTGTTTTCTACCAGTTCCTTTACGACAGATGCAGGTCGCTCAACCACCTCTCCTGCGGCAATCTGGTTAGCAAGTTGAGGTGGAAGTAATTCAATTGCCATGGTTTACGCTCTTGGGATAACCAGTTTTTGGCCAATACGCAGCATATCTGACTTGAGGTTATTGGCTTTTTTAATACTACTCACACTCACTTGATAACGCTGGGCGATGACAGATAGCGATTCACCACGCTTTACACTGTGTTTGATACTGGTTCGTTTGGCCAACAAAGTACCTGCTGGCGGATGGTTTTGGAAGTATCTCAGCACACCTTTATGAATCGCCTTTGCGACCTTTTCTTGGTGTTTGCCATTGGATAATTTACGCTCTTCACCAGGATTAGAAATAAACCCAGTTTCGACCAAAATTGACGGAATATCTGGCGACTTAAGTACCGCAAACGAAGCCGACTCGGGCCTTTTCTTATGCAAATGAGTGATTTTATCCAGGTCATGTAGTACATCGCCAGCAATCGAGTGACTAATTGCCATCGAGCTGTTCATCGACATATCCAGTAAGGTCATCGCGAGGTACTGCTCCGAGTCAGTATTTTGGATGATCTCGCCAGCACCACCAAGTAGCTCAGAGTGTTTTTCAGTTTGCTCTAACCAACGACCAATCTCACTGTTTGCCCGGCGCATAGACAGCACCCACACAGACGCACCACTTGGTTGCGGCGTGGTAAATGCGTCCGCATGAATGGAGATCAATAAGTCAGCTTTACTGGTACGGGCAAGCTCAGAGCGCTTATTCAAGTTAACAAAATAGTCGCCTGTTCGGGTCATGACCGCCTGCATACCCGCAGTGCTATTAATCATTCGCTCAAGACGTTTTGAAATATCCAGCACAACTGTTTTTTCATAAACGCCAGATGGACCAATAGAGCCTGGGTCTTCGCCGCCATGGCCTGCATCAATGGCAATAATGACATCACGCTCTGAATCGTTAGCGGATTTTCTTACGGTCTTAGATTGAGACGGTGCACTCGATGAGTCTTTTAAATCAACAACTAAGCGGTTGCCGTAAGGCGCGGTTGGCGGCAAGGTAAATAGGTTTGATTGCACAGGCTTATGCAAATCAAGTACGAGGCGAAGCGTACCTTTTTTAGGCGGTTTACTTAAGCGTACACGCTTAATCAGCTTACTGTTATTGGCAAGCTTAGCCAGATCGACTTTTGTGCCAGTATCCTTAATATCTACAACGAGTCTATAAGGTTCGGTCAGTGGAAAGTGACTATAATTAGGCGCATCTTTAAGGTCGAAAACCACACGCGTATTATCGGGTGCAGCCCAAATGCGCACACTGTCGAGCTTATTGGCACTGTTTGCCGCGCTTGAAAGCAGCAGCACACAGCAGGAAACCAGGTAAATAAACAGCCGATAAATCTTCATTATTATTTTAATTTGCTTACCAATTTTTGCCCGAGCTCGGTTGTAGCCTCGATACTAATTTGCCTTTGTTCACCTTTATAACTGATATAAATTTGTAAGTCAGCCTCTGCGATTAACCCACAACCATTTTCTGGCCACTCAACCAAACAGATACTGTTTGGCGTAAAATAGTCACGGATCCCCATAAACTCAAGCTCTTCAGGATCGGCTACGCGGTACAAGTCAAAGTGAAAGACATCGATACCCTTGATTTCATAGGGTTCAACCAGGGCATAAGTCGGGCTCTTGACCGCACCTTGATGACCTAAGTGCTGAATGACTCCACGGCTAAAGGTCGTCTTACCTGCACCGAGGTCACCATTAAGATAAACCGTCAGTGGGGGCGTCATTGCACCAGCCAGCTGTTTACCTAAAGCCACAGTTGCTGCTTCATCTTCTAACAAGGTCACAAATTGAGTCATAGATACCGCTTACTAATAAATTCGAACCGCAGAATATACCAGAAACTCTAGTCATGCTGACATAGCTAGCGTGTAAAAAACTCACAAAAAAGCCAGCATTACGCGCTGGCTTTGGTCTTAAAACGTCTTGAAGCTAATGATTAAATGTCATCCATGCGAATAGTGCTATGCACTAGGCGCTTTTGCTGCGTTTTTGCAACACGCACAATATCAAGCAATGCGCTTTTCACTTCATCTGTCGCACTGCTGTTAGCAGTTTTTTCAACAAGCTCAATCAATCGATTTTCTAGGTCCAAATGTAACTCAAGCACCTGATCTTCAGTCATGTTGGCCGGAAGCGATGTTGTCACGCAGCGTTTTACAAAATCTTCGAACACTATGTCTTTATACCAGGTATCGAGAATTCGGCTCGGTGCATCTTCAATATAACTGATTAAGGTGTCATGAATATGCTGCTCGTGCTGCTGAAAATACTCAAGCATCAGCTTCACTCGTGACGAGTCGGCATTTCGATGCAATCGACCGTATAGCTTACCCATACTAAGGCGGCAATTTGCTACGTATTCTAAAAGTTCACTTAATTGCTGGATGCGCATAATTCACTCCAAGGCTCAATTATAAAAAGGCGTTAGCTAATTATTGTCGAAATTCAGTGAAGTTTATTTGAACAACATCAAACTTTTAAGTGAAAGACTATGGCAGTCACGCTAAGGAGATATGAAGCGAAAAAAGGATACATAAATACAGCTCGAAACCAATACTGCTTTTACTAGAGAGATATGCGAGATAAAGCTCACGTGAAGAAAAGTTGGAACGACCTATGCTTTCGTGAAGAGAGATTCAAACCGATGACCTACATGCCTGATGTCCGGCGTAGTGAAGTTTCTGGGGGGGGGGAATTTGGAGCGACATATCGGGTTCGAACCGATGACCTAAACCTTGGCAAGGTTTCGCTCTACCAACTGAGCTAATGTCGCGTTTTTTTGCTTCAATTATTCACTTGGGCAAGGTTTCGATTTTCCACCTCAACACCAACTGAGCTAATGTCGCGTTTCAAATTGTGCCAAATTCACGGAGAATTTGGAGCGACATATCGGGTTCGAACCGATGACCTAAACCTTGGCAAGGTTTCGCTCTACCAACTGAGCTAATGTCGCATATCAATGTTTATACTCTACTGAAAAGAGTTTCAAATCTAAGAAGATTTGGAGCGACATATCGGGTTCGAACCGATGACCTAAACCTTGGCAAGGTTTCGCTCTACCAACTGAGCTAATGTCGCTTATCTTTGCTTCTATTATTCACTTGGGCAAGGTTTAGATTATCCACCTCAAGACCAACTGAGCTAATGTCGCATTCCATTCATCTTTTTATAGGTACTGCGCAAGTGCATTCCCAAAAGACGAGGCCGAATTATATGTAATATTCAGCCTACTGCAAGTCCTTTTTTTCAATTTCAGCGCGATTGATTAAATATTAAATACTTTCTCGCGATAAAACTGTAATTCAGCGATAGACTCTTTGATGTCTTCGAGAGCTTGGTGGGTATTTTTCTTGCTAAAACCATTCATGGCTTCAGGCTGCCAGCGACGAACTAGCTCTTTAATCGTGCTGACGTCGATGTTGCGGTAGTGGAAGTAGTCTTCTAGCTCTGGCATGTATTTGTTTAAAAAACGGCGATCTTGGCCAATGCTATTACCACACATAGGTGATTTACCTTGTGGGACATAATCTTGTAAGAATGCGATGGTTTGACGGATTGCTTCTTGCTCAGTCACATCGCTGGCTTTAACGCGGTCAATCAAGCCAGATTCACCATGATGTTTTTGGTTCCAGTCATCCATTGCATCTAATACTTCATCTGACTGATGAATCGCTAGTACAGGCCCTTGAGCGATAATATTCAAATCTTGATCTGTCACTAAGGTGGCAATTTCAATAATACGGTCAACTGCAGGCTCCAAACCTGTCATTTCTAAATCGACCCAAATCAAGTTGTTCGCATTCGCAGCCATTAATATGCCTTATGTTCGTCTGTTGCCCTAAATTCAGGCTTTTTTATTAAAGAGGGTGTATCATACTGTGTTTTTGAAACACAAAAAAACACCTTATATTAATGAAGATACGTCTGTGAGTAAAAAGAAACCACTAAGCAAAGGCCAATTAAGACGCATGCGCGATAACCAAAGTAAACGCTTATCGCGAAAAGCAGCCAAAGCCGACACCCCTGAACTTCAAGATAACCTGCTAGGCCCTGAGCAGTCTGGCACCGTTATATCACGCTTTGGACAACACGCCGATATTGAAACGCCAGACGGTATTACCACACGTTGCAACATTCGTCGCAACATTAACAGTTTAGTCACTGGTGACAAAGTTGTCGTGCGACTAGCAACAGAAGTGCAATCAGGCTCGGGTATTGGCGGCGTAATCGAGGCTGTACATCCACGTACATCTTCATTAACCAGACCCGATCTTTATGACGGTGTAAAAATCATTGCAGCGAATATCGACCAGATTTTGATTGTCTCTTCGGTGCTACCAAGCTTTACCACACAAATTATCGATCGCTATTTAGTGGCTTGTGAAGATACCGATATCGCGCCAGTCATCGTACTCAATAAAATAGATTTACTTGACGATGACAACCGCACAGAGGTCGAGCAAGCACTCGATAGATATCGCGCCATTGGCTATCAAGTTTATCAAGTCAGTAGCCATACAGGTGAAGGCATCGAAGAGTTAAAAGCGCTCCTTAGCGATAAAGTCAGCATTTTCGCGGGGCAATCAGGTGTTGGAAAGTCTTCGCTTATCAACGCTTTGATGCCTGATGCCGAATTGCTAGTAGGTGATGTGTCAGACAACTCAGGCCTTGGCCAACATACCACCACAACGGCGAAATTGTTGCACTTTAAAAGCGGCGGAGACTTAATCGACTCGCCAGGCGTACGTGAATTTGCCCTATGGCACTTGCCTGCTGAGCGTGTCGGCTGGTGCTTTATTGAATTTCGCGAGTTTCTTGGTACTTGCAAGTTCAGAGACTGCAAACACGGTGACGACCCTGGGTGCGCCATTCAAGCAGCGTTAAAAGACGGCCATATCACCCAGGACCGTTTTAACAATTATCAGCGTATTATCGCCAGTCTCGACGAGCAGCGTCACGCCCGACACTTTCGTACACTAGACGATTAGATTTATACAAATTTACAACTGACAGGATGTATATTACGCCGACTTAGGTATGATATACGCAAAATTTAACCAACTCGTCGAATAATAGGAACAGACATTGGACTCATTAAAAATTGCTTTGCAATACATTATGCCTAAACATTTTCTATCACGTTTAGTCGGTAAGTTTGCAGCCGCAGAACTAGGCTCAATTACCACTGCGGGTATTAAGTGGTTTATCAAGCAATATAAAATCGACATGTCTGAAGCCGCTCAAAGTGAGCCGCAAGCATACAAAACTTTTAATGACTTCTTCACTCGTGCACTTAAGCCTGGCTTGCGCCCAATTGCTGAGGACGCAAAAATCATGGCTCACCCAGTTGATGGTGCAGTCAGTCAGTTAGGTCCAATTGAAGATGGCAATATCTTCCAAGCTAAGGGTCACTCTTATACCTCACTTGCGCTATTAGGCGGTGATGAACAAGATGCTAAGCGATTTGAAGACGGTGATTTTGCCACTATTTATCTTGCGCCTAAAGATTACCACCGTATTCATATGCCAATTACTGGCACTCTGTCGAAAATGACTTATGTCCCTGGAGATCTATTCTCAGTAAATCCGTTAACCGCGCAAAACGTCCCAGGACTCTTTGCCCGTAACGAGCGCGTCGTTGCTATTTTTGAAACAGAAATCGGTCCAATGGCAATGGTGCTGGTTGGCGCTACGATTGTTGCTAGCATCGAAACTGTTTGGGCAGGCACAGTAACTCCACCAGGTGGCAAGCAAGTGTTTAGTTGGGACTACCCTACAAGCGGCGCTGATGCACTTACACTTGAAAAAGGCGACGAAATGGGCCGCTTTAAACTAGGTAGCACTGTTGTCATGCTTTGGGGCAAAGATGCCATTGATGAGTTTGTTGATGGCGTTGAGCCAGGTGAGACAACTCGCATGGGTCAACCGTTTGCAGAGCTGAACTAATTTACAAAACTAAGCAGTAAAGCTTATGCCTCATTCTCGCCAATATGGCGGCTTAATTGAACTTCATATCGCTGTTCTCATGTTCGGGGGAACAGCGCTATTTTCCAAAATCGTTCCATTATCTGCGGTCGATATAACCTTATTTCGCTGCGTGGTTGCGGCATTTGCACTCGCGGTACTAGTCAAACTCTCTAAGCAGTCATTAAAACTTAACACCCACAAAGACTATGTCGTCGCGATCATCTTAAGCGCATTGGTTTGCAGCCACTGGGTGACTTACTTTGCCGCTATGCAGCTATCGACTGTCGCCATCGGCATGATCGCTTTTTACACCTACCCCGTCATGACAGTGTTAGCCGAACCCTTTTTTACCAAGCAAAAACTGCAAGTTGTAGATGTGATTTCTAGCATTGCTGTTTTAATTGGTGTCAGCTTGCTAATCCCAGAAGCAAGCCTAGACAATGATGTTACCTTAGGTGTTTTGGTTGGCGTGTTATCGGCAGCCCTATTTACCGCGCGAAATATCATGCATAAGCAGTATTTTGCCGAGTACGGCGGCGCTAAGGCTATGTTTTACCAGACCTTAATTGCGGCCTGCTTGCTACTACCATGGCAACAAGTAAGCTTTGATGAAGTGGGTAACACTACTTGGATCATGTTGCTAGTGTTAGGGGTATTTTTCACCGCAGCGCCCCATGCATTGTTCGCTCAAGCGCTAAGACAACTGCAGGCTAAAACGGTCAGTTTAGTGTCTTGTTTACAACCCTGTTACGGTGCACTCTTTGCTTTTATCATTTTGGGCGAAGATGTATCACTCAACACCTTTATCGGTGGCAGTATCATTGTTGCTACAGCCGTGTTTGAAACCTTGCAACATAAGCAAAAAAATAAGGCAAAATCATAGATTTTTGGCTACCATAAGCCCATGATGACTTGGGCTTTTTACTATGCCACTACTTACTCGTATTATTTGCGTTTGCATCCTATTTTTTTCTCTCGTTTTTGAGTTAAATGCCAACACGCCGTTGCCACTTAACAACCGCCTCGGTTTGCCCGCAACATCGCCAGCTCAAGAAGATAATATCCAAACTAAAATTGCTCTTATTCAGCAGGAAATCCAACGTGAGCTTGATGAGCAACAAGCATACAAGGCAATTATTAGCGACGCAGAGCAAGCCCAAACCCGGCTAGCGCAACAAATCGCAGCAAGTAAGCAAAAGCTGAAAATTGCCGCCAATGTCGACCTTGAGCAACAATCGTCAATGGCATATGCCTTGTTATCAGAGCTTAAACAAAGCGAGCTTGATGTCAGCAAGCGCTACCAAAGGCTGCAGCAAGAGCGCAAACAGCTTCCTGAATTAGTAGCAGAAGCTCAAAACTCCCTATCACAACACCTACGAGCGCCTCAGGCGCCTAATGACACACCACTGGGTGAAAAGTACCAACTACAGGCTAATTTACTCACTCAGCACCTAGATACACTGCAAGCGCAGCTTAAAGCCAACCCAGTTCAGATTAAGCTAAACCAACTGAATCAGCAGTTGCTTCGAGCTTCGCTTAAGCAGCAAGAGGCCTTGATTGAAGAGTTAAATCAGGCGATCAGCATTAAGCGCCAAACCGAAACCGACTTGGCCATTGCCAGTAATTTAGGGCGATCTTACTACCAAGATGCGGTATCTCAAGCATTAAATAGCACTAATCAAGATTATGCTCTGCAGCTTAAGCAACTAGCCAAAGATATTAATAGTGCGATATCTGAACAAGAACTCATAGAGAAGCGTTATCAGTCACAATCATTGCAATTAAGTAATGTAAAAGAGCAAGTCACCTGGGTAAAAACCAATGCAGCATTTGGCGAACGCTTCTTAGCAATTTTGCAATCACTGCCTAAGCCACCCAATCTAGCGCAGCTACAAAATCACATGGCCGACGCAAGGCTGCAACGTTATCAGTTTGAACAAGCTCAAATTACCTTAGAAAACCGATTACTTGAGCAGTCAAAATATAGCGATGAGCAATGGAAATTATTACAAGCGCAGCAATCACTGCTTGGGCAACTAAACAAGGCTAATGAGCAATATCTTAATGAGTTAGCCAAACTACGTGTTGCCTATGAGCAACTTAACCAGGTACATAACACCTTAAAAACCACGCTCAATGAGCACCTATTTTGGGTACCGAATGCTCCAAGTGTTGGCACAATTTGGCTCACAAATGTTGTTAAGAGTATTGAATGGCTAACGCAAGCAGAACAATGGCAACAGCTTAAGCAAGCCTGGCAGCAGCATAATTACCTGTGGGCATCTTGGGTGATACTACTGATTTTGAGCCTAATGGCACAAGACATGCTCACACCTAAGTTTAATCGTCTCAACTTAAGGTACACAGGCTATGTAGGCAACGTGTCGCAAGACAAGTTCAAATACACCATTAAAACCTTAGTGGCGACCTTTGCCTATGCTGCAATTAAGCCGCTACCTGTATTAATTGCTGGCGCCATTCTTTACAGCTCGAAACATAACTTTGTCTACGCTCTAGGTTTTGGCCTACTCGCGATTGGTATTAACTACTTTATTTTTCGATTTATCTACCTGCTATCGGCTGAAAATGGTGTGCTGATAAAACACTTCAGACGACCAAGTGAAGCAATATTAGCAATGCAACGTAAGGTGCTGCATTTCGCCCTGTTAACCACGCCCTTGATGGGACTCGTTGGCTTCACCGAAATGCTAGACACCTCATTTGTGCGCACTAGCCTTGGCCGCGGCGCATTTATTGTTCTATGCGTCATCTTATTTGACTTCTATAAGAGCGTGTTCTTGTTTGCAGGCTCCAACCTTGAAAATCACCCACGTAAGCAAAACATGCGCTTACTACAAAAGCTGTTGTGGCTATTTATTATCAGCGTACCTGTGGTGAGTGGATTCTTGGCAGCGATTGGCTACTACTTCACCTCCGTGCAATTACTTATGCAATTACAAGTTTCTATTGTGCTGGGTTTAAGCTTTTTGTTGTTATACCAACTAATCAAACGTTGGATGCTCATCGAACAACGCTTAATTGCATTTGATCGTGCGAAAGCTAAGCGTGCTGAACAGCTTGCTCAGCGTGAACGAGGTGAAGACAATAACGAACCGATTGAAAACTATGAAGAACCGGTAATTGACTTGGATACTATTGCTAGTCAATCGATTCGCCTGGTGCGTTCACTATTAACACTGGCGTTTATTGCTTGTCTTATCGCCCTACTATCACACACTCATACCGCGCTGTTATCGTTCTTAGATGGCATTACATTGTGGAGTACCAGCTCTAGTGTCAACGGCATCGAACAGCAAGTGCCAATCACCTTAAAATCTTTACTAGTTGGTATGGTGTTGGCTGGTTTTTCATTGATGATAGCCAAGAACCTGCCCGGCCTGCTTGAGTTAACCATTTTGCAGCGTCTAGACCTGTCACCAGGTACGGGCTTTGCTATAACGACTGTCAGTAGCTATATCGTTATCTTTTTAGGCTTGATCATTGGCTTTTCTAGCCTTGGGCTTGAATGGTCGAAACTGCAATGGTTGATTGCAGCACTGTCTGTTGGTTTGGGTTTTGGATTACAGGAAATCTTTGCCAACTTCATCTCGGGCTTGATTATCCTATTCGAGAAGCCGATTCGTATCGGTGATACCGTCACCATTAGAAACCTCACAGGTACAGTGACCAAAATTGAAATTCGTGCCACCACAATTGTCGACTGGGATCGTAAAGAAATCATTGTGCCAAACAAGGCGTTTATCACTGAGCAGTTAGTAAACTGGTCGCTGTCAGATCCAATAACCCGTGTGATTGTTAAAGTGGCAGTGGCTAGAGATGCAGACCCAACTAAAGTTGAGATGCTGCTGCATCAAGCCGTACGCGAATGTGAGCTGTCACTCACCATACCTGAACCAGAAGTTTGGTTTGCAGGTTTTGGTCAGCATACCCAAGATTATGAAGTGCGCTCTTACGCTAAAGACATGGATGCACGTTGGCCGCTACGGCACAGCCTTCACAAGCAGATAAGCAAAAAACTGAAGGAGAACCAAGTTGAGTTGGCTTACCCACAAATGGAAATTCATTTGAGTAATAATCAAGGGCGCGAGGCATCAAGCCTAATTAAAGTTTAGAAGGAATTATCATGTTGGTTTTTGCTCACCGCGGCGCTAGCGGCTACCAAGCGGAAAACACGCTTGCAGCAATGCAAATGGCATTAGACCTCAGTGTGACTGCCATCGAAATTGACGTGCATAACGTCGAAGGTGAGCTATATGTGTTCCACGACCGTAGACTAGAAAATAAATCTGACGGCTTTGGCCCAATCCATTTAGCAACCAAAGCTGAACTCGCTCAGTTACATATTCTTGGTGAGCCAATCCCTACCCTGTGGCAAGTGCTAGAATTAATTAATGGCCGCTGTATGGTTAATATTGAGCTCAAAGGCTGCTTCTCTATTGCGCCGTTCATGGACTTGTACCCTCGCATATTTGATGAGTTAAATTTTACCCACCGGCAAGTCCTAGTGTCATCGTTTAACCACCACTATTTGGCAACACTCAAAAGTGAATATGGACAAGCGTATGTTGCACCGTTAGTTGATGGTGTGCCGCTTAATCTTGCTCAAGCAGCTAGTGACTTAAATGCCTACTCAATCAATCTTTCTATCAACTTTGTCAACCAAGCAATGATTGAAGATGCCCATCAACGCGGCGTAAAAGTATTTGTGTACACGGTAGATGAAGCCGACGACATTCGCGCCCTGCATCATTTTGGCGTCGATGGCATTTTCAGTAATTACCCTGATAAGGCCCAAGCTGTAGTTGACTCATTAGTTATGCAGACTGACGATGGGCAAGCATCGCATTTTCATCATCACGAAGACCAATTACCCCACTGGTTCGAGTAACACGCGTTAGCTGAAATCGCCACCGATAGTTGTAAATCTAGCGAATTGTACTTTTTTGCCTTATTTAGCAACAAAAGGTCAGTATAATCCTTATGATTTCTTATACTTATGATATGTACTGACTAAAAGTGGTTGGCCTATGAGCAACAAATTACTATTACTGACTCGCGAGAATGAGCAATATCGTCAGCTTATAGAAAGTTGTAACTTACCCGAGCTCACTATTTTAGGTGACTCTCCTAACAGCATATTGGAAGCCAATATTTGGTTTGCTGAACCAGCACTCGCCCTGCCACTGTTAGGACATGCCAATGAGCTAAGATGGATGCAGTCGACATTTGCGGGTGTCGATAAACTCATGGGCAAACGCCAGCGCAAAGACTATCAACTCACCAATGTAAAAGGTATATTCGGCCCGCTCATGAGTGAGTATGTGTTTGGTTACTTACTTTCTCACCAGCGTCAACACGACTTATACCAGCTACAACAGCAGCAAAAACTGTGGCTGCCTACAAGCTTTAAGTCACTGCAAGGGCAAAATCTGCTGCTGTTGGGTACAGGCTCAATTGCCCAGCATATCGCCGTTACCGCCAAACACTTTGGTATGACAGTCACTGGCATAAACCGCCAAGGACGCCAAGTACCTGGTTTTGATTGTGTAGATACCTTAGCCCATCTAGACAGGCACCTAGTAATAGCCGATGCAATAGTAAGCGTACTACCAAGCACCACCGAAACCGCAGGCACACTCAATAGACATGCTTTAACTCAGCTGAAGCACGACGCTGTACTATTCAATATTGGTCGTGGTGATGTATTGGATTTAAACGAATTGACGGTTCTGTTAGATCAACGCCCACAAATGCGGGCGATATTAGATGTGTTTAATCAGGAGCCGCTACCTAGTGAGCACCCTATTTGGGAATGCCAAAATGCGGTGATCACGCCACATATCGCAGCGCCAAGCTTTCCAGAGCAAGTTGTCGAAGTGTTCAGCCAAAACTATCAGAATTGGCTCAGCCAAAAGCCGTTAGATTACGTGGTTGAATTTGAGCGAGGCTACTAACGCACTCTTAGCTATAGCGGCTAGCCTTTTTGTTCGTAACTCCGTTTGTTGCTATTAGCCGCAGAAGCTTAGGTTTGCTATCAAGCCGCCAGAGGTCTCAGCAAATCAGTCAATCAGTTAACCTTTGGCGGCGACTAAATTTCACTGATGAATACCTGTACTCTAACTCGCTAGATCTCAATCACAGCAATAGTTTGAGCGAGATCGCGTTTATCTATAACCCAGATAAAAACAAATTATCTCGATATGTTCCAAAAAGTTATTAGCAATGAGAACAGTTTTCATTTACAATTTCATCATTCATTAGAGGTTGCATAATTGCTAAACCTTAACCACCTAAAGCGTGGTAATTAGAACCTAGATGTAAATGAGGCCAATATGTACGTTTGTCTTTGCCATGCCATTACTGATAACCAAATCAAAGAAGCTGTGAGTCAGGGCGACATGACATTAGCGGATGTAAAGAAACGCTTAGGTGTAGCAAACCAATGTGGCAAATGTGCGCGCATGGCAAATCAAATCATTCAAACTCAATTAGACTTAGAGCCTAACTTCTACGAAGTCGCCTAGCTTGGTTTAAACCTCACTCTAATACACAAAAAAATACCACCGCGAAGGTGGTATTTTTGTTTGTGCAAGCTTGAACACTAAGACTCTGTAGCCTCGCCTTCAATAGGCTCAATAGCATTGCCAGTTTCAACCTCAATTGAATCGACTCGCTGTAAGCCACGTGGCAGTTTAGCGCCTCGGCGGCCACGTTCACCCCGATAGTGCTCTAAATCGCTCGCTTTCAGCGTCAGCTTACGTTTACCTGCCCACAAGGTCACTGCGGCATTTTCCGGCACAATCGCGATGTGCAGTAGCAGCTCTTCGCGGTTCTTAGCACGCTCACTTGGAATGCCAATAATCTTATTGCCTTTACCCTTAGATAGTTGCGGCAGCGCATCTAGGGTAAACATCAACATCCGCCCTTCGCTGGTAACAGCAAGCAGTGACTGATTATCGACCTTAGCTAACGGCTGAGGCTGCAGCGACTGCGCATTAGCTGGCAGACTTAATAGTGCTTTACCCGCCTTGTTACGGCTGACCATGTCTTTATAAGCGCAAATGAAGCCATAACCCGCATCAGACGCAACAAGGTAGCGCTGATCATCGGCGCCAAGCAGCACATGGCGTATGCTTTCGCCCCCCGCAATATTAAAGCGAGTGGTAATAGGCTCCCCCTGACTACGGGCAGATGGCAACGTATGAGTATCAGTAGCAAATGCCCGCCCCGATGTATCAATAAATACTGACGGTTGATTACTGCGACCGCTAGCGCTGCATAAATACTTATCACCAGACTTGTAGTTTAAGCCTTCGGCATCAACATCATGACCTTTAGCACAACGCACCCAGCCTTTTTCTGATAGCACAACAGTCACAGCTTCAGCAGGTGTTAACTCTTGCTCAGTTAGCGCTTTAGACTCACTGCGCTCCACGATTGGTGAGCGGCGCTCATCACCGTAGGTTTCACCGTCTTTAATGAGCTCTTTCTTCACCAGTGTTTTCAAGCGGCGCTCTGAACTTAATGTCAGTTGCAGCTTGTCACGCTCTGCAGCAAGTTCTTCTTGCTCGGCGCGAATTTTCACTTCTTCTAACTTGGCAAGGTGACGCAGCTTTAGCTCTAAAATCGCTTCTGCTTGTTTTTCCGATAAGTTAAAGCGCGACATCAATTCGGCTTTTGGCTCATCGTGGAAACGAATAATTTCAATCACTTCATCGATATTCAAAAACGCGATCATTAACGCATCAAGAATATGTAAGCGAGCTAACACTTTGTCTAGGCGGAATTGCAGCCTGCGAGTGACCGTAGCAATACGATACGTTAACCACTCAGTTAACAGTGTTTTTAAACCCTTAACCTGTGGGCGACCATCGAGACCAAGCACATTTAAGTTAACCCGGTAGCTCTTTTCCAGGTCAGTCGTGGCGAATAAGTGTGCCATTAATTGCTCGCAATCGACGCGATTTGAGCGCGGTACAATAACAACCCGGACTGGGTTTTCATGGTCTGACTCATCGCGCAGATCTGACACCATTGGCAGCTTTTTAGCCTGCATTTGCGCGGCAATCTGCTCTAGCACTTTACCGCAACCCACTTGGTGTGGCAGAGCGGAAATCACCACTTCGCCATTCTCAACGGTGTAGGTTGCACGCATTTTCAGCGACCCGCGACCAGTTTCGTAGATTTTGGCAATATCTTTACTTGGGGTAATTATCTCTGCAGAAGTTGGATAATCAGGTGCAGGCACAAACTCCATCAAACGCTCGAGATCCGCTTTTGGGTTTTCAAGCAGCTCAACACAGGCAGAGACCAGCTCTTTGGCATTGTGCGGTGGGATATCCGTTGCCATACCTACAGCAATACCGGTAATACCATTAAGCAAAATATGGGGCAATCGTGCCGGCAACGTTATCGGCTCTTTCATGGTGCCGTCAAAGTTTACGCCCCACTCCACAGTACCCTGACCAAGCTCTGACAGTAACACTTCAGAAAACTTCGACAGCCTTGCTTCGGTATAACGCATTGCCGCAAATGATTTAGGGTCATCTGGGGCACCCCAGTTACCTTGACCATCAACCAATGGATAACGATAAGAAAACGGCTGCGCCATCAACACCATGGCTTCGTAACAAGCATTATCACCGTGAGGATGGTATTTACCTAATACGTCACCTACTGTACGCGCTGATTTCTTGTGTTTAGATTGCGCCGATAAGCCTAGCTCGCTCATGGCGTAAATAATGCGTCGTTGCACGGGTTTTAAACCGTCACCAATATGCGGTAAGGCGCGGTCCATGATTACGTACATCGAATAATTAAGATAAGCCTCTTCGGTAAAGCGCCTAATCGGCATTTGCTCTACGCCATCAAGGCTTAGCTCGATCGCATCACTCATTGTGCTGATTCCTGTGATTGTTCAGAATTTTTGTAATATAAACGGTAAATATTGCCTTTCAGATCATCTGAAATATACATGGCACCATCTGGCGCAGTTAGGATGTCAAAAGGCCTAGCAACGGGGAATTCGCCGTCAAGAAAGCTCACGACAGTTTCGCGACTAGACTTGCCATTTTGTGCACTCATCATCACGATTTGATAGCCGATTTTACTTGAGCGGTTCCATGAGCCATTTTCAGCAACAAACATTTGCTGATGATAGCGCTGCGGGAATTGAGTACCTGTGTAAAAGTGCAGCCCTTTTGGGCTGACATGTGCAGGTAGCTCATATTCAGGTAATACAATGTTTAAATTTCTTGGTTTGATATAAGCAGGCTCTTCAACCGACTTGGCATGCAAGTAGGGAAAACCAAAGTGGCTGCCTTTAGTATCAACGCGGTTAATTTCATCCGGTGGCAGGTTATCACCCATCCAATTGCGACCGGAGTCAGCAAACCACAGCTTATTATCAACTGGAGACCAGTCAAAGCCTGTTACAGAGCGAATACCTACGGCGACCTGCTCGCTGTTACCTGAGTCCAAATCAATGGCAATGATACTGCCAAATGGTGCCTGCGCTTCACACACATTACATGGTGCGCCAATCGACAAATATAAACGCCCATCTGGGCCAAAACGCATGGCACGGGTATGCTTTTTATCGAGCTCAGGTAGGTTAGAAAACACTTCTTTAGCGCGGCCAGGACGGCGCAGGCGCGTTTCGATATTGGCAAAGCGCACAATACGGTCTTCTTCTGTGGCGTACAGGTGGCCGTCTTTAAACGCGATGGCCTCTGGGTAGTCCATGCCTTTAGCGATTAAATAGCGTTTATCGACCTTGCCGTCACCATTGCCATCTTCAAGAGCATAAATGGTGCCCTTCTTTTTAGAACCAACAAACAACGTTCCTTTATCACCGATGGCCATCTGCTTTACATCACCTAAATCGGATGCGAACAGCGTGATACCAAAGCCTTTTGTCACCGTGATGGTCATAGAGTCGGCATACGCATACTGCGATGCACTCAATCCCACGACGGCAACAGAAAAACTCATACACAAGCCTTTCAGTCCATTGCGAAAGACGTTGAGCAAACGATGATGTCTTTTGGTTTTTATTGTCATCATACTGCCATTAGCCAACTATATTTGGGCCAAATCCCCTTTACTTTCTAACCAACTTTTCCTGTCAGATGAACGCTTCTTAGCGAGCAACATATCCATAATTGCCAGCGTTTCTTCAGCATCATCTATAGTTAATTGCACCAAGCGGCGCGTGTTTGGGTCCATAGTGGTTTCACGCAATTGCAGCGGGTTCATCTCACCTAGACCTTTGAATCGTGTTACCTGCACCTTGCCTTTTTTCTTCTCAGCAACAATGCGATCTAAAATGCCGGTTTTTTCGTCCTCATCAAGGGCGTAAAACACTTCTTTACCTATGTCGATACGAAACAATGGCGGCATAGCAATATAAACATGACCCTTTTCCACAAGCACGCGATAGTGCTTTAGGAACAAGGCGCATAGCAAGGTCGCAATATGTAGTCCGTCTGAGTCCGCATCGGCAAGAATACAAATTTTTCCATAACGCAGCTCGTCGATTTTATCACTATCTGGGTCGCAGCCAATTGCCACAGAAATATCGTGCACTTCTTGAGAAGCAAGCACTTGCCCGGCGTCAACTTCCCAAGTGTTAAGAATTTTACCACGCAGCGGCATAATGGCCTGAAACTCGCGGTCACGTGCTTGCTTAGCACTGCCGCCTGCCGAGTCACCCTCAACTAAAAACAGTTCCCCACGCATTGGGTCCTGACCGCTACAGTCAGTCAATTTACCTGGCAGAGCAGGCCCAGAGGTGACCTTCTTACGCGCGACCTTTTTAGCCGCTTTAAGGCGCTTTTGCGCATTACTGATACATAGCTCAGCTAGCTGCTGCGCCAGCTCAGTGTTGGAGTTTAGCCATAGTGAAAACGCATCACGTACGATGCCAGATACAAAGGCTGAGCTTTGACGGCTTGAGAGCTTTTCTTTGGTTTGCCCAGCAAACTGTGGGTCTTGCATCTTGATTGATAAAATAAATGCGGCGCGATCCCAGATATCTTCTGGCGATAGTTTAATGCCACGCGGCATTAGATTGCGAAATTCACAAAATTCGCGCATCGACTCAAGTAAGCCTTGGCGGAAACCGTTAACATGGGTGCCACCAAGCGGTGTTGGAATCAGGTTTACATAACTCTCATTGAGGCTTTCACCGCCTTCAGGTAACCAGGTAATCGCCCAATCAGCGGCTTCTAGCTCACCTTTAAAGCTACCGATAAACGGTTCTTGAGGTAGCATTTCTGAGCCTTTCACCGCTTCTTTTAAATAATCGGGTAGACCGCTCTCATAGTGCCACTCTTGGCTTTCACCCGTTTGCTTGTTGGTGAACTTAATCTTAAGCCCTGGGCAAAGTACTGCTTTTGCACGCAGCAGATAAACTAGCTTAGTTAATGAGAAGTTAGCTGAGTCAAAATAGCTGGCATCAGGCCAAAAATGTACTCGCGTGCCTGTGTTACGGCGCCCACAAGTGCCGACAACTTCAAGCTCTTCGACTTTAAAGCCATCTTCAAACGCCATTTGATAAACCTGTGCATTACGGCGCACAGTGACCTCAACACGGGTCGACAACGCGTTAACTACCGAGATACCCACACCGTGCAGGCCACCGGAGAATTGGTAGTTTTTATTGGAAAACTTACCACCAGCATGCAGCTTGGTCAGAATAAGCTCTACGCCGGGAATACCTTCTTCTGGATGAATATCCACTGGCATACCACGACCATCATCAATCACTTCTAACGAGTTATCTTTATGAAGGATCACTTCGATTTTTGATGCGTGCCCCGCTAACGCTTCATCGACACTGTTGTCGATAACCTCTTGGCCGAGGTGGTTTGGTCTGGTGGTATCTGTGTACATGCCAGGGCGGCGTTTTACAGGATCAAGTCCATTAAGGACTTCAATAGCATCAGAAGTATATTGGTTGGTCATAGTCCACACATTTTATTGGCAGCGTTAACATTGTTGTTTTGGTTATCAAGCTGAGATTTATTGATCACTGAGCCCTAAAAACTGACAAATTCTGGCAAGGTGTGTTTCATAACCCACAAAGCTATGATCGCCATTCGGCTCTAATAACATCTCGCAGCAGTGATATTTATGCAGTGCTTGTCGATAATCTAACACTTCATCACCAGTTTGCAACATAACAAAAAATCGATCTGGATGACGGATAACCTCAGTATTGAACTCGGCTACATCGTCTTTGTGCTCAGGCAGTACCTGATAGTGCTCATCGGTATAGGGATTGTATTGTGGTCCGATAAAGTCTTCAAATAATTCAAATGGTTTTACCGCGGGGTTCACCAAAACGGCTTTTCCACCATATTTCTCAGCAAGATAACTGGCAAAATAGCCCCCTAATGACGAACCGATAAACATCAATGGCTGTGCACTTGCTTTTGCTTGCTCACAATATTCAACCAATAAGGCCATGGCCTTTTTAGGTTCTGTGGGTAATTGTGGTTGCTCGAATTGAAGCGCGGGATAGTGCTGGCGAATATAATTGGCGGTAACTACAGCTTTATCTGAAAGGGGGGAACTATTAAATCCATGTATATAGAGCAGCATAAATCCTCTCGCTACGGGAACTGCGCTGCACTATCTTGTGCTATTTAATACCCGCTGGCTTCATTATCAGGTGAGAATCGATCACCTGCGACACGATAAACTTGTGTCTGAATGCTACCATCGCTACCAAGCTCCAGCAAACGGTATCCGGGTTGCAAGCCATCTAAGGCAAAATAAGGCGACTTTGGCTTAAACTGAATACAAGTCGATGGTGTTGCCATCAGTGAGACTATGCCATGAGCCCCTTGGTACTCACTGTCATATGCCTGATGCACATGTCCCCACAAGATGCCTTTTACCTGAGGATATTGACCGACTTGCTCTAAAAATGCGTCACCATTGCTCATACAGTGCTGATCTAGCCACTTACACTTAACCAGCACTGGGTTATGGTGCATCACCAATAAGGTATGTTTATTCGGCTCAGATTTTATCGCACTATCAATTAACTCAAACTGATCTTGCGCCATAAAGCCACCAGGCTTACCACGCACAGTAGAGTCCAACATTAGAATTTGCCACTCACCAATAATAATCCGCTGATGACCAAACATGTGATCACCCTGCATATGCAAGTTCATCAATCTTGGGTCATCATGATTACCAGGAAGATAATGGCAAGGAAGGTCTAACTTAGTGACATAATCAGCGAATTGCTGGTAAGAATCAGGCGAATAGTCTTGGCTAATATCACCAGTGGCTAGCAGAAGATCAGCTTGATAGTTGCTGGCGATAAAGGTATCGAGCACGGCATTAAAGCTTTGCGCAGTATTGACACCAAGCAACTGAGATTCAGGATCAGCAAAGAGATGCGGGTCCGTCATTTGAACAAGACGAACGGAATCATTCTTTAACTTGGAATAATTCTTGGCTTCTGATTGCACTCAGTGGTCCCTAAATAATGTAATTAAAGAAAAGTGTTACGTAGGATCAACTACTTGCAGCTGTCCTATCTTTAGCAACTCTTCAAGAAATGCATTAACTTGATACTTCTCGTCAGTTTGGTGCATAAATAAATTCGGGTAATCATACACTGGTTTAAGGCGGTAAATCTGCTGACTAGTTAACACTTCTGCTAATTGCGCGTCATGATATACCCGAACTCGGGCACAAGGCGACTTAAAAAAGTAGCTTGTAGGCAAATAACGAGAAAGCTCTAATAATTGCGTATATTTAGTGTTTTCAACTAGTTTTACCGTCAATGTGCCGAATTCCCCTACCACATTCCAACAATCTTCCACTTCGGCATGCTCAGGCAGCCACTTCAAAATATGGCCGTAATTTCGGGTACATAAGGATAGGAAACCACTCACATTAGGTTGGTATTTCGGTTTGACACTCGACACACTACACTCGGCTAATTAATTAAAAACATGCTCATCACACATGGCATAAATCACTATTTATGGGTTTTAATACCAATCGGGGCAAAGAAGTGAGCAGGGATTACGCAGAAAAAATCGCTTAGAACAAGGCAGAAATTGCAGCAAGCTAGTTGCCCTACCTTCAAAATTTTTAACGACGTTATAAGCGATTTTAGCCAGTAAGGATGCTCACATACTTGTGCTGATTGGTATCAACTTCTGGTAGTTTAGCATTAACCATTGTAAGCCGAGTACTGTTGACACATTATCTATCTCGCCATTTTGCGTCATGGCATAAGCCTGCTCACGAGACACAACATGCACTTTGATATCTTCGGCTTCACTTTCAAGACCGTGAACTCCTGTAGCGACACTCGCATCAACCTTAGCTAGGTATAAATAAAAACGCTCTGTGGTCCCGCCAGGGCTTGCCAAATAACTGTTCACATATTGCCAATCTGATGCAGTAAGACCGGTTTCTTCGATTAATTCACGCTTAGCTACGTCAAGGTGGCTTTCATTAGGCTCTATCATTCCTGCGACCAACTCATATAACCAAACACTATCAGTCGTAGTGATTGCTGGTATTCGGATCTGTTCAATCAACACTACTTTGTC
This sequence comes from Shewanella sp. WXL01, assembly GCF_012263345.1. Taxonomy (NCBI): domain Bacteria; kingdom Pseudomonadati; phylum Pseudomonadota; class Gammaproteobacteria; order Alteromonadales; family Shewanellaceae; genus Shewanella; species Shewanella sp. WXL01. The sequence goes on along the minus strand of NZ_JAAIKQ010000001.1, from coordinate 640,574 downwards.
AGTAATGGGGTCATACGGCAGCACAACTACGGCGTGGCCACGTTCAAACACCTCTCTAACGACCTCGCCACTCCAGCCACCAGCAAATAACTTATGTCTAAATGTGTATTGCTCTAGCTTGAAAAAGCCTCGGTATAGAGGTTTGATTGATTTTATTTCTACGTCATCTTCGGCAGTAAAGCGCCCAGACAGGGATTCATCGGTCATTTTTTACACTCTCAAACGCCACTTTTACTTAAAAATGTGAACTCGCTAAATAATCAATAGGTAATATTTGAATGCTATCAAGGTACGAATAAATAAAAATCTGTTACACTTCCAAGTTGACTTGAAAATGCGACTCTTCTTACTATTTTATAGTAATCTCTTTACTGTTTTATAGTAATAAAAACCTTGATTAGATCAGAATGTTAAGATGACACATATTCTAATTTAATCTGGGTTACAGACTCTCAGTTATTACTGTTTAAATAAGTTAACTAAGCCTGACCAGGGCATGTCTATAAGGGCAGAACATGAAATTCAAAATGGGTTCAATTTATGCAGCACTAGCATTCACTTTTGCTGCACCAGCAACACAAGCTGACGACTTACTTCAAATCTACCAACAAGCGCTAACAAGTGACCCAGTAGTACTGCAGGCACAAGCGCAACGTGATGCTTTATATGAGCAAATTGAAGAAAATCGTGCTCCATTACTGCCAACCATCAGTGCTAACGTTGGTTACGCAAAAGCATGGAACGACCCATCTGTAGACACTGACGGCTTTACTGGCGGTGTAAGCCTTAACCAAGTGGTATACGATCACAGCGCATGGGTTGGTTTAAGTCTTGCTGAAAAAGCAGCTTCACAAGCTGACTCAGCGTATGCATCGCAACTGCAAAACCTGATTATTCGTGTTACCACTGCTTACTTTGACGTGCTAACAGCTAAAGATAACTTTGAATTCCAAGGTGCAGAAAAGGCAGCGATTGAGCGTCAATTAGAGCAAACCAAGCAACGTTTTGCTGTTGGTCTAACTGCGATCACTGACGTACACGAAGCGCAAGCTCAGTATGACTTAGCGTCTGCGCAAGAAATTCTTGCTGAAAACGATCTATCAAACAGCTACGAAGCACTACGTGAAATTACCGGTATCGATCACAAATCAATCGACGCACTAGACACTATGCGCTTCTCTGCAGTGACACCTGCGCCAGCAACTTCTAAAGAGTGGCTGACGATGGCAGAAACTAACAGCATCGAGCTGATGACTCAGCGTATTGGTAAAGACATTGCTAGCGAAACTATTAGCCTGTACAAAGCAGGTCACATGCCGTCGTTAAACTTCAATGCTGGTTACACAAACAACTTCCAGCAGACTCCTGATAGTAACGACTCAAACAACACCAACATTGGCCTAACCTTAAGTGTGCCAATCTTTGAAGGTTTCCGCGTATCTTCAAAAGTAAAACAAGCTCAGTTCAACTTTGTTGAAGCAAGTGAGCGTTTAGAACAAACTCACCGTGGTGTAGTGAAGAGCGTTCGTAATAACTTCAACAACGTATCTGCTTCTATCAGCTCTATCCGCGCTTATGAGCAGTCAGTTGTTTCTTCTGAGTCAGCGCTAAAAGCGACTCAAGCAGGTTTCGAAGTAGGTACTCGTACTATCGTTGACGTACTGAACCGTACTCGTGACCTTTATGATTCTAAGCGTCAGCTTTCTCAAGCTCGTTACGGCTACATCAAGTCTATCTTAGCGCTTAAGCAAGCTGCAGGTACGCTAAATGAAGACGACGTAATTGCGGTTAATAATGGTTTAGAAAAATAATCTAAGCCATTAGCAAGCGCTAATTAAACAATAAAAAAACCGCCATTTGGCGGTTTTTTATTGCTGCGAACCTAATGATTAGAAAACTAATTCAACACCAGCGAATGCACCTTTGGTTTTGGTATCTTGGGTAGTGCCTGAGAAGCCATTCACGTCAAAGTTAAACTCACGGTAACCAACGCGGATACGAGTATCTAGCGCCACACCATCAAACTCCCAGCCAAGGCCTGCGGAGTAATCATGCACGCCAGATTCATCAACGCCTTGCATCAACTCAGCAAAGGCAAATAAGCCTAAACCAGGGATGCTAGCTTGACCATTGACATAACCCATTACCACGCCACTATCTACGTCTGTAGCCGGGAAGCCAACGGCTGGTGCATTCATGTAATCAACTCGAACTGAACCATGAAACTTCTTATAGGCTGCACCAATATCTAACTCAACTATGCTGTTATCCAACAGCTCATAATACAATACAAAATCCGTATTACTTAGCTTGTTATATACTGTGTAGTCTTTATCATCCGCAGTGAAAGCACCTTTATTATCTATGCTATTCTCGCGGATTTTTACGTTTGGGATTAATGGGATAGGATGCTCAACAGCAACCCAAAAACTGCCTCGATTGTTCGACTCATAGTTAATGTCTTGTCGAGTACCCGCATCACCACTTAAGGTGCCTTCAGGGTCAGCTTGCCACAAATCGCCGCCCACTTTGAATCCAACAACAGTGGCAGCTTGCGCAGTTGAAACACTCATTAAGCCAACCAGCGCGGTTGCAATAAGAGACTTCTTCATGATTATCCTTGAGAAAGTAAGTTAGTTAGATCAATCACCGCAGCATTTGCACGGGATATATAATTCGCCATCACTAGCGAGTGGTTTGCAACAAGACCAAAACCACTTCCATTTAATACCATCGGGCTCCAAACGGTTTCTTGAGTTGCTTCGAGCTCGCGAATAATTTGTCGCAGACTGACTTCGGCATTTTTCTTTTCTAGCACGTCAGCAAAGTCGACTTCGACCGCTTTCATAAAGTTTAACAATGCCCAAGCACTGCCACGACTTTCATAAAATACGTCATCAACTTTCCACCAGCTAGTTTTAATCTCGCTGCTAGCAAAACCTGGCGTTGACTGCCTAGCGGCACTGTCGCCCGCTAAGTCAGTATTCAGTCTGTCTTGACCCACACTTGCTGATAAACGTTGCGAGATACTACCAAGGCGTTTTTGTACCTCTTTTAACCATTCATTTAGGTTGTCTGCGCGAGCGTAGAATTGTGCCTGACTATTTTGCGGATCGCTAATTTTTGCGCGGTATAATTTTAGTAGCTTAATGGCTTCTTTGTACTCACCTTCAGCACTTGGCACTAACCAGCTAGTATGGGAAATATTTAGCTTAGAATGCGCGGCCAATAAGTCTTGATCAGCGGTAGATTGGGATTGTGAGCGGCTAAACTCTTTACGCATAATTAGCGCCAAATCACGAGTTTGTTCTAACGCGCCAAATTCAAACGCAGGCATGTTATCCATCATCACAGAAGGCGGCATTACATCATTAGCAAGCCAGCCACCAGGCTTAGTAAGCAAGGTGTCCATGGTATTAATTAACGCGCTAGTAGTGGCATAACCAATTACATGCTCGCTGTCATTCGTACCATAAATTTCTGGCTCTAATGGCTTTGGCTCATTGCTCCACCACACACTCAATGCGTAGCCGATAAAAAACAGCAGGCCAATTAAGCCCAAAATTCGATTACGAGTTATCTGCATAATAACGCTCCCTTAAAAATTAGTGATGGTGATGATGCGCATGCTCATCACTGGCGCTGGCCTTCTTCTTAACCGGCAGCTCTATCGCTTGCTCTGTGCCATTACTAAAGTGCAAAGTTAGCGACACAGTGTCATCCACCACTAATGGTTTAGCTAATCCTAACAACATAATGTGATCACCAGATGGCTGCAGCGTTAAGCTTGCATGTGACGCTAACTCGAACCCTTCTACCTGACGCATTTTAACTACACCATTTTGTTCAATAATAGTGTGTAATTCTGCGGTTTTGGCCGCTGATGTCGTCACACCAACCAGCGTTAAAGCATCAGAAGTATGGTTCATTAAAGTCATATAAGCCGCTGTGTTAGGCACGCTCGCAGGCATTGCTCTTACATAGCCATCCTTGACCATGACGTTAGCAAATGTGGGTAGCGCAAAACACATTAGGGCGAATGAATTAAACAAGTGTTTGAATATTTTTTTCAATGTCTTAAACTCCATTTAATAACTACTCGTTTCAATTAAGGAAAATCACGAATGAGTCTTATCCAGGTTAGAGATGATCAGGGCGTTCGCATCATCAGTTTTAATCGTCCGCAAAAGCGTAATGCATTCAATCTTGAGATGTATCAACAACTAACAGAATACCTGATCCAAGGTGAGGCGGACAATGGTATTCGTGCGTTTCTGTTTCGTGGCACCGACGACTGCTTTACGGCCGGCAACGACATCGCCGACTTTTTGCAATCAGGCTCACTAACTAATGACCATCCAACGGTGCAGTTTTTACAAGCTATACTCGCAGTAAACAAACCGATGGTTGCTGCGGTGTCTGGCGCAGCGGTTGGTATCGGCACCACCTTACTGTTGCATTGCGATCTGGTATACGCAGACGAAAGCGCTAAATTTCAAATGCCATTTACCCAACTGGCACTAGTGCCTGAAGCGGCATCAAGTTACTTACTACCAAAACTCATTGGTCAGCATAAAGCGGCCGAGTTACTGCTGCTTGGCGAGCCGTTTTCAGCGCAGCGCGCAGATGAACTTAATCTACTCAATAAAGTAATTACTGACGAGCCAGTAGTTGAGTTTGCCTTTAAACAAGCGGCAAAACTCGCTGCATTGCCTCCTCAGGCAATTCAAGCGTCAAAGAAGTTATTGCGTCATGACTTTGACCAAGTAAAAAACCAAATGGAGCGCGAGCTTGTAGAATTTGATACCCGCCTACAAAGTGATGAAGCCAAAGCACGCTTTGCTGCTTTCTTGTCTAAATAACCTCGCTATACGCTTATGTGTACCAATCAATGGCTTGTGTGCATTAATCAATGCATACAAGCTACAAAGCCCTTAGTTAATCGCTCTCAAATAAAAGCGGTTAACTAAGGGCTCAGCGTTTAACTGTTTTACTGCGGTTTTGGGGCATAGTGTTGTCCTCTTGTTATTGCCATCTATGGTGTTTTCAGTAAGAGCTACGCTGGGTCATCAGCACGGCAATCACCATATAAACCAACAAAGTCACACTTGGATTTACCACTAACACAATTGCTGCCACTATACGGCTAACTGCGATAGACCAACCAAACTGAGTGGCGATTTTGCTACATACACCGCACACTAACCTGCGACTCGAATCTAAACGTTCCATCAAACTACTCATATCATCCCCTTTGTTTAAGCCATTAACCTGGCTGATTAAAATTTGCTGCCGTATCACTTCGGACTTTATTATTGCGCATCACCCCAAAACCAGCTCGCCATTGCTGCACATAAACTAAAACTAATGACAGGTAACAAAAGCAAAGTTACTAGACCTGAACTGAATAACATTACTTAGCCTTAGCTGCAGCAATGGCAGTGTTTACTTCATCAGCTTGTTCAGTTGCAGATTCCGTTGCTGTGAGTTCAAACACTTGCTCAGCAATTTGAGTTTGTAGCGACAACATAATTTCGTGCTGCATTGTGCTAAACATTTCTTGGCTTGCGTGAGTAAGGTTTTGTTCAATATTGGTTACTAGACTTTCGGTCACTGACACTTCATTAGCTTGTGCTGATAGACTTGTTGTAGCCAGTACTAGCGCAGCGATAGAAGACTTAACTGAAGTTGATAACCAATTTTTAGAAGTTGAAGTAAACATAATGTAATCCTTTAATCGTTTAGTGTGATAACCCCTGTTATCACTGACGATTAAGTTATTACAACCTGCGTGCCAAGTTTTATATTTACTTAAATTACAAATAGATAGGTGAGAACAATGGCGTTTTTAACCGTGATTTTCATTTACTAATATTGGCAAAAAACCAACGAGTAGTGATTTTCACCATTTACTTGGTGAAAATAGTCAAAACGATCATTTGCGATCGCTCAAATAGCAAAAAAGCGCCAGATGGCGCTTTTAAAGCAGTCGAAAGTACTACCTTGAGTGACGTTACTTGCCCTGCTCCATAGCCGCAATCGCACCAAGTACCACCTGAGTATCAGCGCCAGCTTTATGAGCGTTCTCACTCAAATAGCGGCGCCAGCTGCGTGAGCCTGGAATACCTTGATATAACCCAGTCATATGCCGGGTAATGTGGTGTAGCTTGCCACCAGAAGATAAATGACGCTCAATATAAGGCAGCATTTGATCGATCACTTGTTGGCGAGTTACCACAGGCGCATCAATGCCGCATAGCTGTTGATCAACTTCGGCAAGAATATAAGGGTTGTTGTAGGCTTCGCGCCCAACCATAACGCCATCAACATGCTCAAGATGCACTTTAGCTTGCTCAAGACTGGTAACTCCGCCATTAATGCTGATATTTAATTGCGGGTAGTCTTTTTTGATCTGATACACGCGATCATAATCCAGCGGCGGGATCTCACGATTTTGCTTAGGGCTTAAACCTTGTAGCCAGGCTTTGCGAGCATGAATCGTGAACTCTTCACAGCCTGAAGCTGAAACAACATCAATAAAGCGAGTTAAAAATTCATAGCTGTCTTGGTCATCAATACCAATACGTGACTTGACCGTAACCGGGATATCAACCACTTGCTTCATGGCATCCACACACTCGGCAACTAATTCTGGCTCTGCCATTAAGCAGGCACCGAAGCGGCCGTTTTGTACTCTATCTGACGGGCAACCCACATTAAGATTTACTTCATCATAGCCGCGCTCAGCCGCAAGCTTAGCGCACGTAGCAAGATCCTGTGGGTTAGACCCACCTAGCTGCAACGCCACTGGGTGCTCAGGCTCATTGAACTCAAGGTAATCACCTTTGCCATGAATAATCGCTCCCGTCGTCACCATCTCGGTATACAGCAAGGCTTGTTTAGACATAATGCGCGCAAAGTATCGATAATGACGATCGGTCCAATCCAGCATTGGCGCGATACTAAAAGTGCGATCAAGATTCTGTGTGCTCATAAACGTCTCTAAACAATAGTTTCTGGTATCAATTTAAGCCTACAACAGCAAATGTGCTCGCCCAACGTAAATTGTTAGCGGCATCGTTGATGATTTAGTAGGACAAAAAAGCGGCGCATTCTAGCATAGAAAAGCTGCCAACGACTACAAAGCAAGGCACACAAAAAACAACATAAGAATGTAAAAGCCCGCAGCATGTTGCTTTGGGCTTTGGTTTTTGCAGGGGAGGACGTGAAACGGTAGAGAAAGTTTATAGCTTGCGAATATTTAAGTTTCTCATTTTAAATTCGCCTTTGCCTTTGTGCTGAATAGCAATAAAGCCATCTGCATATTCAACATTGTTCATCTCTGCAGTGACCACACCATTTAAACGAACTTTTAGGTGTTGACCCACCATAGTTAACTCATAAGTATTCCATTGATTGGCGGTATCTTGTTTGCTGATATAGGTTTGTCGTTTTACGACTGAACCAGTTCGAAACTCTTGGTTTTTTGCTGCATCCCAAATATTGGCCTCATAGCAAGTGTTTGCTTTGATTTTTTTAGGATCTTGGCAGCGCATATAAATACCGCCATTAACGGTCGCATCAGGTTTAAACTCGATGGTTAATACAAAATCATCATAGGTTCCTGGTACAACAAGATAGCTTTCTCCAGTGCCTTTTGAATGAATAATGTCATTTTGTGTAGACCAAGTGACGCCATCTGCAACGATATGACGGTCATAGAAAGATAAATCAGCTTTTACACCCAATGTATCTGCAATACTACAAAATGGAATCGCCGCTGCCGCGATTACGCCTAAAACTAGGTATTTCATGAATGTTCTTCTCCATAAGAAGGCTCCTTGATTAAAAGAAGGAGCCATAGCCGTTAGTAGTGACAACTACCGCAGCTTTTATCTGCGATTTTATTGTTATGGCAGGCCCAGCAATAGTTTCCTTTAGCATGATCTTGCATGGTAAATTCATATCGCTGCATCTCAAATAACCCCGTGCCATCGGTTGAGTGGCAGTCTTCGCAAGTTAAGCCACCGTTGCGCGCATGACTTTCAAAGCTAAACACCACAGCACCTTTGCCTCCTCCACCGTATTGGCGATCTTGATCGCTTGGAGTGGCACTAACACTGGCTGTAGTCAATACAGCAAAGGTTAATAAGGTTGCATAGAGGCCTTTAATTCGTTTCTGGCCCATCTAAGCCTCCTTATAGATGATGTCCGCCGGCACTTTTTTCACATCAGCTACACCAGCTAATACCATGGTAGAAACGAGTTGGGTGTGCATTTTCTTGAACATCATTTCAACGCCTTTAGCACCACCACCTAGCGAAGCTCTTAAGAAAGGACGGCCAACAAGTACAGCTTGCGCACCTAGTGCTAGGGCTTTAAGCACATCACCACCGTCACGAACACCTGAGTCAAACAAGATGACCATGTCTGAACCACTATCGCGTACGGCTTTTACAATACCTGGCAGCACGTCTAAAGATGCAGGAGTTGAGCTCATTACACGGCCACCGTGATCCGACACAACAATACCTGCACAGCCAGCTTCTACACACATAAGTGCTTCAGCTGGTGTCATGATCCCTTTCGCTACGAATGGAATTTTCGCGTACTTGACAATTTCACGAAGCTTTTTGACATCTTTAGGCTCAACTGTTTTACCCGGTAAGGCTCTTGCTGCGCGACCGGCAGAGTCGATATCGATAGCAAAGAAAGGTGCGCCTGCTGCTTGCACTGCATCAATACGCTCAAAAATTTCTTTTTGAGTACGAGGTTTAATCTGTGCTAAAGCTCGGCCTTTGAACTTTTTGACCACAGTTAGGCGCTCGCGGTATGTCTCAATTGGGTCGCCAATACCGTCTGCTGCCCAACCTAGGGTGCCAGCATTGTAAGCCCCTTCAACAATACCCCTAACAAACTTACTTTCTGTCATCTCAGTGCCATCGTAGGCTAATTTGCCTTTGGCACCCATGTTGTAAGTTAATCCACCGGTAACGCCGGTTAAGATAGGCATAGACAGCTTGACACCAAACAACTCAAGCTCAGTATTTGGTTTTTTAACGTTGTGCACTGTGCTCATGTTGAAGTGCAGTTTTTCAAATGCCTCAACATTGTTAATGAAGCTGCGACGTTTGCCGCCCATGCCTGGCGTTGACTCACCGCAAGGGCCTTTACCGTTACAACGACCAGGGCCGGCAATGTCACAAGCCGCGCAAGTGTCCATAATTCTCTTGGCGTTTGTTAACACTTCTTTTAGATTTTTTGGATCTTTTACGTATCCCTTAACTTCAATTGGCCCGACATTAGAGGCTGGTTTCGCAACAGCGACTGACGGTGCAACTGAAACTGCAGCCACTCCGGCGGATGCAGCAAGTACTGCGCCTTTACTTAAAAAATCTCGACGCTCAGTGTTTAGTTTTTCATCGCTCATAGTATCGCTCCTTGGATAGTGATTACCTGTCGTTCAAATCAATTATCAATAAATCAAAACCCTGGAGATAACTTTGTTGAGCTAATTGTGATGGGATTTATACAGCTTCGTTAAACTTGCGCTACGTACTATGCAATATGCATTTATGAAAGTTTTGAGAATGATTACTACTCCTATTGTTATCTATGATTTTGACGTAGCCGTGGTACTGCTCAACGTCTCAATTTTCGAAAGTTATCAAGTAAGGCAATTGTGATGGAAAGTTGTTCTTGGTATACGTGATTGTATTTACTCGCGATGCGTAACTTAGACGATAATTGAGGCGTTCTCTTGGCAAATATTGATAGGGTTAACACTGTTATCAGTAGCTCATTGCTTTGTATTCTCAACAAGCAATGGCGAGGTATTGTCGCATTAATACTCTTTGCCACATTTGGTAATGTTAAAGCTACGGCCCAGGAGTTAACCTTATATGTGCATAGTAATACGCCGCCGTTTGAATGGCTCGATGACGGTGAAGAACAGGGATTAAACTACGAATTAGCTCAAGCTATCGCCAAGGAGCTCAGTGTAAGTCTACAGATTCAGCGACGCGAATTAGGCAGCATTGTTGACGCACTGAGTAGCTTTGAACGCAATGGCATCGCCTTTGTTGCAGACAATGGCCACTCTCATGCGCAACTAGCCTACTCGATGCCACTAAGTGCCACTCATGCCTCCGCCTATAACCTTAAGGGCCAATCACAAATAGAAAACCTAGGAGATCTAGACGGAAAGAGAGTTGGCGTAAAGAAAGGTTCATTTGTTGCTCGTTATCTTGCTAAGCACTCAAATAACATAGACGTCGTGTACTTCTCATCTAACGCTAAAGCATTCTCGGCGATGACCCGTGGCGAATTAGATTTTGTGTTGTCTGAATTCTATTGCTCTTGGAGGCTACTAAGCCTCTATGACAACATCAAAACAGCCAGCGCTCCTCTTATCCGCGGTAATTTCTATGTTGTTTCAAACCTTACGAATCAATCTTTAGCCGAGCAAGTTGAAGCTGTTGTGTTGCAGTTTTATCAAAACGGCACCATTGACCGAATGACCAAAAGATGGGTTGGCTTTGGCAAAGAGAAAATAGACCTAATCTCAATTAAACGAAACTCGCTATATGCAGCTATTGCGCTTGGGGTCGCCAGCGTCATTGGCATGATTATCACATCAATAATGACCCTGCGATTACGTCAGCATAAATTGCGCTTGCAACAAGAGCTTAATGAACGTTATGCCGCAGAGTCACGGATTAGGGAAATCTCAGAGTTATTTCAGTCTGTGCTAGATGATATGCCTTACGGGGTGATTATCTTTGATGCTCATGGTGAGCAGCTATGGAGCAACAACAAGTTTGAATCACAATTAGCTAATCGTTCATTACATTGTGCCAATGGCCAAATATTTGAGTTTGAGAAACTATTCAGCGGCTGTTGCGATCAGCATGACTCAAGCTTTATAGAGTTAAGTGGTGATGGTACCTACTGGCATATTAGAGTTCACCCAATGGGTTGTGGAAGAGTGCTCGCAATGCTTGAAGACACAACCGAGCGGACTCAGCTGCGATTAGAAAACGATAAAGCCGCGCGTCTGGTGGCACTTGGCGAGATTTCAGCCGGTATTGCCCATGAGATTAATAACCCTTTGGGTTTAATTAATGAAGCGGTGCGCTTTATCAGTTATTTCTTGGCGGACGCGCGAACCGTAATACCAGAGATCGAACAGCAAGATCCGTATTGGCGTGTGGCAGGGCTAAAACCAAGCGAAGCCCTAGTTGAGGTGGACTATCAAGTTGAGTCCGTCGAACAATCGGTTGCCAATATGAGCCGAATCGTTAACGACCTCAAAAAGCTTTCAAGCCCAAGATCTGAATATCATTATGCGCCAGTACCACTGCAACAAATCATCGATTCAGCATTGCGCATGACAGCGAATCAGCTCAAACGTCATCGCCTAGTATGGAACCCTCCCGTTGACCCTGTTTATGTCATGGGCGACGAAGTGCAGCTGCAATTAGTGGTTATTAATTTTGTACAAAATGCCTGTCAGGCGATCGCAGCGGGGGATTGTGGAACCATATCAATCGATATCAGGGAGTGTGGCACTCAGGTCTCTTTAGAAGTCAAAGACAATGGCGTCGGAATTGCTCCCCAACTACTTGACCGAATTCGTGAACCTTTCTTCACCACGCGCCGTAGCGAAGGGGGGACAGGTTTAGGTTTAGCCTTATGTGGGCGAGTTATTCATGAACATCGCGGACATTGGCATGTAGACTCAAAACAAGGTCAAGGTACCTTGATGAAAGTGACTTTTGACGTTGCTAACAAGGCTCAACCCCATTAATTTTCCAATACCAAGAGTACCGTATTCTAATGAAACTATATCGCTCCATTTTAATTGTTGATGATGAAACTCGTTGGTTACGTGCTATGGCTGTGTCATTGCGTCAAGAAGTACCAGAAGCCAGAGTGAGTTGCTGTGAAAACAGCCGCCACGCAATAGACATGATTATCGGCCAAGATATTGACCTTGTGTTACTTGACTTAAACATGCCGCATATCGGTGGTGAGGAGCTATTAGATACTATCAGCGAGCAAGCACCATTTACTCGAGTGATTGTCGTCACTGGCGCGAATGATACTGCTACGGCTGTGCGCTGTGTAAAACGCGGCGCATATGACTTTTTTGTAAAAGGGGGCCGGCCTGAACAACTTATTGCCTGTATTCGTAGGGCTTTAGAAGTCGCTGCACTCGAAGTGAACTATCGTGAAGTTACCCAAAGTTTTCTAGGTAAAAAACGTCTGGGAAAACTACCAGGCATCATCAGTCAGAGTTCAAAAATGAACGACTGTATCCGTTATGCAACCGCGCTTACGCGCTCATCGTACCCAGTTGTAATTGAAAGTGAGAGCGGTGGCGGCAAACGAACTTTCGCAACCGGATTAGCTCAACTGATGGATGAAGAAAATAGTGCAGCGCATCTGCAACTAGAGCAATTTAAACATTCAGTGATCGCAACACTCTTTGGGCGTGTTAGAGGTGTTAACAAAGTTGGAGAGCCTGCTCAGTTAGGTTTTTTTGAGCAAAATAGAGGCCGCGTGGTTATTCTGGAAGGCTTATTTCAGCTTGAAAATGATGTAATTAATTCTGTCGTCAATGCATTGATAAGTCGCCAGTATTATCCTTTAGGTAGCGTGCAGCACATGCCACTACCCTGCAAGGTGCTCGTGTTAACTGAGCTGCCACTGCAGCAACTTAGAGATCAAGGAAAAGTTACTCCTACTCAATTTGTTGCCTTACATACTCATCATATTGTTTTACCACCGCTAAGAGAACGGCCAGAAGACATCGGGTTATTAGCTGCACAATTCATGCAGGATGCTTGTGAGCACTTAAATAAACCTCTAATCCCTTTGTGCTTTGAACTGGTGCAGCAACTTGAGCAAGAATCCTGGCCAGGCAATGTCGCAGAGCTTCGAGCAAGAGTATTTAAGGCTGTAGCTCTTGGTAACCTCCAAGCACTAGTCAATGCTGCACAAAACACTGAGCCTGACCCAGATACAGAAACCCAGGTGAGCTTTCCCAATAAGTTGCCTACGCTATCAGAAGTTCAACAATTACTGATACATGAAGCATTAAAACGTTGTAACTATAGCCAAGTTGAAGCTGCAAAACTGCTAGGGATTAGCCAAAGTGCCCTTAGTCGGCGCCTGCGCTGAGGCAATTTCGGCTTACAATGTAAATAAACTAGACAAAATAACGTCTGTTACAAAAATGCTAAGGGCGCTGCGTGGGTAACTGTGAAGCGATTGGCATTTATTTGGTAATTTATTTGTCATTATATTGTGTCGCTTCGGTTGAGTTATCACCAAGGTCTGTTATCTTTGAAGCTTGGGGATATAGGCTGACATGAGCTTACGTTATAAGCACCATTAAGCCATTAAAAATAAAAAGCAAAATATCAACTAAACTCGCGCTATCAGTATCTTATTACCGTATCACCAATGGATTTAGTTCATGAATGTAGCCTTTATTAACCCATTTTTATCCTCGTTACTTAACGTACTTTCCACTATGGCATCACTGGATCTCACGCCAGGTAAGCCACAAATCAAAACGCATGATGTCGCCAAGGGTGATGTATCAGGTTTGATAGGCATGGTGGGCCCTGAAACTAAGGGTTCTATGTCAATCACATTCGACCGTAGCCTAATTTTTGAAATTATGGATAAGATGCTTGGCGAAAAACCCACTAGCATTAATGATGAAGTGACCGATCTTGTTGGTGAGATAACCAACATGGTAACGGGTGGCGCGAAGAATCTATTAAGTGACGATGGTTATGAGTTTGATATGGCAACGCCGGCGGTAGTTTCTGGCCTTGGCCATAGCATTTCTCATAAGAGTAAAGGTAAGAAAATTCTCATGCCGTTTACTCACCCAAAAGGCAATGCCTATATCGAAATCTGCTTTGAAGACTTGTAATTACAATTACTCGCGATTCAAATAAAACGACAAGGGCCAAACAGCAATGTTTGGCCCTTGTTTTTGTAATTTATTACGCAGGTTTTCTAAACGAGGTAATGTCATTGCTATACAGTTAGCACTTTACATATAGCCTTAAACGTTCGCCTGTTTTAGAAGGCTTGGTTCACCATTACCCAAAATTGGTTTTCGTCTGTATTGGAAGCTAAATCCAAACGCACCACAATATCTTCTACCTCGAAGCGCACACCTGCGCCCATTACGTACTTCATGTCAGTATGCAACTCACTGGCTGAGAAGCTATTTGCCACCTTACCCATCTCGCCAAATACAACCCATTGCCACCAAGGTACCTTGTATAAATTAAATACTGGCCAGTTTTGTAGTGGCTGCCAGTGAGGCTTAACCCGATATTCTAAAGAGTAGTTAACCGCGCTACGGCCAGTGAATTGATCTGATGAATAACCACGCAAACGATCAAAACCACCTAAACCAACACCTGCAAACGTGGGTGGACGATGGTAATTACCTGTGGTGCCATCTTGCTTATTCCAGCTGGGCGTGTCTGCAACATAAACATTAGCCGCAAGTACTTGCTCGCTTAGCCACTTATTTGAGCCAAGCGGGAAAAATGCGCTTTGCTCAAACTCCCAAATACTCCAATCTGGTTGGTCGTCAATGGCCATACCATAGGTAAAGGTTAAGCTAGTGCGACCACCTTTAAGTGTGTCTTTACTGGTATCCCGGTTATCCCATTCAAATAGTAACTCAGCACCTTTAGCAAGGTCTGGCAGAGTTTCGTTGACTTCCAGCTTGCGATTTTTAACAAAGGGAGTGAGCTTCACACTGGACACACCGGACTCGAGCGGATTCCAACTTATCTCTTCAGCTTGTCGTCTTGCGAGGCTTCTCGCTGCGCCCTGCTTACCCGATGCTATCGGTAGTACATACTCAATATGTAATTTGGCAAAACCTTCATCACCGACAGAAATAACTTTTTCAGTTTCACCGCGCGGACTTTCATGGGGCTCTAAGAAGTAAATACCTTGTTCATAATGACCTTGAAATGCTTCAAAAGAGAATAGCCATTGCTCTGCACCTGGAAGTTGATAGTTATATAAGCCTAAAAAGCCCATCCAACTATCGTTAGCTGTGTATAGCCCTACCCCCAAAGCCGTCGCCTGAGCTTGACCAGCGTGTTTAATCACGCCTGCACCACCAAAAGCTGTGCTTAGGGTTTCAGTGGCAAAAATGAAAGGAACAACTTCTACTTCTGCCTGATAACTCGGTTTAGGGGTATCGCTAGATTCATCAGCGCTAGCATTCGCGTCAGTGCTTACTTCAGCTTCACTAGCAAATGAAGTCGGTATAATAGCTTCACTTGAAGCATGAGTTTGCTGGGAAACAACAGTCACCGCGCACATACACGCAGCTACTAATGCCCTATTGATAAGCATTTCCGTAACCTTAATCGAGTAACTCAACCGCAACTCGCGGCGTTAACTTAGTCACTAGCTCATAGGCAATCGTGCCTATATGCTCAGCAACTTCTTCAACGGCTAACTCCTTGCCCCATAATTGAACATCATCCCCTACTTGCTCTAGACCATCTGGCCCAAGGTCGACAGTTAACATATCCATTGATACCCGGCCGACAATCGGCAACCTGCGGCCATTTATCATCACAGGCGTTCCTTCTGGTGCATTACGCGGGTACCCGTCACCATAACCAATTGCGACCACGCCCAGACGAGTATCACGGCTCGATACCCAATGTGCGCCATAACCAACACTCTCACCTTGCTTTAGTTCACGAACAGCAATTAAGCGAGACATTAACTCCATTGCAGGCACTAAGTAATGCTTATAACCGCGATCGCCAATCACGGGAGAGACTCCATAAAGGGCGATTCCTGGGCGCACCCAGTCAGCCTGGCTAGTTGGCCAAAAAAGTGTGCCTGCAGAGTTAGCTAGGGTTTTATCGCCTTCTAAATCTGCAACTAGGTTATTGAAAGCCTCAATTTGCCTAGTGGTCATTGCATTATTTGGCTCATCGGCGCAGGCAAAATGCGTCATTAAATGAACTGGCTTTTGCACATTAGGGCAAGCAAGTAAACGCTGATACATCTGCTGAAAATCAGCAAGTGAAAAACCAAGTCTGTGCATGCCAGAGTCAAGTTTAAGCCAAACCGTCACTGGCTCAGAAAGCTCGACTGTTTCTAACATCTCTAGCTGCGACTCATGATGCACAACAGTTTCAATATCATGCTCGATTAATAAAGGCAGGTCGGCTTGACGAAAAAAACCTTCAAGCAATAACAAACGCGCACTAACGCCGCCGCCGCGCATCTGCAGGGCTTCTTCTAAACGAGCAAGACCAAAGCCATCCGCTTGTCCTTGCTCGCAGCACACACTATGAGCCACATTTAATAAGCCATGACCATAGCCATTGGCTTTCACTACAGCCATGATCTTGCTGTTTGGCGCAATTTGTTTAATACGTTGCAGGTTGTGCTGCAGTGCCTGGCGACTAACCTCAGCACGAGGGAACGGTTTCAAATATCTCTACCTTTAACAACTACTAATGACAACTAACCAACTCTGTTAGTGTAGAACGAGATTAACTGCTGAGCGTGAGTATTCACCCAGCAGTCAATGAAATTAATCTTCTTCGATTTGCGGGCCTTCGTAGTTATCGAAGCGAGAGAAGTGACCTTGGAACACCAACCGTACACGGCCAATTGGGCCGTTACGCTGCTTACCAATAATGATTTCGGCAGTGCCTTTATCTTCCGAGTCGTCGTTATACACTTCGTCACGGTAAATAAACATAATCAAGTCGGCGTCCTGCTCAATCGAGCCTGATTCACGTAAGTCGGAGTTGACTGGGCGTTTATCAGCGCGTTGCTCAAGGGAGCGGTTAAGCTGCGACAGTGCAATCACTGGGATTTCGAGCTCTTTCGCTAGTGCTTTCAATGAGCGAGAAATCTCGGCAATCTCTAGGGTACGGTTATCTTTTAGCGCTGGCACCTGCATCAGCTGCAGGTAGTCGACCATGATCATCGACAAGCCACCATACTCTCGTGCAATACGACGAGCACGGCTTCGTACTTCAGTTGGAGTTAGGCCAGAGCTGTCATCAATGTACATCTTGCCTTGCTCGTGCATCAGCCCCATGGTAGATGACACGCGTGCCCAATCCTCATCATCTAGCTGACCAGTACGGATTTTCGTTTGGTCAACTCGGCCTAACGATGCCAGCATACGCATCATGATCTGTTCTGACGGCATCTCCAGACTGTAAATCAGTACAGGATGCTTCTCGTTCATTGCTGCTTGCTCACACAAGTTCATCGCAAAGGTGGTTTTACCCATAGATGGACGAGCAGCAACAATAATCAAGTCACCAGACTGGAAGCCCGCGGTCATATTATCGAGATCGCGAAAGCCACTCGATACCCCAGTCACACCATTTTGTGGGTTGTTATAAAGCTCTTCAATCTTATCAACCGTTTTTTCCAAAATGGTTTTAATGCCTTCAGGGCCCTCATTTGAGTTGGCGCGCATCTCGGCAATCTTAAAGACTTTACTCTCTGCAAGGTCGAGCAGTTCGCTTGAGTCACGCCCCTCAGGGTTATAACCAGCATCGGCAATTTCGTGGGCTACGCCAATCATGTCACGCACGACCGCACGCTCACGCACAATATCTGCATACGATAAAATATTGCCCGCACTTGGGGTGTTTTTAGCAATCTCACCTAAATAGGCGAAACCGCCCGCATCTTCAAGCTGATCTTCAATTTCTAATTGCTCAGACACTGTGATCAAGTCGATCGGTTGCCCTGCTTCCATTAGGCGCTGCATAGCATTGAAAATCATCTTATGAGAGCGAGAATAAAAATCCTCTGCCACTACGGCTTCAGCAACCCTGTCCCATGCATCGGCGTCTAGCATCAGGCCACCTAACACTGACTGCTCAGCCTCTATCGAGTGCGGCGGCAGTTTTAGCGCATTAACTTCTGCATCAGTTGGTTGTTTTTTTGGCCTAAATGGCGCTTTCTGAGACATTGACTCTCCAATAAAACAAAACTTAGTGATTAACCCAAAGTATTATGAGCTTATGGCTTGAGCAAGACATAACAACTTACAAATACCTGATTAAACACGTCTGTTTGCCCGGTTAAACACACCCCAGACAAATAAAAAATATGATATAACACCTAGGTTATTTTAAAGGCGCTGAATAAGCCCTTAACAACACCAACAATACGACAATAAATAAAAGATTTAAGGATTAAACATGCGTATTGCATTGATTGCCGCCCTTACACTTTCATCGGGCTTAGCTTTCGCCGACGAAGGACAATGGCAACCGTATCAAATGCCCTCTATTGCCGACAAATTACAACATCGCGGCATCGACATTCCAGCAAAACAACTCGCCGATTTAAGCCAGTATCCAATGAATGCAGTGGTTGGACTCGGGTATTGTACAGCCAGTTTTGTATCGCCCCAAGGACTTGTTGTCACAAACCATCATTGTGCCTATCGAGCCATTCAATATAACAGTAATACTGAGCACAATTACCTTGCAGAAGGCTTCCTAGCCAAGAGCCAACAACAAGAGCCATCAGCAGGCCCAAATGAGCGCTTATACATTACTGAATCAGTTACTGATGTGACTAAGCAGGTTAATGCCAACCTGAGTGATGAGCCACTTGCTCGCTATCAGGGTATTGAGCGCAATAAAAAAGCACTGATTAAAGAATGTGAATCAGACGACAATTATCGCTGCTCAGTCAGTAGTTTTCACAATGGTCTAGAGTTCTACCTGAGTA
This sequence comes from Shewanella sp. WXL01, assembly GCF_012263345.1. Lineage (NCBI taxonomy): Bacteria > Pseudomonadati > Pseudomonadota > Gammaproteobacteria > Alteromonadales > Shewanellaceae > Shewanella > Shewanella sp. WXL01. The sequence continues at coordinate 621,785 of NZ_JAAIKQ010000001.1, read as the reverse complement.
AGCAGTTGATCATCCGTGACGTGCGCTTAGTGTACGCGCCACCTGAAAGTGTTGGTGCATTTGGCGGTGATATTGATAACTATGAATACCCACGTCACTCAGGCGACTTTACCTTCTTACGCGCATACGTAGGTAAAGACGGTAAGCCAGCGACCTATTCTACAGACAACGTCCCTTACACGCCGAAAAGTTATCTAAAAATTAACGCAAACGGCGTTAAAGCCGGTGACGGTGTATTTGTTGCTGGTTACCCAGGCTCGACTAGCCGCTACCGCTTAACCAGCGAGCTAGAATTTGCCAGCCAGTGGCTATATCCAACCTATGCTGCTCACTATCAGCAAAAAATCGACACCATTGAACAAATGGGCGCTGCAGATAATGGCATCAAGATTAAATATGCGGGCACACTTGCTTCAATGGCAAACCGCATGAAAAAGCTCAACGGCTTGCTTGATGGTTTTAAAGCGACTGATATTGTTGGCATTAAACAAAATCGTGAAAATGATTTCCTTGCCTGGTTAAAGCAAGACAAGAATGCCAATCAACAGGTTATTGCAGAGCTTGAGTCACTGCTAGCCAAGCAGCACAAGCTAACCCAAACCAACTACTACTTTGAAAATGCGCAATCGAGCACACTACTTAGCGCGGCTAAAAGCTTATACCGCCTAGCTAAAGAGAAGCAAAAAGATGACGCTGATCGCGAAGCGGGCTATCAAGAACGTGACATGAAAATGTTTACCGCACGCCTAAAACGTATCGATACCAGCTTTGATGCCAATGTAGATAAAACGCTGTGGCTGCAAGATCTCAATGAGTATGTTGATCAGCCATTGAAAGTGAAGGTATTAGACAACGCCCTTAGCCGCGCAAGTAGCGACGAAGATCTAAGCAATAAGGTTGCAGGATTTTATGCGTTAACTGAGCTTACCGATCAAAGCGCGCGCCTTGCCTGGATGGATAAATCGCCTGCGGACTTCGAGAGCAGTAACGACCCATTCATTCGCTTAGCCGTTGCCCTGCACGAGACCAATATGCAACTTGAGCAAGAGCAGAAGACCTTACGCGGTAAGCTGTCTGTTGCCCGCCCAGCGTATATGGCTGCAGTGATTAACTACTACAAAGCCAATGACTGGCCAGTATACCCAGATGCCAACGGCACGCTGCGGATTACCTATGGCATGGTTGATGGTTATCAATCGGCAGATGCGCTTTACAAGCAGCCGTTTACGCGCTTAGAAGGCATTGTCGCAAAGCACACAGGTGTTGAGCCATTTAACGCACCAGAGAAAGTACTAAATGCGATTAAAGCTAATGACTATGGCGAGCATAGAATTGGTTCGGTTTACCAAGACCCACGCTCATGGTTCTGTAAACTGATGTCTTGTGAAGCTAAACCAAATGAGTTCGGCTCGGTGCCAGTTAACTTTCTATCAAGTGTTGATACCACTGGCGGTAACTCTGGTTCACCTGTACTAAACGGCCAAGGTGAGCTAGTTGGTTTGAACTTTGACTCTACCTACGAAGCCATTACCAAAGATTGGTTCTTCAATCCAACCATCACCCGCGCAGTTCACGTAGATGTGCGCTACATTTTGTGGATGATGGATAAAGTGGATAATGCTGACAATCTAATGGAGGAGCTTGATTTAGTTAAAGACTAAATCGGTTGCCTTCAGATATATCAAAAGCAGGTTAATGGTGACATTAACCTGCTTTTTTATCCGCTTTTTTGTAATACCAATTGGGATAAATAAGTGTTCAGAAATTACGTATGAAAAATTGCTTAGAACAAGGCGGAAATTGCAGCTAGCTAGTTACTCTACCTACAAAATGTCTAACGCAGTTATAAGCCATTCTCACCAGTAAGAGTTAATCATCACATACTTGTGCTAATTGGTATAAAGCAGACATAAAAAAACACCGCCAATTGGCGGTGTTTTTAACTAAAAGCAGTTAGCTATTAGTCTTCTGCAACTACAGAGATAGTAACAGTAGCTTGAACTTCAGTGTGAACTGAAACTTCAACTTCGAACTCACCAGTAGTGCGTAGTGCACCTAGTGGAAGACGAACTTCAGCTTTAGTGATTTCAACACCAGCAGCAGTTACTGCATCAGCAATATCGCGAGTACCGATAGAACCGAATAGTTTACCTTCTTCACCAGCTTTAGAAGCGATAACAACAGCTTCAAGAGCAGCAAGCTTTTCAGCGCGCTCGTTAGCAGTTGCTAGTTCAGCAGCTAATTTAGCTTCTAGCTCAGCACGGCGAGCTTCGAAAACTTCAACGTTTGCAGCGTTAGCAACAACCGCTTTACCTTGTGGTAGAAGGTAGTTACGTGCGTAACCAGCTTTTACAGAAACTTGGTCGCCTAGGCCACCTAAGTTAGCAATTTTATCAAGTAGAATAACGTTCATTATCTAATCCTCTTGTATCTGGTCTGCAATTACTGATGTAAATCAGTGTATGGCAGAAGAGAAAGATAACGAGCACGCTTGATTGCGCGAGCTAGTTGGCGTTGGTATTTAGCACTAGTACCAGTGATACGGCTAGGAACGATCTTGCCGCTTTCAGTGATGTAGTTCTTTAAAGTTACGATATCTTTGTAATCAATTTCTGTAACGCCTTCAGAAGTGAAGCGACAGAACTTGCGACGACGGAAATAACGTGCCATTTTGACAGTCTCCTAAGTTTTCAATTCGACATTTTCAGCATGCAAGACTAAACGGTTTTGTCCATTTCGCCCTTGTTGCAATGAAAGGTACCCTTCCACATCAACTTGCATACCAGCTTTAAATTTATCTGTTGCGCTGTTGAGGCGCTCTCCACTCAATATCACTTGTATTAGGCAGTACACGTTTCGTGGTAAATCTGCATCTAATCTTCGCGATCTGTGCTCAAGGGTTAACACCGTATGGGCGATTCCGCTTGGGCTTTCAAATTGTCTGGCGCGTTTAATTTCGCCCGACAACATTAAGTGGTTATTCACAGAAAATTATTGAGCTTTTTCTTCAGCGCTTTCTTCTGTTTTAGCTTCAGCAGCAGGTGCACGACGTGAGTCACGCTCTTCTTTTGCTTTAGCCATAGGAGAAGCTTCAGTAACAGCAGCTTTAGTGCGCATTACCATGTTACGCAGAACAGCGTCGTTGAAACGGAAAGCTGTTTCTAACTCTTCTACAGACTCTGCAGTAGTCTCTACGTTCATAAGAACATAGTGAGCTTTGTGTAGGTCTTGAATTGGGTAAGCCAATTGACGACGGCCCCAATCTTCTAGGCGGTGAACTGTACCGTTAGCAGCGGTGATAACACCGGTGTAACGCTCGATCATACCTGGGACTTGTTCACTTTGATCTGGGTGAACCATAAATACGATTTCGTAATGACGCATTTATTGCTCCTTACGGTTATGTAGCCTCGTTTTGGCTCAGTCATACCAAGTTTGAGGCAAGGAACTAAATAAAGTGACTGATTTGAGCGCGCGATTCTACAGCCTTATTACCTAAAACTCAAGCGAGTAATTCGCTTTAATGCAATCCCTTTGCAGTCGCACCCTTAAGCGGTATGATGATGGCGCTAAAAGCTAAGCCATAATGAGAATAAAAAGATAAAACTTCATGAACAAGCTGTGTTATTTAACTGCGTTAGTACTGTTCCCGTCTTCAGCCTGGGCGCTAGTACCACCTGATTATAAAGAACCACCTAGCGATATCTACGCTGAAATTGAGGCTGGTTTGCAAGTAAATAGTGGCAACAACTCAACACAGAACTTTAATGGTCGCACTCACATCACTTACGACACTGAAAAAGCTAAGCAAGAGGCTACCTTTAAAGCTTACTACGCGGCAGATGACGGTTCGTCAACCGCAGAAAAGTTTGACCTTTACCTGCAGTCTAACTACAAGTTTGACGACGCCTATTTATATGGTCGCGGCGAATTAACCTGGGATAAGTTTGGTTCGTTTACTCGTATTAGCACAATCTCAACGGGTTACGGTTTTGATGTAATTTCAGACAGCAAACACACACTGAGCTTAGAGATGGGTCCTGGTTACCGTTACGATATCCCTATTGCAACTGAATCTGAGCCAGATCCAAGCGCTAATAGTAACGTGATTTTACGTTCAGCAGCCAAGTACTCATTAAAGCTGCAAGAATACACTAGCTTTAATGCTGACTTTACCGCTGAAGCGGGTAAAGACAACTCAACTCTAACCTTAGACTTAAGTTACAAGAATACATTTATTCAGGACTGGGCATTTAAAGTGGGTATGAACTTTAAATACAACACAACAGTGCCAACTGATACTAAGCAGTTAGATACCATTACCACTTTTAACCTACTTTATACCTACCAGTAAGCTGAAATCACTGTGCAAGAAAACAAAAAACGCCGTATATAAACATACGGCGTTTTGCTTGCAGCTAAGCTTGTCAGTTTAAGCTAAACGCTGCCTGACCGCTTCAAATAAGCATACGCCTGTAGCAACCGATACGTTCAAGCTAGACACGCTACCCGCCATTGGAATCGAGACCAAAGAGTCGCAACTTTCACGGGTTAAGCGACGAAGACCTTTATCTTCAGCCCCCATAGCAATCGCAAGCGGCCCTTTTAAATCAGCTTGATATACGTTGCCATCGGCCTCACCGGCGGTACCGACAATCCATACCCCTTTATCTTGAATTTGACGCATAGTTCGCGCAAGGTTAGTGACCTGAAACAAAGGCACGGCCTCTGCTGCGCCGCACGCAACCTTGCTTACCGTTGCGGTTAAGCCAACTGAGTTGTCTTTAGGTACGATAATGCCGTGCACACCAGCGGCGTCCGCATTGCGCAGGCAAGCACCTAGATTATGTGGGTCTGTCACTCCATCAAGGATCAACAAAAATGGCGTGTCAGTTTTGGCTAGCAGTGCATCTAAGTCATGTTCGCCTAGTTGCTTCGCCGCCTTAACTCTAGCAACAACACCTTGATGTTGGCTGCTATTGGCTTTGTCATCGAGCACTTTACGCGATGCGCGCTGCACAGCAACGCCCATGTTAGCTGCAGCTTTAATCACAGGTAACAAACGCTCGTCATCACGGCCTTGTAAAACCCACATTTCAATCACGCGCTCAGGGCTGTTATCCAGCAATGCTTTAATCGCGTGAATACCAAAAATCATCTCTTGTTTTTTCATGGTTTATTTCTCTAACTGCCTATTTCTTTCTATTACTGCGTTTGGCAGTGGATTTTTTCGACGAGCGCTTCTTAGCACTAGCCTTTTTCGATTTTTTCGAGCTAGCTGGCTTATGCTCGCCCTTGCGCTCAGACTTAGCTCTTGAGTCAGTAGACTTTGAGCTTGCTGATGAGCGGCGGCTTGATGACTTAGACTTAGCATCGCCATTACTGCGCTTTGCACCTTCAAGGTTTGCTCGCTCGCGCGCGGTTAACGGTTTATTCGGGTTACGCTTGCGACCACGTCCTTTGTTATTATCACCTTCCATCACCAAATCAATTTGGCGATCGTCAAGGTTAACAGCAGCCACCTTTACCGTTACTTCATCACCAATCTGATAAATCTTACGCGAATGCTCACCAATTAAACGCTGACGACTTGGGTCAAACTGATAATAATCGCTCGCCAAACTTGAGATATGCACTAGGCCATCAATGAACAGTTCATTTAAGCGTACAAACAAACCAAAGTTGGTTACCGATGCCACAACGGCATCAAAGGTATCGCCAACATGATCTTGCATGTACTCGCACTTAAGCCAGTCACTTACATCCCGTGTTGCTTCATCCGCTCGGCGCTCAGTGTTGGAACACTCTTCACCAAGTTGATCTAACTCATCTAAGTCGTAATGGAAACCACCATCAGCGGTCCATTTATCAGTGACATTACCTTGCGCCTTAGCGAGTAAGAACTTAATCACCCGATGCAAAATTAAGTCTGGGTAGCGGCGAATTGGCGATGTGAAGTGCGAATACGCCTCTAGTGCTAAACCAAAGTGCCCTTCATTATCAGGGGTATAAGTTGCCTGACGCATAGAGCGCAGCAACATTACCTGAATAAGCTCAGCATCAGGCCTATCTGCGACCTCTAGCATTAGCTTTTGATAGTCACTCGGCTCCGGCTCAAGTCCACCGTCTAAGGTTAAACCACGCTCAGACAAGAAGTCTTTAAACTGGGTAAGCTTTTGCTCAGATGGCGCTTCATGCACGCGATACAGCACCTCACCTTTGTGCTTTTTAACGAACTTAGCTGAAGCGACATTGGCCAAAATCATGCATTCTTCAATGATTTTGTGCGCCTGATTACGACCCCGAGGCACAATCTTATCGATTTTACGCTGCTCATTAAAAATGAACTGGGTCTCTAAGGTTTCAAACGCAATCGCGCCGCGATCGGCTCGTACTTCGTCCAGAGTTAAATAAAGTGATTGCAAGCACTTTAGGTGCGGCAAGATAGCTTGATGCTCATCTTTAACCTCACCGCCCTCAAGCATGTCGGCAACCTGAGTGTAGGTTAAGCGCGCATGAGAGTGCATCACCGCAGGGTAAAACTTGTAACCTGATAGCTTACCACGAGCAGAAATAGTCATCTCCGCCACCATACACAGTCTATCGACATGCGGATTTAACGAGCATAGACCATTGGAGATCTTCTCTGGCAGCATAGGAATAACTTGCGACGGGAAGTACACCGAATTACCACGGCGGCGCGCTTCTTTATCAAGAGCAGATTCGGTGCGCACGTAATGGCTTACATCGGCAATGGCTACCCATAAGCGCCAACCACCACTAGGCTTAGTTTCAGCATAAACGGCATCATCAAAATCACGAGCATCTTCGCCATCAATGGTCACTAATGGTAGGTGACGTAAATCAACGCGGCCTTGCTTATCTTCTTCTGGTACTTCGTCAGGAATTTTGCGCAGCTTTTTCTCAATAAGCGGCGACCAAGTATGCGGTAAGTCGTAATTGCGCAGGGCGATTTCAATTTCCATCCCAGGCGCCATGGTTTTACCTAGCACCTCTGTGACTTTACCAGCGGCTTTTACAAAGCGTCCTGGGCGACGAGTCAATTCCACCACAACCACATCGCCCGCGCGGGCACCATTCTTATCTTCTGATGCGATAAGAATTTCCTGGGTAATACGCTTGTCGTCAGCAATAACAAAGCCCATACCACTATCTACATGGTAGCGACCAACAAGCGGCGCAGTGCGCTCATGCACTAGGCGTACAATACGCGCATCACGTTTACCGCGGCGATCAGTACCAGCTTTTTGGGCAAGGACTTTATCACCGTGGAAGTATTTGAGCATGTCGCGATTGTTAACGAATAAGTCATCTCCGCCTTCATCTGGCTTAAAAAAGCCAAAGCCATCTCTGTGGCCGATAATGGTGCCTGACATTAAATCCATACGCTCAGGTAGACCGTAACTCTGCCCGCGGGTAAACACTAACTGACCATCACGCTCCATGGCGCGCAGGCGGCGGCGAAGTGCTTCTAATTGCTCTTCGTCGGTAATATTTAGTGCTTTAGCTATATTGTCGCGAGTGACAGGGGAAGTTTGGGCACGCAAGTAGTCTAAAATGTATTCTCTACTTGGGATTGGGTTTTGATACTTGTCTTGCTCTCTCTCAAAATGAGGATCTTTGATCATTCAGTTTCCATTTTCAGGTGCGCTTGCACCACTATTGTGTATATAACTGCGGTTGTTGTGCCCGCTTCACAATACTCTCGGGCATCTTGGCCGCTAACATTTTCAGTAATGACATCGCCTGCTTATGCTGGGCAGAGTCATCAAAATAACTATTGTATAACCAATGGTAGCCTAATTCGTAATCACGCGGGCTACCGTAACCTTCACCGAATAAGCGCACTAACATAAGTCGTGCACGAATATCGCCATTTGCAGCTGCTGGCAATACATATTGTACGGCGCGGTTTTTGTCGGTAATGACTAATTTGCCTGAATAATAATATTCAGCCAATTTAACCATTGCCTCTGCACTGCCTTGCTCAGCTGCTGTTTGCAGCAGAGCCATACCACGGGCAGAGTGTTTTGGAACGCAAACACCATGGTTTAGCATTTCGCCCCATAGAAATTGATACAAAGGCTGTCTTAGTACTTCAGCTTTCGCTTCAATATCTTGCACTAGCTGACATTCATCATCTTCTACACGCTGAAGGTAACGGTCACGGCGGATTAACTCTGTTAAAACTTCATCGCCATAGATGTCATAGGCTTCTATGTCACCTTCGCCTCCCATGTCTTGCACCGTTGCACCTGTACTAGCCAAGGGTTCACTTGCGCCTTCACCGCCCATATCTTCAGGTGTTTGCTCACTTGAGGCACTATCGTCAGCCATTGGCTCGCTACTCACCTCTTCTCCAGCTTGCTGCTGACTAACAGTTTCGTCAGTTTGAGCATATAGAGAATATGGAAGTATCAATAAAGCCAATACAAGTAGTCGTAGCATAGTGAGTCTCGGTGACAGTGACATTACTCTTTGCATCGGCAGTATAGCGCATTTCTTAAGCGCGATCTTTTGCTTTGTTCAATAAAAAAGGCCGCTAATGCGGCCTCTTTAGTAACGAATTGAGTTTAGTTAAATGGGTTAACTAAAGTCATGGTTTCGTTACGATCTGGACCAGTTGAGATGATATCAACAGGTGTTTCAAGTAGCTCTTCTACACGCTTGATGTAGTTAAGTGCTGCTTGAGGAAGCTGATCTACAGAAGTTGCACCAAAGGTGTTTTCTTTCCAACCAGGCATAGACTCGTAGATAGGAGTGACTTCTTCATAGCCTTCTGCTGCTAGTGGCGTGACCTTCTCTACGCGGCCGTCTGGGTACTGATAACCCACACAAATCTTAACTTCTTCTAGGCCGTCAAGTACGTCTAGTTTAGTTAAACAGAAACCGCTGATGCTGTTGATTTGAACCGCGCGGCGCATTGCCACAACGTCTAACCAACCTGGACGACGCTTACGACCAGTCGTTGCACCAAATTCTTGACCTTTCTCACCGATGTAATCACCGATTTCATTGTCTAATTCAGTTGGGAATGGACCCGCACCTACACGTGTGGTGTAAGCCTTCATGATACCTAGTACATAGTCTAGGTGACGTGGGCCAAAACCAGAACCTGTCGCTACACCACCAGCAGTAGTGTTAGACGAAGTTACAAACGGGTATGTACCGTGGTCGATATCAAGCAGAGTACCTTGAGCACCTTCAAACAGAATTGGCTCACCTGCTTTGCGTGCAGTATCAAGTAGCTCAGTAACATCAACACACATGCTCTTGAAGTAATCAGCAATAGCTAATGCATCTTCAAGGGTCTTTTGGTAATCAACAGCTTCACAGCCGTAGTACTCGGTTAGCATGAAGTTGTGGTACTTCATTACTTCTTCAAGCTTCTTAGCAAATAGCTCAGCATTGAATAGATCACCTACACGTAAACCACGACGAGAGATCTTATCTTCGTATGCAGGGCCAATACCGCGACCAGTCGTACCAATTGCATTGTTACCGCGCGCTTTTTCGCGAGCAATATCCAGTGCACAGTGGAATGGAAGAATAAGCGGACAAGCTTCAGAAATCAGAAGACGGTCTTCAACCGGCACACCACGCTCTTTAAGCATGTTGATTTCTTTCATTAATGCATCAGGAGCTAGCACAACGCCGTTACCGATAATGCATTTAACATTATCGCGTAAGATCCCAGATGGAATTAAGTGAAGAACGGTTTTATCACCATCGATAACCAGAGTGTGGCCGGCATTATGGCCGCCTTGGTAACGAACTACGTATTTTGCCTGTTCTGTTAAAAGGTCGACAATCTTACCTTTGCCTTCGTCACCCCACTGGGTGCCGAGTACGACTACATTTTTGCCCATTGTTTGCTGCAAGGTTGTGGTATAAAGGGGAATTTTAACAGATTTTTAGGGGGCAAAGGCAAGTTTTTTATGAAAAAATAATCAACAAAACCACACCCGCCGTGAATAAAGATCCACCTAAACGTCTGAGTACGTTTTGATTTTGCTTAGAAATCTCTAGCAAATAATTTTTCCACTGCTCAGGGAAGATCATTGGCCCGATCCCTTCGAGGATCAAAACCATAGCGATCGCCACCATGATTGTTTCGAAACTCATATCAATTCCTTATCTTTTCAGCTGCAACTTACTCATTTGTTACCCAAAGCTGTTGTTCTCTAAAGAAACTACATCCCCTTGCTAGTTTGCCACCAAGGGTAAATTCCAGGCAATAAAAAACCCAGCATATAGCTGGGCTTTCGTAATTCCAAAAACGAATTAACGCTTCGAGAATTGTGGCTTACGACGTGCTTTACGTAGACCAACTTTCTTACGCTCAACTTCACGAGCATCACGGGTAACGAAACCAGCAGCGCGTAGAGTAGGACGTAGAGATTCATCTAGTTGCATCAGTGCACGGGTAATACCGTGACGGATAGCACCTGCTTGGCCGGTAGTACCACCGCCCTTAACAGTTACGTAGATGTCTAGTTTTTCAGTCATTTCAACTAGCTCTAGTGGTTGACGAACAACCATACGAGCCGTTTCACGACCAAAGTAAACATCAAGAGGACGTTGGTTAACAACGATGTTGCCACTACCTACTTTTGCGAATACGCGAGCAGTAGAAGTTTTGCGACGGCCAGTGCCGTAGTACTGAGATGCAGACATTTCTTACTCCCGTTTAGATATCAAGAACTTGTGGTTGTTGTGCAGCGTGGTTATGCTCAGCGCCAGTGTAAACTTTTAGTTTACGGAACATAGCGCGACCTAAAGGACCTTTAGGTAACATACCCTTAACTGCTTTCTCGATGATCATTTCAGGCTTGTGAGCTTGAAGCTTCTCAAAGCTGATTTGCTTGATGCCACCTGGGAAGCCTGAGTGCGAGTAGTAAGTCTTACCAGCAGCTTTGTTACCAGTTACAGTCACTTTTTCAGCGTTGATAACGATGATGTAATCACCAGTGTCAACGTGAGGAGTGTATTCTGGCTTGTGCTTACCACGTAGGCGAGCAGCAATTTCAGTAGCGATACGACCTAAAGTTTTGCCGTCTGCGTCAACGACATACCAGTCACGAGTTACAGTTTCTGGTGTAGCAGTAAAAGTTTTCATTATTTCAAAAAACCCAAAGTTTAAATTCTGTCACACATGTTGATTGCATTTACAAACAACACAAAGATGCCGATTCCATGCCCCTTCGAGCAAGAATTCTGGCTTATAACTTCCGCCTCACATGGCGGAGTAACGTGGGCAGGTGGGGGATTATACGTAATATCGCATTAAAAATCACCTGATTTTTGAAAGAAAAATGGTGATTTATTAGATAAGCCGAATTTGCCGCAGATCCGCTACGGCAAATGCTCTAAAGTGAGGTAGTCGTGAGACTGCATTTCGATTAAACGCGAACGGCACCGGCGGAACTCAAAACTTAGCTGACCGTCAGTGTATATCGACTCAAGCTCGACTTCAGCCGAGATAATCAACTTCACATTGCGCTCGTAAAACTCATCAACCATGGCAAGGAAACGTCTGGCAATATCATCACCTGTTGACTGCGCCCCCATTTGCTCAAGACCGCTTAATAATACAGTATGATAAACCCTAGCGATCTCCATATAGTCTCGTTGCGATCGAGGCCCATCGCATAAGTCGCGAAAGTTGGCGAGTAACACACCTTGTGATTGCTGACGGATCGGAATATGCCTGCCGTCGATCTCAATGGGATCATTTAGCACTTCAGACTCAGGCGCAAGCTGCGCAAAATACTTAAGCAAGTTAACGTCGGCTTGTTCATCTAACGGGTAATGATAAATCTCAGCTTGCTCAAGCGTGCGCAAACGATAGTCAATCCCTGAGTCCACATTTAATACCTGGCAATGTTTGTTAATCAGCGCAATGGCCGGCAAAAAGCGAGCACGTTGCAAACCATTCTTATATAAGTCATCAGGAATAATGTTCGACGTTGCGACCAGTACTACACCGTTTTTAAACAGTTGCTCAAACAAGGTGCCCAGCAGCATTGCGTCAGTAATGTCTGAGACGAAGAACTCATCAAAACAAATCACTTGGTATTGTTTCGCCATTTTACTGGCGATCGACACCAGCGGGTCTTGTACGCCTTTAAGCTGATCTAACTCATGATGTAACTGATGCATAAAGCGATGAAAATGCGCTCTTAATTTTTTGTCACCAGGTAAGGCATCATAAAAGGTATCCATTAGGTAAGTTTTGCCGCGCCCAACGCCCCCCCACAAATATAAGCCCTGTACCTGCTCAGCTTTATTCTTGTCAAATGAGCTGCCAAATAAGCCCCCCAACAACTTACCAATACCTGACTGGGGTTTGTTCGCCACTTTGACAATATCGTCAAATACGCGCTGCAACGCTTTAACGGCTTGCTCTTGGGCTGGGTCAAACGAAAAGTCTTCTCGAGTGAGATCTTGCTGGTAATGCTCCCACGGGGTTAACTGCGACAAAACAACTTCTCTTAACGGCTTAATAATGCTCAGAATAATAACACCATTCACCACGCTGATTAACTAGTGCAGAAAATTAATTAACCTTTGTTAATCCCTTCGGAACTTGATAGCTGATCAACAATCTCAATCGGTAACGTATTAATCTTTTACGAGGCTAATGGCTTAAGTCTTATTAACCTCTCGTATTGATTAAAAAATTTTAACTTTGAATTTTGACATTCGACCGCTATATCAACTAGTAACGCGTAAACAATCGATCAATCGCCTACACTTGATTAATTAATTAACGCAGTCGCCTTAACTCACGTAAATAGTTTTAGGGTTGTTAGGGTAACCAACATAGCGAATAGTAATAATGTCTCTAGGAGCCATACGTCCATGAAAGCCAAATTAAGCCTATTATCAGCAGCCGTACTGACCGCATCATTAGCCTTAAGCCCTGTGGTTTCGCAAGCTGCATTGCCTCACTCTGTCAACGGTCAAACCTTACCTAGCCTGGCTCCAATGTTAGAAAAAACCACACCAGCAGTAGTGTCGGTTGCAGTGTCTGGCACTCAAGTGTCAAAGCAGCAAATTCCAGATATGTTCCGTTACTTCTTTGGCCCAAATGCGCCGCAAGAGCAGGTTCGCGAACGTCCATTTCGAGGCCTTGGTAGCGGCGTGATTATTGATGCCGACAAAGGCTACATCGTGACCAATCAACACGTGATTAATGGTGCCGACAATATCCAAATTGGTCTTTATGACGGCCGTGAAATTGAAGCAGAATTGATTGGGGAAGATGCTGAATCAGACATCGCGCTGCTAAAAATCGATGCCAATAACCTAACTGAGATTAAACAAACCGATACCGATTCTATCCGCGTAGGTGATTTCGCTGTCGCTATTGGTAACCCATTTGGTCTGGGGCAAACAGTCACTTCAGGTATTGTCAGCGCACTTGGTCGTAGCGGCCTAGGCATTGAAATGCTTGAGAACTTTATCCAAACCGATGCGGCAATTAACAGCGGTAACTCTGGTGGCGCACTAGTAAACCTCAATGGTGAGTTGATTGGCATTAACACTGCCATTGTAGCGCCAACTGGCGGTAACGTTGGTATTGGCTTTGCTATTCCGGCCAATATGGTCAATAACTTGGTCGGTCAAATCATCGAACACGGTGAAGTGCGCCGCGGCGTGTTAGGCGTTGCTGGGCGTGATTTAGATAAACAGCTTGCTGAAGCCTTTGGTTTAGATTCACAACACGGTGCATTCGTTAACGAAGTGGTACCTGACAGCGCTGCCGATGATGCTGGCATTAAAGCCGGTGATGTGATCATCTCAGTCAATGGTAAGAAGATTAAATCATTTCAGGAGTTACGCGCCAAAGTCGCCACCATGGGCGCAGGCGCTAAAGTGAAGTTTGACCTTATTCGCGATGGCGATAAAGAGTCTGTTAAAGCCACATTAGGCGCAGCAGACAGTGTAGAGAAAGCCAGCGGCGGTTTTCACCCTATGCTTGATGGGGCAACGCTGCAAGATGGTAGCAATGGCATTGAAATTACCGAGGTTGCCAATGGCTCTCCAGCTGCCCGCAGCGGACTGCAAAAAGGCGACATCATTACAGGTATCAATCGCACCAAAGCGAGTAACTTAAAAGCACTAAAATCACTGCTTAAAGATACCGAAGGCACGGTCGCACTTAAGATTAAGCGTGATAGAACTTCGCTATACCTAGTATTGCGCTAGTGGTTAAATAGACCCATCAAAATGACTTGATGAGCTTTTCAAGATTAAGCTGACTGTAAGTTAGCTAACGCTTAACAATTGTTTTGTTTGATAAATAAGCACTGTAACCCATGAGTTTCAGTGCTTATTTTTTATAAAAGTGCTACCATCTGCGGTCTCGGCCCAATAAAACCTGTCCCATGAATATCAAAAGCACCTTCATCTATTTTGCTAAAGCTATCGTTTTCGGCTTAATCATGGCCGCAATGTTTCTTGGGCTAACAGCATATTTGAACGGTGATTCATTTAGCTCTGGGTTTAAATCAACCACCAAGCGCAGTGAGGGCTTATCCTTTGCCAATGCTGTACGCCGCGCCGCCCCCGCCGTGGTCAATATTTATAGCTTGAGTATTGATCAATCTCGGCCGATCAACTCTGGCGCCCTGCAAGAGCTTGGCTCTGGGGTGATTATGAGTAAAGAAGGCTATATCCTGACTAACTATCACGTCATTAAACAAGCAGACGAAATCGTGGTCGCGCTGCAAGATGGTCGTAGGTTCACTTCAGAGGTAGTCGGCTCAGATCCTGAAACCGACCTTTCAGTGATAAAAATTGAAGGCGATAACCTGCCGCTAGTACCAATCAACCTTAATAACCCTGCGTTAGTTGGTGACGTGGTGTTAGCGATTGGTAATCCATACAATATTGGCCAAACCATTACCCAAGGGATTATTAGCGCCACAGGTCGTAATGGCTTAAGCTCTGGCTATCTCGATTTTCTACAAACTGATGCTGCAATTAACGCCGGTAACTCTGGCGGCGCCCTAATTGATACCAGTGGTGAGCTAATTGGTATTAATACAGCAGCATTTACTGTAGGTGGTGAAGGTGGCAACAACGGTATTAGCTTTGCCATTCCAATCAAACTCGCCCATAGCATTATGGGGAAACTTATCCAACACGGGCGTGTGATCCGCGGCGCCTTAGGCTTCACCGGCGAGCCGGTTAATCCCGTGGTCGCGCAAATCCTGAACCTACCTAACCTAAATGGTGTGGTGATTACTGGCGTTGACCCAGATGGGCCAGCAGCACATGCTGATCTGCAGCCACGCGATGTTATCACTCATTATAATGACGAAGTCATTCCTGGTACTGACTTACTGATGGATAGAATTGCCGAGTCTACACCCGGTACTGAAGCAACCCTTTCTATTATTCGCAAGGGTCAAGTGCAGCAGCTTGTCGTTACCGTTGGCGAAAAGAACTCTCCTATTTAACGCCGCTAACTAACAGCAACAATAATCAACTCAGCGAAAACAAAAAACCACAGAACAATGTCTGTGGCTTTCACTATTGGCTTTGAACTCGACAAAGAGTATATGGTTGTCAGCCCATTTCAGTCGTGTGACCTTTTGTTTAATGCGAGTGACTTGTTATTTAATTCTAGTGACTTCACCGCCTAAGCCTTTGAACTTATCTTCAATATGCTCATAGCCTCTATCTAAATGATAGATGCGGTCAACGGTTGTAATGCCTTCAGCCATTAAGCCTGCAATCACCAAACTTGCCGATGCACGAAGGTCGGTTGCCATTACCTGAGCACCACTTAACCCTTCTACACCTTCAATAATACAGGTGTTACCTTCAAGCTCCATTTTCGCGCCCATACGGCTAAGCTCAGGCACGTGCATAAAACGGTTCTCGAAAATGGTTTCAGTCACCCGCCCCGTACCTTCAGCCAAGGCATTTAATACACAAAACTGAGCCTGCATATCTGTTGGAAATGCTGGATATGGCGCCGTCTTAATATTAACCGCTTGTGGGCGTTTGCCTTGCATATCGAGCGCAATCCAATCGTCACCTGTGGTGATTTTGGCGCCAGCGTCTTCAAGTTTAGATAACACAGCTTCTAATGCTTTAGGGTCGGCAGACTCACAACGAATACTGCCGCGAGTGACCGCTGCAGCAACCAAGAATGACCCTGTTTCAATACGGTCTGGCATGACGCGATATTCACAGCCATTAAGCTTTTCAACACCTTCAATGGTCAGTGTTGCTGAGCCAATACCTGAAATTTTTGCGCCCATGGCAACCAGACAATTAGCTAAGTCTGTTACTTCTGGCTCACGGGCTGCGTTTTCAATTACCGTGGTGCCATCAGCCAGTGCGGCAGCCATGAGTAGGTTTTCAGTTGCGCCAACACTCACCATATCCATAAAGATATGTGCGCCTTTTAGGCGACCATCAACCCGCGCTTTAATGTAGCCTTCTTCAACTTCAATTTTCGCGCCCATTAATTCAAGGCCATGAAGATGCAAGTTAACTGGGCGAGCGCCAATGGCGCAGCCACCTGGCAGTGACACATCAGCGGTGCCGTAACGGGCAAGCAAAGGCCCTAAAATCAATATCGACGCGCGCATTGTTTTAACGAGATCGTACGGCGCGCAGTATTCGTTAAGGTTATCGGTTGAGATGCGAATGCGAGCATCGTCATACTGCTCAACCTCAGCGCCTAAACAGCGCAGCAAGGCACAACTGGTGTTGACGTCACGCAAGTTTGGAACGTTTGAGACAATGAAATCGGTCTCAGCTAGTACGCCAGCCATCAAGATAGGCAAGGCTGCATTTTTAGCGCCTGAAATGGTCACATTACCAGCGAGTGGTTGGCTGGCTTTAATGGTTAATTTATCCAAAATAACTCTCAGGCTTACATGTTGAACATTTTTTCACGCTTCCATTGAGTCGGCGTGAATGTCTTAATGGTTAGTGCGTGCAATGCACCGCTGGCAATATGCTCAGATAGCGGTGCATAAATCGTTTGTTGCTGTTTAACGCGGCTCATGCCATCAAACATTTCACCTACAGCGATAACTTTGTAGTGACTACCGTCTTGAGTAACAAGCACTTCTTCTGCGTCAATGGCAGCTAACACCAATTGCTCTATCTCTTTGCAATCCATATGGATACACCTTGTAAATTCTGTATTTATTCGAAAAAGTCACCCAGATCGTACAGGGCAATCATCTTTTGTAATTGTGGACTCGGGCTAACTAATTTCAATGCCTGCGAGCCTGCCGTTGGGCTTTTCAATGACAATAACAACGCAATGCCTGCGCTGTCGGTATATTCTAAGGCGGACAAGTCTACCACCTGCGCTTCACGAGTAAACAGTTGATCGCGCCTAGACCACAATTGCGTGACATCCCGCTGCGCTAAGCGGCCGCTGACATATACACTTTGGTTTTGCTGTTGAAACTGCGCCATGACATTTCGGCTCTAAAATTGATGGCTATTCAGCGGTAATATCTTGCTGAGTTTTGTCGTTGAGCATTTGTATTACGTTATCAATACCTTGCTGACGAATAAGGTTAGATATTTCTGAGCGCTTTGAGGCTAATAAACTGACCCCTTCAGCAACCAGATCAAATGCTTTCCAGGTTTTGTCTTTTAAACGTCTTGCTTTAAACACTAATTTAATTGGCGGACGACCATTCTCGACTATCTGTACACTCACCTCGACAATCTTTTCATTGCTGAAATCACGAGCTGGTGAAAACTCGACGGTTTGATCGGTATATTCTGTAAGTGCCTGGGCATAAGTCGCAATCAAATACCCTTTAAACGCTTCAACAAACTCGCTGCGCTGCTCTTTAGAAGACTCACGAACATACTGGCCCATCACCTTGTAAGCCGCGTATTTGTAATCCACATAAGGCATAAGCTCTTGCTCAACAATCACTTTTAAATGCCCTAGATCTTGGTCAATTATCGCTTTATCTGCGGCAAAACGGCCAAAGGTTTTGTCGGCAACTTGCTCAACTAACTTGTACGGGTCAGTGCGATCAACTTCTTCAGCTTGAGCTGTAACGCTCAGTAAAGTCGCTAAAACCAAGATGACCGACATGAACGCAGTAAACGGAGCTTGTAATACTTGCCCAAATAATCGATGCATAGGCTTTTGAAACAACGGCATGAGGTAACTCCTATTTATCACTCGATGACATGCTATACAAAAATTGACCAATTAAGTCTTCTAGGATGAGCGCACCTTGGGTGTCATACACTCTGTCACCATCTTGTAGTAACTCGGATTCATCATCCATAAAGCCTGGAGTTAACCCAATAAACTGCTCGCCAAGCAAACCAGACGTTAGAATCGACAAACTGCTGTTGTCAGGGAACTGGTCAAAACGCTTATCCATGGTTAACGTGACAATGGGCACTAACTTGCGATCATCAAGAGTAATGTCGCTCACACGCCCTACAACCACGCCGCCAACTTTTACTGGTGAACGCACTTTTAAGCCACCAATATTATTAAACTCTGCCACGAGTTGATAAGTATCACTGTCAGACTGCACTTTTACATTGGCCACGTTAAATACCAACACGCAAAATGCTATCAATCCTGATAGTAAAAATACCCCAACGGCTAACTCGAGCTTCCTTGTAAACATACGCTAAAACCACTTAAAACAAACTAGATAGTAAATAAAACTTAATGGCTATTATGAACCTACACATTTCTGATGAATGCTTGGTTTTGTAACAAAAGATAATTAACTTTGCAGCGCCCTTTATAGCAGTGCCTATATCAATAAAATTAGCTGCCGAACATCAATGCAGTGAGCAGAAAATCTAGCCCTAAAACAGCCAAGCTTGATTGCACCACTGTAGATGTTGTCGCGCGGCTAATGCCTTCAGGATTTGGCTCAACTTCATAGCCTCGATATAGAGCAATCCAGGTGACAACAATACCAAACACCACACTTTTAATGACGGTGTTAACTATGTCTTGCTCCCACTCAATCGATGCCTGCAAAATAGACCAAAAAGCGCCGTGGTCAATGCCTTTCCATTCAACGCCAACTAAATGCCCGCCTGCGATACCTACTAGTGAAAACATAACAGACAGCAGCGGCAGCGAGATCATACCTGCCCAAAAACGCGGCGCGATAACTTGCCTGAGTGGGTCTACAGCCATCATCTCCAAACTTGATAACTGCTCAGTTGATTTCATCAAGCCAATCTCTGCAGTCAATGCTGAACCCGCACGGCCAGCAAATAGCAATGCAGTTACCACAGGGCCAAGCTCTCTTAATAAACTCAGCGCCACCATAGGGCCAAGACTTTCTTCAGTGCCAAAGTCCACCAAAATAGTGTAGCCCTGCAGCGCTAGTACCATGCCGATAAATAGGCCTGATACCAAAATAATCACCATCGAGCGTACGCCCAGTACATAAAGCTGTTTTACCAGTAAAGGCCAGCCTTTGCGTACGTTAGGCACTTGAGCTATCGCTCCCCAAAGCATCAATCCAGCTCTACCTAAGCCAGATACAGTATTAATTGCGCTGCGACCAACGGCAGAAATAGCATTAATCATGATCGGTTAATAACTCCTGACGATAATCTGCTGCAGGGTAGTGAAACGGCACTGTGCCATCAGGGCTGCCCTGTAAAAACTGCTGCAATTGCGGGTTAGCTGCTTGTCTTAACGCCTCCGGAGCGCCATGAGCGATAATTTTCTTGTCGGCAATAACATACACATAGTCAGCAATCTCCATTACTTCAGCAACATCATGGGATACCACCAAAGAGGTTAGCGATAATGACTCAGACAGCTCTTTAATCAGCTTAACTAACATCCCCATCGAAATAGGGTCTTGGCCTGCAAACGGCTCATCGTACATCACTAACTCAGGCTCTAACGCAATCGCTCTTGCCAGCGCAGCTCGGCGCTGCATACCACCGGACAGTTCATTAGGCATCATCTGGCTGGCACCGCGAAGCCCAACAGCTTGTAGCTTCATCAATACCAGTTTACGGATGATTTCCTCTGGTAATCCACTGTGTTCACGCAGCGCAAACGCCACATTGTCGAATACCGTCATGTCGGTAAACAACGCGCCACTTTGAAACAACATACTCATACGTTTACGCAAACTAAAAAGCTCATTACGGCTTAATGCATGAACGTCTTGGCCGTCAAATAACACCTGGCCAGAGTCGGGTGTTAACTGACCACCAATAAGCTTCAACAAGGTAGTTTTACCGATACCACTGGGCCCCATAATCGCGGTGATTTTGCCCTGTGGGATATTTAAAGAAATATCTTGATATATGACGCGCTCACCGCGGCTAAAACCAAGGTTACGGATTTGGATTAACGGGGATTGTTGCTCATGAGACTGCTGGGACATGTGGAATTAATGCTCGCCCTACCTGGCAAATAGAAATAAAATTGTACGCAATTTAGTTATCGAGCTCAACAAAATATAAACATAAGTTATTCATAGGCTATCGCAGCACTTTCCTTTTACTAAAATTCCAGCGAAAATGCGCGCTACAAATTTTTTAGATACATCACCTTTTTGGATACATCACCCATCATGCTACTCAATATTGGTTTACTTATTATTGGTTTGCTCGTTCTTGTTTGGAGCGCTGACCGGTTTGTTTATGGCGCAGCGGCGTTTGCGCGCAATCTTGGCTTGCCGCCAATGTTGATTGGTTTAACCATTGTAGCCATGGGAAGCTCAGCCCCTGAGATGCTAGTGGCAGGTACCGCCGCTGCTGATGGTATGACAGATACCGCCATTGGTAACGTGCTTGGCTCCAACATTGCCAACATTACATTAATTTTGGGTATTACCGCGTTATTCGGCGCAATTGCCGTTAGCTCAACCACGTTAAAAAGAGAAATTCCGTTGATGCTTGCAGCAACTGCACTTGCGGGCTATTTGCTACATGACGGACAACTATCTCGTGTTGATGGCATCATTTTACTCGTCGCCTTCTTTGCCATTATGGGCTACTTCATCTATCAAGCAGTCAATAAAGACACAGCTGATAAGTTAGATGACGATATTGAAGCCGAAATCCCAAATAATGTACCAACACTTCATGCTATTATATGGCTAATCGTTGGCATGATATTATTACCGCTTTCAGCTGGTTGGATGGTTGATGGTGCAGTAGGCATCGCCAAGTACTTTGGTCTTTCAGACCTAGTGATTGGCTTAACCATTATTGCAGTCGGCACTAGCTTACCAGAGCTAGCTGCCTGTGTTGCAGGTGTGCTCAAGAAAGAAGATGACCTTGCAATAGGTAACATTGTTGGATCGAACTTATTTAATATACTTGCAGTCTTAGCATTACCAGGGTTGATTGCACCGGGTGCGATTGACGCAGCGGCAAGTGGACGCGATTTTTATATGGTACTTGGCACCAGCACCGCATTAGCCGTGCTTGTACTGTCAACCGGCGCTAAAAAGCAGCTTACTCGTTGGCACGGTATATTATTGCTGATTACCTTTATTGCTTATCAATTCATCGTTTTTCAATCTCAATAGATGATAAGCAGCACAATTTATTAAGAGAGTACCCATGACGAGTCAAACTCAATTGCGACAATGGGGTCGCAACGTTATTGATATTGAAAAAAAGGCATTAGAAAACCTCTACCAATATGTCGATTCTGACGCTTTCGGTCAGGCTTGCGAACTCATTTTGCAGTGCAAAGGCAAAGTGGTTGTCATGGGTATGGGCAAATCTGGTCACATTGGCAATAAGATTTCAGCTACCTTCGCCAGTACAGGCACTCCAGCATTTTTCGTTCATCCGGGTGAAGCAAGCCATGGTGATTTGGGCGCGCTGTCTAAAAACGATGTGGTGATGGCAATTTCAAACTCAGGTGAGTCAAGTGAAATTCTAACTCTGATGCCGGTTATCCAGCGTATGGGCGTACCTGTTATTGCGGTAACGGGGAAGCCAGAATCCAATATGGCAAAACTGGCTAAGCTGCATTTGTGCATCAAGGTACCAGAAGAAGCTTGTCCATTAGGCTTAGCACCTACATCAAGCACCACAGCCACTCTGGTAATGGGTGATGCCCTAGCTGTAGCATTACTGCAATCACGCGGCTTCACTCGCGATGACTTCGCGCTATCGCACCCAGGCGGCTCATTAGGTAAAAAGCTATTATTGAAAGTTGACGATGTGATGCATAAAGACGAGCGCCTGCCGCTAGTGAAGCAAGACATCACCATTACCGATGCCCTTTATGAAATCACTAAAAAAGGCTTAGGTATGGCGGGCGTAGTTGATGGCAGTAACAAGCTGGTCGGTATTTTTACCGATGGTGATTTACGCCGCGTTATCGATGCCCAGGTCAATCTAAGAGACACATCAATTGCACAGGTAATGACGCCAAACTGTGTGACTATCCAGGCAGGAATTTTGGCCGCGCAAGCGTTACAGGTGATGGATGATAAGAACATCAACGGCTTGATTGTGGTTAATGAGCACCACCAACCTATTGGCGCATTGAACATGCTCGATATGGTTAAAGCAGGAGTAATTTAATGCCTCAAAGTTTATATGGTCCAGTTAGTGACCAAATCTGGCAAAAGGCCCAGCAAGTCAAACTACTTATTTGCGACGTAGACGGCGTATTTTCAGATGGCCGTATCTACCTCAGCAATGCTGGCGAAGAGCTTAAAGCGTTCCACACCCGTGATGGCTATGGAGTGCGCTCACTGCTTGGCAGCGGCATTCAAGTTGCTGTGATCACAGGTCGCAAATCGCAGATTGTCGAAAACCGTATGACTGCGTTGGGCATCACTCATATCTACCAAGGTATTGACGACAAGTTTGTGCCATTTAAAGAACTCCTTGAGCTGTATCAAGTTACACCAGAGCAAGTGGCCTATATTGGCGATGACATGGTGGACTTACCCGTTATGAAGGCGGTAGGTCTATCAGTTTGTGTCGCTGACGGGCACCCGTTTGTTAAGCAACACTGTGATATGACAACCAGTATTAACGGTGGTCACGGCGCGCTGCGTGAGTTAACCGATCTACTTTTGCAAAGCCAAGATAAACTGGCTAGCGCTCACGGTATGAGTGTATGAGCCGAGTCACCCTCGCCATCATCGCGTTTTTTAGCGCCGCGCTTATTCTCTATTGGCAAGTACAAGCCAAGCGTAACGAGCAAGCTCTAAAAGTCGACTCAGGTGTCGACCGCCCAGAGTTTATCGCTAACGATCTTAAAACCACCACCTTTAATGATTTAGGGCAGATCGAAAGCCGAGTGAGTGCTAAACACATGGAGCATTTTGAGTCGACTAACATGACTCACTTTACTGACCCTGTTTATCTGGTGTTTCCTGAAGATGGCGAAGCACAATGGCAACTGAGTGCTAGCAAAGGTCAATTAGATAAAAATAAAGATGTGGTGACGCTCAGCCAAGATGTACTTATTGATGCAGTTGACGTTGATGAGCCTTTGCAATCGCTGAGCACACAACAGATACAATTGGATTTAAATACCTTAATTGGCACCTCTAAATCAGCGGTATTTATCGAGGGCAAAGGCTTTCAAATTCAAGGTTTAGGTTTACATGCAGACCTAAATACTCAAGAATTAACACTACTTAGTCAGGTAGAAGGACGTTATGAACCACGTTAATCCACGCCAGATGTTGTTGGCTTCAGCAATTGTTGCCCTTGGGTTTGTTAGCCCAATGAGCTCCCTTGAAGCAAAAGAAGGCGACTTACAGCAGCAAGTAAAAATTAGCTCAGTTAGCCAAAAGGCAGATATAAAAAATAACCAAATCATTTTTTATGGTCCAGTGACTGTGGTTCAAGGTTCAATCAATATTCAAGCAGATGAACTACGCGCATTTACTTCTGATAACTCTGTAACCAAAACCTTAGTCGCCACTGGTAACCCTGCGACTTTTTCACAAGAGTTAGACGACGGTAAAATCGGTACCGCTAGCGCCTCTGAAGTACGCTACGACCTCGCAAGCACCACCTTGACGCTAACAGGTAAGGCTAAGCTTGACCAAGCAGGCAGTCAGGTGACAGGCGATATCATTCGCTACAACATTGATAAGCAAGAACTCATAGCCCAAAGTAAGGGCGATGAGCGAGTGATAACCATTATCCAGCCAGAGAACTTCCAAGATCCGTCAGAGCAAGCGCCTGTCGAGCAGCAGCCTGAGCCGCAAACGCGAATAGAACAACAGCAAGAGCCATCAACACAAGGTAATCAGTAGGCTAAGTAATGACAGAGCAAATCACCTTAACGGCTGAAAACCTGGCTAAAAGCTATAAGAACCGCCAAGTAGTGAAAGACGTAAGCTTATCGGTTTCCACTGGGCAAATTGTTGGTCTACTGGGCCCAAATGGTGCAGGTAAAACCACTACCTTTTACATGGTTGTTGGACTTGTAAAAAGCGACCACGGGCGCATTTTAATTGATGCCGATGATTTAACTTCTGATCCAATGCATCTGCGTGCGCGCAAAGGCATTGGTTACTTACCCCAAGAGGCAAGCATCTTCCGTAAGCTAACTGTACACGACAACATCATGGCAGTTTTACAAACACGTAAAGAGCTAACTAAAGAGCAACGTGTTGAAGAACTTGAACATTTACTCGAAGAATTCCATATCACTCACATTCGCGATAGCCAAGGTATGGCATTATCAGGCGGTGAACGTCGCCGAGTAGAAATTGCCCGGGCACTGGCTGCAAACCCGAAATTTATCTTGCTCGATGAACCATTTGCGGGGGTTGACCCAATTTCGGTAATCGACATCAAGAAAATTATTCAGCAACTCAAATCTCGTGGTCTAGGGGTGTTGATCACTGACCATAATGTGCGTGAAACCCTCGATGTTTGTGAGCATGCTTATATCGTGAGCCAGGGCAACTTAATTGCCGAGGGGACACCAGATGAGATCTTGAGCGATCAGCAAGTTCGTGCAGTATACTTAGGTGAACAATTCAAGCTATAGTTATTGATGTTTTGGTTTCGCTCGCTCAACTACATGGGCGGCGACAGCATTAGCTTCGACTGAGTACCAATCCAGTCTCTCCTAAGGAAGCCAATTACAAGCATTAATGTGTGTCTCTTATACGATACCTAGGGATAAGTGGTAAATGAAAGCGTCACTACAGCTCAAAATGGGTCAACACCTGACTATGACCCCACAACTGCAACAGGCAATTCGCCTACTGCAGCTGTCTTCATTGGAGCTACAACAAGAAATACAACAAGCATTAGACTCTAACCCACTGCTTGAAGTAGAAGAAGAATTTTACGACGGTAAAGACGCCTCAAAAGACAAACAAGATCAAGCTGATACCGATTTTAGTGAAGCAAGCCAAAAGTCTGCTGAAACAGACACTTCCAACGTTGATCTCGCAGACTCGCTCAATAAAGAATCTATGCCTGACGAGCTGCCAATGGACACCACCTGGGATGAAGTCTATACAGCCTCACCAGTTGCCAGCACTGGCGCAACCAGCTCTGGATCACGCGACGATGATATGCCATTTCAAGGCGAGACCACAGAAGGTCTATACGAGCATTTAGAATGGCAAAAAAACCTCACTCCTTTTTCTGATACCGATTTAGCCATCGCCACCGCCATTATCGATGCCATTGACGATACAGGCTATTTAACCCAAAGCACCGAAGATATCCTTAGCGCCATGGGCGATGAAGAGGTTGAGCTAGAAGAGGTTGAAGCAGTACTTAAACGTATTCAGCATTTTGACCCCATTGGCGTTGCTGCGCGCGATCTAAGTGAGTGCCTGCTTATACAGTTAGCGCAATTTCCTAATGACACCCCTCATATTGACAATGCGCGTATGTTGATTGCCAACTATCTCGACCTAATTGCTGGCCGTGATTTTCGTTTACTTATGCGTAAAACCAAGCTTAAAGAAGATGAACTTAGGGAAGCAATTCACCTGATCCAATCATTGAATCCAAAGCCTGGTGCGGCAATCACACCTAGTGATGATGAATATGTCATACCTGATGTGTCAGTATTAAAGAAAAATGGCCGCTGGGTCGTGGAGCTTAACCCTGACAACATGCCAAAAATTGGTGTCAATCAGCATTACGCTTCTATGGCTCGTAGCACCAAAAGCCAGGCTGACAGCCAGTTTATTCGCGGTCATTTGCAAGAGGCTAAATGGTTCATTAAGAGTCTAGAAAGCCGTAATGACACCCTGTTAAAAGTGGCCAACTGTATCGTACAGTTCCAACAAGGCTTCTTTGAATATGGTGAAGAAGCCATGAAACCAATGGTACTCAACGATATTGCTGAGGCCGTCGAGATGCATGAATCCACTATTTCCAGGGTTACCACACAAAAGTACATGCATACGCCACGCGGTCTGTTTGAACTCAAATACTTTTTCTCAAGCCATGTCAGCACAGATGACGGTGGCGAATGCTCATCTACAGCTATTCGCGCCTTTATCAAAAAGCTGGTCGCCGCTGAAAATCAGAAAAAGCCATTAAGCGATAGCAAAATGGCACAACTGTTAGCGGAGCAAGGGATTAATGTTGCTCGTCGTACGATAGCGAAATACCGTGAAGCAATGCTTATCCCGCCCTCAAACCAACGTAAGAGCTTATAAGCTCAATCAAAGGAGGACGATATATGCAAATAAACCTAACGGGGCACCACATTGAGTTAACTGACTCACTCAGAGAGTATGTTGACAGTAAATTTGCCAAACTAGAACGTCATTTTGAGCAAATCAACAATGTGCACGTTATCCTAAATGTCGACAAACAAGTACAAAAGGCTGAGGCTAAAGTCAGCCTTAGTGGAGGAGAAGTCTTCGCCACTTCTGAACATAGCGACATGTATGCTGCAATCGACTCTTTGATCAGCAAACTTGACCGCCAGGTAATCAAACATAAAGAGAAGCTAACCAAGCATTAATGATGGAAATTCGTACCATCCTGCAGCCGGAGTGCACTGCCTGTGCCACTCCGGGCAGTAAAAAAAAGGTATTGCAACTCATTAGCGAAATCGCAGCAGAGCAATACACAGACCTTTCAGCACAAGAAATTTTCGAAAGTCTTGTCGCTCGTGAAAAAAAAGGTAGTACAGGTATAGGCAATGGTATCGCGATTCCCCACGGTCGTTTAGACAATATCGAGCAGCCCATTGCGGTGTTTATCAAGTGCGATGAATCAATTGATTTCGATGCCATCGACAACAAGCCTGTCGATTTACTATTTGCGCTTATTGTACCGTCAGATCAATGTCAGCAACATTTAGCGACGTTGGCTTATATTGCAGAAAAACTTAATGACAAGCAAACACTCAAACAGTTACGTAAATCAACAGATAAAACTCAACTCTATCAGGTGATCGCTCAATGAAACTGGTTATCGTCTCAGGTCGTTCAGGCTCAGGAAAGTCCGTTGCACTTAGGGTGCTAGAAGACTTAGGTTACTACTGTGTCGACAATCTGCCGATCCCATTGATCAATACATTGCTTGAGCAGCTTAAAGGCTCACATGAGCTTATTGCGATTAGCGTTGATGTGCGCAACATAAAGGAGCAAGGAAAAGTACTGCAGGCTCAGCTACAACTATTACCAGCCGATATCAGTATCACTAGCTTCTTTTTGAGCTCGAACGACAAAGTGCTACTCAAACGTTATAGCGAAACGCGCCGTTTACATCCATTGTCTAAGCAACACCTGTCTTTGCAAGACGCCATAATTCAAGAAGGTAAATTACTCGAGCCTATTTCGAATATAACTGACCACTTTATTGATACCTCCGAGTTCAACATCTATGAGCTCAGTGACAAGGTTAGAGAAATTTTGCTTGGCAGTGTCGACCGTGAACTGGTGATCAATATCAACTCGTTTGGCTTTAAATATGGTATGCCTAAAGAAGCAGACTTTATGTTTGATGTGCGCTTTCTACCTAACCCTCACTGGGAGCCTGAGCTAAGACCACTAACAGGCCTAGACAAAGGGGTACAAAATTTCCTTAATCAGCAACCTCAGGTAGGTAAGTTTGTTCTGCAAATCGACAATTTTTTCGAAACCTGGATGCCGCAACTTGAGCGTAACAACCGCAGCTATGTCACCATCGCGATAGGTTGTACTGGTGGTCAACACCGCTCAGTGTTTATTGCTGAACAAGTAGCAAAACGCCTTAGCACGCACATCAAACACAAAATACTTGTGAGTCACCGCGAGCTAAGCACGCCAGCACAAAGCTAGCCTATACTTATAAAAAGTGCACAACCCTATGCTGCAACGACAAATAACCATATCTAACAAGCTCGGGCTGCACGCTCGCGCAGCAACTAAACTAGCAACCCTAGCTGCGAAATTCGACGCCGAAATAACGCTTATCCATGGCGACAAGCAAGCAAGCGCAGCCAGCGTATTAGGGCTATTAATGTTGGAAAGCGGTGTAGGAAAAACCATTACCCTCACAGCTAGCGGTAATGATGCTCAGGCTGCACTCGATGCAGTAAGCGCATTGATTGATGCTAAGTTCGAGGAAAACAGTTAACCCTCTGTGATACAAGCGAATTTTTAACATCAATATCATAAAAATGAATTAGTGGTACTCGACTTGATAAGCTACCATTAGCAAAATTTTTTTGGGGAGAGTCTACCAATGGGTGTCGAAGTTTTAGATACAGAGCTAACAGAGCAAAGACTCAATCAACTCACCCAGGCCCTAGGAAGCGGCATGTTTGTCCACGTGCGCAACATGCTGCACGACATGGCACCTTCAGACGTTGCCCTCATTCTTGAGTCTTCCCCACCTCGCAGCCGTCAAGTACTATGGCAATTGATTGACCAGGAACAAGCTGGAGAAATCTTAGAAGAGCTTGGTGAAGACCTAAAAGACGCCCTCATTAGTAATATGACGCCGGAGCGGTTAGCGCAAGCAACCGCCGGTATGGATACCGACGACCTCGCCTACATTCTGCGCTCATTGCCTGATACCGTTTATCATCAGGTGTTGCAATCAATGACCAGTCAAGACAGGCACAGAGTTGAACAAGCATTGAGTTACCCAGATGATACTGCGGGTAGTTTAATGAATACAGATACAGTTACCCTTCGCCCTGACGTTAACATTGATGTTGTACTTAGATACCTGCGCCAACGAGGGCATCTACCTGATGCCACAGACATGCTGTACGTAGTCGACAGGCGCGACCAAGTACTCGGCGGTGTAAGACTATCTGATTTATTAACCTGTAACCCTAGTATGTCGGTGCGCGATGTCATGGATATTGAGTTAGAGAGCATTCCTGTCGACATGCCAGCTAATGAAGTGGCGCAACTGTTCGAGCGCCATGACTGGATGTCTGCACCCATTGTTGATAGCGATGCCAAACTGCTTGGGCGTATCACCATTGATGATGTGGTTGATGTTATTCGTGAAAATGCAGAGCATGACATGATGGGTATGGCAGGTATGGACGACGCTGAAGATACCTTCGGCCCCGTCGTGAAAAGTACCTTCAAACGTTCATTATGGTTAACCATTAACTTGTTTGCCGCCTTACTTGCCGCCTCGGTGAGCAACATGTTCGAAAACACCCTTGAGCAATTCGCTACCATTGCAATCTTAATGACCATTGTGCCGAGTATGGGCGGCGTTGCAGGTAACCAAACCTTAGCACTGGTGATCCGCGGTATTGCCCTTGGACATATTGGCCAAAGTAACTCGCGCTGGCTTATTGGCAAAGAGCTAGCCATTGGCTGTTTAAATGGGGTTATGTGGGCAGTATTAGTATTTGCGGCCGTATGGCTTTGGAAAGGTGAGATAGCCTTAGCTGGGCTCATCGGCGGTGCTATGCTGATCAATATGACAGTAGCAGGCTTAGCCGGTGCAGGCATTCCACTTATTCTTAAAAAATTCAATATTGATCCAGCATTGGCTGGCGGCATGGTATTAACCACTGTCACTGATGTCATCGGCTTGTTCGCGTTTCTAGGCTTAGCTACAGCCTTCTTAATGTAGCACCTCACTCTATCCAAATATGCTTAAGCCGCTTGCGGCAAACCGTCTGCTCAGCCAGCCCTTCAAAGTCCAACATTGGTGCATTTGCACTAATTTTGGGCTCTCTGATTTTCCCCCTAAAAACACAGCAAGCGTAAACTACTGATATTATTGAATTTAAAAACATTTCCGAGTTGGCACAAAGCTTTCTTATAGTTATATATACCCCTAAAGAGGTATTCACCTAAATTAACCTGAACTAGGGCAAATTAGGATGAGATGACATTGTTAAGAAAAAAACAGGGAGAACAAAGCGCTAGCAAGGATAGCTTTAAAGCGCTAACTGTTGAGTCTAGGTGCAAATGCTAAATACGAAATGCTGATCGTTTCATGTTAACGCAAAGCGGCACCTTGTAGTCATTAGGATATATGGAGTTCACTATGATGCGAGTACACAACTTAAATAGTAAAAAATTGCTGTTGCCTATGTCTGACTTGTTGATGAAAGTTCGACGTTTTTACCAGCAAGAGCAATATTTTTATCGTCATTTAGGTATTAGCACTTGGCCAATTAACAGACGCTAACGGTCAACATTAAGCACAGGACATAAGCATCAAAGTTATTTTGCCCCTAAATACTCAGTTACATAAGAGCTGACTCAGTTACGTAAGACACTGACTAATAGAAACAATAAGTCTATAAACCGGCAAAATGCAGTAACTTAATTTAAGGAAGTACAATGCAAAACCTAACCACTAAAGCGCCAATAGCTAGTGAAAACACCAAGGTTAGTGATAATGAAAATAACTCACTAACTTCACTTTTAAACCGAGCTTCGAGTGCTGAAAGCCGTAACACACAAGTCACCGCTAGTCGCAGGCATCATGAGATTTCCATGCAGCAAACACTGGTTTATGAGGTTATTCATCACAACAAACTAGTATCACATGTAGCTAAAGAGCATGGCATCTCGTCTAAAAAGCTTTACCAATGGGTTAAGGCTGCGCAGTCTTCTGCCAACGACAGCAAGCAGCAACAATGTGAACAACTCAACTTACAGATAGCGCAGCTGCAACAGCAACTTGTAAGCCTTAACCATCAGCTACATGCCCTGCAGGCATGAGGCCGAGCCTTATTATATGTATCTAGCAAAGCTATAAATTAACGACATTTGATTAGCGGCCTTGAGCTGCACGAGTTTAATGACCAACTCCTGAAACACTATCGAGTAGTCATTAAGAATAAAGTTAGATACGCCAGTTCCGGCAAGAGTGAAGAAGTTAATTCCCATGTCCCCCAGCATGTTGAGTTAACACGCAAACTGCAAACAACACCGCAAATTCTTTCACTCTTGCCATTTTTATTCTTCTTTAGAGGCCGTAGAGGCTGGTCCTTCTGGTATCGATGTTTCTTGAACCAATGTTTCTGGTTCATGAACCACCATGTACCTTTGGGCCTGCCAATCGTATTGGTAAGTCACGCCCTGCCACTCATAAAAAGTCTGTGGCCCTTTTATCACCACACGCGCATTAGCAGGTAAGCTATGTAGCCCCTCGTCGTAACTAATACTTGTCGTGACCCTTTGCGGCGGTGCAATTTTTTTAGGTTGAATAATTTTAGGTTGGCGATAACGCTCACGGTAAGGGTAACGATTATCCCAATGTCTGTTGCGCCAATAACCCCAGCGCCAAGGATCATTACCCCAATAGCTATCGTGCCACCCATTATGACGCCATGGGTCATAATAACCATTGCTCCAGCCAATACCTATGCTCGGGCCGCGATAATTATTCCAACCAACACCCCAACGCCAGCCGTCATTATGGTGAACTTGTGATACACCATTCACACTCGTCATTAATGCAGTATTACTTGCCTTTATTCCAAGCGGTAAGCAAGCTAACAAAACGCCAGCGAACAAGGTATTCAAACGTAAAACAGGATTTGTTTGGTGGTGAGAGAGCAACATCTTTCCCTCCAATTAAGTCATAGCTAATAGACCATACAATTCATCTTACTCCTTTCCCCCGCCTTGTCGATACGAACTCATCAGTCAGAATAACGAATATCACAAGCATGACTCAGATCAAATGCCTTAACCCACTTAGTTAAAGATGCTATAGTGCGCCCCATCAGGGACTTTATATTGGATATTGAATCATGAGCTTTAAAGATTTACGTAGCTTCATCAAACACCTAGAAAAAGAAGGTGAATTGAAGCGCATAAGTCACCCTGTCGATCCTCATTTAGAAATGACTGAGATTTGCGATCGCGTCCTACGCGCAGGCGGTCCTGCAATCTTATTCGAAAATCCGACTAACAACTCAACTCCCGTGCTAGCTAACCTATTTGGTACCCCAAAACGGGTGGCGATGGCATTAGGAAAAGACGACCCGTTAGCTCTTCGAGACGTTGGTGAATTACTGGCATTTTTAAAAGAGCCTGAGCCACCTAGGGGCTTTAAAGACGCCATTTCAAAAATCCCTATGTTCAAGCAAGCACTGAACATGCCACCAAAAACCGTGCGTAACCCAGCGTGCCAAGAAATTGTATTAACAGGCGATGACGTTGATTTAACCCAGTTGCCTATTCAACATTGTTGGCCAGGTGACGCTGCCCCGCTAGTTACCTGGGGATTAACCATTACTAAAGGCCCAAGACAAAAGCGCCAAAACTTGGGTATTTATCGCCAGCAACTGCTAGGCAAAAATAAGCTGATTATGCGCTGGCTCGATCACCGAGGCGGCGCGCTCGACTTTAAAGACTTTAAAGAAAAGCACCCTGGGGAGCGATACCCTGTTGTTGTTGCTCTCGGAAGCGATCCTGTGACCATCCTTGGTGCAGTAACCCCTGTACCAGATGCCATGAGTGAATACGCCTTTGCAGGTCTACTACGCGGCGAGCGCACAGAAGTGTGTAAAGCAATAAGCTGTGACCTAGAGGTTCCTGCAACCAGCGAGATTATTTTAGAAGGCTACATAGAGCCAGATGAAATGGCCGAAGAAGGCCCTTATGGCGACCACACAGGTTACTATAATGAAACTGACTCATTTCCAGTATTTACCGTTACGCATGTTACCAAGCGCCGCGACGCTATCTATCACAGCACCTATACCGGCCGTCCACCCGATGAGCCTGCCATGCTTGGTGTGGCGCTAAACGAAGTGTTTGTGCCAATCTTGCGTAAGCAATACCCTGAAATTATTGACTTCTACCTTCCACCGGAGGGATGCAGTTACCGCATGGCGGTGATCTCCATTCGCAAGCAGTATCCTGGTCATGCCAAGCGTGTAATGATGGGCGCCTGGTCGTTCCTACGTCAATTTATGTACACCAAGTTCATTATCATTGTGGATGAAGACGTGAATTGTCGTGACTGGAACGATGTAATTTGGGCGATCACCACCCGTATGGATCCAACTCGCGATACCGTGATGGTAGATAATACCCCTATCGACTACCTTGACTTTGCCTCACCGGTGGCTGGTCTAGGATCAAAAATGGGGCTTGATGCCACCAATAAATGGCCTGGCGAAACAGACCGTGAATGGGGTACTCCCATTGTGATGGACCAGGATATCAAAGATAAAGTTGATGCAATGTGGTCTGATTTAGGGCTGGATAACTAATACCATCATCAACCTACAAATACGCCAATAAAGGCAGATAGAAAAAACCTTCATAGAAAGGGTCTAAAGGAAATTAGATGAACACCATTCGTTGTAAAATCAATCAGGTCGCAGAGTTTAACGAAGCGGTTTACCAGGTTACCTTAACGCCAGAACAGCACTTTGACTTTAAAGCGGGTCAATATTTATGTGTAGTGATGGGCGAAAAAGACAAACGCCCTTTTTCAATTGCTTCAGCGCCAACTAACACAACGATTGAACTTCATATTGGCGCCGCGGTATCTGAGAGCTACCCAATGCAAGTGGTTGAACGCTTAAAGTCACAAGACTATATCGACATCGAAGCGCCAGCAGGCGATGCCTACCTCCGCCACGAA
Source organism: Shewanella sp. WXL01 (assembly GCF_012263345.1). Classification (NCBI taxonomy): domain Bacteria; kingdom Pseudomonadati; phylum Pseudomonadota; class Gammaproteobacteria; order Alteromonadales; family Shewanellaceae; genus Shewanella; species Shewanella sp. WXL01. The sequence goes on along the minus strand of NZ_JAAIKQ010000001.1, from coordinate 587,759 downwards.
AGCGAGCGCCCACGCCTTCTTGTTGCCGGCGGAACCGGCTTCTCTTACATCAAGAGCATTGTTGAAGACCAAATCCAGCGTGAGCAAACCATTCCAACAACCCTTTACTGGGGCTGTCGCAATGAAGATGCCATGTACTATCAGGAAATAGCTCGCCAGTGGCACCAAGAGCAAGACTGGTTAACCTTTGTTCCGGTTGTAGAACATGCAACTGAGACTTGGGATGGCAAAACGGCTAACCTTCTTGAGCAAATCAAAATTGATTTTAACGACTTAACTGACTTTGATATTTACATTGCCGGCCGCTTTGACATGGTAGGCGCCGCCAGAGAAGTATTTAGAGAGGTCGGTGTAGACGAAGCACATCTATACGGCGACGCTTTCGCGTTTATTAAATAAACGGGCAACAATTAACAACTTAGTCAAGCTATTCAAAACCGGCTATAAGCCAACTTTGAATAGCTTTTTTGATTTCGAACTAGACTTACTCTTTTAGAGTATTGAGCTGATTCAATTTTATTTCTGCATGTTGAGTAACTACACCGCTGGGCCAGTGAACATGAGCTACGACATCGGTATAGCTCTGCAATCCAAAGTGGAGTGGGCTACAGCCTCTTGAGCGAAAGCCGCCTTGTGAACCGTAATACTGCTGGGACGATAACAACTGCCCATCTTTTCTATAAAGCTCGACTCTAGCCCCAAACCCCATACGATTACTTGCAGCGCCCTCAAGTGACAAACTGACCCAAGCATTATCTGTCTCAGTGGTATTTTTCCAAAGAATGTGACCATCCAGTCTATCCGTTGCAAAGTCGAGCAATCCGTCACCATTAAAATCAGCTAAACTTGCATCGCCATTGGTGTCGGTATTAATGTAAGGACCTAACGTAGACTCTATTTGATTGAAGCGACCTTGCCCTGCATTCTTGAACAAATAGATATCGTCCGCTTTGTTAATAACAATGTCTACCAAGCCATCGTTATCCAAGTCCGCAAAAGCAGTACCCATTACATTTGTTTTGACACCGTTAGTCCAACCATGAGACTGGCTAGCTAAGCTAAAGCCACCACCTTCATTTATATACAAATAGACTGCACCTGCTAAGCTACTAATTAACAGGTCTGGATAACCGTTATTGGTTACATCAGCCCAGTTAACCGAGTAGCCCTGAGCGCTCTCTGGAACCAAATCAATAAGCTGATGCTGTGAATAGCGACCTTCACCTTGACCAAGTAACAAGTTAAAAGGTAATCCTGTTGCAACGTCAGGAATACCGTCAAGATTGACATCTTGCCAACTTACACGCGCACCAATTTGCTCAAGTTCTGGATAGTCATCAGACGGAATAAACGTACCATTGCCAATATTAATTTGAACCTCGTTGATAGTGTCGTAGTTGGCGATATATAAGTCGAGCAAGCCATCATTGTTTAAATCAATCCAAGATGCCGTTCGCCCTCGCCCTTTCGGGTTTATAACAGATCTCTCAGAAACGTCGATAAAGCTAAAATCACCGTTCCCCTGCAACAATTCGTCATACTTTAAACCTATCGTATCTCCCTTATTAGCCCCATGAGTGATAAATAAGTCGATAAACCCATCATTATTGAAATCACCACAAACAGCCCCATGACGATCGTTCTGACTTGGATAAATCCAATCTGATTGCCTAAGCCCCGAGTTTGCTATGTGATCTTCATATTTCCCTTGAGAATTGCTTTTTAACAATTGTGGGAACTTAGCATGATTCATAAATATCAACTCAGGAGTTTGAGCGTTAGTAAAATGCCCCCACAAAACACCATAATCTCCTAACCGATCATGGTTAGGTAAATGATGGGAAACATCAGTAAAAGAAATTTTGGCATCTATTGGTTTAGGTAGGCTGGTTTCGTTTGAGTCGGAGCCACAACCCGACACGGCAAGTAAAGCCAAAGTAAGTATTTTAAATCGAAAAGCCACACCCATAGTCACCCCAAATTACTACCGTAACCAAATGAAATTAATAAAAATGATAACTTAAACTTCTCTTATTACTTGTAAAGCTATTTCACCTTTTTTGAATTAAGGTACTTTGTTTTATACGCCTCAATAAACTTAGGTCTAGATGCATATATGGAATAACATTGATGAACAAAATTGGGAATATCGACTTCCTGTTGCAAATGCGTAGTTTTACCATATTTTTGATTCAAGCCAAGCATAGGGTTTGCTCGCATGACTAAATTATTTAAGACTTCTCGATTCACAAAGCGACGGTTATACTTAATCTTGAGGTGCTCTAGAATACGCCCTACCTGAATATTCAATAGTTTGGAACTAGGGTGATTAAATGTATGGAAGAGCATCTCCCCATCCTGAACCCCTTGCTCAATAACATCAGTCATTTTTATATCGACCTCTTGCTCCCTATTTCTAAGCTCAGCAATTGACCGCTCACCTACAGAAAAATAACTTTGGCGATTAAACTCGATATCAAAGTAACGTTCAATTGCTTGACGCTCTGAGCCACCTTCAATGAAAGTTTCGATCACGGTTCGATTATGGTAGTCACCAACTGGACTCTTTAATCTCACGCCATTCAAAACAGGGAAGTAGCACCAATCAGGATGATAACCTTCGTAAAACAAATTGAGATACCTAACTGTCTTGTTGCCGTATCGAGACAATATTTCTTTAGTGTTAATACCTTCAAATTTATCATCAACATTTTGAGTAATGATGAAATCAACCTCGTCCAATGACTTATACAAACTGTCATCATGGTTCTTGTAAAGGTGAGCAGAAATAACTTGCCTAGCCACTAGGCTTTCAGCTCTCTCTTGGATAAAGTTTGCAACAACTGTTGCTTGACAATTCCCAATGATGACAAAGGTCTTTAAATTGAGCTTTTCTTTGAGTTCTTGATAATTTTTACGTATTAATGACCCATTAGGACGATGAGATAAAGCCACGGAAAAGAGTTTAAATGCCATTTTAGGATTGCGCCGCCTTAAGAAGTTAGCAGCATCTCTTATATCATCGATTTCCCTTTCATTCATACTCTACTCCATTGCAGGTGATTGACTTGTTCTCTGAGGGACAAAACCGACCCAAAAGTCCATAAATTATTCAAATTATTATTTTTTACTCAAAACACGTTTCAAAAAGCGGTTAAAAAAAACAAACAGGTTTTTGGTAGCGTCCCCACTGCCAGATCGCGGCTGCTCAATGTTTACAGCTAAAGTCAATTTACCAGCCTTGAGCGCACAGTCATACGTTGATAGTTTCTGATTTATTAACTCGCCATAAGGACGATACTTGTGAGCAAGCGTCATCAACCTCAGACTGAGCCTTAAATCTGATGACTCAAGAGCAATAGCTGCATCTCGCAACAACTCAACATTTCTATCTTGAACAGCCTTAGATTCGTCAAAAATGCCATCGCTTAACTTAATTAGAACATGCCTAATCGCAGCGTCAGCTGTATCTTCATTCCACATATCTTCATTGCGCTTAGGGTATCGACTAAAGTCCTCGTCAAACCCCTGAATACCATTTAAATACTTATCGAACAGTTGTTGATTTGAATACTTGAATTGTTCGTAAAAAAGACGCATTTGCTCTGCACTTGCTTTCGACGGAGCTGAAGGAGGGGCTCCTTTCAATAGGACAGGCTTGAGATGATGTAACTTAAGTTGATTAATAATGTGACCAAGCTTGACCTCGACAATTCCCGCCGACTCATTTGCTCTAATCACTTCAGATGGCGCTACATTCACACCGACCAAACTAGCAAAATCTAAAACTACATCTCCATCAACTAGCTTGCTACGCTGGAATATTCGTACGGTAACATTGAAGAATTGCCCCCACTTTTCTGCAATATCAAAGTAATTCAATTCAACCGCAGAAAATGTTGGAATGGCGCCTTGACCTCCTCGTGACAAGCCATCACCGTGTTTCGCAACTTGCTGATAACGCGACACTTCAAACTCATCTTGCCTTCTGAAGTAAATAATTACTTCAACATCAAAATCTGTACTAATGCTCTCGTGAAGCGCTTTAACAGCAGCAGCATCGGCAAGGTAGCTCCACTCACTTGAGTAGATTATTTTTTTATACTCCCTTCCCGCCTCCAACCTAGCCTTAAACTCATCTGGATTATCAAATATCTTCGCACCATTTTCAGAATCAGAGAAAAAATAAAAGTCCCCTCGCACCTTGCTAAGCGTACGTTGAATAGAAGTCGAACCAGTCTTTCCTGTCCCAATATGAAGATATAATTTCTGCATCATGTATGTTCTCTACAAACATTTAGTTAGCAAGTATGGTCAAATTAACGAAACTAACTCGAGTGTGTCATTTTACTTTTAACTATACAAATCACGAATTAAACATGACTCTAGATAAATGTCTTAGTTCATACGACGAGATTCGAGATTTAACTCTCTGCACATACAAAAAAGCCCCAACTTTCGTTGAGGCTTTTAAATAATGGTACCGGAGGACGGACTTGAACCGTCACGCTCGAAAGCAACGGATTTTGAATCCGTCGTGTCTACCAATTCCACCACTCCGGCAAAGTGATGTAGCAAACTTTTCAGTATGCAAAGGATTAGGTTTAATCTAAAGCTAATCCTTTGAACACTCACTCGAGCTTAATAATATTTCTTTATGTCAAACATCATTAAGCAACTGAGTGCGAAGAATTATACCTTTACCGAGTGTAATGGCAAGTGCTTTACCTACCCTTTTAACTAAATGCATAGCAACTGCTCAAATCTCCCTCAACTCATCATCAAGCTAGCTAAAATGTGAGCAACCGCCCACTGAGCCAAATCAGGTATTTAAAATACCCGTACGCTGGCCAAAATATTGATCGAGATCATAAATGTAATTAGCTAGCAGCATTATCATAACAATGACTTCACTAATATAGGAAAACGTAACATGGCATTTTGGTTAGATTTAATGTTTGGTAATCCAATTGGCTTGCTTTCCATGATCGTCATTTTCAGCACATTTGGCATTATTTCCTACCTAATGTGGATGTTTGTGGTGAAGTCAGCTCCAAGCAATAACGATACACAATAATAAGCTCACTCACCTAAATATTAGAGGGCCAATGTAGCCCTCTTTTTATTGCCCTTAACACCAAAAATCACCCTACAAAAAAGCCGTCTCAAGGACGGCTGACAAGTATTGACTCAATTTGGGCTTACGCTGCGTGCTTGCGAGTCTGAACCAGGCTATTAATATAATTCGGTCTTGCCTTGAGTAAATGACTCATCTCTTCAGCTGATGGCTCACCACTGGGCAAACGAAGTACTTCACGATTTAAAAATACCCGTGCTTTCATCGAAATTTTGTAATCTGCAGTAGGCCCTTGAATCGCGTAATGGCGATCATTTCCTAACTTCTCAAGAATATTGGTTTCTAACAAACTGCGCACAGCCAACTCATTTTGTGGCAAGGTCAAAATCGTTGAGCTTTGTAAGAAAAACTCACGTAACAATGCTCGCTCTGACGGGTCTAACAAGTTTACTTTAGCTTGAATAACCTCAGTGGTTTTCTTTTCTTTGAGGTAAGCAATCGACTCATCAGCAAAAAATGACACTAACTGACTTAAAAAATACGCAATACCGACCAGTAAGCCCAAACCAATAAAATGATTATACTGTTTTACCACGGCTGCAATACCAAGGTTTTCCAGCACATGAACCGGTACAAAAAGCATACTTGCGCAAGCTATCACCCACCAAAGCATGGTTGAAGCAAAAAAGCGCTTACCAGAAGAAACCGACAGTTTAGTTAGATCGATCTTTTTCATAATTCACTCACAGCGTCAGAAATTTGTTCCCGATAGAGCTTGAGCAATTTTGATGCCAATAAAGCTAGTGCGAGTATAATTAATTAAGTCATTGAGCAATATACCGCCTAATTGAATAAAACCTAGCCGAAACAGGCATTTTGCAGTAATTTGAATATACTTAAACTCAAGTGACTCTAATTATTAAACAAAACCCATGCTGACATTTTCACGACAACTGCTCAAAAGCCCCATTGGACGGAAGCTTATGCTGTCAATCGTGCTTTTTAGTTCCTTGATCACCCTGCTAACTACCATTTACCAGCTTTTTAACGACTACAATAGCGATGTTTCACGGATCGATCGCGCTTTTGAGAGTGTCGAAAAGGTTAACTTGGATGTACTTGCAGCTAGTATTTGGGTGATTGATGAAAGACTAATCAATACCCAACTCAATGGTTTAAGCCAACTTCCCGACTTTACTTACATCTCCATCAAAGACGATAGCGGGCAAGAATGGCAGTCGGGTAACTTCAAGCAAAAAGGTGTCATCGAGCAAGAGTTTCCACTGATTTACAGAAACAATGACGAAATTCAGGTTGGCACCTTATTAGTTCAGGCAGACCTCAACAACGTATACGATCGCCTTTACGACAAAGCCATCGTAATCTTACTATCCAATGCGATTAAAACTTTCCTCGTAGCTGGCTTCATTTTGTTTCTAGTATGGTTAAACATTACCAAACACTTACACCGCCTAAGTGAGTATTGTGCGCAAATTAGCCTAGATAAGCCACTTGAGCCGTTAAGCTTTTTACGTAAACCTGCTGACGATGAGTTCGCACAGGTTGCTGATGCCATTAATACCATGCAGCAACAAGTACGCGCCTCGTTTGCTGCAGTGCAAGAATCTAAAGAAGAGTTGCAAGAAGCGCTGGAAGATAGGGAGCGCCTGCTTGAGCTAGAGCGCAGTTATAAAGACGAACTGGCAAGGCAAGTTAAAGAGCAAACGAAAGAACTTGAACAATCACTTTTAATCTTAAAACGTGCGCAGCAAGTGCTAGTCGAACAAGAAAAAATGGCGGCACTTGGCGGCTTAGTATCTGGTGTAGCCCACGAGATCAACACGCCGATCGGCATTTGCTTAACAGCAGCAAGCTCTCAGCTTGCCCATGTTGATGAGCTAATTAAATTAATCCACAGCGACCACGCTACGCTTGAAGAGATTAACTCGATCCTTGAAGAGTACCAACAAAGCTGCCAGCTGATTGTTAACAATATTACCCGTGCAAGTAGCTTGATCCAAAAATTCAAAACCGTCGCAGCTGAGCAAAGTAATGAGAAAAACACTGAATTCAACCTCAAACAACAACTCACAGATATTGCTGAGTCGACACAAATTATGTTCTCGCCTCAAGACGTAGAAATTGGTATTAATGCTAACCAGGATCTGTGGGTGAGTAGTAATCAAAGCTTACTGAATCAAATCTTTAGTAATATTTTATCGAATGCATTTACACATGCCTTTATCGGCGTCGAGATCAGCAAGATCCTAATTAACGTAGTGCAAGACGGGGACACCATAAAAGTTGAGATCCAAAACAACGGTTTACCCATTCCTGAAGATGTTGCCGAACATATGTTCGAGCCATTCTTCACCACAACCAGAAACAAAGGTGGCACAGGATTAGGCCTATCAGCTGCATTTAATGCCGCAACATTGCTAAAAGGCACGATTCAATACGAAGCCGAATCATCACTTGGCGGCCCGATGTTTATTGTGTGCTTTCCTAAAGGTATGGGTGACAACGAAGATAATCAGCTGGTAAACGTTGACGGGGATACAGGTAACTTCGAGAGCTTTGAATAGTTTTGACACTCAATAAGAATCGTTCGAATAAGCGGGCAAAGCTTAACGAAGCCTAGATTTCAACGAGATTAAAGTTAGAGATAGGAAAAAGCCCAATGCGCAGCATTGGGCTTTGTCGTTTTAGCGCCTATTCACATGGCATTGTTCGCTTTTAGCGTCAGTTTATCTAATACGCGCGCAACGGCTAAGTAGCCAAACGTGCCGGTAACCATAGTGACACTACCAAAACCTGAGGCACAGTCCATCCTCGCACTGCCTTCCATGCTTGCTTTTGCTGCGCACACACTGCCATCAGACTGTGGATAAACCAGGTGCTGGGTCGAGAATACCGCATCAACAGCAAAACGACGTTGTAGATTTTTGCTAAAGTTATAATCTTTACGCAAAATACTGCGCACTTTAGCAAGCAATGGATCTTGAATAGTTTTGGCAAGATCAGTTACCTGGATTTGACTGGGGTCAGTTTTCCCCCCAGCTCCCCCAATCGTCACTATGTTAATTTTATTGCGCTTGCACCAGGCAATTAGGGCAGCCTTTTGCTTCACTGCGTCAATGCAATCAATCACGTAATCAATATCACCACCATTTTTGTGGCTTACAAACAGCTCACCTAGGTTATCTAGCGTAACGAAATCTTCTATCTGATTAACCTGACATTCTGGATTAATCTCAAGAATTCGCTTAGCCATTACCTCAACTTTCGACTGCCCTATGGTTGAGCTTAGCGCGTGTGCTTGGCGGTTAATATTGGTGACACAAATGTCATCTAAATCAATTAGGGTAATCTTGCCTATGCCGCTACGAGCCAACGACTCTGCAACCCAGGTGCCTACACCACCAATGCCAACAACACAAACGTGAGCTTGGTGAAACTCATTCAACGCAGCCTGACCATATAAACGACCAATACCACTAAAACGATTTAAATAGGCAGAAGAGAGCATGAAAACCCCAAAGCTAAAAATTGACGGCGAATTTTATATCAATTGTGACAAATAGCGAAGCACTTCTGGCTAAATGAATTCATCTAAACTAACCGTGATAACTCAGCTTTTAACTCGTTGCTTGAATGCTAACCTTAGCAGCCTAAATCCCCCAAATTGGAATATACGACGTTATCCAATTTTAAGCTTCTAACCCATTAATTAATGGCGAGTTTCATATGCACCAAACACAGGTGTCAGCAACTTTCTCAATTCAAAATGAGTAACTGACACTATAAAGCTACGACAAACGTGAGCAAGGTCGCACAACATAGTCCAAACATTTGATAAATCTCACATTTAAACTAGCGTTTTAACCAAAGGAATTGTCCATTAATAAAAACAACCCCAATGCAATTGCGTCACAAAACAAGATCTCACGAGCAACAACCAGCAAACAAAACCTTAACATCAGGCTGATTTTATTGAAAAAAACTATAAAACCACAGCAAGTAGCGCATTAATCACTAAAAATAAACACCCCTAAAGAGGTATAGACCTGTTTTTTAGGCATTAATTATGTAAATGGTCGAGTTAGTCACATTTCTGCAGTTCTTAATGAACTTTGCAAAGTAAAACATGATCTAGCCCACACTATGCACCGGTTAAACCTGTAAAAATCGCCGCAGATTGTTGCAGTAATTTTACTGTAATAACTGTTCATTTTAAAAACCATTATCGAATGGAATTAGAACATGACGTTCTTGGGAGCATAAAAGATGAAAAAATCGTTAATCTCAGCATCAGTAGCATCAGTATTAACACTGGCTTCTTTCGGTGCACTGGCTGATGGTCCAAATTTCTATGGTCGCTTAGACCTATCTGTGACGAACTCTGACACAGGTGCAACAACTCAAGAGGGAAAAGAAGGTACTGTCTTCGAGAACAACTTCTCTCACCTTGGTGTAAAAGGTAGCGAAACTATCGCTAAAGGTTTCGACGTAATCTACCAAATGGAATTCCAAGTTGAAAACACTTCAGTTTCTTCTGACGTTTTCAAAGCTCGTAACACTTTCCTAGGTCTTAAAACAGCTGCTGGTACAGTTTTAGTTGGTCGTAACGACACTGTATTCAAGCAATCTGAAGGTGGCATCGACTTATTCGGTAACTCAAACGCTGATATCGATCGTCTAGCTCCTGGCCAAACTCGTAGCGCAGACGGTATCTGGTACTACTCACCAAAAATTGCTGACTTAGTTACCCTAAACGCAACTTACTTAATGACTGACAACAACCAACCAGGTGTTGACGATGCAGATACTCAATATGCATTGAGCGCAACTGTTGGTGACAAGAAGCTTAAGCAACAAAACTTCTACGTAGCTGGTGCTTACAACAAAGGTATCTCAAACATTGACGCATACCGTGGTGTTGCTCAAGTTAAACTAGGTGACTTCAAAGTTGGTGGTTTATTCCAAAACTCTGAAAGCGTTATCGACAAAACTTTCGAAGGTAACACCTACTTTGTCAATGCTGCTTACAACCTAAACGGCGTAAACCTAAAAGCTGAATACGGTAAAGACGAATCTGGCCTAGGCAAGTACTTCGCTAACGTAAGTGGTATTAAGCCTGTTGCAGGTCAAGCAACTGAGCTAAGCGACGTAAACGTAACTAGCATTGTTGTGGGTGCTGACTACCGCATCGCTAAGTCAACACTAGTATATGGCCACTACGCAATGTACGAAGGTGACTACAAGCTTTCTGGTGCTAAAGTAGACCTAAAAGATGACAAAATCTTCACTGTAGGTGTACGTTACGACTTCTAATGATTGACGCTTAGCGTCTCATTAAAACTAAAGGCGACCATCTGGTCGCCTTTTTGTTTGCCTTAAATTTCCCAATATCTGCGCACTTTTGCTACTCAGGCGCTATCAGCTACGTACTAACTTTTACGAGTCAACTTATAAGTTGCTTCATTTAGCCAAGGAACGTTCTTATTCTTAAAGCGGGCATTATCTTCTAACACGTCGTCACAGCTTAATAACTCAACATCAAAATATTCAGTTAAATGCTGCTCAATCCAGTCTGGACTCACTGCAAATGGCGGTCCTTGCAACGCAGCTTGTGGATAGTCTAGCGTCACTAGTAAACCAGATACGCCAGCAGGAATAAGCTCAGCAAGCTTTTTAGCATAATCGGCGCGCATCTCATCAGGCCAGGCGATCAAGGCTGCGCGATCGTAAAAGCCGCCAATCGATTGCGTCACACTAGCTGGCAGGCTATATATATCGCCCTGATAAAGGCTTATTTGCTCACAAGAATAATGCTGGAGCTCCCCTACCGATTCGACAGATGCAGTAAGGTCATTGTCGCTAAAAAAGTGTTCCACCGCGGTCTGATTTAGCTCACAGCCTATCACATCATGACCTTGCTCAGCCAGATAACACATATCCAGGGTTTTACCGCACAAAGGTACAAACACAGCACTATTTGCAGGCAGCTTGAGCTGCGACCAGAGTTTAATAAGGTAGGGATTTACTTCAGGAAGGTGGAAACCAATTTGCTGATTGTCCCACTTTTGATGCCAAAAACTCGGTTCCATGTTACATCTCACCATTTATAAAATATAGCGGCTACTTTAGACGCTTAAAATGGCGGATGCAACACATGCACAATTGACTAACTACGGGAATTAACTACCTAAGACCGACTGTACTTTTCTGAGCCAGGCACAGTTATCACACTGGCAGTTTCGACGTGATAAATGGTGTGGACTTAAGTTCGAGTCGACGAAATCAACTGCGATTAATAATTGTTGCTTGAGCTCTTCCACTGACTTTTTCTCTAACGCCACCATCTCATCATTGTGATTCATCCAAATACACTCTTCACCTTGATGGCAATTAATGCATTGTTCATCAGCAGCATTAAAAAATACCGCATGAGGGCAATGGGTCACTTCCATCGATTGAAGAATACGTGTACGAGGAAAATCAAATAGTTGAATTAAATCAGCTTTATTGATATTCGCCATAATTGCATTCCTTGTGACAACTTTGAGTTTGTAACTTCATATTACTGATAACTGAACAAAAAGTACTTGATGCAGGTCAAGGTTTACAGATGCAAATATTTCAGTTAGGAGCGCTTGCTAACGCCTAGCAACAAGGGTTTAATGGGGAGTTAAGGCTTAAGGATTAAAGGACGTTTACCGCCAGTGCAAACACCTGAATTAAAGCACTTTTATATTAATGAAGAGCAATCTATCTATCTGCTAAGGGCAGATGATGCGCGTAAACACAAAGCCTGGATCCGTCTATGTAAGCAGCAGTTGATTAAGCTCGGCTATGCCGATATTGAGTACATAGGTAAAGGCGCTTATGGGTTTGTGTTTGCAGGCGCTAACAACCTTGGGCAATCACACGTCTTTAAATTCTCCCGCCTGAGCCTTCCCCAGCACATTCAAGACAGACTGGAAGAAGAAGCCTACATGCTCAGCCTGGTCGATCACCCAAATGTCCCCAAAGCCATCAAATTCGAGCGAGTCGGCAAGCAGGGAATTATGGTGATGGAGCACGCAATAGGTGAGGACTTAGATAAACTTTGCCTGCGTCTTGGCGCATTGCCACCAGCCATGATAATGAGCATCGCACGTCAACTTGCCAATATTCTGTTTTATCTTAGAACCGGTAAGCCTTTGGTTCATGGTGATATTAAGCCCTCAAACCTAGTCTATGACGTTGACCGCGATCATTTATCACTCATCGACTGGGGTTCTGCAGTATTTGCTCAGCGTGACGAGCATGGACGCGCAGTAGAAGATAACGTGATGGCGCTAATGTCGAGCGACCAGCACCAAACCAATGCACGCATGGGCGATGTGTATTTTATTGGCGATGAACAGCTCAATGGCGCACTTTCAAGTCCTAGGTTTGATGAGCAAGGTGCTGCTGCAACCCTATACGCACTTGCTTCAGGACAAATTAGTCGCTTTGGCGCTAAAGTCATCCCAGCCACCAGCATCGGCCTGCCAGTCGAGCTGGCGAAAACCCTTGATGGTATGCTCAGCGAAGACCCACAAATGCGTAATCAAGCTGGCGACTACTTTTTAAAAAGCTTACGCCACAACCATCAAATTCACTTGCCTAAACTACCTAGCAAGCCCTTGCTAGCGGCAATTCCGGTGTGGAACCAAGCTCGCACCCGTGAAATTGAAACAGTTACCTACAGCTCACGTAAAGCCTTTTTAAAAGAACTAAATGCCGATGACCCAGTTGCCAAGCTCGATGACATTCAATTAGAAAAATACTATCGCAACTTTATGGTGGGCATGGGTGATACCGAAAAAGGCTTTATTGCAGCGGTAAGCCGACTCGCGCACTTCCCGCTGGTAGGCGGTCTGGTTATTCACTGGCAACAAGACGGTATTTTTATCGACTCTAACTTAACGATTTACGACCCTGAAATTCGCCAGTCGCTGATTGTCGCAGTCAATAACATGGTGACCCTAGCTCGCGGTATTAAGCGGATTGGTGTTTTCAAAGCCTGTTTTTTCAACGCTAAAGACACCCTGCATTTTGAGCGTCAAGACCCACATAGTGCCTATCAAATTACCGGCGATACCATGCTGCCGTTCGAAATTGGTGATGCGCCGCTACTAGAAGACAAATCTAAACTGCACTCCTATTTTGAAGATGGCCGTGACCCGGAAGAAAACCTTGAACTACCAAAAGAGATTATTGTTGAGCTAACCCGCATTAACCAAATTCACCACACAGGCTGCATCATCTTTGAAGCGCTCGACGGGCATTTAAAAATTCACAGCTATTTAAGGCTGCTTAACCCACGTAAACAAGCAGCATTTAGGGCAAGTCTCGATAGAATTTTAGCCCACGCCAGTAAAATTCAAGGTCACGGGATCGCAGGTTTTATGAAGCTGCCTTATAAAAACACCCGTGAGTTTAGCCACATCGAAAGCCTGCCAGATAAGTTTTATCCTAAGAACCCAAAGGCTGAATTAAATTGACCAATCTTGTCTAGTTTAAGCAATAAAAAGAGCAGCGGCCGGCTGCTATTTTAGTATTTTTAGTCCCACCTGTTGTAAGTTTATTGACTCGACTTTTTTAAGTCCCTCAGAAACAGACCTAGAGCAGAAAAGTGAAGCACTAGTATCGAAAATAAAATGTTAGAGTAGCTTTCGTACAATCCACGCAAAGATTTATAAGCATTAAAGCTTCTATGTTCAGCTTCAATGCTCACTCCTATTAAATGTATAAGATCGTCCTTACTTATTTCGATAGGAGTGTTTCTCGCTTCTTCAAGTGTGTCCTCTAGGGTGTTTAAGGCTTGTTGATATTTAACTTCATATAAATTTGCTTCAAGCGCAAACTCGGGAACCATATATCCACAAATTAGGTAGACTATTAGAAAAATGGAAGTCACCGCTAGGTACACTTTTTTAATAATGGCAGAACTTAGCACTTTCCCTCCTAGATCGGCGAGCCTGGTGGCATCTTAGCTGGCTGCTCAATTAGCTTGAATTTCGCATCCTTTAATCCCTTGGTAATGCCAAGGTATAACCACTCATAATGCGCGGCATGATAATCACTCGCACGTTTCGAACGGCGCTCTAACTGCTTCAAAATTTGTCTTAGCTTAACCAGTAACTGCCCTTTTACCGCAGGCGTGAGCTCTGGGCTGTGGTAAACCTTGAGTAGCTCATCTACGGTTACTGCATTTACTTGCATACGAATGCCTAGTTGGCTACCGCGCTTAAGCTCAGCGTACACGGTTTTAGCAAGTAGCTTATCCACTAACTTAGGTACCGAGAGTTGCTCGCTGTCGTATAAATAGCTTTGATTAACACGATTTAGGCGGGTTGGATTCACCAGCTGAGCAACGGTATGACGACTTAGTACTTCTGCCATCGCGATAGGGTCGCTAACCACCCCAAGGTTAGATGCAAAGCTCTCACGACTACTGCGATAATTTCCTGCTTTTGGCACCAACGCATCGAGCACTCTAGGTGGTACATATAAGCTTTGCCACGACAAACTATCAAGTAAGGTATCTAACGCGCGTTTTTGCGCTTTAGGGTCAATGTAGCTCCAACGCAACCCTGAACCCAGTTGCTGATAACTATAATCGGTACCGCCGATAAATTTAGCTGCCGCCTGAATTTGATAACGAGTCAGTAAGTAAATCGGCACAAAAGTATCGCTTAGCTCACCACGTGGTTGCCCTGCTAGCAAAGCATCAGCATTAAAGTCTTCAATGGCTTTACGCCTAACTTGCTCAAGCCTTGCAAGCTCTGCAACTGGGTCATTACCGTTATCCCAAAGGCTCGCATAAGCATGGCTCGCCTTTTGGCTGCGTGAGTCTGCCTCACCAATGTAGCGATAGCCTTGCGTTAGCGCATGTTGCAACAAGCTTTGCTGATTAGCTTCATCGCCATAACCAAAGGCAATAGTGTATTTATCCCACTCACCAATGCCCTCACTATATGGCGTTGAAATATCAATCTTGCCGTCAACAATCGCGGCATAAGGATGCGGATAATCCATAACCGATGCGTTATCGTTTGTCGATGCTGCAAAGTTATGGTCAAGCCCAAGCGTGTGGCCGATTTCGTGGGCCGACAATTGACGAATACGTGCAAGCGATAAATCCATCGCCGCTTGAGATGCAGCTTCGCGGTCTTGCCAAGCTGAGGTTAAACCTCGTGCGATTAAATGATCTTGCCTGACTCGCAAACTTCCTAGCGTAACATGGCCTTTGATGATTTCACCTGTACGAGGATCGGCTATTGCTGAGCCATAAGACCAACCACGAGTGGCACGATGCACCCATTGGATCATGTTATAGCGAATATCTTGTGGATCAGCCCCTTCTGGTAGCATTTCAACCTTAAAGCCATTGATAAACCCAGCCTCGTTAAACGCTTGCTCCCACCAGCGACCACCTTCTAATAAGGCGGTGCGAATAGGCTCTGGCGCACCAGGGTCGAGATAATAAGTAATTGGCTTAACCACTTCGCTCGGCTCAGGGCCCGGATTAACCTTCTCAAGGCGATGACGCAACAAGTAGCGCTGACGAATATCGCTCGCCACTGGCGTTGAATAATCTAAGTATTCGCCCGACAAATAACCACTCATCGGATGGTAACTACGCACCTGATAGCCAGGCTCTGGCAGCGCGATAAACGAATAACGCATGCGCACAGACACAAAGTTAGCATCGGGCGTCACCTGCTTTACATAATCTCCCGGCTTACTTGCACTGAAGGTGAGATTGACATCCACATCAGCATTTCGCTCAAATGACTTCACACTAGCTGGCATTAATACAGATCGCTGCGTATCTAACCTAAACGCTCCTTGCTTGGTGGCATCTAAACGCTGAGCAACGCCGTGCAAATCGTTGACTACTAAATCGTTAATCTCAACCAGTGCCTTTTTGCCGTCAACGACTTCACCGCGCCATAAAATCGACTCAGCAAAGGCTTGCTTAACAGCCATTTGCTCAGCAGGATTGTCAGAAGTAGCGCGATAATCCGTATTGAGCTGCTTGAGCAAAACATAAGGGCCTTGGCGCTCAAATTGCACTAAGCGAGTTTGCCCAAGCTGGCCTCTATCAAGACCAATATCATTAGAGCCAACACCATGTGGCAAGCTAGTGACCAGCAAGAAAGGCTGGTTTAGTTTGTTAACTTCAAGGTAGAGCTCACCGCTTGGGTGATAATAAAGATCTAAAAAGCCGTCGGCATGACGACTCTTTTTAATAATTTTTTGACTATCATTTGCCGCGTAGACATGTGAGGCTGGCAATGAAAAAAGTGGCGCTGAGGCCAGTAGCAACGCGAGAGCTAAACTGCGTCGGTTCATGATATTCTCCCTATCCCCTAGTTAATGCGCTTGCAAAGCAGTTATTAGTTCTCGGCTAAATAACTGCTAGCTAAAATTTGTTAATTAACTAGGTTGATTGCGTCATTATTTTTGTTCGATTAGCGATCAATGAATAAGGTATCAAACCATGCTACGAATACAATAAAAACATCACTTATTGATAACAATCTTGCCATTACTGCGCTTGGTAAAATGATAAATATGAATGGTTATATGACGTAGATGTGCAAAAACGCCTAAACAGGTTTAGTCGCCAGTAATATCTCGCCTCAAACCACAGAAGAAATAAGCCATAAACATAATTCTAGTGAGAGCGGAACACCGCTCAACCTAATACAGACCATCGCCATATTTGTTGAACTGTACCTATCCAACAAATATTAACTTAGCGGTAAAACTGAAATAAGTTCGAAAACAATAATCAGAATGCCGTACCAATCAATATCGATTTACTAGACTACTCGGCAGCTTTTTTGGGCAAATATTCAGGCATATAACAGCGCAAATAAGCAATGGCAGCGCGCTTAGCTTCTTCGGCCATATAGTCAGTGATCTCATTATGTTTATTAACCGACAACATAAAAATAAGGTCAATAATTTCAACAACATGGAAGAAAACCTTCTCTTGATTAGCAAACGGCATCATCACAAAATGCTCATTTAGCGCTTCCATAACACTGCGACCAATTTCTTCGTCATTCTCGCGATCACTAAGCTTGATTTCCGCAGGAGTTTTACCACCAATTAATAGCTGCTCGTAAGCACGATTTTCTTTATACAAAGCAACTGCTCTATCGACACAAGCGCGAATAATTGCTTGCCAATTATCTTCAGGCTTTAGGGGGAATGGCTGAAAAACAGCTTCCATTATCTCTTGTTCAAACTGCTTAGAGATCTCAGCTAATAAATTGTTTACTTTAGGAAAAAAATGATAAACCGAGCCAATTGGGATATCAGATGCCTTTGCCACATCTGCCAATGACAACTGCTCAATGGGTTTGGTGGCCAACAGCTCTTTACCGGCGTTAACCAATATCGAGCGCCTAACATCACCTCGAGCCTGCGAACTAGACTTACGTTTTCTAGTAGTTACTTTTTGCTTTTCCACAGTTTTTTCCTCATCCGTTATCTTTTTAGTTTACTCATTCGATGAGTAATCTCAAAAATAAATTCGAATTAATTGCATTTATATTTGACAACTGCTAAGAACCAAACCTATAACAATAAATATAACTCAAATCAATTTGATTTAAGGTTCCGTAAAATTTAGCTGTATTTAAGGATAGAAAAACAACAAGACAAAGGAACACACCGATGAGACCGACATATCTCGCGCTCGCAATTGCATCGACGCTGGCTGTTTCAGCAAATTCTCAAGCTATAGCTTCAGCGTTACGCTGTACTCGAGGGGCAATTTATAACTGGCTAATTGCTCAATCTAGAAAAATTAACCTTAATAAAATTAGCGACTTAGCATTTTACTCTGACCCGATTTTAAGCTTTTTGGGCGAAATATCCGATGAAGATACCTAAGATTAACCCTTCGGCAGCAAACCAATAGGGTGAAGATAGCAGTCCATCGGTTGAAAACATGGCGTACATCAACTGCTGCATTTGCTCGTAGATAAATAGTGTGAGCACAAAGTTAAGCCACAAGCCCATAATCCCTGAGACTAAATACCAGGGCAGTTTGATGTTAAGTAACGGGTGATAATCGAAAATACTCGCAAGACCGATAATGCCGCCAAAACTGGTATACCACAGCAGTATTGCCCATTGAAAACGGGTATCGATATCAGCCTGCATAACTGTTAGTAAAAAGAAGCCTGTCAAACCAAGCACAAAGCCAATAGCTTTACCCACGGCGCAGCGCTTGAATACACTTTGCATGTCTAACATACACACCTCGCTTAAGCTGCAAAATCAGCACTAATGGTTGGCTTATACAGTGTAATCAATATTGGCAGTGACGAATGTGACCTTGGAGTCAATTTGGTTAGATTACAATCGGTGCTATCCACTCACTGCTTTCTGCTTTCTGCTTCAAGCAGTAACAGCTGCATGCCTTGCTCTACTTCAAAACCAAAATCAACGGGCTCAATTTGCTTAAAACCGTTACGTTCAAGTACCTTAATCGAGCCAGTATTATGCTCAGCAACCCAGGCTAACAGTGGTCTTGGGCTATGCTGATTCAAAAAGATGTTGAGTGCCCGAGTTGCGATACCTTTACCCCAAAACTCTCGCCCAATCCAATAACCGATATAATGCTCACTCGCCAGTTGCTGCTTCTGCCCGGCTATCATTGGTGAGCTGGCTTCAATGGGTATTTGCCAACTCACGATATTGCCGACTAGTTGCCAATGTTCTCGCGCTTCACTGTTGCTATTCTGCTCAGGGCTGCCGTCTCGCTCAGGGCTGCCACCTTGTTTAAAGCTTGTTTCACCTAGCTCAGGGCTGTCAGACTTAATCCAGATACTTCTAGCAACGGCCAATTCGCTGCCAAGCACTTTAGTTCGCCAATGCTCAAAAAAGGCTTGCCGCTCTCGGCTTGGGAAATCAGCCATCTTGCAAGCCTGTGGATCTTGTTGATGCTGGTAAAACACAGCGAGATCTTGCTCTGTCACTTCGGCTAACTTTATTCTCATGCTCTTTCCCTAAACAATTGATCAATTTTTATATTAGCTAAGCTTCACTTTGCGCTAACTCTGGCTGGCACATGGCCTCAGGCTGTTGAATGTAAGGCGCTAGCATAGGCAGCAAACCATTAAGTACTTGCAGTGGTAGTGACGAAGTAAACCGGTAACTATCAGCCTGCCTTCCTGGTACATACGCCGTTATCGTGCCGTAAAAGCTATCACCAATGTAGAACACAAAGGTGGCGGTACGGTTGACTGCAACTGAGCTTAGTTTACGCCCTGCTTTAATCTCAGTGACGATGCGATTATCGCCAGTACCCGTTTTGCCACCAATCTGCATATTAGGTAAATATTGCTTGGCTTTGGTGCTTAATCTAATTGCCGTGCCCTGATTAACAACGTTCGCCAAAGCCTTTTTAAGCACACTGGCAACTTCACTATGCAGCACTTGCTCAGCATAGCCATCATTCGCACTGTCGCCTACGTTTGGATTTAGCTTAACCTCATAGGGTGTATCTTCTGCAAAGTGCAGCTGAGACACCTTAAGCCTAGGCAAGCGTTTGCCCTGGTTTTGAATAATCCCCATTAGCTCAGCCAGAGCTGCAGGGCGATCGCCCGAGCTGCCAAGCGCTGATGCTAGAGATGGCACCAAATAGTCAAACGGGTAGCCCCACTTTTCCCACCTTTGATGAATAGATAAAAATGCATCCACCTCTAGCATCACCTTGATGCGTACATCACGAGCATTTTGATGGCGAGTTTTAAATAACCAGCGATACACAGCCAACAACTGATCTTGCGACTGCTGTTTCAAATCAGTCAATGATACCTGCAGTCCTGCATCATCAGCCTGATTCAGCTGCTTGATAACCCACAGCTCTAATGGGTGTACTCGTGCCAAGTACCCCTGATTTGCTAGGCTAAATTTCGACTCACCGTATTTCATATATAAGCGATTAACTTGCTTATCAGACAACGGTTTGGCTATACGGCTATTTAAAAAGGCTTTGAGTTCACGTCCGCTGGCTTTAGGTTGTAAGTAACGAAATGCCGCAGCGAGCCTGTCTGTATTATTAGGTAAGGCTTGATAAAAGTTCTGTAGTCTTTGACGCGGATTTTGCTTGTGGTATTTACGATAAAAACGACTTACAAATTGACCGCCCTCACGACGAGCATAGGCACGTAAATACTGCTCACGATTTGGGTCACCATCGTTATGCAGCAGCTGCGCGACACTGCCGTGATAGTTATAGCTACTGCTGTAACTCACAATATCTTGCATTAAACGTACAAAAGGTAAGTTTATAGAGCCTTGCAGCGCCTCATACAAAGTGGGGGTTAATGCATCTTCCTTGGTGCTAAAGTTACTAAATACATGCTGAGCACCACCGGTGAAGAACACCTGCTCAGGTGAAGCAGAGTAAGTCCTCATTAACGCGGCATCGAGCATACGTGCAAGGTTTCTATCTCGAGTGCGAATTAAATAATCCACCACCCAACGGGTAATATTATCGCCTTGCTCAACATCTACCTTGTTGAGATCGGCAACCGTCATCTTAATAAACCGCTGTTGCAGCTCTGCAACAATATCAAGATAAGTCACCAGCACCCTGAGCTTGGCAGTTGAGCCAAGCTCAAGTTTACTGCCTTCATTAATATCGAATGGCTGCGGATTATTATCAGTTTGTACCCGGAGCAGGTTTTGCTGCTCTTGAGTCTGATACAAGGTAAGGCTGTAAATAACTCCCTCAAGCTGCTCAGCGCTTAATAAGTGCCTGCCAATGATGCCTTCACGTTTGGCATTGTCGAGTTTCGACAAACCATGTAAGTAATCACTCACCTGCTGTTGCAGATGCTGATTCAAAGTACTGTTGATTGATAAATCAAAACGGTCAAGCTGGAATAAATCTACGCCTAACTTTTGCGCCGTATCAATGCGCACGGCATTGACGCCCTTAGTCTCTCTTGAAGCTGTATTTTCTCGAGACTGAGCAGAATGAAAACCGCTAGAAACAAAGACTAACTTGCTATCCATTGCTGCAGCAATCAAGGCGGTTTCGGCAATGCTAAATTGCTGCATCAAACGTAAGTGACTATCCACCAACGCTTCCAGATCTTGCCGTCCTTTCAGTAAATAATATGACGGCCTGCGCTGGGCAATCATCAAGGCTACCACTTGCCGATACGCCAACCCTCTGGCGCTGGCATTATCTTGCCTATGGGGTTGTTGCAGTAGTTGGTTCACGCTAGCTAAAGACACACCAAACCAGGCTTTAAGACCATCGCCTATGCCATTAACTTCACCAAAGCCTGGTGCAGATGACAACGGCACAGTATTTAAATAATCTTTTACCAGCTTACGTCTGGCTTCATACGTTAGCTCACTGTCGTGATATACCCGCACCATGGCTGAGCTGATTTGAATCAGTTTGTCTTTAATCGAGCGAGTTAAACCATCGCGAGAATGTCTGAACTTTTCTATTTGGGTAGCAAGGGTGCTGCCGCCACCTTTGATTGCATCGATACCTACTGCTGAGGTTATCTGCCCTAACGTCGCCTTAGCTAAACGCGGCCAATCCACCACAGGGTTATGGTACTGACTGGCCCCCATTAACTCACGATTTTCAATAAACAATAAGCTCGTGGCAATGGCATCAGGAATATCATCAACCTTGGCATACACCTGCTGCGGGTACTGAAAATGAAACTGAGACTGCGCCCGGCAATCAAGTACGCTCAAGCCAGACTGAGTTTTCTCTTTATAAGGCGGGAATAAGCCTAGACGACTGTATTGCAATAACTGCGGAGAAAACTGTGCCTGCTCGGATATGTGATAACCCTTTGCCAACAACTTAGGCAGCATTTGAGGCAGGTCAACATAGCCCATGCGCTTATCAAACGGGCCACTTGTTGGGTAGACGGTTAAAGGCGTAGGTTGTGGTTTAACTTGATAGACCAAACGCTCAGAATACTGGTGCAATAATTTGGCTTGATAAAACGATGACTCAACTTCAACAGCCAACAAATAGCCAAGTGCCAGCACCATTAAACTCAGCAGTAAGCCAAGTTTACTTCGCCTAGGCTTTGCTGCCGGTTTTGGTGCGCTTTTGGGTGCTGTTTTTGGTGCAGAGGACGCAGCTCCTTTGCGTTTGCCAGCAGTGCTAATTCGCTCTGGGCGATAGTTATCAAACTTGCTGTTAGTACAATCTTGCTCGTTTCTAACAGGCGAATTAGTATCTGAACTGCTCGCACTTGAACGATGAGTGCCAGAACGTTGGCCAGGTTGTGGCAATTTCCACTCCATTGGTTATGATCAAACTAGCGCATATTAGCAGATGCACGTATAGCTTACAGTGCTAATACGCTTTACTATGACATCATCGATAAATTTCAACTACATAGGAACTAGGCCATTAGCATGCCAATTAGCGCGGCAGAGAACGCGGAAATGTCATCTAGCCAACTTTATCTTGGTCTTCCTATGTGGTCCCATAGCCACTGGCAACACAGTGTTTATCAACAGTGCCAACAAAGCGAGCGCTTAGCTCGTTACGCCCAAGTTTTTAATACCGTTGAGGGCAATACTACGTTTTACGCTACGCCATCGCTAAACACGGTCAATAACTGGGCAAGCGCCACAGACGACAACTTTAGATTTACTTTCAAGTTGCCCAAGTCGATTACTCATGAGCACAAGCTCCATAACTGTCAGCAGGCATTAGCGGAGTTTTTTAACGTAATGGCTGAGCTGCATGAAAAAGTCGGCGTGTGGAAAATTCAGCTACCCAGTAAATTTGGCCCTAGAGATTTACCGATACTGAACAACTTTCTCACTCAGCTACCTGCAGATATGCAATTTGGCGTTGAAGTCAGGCATCGTGAGTTTTTCGCAAAAGGTGACGCCGAAAAACTGCTTAATCGCATGTTAATTGAACATAACTGCAACCGCATTATTATGGATACCCGCGCAGTATTTGCTGCCCCGCCAACCACAGCCGCAATCATTGATGCCCATGAGAAAAAACCGAAAGTGCCAGTGCACCCCATCGCAACTGCCGAAAACCCGATTATCCGTTTTGTTGGTGAGCACGATTTAGATAAAAACCAGCACTATTTCAATAACTGGCTCACACAAATACCTAAGTGGTTAGCCCAAGGGAAACAGCCTTATTTGTTTATTCATACCCCTGACAATGACTTTGCTCCAGAGCAGGCAATCCATTTTTATCAGCAGCTTCGAGCTAAACTCAGCAACATGGGGCTGCCAACTCTTGCAAATATTGAACTGCCACAGAGCAATGATGCTAGTCAGGATCAACTCGACTTAGGCTTTTAAGTTCAAGCTATCCCTACAAAGGCGCCTATATGCTAAACTAGCGCGGCTTTTTACAGGCGATTTGTTCCCAACTTTAGATTACCTATTTCCAATTAAAGAGTTTCAAGGATTTTATTGTGACTGACTCAGGCATGCGCTTAAACAAATACATTAGTGACAGCGGTATCTGCTCACGTCGTGAAGCTGACCGTTTTATCGAGCAAGGCAATGTGTTCATTAACGGCAAGCGTGCCAAGGTTGGCGATCAGGTTGAGTTAGGCGACAAAGTAAAAGTGAACGGCCAGGATATTGAACCACGTGATGCTGAAGACTTAGTGTTCATCGCGCTGAATAAACCCGTTGGCATTGTCAGCACTACAGAAGGCACAGAGCGCGACAACATTGTCGACTTTGTTAACCACTCAAGCCGTATCTTCCCAATCGGTCGTTTAGATAAAGACTCACAAGGTTTGATCTTTTTAACCAATAATGGCGATCTGGTGAATAAGATCCTCCGCGCGGGCAATAATCACGACAAAGAGTATGTAGTCACAGTTAACAAGCCGATTACCGATGACTTTATCAAGGGCATGGCTGGCGGCGTGCCAATTCTTGGTGTGATGACCAAAAAATGTAAGGTCGAGAAAGTCAGCAATAACGCCTTTAAGATTGTACTGGTGCAAGGGCTAAACCGTCAGATCCGCCGCATGGCAGAGCACTTTGGTTATCAAGTGACTAAGCTTGAGCGCCAGCAAATTATGAATGTGTCGCTAAAAGGCTTACCAGTAGGCGAATGGCGCGATCTCACCAAAGAAGAGCTAGACACCTTATTCGGCATGCTAAAAAACTCATCGTCTGAAGATAAAAAAGCCACGCCAAAGAAAAAGCCTAAGCCAAAACCGAAAGTCGCCTCACTAAAAGGCAAAATTGAAGGCCCAGAGCACTTTATGCAAAACCATGGAGGAAAATCAAAACGCTCAGGTGGCGCAAGCAAGAGCAAAGGTGGAGCGGGTAAAAATAAAGCTGGCGGCAACCGAGGTAAAAGTGGCGGTCAATCACGTGCGCCTCGCAGAGGGCGCTAGCAAGCATTACGCGCACCACTGCTAAAGCTCGATTTAAACACCTAGAAAAATTTAGGGGAAGTTTGCAATAGCAAATAAGCTATTGGTTTTGATAGTTCAAGCTTGCCCTAACATTCTCGCCCTAACAGCTCTGCCATGAGCATCTAGATACATCAAAAATAAACGGACTAGAAGCGATTTATTACTTTAAGATTCAACACCATAAGTTGTTAGTTCGAAGCAACTAGTTAGCTTAGAATTAAGTCATACGAAAGAATTAAATCTGCTATTTGAGTAAATTGATCCAGCAACCATCGCATTATTGATACCTAATATCATTTGTTTTAAACTCTGCAATAGCATCGTTTAAACATTTGTTATTCATAGATAAATAATACCCCACCAACTCAGTCAGCTTCCAAAACTCAATCTCACCAGAATAGACATATGTGTAAACCTATGAAATTAAAACTTCAACTCTAACGAAACATCCTGTAACATTTAGCATGTATAGTGAATTATCCCTATAGATAACAACAATATGTTTAAAACAAGGAAAGTTAAATGTTAGATAAGCAGATGCTGCTCGTCGACTTACCCGATGAGTTAATCCAGCAGTTTTCTCATATCGCAAAGTTGCTCGGTTTTGCCATTAACACTGTTGGACGCAGTATGGTAAGCCATTACGTAGAGCAATTTTCAAATGCAGGCTCAACCGCCATCATTATCCGCTATATTCAGCCGGAGCAGGTTGAACTAAGTCGCCTCACGACTAATGCGATAAACAAGCAATATCACCTTGCAGTCTCTTCTAAACTCACCACAGAATTAGAGTTAAGCCTGATTGCTTCAGGCTTTAACGGTGCAGTGTCAGCTGATGCTAATGCTGTAGAGTTGCTCCAAGCTGCTAACACCTTGTTAGATGAGCATATTCACTATTCTCAAGCAGCTACATCACGCTACGTGTTGCAAAATAAACGCGTACCTTCTTATCAAAATAGTACCAAGCTTTTAGCGCTGACCACACCAAAAGAGCAACAAGTGTTGAGCCTAATTTGGAGCGGGCTGACCAATGAACAAATGGCATCAAAGCTTGGGATCTCAATCAACACAGTCAAAATGCATATTCAAAATATCTATAAGAAAACCAACATCAAAAGTCGCGGTCAGTTATTTGCGCTGACATCTGATCACGGCTAATAAACTTTGGCGATTATTACACTTGATAGTCGATTTTTGCCTAACATTTTATAAGTACCAGTCACAATGCAGGTCCAGCCAAATTTGACTTGAGTAAAATAAAAAACCACCTACAACCGGGTGGTTTTTCGTTCATGCCGATTCAAAGCAGCTTTGTCTTGACTGCCTTTAACCTCGGTTTTCAATATTAAGTTGAGCTTGGATTTTATTGCTCAGGCTCAAACTCCTCGGCCTCTTCTTGTAAATGAGGCATTGGTGGCATCCCCGGCAAACCTTGCATCATTTGTTGAGCATTGGGGTTGAGCCCCATAGCATCTGCAATAAAACAGGTTTTTACCATTTCAAACATTTGCATTAGCATCGCCATGTGACTGTTATGCATTTGCACATTTAATAACGCGATTGTTGCCGAGGCTTCATCACCGTTAAAATCTGCTGCTTTAATATTAGCAACGTGCTGGTTTGCTTCTAGCCGTTGGGCAATCATTGTCTCAATCTCAACCACTCCTTCAGCCTGATAGCATGCAGACGTTGGCTCCAACTCCGATTGGAAGGTTTTGTATAGGGCTAAATATTCACGAGCAGTAGCAATACTCTTTTCACCTAGCTTTGCCATTGAGTTAAAGTCAGTTTTATTGACCACTGCAATCGCGCTATGAGGACTGGCTTCCATATCACGATTAAGCGACTCCATTAACTCAAGGTGTTGTTCACTCAATAGCCTACCCTGCTCGCCGATCGGCTCAGAATTAAGACTAAACTTGTCAATAGCTATTTGATTACTCGACGCTAATGCCGCTTCAGCATAAAACAACCCGCTAAAGCCCATCGCACTTATAAATAGCGCACTCACAACTGGCACACGCAAGCAAGATTTTACAATAAGGGTAACTGGCATGGGTTTATATCCTTTAAACACAAACGGTAGTTATACATAGATGCTGCCAGCCTATAAAAGAGGCGTCTATCACGCAATCACACTTAACGGTTAGATAAATACATACGCTTACATCCATTTGGGTATACAAAAAGACCTGGCATTAAGCCAGGTCTTTTTAAGACAACTGAATATGTAGACGTGATATTACACAACCGGATCCATTAATCGATCAATAGTTCGGTAAGTAGTTGTGACTGAGTCATCAACGCCACTTTTTGCTGTGCTTGGCCATTCACTTTTAAATGCACTTGCGGCGCGTCTAAAAAATCATGAGCATCTTCTGCTGAATACAAAGCCGGCGTAGCAATATGATATTCGCTATTAGCGACCAAATCTAACTTCAAGTACATTGGCTCTGAGCGCACCCAGTGACCAGAATCATCAGCATTATCTTGGAACAAGTCACGATAGTTAACCTCAATTAATGTCTCACCAGCTTTTAAACCAACTAACCTATCAAAATTAACATCCTGGCCATTAATACTGGCGATGTTTAGGTCTTCGTTGGTGGTAATACTGGCAGCTTGTGTTCCCATTGAAATAGTGGCTAGTGCTGAAACGATTACGGCCGACAACATACGATTTTTAATACTCATAACAAACTCCTTTACATACCAAATATTAGGCTTTCCAATTTAAATCGCCTCGCCAACACCTCTTGCCTGCTATAACTATCTGCAGTTAAATCTCAGGCCACATACTTCGAAGTTCACCAACAGCTTCAGTTAAAGTGATTCGCGGCGGGTTAATGTAAGAGACCTCCAAGTAACCAAAGCTATTTCAACTTGTTTGATTAATAAATGTTCATTAACGGTCACTATGCAATCCACAGAGATACACAAAGTTGAGTAAAGCACTCTTCAGTTACAGTTATCTACATACTAAATAGTGTAAAAACAGCCGTCACCCACACCCAATAATACCGAACCTAATTGACCAGTCACCAACACCTGACACACCTATACAGGCAATTGATAATAAGGCATTAATATTATTGAATAAGTCAGCTCAATATGGTTCAAGAAAGCACTATATTTGGTCACAATTTATCTCGTTCTACCTATCTAATTTCAAGGGAAGTGAAATGAAAAAAACCTTACTAACTGCAGTTATTGGCTCAGTATTGCTCTCAGCTTGTGGCGCGACTCCACCTCGTGTTGCTCAAGAGAAAGAAACCAATGTAAATGGTGAAACTTATGTTTTAGGTGGTCAATACGATAAAGACAAGAATAAGTTAGAACTAACGGTAAATGGCGAGGTTGTAATGCAAGGGCGTTTCCCGCCTTACACCCCAACCCAAAACCTTAATGCGACATACGAAGACGTTAACTTCTCAGGTAAATGCTATTTTGGCTCTGTGCTAGGCGATGATGGTGGTGAGCTCGGTATCGTTGCAGGCATCATCCAGGCTGCTAAATCTAGCTCGGCTGACAAATGCGAAATGTTCGTAAACGACAAGCCTGCGGATACCCTATACTTCTAATCATTTATGGTACTCTGCTTGTATAGTACTACTTTGCGCTCTAGATGAGCTATAAGTGAGTACAACCAGGCTAAAAGCCGCGCTTAAAGTATATTTAGGGCGGCTTTTCTGTTTTAACGCGATAGGAGTTTAAAAAACGTTTTCACTGGCTAAGCAAAAAACGCAGCGGTACATCAACACGCTCAGCCCAAGCCACCTCAGTATGTGCCTTCCCCTTAAAGTACTGGGTTTGCCATAAATGTGTAGGGTAACTTAGTTCAGCAAACATCTTATCTACTTTTGCTTGCAGCGGTGGATACATGGCATCAAGGGTTTGATCGCCATAATCAAAATACAACTTAACCTTAGGTTGACTCATTATTTTTTCTGCAATATATAAGTTAAACGCTGCAGGAATAGGATTATTTTCACGGGCAAACGATCCCGGCCAATGGGTAGATACACAAGCTGCGCCGCCAAATACCTCAGGGTATTCCAAAGCGGTATACCATGAGATTAAACCACCCATGCTCGACCCCATCACAAAAGTATTGGCTCGATCAGTTGCGACTTCGAATTTACTATCAATAAAAGGCTTCAACGATTTAGCAAGAAAGGCGGCATAGTTATCTGAATAAACACGCTGATGAAACAAGCCTTCAGACTCACTTCGCTTATCTTTATACAGCTCAGTTTGAGTACTTGCTGGTAACGACTCAAAAGGTTTTTGTGGGAAATACTCACTGTGGCGAGATGGCCCGGCGTTATGTACGCCCACCACAATAAACGGTTTAACTTCATCAGACTGATTAAGCTTTGCCGATGCTTCATCCATTTCCCAAGACGTTTTATTCCAGGATTGCTCCGCATCGTAAAGCATTTGTCCATCATGCATGTATACCACTGCATATGGAGCTTTGGCTGGATAATCCGCGGGAAGCCATACATCAATAGGGCGAGGCGTAATACCAGCAAAGTCGATATCTGCACTATCAAGCCGTTTGAGCTGACCTTGTGATGCACTTGGCATAGGCGCATTGAGCAACTCGTTGGTCATTGAGTTGGATTGAGATGCTTGCTTATCCAAAGACTCAGTGTTTGTGGCATGCGCATCGGCGCTAAATAATGTGCCACTAGTTAGAATTAAAGCCGTTACCGCTCCTAGCATCACAGCTAAATTAAACGCTGCAGCCTTAACTATCTTACTTGTATCAAAAGACGAGTCTGTAGATGTCTCATCAGCAATAACGTTAGCCATAAGTCCCTCTTTGCAATCTTAACTAGCTCAAGTACTGAAGTCATGGTTGGCGAACGAACTCACTTTGGCAAGTGAGGAAGCAATGCAAACGTATGCATAATCGTCAGACAGATATCGATACTTACAGGAAGGACTCAACGACAGCCGCGCAAATAACCATACTTGCCAACACCGGAAATGCAGTGAAGACAATCGCTAAGAGTGATTTAAAAGAATATTGACCATGAACCGTGCGAACCGGATAGTCAAAGAACAACAGCATATAAAATAGCTGCTTTAACGGAAAGTACAGGGCATCAAGGTAAACTTTTTCGCCAGACTGCAATATAAACTCAATACCAACAATGTGGTTACGAACACCAAAAGCGCGCGCGTGCCTGGACTTATATATGACCTTTGCCCGCTTTATATGCTCACGCTCAATAACATACTCACCCTTTGGCTTATTGATAATCGCGCTGCCAGGCAGAATAAGTTTATCGCGACTGACGATACACTGCTGAGCTAGCTTGCTGCCATAGTGAAGTCGTATCAACACCCAGCGAACAATAAAGTAAATCGGCACCAAAGCAAAGTTGGCCAAGGCGAATGTTCGTGCAAGTTCATCATCTGCAATACTTAAAGGCGCTGCAGCTACACCAAGCATGACAAACAAAATAAGTAGCGAACTAATCAACGGCAAAGGGTAAAACAATCTGCTGATAGCAAGCTTAACAATCGAGTTATCATTAAACTTGCTCATTCCTTTAATACGGAAATCAAAAAACCAACGTTTATCATCCAATGCAACTGCATCCGCGTTGCCAACACCTGACTCTTGTTTCAATATTTACACCTTATAAAAGTATCTCACCTCAATGGTGACGCTTGTTTGACCACTTCTCCCCATCAATTATCCACGAAGCTATCAAACAGCAGCCCGCCCCTCAACTAGCCATATAGATAAATAGTTGCGCAGCAGGCATCCCCTCAAGGATAGAAATGTAGAATTCAAAAATACGGGGAAATAGCATTTATAGCGACGTTAAGCACATTGACGTGATAACAATCAGGCTTAAGTGAGTATATTTGGTCACTGCTTCGTGACACTAACTTACTCAAGCAAAATCAAAACAACTCAATATCTGAGCTTGATTGTTGATCTGTATCCAGGTGACTAAGATAGATATTTTCTTGTTGGGCGACTTGCTCTTTATTACTCATAGGCAGCCATTTGAGTAGCGCTTTGCCAGTTTGAGGATGGAACAGCACCTTACGGGGTAAATCTCCGCCTAAATCTTCACTCACAATAGGGATATTTTCCATCGCAAGGTAGTGCTTAACAAATTCAATGTTGTCCTGACCAACATTGAAACTCATGGCTAAACCGATTTGGGCGCCACCAAAAACTTTGGCCTGCAAGCGCGAGCGGCTGCCACCGGCTTTTAAAATACCATTGATGAGCTGCTCCATCGCCCAGTTACCATACCGACACGAGTAACTTGCGATATTTTGCCACTCTCCCTGCAATTTCTTTTCTGGCAACAGAAAGTGGTTCAGCCCACCGACTCCAATCAGTGGGTCCCAAATACAGGCAGCAACGCACGACCCTAGGCGGGTATATACCAACTCATCTTGTTGACTGACGTAAAATAACCCGGGATCAACCCGAGCCACCATCTTATTGTGCTCCTTATCAAAACGGCGCTCAATTAAGTTGGGGTCAAGATCAGCGTGGTGCAATTGCTGCATTGAGTTTCCTTCCAAGTCCCTTAAGTTGTCGCAAACGCTTGGTAAATAAGATTAGTCCTTATGACTCTCTTCACTATTTTTGTCTTTATCATCTAGCAAGCTAAACCAAACACCTTGATTTGAGCCTTTAATGAGACCAACTGCTATGACAAGCAAAATGATGGCAAAAGCGGTTTGGTACTCTCTAAACAAATAAATGCCAAGTATGACCAGTGATACTGCAACGAGTTTTTGCAACGCATTCTCCCTGATGTTTCTTATTACGTCCTACGATATAAAGCCAGTTTAGCGACAAAGTTAAGTTCTATTACGATACTTGTCGCCTTAAAAATTAACACTCATTACGATGACAAGCTTTAAGCTGCATACCTTTGGTATTGAGTAAACCTGGAATAGCTTGCTGCCCAACCAAGTGACCAGCACCCACAACAATAAATAACTGCTTGCCTTTATGCTCAATCATTAGCTGTTTAATTTTAGCAGCCATAGTGTGATTGCGTTGCCAAAGTAGCTTGTCCAATAGCTCATTGGTTACAGCCTGAGGATCTTCCATTAGTTTAGCTAGTTGCTCATCATCACCTTTACGCCAGGCTGCGATTAACGCCAACATTTCAGCGTCTTCAACATAAGCAGCCTCTTCCACCATCTTGTATTGAGTCTGTTCGCTAAAGCTTGAGATAAGCTCAAACTGAAACTCTACACTTTCAAGCTCAATTAAATCTTTATTACCTTTACGGGCAACGAGCATTAAATCAACACCTTGCTCAGCTTGAAAACCTAACTGAGCAAAACGAAGTAACCCAATTTGCGATGCTTGTAACCAGGGAGCAAAGCCCGAAATAGCCTGGCAAAGTTGCATTTGTGGCTGACAGTAACCTTGCAAAATCTTATCAGTTTTGGCTTTTTGCGATGGCGAGATTTGGCCGTGCTTAGCAAGCAAACTCCCCACATCAGCTTTAGTCACATCCGCTTCAATCACTAAAGCATCTGAATCGGCAAATGCTTGCTCGATTTTTGTATTCAACGGATAAAAGTCCGCTTTACCCACATGCACTGAGCCAAGCAGATAGGCTTGCTCGCCTTGATAGTTAACTTGATAAAACACAGGGTTATCCGATGGCGCTGCTATCACTTGTAATGATGCCACACACACCAGTGCGCTAAATGCTTTAAGCAACCGATTTAACATTGTCTTCCTTATTCCTTTAATCCATATACATCAGTCAATCTAACCATAAACGCTAACATTGGCTAGCGACAAATTAACTATGTACAAGATAAAACCACTTGTTGCGGCTAATAATTTCAACATATTAGAGGGAATAGGTATAATTAGCCCAGAGTTCATTAATATCGAGGCTAAGATGCCATACACCAAAGTTATCCAGCAGATCAGAGAGAACCTGCAAACCGCTTACCGTCAATCCATTGATTGCGACAACCGCCTCGATGAATTACACAAAGCAGGTCACGGCAAATTTGTGGCAATTTTCGATAAAGAACAAGGCTTTAACGAGCAAAGCAACCGCTTCTTGCCATACGTAAAAGAACTTGCAACCGAGTTTGAAACCTTTCAAGGCAATACCCATATTGCCCCTGAAACCCTAGAAAGCTTTGTAAAGCGCCTTGGGCTGCTACTGCAAACCATGAATGCCTTTAAGCTAAGCTCAAAATAACTTAACCAGAGCTCGGGCTAACAAAACAA
This sequence comes from Shewanella sp. WXL01, assembly GCF_012263345.1. Lineage (NCBI taxonomy): Bacteria > Pseudomonadati > Pseudomonadota > Gammaproteobacteria > Alteromonadales > Shewanellaceae > Shewanella > Shewanella sp. WXL01. Next base: position 554,962 of record NZ_JAAIKQ010000001.1, on the reverse strand, counting down.
GGCTAGCTCGACTAAATGACTCCCCAAGAGAAACGGTGCATGAAGTGCCGTTTTTTGTTTCACTCCCAGTAAATTTCCAACCCATCGACATCATGCCTAAACCTTGGGCTGATATTCATTCTTTGCAATAAATATGTCATCAAAGCGCAATACACTTTTTGATCCCAACCCTTTAAAAAAGATGACGGCAATGAGTGGTATTGATTTAGTTCACGAGCTAAACAAAGTATTTAACAGGCAAGCGATCACCGCGCTGTATCAGCCCATATTTAATATCACGACGCATCAACTTCACGGATACGAAGCATTGAGCCGCGGCCCTGAGCACAGCCCATTATTCTCGCCCGTACCGCTATTTAAAACCGCTGAACATCAGGGCAGGTTGAGCGAGCTAGAAACCTTATGCCGAACCATATCAATCAATGCGTTTCGGCAAAGACAGCTTGATGGCAAGCTGTTTATCAATATCTCGCCTAAAGCTTTGCTTGACCCCAACCACCCCAAAGGCATGACCTTACAACTGGTGAAACAACTGGGCATATCACCTCAAAACGTGGTTATTGAACTGTCGGAGCAACACCCAGCCGATGATATAGACTTACTTAAATCTTGCTTGAATCACTACCGAAATCAGGGGTTTCTCACTGCCATTGACGACCTAGGCGCTGGCTACTCAGGATTAAGATTGTGGTCTGAGCTGGCGCCAGACTACGTAAAAATTGACCGCCATTTCATTCAGGAAATCGACACCAATCCAGTCAAACAAGAGTTTGTGCGCTCAATTGTCGATTTATGCCAAAGCTTAACCTGCAAGGTCATTGCCGAAGGTATTGAGACACCTCAAGAGCTGACCGTTATCAAACAACTTGGGGTGACATATTGCCAGGGTTATTACCTGGGCCGCCCACAAGTACAACCTAAGCGTAAACTTGAGATTGAGCATAGACCGCTACCAAGTAGCGGCCTCAATCATCGTTATTGCGAAACGGCAGAAAGTCTATGTATGAGTGCCGTTACCGCCGCGCCGGAAACACAATTAAAAATCTTAATTCAAAAGTTTATAGAGCAACCGGCACTGCAAGGTATTGTGATTGAGCAACAGCAGGTCCCGCTAGGAATAGTTAACCGCGCCAGCTTACTTGAGTTATTTAGCACGCCCTATGGCCGAGCGCTGAATGAAAACAAAGCCGCGAGCTCGGTCATGCAAAAGACCCTAATAACCATTGAAGCCACTGAGCCATTATCTAGCGTCAGTCAGCTGCTTACATCTGATGCCGTCAACACAGTTGAGCAGCAATTTGTGATAACCCGAGATAACAAACTTTTAGGAATAGGCTTAACCAAAGACTTACTGCAGCGGATCACCGACGAGCGTATTAAGATGGCGCGTCATGCAAACCCATTAACTAATTTGCCTGGAAATGTACCGATTCAAGAAGAGCTGGCCAAACTCAAGTCACAAGATATCCCATTTTACTTAGCATACTTGGACTTAAGCCATTTTAAACCTTACAACGACATTTATGGCTTTAGCCGCGGTGATGAAGTGATTCAATTGGTTGCCAACTTGCTCAATAAACACCAAACCGAGTACTGCTTTATTGGCCATGTTGGTGGCGATGACTTTGTGATGATTTCAACTAATCAAAACGTTATTGAGCAATGCCGCGCGATTATTGATTCATTTGAATCTCACAAGTGTAGCTTTTATGGTGAAGAACATTGGCAGCAGCAAACCATGCTTGCCAAAGACAGGCAGGGAAATCCACATCATCACCCATTGATTTCGCTATGTATTGGCGTACTGCCACCCGCTTACACTCGCCATGCCACCGAGCATCAACTGTCGATGTTAAGCGCTGAAGCTAAGAAACAAGCTAAAGCCGCTATCGATGGGTTCATACTGGTGTCGCATTCCCCTTTGTGTGTCGCGCTAAATTCAGATAACAACTGGCAACAAAAAACCGCTTAATGAGAGAACTCATTAAGCGGTTACTGACCTTTAACAACTATCTAGCGTGAACGGCTGCTAAGTACTTGAGCTTTCGCCTACAGCTCTGAACTACTTAGTTAACTTGCGGTGCAACCGTTTTATTAAACCAGTTTTTTAGCATTACGGTCTCATACTGAAACGGCTTGTGATTACGGTTGCGAACATTGTTCATAAAGGTCATATCAACCAGCTTTTCGTCGCCTGCAACAACCACTTTATCGCCTTCTAAAACCTGGTAGGTAAAGGTCATGCGTGGCGGATATAAGTCTTTGATAATGCGTAAGTCACCCGTTGTTGCACCAAATGTTGGGCGCATATCACCAGCAAGGTCGAGGTTACTTACTTGCATCTCAAGCTTTTGGTTTGGTTTAAGCGTTTTAGTGACTTCTTTGTCCAGATTTTTAGTCAAAGTTTCAAATAAACGCGCTTCAAAGCGTGATTGTCTCTCGTTAGAGGTTTTTATATCTCTAAACTTTTTCGGATTTTGCCATTCAATTTTAACCACACCAACTTCAGTGATTGGATCTTGGGTTTCAGTATCATCAGCCATCACTGAAGTACTTAAAAATACACTGGCAAGGATTAAGGTATAAAATCTCATGTCATGCTCCTTAAATGTTAAACAAAGGTCAGGTTAATCAAAGTGGCATTTAATACGGCAATAAACTTCGCCTACACCGCTTTGATGGAATAACTATACAAAACTTAACCTGTACGTTGGCTTAATGCCAAAGCAATAAATTTTGTGTGCTACTGACTCAATTAATAATGTGCACTTTTACTCGCTAACTAACATGAGCGACTCATCACTTGTATAAGGTACTTAGCATTTATATAAGGTACGTAGCGTTTAAATAAGCTATATAGCGTTCATACAAGGTACGTAGCGTTTAAATAAGCTATATAGCGTTTATACAAGGTACGTAGCACTTTCTAAACCTCAATCTTCTCCACCTATCGTACTAACTAATAGTAACTATCAAGCAAACAACCAGGTTAAGAATACCGTTCAGTAACCGTTCAAGTTGGCGGTGATATTATAGCCACAACTTAAAGCATCAACCTTTAATATCAACACACGTAAAAGGGACGAACGTCGTGAATTCATAAACTTATTGTGGAGTCAGGCATATGAAAACCTTAACTACTCGTTTAAACACTGTCGTTATCACCAGCATGCTTTTACTTGGTGCTAGCTTAATCAATCCAGCCCTAGCCGCGCCAAAACATGCAAGCGCCACTTCAGAGCAAGTGATTGCCGCTCAACTAGAGCGTATTGAGCAGAAGCAGCTAGTAAGCGAAATGGAATACGAAGCGCAAATCGAAGCAGAGTTTGAAAGCCAGTTAGCCAAAGCTGATCGTAAATTTGTTAGTGAGCAATGTAAGCAGTACGGCTTAAAGTTCGACAAACTATCAGGCACTTGCCTATCTGAATAACGATTAGAGATTAGCTTTTAGCATTAAAGCAAATTTGATCAAACAAAAAACGCTAAGCCCAAAGCTTAGCGTTTTTTGTTTATCTGCGTTATTACAACGATACTAAAAAGGAAATAGGTTACTCAATTTAGGGTAAGCCTTGCGTAGAAACTTTGGCTTATTATTAAACTTTTTGCCCGCAGGAGTGTGGCTGCCAGACGGCACAAAAGGTAACTCCTCTCCGGTTCTGTCCTCGTACACCTGCCCCGCCATCAAATCGTAATCTTCAACAAAGGGGTAAGCGTAATCATCAACCTTAGGCCAGTCTGCAATATCAGCAAGGTTGTCAGGATTAGCCACAATATCGTTAAACGCCTGCTCACCTAGCGAAATTAAAAAGCATTGAAACTCAGTAAAGGCATGCTCAGAGTCACAACCCGTCACCACGTACGCCGCGCCCCATAAATCCCAGGTGTAGCTTTTACGTAGCAATTGGCCAAACATTTTGTCAAACGCCTTTAAGCTATCGCTATCGAGTGCTAACAGTTGTTGTTTAAGTGCAGCACCGCACTCATCAGAAGATTGCGTCGCATGCGTACGTGTCACGAGAGCCCAAAATTGCGCTTCTGTCATTTGCTAAAACTTACCCAAATCAAAATGAATACGGTATTCTACAGCAAAAATAACAACAAGAGAGCGACTATGCCCTTCCGCCTGCGTGTACTTTTTATCATTTATGTTCTAGTTGCCATTGGTTGTCTATGGCGCGCTGTCACTTTCAACGCCTTTGATCTGCTTACTATTGGGGTATTTCCTGTACTGGTTGGCCTTTGGTATCAAAGTAAATGGGCTCATGTAGTGCTATACGTCTACATCAGTTTGCAAAGCCTTGGGGTTATAGCCATGTCTGTAGTCGCGCTCATCGCCCTGCAAATCACCCCTGAAGATGTAAAACTTGAGTTTCAAGGCAGCAATATTCCACTCATCCCGCTAGCGATTGGCTTATATAGTTTAGTGATATTCCAATGGTGGGTAGCGTTAAGCAAGGTTAGCAAACAGTATCTAGCAAATGATAAATCTAAACTGCCCGAGGTTCACCCGTAAATATTAGCTGGCAGAAATCATAACAATAGTGTCACCAAGATAACTACAAACCCGCTATAGCTTGCGCTATAGTGCCCGAAATTTAGACTAATTTAGGCCCTGAGACTATGCATCAACTTTCGCCAAGCGAATTATCTATTTTGTTACTCGAGCCATCTGAGACTCAAAGAAAAATCATCATAAACCGTCTCAGAAAAGAAGGGGTTAGCCACATTGAAACGGCGGCAACCTTGGCAGAAGCTACCGCGAGTATCACTAAACACAAACCTGATTTAATTGCCAGTGCGCTGCACTTTAGTGACGGCGAGGCGACCGAGTTACTTAGATTTATTAAACAAGACCCAGAGTTTCAAGATATTCAGTTCATGTTGGTTTCAAGTGAATGCCGCCGCGAGCAACTTGAAGTATTTCGCCAATCAGGTGTTGTGGCGATTCTCCCCAAACCATTTAACGCGGATCACCTAGCAACAGCACTGAACTCGACCATTGATTTGATCTCCAATGAAGAGCTTGATCTGAGCCACTTTGACGTGCACAACCTACGTGTACTCGTTGTCGACGATAGTCGCATGGCACGTAACGTAATTAAACGAACGATTACTAACTTGGGTATTCAGCTAATTACTGAAGCAGAAGACGGCCAAGAGGCAATCAACTTGATGCAAGCGTCGATGTTTGATTTGGTCATCACTGACTACAATATGCCAAGTGTCGATGGCTTGGAGCTGACACAATATATCCGCCAGCAGTCTCAGCAATCTCACGTACCCATTTTAATGGTGTCATCAGAAGCTAACGACGCTCACTTAAGTAATGTGTCTAGTGCTGGCGTGAACGCTTTATGCGACAAACCATTCGAACCTAAGCTGGTCAAACAAATCTTGTATCAGCTATTAGAAGACTAACCCAGAGCAAAGGTGACTAGTCGATCACAATTTTAACTTTTAGTTAGCCCGCAAATCCCGCCCTAGTGCGGGATTTCTACGTAAAAGTACTTTTAATGGGCGAATTGTTATGGCATGTTAATCAAGTTTTAACAATATCCCTATGGAAAGCAGAGACGATTACAATGAACAAAAGTGAATTAATTGCCAAGATGGCTGAAAGCGCTGACTTAACAAAAGCAGAAGCAGGCCGTGCACTAAAATCTTTCGAAGAAGCAGTAACTGAAGCGATGAAAAACGGTGAGAAAATCTCAATCGTTGGCTTTGGTTCTTTTGAAACCACTGAGCGTGCAGCACGTACAGGTCGCAACCCACAATCGGGTAAAGAAATCCAAATCCCTGCGGCAACTGTACCTAAGTTCAAAGCGGGTAAAGCATTAAAAGATAGCGTTAACTAAAATAACTAACGGTGTCTAATAACTAAACCTCCCAAACGGGAGGTTTATTTTTGCCTCAAAATTGCGCACACACATCTCCTCCAGCCCATTTTTTGCACAATACAAGTGCACAGCATGCTCAATAAAGTAGCAACAACTAATGCACATCAAATCATTTGACTAGCTAAACGCCTGTTTTGAATAGATATTCATATTTGGCACAGTTTTAGCTAATTCCATTCAAATATCGAGCATGAACGCTATGACCTAAACACTAGTGTTCATCACAATAAAACTTGAGGGGATGACAATGAAAAAATCACTAATTCAAGCTGTTGCGCTATCTTCAGGACTGTTACTTACTGCAAGTGCTAGTGCAGAAGTAACGGGTAATGTTGGTGCAGTATCTGAATACTTATGGCGTGGTGTTGCGCAATCAAATGGTGCAGCAGTGCAAGGTGGCGTCGACTATGCTCACGACTCAGGTTTTTATCTAGGTACCTGGGCGTCAAATGTTGATTTTGGCGATGGTACTAGCTACGAGTTAGATATTTATGCTGGCTTCGGTGGCAATATTACTGAAGACTTATCTTGGGATATTAACTATCTGTATTATGGCTATCCAGATGCACCAGGCAGCATCGACTTTGGTGAAGTCACTGTCGGTTTCGCTTGGAAAGGCTTTGATGCGTCTTACTCGCATACCATTCATGGTGGTGACGACATCGCTGCAGACCCACTTGATTCGAAAGACATGATGTACGCGCAAGCTAACTACAGCCACGCATTAACTGAAAAGTTAACCCTAGGCCTACACTATGGTTACTCAAAAGGTGATGTGATCACTAGCTGGTATGGCACTGATAGCTACTCTGAATACAATGTTTCGTTATCAACTGCCACAGATTTTGGCGACATTAGCTTTATGGTGTCAAAAACTGATTTAGACGATGATGACGCTCGCTTAGTTGTTGGTTACTCATACGGCTTCAATATGCTTTAAATAGACTCTGCCGTTAAAAATAGCGCTGCCCTAGGGGCGGCGCTTTTTTGTGGAAATTCGATTTATTACAATTTAAAGATCTGCCTTACGACACTTTAGCAAGTTCTCAATTAGCTGCTAAGCTGAAAATAACGCGATGGTTATCCATCTGCTGAGTACCTAGACCCTCCCTGTTAAAGGAGATCTTTATGGCGAATCTAACAGAGCACGTTCCTAACGACACTGAACTAGAGGAAATGGCAAAACCGCGTAATGTGAAAAAAGCCCAAGCACTTGAACATAAACGCGCAGTACGCAGAAAGCTTGATGACTATTTAGAAGATGCGCAGCTGCGCAGGGATATTGAAGATGACTTTATGTAACCCAAACTAAAAAGGCCCTTTACCAACCAAGAGTAAAGGGCCTTTTTCTGTCTGCTCGTTAAACCGCGAATACCTAGAATTTAGAGGTTATTGCTGCTTAGCAAAATACTCGCGCGTGAGCTTAAACACGACTGGGCTTAACAATAGCAGCGCAACCAGGTTAGGCAGTGCCATCATGGCATTCAAGGTATCAGCCAATAACCAGATAAACTCCAACGAACTCACAGCACCCACCGGCACCACAATAGTCCAAATGAATCTAAATGGCTTTAGGGCTTTATCACCAAACAGGTACTGAACGCATTTTTCACTGTAAAAGCTCCAACCTAGAATGGTAGTAAACGCGAATACAGCTAGAGAAATTGCCACAATATACTGACCGATTGGCATGGCTTGAGAGAACGCCATTGAGGTTAATGCTGCGCCATTTTCACCAGAGCTCCACACACCTGAAACCACAATCGCCAGACCGGTAATCGAACACACAATAATGGTGTCGATAAACGTACCTAACATCGCAACTAAGCCTTGCTTGACAGGCTCTTTGGTTTGCGCAGCTGCGTGCGCAATTGGCGCACTACCAAGACCCGCTTCGTTTGAGAACACGCCGCGCGCCACACCGAAGCGAATTGCAGCCCAAACTGCTGCACCAGCGAAGCCACCTTGCGCGGCCACAGGGTTAAATGCAGATTCAATAATCAATCCAAATGCTGCAGGGATCTTATCTGCAAACACCACCAATACCATTAAACCAGCAGTGATATAAAACAAGGCCATCAATGGCACCAACTTACCTGCGACCACAGCAATACGCTTAATACCGCCCATCAGCACAGCACCCACAAGTACCATCAAGGTAACACCCGTTACCCAGGTCGGTACGCCAAAACTTGACTGCATCGCATCGGCAACTGAATTGGTTTGCACCGTATTGCCAATACCAAAACCGGCAAAAGCGCCAAATAAGGCAAATGCAGTACCCAACCATGTCCACTTACTGCTTAGACCGTTTTTGATATAGTACATAGGGCCACCGATGTGGTTGCCATTGCCATCGGTTTCGCGAAACTTCACCGCGAGCACAGCCTCAGCAAACTTGGTCGCCATACCCACTAACGCGGTACACCACATCCAAAATAAAGCACCAGGACCACCTAAAGCAATCGCTGTCGCAACACCAGCAATATTACCTGTGCCTATGGTTGCCGACAGTGATGTCATTAACGCATTAAACGGGCTTACATCGCCTTTGTCATCACTGCTTCGTCCCTGCCACAGCAGCTTAAAACCTGTACCTAACTTCACAATTGGCATCAACTTCAAACCAATCGATAAGAATAGCCCGACACCCAAAATCATGACTAGCATGGGAACGCCCCATACAATGCCATTAATGGTGTTGACTATTTCAGTGACCATTTCCATGCAAAACCTCTTTCATGCTTGTTATATATTTGAATTGTTATTCTTAACCCGAGGTCGGGCTATATTCGGCCACCATACACTGCGTCGCTTTTGTGCGACTTAATAATTAGCGCAGACGTACCTTGTTGATTGCAAATACCACTAGCTCTAAGGCCAGTTTTGGTAATTTTGTAGATTACCGTGATTAAACCGAAACACGCAACAACCCGAAACAAGTTAACCAAAAAAATGGCGCACTTCTCATAAAATCAGCCAAATGCGGCGAGTTTATTGTTCGATATTTAACACGACACCAATATCATGCTATCTGTAATCATCGACAACAGCGCTAAACATGCTGTTAATCTGGATAGCTAACATTTATCACGAGCCTTTGAAGCAAAAAATTTCGAGCACTGACATGAACATCGAACTAATAGAAGACAACCACAATGCCGTATTTTCTGAACTCATTAGCGGTTTAAAACGTCACAGAACAGAGCACATGGGGCCAGAGGAGCCACTACCACTAGGGTTAACAATCAAGGATACACAAGGCAAGGTGATCGGCGGCATAGGCGGGCGCACTATCTACCGGAACTGGCTAATCGAAGTTTTATGGATAGATGATAGCCTGCGCGGCCAAGGCTATGGACGTAAACTAATTGAGCAGGCAGAAGAGTTAGCTAAGCAGCGCGGCTGCGTGGTAGCCCAACTTGATACCCTTGAGTTTCAAGCCGCTGACTTTTATCAAAAAATGGGATTCGAGGTTGTCGGCACTGTGCCCGCATTTGAAGGTAGTCCCGCCCGTTACTTTATGTTGAAGCACTTTTAAATATGGTTGACCTGAGCTAAGGGGCATAAAAAGGGACACCAAATGTGTCCCTAAATTCCTTGCTATCGACTAATCAGCGCTATTTTTCAACAACCACTTTTAGGTTATCGAGCCCAATCTGCAAGTCGTTGCCAATAATGGTTTCAAAATCCATAAACAAAAATAGCAGGTTCATTGGGTAGTCCATATGACCGCTAAAACCCCAGGCAACTTTTGTTTGGCTGCTACCTAGTGCCTCAGTTGTCATATAAGCTGGTGACACTGACTCAAATGGGCTAATAAAACGCAGCTCGTAATCAATACGTTTGCCCTCTTCAATGGCAATGATTTCTTGCTCGCCAACGCCCACATCTGGGTTTTCACTGGACCATGCAGATACAAACCCAGGCGTGCCATCTATGCCGCGATAGGTTTTATCCATCCCAGGATCCATTTGCGCCCACTTACTAAAATTGTCCTGATTCTTAAGCAAACGAACATAATTGAACACCTGTGGCAGCGACTTATCAATCACAACCGAACGTTCTACAGAATAATCAGTTTTGACAAATAAGGCGACAATGAAAGGTAAAGCGATAAACGCAGCAAGCACAATGGCAAGTTTCTTAAGCATAGTATTCTCGTTGTAGCGTTTAAGCAGAAAGCTAACTTGCTCAAACAGTTAAGGAATACCTAAAAGTATAACGGCTCAAGTGTTACCAACAACTCAAATTAACAATTAATTTACAACCCGTGTTAAAACGAGTCTTAAAGACGACTTTATCAGTCAATCCTGCGATGCTGGTTTGAATAGAGTAACCTGGTTTTCGTCAGCGAACTTATTTGCCGAGTTAACTAACTCAGGATATTGCTTGGCGAGTTTGATGCAACAACTGGCACACACACATTGTTTGTCTGGCAAGCTGGCACTGGGATTATCGATGAGGTATTGCTCGATGAGCTGACCAATGGGAAGTGACTGTAGGTCAATATGAAGTGGCTTATCAGGCAAAGAAGACATACACCAGCACTGACTGGGAGCTTGCCCTAAAGCCATCGCGCACTGATTATTGCCATAACATAAAGGACAAACGCTGCTTTTATTGAGTAACTCTGCCATTGGATAGTTTTGTCTTAGTTTTTATTAATTTCTTAGAAAACACACTCTGACAGTATCAAGCTTATGCTCGCCATACTCAAGGTAAGTACCTAACACTATGAAATGTCTTGCTAACGACTAGATGTATACAAGTCTTTGCAGTAACTTGTTAACCAACCACAAAAAACGCGGCCTAAGCCGCGTTTAATCATTATTTATCAAGCAGTGTACTGCTTAACCTTAATGAGGGTTACTTTGGACGCACACCCAAAGTGTGGCAAATGGCATAAGTCAGTTCTGCACGGTTAAGGGTGTAGAAATGGAAGTCTTTCACACCTTCACGGGCTAGCACTTTCACCATATCAATAGCCACGTTAGCGCCCACTAGCTTTCGGGTAGCCGGATCATCTTCTAAGCCCTCAAACTGTTTATGTAGCCAGTTCGGGATCGCCACGTTTGTCATGTCGGCAAAGCGTTTGGTTTGCTTAAAGTTAGTCACAGGCAGAATACCTGGCACGATTTCCACATCAATGCCCGCCGCCACACAGCGGTCGCGAAAACGCAGGTAAGACTCTACATCAAAAAAGAACTGGGTAATTGCGCGGTTTGCGCCAGCATCAATTTTCTTCTTTAGATTGATCAAGTCAGCCTGAGCATTTTTGGCATCAGGATGCACCTCTGGATACGCAGCCACAGAGATATCAAAATCAGCCACTGAGCGCAGCAGGCGCACTAAATCATTGGCAAATCGTGTTGGTTTAGGGCTGCCATCTGGCAAGTCACCGCGAAGAGCAACAATGTCTTTAATGCCTGAATTCCAGTAATGCTTAGCGAGCTCTACTAGCTCCTCATCGCTGGCATCAACTAAGGTTAAGTGCGGCGCCGCGACCAGCTCAGTTTCTTTTTGAATTCGCTCAATCACGCTATGGGTACGGTCACGCACACCTGAGTTAGCGCCATAGGTTACTGACACAAACTTAGGATTCAGCGGTTCTAGACGACGGATAGAATTCCACAATAACTCTTCCATCTCAGGGGTTGAAGGAGGGAAGAACTCAAATGATACATTGATGTCACTTAGTTCGGCTAAGCTCTGATTTAATGAGTGAGAGTGCTGCGCGTGATGAAAAGCCATAACCAATTCCTTCAACTTCAATTCTATATATGCATCTTAACGACTATCCAATAATAGCTATCAATAGTTAGCTAACATTATTGACTAACAAAACCATCTAGCCGTTTGGACGTCTAAACGTCTCTATGGGTTACATACTAGATTAACTAGCATTGAAGTCAAGACAAAAAATCTGCATATGTGGCGATCGTTAACTGAATTTTGCTCAATAGTAACTTGAGCCAAGTTCAAGATGATTTTCAGGCAATAAAAAAGGCTTCAATTGAAGCCTTTAGTAGTGTTTTAACTTGGTAATTAGGAGCAAGCTAGCCAATCACTCTTGTAGCAAGTCTTTACAAATATGCACCAGATCTGACTGCACTGCCGCAGCGGTCACCTCGCGCCCAGCACCAGGGCCACGAATGATCAGCGGGTTACCTTGATAGAAGGCGCTGCGGATAACAAATACGTTATCACCTGGAGTTAGGTTCGCATACGGATGACTCGTATCCACCCACTGCAAGCCAACTTCTGCAACTAGCTGACCATCAACTTTATCTAGCGCCGCCACATAACGCAGCACCTTGTCTTGCTCAGCAGCCAATGTGAATTGACGCAGCAATTCATCATCAAGCTCGTTGATGCGACCTAAGAACTCATCCACCGACACTTGTGCCAGCTCGTCAGGTACTAGCGAGGCTAACTTAATGTCATCTAACTCAATCGATAAACCAATCTCACGAGCAAGGATCAGCAGCTTACGCTGCATGTCGCGGCCGGAAAGATCATCACGCGGGTCGGGCTCTGTGATCCCTAACCCTTTGGCTTCAAGCACTAACTCAGAGAATGGCTTGCTGCCGTCATAGTTTTCAAACAACCAACATAGTGTACCCGAGAAAATACCACCCACAGCTTCAACGGTATCGCCACTGTTATGTAAGTCATTAAGTGCATGCTGAATCGGTAATCCTGCACCACAGCTGGCATTATAGCGCCAGAATAAACGGCGGTTACTTAGTTGCTGCTTTAATTCTTGGTAAAACGGCAGCGGCCCAGAGCCTGCTAACTTGTTAGCACTGACCACATGAATACCGCGGCTAAATAGCTCTGGGTATTGCAGGGTTAGTGACGCACTGGCACTAATATCCAACGCGACAATTTCATCACAGCTAAGCTCTTGCAGCTCATCAAATAAGTGATCGTAATGCCACTCATTGCCTTGCTGAGCAAATTCAAGCTGCCAGTTATCAAGATCGATGCCATGCTCTTGAATTAGCGCTTTGCGCGAGCTAACTAAGCCTACAAGATCAACTGATGCTTCAAGCTCACGATTAAGCGTGTGTTGCGAACGTTTAAATAGCTCAATCCAGGCTTCACCAATGTTGCCCACTCCCAGCAGCAATACGCCAATGCGCATACGTGGGCCAGCGCAGCGGCGGTGTACCTTTTGGGTGAGTAGATTCACTTGCGTCGCTGGCACTAAGGTCACAAGGCTCAAACTATCTTCATAAATAGGTTTAGCATCGCGGCTCAGTAAACGCGCGAAACTGCGGCGATACAACTTGGCATCAGCGCTCACCAATGCAACTAAACCAAGATTACTGTGATGCTCAAGCTCGCTAATGCCAAATTGCTCCGTATGCTGCTCAAGTAGTGATTCCACAATCGCTTGATTTTCAACAGTAAAAGCAATTTCACATTTTTGCTGACCATGATTCCACACGCCTAATGGATTAAGCGCGAGCTCTTTCACCACTTCAAGTAACTCAGCTAATTTGGCTTCAATCTTAAATGAGAAGACCGCCACTTTATTAAGGCTAGTCACCACTGGCGCACTGGCTGATGAGCTTTGCGGTGCGATCAAGGTAAAGTCGGTGTGAGAAGCATAGCTTGAGCGAACCGCTAAGCTCACCTCGGTATTAAACAGTGGCTGCAACGTGCGGCAATGCAATACTGGTGAACCTAAATGTGCCAGTTTGTCAGCCTCAGCTAACGATAAACTATTAAGCAATTTGGCATCGTTGATCTTATTTGGGTCGGCGTTGAATACGCCCTCAACATCGGTCCAAATCGTCACCCGACCAATATCGGCAAGGCTAGCAATTAAAGTCGCGCTGTAGTCAGAGCCATTGCGGCCAAGCAGTAAGGTATCGCCATTGTCGTTGGCACAAATAAAGCCGGTGATCACCAAGCGCTCATTCGGGTGTTTTGCCAATAACTGCTGTACTTTCGCTTTAGATTCATCAAGGCGAATATTGGGGACGCCGCCTTCATCAGCCAACAAAATTGAGCACGCATCCACATGCGATGCTGCAACACCTTGTTCACGTAAGAGCGCAGCCATCAGTCTCGCCGACCAACGCTCGCCAAAGCTCACCACTTGATTAAGTTGATATTCGTTGCGCTCAGGCAAAGATAATAAAGTCACTAATTGCGCTTTATCGGTCGATAAACGTTCGCGTAAGTCACGCGCTTGCTCGTTAGACAGCAGCTGCTCAATCAGGTTTTGCTGAAAGCTAATTAATACCTGCAGCTCTTCTTGCCACAACTCGCCATCTTCACGCAGTTTTAGCAGCTTATATAAGAAGTTAGTGCTCTTACCAGCGGCAGACACCACCACGAGATCGTCGCTATTGCCATGGGTCAATATAATGTGTGCGACACGGCGATAACAGTCCGCATCAGCCAGACTTGAACCACCAAATTTATGTAAATGACCTCGTGCCATTTGTCACTCCTTAAACTACGCGGCAATACTCGATATGTGCCGCGTACAACTTACTTTATTGCGTGCGATTTTCTAAATATATGTGGACAAAAATTAACGCTTTATAGAGCTGCAACCGCATCTAAGCCAGCTTTGATGTCTGCGCTTAGATCGTCACCATCCTCAATGCCGACAGATAGTCTCAATAATGTGTCTTCAACACCAGCCTCTAGGCGAGCTTCTCGCTCCATTGCACGGTGGGTCATGGTTGCCGGAACGGCTACTAAACTTTCCACGCCGCCTAAACTTTCAGCAACACTGAACAATTTCAGCGCATCTAAAAAGGCGACAACCTCGGCCTCACCACCTTTAAGCTCGAAACTTAACATAGCGCCGAAACCTTTTTGTTGTTTCTGCGCAATTTCGTGGCCTTGATGGTCAGATAATCCCGGGTAATACACTTTTGCAACGCTTTCATGGCTAGTTAGCAGCGCAACAATCTTTTGTGCATTGGCTTGATGCTCACGAATACGCACACCTAAAGTGCGAATGCCGCGTAATGCTAAGTAACTGTCAAAAGCGCTGCCCGTAAGCCCTAAGGTATTCGACCACCAATGTAATAACTCGCCTAGCTCAGCATCTTTTGCGACTACTGCGCCGCCAACCACGTCACTATGGCCATTGATATATTTAGTAGTGGAATGAATCACGATGTCGGCGCCTAAATCGAGCGGCTGCTGCAAAATTGGCGACAAGAAGGTGTTATCAACCACAACCCAAGCGCCAACCTCGTGGCTTGCCTGTGCAATGGGTGCAATATCCACCACTCTTAATAGCGGGTTTGATGGGGTTTCAAGCCAAACCATTTTTGGCTTTTGCTTAATTGCCTGCGCTAATGCTTGCTCATCGGTTTGATCGACAACCAATAATTTAAACGCGCCCTTTTTGGCAAGATTTGTGAACAAACGATAGCTGCCACCATAACAATCGTGGGGTACAACGATTAAATCCTCAGGCTCAAGTAGACTGGTGACCAAAGTAATGGCCGCCATACCGGTACAGGTCACAACACCTGTTGCTCCGTTTTCAAGTTGAGCAATAGTATCTCCAAGGATATTACGGGTTGGGTTACCCGAGCGGCTATAGTCGAACTCGCGTGGATTTTTATGACCATCAAAAGAGTAGTTGGTCGACAGATAAATCGGCGGCACAACCGCGCCATACTGGGTGTCACTTTCAATACCTTGGCGCACTGCCACTGTCGCATTTTGAGGTTTGGCCATCATTGACTCCTAAATCAACCACTCAAGAAAGAGATGTCTAGACGTCCAAATGTACCTAACCCAAACATCAGCGTCAATAGGAAATAGCCATATAGACATCTAAACATCGAGAAATCTATTTGCATTGCACACAATTTCGTTGCAATAATTTGACTAACGTAGATAAGGGGTTAAAATCAGCCCCGAATTCAAAGCTAAAGGTGAGTTAATGACTGAGTGGAACGGCGACTATATTAGCCCATACGCCGAGCATGGCAAAAAGAATGAACAAGTAAAGAAGATTACTGTGTCCATCCCTTTAAAGGTGCTAAAAGTATTAACTGACGAGCGTACTCGCCGCCAGGTAAATAACCTACGCCATGCCACTAACAGTGAGCTGTTATGCGAAGCTTTCTTGCATGCATACACAGGTCAGCCACTGCCAAATGACGATGACTTATCTAAAGAGCAACCAGACCAAATTCCTGCTGAAGCAAAAAAATTGATGGATGCTATGGGCATCGAGTGGGAAGACGTAGAATAGTCTGCAAACCATATCGAATTTTAAGATGCTTCAATCGCTCAGGTGGTTGAAGCATTTTTTATTACTCTCGCACCTATTTTTTGCTCCCGCGCCAAGGCGCAGCTTGCTCAAGTTCAAGCCATAATAAATATGGAAGTAACATGACAATAGTCGACCCGTTAAGTCTGATCCTAGCTTCAATCATCATGTTTGCTGGTGCGCTAACTCAAAGCCTAATTGGCTTTGGTTTAGCAGTTGTGGCAACGCCGCTGTTGTATATTGTCGACCCAGACTTAGTGCCTGTGCCGGTAATATTAATGGGCTTTTCGATTTCAGCGTTGACCTTATATCGCGAGCGCAGCGCACTTGAATTTAACGGACTACAATACGCTCTCATTGGCCGCGTGCCAGGCGGACTCCTTGGTGCCAGTCTACTGATACTCGCACCAGCTGATATTCTCGGCCTAATGATTGCAGGTATTGTGCTGCTAGCAGTATTACTTAGCATCTATAAAATCACTGCGCCCGTGAATAAGCTCACCTTGTTTATTGCTGGGATCTTTTCGGGGATTTTTGGCAATATTGCCGCGATTGGCGGCCCGCCATTAGCAATACTGTTAGCTGGCAAAGCCGCTGCTGACTTTCGCGCTGCTTTATCTGCGTTTTTTGTCTTTAGCTCAATGATCGCACTGGCCATATTGGCGATATATGGATTAGTACAATGGCAACATCTCGTTATCGCGGCCATGCTTTTGCCCTCTGTGATATTAGGGCACAAAGTGGCTGGTAAATATGTACACAATATTGATAAAGACCTGACGCGAAAAGTCACCTTTATTTTGTGTAGCTTAAGCGCGCTCATCCTGGCTACTAAATCAATTATTAGCTTAATGGCTACTTAGTTTGCCCTCACGTTTGTCAACTTTCATCGCTTAGCGATGGTGTCGCTGTGAGTTCCATCATGCTTATCAACGTGTTGTTTGACAGTAATCTCTTGATACATCTACACTCATTCTTTTGTCTAACCTAAGGTGTATCAGTTGAATATCAATGACTTAGAGTTATTTATAGCGGTTGCTAAACTCGGTAGCTTTTCTAAAGCCGCAGATTCATTTGATACCAGACGCGCGTTAGTTAGCCGCCGAATTGGCGAGCTAGAAAAACAATTAGGCGCGCCACTTTTTATTCGCACCACGCGCGCAATGTCGCTAACTCCCAGTGGCGAGCAATTCTTAGAGCAAGTGGAGCCTTTAGTTGGGCAATTTCTCAATGCTGCTCGCATGGTTGAAAACCAGCAATCTCAGTTACAAGGGAAGCTTAGAATTGGTCTCTTGCCATTTATGGAGCGACTGCTCGATAGGCAAATAGCGGAGTTCATGCGAAAGCACCCACAAATCAAACTAGAGATCTTTATGGTCTCAGGTGGCTATCGCGAGCTTACTCGGCTCGGGTTAGATTTTGTCATTGATGTAGGCAAGCTAGAAGACAGCAGCTTTGTTGCCAAAAAGCTCACATCTTTCAAGCTAAAACTCTTTGCTACACCAGAATATCTGGCGCAGCACGATGAAATCACTTGCGTGGAGGACTTGGCGAAACACTCAATGATTGCCTCAACTGGCGGCACAATCCAAAACCATATCATGATCGATGACCAGACTTTTTCTATCGATTACAGCCTAGTCACCAACGACTTTAGTTCCTTATTTAGTTTTTGTCTTGCCGGTGCTGGAATCGCTTTTCTGCCCTACAGTCTTGTCACTGAGCATCTAGAAAACCAACAATTAGTCAGTATCTTGCCTGAGATTGAGTCTGACTATATTGACTCATATCTGGTTTATCCAAGTCGTCAACATATGTCACTAGCCGCAAAAATGTTTGCCAGTAATATTATTGATGTCGCGCAAGAACTGGATAAGTCAGAATCGGCTTACTACTCAAATAAATTAAAATAATGGCAAAACCCAAATACAAAAAAGGCATAACAAGATGGGATGTTATGCCGTACAAATGCTGTACAAAAAATAGGGAGTTAATATAAAACTGGTGGGTTTCAACCTACCCACCGTGAGTTGATGGACAAAATGAACGCTTAGAACTTGTAGTCAAACGTCAGGTAGATTTGCTGACTATCACTAATTTCGATGCCATTTTTGTCATAGTCTTGAGCAAGGTAGCGATAGCCTAAGTCGCTTGAGAAATGCTCCGTCCACTTGTATTGCACACCAGCTTGACCACCCCAAACAAAATCTGCCGATGATTTACCACCAATCTTGTTGTCATTGGCACCCGCGGTAACACCGACGAATAGGTTAACGTCTTTATGTACAGGAATTAAATAATCATAACTGGCCAACCAGCTGTATTGCTCCTGCTTATATTGAGAGCCGCCCTGATTAAACTTATCTTCCATGTAGCTAAAAGTACCAGTAATACGGTGTTGCTGTTCAATCAACATACCAATGCGGCCTTGCCACGCTTCACCTTCGGTATCTTTATTAACAGTACCTTCAACCGTATCCATTTGGTAACCCACACCGGCACCCGCAAAGAAGTCAATTTCAACAGCATTGGCGACAGAGCTAGTTGCCATTAATGCTGTGGCTATGGCTAATGTTTTGAATGATTGCGTTTTCATAATCTTCCCCTTACAGAGTTACTTATTGATTCATTTGCTTTCGACGTCACAAATAGTAATCAAAGCAATCGGGTTAATTAACTAGCGAAAACGACTCACTTTGTCTCAAAAAACAAGACAAAATCTATTTATATCAATCACATCAAATCTGGTTACATTCGCGCCCACAACCAACAACATCAACGCCAAAGATAAAATAACATACAAAACAAATGCGCAACAAAATCAGACTTATTAGCCTCAAATGAGTGTACAAACGGCGCAACAACTCGATTGTCTCATTTTTTAAGACAATAAGAACCAGCTAGGTGGGTTAATCAGCATGGGTATCGAATCTTAAAATAACCTTATCAAATAGAGAGGATGAATAATAAGATGCCAACTAAACAAACCTGCATACTCACAGCAAGCTTATTCGCGCTTACTGCTTGTGGTAATCCAGCCGCAACTGAAATTAAACCCACTCAACCAATCGCTGTAATCAATATTGACCAAATAAACCAGCAGCATAGCCTGCGCTTTTCTGGTGTGGTTGAGTCTCAAAATAGAGCGAGTCTCGCGTTTCGCGTACCTGGCACGCTGCAGCAAATCATGTTCAACCAAGGTGAGCACGTAAAAGCCGGGCAAGTTATCGCACAGCTCGATCCACACGATTTTCAAGTACGAGTTAATGAACTAAAAGCCCGACTAATTGAGGCAAAAGCATCACTTCAACAAGCAGAGAATGAGCTAAAACGCACCCAGGCTGCAAACAAAGACAAAGCCATTGCTGACGTTAATGTCGAACGCGCTAAAACCGGTGTTGCCCGTGCTCAAGCGGGAGTTGAAGTCGTATCGCTTAATTTGCAACAGGCCGAAGATTCATTGCGCTATACCCAGTTAACAGCGCCATTTGATGGCGTGATTGGCAAGCGTAACTTTGACAACTTTGAACAGGTTACCCCAGGAATTGGCTTTGTCACCATCCACCAGCCGCAATCTATTCAAGCAGTAATTGATATCTCTGAGTCATTACTAAGCGAGGTTTATCGCGGGCAACAAGCCATTATTAGCAGCGCTGATACTGAGCAAACCTTAGTTGGGCAAATCAGTGAAATCACTACTATTGCAGACCCGATTAAGCGCACTTACAGCGCAACAATCAAAATTGAACAAGGTGGTGAGCTTTACTACCCGGGTAAGGTGATTAACGCGCGTATTAACCCAACGGAGCAATCTGCAGCGACTTACTGCGTGCCATCTAGTGCTATCTTCACGGTTGATCAGCAAACTCATGTGTCAAAAGTCGAATCTGCAACCGTTAAGATGATGCCAGTAGAGCTTATTCGCGCTGGGCTCGACACTAGCTGTATTCAAGGCTCATTTACCGGCAATGAGAGCATCATCATTGCTGGCGCAGCTTTCTTAGACGATGGCGCCGACGCCAGTAATATTGTTGATCTAGGAATGACTAAATGAATCTAGCTGAATTTGCCATTAGACAGCGTGTATTCGTTGTATTTTTCACCGTACTGGCAACCATTGCTGGTATTTATTCATACTTTGATCTCGGTAAGCTCGAAGACCCGTCGTTCACGGTTAAAACCGCGGTTGTTGTGACCTTGTACCCAGGCGCATCAGCAAGTGAGGTTGAACAGCTAGTAACTGACACAGTCGAAACTAAGCTGCAAGAAATGGGTTCACTGAAAACCCTGCGCTCGCTTTCGAAACCCGGCGTATCAATGATTTTTGTCGACCTTGTGAGTGAGCTGCCCAGTGATGCTCTGCCGCAGCAATGGGACTTACTCCGCCGCAAAGTGACTGATATTAAGCTACTGTTGCCACCAGAGGCGCAAATTAGCGTCGTACAAGATGAGTTTTCAGAAGTCTACGGCATGCTATTTGCCATCCATAGCCAGGATGCGCCATCACATCAACTAAAAGATTATGCCAAAGAGCTACAACGTCGCTTAAAAGCAGTATCTGGCATCAAGAAAATTGAACTACATGGCGTACAAAACCGTGTGGTGCATATTGATATCAGCGACGAGCGTATCGCCGAGTCTGGTTTATCTGCAGCACAGGTAATTAACCAGCTTAATAGCCAGAATATGCCATTGGACTCTGGCAGTTTTAAAATGGGCATTGAGCGCTTGCGCGTTGCACAAACTGGCGCGTTCACCGATATCGAAGACATCAAAAATGTAATGATAAAATCCGGTGTCGGCCAACTATCAACCGGATTGATTAGGCTTGGCGACATTAGCGATATTTACTATGACTATCAAAAGCCTGCGTTAACTCAAAGCCGCTACAATGGCGAGCCGGCAATCACCCTAGCGGTAAGTCCGGTTAACGGTATTAACGTGGTATCGCTTGGCGATGAGCTCACGCAAATCATCAATGACTTTCAGGCAGAGCTGCCTGTTGGCGTAAACATCAGCACCATTGCATTTCAACCAGAAGAAGTGCACGACTCCATCACCACCTTTATTAACAATCTACTTGAAAGTATTGCGATTGTTGTCGTCGTATTAATGCTATTTATGGGCTGGCAAAGTGCGCTGATTGTGGGCGCGAGTTTATTGCTGACGATTCTTTCAACCTTAATCTTCATGAATTTTGCCGGTATCGACCTCCAACGGGTGTCGGTAGGCTCGTTCATCTTAGCCCTTGGGATGCTGGTCGATAACGCGATTGTCATTGCCGACATGTTCAGCTCAAAACTCAAGCAAGGCAAAGCACGTTTAGCCGCTGCGACTGAAAGCGTTGGCGAAACCGCCCTACCTTTATTGGGTGCTACGCTGATTGCAATTATGGGTGCAAGCCCAGTGATCTTCTCCACCACTGATGCGTCTGAATTTGCCATTTCAGTAGTGCAGATCCTAGCAAGCTCTATGTTGCTGTCGTGGGTAATCGCCATGACCTTTACGCCGCTAATGTGCTGGCTATTTATTAAAACGCCGGAGCAAAGCGACGAGAGCAAGCCAAGTAAGTTCAAAACCGTGTTTACTCGCGTAATCACCTGGACTATCAATAACCCAAAACGCACCATTGCATCAGCGGCACTTGCTGTAGCGCTGACCTTAGTGATCGCGCCTCTGGTAAAAGTTAACTTTATTCCAACTTCCGATCGCGAAATGGTGTTCCTTGATTATTGGCTACCTAATGGCAGCCAAACAGAGCAAGCGTCCAAAGACATGCTAGTGATTGAGAAGTGGTTGATAGCGCGCCCAGAAGTTGAGTCGATTGCCAGCTATATTGGTGCCAGTGCGCCACGTTTTTCGGTAACAGTCGAACCAGAGCCTTTGGATAGCAGTTATGGGCAAATCTTAATTAATACGCATGACTTTCAAAGCATTGAAACCTTAGTAAGCGAAGGTAATCAGTGGCTTGCGCAGCACTTCCCACAAGCTCAACCGAGATTCCGCGCACTCAAGCTAGCAACCAAAGATAAGTTCAGTATTGAGGTTCGCTATTCAGGCCCAGATCCGAAAGTGTTGCATGAGCTTTCAAGCCAAGCACAGCAAGTGTTACAGCAACACCCAAATACTCGTTATGTTCGCGACGACTGGCGTCAAGAGAGCAAGGTGTTAGTGCCTATCATCAACCAGGAAAAAGCCCGCCTTGCAGGAGTAAACCGAGCTGATATTTCATTGGCAATCAAGCGTGCTACCGACGGTTTCACCGTAGGACAACTGCGCCAGGAAGACACATTACTGCCAATAATCATGCGCTCACCTAACTCAAGTATTGATGATATGGGTGACATTCCTGTGCGCTCGCTACTTGGCGTACATAGTGTACCGCTCTCGCATGTGGTTGATGGCTTTGAAGTGCGCGGTGAACAAAGCATGCTTTGGCGCCGAGACCGTGTACCAACACTAACGGTTCAAGCAGGTGTACATGGCGAAACCATAGGCAAGGTGCGCAACCAGATTAGCGCACAAATCGAAGCAATTGCGCTACCTCCTGGCTACACCATGGAGTGGGGCGGAGAATATGCTGACGAGCAAGAAGCTATTGACGACATTTTGCTGCAAACACCAAAAGCATTTTTGATTATGGTGATCATTCTTGTCGCACTATTTGGCGCCTTTAAACAGCCATTGATCATTCTAACCACAGTGCCACTTGCGGCGATTGGTGTGTGCTGGTCATTGCTGTTACTCGACAAACCATTTGGTTTTATGGCGCTTGTAGGAGCAATTGCGCTTTCGGGCATGATTATCAAAAACGGCATTGTTCTGGCCGATCAAATCGAGCTTGAAAGACAAAATGGTAAGTCACTGGATGATGCCATTCTCGATGCCACACTTAATCGCACTATGGCGATCACTATGGGTGCACTCACAACGGCGTTAGGGATGATCCCGCTCCTAAGCGATCTGTTATTTGATCAAATGGCAGCCACCATTATTGGCGGGCTCGTTGTTGCTACCGCCCTCACCCTGCTGTTAATGCCAGCACTTTACAAGGTGAGCTTTAACAGCCAATCAACCACTAGATCGCAGGAGCAGCTAAATGAACAAGCGTAAACTCACATTGGCTATAACCTTGCTACTTAGCGGTTGTAGCATGACACCAGAATATGACGTTGAGCAGGTAATTTCGGTAGATAAAGTATATCTACATCAGTCAAATACCACAGATGTAGCTGCAAGTGAGTCTCACTGGTGGTCTAGCTTTAACGATCCGCAACTCAATTTACTGATTGAGCAGGTTCAGCAGCAAAACTTAACCATAGAAGTTGCCGCCCAACGCATTCAAGCGGCAAAGGCTTATCAACAAGCGGTGTCATCGTTTAGCATTCCAACCGTATCATTGGGAGCTGGCGGTTTTTCTTACGGCATATCTGAGAAAGATCCACTGTTAGGTGACATGGTTTCCGGCATTCAAAACCCGCTCAATGGTCAGCAATTGGAGCTGATTGATAAAGACCAGTATGGCTTTATGGTAGGCGCCAATATCAGCTGGGAAATGGATGTATTTGGCAAGCTAGATGCATTAAGCCAAGCTGCCAGTATTCGCCTTGAGCAAGCCGAGATTTTGCAGCAAGGCATGGTCACCTTGATTACCACAGACTTAATCCATAACTATTTACAATATCGTGGCGCTCAAGAGCGACTGGCTATCGCGAAGCAAAATATCGACGAGCAGCAACAAACATTGGAGATGGTGACAAGCTTGGTGGATGCGGGTTACGGCTCAGACTTAGACCTTGCCAAAGCTAGGGCGGCACTGGCTGGTGTTAAAGCAAGTCAGGTCGTGTTTGAAACAGCTGAGAAAGTGCACTTGTATCGTATCGCCACTTTACTTGGCCAACATCCAAGTACAGTGCTAGATAAGTTTTCAGCAGCCGAGCTTCCTGTGGTAACAGGTAAAATACCTGTTGGCTTGCCATCAGATTTGCTCAAACGCAGAACCGACATCGCCTTTGCAGAGAGAGATATGGCAGCAATTAACCAAGAGCTTGGGGCGAGCATTGCAGCACAATACCCAAGCTTTTACATTACGGCATCACCGGCAACGCTAGCAAAGAATGCCGACGACCTGTTTAGTTCAGGCTCTAGTGCATGGCTAGGGTTTGCAGGTGTCACCTGGGATGTGTTTGACGGTGGCCGTGGTGATGCCATGGTCGAGCTGCAACAAGCAAGGTTTGAACAAGCAAGGTTACGCTATAAGCAAACGGTGAACGATGCATTTAATGAGGTCGAAACCACCTTAATGACTTATGGCAATAGCTTGATGTTCCATAAACAACTCGCCGAGGCAGCCGAGCAATCAAGTAAAGCTGTCGCCAAAGCAAAAAGTTTGTACAAAGCTGGGTTAATTGACTACCTACAAGTACTCGATGCTCAGCGTCAAGACAATCAGGTAAAAGATGCCATTGTGCTGGCTAAGCTTAATGTCGCCAATAATTTATTACTGGTAAATAAAGCGCTAGGCGGTGATTGGCAGGTGCCCGCCGATACACAAACTCTTGCTCAAGCACACTAAGCCGTTGAGTTAGCTATCCAGTTACTTAACTGAGGCTGTTGCTTAGTCGCTAACGAAAAGTAAGTAAAAGCCTCTTAATACAAAGCCCTAATGCAGATTCTGCACTAGGGCTTTTTTTAGCTTAACTTTGCTAGGTTAGTTAAACGTTAACTGCTGCTGTTCAACTTGACTATCATATTGCCAGCTTTGATATTGTGGTTCGCTGCCATCATAAAACCACACTACTGCCATCAAACTCGCTTGGTGATTTGCTACCTTCAAAGTATCGTTAAGCTGACCGTTATCAAGCGGGCCGCGAAGCAAGCATGACTCATAATTAACAGTGATATTTGCCCCCTGAGTAAAGTCATCACAGAGTGAGAAATAGCCGCGCTTGCCGTTGGTAAGCGCCACCTGAACCTCAAGCTCAAACACTGCTTGCATTTCAAAGTCTGCATCGACAACCAGATCATCGAGCGAAGTTGGATCGGGTGTTGGTTCCTCTTCTTCAGGAGGTGTAGGCTCCTCTGGTGGTGTTTGATCATCACCTTCATCTGTACCGCCAGTATCGGTATCACCTGTGCCACCTGTATCAGTGTCACCTGTTGATGTTGGCGTGTTAGCTACTGGAGCTGGAGATTCTCCCCCACCGCCGCCTCCACCACAGGCACTTAGCAAACTAATCACTGATATAGCCAGCAGGCTTGGTAATATATTCATTGGCGTACCTTTGCGTTGTAAAAAGTCAAACCAAGTTTGTTTATGTTCGTCCTGCTCAGCAGCTGATTGTTCAGAATGATAGTTAGCAGCGGTTGCATTATTTTTCGTTTGAGCAGCAATCTTGTGAGTTAGCTTATTCATATTAATTACCTCAATATTCGATTCGGGTTGGCCAGTCAGTGACCTTGATTGGCTCACTGACTGCTCTGGCTAGCATTTGTCAGTTAAAACACCAGCTCTTCAATTTTGTTGATGTACCAGTCAGCATTCGTGTTACCGCTTGGGTCTGCTGCAAAATCGACAAACTCTGGGTATGCATTATCTAAACGCTCTTTCTCTAATGGGTGCTCCCAGTTATCAGGCACTTCAATCGCCCAGCTCATACCGTTTTCATCCTGGAAGTATTGACCTTGAGATGGTGATGATGCGTCATCATGGGCCCCTAAAAAGCGTGGGTCGAATAGATCGGTCGGCGCTTTGTTCTTTAGGTGTATCTCAAGTGAACGGCCAGGGTTCTTGCCATCAGTAATGTTCTTGGCGGCTAAGCCATGGTCGGTATTGGGCGTAGCAAAGATAAATGGGTCGTAAGGGAATGCCGGCATTAATTCAACGTCAACAGCCTCCACAAACGGAACCGTCATATTCCAACTTGCACGATAGCTAGTACCGCAACCGGCTTCGGTTCTGAAGTATTCACAGTTATTACCGCGTGTCGCGTGCTGCCATAGGTCTTCACTAAACACCATCACGGCATTGGTTTGCCCTTGCTCTAGCGGCGACTGAGTTTGTTTCACACCTTGAATTGACCATTCAATGGCTGATTCTTGTACATTGCTGCGCGCTACATCCGGCAATTGGATTGCAAAACCGTTGTGATACCAGGCGCCCATAGCGACTAGATGTGCTTCAAAACCTACACGACGAACATGATTATTTTTCTCGTACTGAACAATGCGCAGCTGCATCACTACATCGTTCATGTCAAAATCGCCTTGATTGGGGAACAAATCTTCATAGGCTAATGTGGTATAGGTTGATGAAGATGGGTAATAAGTCATCTTCACGCCAGTTTCCGTCACTGTTAACGCGTAGTCTTCAACCTCACCATCACTTACACCACCGGTAGGTAAAATATCTGGCGTGCTACTTAAACGAAAACGCGCCCAGGTGTCACCGGCTTTAGCCCAGTTAGGTACATCAATCATGACGCTCGATTGCCCTGGTGCCATTTTTTTCGCGCTTACAACACGATCTTCGCCGTCGAATTCACCATCTTGGCCCCAATCAATCCAGGCGTTGAGGTAGCCATCACTGCCAGTAACATCCACCAGCAACACCGCAGTCTCACCAATCTCGAAACCTGTTGGCATGCTGATGCCATCATCGTCATCAATACCATCACTAGAATCGTCCGATAATGGCGCAGGGTAACCGTCTGATTCATTGTCATTTAGCTTACCTAAACTCAAGCCTTCAATGATGCCGTGGCGGGCGCCATTATCAGACATTAACGTTGAATAAGAATTTGGCGCATCACCAAAATCTACAGAGTCACCGACTGGCACTTCAGCAAGGGCGCAACGCGCGCCATCGTTTGAGGTTGAAGAAGGACCATAAGAAAACAGCTCTGCTTGTGGGTTTGCATCAGCGACATTGAGCTTATACACGTTACCGTCACGATTGTTACTCATGTAAAGATTGCCGTCTGGGTCAAAGAACTGCGCGCCAAAGGTAAAGCTCTTACTTG
The DNA here is from genome assembly GCF_012263345.1 of Shewanella sp. WXL01. Classification (NCBI taxonomy): domain Bacteria; kingdom Pseudomonadati; phylum Pseudomonadota; class Gammaproteobacteria; order Alteromonadales; family Shewanellaceae; genus Shewanella; species Shewanella sp. WXL01. The sequence continues at coordinate 527,780 of NZ_JAAIKQ010000001.1, read as the reverse complement.
CTGTAACCACAGTACCTAAGTTTTGATACTCACCAGTATTTGGGTCAATTTGCAGTAGCTTGCCACTAGTGCCGTTAGTCACTGCGTAGAGGTAACCATCAAAGGGGTGAAAGGCAAAATCGGTAATATTGTAGTTAACCAAACTACTTTGATTGGTGACTAATTCCATCACAGGATTCGCGTTGTCTAACTCAACCTTGAATAAACCGAGGTTTTTGCGATACCCAAACCAGGTATTGCTATCAATGGCAACGTCACCCACATAGAAGTTAGTCGTTCCAACCGAGCCGTGTTTAACTAAGTTAAGTGGCGTTGTTTGATATTGATTGTCGATGCGGCTCAAGGTTTGATTATCATAGTCCCAGCCGTATAAATAGTTGTCGCTGTAACTAAAGCCAGTGCCATTAATCGCGGCGTTAACCCCCATTGCATCCGACAGCACCACATAACTACCTGTACTAAGGTCTACACCATAGGTAATAGGGTTGCCCGCTGGCGTTTGCACAATAAAGGCTTGGGTTGGGCAAGCATTAAATGGCTCACTGGCCTTCGCACCTTGCGCCATGAGTAAACCAGCACCTGCAAATAGCAGATAGAAACTAGATTTCATCATTGATCGATTTGCGAGACCACTGCTGTTGGCACCGGCATGTTGCACGTTTTGTACAAGCCGAGCATCATCAAAAACACCCTGCTTATTATTTGAGGCTTGTTGGACTGACTGAACAGTCTTGGTTGCTAAAGAAGTCATAGGCTGATCTCGCTCTGTTAGTATCGGTAAACAGGTATTGCATAGACCAGACCAACTTTTTACTTCTTTAAAATCAATAAATTAAAATTCACCTTTGTGACAAACAATGCAAAATAGCATTCTGCATTGCAATTCGAAAAGTGATAAATAGAATTTGGGTTTGGTAAGAATGGGGTTGTGAATCGGGTAGGAAAAGCGATCATGAGATCTGTATTAGAAAGAGAGGCCATACTAATCACGAGTATGCCTCTCGAATCTTGTTAATTAGCTTTGCAAGAACATTGTCATTTTTGCATTAATATCAATCTTAGCTACTAGATCATTTTGTTTATTGTAAAATGCAATATCTTGATTGGACAGCCATTTGAAGTCTCCAAGTTTATAAGCAAAAGCAAACTCATTTGGGTCCTCATCTACTAATAAACACTCGAATACTAAAGAACCACTTAAATCACTTACACATAATTTAGCAGTAAACTCATCTAGGTCGTGATGACACGTTATTTGAGCAACCAACTTCCTTGCTGGATTTTTTTTCGTTTTTTTGAAAACCCAATGAAAATCATAGGCAGACGCAACAACGTTTCTAAAGCAGTCTTCAAGCAATAAAGGGTCCCAACCTTGTCCTTGACTTACTTTCAACAACCCAATATTAAGCGCATGTAAGATACTCTTTTTTTTCTCTATCTTGTCCAGCAACAAGTATCTTTCAAAATCAAAGACCACTTTAACTGTCATAACCTTCATATAAATGTGAGGAAGCCCCTCTTCAGAAGAACACTCAACCAAAACTTTCCAGAAGCCATTCGTTTTAAACTTCTTAGGGAAAAAACTGAAATATTGCGCAGCAATACATCTAACATCATTTCTAAACTGATGCCGTAAATCTTTATTTTCCTCTGGCAAATCTAAATCGAATTCTCTGAGAAGCATTGGTCTTTATCCTACATTTGATTGTGACCTTTGATGCATCGTCATGGGCACATTTTTTACTCATCACCTAATGCTTGCCATCTTGCGTCTAACGCTGCTTGTTAAATCAGAACCAAACGCCGATGCGATTAATGGAAGCCTATATGCTATTCAGCAAAATCCCATTCAATCACAGCATCGCCCCTACTCTTTCAGAGTTAGCTTTAGCAGCCCCTAGACAGAATGGTACCCCAGCTGATGCAACTAAGCTAAAAACAATCACTACCTTTGATCAAAGTTCACTCAATAATCTGTGCCAGTTATCCACCACGTTTTGCCATTGCTGATGTCGCCATTTCTGTAAATTAATATGGGAGTAATCATTGTGCCATTTGGCCGCGATTTCACCTGACTGATACGCCTTGCAAAATGAGGTTATCTGCATAGCGACTTGCTCAGGGCTCAGCTCTTTAGTTAGTTCTTTTTTTAGCTCTGGCTTTCGCTCTAAGCCTGGTGAGGACTGTTGCGATTGTTGTAGCGCTTGTTGTCGCGATTGTTGCTGCGAAAGCAGCTTAACACATACACACGGCGCATCAGTAAACTGATCATGTAGGCCGTCAACGTCACTGGCAATAACACATTTACCCATACTTAAGGCTTCTTGCATCACCAACCCAAATGGCTCCCAACGTGAGGGAATAACCACAGCATCACACGCTAGTAATTGCGTGGCAATATTATCTACGGCTGGCAATATTTGCACGTGACTCAACTCTTCGGCAAGCGCCTGAAACTCACCTTGCAACTCGCCCTCGCCTATAAGCGTTAACTGGCATAATTCAGCTGGTATGAGGGCCATCGCCTTTAGCAATACATCAAAGCCTTTTTGGCAATGAAAGCGCCCATAAGCGAGTAATTTCACTTGAGCGGCATTACTGTTAACTGTGTTGTTAGATGCGTTAACTTCAAAAGATTCAGATATTGCACTTGGCTTAATAGGCATCAGCGTAGGGTTAGGGTATGCCTTATTTGTCTGAAAATTGTTTGCTAGTAAATCCAAATCTGCGTCTATGAAGGTGCTAGTCACAGTTTCAGGTAATGGCATTAGTTGGGAGAGATCTCGCCCCTGGCCTAACATGGCAATTTTAGTTTTGGAAGCAAGTTTGTGTTTAAGCATCCATCGTTGCTGTGATGGTGCAATGCTGATGACCTTATCCATCAAGCCGTAGGTGAATTTCAGTAGCTGATAAAAACGCCCACTCGCTGACACATTCTCGTCAACAAAGCCCTGACTGTAATGATGCTCCTGCAATACAAGCTTAGCTCTAGGAAATTTAAGCTTTAGCTTCATCACACCAAGCAATCCAGTCCAACTTGAAGCGCCGTGAAAACAGATAATGTCTGCATCAAGCATCAAACGAGCATGTAACCCCATAGGCATGTATACAATGCGCATATCAAAATGCTCACTTAAGTGCGACTGGCACAAGTGAGTCAACGCCATATTCACACCGCCCATTTTGTTGTCGTCCACACAATGAACGACTAGAGGTTTTTGCGCCATAGTAAACCCTGCAACTTTGCTTAATTTGAGTGTTACCGACAAGCGATATCTTGGCAAGCCTTATCTTGGCGAGCTCAGTAGCAAAAGGTCGGCTAGTGCCGACCTTCATTGTTTAAACTCATCAATAAGATGTCTAACTTTTCACTTTATCTTCTTTAAGACCAATACTGTCTAGCCAGTATTCAAAGTTAACCATATTGCCTGGCAGCACAATGCGGCTATCAGACTTACTCAGTCCATCAAGTTGCTTCATATATTGCTCACCAAGCTGCATACGTAGCGCACTTTGCCCACCCTCTGCAGAAATCACTTTTGCCAGTGTGGCAATCGACTCTGAGGTCGCTTTGGCAAGAGTTAAAATCTCCTCAGCCTTACCTTCTGCTTCATTAATGCGGCGCTGCATCTCACCCTCAGATAAGTTAATGGTTTCAGCCATTAAACCTTCAGAGCGATTAATTTTAGACTGCTTATCACCTTCACTTTTTGCCAGTAATGCACGGCGTTCACGCTCTGCATTAACCTGCATTTCCATGGCATTTTTCACCGTTTCTGGCGGAGTGATGTTTTTAATCTCGTAACGGTGAACTCGAATACCCCACATGGCACCTGCTTCATCCAATACTTCCACTACTTTTGCTGAGATCAAGTCACGTTCTTCAAAGGTGCGATCTAAATCTAGCGTACCGATCACCGAGCGCGTAGTAGTTTGCGCTAGCTGAATCGCCGCGTAACGATAGTCGGTAATACCATAGCTAGCCTTAACCGGGTCGGTAACCGAGATATAAATAACGCCGTCTACTTCAACATTAACTTCATCGCTTGAGAAACACTCTTGCGGCGGTACATCAATGGTCTCCTCTTTTAGATCGTGGATGTAGGCAACCTTATCGATAAACGGAACCAGGGCATGAAAGCCCGCATCTAAGGTTTTGCTGTACTTACCTAGTCGCTCAACAATGTAAGCAGATTTAGTCGGTACCAGACGAATTGATTGAAATAATTTGAGCACGAAAATGGTAAAAATAATGCCCCAGATTACCATCACAATCATATCTGTATTGCTTGCATTTAAGTTAATCATTAGCGTGCTCCTTTTGCTGAATCAGTACCTGCAGCAACCGTGCTGGTTACCTGCTCCATGCCTTCAAAAAAGCCTTCCAGCTTAGCCATTTCAGCCGGCACTACCGACACTTGCGATTCAGATAAAATCTTACCTACCTGACCAATAAACTGCTCCTTTAGCAGCATGTTCATCGCATCGTTACCACCATTGTTAGCTAACGACTCACAAATTAACTCCATTCCTTGCGCTTTAGCATTAGCGATAATTGAGATTTCTTTACCTGTACCAATCGCTTCGTTAATGCGTCTTGTTTTTTCACCTTCAGAAAGATTAATCGCCTCCTGACGCTCACCTTCAGATAGGTTAATCATCGCGGCTTTTTCTGCGTTAGCTAGGGTAATTTCAGCACGCTTTTGACGCTCAGCTTCCATTTGCTTTTCTAACGTGTGAATCACGTGGCGAGATGGTGTGATGTTTTTAATCTCATAGCGCAGCACTTTAATTCCCCATGGGTCTGAGGCTTTATCAATCTCGCGTACAATCGACTCATTCAAGCTGTCACGTTCAGAGAAGGTTTGCGATAACGTCAACTTACCAATCTCACTGCGCATGGTGGTTTGCGCTAGGTTTACCGCGGCGCGGCGATAATCTTCAATACCGTAACTTGCAAGCTTGCCATCCATGACTTTTAGATAAACTAAGCCGTCAACTTCTAACTGAGTATTATCTTTCGAGATACAACTTTGTGGTGGTACGTCGAGCACTTCTTCGCGGGTATCGTGCCTGTAGGCGACACGGTCTACAAACGGCACTAGAAAATGAAACCCAGGTTGCAGCACCTTTTTAAACTTACCTAGACGCTCAATGACATGTACCTCGCGCATGGGCACAATCAACATGAGTTTATAGAGAATAAAAACAAAGAATAAAAATACGATGGTAAATAACAGCATATCACTTCCTTATTATTTGAAATCAGCTTGCTCGCTGCGCTAGGCATCTTGCCTAGCACTATCCTGACAGCTTTAACAACAGCTGAGCTAAGTGGACTCTGAACGAGTTGTTAGTCGAATATTGGTTTTGGGTTCATTAGTGACCCTTAATAACTTACGGCTCTTGTGGCATCTATTGCGACATGTCTTGAGGCGTCTCTTGTGGCAGCAGAGGCTCAACCACAAAGCCAATGTTTTCACGGCAGATAATACGCACCTCGGTGCCCTTTTTTATTACAGAGCCATTACCGAGTGCTGTCCAATCTGAGCCTAAACAGGTGATACGACCGGTTTTCTCACCCGGGCCTATATCTGCTTTAACTGTGGCGACCTGATTGTATAAGTCCAACTCTTCATCGGTGTTATCAACATGAGCGTCGCCACCAATCATTTTTTGGGTCACATGGCGAAATGCGAGCAGCAGCACCATAGAGCTGATAAACCACAAAGTCAGGCTTTGGCTCAGGCCATCAATAAAACCAACAGCTAAGGCTGAAGCAACAAGTACACAGGCAACACCAAGCAGAATAATGATGCCACCGGGAATAATGATTTCAGCCAGCATCATCACAATACCAATGACAAGCCAGATGAAAATAGGGTTGGTAAAATCCATCTTTGCTCCTTTTATCAAGGGTGGGTTTAACGCTAATAGCACTTTTAGCTACTGAACTTAAAAGGATTTACATCAATCGATTCGGTAGTCAGCTACATTAGCTCCAACGTCCACAATCCGTTTGGACATAATATGTCACAATACAGCAAAGATGCATAAAAGCAAAATATTTTGCATAAATCATACTTTTGGCAAAAGAGAGAACGTGATTATTTGAGATTAAAATCAGCAATATAAAGTAACTACCTTAAAGCAAAAGCTACCTCTTTATAAATGGCAGCAACCAAGTGTGAATGGCGTAACTGTGTTGATTTGGCAGGTTATGCGCTAGCCTTTCAACGCCATTCTTGGTTAGTAAAAAAGTTATATCGAGGAAATTCACGGCACCAATCACATCTGCTAAAGGGTACCTTCTAGCTTTCAACAGGCTATTTTTGACAATCAAATGGCCGTGATCGATTTTAAGCGTGGCTGGAAAGCTAGCATTAATGCTCAACCCGCTCAGCAAAGTAACGAATGCAAGCACAGCTATTTGCAGCGGTAGTACAGGAATACTGTCAAAGCCCTCAAGCACATCAGTATACAGCACAAGCCAAAGTGCAATGACAATCCAGCTAATACTCATTAATGAGGATAGCCAGAACTTAATACGGCCAACACCACCAACGCCAACACCCAATTGTTGAAACCCAGTTTCCGCAACCAAAGAACACTCTGGCAAGTCGACTTTTTGATAGTTTTTCAATAAACCGAGCGCGCTAAATTTATGTCTAGTCCCCTCAGTTTTGATAGCAACACCTGAGTCAAAATGGCGCTCAATAAATAAGGCGACATTTAACATAGTGGGCATATCTCTCATGGAAAGTTCCCACTCAGGGTAGCTGTAAAACCTCAAGAAATAATAACGCCGGCGCTGCCTTGAGTCCTCAGTCACACTCTCCAGTTCATTATATATAAACCCCGACATTTCTATCATTGAGAGGTTGCCATTGGTGACAGTTTCTTGCTCTGAAGCGATTCCAAACCAAGATTTGGTTTTAATGATTTCTTTATTAACAGCATCAATAACTAATCGGTTAACTTTAAATACGGGGAAGAAAAAACAACAACCGACAAGGGCGATAGCAATTGACATCAGTAGATCGCCAGAATCTTGGTAACCAAACCAAGCTATGTAAACAAGCCCCAAACCTAGCACCGCCCATACTATTCCAAAAATGAAATCGACGATGCCACCAGTGTCTTGCAATACAATACGTTCGTCAGTTTGTTTACAAATTTTATAGCTCATTACATCCCTTTAATGTCATTACGAGACAAGGCCTATAAACAGAGGCCTTGTTGTGTTGTTTACGGTTTTTTACCAAAGTACCAACGCCCATCTTCATGGCGTTCGAAATAGCAAGATGTTCCCCTTTTATATTTCATAATCCCTGCTTTGTACCAAACCTCAATGCTCTTAGTTTTATTCCCTTCATACTCAGAGTGTTTGATTTTGTTTTTCATCTCAAAAAGGTCGTACTCAGTTAAGGGCTCAGGACCAAAACGCTTTAAGTGTCCCGCTGGCCAATCTTTCTCAATCATCGCCTCCATCTTCTTCATCGTTTTTGGCAGCAAATGAAAGAAAAGCTCAGGGTCGTTCTTCAAAAAGCTATTCAGCATATAGTCTTTACAGACTGCTCTTAGGTTGTCATCTGAGCCATCTTCTAGGCCAGCGAACCGCTCAAGGGCATTAGCATTTATACAAAATATTAAAGCCCCTATCAGAAGTAGATATTTGACTAAATCCCTCATATTAATCTCCATTTTGTTACAAGAAGACTTCGCGTTGGAAAAGATTGATTTCTTCACCGCTAATAAGGCTAGAAAGAGTGAGATCGACATATTGTTCTTGTGGACATGTAGATAGATGCAATGGCACTTTACCACCATTTGCAAGCCCCTCAACCTTATAGGTTTCAAGCTTGGAGTCGTAATAAGATATTTTATATTGCTTAGCGGGAGGGAATGGTTCTAGTACTTCGAATTCAATCTGACAAGATGCGATAGATAGGCTCGGGAATAGCCCTAGCAGGGCTGCTATTTTGCTAGCTTTCACTTATTTCATCCTTGAAAATGTTGTAGTGCGTATTTAAATTGAATATGACGGCTGACGCAGAATACCTTCTATAACAGCTTAATCACCCGCCATTGGTTATCAAACTTAGCGACTTCACATCGACCTCCTTTCGCGATGATATGGTCAGTTTTAGTGTTTTGTGTATCAAATTCATAACGTATCCAAACAACGGTGTCATAATCGCGGCGACTAGCTGAATCTTTAACGGAGTCATTACTTGAGTTTTTGGCATCAACAAACCCGAAATGCTCCCCTTCTACTAAGCGAAAGTCGTTAATTCCTCGATAATCTGTAACAAAGTACTTTTTATATAGCTTCGATAAATGCCCTTCAACTTGCTTATCTGTAGCTGGGGTAGCTACAAAAACCTGCTTAAACAGCGCCACATCTTTGTTAGTGACGATATCTCCACTTCGTGAACATAGCTGCTTTGGTATTGATAAATCCATTTGGTTAGCGGTTTCAATACGTAACTGCCTTTCTTGTTGCCACTTTGCCTGCTCATCTGCAACTGCAGAACTACTCATCACAACGCACATAAAGCCAAGTAAAAACGTTTTTTGCATGGTTCCATCCATAAATAGTTCGCCCCTAATTAAAGGGGCGATACAATTAATTGCCTACTACAGGGCACTCAGTTGGCTGAGCACTTGTCTCATACTGTAATACCATAGGAGAAGATTTTAAACTGCTGTTATTAGCAGCATTACTACTCGAACCAGCTCCGCTTTGCACTGATACTTGATAGTTTTTATGAGTATTAGGGCATAGATCCCTACCCGACAATTCATCACCGCTCACACTTACTACGTCTCCAGAAAACTCGATGTAATAAGTGGCGATGCCATCATCTGCACGAATTCCCGTCAACTGTACTGAGTGATCCCCATCATCTAATGAAATCGCTAATGGACCAACTTTACGTTCAGGTTGGTTATTATCATAAACTACTCGATTGTTGACACTTAGCTTAAATACATCATCGTTAAAATTACCATTATCACCGAAAGTGATAAGTAGCTGAGCAGTTCCTGAAAACGGATACTCATTGCTCAGTGTTTCAGCGACTTCAACAGTAACAAAACCAGTAATCACGCCAGCCGGCACGATCACCGTTAAACTGCTTGTACTCGCAGACTTGACAGGAGCCTCGATTCGCTGACCATTTGCGCCACTAAACGTTACCTTGTTTCCTGCTTTATTTCGACTAAAGCCGATACCGGTAATCTCAACTTCTTCGCCAGCCGCAGCTTTACCTGGTGTGATATTGGCAATAGTTAGTCCTGTTCCAATAAGAATGTCATAAGGCACGACAGCCTGTTTCTCAAGATGATGAACTTCCACCTTTAGCGGTCCAATTGCTGAATCAATTTCACTTACATTAGTCAACGTGAAGATTAATTCTGTCCCTTGTTTGTTAACCGAGACAACTTCAGCAGCTAACTCCTGGTCACCATTTCCAAGGTCATACACTTTTATCTCGGCTTGAGTATCACTAAAGACCCCCGGCACGGTCGCCATACCGCTACCTACAATGGTAAAGGTTTTAGTCAGCCCATTCTGTTCAATCATTCTGGGTGTGATATCGGAAGCTTTTAAGCCCCAGGTCACGATAAAATCTAACTTTGTAGGCACTACAACAAAGTCTTTGATGGTACTTGCCATATCAATCATTGAACTTGCCAACATACTGGCTTCATACGCAGCGCTTATTTGTCCCCAACCAGGAATAAATTTCTCAGCAACTTTTTGCGCCATCTTGGTAGCGAATTGCTCAGGTGTAATTTCCAAAGTAGACAAAATTGCTTTTGTAACAGGTCCATACGAACCAAGGTTAGTTGGATCGTTTAGTACTTTCTTTATTTCGCTTTCATATATTTCACGGCCAATTGCACCAGCTAAATCAGTCCAATCAGCTTGCGTAATCGTCTCTTTAGAAAGAATTTTCTCAACTTCTTGCCCAATACTCGGTAACCCTATGTACACCGCTTTGACAATGTTGATCATTTTTTGCTTTGTTCTATGCTCAGGCGCATTTAAATCAATACCTGATGCATCAAGTAAGATTGAATAAAAGCGAATAACAATATTGTCGATAATGGTACGAATAGCGAGATACTGACGAGCTTTTATCGCTTTTTGGTTGTAATCTTCGCTTCCTTTCAGGTCTAGTGGGCTAGGGCCGAAAATACCGTCAACACCAGGACTAACTATCTGATATAAGCAGTCTTTATACACACATTTGTCAATCAAAGAGTCATTTGACCAAACATCTAACCCAAGGAATGTACCTGAAATCGGCGCCATCATGGCGTTATCCCAAGGTTGAGAAATATGGTTTTCGACAGGCGCATTCAATGAAGCCAGATCAGCTTTAATTTGACCTGTTGTTGGATCTAAAGCATAGACCCTAGCGCTAAGGTAAAGCTGGCTGCGGTTCTTAATCTCAACACAGCCATCTAAATTAAGCACCTGATACCATTTGGGATCGACCCCTTCACCACAGCTGTGTGAAAGTTCACCTGCATTCTCTGCGAAAGTTGTCGCTTCCATGCTCATATCAAAGTGATTCCAGCTCCCCACAGTTTCAGGGTAAGACACTATCGTTGGCTCTAGCTTGGATAGCTCACTGTTGCTTGTTTGCTGAGGAGCGCTCATGCGCTCAAACCAATTATCTGCGTTAATTCGAGCTTGACTAGACTGAGTTGGAGCGGCGCTTAGCTCTTCAACAATCAATGATTGATAATGATTAAGCAACGCTACTGTCTGGTCGCTACGGTTGGTATAGCTAAAAAAATCACTATTCAACTTTAGTTGCTCAGTCGCATCTTCAACATATTGTGCATAGCTTGATGTCGCCAACACTAGCTCTGAAATTTGCGTTTTCGTAAAACCTCGTACTGAGTAGTAACTATCTAAATGTAAAACTAGATTGGTTAATGCGGTCGACTGATAACTGAATTCGATCGTGCTTTGTCCTGGCAAATGAAGCGCGCTTAAGTAACTATTTACTTGCCCATTTTCACTGGTGTAAGTAAATATCGCCTCTGCATCTTGTCCCATTTTATCTAGGGTTAACTTGTTTCCAGAGTATGCGGTTGCTAGCTCAGGTAATATACCACCCACATGGCTAATCGATTTTGCGTTAGGCACGGTAACATTGACTTGAACTGACTGCTTGAGCACAAAATTAATATAGTTGCTTTTGCCATAGGAATTATTAACAGAATAGCTGCCACCCGAAATACCCTCAGGCACGGTAACAGAAATTTCATTATTGGAGATAAAGTCTGTCGCTGCAGGGCTACCATTAAAAAATACAGTGGTATCTGCATCAAAGTTGTCACCAGATAAACTGATATAATCACCATTGGTTAATTCATTAGCATTAGTTGGGGCGAGTAATGGCAACTCCGCTTTTCCAACTGCAACAGGATAGGGTTCAGACAGCTGATTCCCTATTGCAAGCGAAACTTCTCCTTCACCGACTAAATTCGGCATATCAAACGCTAAATATGTATAGTCCCCCTGCTGCCTAGTCGCTTCAAGCGTTAAGTTGTACTGCTCACCTTGGTTGTTTAACACTAAAATTACTGGTTCAGTTGTTACCGAGTAGCCTTCAACAGCCAGCTCAAATCTATCTCCTGCTCGAACAAAGTACTTAATACTTGACTCTTCGAATAAGGTGGCCAGTGACGAAATAAACAAGTCCCCAACTTGCTGCCACAACATGACTTGCGCAGCAGACAACCGCGCAGGATCATTGATATCGAAAATGCCATCGTTATCATCATCTATATCCAAATGATCAATTAAGCCATCGTCGTCAAAATCATTGGGCTGCTGGCTATTCCCGCTTTCTACTTGATCATCAATGCTATTTCCATCTGAATCGCGGTCGATAAAGTTTGCAAAACCGTCAAAATCAATATCAGCTGCAGTTTCAACACTATCAGTAAACGTATCACCATCAGCATCTTTGTCCTGCCAATTTGGCAAGCCGTCACTATCAATATCTACAGAACCTTGCACCATACCAAGCACATATTCGACACCATCAATCAATGAATCCTCATCCATATCATCTGCAATGAGATCTGCACCCAACGCACGCTCTTTCATATCATCAAATGAATCGACATCAGCATCATCAAAGAACACTATGTCATAGGTGAGATCTGATGATCCTGCGTAATTTTCATCAATAACACTAAGCTGATATGTACCAGCTTCAAACAACGGAAAGTTCACCACATACATATTAGGTTTTGCGAACTGGTAGAGGAAAATGTCACTAATGACTAAACCTTGCTCATTTGACACATAAACCTGGGGCTTGAATCTAGCCGCGGGGGTCGTAAACACGGCCGTCAACGAACGTCGCTCTTTAACGTCAAACTTAAACAAATCACCTTTATCAAGCTCTGAGTCAATCACACCACTGACCTTCACACCATGCTCAAATTCAATCGGCGTGGCAACTCCAGGGTTATCGTTTGGCTCACTTTCTACAAATACTGGATACACCGATTTAGTCGGGTCGAACGGATAATCATCAAACTCATCCAATACACCATCAGCATCTTCATCTTTATTCTCCCATGTGCCGACATAGTCAATAGGATCTATGGGTTCTTCCGGATCAACAGGGTCAACTGGATCGGTAGGCTGACTTGGGTCACTAGGTGATGTGGGATCTGATGGGTTATCACCTTGGAAAGCAGGGTCGCCTGACTCTAGTTCACCTCCACAGCCTGTCAGAGTAAGACTGGATGCCAGTAACATCGACAACCATAAATACTTATATTTCATTGCACATATCCCTATAAAAATCCGTTTATTGCTATTTTATTGCGGCTTTAACTACATCCGAAAAGGAGTCTGCATCCGCGTTAACCCTTGCGATACCAGCGCCAAATACGCATCGCCTGTAATTTGCCCTAAGGCATTGCATGCAAGTTGCTCACGGCTTGGTGCGTACCAAACCGAGGTGACAATTTCTTCGATAACATAGTTGGCAAAAGGCACTATCAGTTTTTGACACCACCTCACTTCTATTTGCAGTAGGTTGGCATCTTGAATATTCATTTGTCGGCCACTGCCAACATCCTTCACCCCAGCACTTCGATACATTAAGTTATTATTTGGGATCTCATCGATATAACGGTTGTTGTAGCGAGCACGAATTTTGAACTCATTAAACGTGCGTCTATCTGGGCTTAATACAGTGATTTGACTTTGAGCAAACACCGCCGCCCGCGCTTTAGCTACCGCAGTCAAGGTATCTGACATACTTGTTCCATGTGCAAACAGTGGGGTCATGCCTTTAGCGAGCCCCTGCCGAATTTCACTTACATTGCCATGATTTAGTGCGCCAGCTCGCGCCGCATTTACCGTTGCAGCATCTAAGGTGCTTTTTGCTGAGTAGATAAATCCCCACTGAGCAATTAGCATCATGGCAACCAAAATAATTGGCATAAGAAAAGGCAAAGCGAGGTTAAACTCAATCATACTCTGCCCTGCCTGGGGGCTAACTCTTAGTTTGCTCAAGGCACCTTTACTGATCATAACGAAGCTTGTTTAGTCTTAGGTGTGGGTTCACGTTGCAGTTCATTCAATGCGTTCAACAGCGCATTAACTTGTTTGGTCACAACAGAATTTGGGTCTGCTTGACGTTGTGCTTGCTGCAACACCCGAGTAGATTGCTTAATACGTACTAGGCTGATGTTATATAGAGCTTTGGTATTTTTAGGCTCCAACTCAAGGCATTTTAGGTAGGCGTTAATGGCTGCATCATGGCGCCCTGTGCGGGTATAAATATTACCCAAACGAAACCAGGCAGGGGCATAGTTGGGGACTGATTTAAGCACTTCAATGTATAAACTCTCAGCTTGGTCGAGCATGGCTGTCTTGTAGGCGTGCTCGGCCTGCTGCTGAATAACCAGAATTTGTTGATTACCTTGATGCTCCTCTTGCGAAGGTGCACTTGAACATGCAGTTAGCCCAACCAATGCGAGTGCAACTATTAACTGTCTTACCATGACAGAGTATCTCCTTGATTTATATTATTTAGATGTGCGCTACCCGGTGCGAGCTCCAGCACCTTTTTAGCCCTCAAACACCAGCTAAATCGCCTTGGTGACAATTCACGCACAAGCTTTATCACCTGGTTATGTTTATTCAGATAGACCACATCAATGGCGTACTTCATGCCGAAAGTGTGCACTGAGTTACAAGGAGTGATTAATAACCCTTGCTCATCAGTTAACTTGTCTCGTCCAAGTAGCCCTCTTAACCGCAGCGGTGCAGTGTCAGCAATAGATACGCTGTTAATTGCACCACCTTTTTGATTCGTTAACTTGACACTTTCCATAACCTAGAGCTCATACAGAAACTTCATTGCAATTGGGAATGCCAAAATCATGAAGGTCACAGGGAAGATAAAAACGATGAGAGGAAAAATGAGTTTTACTGGTGCTTCTAACGCCTTTTTCTCCGCACGTAAAAAGCGTTCGACTCGGCGTTGGTCGGACTGAATACGTAAAGTTTGGCCTAAGCTTGCACCGGTTTTTTCAGCCTGTGCTAATGCACTAACTAAGCTGTTTACTTCAGTTACCTGAACACGATCTGCCATATTGCGAAAAGACTGTGCCCTTGACATACCTGCACGCATGTCGCGAATAACTTTTTCGAACTCGATGCGTAGCGGCCCAGCGGGGCCGCGCTCAACGGCTTGTGATAAGGCTCCTGTCATGTTCAAACCAGCCTCAATAGACATGGTCAGATAATCAAGGTAAACCGGCAGCGCCTTAACAATTAATCCTTGGCGTTTTTTACGTAAGTCATTCAGTGAAATAACCGGTAGGTAGTAGCCGAAGATTGCCGCAATCACCACATAATTGGTTGGTACGCCGTCCAACATTGCACCGCACAGCAGCATCAAACCAACAGAAAAAAGGGTACTGATGATGCGAATTGCAAAATACTGCTCAGCACTCATGATGTAAGACAAACCAGATACTTGCAGCTTACGCGACACGCGCTCTAAATAGTCTACGCTCAGATTTTCACTCACATAAAAAGCTAACAAGCGCACCCATGGCCAAATTAACTTCAAACCTGGAGAAAGCGGGTCCATAAACTCCCTATTCTCAACAGGCACACGACGATAAATACGCACACAGCTGACGATTAAGAACATCAATGCGATTGCAAAACAAATAGTAATTAAGTTCAACATGGCTCACCTACACATCGATGGTAATGATTTTGCGAATGGTAAAGTAACCGCAAATCAGCATTAAGGTGACAACCACTATCAAACCCCAGCCGATAGGGTCAGTAACAATCCTTCCCATAGAGGCGGGCTCCATGTGATACAAGACAATACCAATAAATACCGGCAGCACAGTCATCACTAGCCCCTGCATTTTCCCCTGTGCTGTTAGTGCGTTTATCTTGCCTTCCATTTCGATTTTTCGGCGCAAGGTATCAGAAAGGCGAATAAGCACTTCGGCCAAGTTGCCACCGACCTCTCGAGAGATCTGCATACCGGCAGTGACCAATTGAAATTCATCTTCAGGTATGCGGCGATGCATGTTGTCGAGTGCCGTACTGAACTCAACTCCAAGGCGCTGCTCTCTTAAAAACAGTTGAAACTCTTGCTTAGCAGGCGATGCCATTTCTTCAGCCATAAATTCAATAGCACTGGTTAAGTTGGCACCTGATTGCATAGAGCTCGCAATCATGGTTAATGCATCAGGTAATTGATGAACAAACTTACGGCGCCGGCGCTGGTGCAAAAACTTGTAAGCAAACCTGGGAAGTAGCGCCAGCACGATACTAATGAGAATACCGAACACCCAGCTACCGGTAATTACCTTGAACAAAATAGGCATCAGCAACAAAGTGGCCATGTTGATCATAAAGATGCGCTTTGGCTCGATGAACAAAAACATCTCAGTCAAATTCACCCGAGCCGATGTAGTAAAGGTCTCCTGGTACTGCCGAGCAAGCTTGGTACTCAAATGCTTGATAGCAAACACTGCCAGCACTACAGCCATAAACACCAACACCATAGCGATTATCACGCTACTCATACATTGACCTCACGCTCAAAGATATCTAGCGCGATACGCACACCACTTTGCTGCAACTGTTCATAAAACTCAGGCACTGTGCCGGTCGCTGTATAGTGGCCAACAATCTTGCCTTTATCGTCAAATCCAGTTTGCTGGAACTTAAAGATCTCTGACAATTGAACAACATTGCCTTCGATCCCTGTCACTTCACAAATACTGGTAATTCGCCGTGAACCATCAGAGAAGCGTGATTGCTGCACAATAATGTTTACCGCTGAGGTGATTTGCTCTCGAATAGCCTGTACAGGTAAATCCATACCAGCCATCATCACCATGACTTCTAGTCGAGAAATACAATCACGAGGGGAATTTGAGTGGGCGGTTGTCAGCGAGCCATCATGGCCAGTATTCATCGCTTGCAACATATCAAGCGCCTCACCACCACGACACTCACCTATCACCACGCGATCAGGACGCATACGCAAGCAGTTTTTAACCAAATCGCGTATTTCAACCGCACCTTTACCTTCCTGGTTTGGTGGCCTTGCTTCAAGCGACACCAAGTTAGGTTGGTACAACTGTAGCTCTGCCGCATCTTCTACTGTCACAATGCGTTCATCATCAGGAATGAAGTTTGACAACACATTAAGCAAAGTCGTTTTACCTGACCCTGTACCACCCGATATCACGATATTGCGCTTTTGTTTAACCGCCATTTCAAGAAATGCCGCCATGGCATGATTCATCGAGCCAAAGCTGACTAAGTCATCACAGCTTAACCGGCGCTGCATAAACTTACGGATAGTAATACATGGGCCTTTCAGCGCTAATGGCGGGATCACAGCATTTACACGAGAGCCATCTTTTAGGCGTGCATCAACCATTGGTGAACTTTCATCAATACGTCGCCCAATTGGAGTAACAATACGCTCAATCGCACCTAGGACGGCTTGGTCATCTGAAAATGCGATATCGGATAAATACAAATTACCGCTTTTCTCATAGAAGATTTGATCATGGCTATTGACCATAATTTCTGTGACTTCCGCATCAGCAATAAGGCCTTCTAGGGGGCCTAAACCAATTGTTTCATCAAGCACTTCTTTAGTTAATGCTTTAACATCGATGTGCTCTGGTACATCCATATTATTAAGAATGTGGCCAACTAAAGATTCACTTTGGGTGCGAAGTTCTTCATCGCTCATTTCATTTACGTTAACGCGGCGAAGATCCATCAGTTTAATGAGCTCAGCGTGCACCGTTTTACGCAGCTCGTTTCGCAGCTTAATAGACTGTAGCTGCTGCTCGTTTGCTTTAGACGATGTTTTACTGCTTAGCTCTACGACATTACTGTTTGTCGTGGAACTTGTAGAAATGGCATCACTCGACGCCGACTCACTCTGAGTAGCGGTTTTTAAGGCCGACGATTGATTAGCAGCTGGGCTTTCACTCGCAAGAGTAGTGACTGTGCTTCCTTGTGGGTCTAACGATTTAACTCGGATAATATAATCGCCAATTTGTACCTTATCGGTTAATGCTAATGGACCATAGCTTTCACGCTTTTCACCATTAACCTTCACCCCTGTACGACTGGCATTATCACTAACAAAAATGCCACGTTCATTCTGAATTAAACTGGCGTGGTGCTTAGAAACCTTGAAGCCACGAAGCTGAATAAGATGATCAGATTCTTTGCCAATCTGACACTGAGCATGAATACATTGAAAGTCACCAACCTTGGTGCCTTTACTCGTACTGACTGAAATATTAAACATCCCTACAGCTCCCTAATCCAAGATATAAAAAGCTTCAAGTTCTGTCGCATCACCAGCTAACTCTCGCCCGCGAGCTAATTGCTTGTCATGGCTTTCTTCACCTGGGTAAATCACTGTCGGGGTCACAAAAATCACTAGCTCACTCTTTTTGTCCCTGAAATCCCGAGACTTAAACAGCTCGCCAATAACCGGAATATCGCCTAAGAATGGAAATTTATTTACCACTTTAGACATCTCACTATTTACCAAACCCGAAATAACAATGGTTTCGTTATTTTTAACGTTAATAACAGACTCTGTGCGACGAGTAAGTAATCCAGGAATATCACCGACCGCGGTAGATGGGTCGATTGAGCTCACCTCAGCACTTACACGGCTAATGATGTTTTGTTGTTCGTCAACTACAGGCTCGATATCTAACTTAATACCGTACTCTTTGAACTCTACGTCTGCTGCACCAAGGCCGTTAAGCACAGGTATTGGGAATTCACCACCGGCAATAAACGAGGCTGCTTCACCGCTTCTAGTCGCCAAGTTAGGCTCTGCGAGCAAACGAGCATCACCTTTTTCGGACAGTAGTTGTATTTGCGAACCAATGCCGGTCACGATGCCAAAATAGCTCCAACCGCGAGAATCAAGTACACCTATAGAGTCATTGATAGCTCCGCTAATCCCCTCAACGTATTGCCCAGGAGAAGCCACACTAAAAATTGGGTTTGAAGAAAATGCTTTAGCTGCACCATACGCAGGTCCGGCCATCGAAGAGTCCCACTTCACACCAATATCTTGCAATGTCGTTTTGTTGAACTCCACAATACGTACCTGCATACGCACCATAGGCTCCATTTGCTTGGCATATTCCAAATACTTGACTAGGGAAACAATATTCGGGCTAGCGGAAAGGATTTTTTCTAGCTGCTCTTTCTGAGATGACTCCGCCTTACCTTGCACGATTATCAAGCCGTCATTCTCGGTGACAGTTAAAGATGGGAAAGCTGATAACATACGCTTAATTGTGGCCGTACTTTTAATGCTGTTATCAGGTGTAACTGTCACACTTAACTTAATTATCTTGCCGTTTTTTTGCCATAGCTGTAGGTCAGTTTCACCGGCAGACTCACCAATTAGGATCACTCCTTTGTCGTCAACCACCTTGGCGCTAAGTACATTGCCGTTACCTACGACAACTCGTTCAACATTTTTCGCTTTGTAAAGCTCGACTGCACCAACATATAATTTAAAAGGCGTATTATTGTGGGCGATCGAAAAATTAGGCAGTAACAACAGCGTCCATGCCAAGATAGTTATTAGTATATTTTTCATAGTGATGTGCTAGCCTCAACCTGGCTTAATTGCTCTAGAGCTTCCTTTGGTAAGTCGTAAGTTTCGTTGCGTGTCTGTATGCCACCACCCCCAATGATCATTTCAACTTCGTTGCCGAAGCTGATATCACCGGCGTTAAACACCTGATCTTCTCGTAATGACTGAAAAGCCACAGGTTGTGACTCGGTTTGATTTCTTAGTAAGGTGACAAATTCCCCCATATCTCGAGCAAGCGACACTCGAACAGCATCTTCAACAGATAACGCTAAAGTAACCGTGTTGTAAGCATTGGGATTGTCATAAAGGGTATCAACAAGCTCTGGGTTCACATCAATACTGCGACGCCCTGTGGCGAGCACAACAGCGTTTTCTATGAGTAATTGCAACTTCTTGTAGGTGTCATCATTAACGTCATCGTCATAAGCTACAAACAGATCAATTTTGTCAGATGGCACCAACATGCCTGCTGTTGAGTTAATATCATCAATATCAATCGTCACTGCTCGCTCACCATCTTTTAGCATGTCGGAAAACTGAGCGACGCTCATTCCTGGTAAGTAAGATTCAAGCAGTGGTCGACCTGGAGCCATTGCAGCTAACACCATTTGTCCTTCAACTGCGCCGAAGTCACTAGGATGCACTGCATCAAGTGGTAATGTGTCAGCTTCAATACGCCTTACGGACATGTTTTGCTGGGAGATAATATCGCCCTTTCTAAGCTCTTTGGTTGCCACGACAACATCCGCCATAACGATATTGTCACGCGACAGCTCATCACGAATTTGCTGCTCTTTAGTTATAAAATAATTCTTGGTTGCCCAAGCAGAAATTCCGCCTAAAACTAAGGCGACAATGAGTAAAACCCAGTTAAAATCAAACGCTTTTAATTGCATGTTGGAAACCTAATTATTGACCTGGTAAAACTGTGAGAGATTTGGTGTAGGCAAACGCCGTGTACCACTCTCTAAGAGCTTGCACACAAAGCTCAAGCACACTCATATCATTTTGTACTGGTGTTAATAGCGCGGCGACTAGCGCACCACAGACGACAAGGTACTCAATAGACGCTTGTCCCCTAGCACTTGATTTCAATGGAAAACGACCATAGCAACACATGCTGTAACTACCCTTCCTTGACTTGGTTGGCCACAATAATGACTGCGGACTCTTGTGTGAAAAAACTGATATCAACCACGTTGGCACCTTGACTCATTTGTAGCGCAGCTTTACCAGCCTGATTGTCCAAGATACTCGATACCTCTACCCACCCTCGGCGTTGATAATACTCTCGATAAAAGTGGTAACTGGCAGATAAGCTCTTGCCAGACTTAACCATTAGGGTATGACCTTTCTTGTAGAGGTCGGTGGATTGAATATTTGACATCACCTCACTCCCTGAAGGAGTTGGAAAATCATTATCAACACGCTTTAGAGCGAGCTCATCGAGATTTTTAGTAATGCCGATATACGCAATAGTGCCTTGATAATCTTGTTTAATTCGCGCAGTCAGTAAGTAAGGACGTTGCAAACTATTGATTACGTAATCACCGTTAAACATCCGTGCGTCGAACTTGTCACTTTTGTTCTGCCATTGCTTTTTAAAAAAGCTTGCTAGCATCATTTGGCTTTGTTTGTCACGTAAATGCCAAGTACGCATTGGGTAGCCGTTATAGAGCATGTCGTCTGCAACAACATTCACCTCAGCATCTTTTGGAAACTGAATTTGCGGCCACCTGTCAGCGTGGGCAGCAAAACAAATTAACGCTAAAAGCACGATGGCCGCGCGAGATATAAGGATATGAATCATGTTATCCACCACAGTTTCGGGTGCCATAGGTACACAGGCGACTATTTGGTAAAGTATTAGGGTCAACATGCCCTAAACGCAGGCGGCTGGGACTTAAACTGCGGCCAAATGGAATCCAACTTAGCGCTCGTTGCCCGGTGCGAATAATGCCCATATTGAGATAATTGGTAAGAACCAAATCTCTAACACGATTCTCGACATGCCTTGCCCCACCAGCATTCCAGCCAGAAGCCAATATCGCACTATCGCTACGAAAAGTTAGGTTCATGCTATCGAAAGGTTCCAAATAGAAAGGCTCAAAGTCAGTTTCGACATACGTACGATAGTAAGGACGGGATTCTAAAGAAAAGCCTGTATACGACAGTAGGTTTAATGCGCTGTTGACCCCCGATGCAACTCGACCAGGTACTTCATAGGCATTATCACCAGAACCTAAACGGTCACTTTCAAGTTCATCTTGAGGATTTTGCGCATTTGAAGTCAGCACCAGTTCGGCGCCTTGAGCTGCCTGATCAATCTTGTAATGTAACAGCGGGTGAGTTTTGTCATCCCAACTCCACTGTTGTTGATAGTTGCTAGCAAGTTTTTGACCGTTGCCCTGATAAAAACGCCAAGGGATTGTTTTAGCGATTTCAGCATCAGTGCGCTTGGCAACAACGCCTCCGCCAGAACTGGTGAAGCGGCTAGGATTTGATTCTCGCCATACCGTGCGCTCCCACGCATTGTAATGTGAAGCTTCTTGAGCTCGATGCTGCACTGCGGTCATTTTCGACATGAGCGGCAATAACAACAGCAATGGAACAATCACAAACGATAAACCAATAATGCTTTCGATTAGTGCCTGACCAAGTTGCTTAGTATGCTTACACACCATTACAAGAACCTCGTTATAGCGTAGACAACCGAACGGTCACTATTAGTCGACTCCGCGAGTCTCACTTGCCAAAACGGGTTGTAAAGATTGCCGTATTCGTGACGACTATCTCCACGAGCCCAAGCTGAAGTGGACATCATTAAGTCACGAGGGCGAGAGTAATAAGCTTGAGCAGAAGCCAACGAGGACAAACGATCGCCAAGTAAGCTCTCATCATTCGCTGGGTCGACACCTGTATCCTGACTGTTAATCTGGCTTGTGGTACGTAAGTTGTTTTGCTCTTTAGACACGACAATAGAAATGTTGTCAGTTTCGCTTCGACGATTGGCACTGTTCGACAAACCATAAAACGGCTGCACTCCAGAATAACTACCTTTACGCTGCTGGTTTCTTGCTGCTAAACGAGAGCCGCTACGATTATTGGAACGACTAGCACCCCAAGAACGATTGTTTCCAACACGATTCATGTTTGCTCGTGTATCAGAGCGAGTGCCGCCCCAACCAAGCGGAACTTCATAGTATCCACGCCAGCGACACCGAAACCAGCTACAACCCCAATACTTATAGTGATAACTAATCGAGTCCATTGAGGTCCAGGTTTCAGCACGGCGATTGCCATTTGAAATAAGATCCGAACCACCCGCTTTGATTACCTTCCACTTAAAGAATGGAATGGATCCGGACCAAGGACTACCAAGTCTGTATGTTCGGTTACTACTAAAACGATCGCGTGACGCCATGGTAACCTGTTTGAACTCATTGAATTGTGTTCGTGAAGCCCTACTCGTTCGCGAATGGCGCTTTTGAAAAGTAAACCAGGCATGCCGCACATCCTGCAGCATTAGAGGGTTTTGCATCAAATCCAGCTGGGAATTGGGGTCATTAGCTTCAACAATATCTTGGGTAGACTCTATTGAAGAAACTGCACCGGCATAATGCATAATCTGCTGCGATATACTTAAACCTCGCAACATGACATTTTCAACACGCACAGCAACATTAACAAATTGCTGGACGCCTCGGTTTATAGGGCCAACAACGTTCTTAATCGCATTGATGACATTACCTACATAAGGGATCCAACAAAGCGTATTACATGCATTACGAGCAAAACGATCTGTCATGTTGAACCAGGAAGAGAGTCCAACCATTTGCGCTATCGCTACCTGGTTTGCGACAGAGGCACGGTTGGTGTAAGCCTTAAAGTTATAATCACGCGCAATAAAAGTCGCAGCACTGTAAGCAGCATTATCAGCCGTATTTTGCAACTTGCTTGATTCTAAATTTACTTTAGATGTGTTGTAGCTGTATAAAACTGTCATGAGCGCAAATGTAATCAATGCAAGTGATAAAACCATTGATTGACCGCGCTGTTTTGATATTGCTAGCGCATTCAACATATTATTCTTTCCTTGAATAACTTAAGACACCACAAATGATAATTAGCCTTACCGGCAATAAGATTAATTAGTCTTGAACTGGCTGACCTGAATTACCTGAGCCTGAACCTGATGAGCTTGCCGCTGAGTTAGCAGCCGAGTCGTAACTACCTAAATTATAGTTTTTATCAGCAATATCATCAGCAGAATCTGCTGCATCGCTAGCTTGAGATATTTGCCCCGAGGCACTTTGCCCGGATACTTCCGCAGATAAACCAGCAACTTGATTACGTATAGTTTTGCCAAAAAAGCTATAAACACCAATTGCAGAAACAGCAATCAGTGCAGCTATAATTAAATATTCAACGAGACCCTGACCACTTTGAAACTTACGCATACTCCAACCTCGAAATAGAACTAAAGGCAGCCGAAGCTGCCTTAGAATAATTAGTTGGTTCCCGACGCAGCGCTTGAGTTTGCAGCGTCATCGTAACTACCTAGGTTGTAGTTTTTATCCGCAACATCATCTGCATCATCTGCAGCATCAGACGCCTGCTGGATTTGACCACTTGCACTATTACCAGACATTTCCTGAGACAAACCAGCAACTTGGTTGCGAATAGTTTTACCAAAGAAACTGTATACACCAATTGCAGACACAGCGATAAGCGCCACAATGATGATGTATTCGACCATACCTTGGCCTTTCTGTTTTTTGTTAAACATCGTACTTTCCTTATTATACAGGTGAATAGTTGGTTAATTCTTTCACAAGCTATTTACCTTTCAATAATCACTAAGGGTGTATACAAGAGAATAATAACACCCTATCAGGGTAAGACCTTTAAAAAACTTAGGTATAATAAGGGGTTTAGGACTTAAGAGTTTTTATTACAAATTAATTAAAATTTACAAAACACCATACCATTAGCGGTTAATTTTAAATAAAAACAAAAAACCTAGCACTTTATAATTACAATAAAAATAAAAGAAAGCGCTTTCAAAAAAAAGAAATGAAAACATCAAGTAATACTAAAAGATAGGAGAAGAAAACCAATTGACACCAAATTAGATAAACAAAAAACAGGCAACAAACTAGACGCAAGCAACACGACAAAACAATTAAAAACAAAGTTAACCTTAATCATCTAGAAGACATATAAAACTTGTGTTTTAATAGCCACTTCTTTTATTGCCAGTAAGGACACACAGTGCAATCACACCATTTTATTTCTAATAAACTTCCTAAAAAAACAGTTGTCGCATCATTACTTTCAATTTATTTGCTCAGTGGCTGTGGTGGTTCATCAAATACGGACAAACCTGATGAAGACACGCAACCAGATAATCCTCCAGTTACAACAACCTATGACCATCAAGTGAGTGGGGTTGTGGCTTATCATCAATTGGTAAGTGGTGCTGATGTCTGTGTTGATTTAAACCAAAACCAACTTTGTGATACCGACGAGCCTACTTCCGTAACGGACGTTGAGGGTAAATATCAAATCGATTGGACAAGTGAGGTTGAAGCACCGAAGTACATGCTTGTCGCCAGCTGGGCTCAAGCAGCACCAGTGAGTATTTCACCAACTAAACTGGAAATTAACGCGGCGCCAACCAAACCAAATGCTGCTAACAAGCCAACATTTGAAGCTGTCGTAAACAATGACGGACAAGCCAAACTGATGGCAAGACAGGCTCACCAAGGTGAAATTAACTACCTCACCCACCTTGAAGTTCGCCGCTTGCTTGAAATGATAGCTCAAGACTTACCTGAAGCAGAGGTTGAGCTATTACTAAGCAAACTAGAAACCATTCTAAAAGGCTTACTTGAAGAAGCTGAAGCTAACCCTTATCTGTTTACGAACGAAGAATATCTTCAAAAAAAAATCGTCATCATTGAACGACTCCTTGGCTATTTAGAACTAGTGCTAGCAGATATAGCCTTTGAAGCACTAAAGCTTGAAGAACTGTTGTTGCACATCCACCAGCAAGCGAAAACACTCATTGAGGGCTCAAGTTTATCGATTGAAGACTACCTAGCGAGCGACCCACTTGAATTTAGCTTTCTCATCAACAACTCCTTGACCATGCTTGGGCATATTGAAAACCCATTCGATGATCGCATTATGAGCGCGAATGATTGGCAAATCGTTGAAGCTAACTTCTTTAGCGACGATGAAGGCTTGAGTAACTTAATAACCTTAAACTTGACCCCAAGTGTAGTTTTTGTTGGTGTTAGTGACGATACCAACAAGCAACTACTCGGCACCTTATCGACTGACGGGTTCAACCACCACATATTTGATTACGCGCAAGAGCCTGGATCTGAGGTTGGCGAAGAGCAAATACGGGAATGTTGGAACCATACTGAACTGAGTTGGGAGCAAATCGATGGCATCACGCCGACAGAGCCCATTGCACCTTATATCTATGTCGATAATTCGCTCACAACGCAATTTATGGTGTCAGATGCACACATGACGTTTACCTTTACTAAGGTAGATACTCAGTCTGATTTTTGGGAGTCAATCATCGCTGCGACACCAGCACCACTAGCATTGGCTGACATTAGCTGGCCGGGCGTCATGTATACCTTTGATGCAGTGCAAGATAAAGACGTAATGTGCCGCATAAAAGATGACTACGAGACTTATGAGCTGAGCAGTGCAATCGACGAGATAGAGCAGCTTAGCACCAGTATTGTGGCAAGGAGTTTATTTCCAAATGAAGACCCTCTTGAGCTGCAGATCAACGAGGCTGAAAAAACCTTCTACCACCCACTAGAAGGCCAAACTAATCGCTGGACATTACTGCAAGGTCCCAACGGAACTGACATTATTGAAATTGACGACGCGTCTCACCTTCCTGGTTTAGAGCCCTACTCTCTCAAAGAATATTACACGGTTAGGCTAGACGGTGTGCCTAGGCAATTAGAGCACATCGAATTACATACAACGGATTTTTGGGCGAACGCCTACCCACAGTTTGTTTATACCTATGACAACAGCGAGGGCTTTAGCCAAGCCCTGTTTGAACACTTCAAAAACCTTTAACCCACAAAGCGCCCATCACTGATGGGCGCATTTTTTAAACGGATTTAGCTATGACTCTTATGCGTAAATTAACGCTAACATTTACAAGTATCGCTTTGCTTAGCACTCCAAGTATTGCCGCCGAGGTAGAAGCCGTACTGTTTGAGCCGCCAGCAAAGGTAAAAGACACCACATCCCTTATCAGAAACTATTCGCCGTATCAGCTAATTACAGCAACAGAACCTAAAATCACCGCGAAAGAGGTCAAAGGTAAACTTACCCGCATTAGCTATGATTTAAGCCCTGAGAATACCCCGCAAAATATGCTTAATAATTATCTACAACACATTAAGCAATTAAATGGCGAACTCATTTTTAGCTGCAGTGGCGAAGCCTGCGGCAAAGAGTCAAAACTCAAGCAGTTTATTAAAGCGCCAAGCGATACTTCATCAAGAAATCCCCAAGTTGCTACCGCATTAATTAAGCTTGATAACAAGACACTATATACTTCTATTTACGCAGCTAATTGGAAACGAGAAACCACAGTTACTGTCGATACCATTGAGCTGATTGATGAACCACTGGACCTTATCAAATTAGACAATGACTATTTACAAGCAGAAGTCAGTGAAATTGCTGTGAAGGATCGTAGCAACAAAGATGAGCGCGGCAGTCAAGACCATCCTATGCTATCTCGTATGCCTGGTGCATATATTGCGGACTACAAACAGTTCCAATTTGGTCAAACAAAACTCATTACAGGTAAGAAAAACAAAAAATTTATCACCCAAGCATTTGAAGGCAAAGTCACTGACATTAACTACAACCTACCAAGGTCGTACTCAGAATATGAAGTCGACGCCAACTACAAAGCTGCGCTCGGCAAACTTGGTTTTAAACTGGTTTATCAATGTGTTGCTAGAGAATGTGGTAACGACACCCAATTCCAACAACGCGTAGATGCACTTGCAAATATCGGCATGGAAGATAGCCAGCATTACGGCTTATATCAGCTACAAAGGCCAACCGGTACAGTGCATGTAATGACCTATACTCTGGGTTACATTGGTGGCCTTTATAGTGAAGTACGAATAGTGGAAGAGACCGCACTGAACGATCAGCGAGTTACCATCGACTTGGACGGGTTAACCGATAAAATCGCCCAAACAGGTCATGTCGCGTTAGATGGCTTATTATTTGAGTTCGACAGCGACAAGCTGTTGCCTGAAGCCTTGCCTGTCGTTGAGGTGGTCGCAACTTACTTAAAGCAAAACCCTAAGCTGCGTTTTTATGTAGTGGGTCATACTGACGATCAAGGCAAGCAGCACTACAACAAAACCTTGTCTGAAAAGCGTGCCAAAGCGGTTGAAAAACGATTAATCGAGCAACATCAAATTGCTAAAGCGCAAATCGAGGCCATAGGGTTAGGTGAGTACGCACCAGTCGCAAGTAACATGAATGACGCGGGTAAGAAACAAAACCGCCGTGTAGAGCTGGTGTTAAGGTCTGACGCGAAATAATCAAGCGAAACAAGATTACCAAGCGCTCTCAAACAAAAAAGCCAGCAACTATGCTGGCTTTCTAATTTCCACTAAACGGTTAGTGTTTCAAGCTTAGGCTTTTACCTTCCACTTAACCGTTTCACCGGCAAAGAAAGGCACAATTGGGTTACCGTTTGGCAAAATGATTTGCTCTGGTACCACCCAGTCTTGTTTCACAAGCGTAACTGTACCTGTGTTACGAGGCAGGCCGTAGAAGTCTGCACCGTGATGGCTGGCAAAACCTTCTAACTTATCTAGCACGCCCAAATCATCAAATACTTGCGCATAAAGCTCTAGGGCAGACCAAGCACTGTAGCAACCAGCGCAGCCACAAGCTGACTCTTTACGGTGTTTCTCATGCGGTGCAGAATCTGTACCTAGGAAGAATTTCTTCGAGCCAGTCGCAACCGCTTTTTGCAATGCTTCTTGGTGAATGTTGCGCTTAAGCACTGGCAAGCAGAAGTTGTGTGGACGTACGCCACCAACTAATAAATCATTGCGGTTAAGCAACAAGTGCTGCGGCGTAATGGTAGCGGCAATATTGTCAGCAGCATCGGCCACAAACTCAGCAGCATCTTTAGTGGTAATGTGCTCAAACACGACTTTCAAGTTCGGCATCGCTTTCACAATGCGCGACATGTAACGATCGATAAATACCTTCTCGCGATCGAAGATATCAATGTGTGACTCAGTCACTTCACCGTGAATAAGCAGCAACATACCTTGCTCAGCCATGACTTCAAAGATTGGGAATAAAGCATCAAGCGCTTTGACCGCTGCATCTGAGTTGGTAGTTGCACCAGCTGGATATAATTTTGCAGCAACAACGCCAGCGGCTTTAGCATCAATGATGTCTTGCGCTGTGGTGTTATTGGTTAAGAATAGCGTCATTAATGGCTCAAACTCGCTACCTTGTGGGCGCGCAGCATTAATACGATCGCGGTAGTCAGATGCCATTTGAGCAGTGGTCACTGGTGGTACAAGGTTAGGCATAACAATCGCACGTTTAAATAGTCGCGCCGTTGCTGGAACCGTTTCACCTAGCATGTCGCCATCGCGAAAATGTAGGTGCCAATCATCTGGAGTGGTAATGGTCAATTGAGTCATTGTTTGCCCTTATTTGCTGCAACCGATAATTGGGGCGCTATTTTGCCTTAAAAGGCGCTAACTTAATAGTCGTTAAAGACGTTAAGTGACTTTGCTGTAGCAAAAAATACATCACGGTGATTGAGTTAAAAACACTTGCTCAACCAATAGAATTTTTGCCATGATGCCAACAGCTTACATCACGCTAGGACGCTGCTATGACTAATCGTAGGTTTTCAAACTCACTCTCTTTAAAATCACTTATCTTCGCGACTTCTGCTTTGGGTATTAGCATGCTTAGCGCAGCTAGCCATGCGCTACCGCTTGAAAAGATTAAGTTGCCACCTGGCTTTAGTATTTCACTGTATGCAGAAAACGTAGAAAACGCGCGGCAAATGGCCCTAGGCAATAAGGGGACGGTTTTTGTTGGTAGTCGCCGTGCAGGTAACGTGTATGCACTAATCGACACCAATCAAGACTTTAAAGCCGACAAGCAAATCCGGATCGCCAGCGATTTATTTATGCCATCAGGCCTTGCCTACCACCAAGGTGATTTATATGTCGCTGAGGTAGACAAAATCTGGCGCTATCGCGACATCGAAAACACTCTGCCAAGCATTCCCGCGCCTGAGCTGGTTTATAACAAACTACCTAATGATCGCCACCATGGATGGAAGAATATTAAATTTGGCCCCGATGGCCTGTTATATGTACCTGTGGGTGCACCTTGTAATGTGTGTGACGATCCACTGCCTTATTCATCGATTTTCAAGCTAGATGTCACCACTAAACAGGCCACCACTGTTGCGCAAGGTGTACGCAACAGCGTCGGTTTTGACTTCCACCCGCAAACTGGAGAGCTTTGGTTTACCGACAATGGTCGCGACATGATGGGCGATGATTTGCCTGATGATGAGTTAAATAGGGTGACAACGCAGGGGCAACATTTTGGCTTCCCTTATGTGCACAATGCTGACGTGAAAGACCCAGAGTTTTATGATGCTGCCAAAGCGAAACTAAATACTCCGCCTGAGCTAAATTTGGGCGCGCACGTTGCCGCGTTAGGAATGGAATTCTATTTGGGCAAGCAATTCCCTGCGCAGTACCAGGGCAGCATTTTTATCGCCCAGCATGGCTCGTGGAATCGCAGCAGTAAAGTGGGCTATCGGGTAATGCAAGTCACCTTAGATGGCAGCAAGGTAAAAGAATACAAGCCCTTTGCCACAGGCTGGCTACAAGGCGAACAAAGCTGGGGTCGACCTGTTGCCGTGCTAACGTTAAATGATGGCTCACTTCTAGTGTCAGATGATGCTGCCAATGTGGTTTATCGAATTAGCTATCAGGCCCCTTAACCTAAACTAGAGCAGCCTAAACTAGAGCTGCCTAAACACAGCATAACAAGGGCCTAGGTATCAGGCTAAAAAAAACCACTTTGACCATGTGCTATAGCGGCATCGATCCTGGCACAGGGGCAAAGTGGCTTAAATCATTACATACAGCGCGTAGCTCACTCTATTACAAAATGAGCGACGTCAGCTACTCACCAAAGTAATAGTCATACTCTTCAATCAATGACCTGACTTCGGGGTCAGCTTGTACCTGCTCAATAAATTGCTCAGCGGTGGTCATCACCCAAACTAGCTCATCACCATCTAGGCGATGTAAGTCTTCAGCTTGATACATGTTGGCTGCTTCGGTGAAGTTTTCACGATACTCAATTGCTGCTATCACTTGATTTTGCACCGTCAACTCATAAGTCAGTACAAAATCATTGTTGGTGACCACAGGTAAAATACCGAGCGAGCCACCGGCTAGAATTGCCGAGGTAAAACCTGCAGCAGAGCCACCAGCTGTGTTTTCAGTACGGTAACGCACAATTAAACGTATCGGCGTGCCAAAGTTTTCTTTATCAAGATTACTAAACACCTCAGACTGTTTTAGCTTGTCGTAAAGCTCGTCAGCTCCAATGTAACTGGTGTAATTTAATGGCGGTAAGGCAATCTTCTCAGCAACAGCATTAGCAGACATCAGAGTTAGTGCCGCAGCCATAATTAGTTTTTTCATTTGCTTGGCCCTCAATTATTGATAGCAGTTGAGTTGAACAACCGAGCCGAGCGCAGCTTGATTTGCAACCTCAATGTTGCCGTTTTTGTTGGCTTCAACCTTGCTGTAATTAACGCCGTGCTTGTCTAGGAATTTAGCTGCGTACTTAGCTTCAAGTGCAAAGTTAACATTTTGCGGCAGAACGCCCGCTTCAATCATCTTGGCTGAGTTTAGTGTGCTAACTGCAATACCTAATAATTCACCGCCCTCAGAAACAACAGGCCCGCCACTTGAGCCAGGCTGAATTGGCGCCGAGAACTGGAACTGCCCCATCGCACCTTTCAATGCCGTTTTTGAACTAATATTGCCTCGGGTTAGATTGGGCGATGCGGCGAGTAGGCCTTGTAGTGGATAACCTACATTGGTAACGGTTTCACCCAAATGAAACTTACCATCAATGCGAAAAGGCAAGTGCTGCTCTACCTGCTGGTGACTATCAATGACCGCCAAATCCAGCAATGCAGATTTAGCCGTAATACTCACTTGCTGCATTTCATCACCTAGTTTCATCTTGGTAACCAGACAGTTATCCAATACATGGGCAGCAGTGAGTAGCTGACCATTTTCATTGATATAAAATCCGGTACCTGTGCTTACCGGTTTTTCAAGATTTACTAAGTCATTGGCGTTCACATCAGCTAAAACGAGGTCGGCAGCAAACTTGGTTGCTGTTGGCTGCAGTTTGTTTAGCACGTCAACCAGAATCAATTGCGTCGCGCGCAAGCTCGCATTATAAAAAGCGGTGTTGCTTGAAATATTACCAATGGCATTGTCATACTCTTTCTCACCTTCACGGATCACCTTTTGATTGGCATCCAACACGCGGTATTTCATCGTCATTACCGCATCACCAGAATCAAAACTCCACTTAGGTTCCATGTCGATTAGTAAACCGACTTGAGTATCACTCTTAGGATCAAAAGCCAGCGCGTTTGGGAAGTAAGCTTTTACAGCAGCTTCAACGCCATTTTTTAAACCTTTGCCTGGCTCGACCCAAACGTTCCAATTGTCTAAATAAAAACGATGCTCAGTTGCAGATTTAGGCAGGTAGTAAGCAATTTGTGTGGTGTTTGGCACTTCCACACTCTTACTGACTTTGACGCCTTTTGGCAGTTTGTTGGCTTTAATTTTTGTGCTTTGACAGCCTGCTACAGTCAAGCTAACTGCCAGCATAATAATTGCTGCGGGTATTTTCATGTTGCTCCCTTAACATAATAAAGTCGGGGTCTACGCCCCTTTGCTGATTAAAGTGACCGCTTAATCAGTCTTCATCAACAAGCGCTATAGCTCTGGCTAAATAGCACTTACTAATTAACTTCCTCTTAGGATTCACGCCCAAGTTAACAAGCTGGCAACATACTAGCACTTACCTAGACAGACAAAAAGAGACCAAATGTAATCAACCATGGTTAACACACTGAATTAGTAACACTTTACCGAACAGCAACCTATAAATTAGTTTCAAAACCTTGAGCTGCAGCTAGGTTTATAAAATTAACCATAAATAAAGACTACATGTAATTGAGAGCCTCGGTGATTGAGATAGAATGTAATGTTAACTTATTAAAATTAAACAATTAATTTCTTAATCGCTAATATAGCGACACTGATACAAAGGGGTTTAAATGAATGACAGTGTTTGGGAGCGAGTATCTAGCAGCGCGCCTGAAGTCAATCCAGCAATTTATAATCTGATCATCGGCCTTACCCTATGCTGGGGATTTGGAGTTAACTGGTATATGGTTTCAACCATAGACCCAGCATTAATCGATAGCGTCAACCCGCTGTTGTTTCTCATTGGTTACTTTGCTTCATGTATGTTGGGGGTATATTTGTTCAATACTTCTGATAAGCCAATTGTCAGCTTTATCGGCTATAACCTGGTTGTGGTGCCGTTTGGGTTAATCGTTAACCTAGTCGTCAGTGAGTACAGCCAAGACATTGTAATTGAGGCAATTCGCGTTACCGGGCTCGTCACCATCGCCATGATGTGTTTGGGCACCTTGTTTCCGCAATTCTTCCAAAGAATTGAGGGCGTACTATTTATCGCACTGCTTTTAGTGGTGATCGTTGAGCTAATTGAAATCTTTATTTTTGGTATTCACCACGATTTTATCGACTGGATAGTGGTATTGATCTTTTGTGGTTATATTGGCCTTGATTGGGGACGAGCGAATCAAATTCCTAAAACTATCGATAACGCCATCGATAGCGCGGCAGCCTTATACATGGATATCATTAATCTATTCTTGCGGATTCTACGCATTCTTGGCCGCAAAGATTAGCGGCACAATATAAAAATGAGGGACGATGCCCTGTCAAACTAGGCTAGGGCCGCCTCAACAAGCAAATCAAGACTTAAACACTTTAGCCAATTTAGATTTGGTAGCTCGCCAATGAGTCGCTGGCATTGTGGGCGCCAGACTTACTAGGTGTAGATAATCCTCATGGGTAATTGCTACTTCTCCACCATGAGCCAAAATCACTTTGCTTGGTCGCAGCTGTTCTATTTTCTGCAGCGATTTTTTATAACGATTGGGGTAAAAAACTGGAAATGGTGGGATAAATTTATTCTTTACCTGCACAGCCAAATCGGCGACATACACGGTTTTAGTCGGCTGATGAAACAATGAAATGTCTCTGTCGGTATGGCCTTGAGTTTCAACTACCTGCCATTGTTCAAAGTCAGGGATCAAATCACCATCACTCAACAAGTAATCAGCCTGTAGGCGTGGCCAATACCAAATGTTTTTTCGTGGCTTTTTTAAACGGCTAGCTACCCATTTAGTCAGTAAAATATCACTAACGAACATGCACCAACCATCAAACCCACTGTACCAATTACCTGTGACATTAGCGGTGATAATTTTACAGCCATAACGTGCTTTTAGCTGATTTGCAGCACCTGCATGATCAGGATGCATATGGGTGACCACTACGGCTTTGAGATCGGATATTGGCCGCTGTAACTCAAGGGTGATGTAATCATGAATTCTGTCCACATCGGCTTTGCAACAACCATCTAGCAATAAAATCTTATCGTCGTACACCGCGAAATAAATAGATTGGATGTAACCTTGTATGTGCTTGAGCTGCATTAATTCATTATATTTTTTGATTATTCTAGCCAGTGTAACAAGCAAAGGTTGAAATTTGTACTAACAAAGTCTGCTTAAAATCCGTACTTTTGCCCCTAGTTAACAAGTGCCCAAACAGCAACAAACATATTCACAGCTAACTTTTAAGATAAACATCCAGCTAAATCTGCCCAAGCTTACACATTGTGAGTTTGGTCAATAAAGTCTCCGGCAAAACGCCATACAGTAATGTCTGTTACTCACAACGATTACTTACAAGAACTACTTATAACTAGCTGTATTCAAGGAAGTTAGCTATGCGCTGCCCACATTGCGATAAGGTGTTTCCCTTTTTCACCCTCGGGTTAAAAACAAAAGGACCACAAAAGTTATGCCCACACTGCAACAAAACCATGTTGCTCTACTTTAACTCTAAAGTGGCTGCACTTTGGTTTGCACTACTGTTTCCGCTACAAGTGTTCATCTTTAAACCCACTGTTATCGGCTGGGGCTACAACGGCACCTTATCAACAGGAATAGTCGCTGCTACCTGGCTGTACCTGTCACTTAGGCTTAAAAAGCCCGGTGAGTAAACACTTCGTTTAATCATCTTCATTGGGTTACACTTTGAAACACTAGCTAGCACAAAATACTACGCAAATTCATATGCATAGCAGTAACAACCATTATCCATCTAACGTGATCAAAATCACATTACCTTACACCGTATTGATTAATACTCGCTGTGAATTTTTTGGGTGAATGATGTTAATTGTTTGCATCACTTTCACTAGCTTTAATCAACTCCCCTGGATGCGATAAGCCTTAAAGGTCAAATACCAAAAACTAATGACCATTATAAATCGCAGTAGTTTCAAGGAATAACAATGAAAATAAAAGCACTTTCTACGGCATTATTATCTATGGTGCTAGCCACAGCTTGCCAATCAACTGACTCGCACCACACAACAATCGACAAGACCAAAATCGCGGCACTTGAGCTAGGTAAAGTAAACGCTGAAAAAGTTATCCAACTGGTGGGGCAACCAGCAAAGATTGCGATAAACCCAGACGACACTAAGGTATTTAAATACCACACAGCACCAAACCAAGAGTCTTACCTGATGTTTACCGAAGATGGCATGCTAGACAAAATCGTATTTGAAGAAGCCCACTAGCACTTGCCCGATGCGCAAAAAAAGGAGCACAAATTGTGCTCCTTTTTTAATTGGTAAACTTAAGCCCTATTAGCTAAGCAATTGACTATGCCGGTGTAGATGCTTGTTCGTCAGCTTCAGCCTCTTGACGTAATAAGGCTGCGGCTTCTTCCTCTTGCTTAGCAATGGCTAGCGGCTCATTACTTTGCATTGGGATTGCACGTGATTGCTCATTAATCTCATGGATTTGCGATGCATTACGTAGGTCGCGCTCGCTGGTGATGGCGGCAATTGACTCGCGGTCTTTAATAAAGCTCATCACATCATGACGTATGCTATCTAGTGATTGATCAGCCTTGTGCATTTCCATGATGTAACGTGGATGCTCTAGGTTTCTCATACCTGTTGCTGCAAAGGTGCTTGATACCGCTTCAGTGACTACCACCCAAGGCGTGATACTAGAGCGCACTAAAGTATTTTCCGAACGGGTTGAATCATGGATGCCCGTACCTGTCGAAATACGTGACTCAGTAAACGTGCCCTCTACTTTCATGTAAATTAGCTGGCTAACAAACTGCATTTCAGCGAAGAACAAGTGAGCCGCATTTGCCAGCATGTGAGCAAAAGCGCGCAGCAAAATACCCGCTAACACCAGATGAATAATCGTTCCTAGCATGCCGCTCAACATCGATACCTGCTCTGGCGATGATTGCTTAACAATCACCTCTAGCGGCACACCTTCAACCACGCGGTATAAATCTACCACGCTAAAGGCCAGCCACACAGTCAGAATTGACGCGCCAATAAATAGTAAGTTACCTAAGAGCAAGCTAAGCATGCGCATTGCACCAAAAGCAGCGCCTAAGTCCATTGGCTTAAATCTTGGCTGGATCTCTTGCAGCATTTCGCCACGGAAGTTGCCCTTTCCTTCAACTTGCTCATTTAGCTCAGGTTCAAGCCCTTGATATACGCGGTTAGGCACTTCTTTATAACGTCTATTTGCCATCACCAGATTATCAAGGTTAATGAAAATCTCGTTAGGGTGAATCGACTCTTGCCAGTTATCACGCAGTTCTGACACTTCAACTTTTGGATCAGATAAAGCCAGACGCTTAAAAATCATCACACTAATAAATACTGAGCTAACAATTGCACCAAGCAAAATAGCAGCAAAGTAAGCCCAGGCGTGAAAGTCTGGCAAGAACTGGATAATTTGCTCAAGATCTCTAATGCTGATGCGGTTCGCTTGCATTACATAAGCGATACTAGTGGCAATCACTACAGGGAAAATAATCGCACCAGCAATCACTTTAGTCAGCTCTTTGGTACCCATTGCAGGAATATTGCGATCCGCGCTGCGACCAATAGCTCTGCCGGCACTACGCCATACACTAATCAAGTATAGGGTTAATACAACTGAATAAATCGGGAAAGCAAACTCGCCTACCTCACCGGCAAAACCAGCTAAAGACACAAAAGCGGTCAATGCAAATGCTGCCAGTGCAACAATGGTTTTCACCCAAGCACCGAATAAACGCTGCGCCATGTTGCGCACCGGATAAGGCATAAAGGTTAAGCGCGGGAAAATAGTATGCACGAGACGAGCAAGAAACCCCTGAGGCTCCACAAAAGTCACGTTTTTTCGACCAACTAGCATTTCGATAAGGCGCTGCTTGCTATAAGCAACATAGCCAGCTTCATGCTCCGCCGTCGTTGACTCTGAGCGACTATAATTGCGAGCTAACGAGGTTGGGTGGTTACGACCGACAAAATAGCGCATCATTGCAATCACGCCGCCAGTGGTTACCTTTAAACCCGCGCCTAACAGCACTAAACCGAATAAAACTAAAATCCACCCAATTACCGCGCTTTCTTTAACAATAGCTGCGGCTTCAATAAGTAAATACACACCCAAAGCGGTGGTAAGCAACCCACGCAGAGAAGTCACTGCGCCTTCCTTTTTAAATGGGTTTTTCAACCCGAGATCAATCGATCCGTAATCAAATGCCATGCTGTAAAATACTCCACATAGGTAAATATTTTTAAACTATAAAATCACAAAAAATTCTATCGCAGTTACTGTTTCACAACAAAGAATTTATTTTATTTTCATAGTTTTATATCAAGATACAACTAAATTAGCTTAGCGCGATACTTAATAATCACTGTATATGTATTAAGAAATATCAAATTTGAGTGAAGCAAACAGCTGACACCAACGCGTTGGAAAACCGCAATTTAAATTATTTATTTGCTAAGGCAGGAGTAAATAGACATCAACAAGCTGATATCGAGGTCTATTTGGTCGACTGAACGTGCTGAAGACAAAGATATGAGTGAAAATGAGACAACAAAAAACCAGCCATTCTTGTGAATAGGCTGGTTTTTTATTTCTTACTGTTAGCGAGCTATAGCCTAACTAACTAGTAGCAATTACTGACCTTGAGGACGCATTGCTGGGAATAGAATCACGTCACGAATAGTGTGTGTGTTAGTAAACAGCATCACTAAACGGTCGATACCAATACCTTGACCAGCTGTTGGCGGTAGGCCGTGCTCTAGTGCTGTGATGTAGTCGGCATCGTAGAACATGGCTTCGTCGTCACCTGCATCTTTTGCATCAACCTGTGCTTTAAAGCGGCTATCTTGATCTTCAGCATCGTTGAGCTCTGAGAAGCCATTAGCTACTTCGCGGCCACCAATGAAGAACTCAAAGCGATCGGTAATGAAGTGGTTTTCATCGTTGCGGCGTGCAAGCGGTGAAATGTCTGCAGGGTAACCTGTGATGAAAGTAGGTTGCATAAGCTGCGGCTCTGCAGTTTCACCAAAGATTTCTTCAAGCAGCTGACCACAAGTCCAGAACTTCTCAATAGTCATACCTAGGCTCTTAGCCAAGTTACGCATGAATTCTAGGTCTTTAACTTCTTCATAAGTCATCGACTGAATAGTTTCGTTGTCTGGGTTGTACTTCTTGATCGCATCCAACATGCTTAAGCGCGCGTATGGGCCGCCAAAGTCGATGGTGTGCTCTCCGTATGGTAGCTGTGGTGAACCACATAATTCAGTGGCAATTGAGCTCAGCATTTCTTCGGTTAAGTCCATCAGATCTTTGTAGTCAGCGTACGCCATATAGAATTCCATCATGGTGAATTCTGGGTTGTGACGTGGCGATAGACCTTCGTTACGGAAATTACGGTTAACCTCAAACACACGCTCAAAGCCACCTACAACCAAACGCTTTAGGTAAAGCTCTGGTGCAATACGCAGGTACATTTCAATGTCTAGCGCATTGTGGTGCGTGATAAATGGACGCGCTGAAGCACCACCTGGGATGCTGTGCATCATAGGGGTTTCAACTTCCATAAACTCTTTTTTCACCATGAAGTTACGAATAGCGGTAACCACTTTCGAGCGCATGATGAAAGCTTCACGAGAGTCTTCGTTAACAATTAGGTCAACGTAGCGCTGACGGTAACGAGTTTCTTGATCTGATAGACCGTGGAACTTCTCTGGTAGTGGACGCAATGCTTTAGTTAGCAGTTGGTACTCTTCCATGTTCACGTATAGATCGCCCTTACCAGACAGGTGCAGCTGACCAGTTACACCAATGATGTCACCGATATCTAGACCTTGATAAGTTGCTTTTAAATCTTTTTGCACATCTTTTGGTGCATAAGCCTGAATGCGACCAGATACATCTTGGATAACCAGGAATGGACCACGCTTCGCCATCACGCGACCAGCAATCGAACGCTGAATGTTCATGCCTTCAAGCTCTTCTTTCGAGTAGTGGCCGTATTCTTTTTGAATATCAGCTGCCTTATGTTTTCGATCGAAGTTGTTTGGGTGACCATTTGCCGGGCAGTTTTCGCGGATGTGATCTAATTTCGCGCGACGTTCTGCAATTAACTTGTTTTCGTCTTGAGTTTGTTCAGTCATCTTCTTCTCTCGTTACAGGCCAGATTTCAGGCTAGCTTCAATAAACTTGTCCAAGTCGCCGTCTAAGACGCTTTGGGTATTTCGGTTTTCAACGCCAGTGCGCAAATCTTTAATGCGGGCGTCATCAAGCACGTATGAACGGATTTGGCTGCCCCAACCAATATCGGATTTGGCATCTTCCGCGGCTTGCTTGTCAGCGTTCTGCTTAAGCATTTCTAGCTCATACAGTTTCGCTTTTAATTGTTTCATAGCCGAGTCACGGTTTTTATGTTGCGAGCGGTCATTTTGACACTGCACAACCGTGTTCGTTGGTAAGTGAGTAATACGAATTGCAGATTCAGTTTTGTTTACGTGCTGACCACCAGCGCCTGATGCGCGGTAGGTATCGATACGTAAATCCGCTGGATTGATGTCAATCTCAATTGAGTCATCAATTTCTGGGTATACAAATACCGAGCAAAATGAAGTGTGACGCTTACCCGATGAGTCAAATGGCGACTTACGCACTAAGCGGTGTACGCCCGTTTCGGTGCGCAATGAACCAAACGCATACTCGCCGCTAAATTTAACGGTCGCGCCTTTAATACCCGCAACGTCACCATCGGTTACTTCAATAAGCTCAGGTTTGTAGTCGTGTGCTTCGCCCCAACGCAAGTACATACGTAGCACCATGTTAGCCCAGTCTTGCGCTTCAGTACCGCCAGAGCCTGACTGAATATCAAGGTAGCAATCTGCTGCATCATTCGGGCCTGAGAACATACGACGAAACTCGAGCTCTTCCAGGCGCTTTTCTAAATCGTCTAACTCAGCAGTTGCATCGTTGAAAGTATCTTCATCTTCCTCTTCAACTGCCAGCTCTAGTAATCCTTCAATGTCTTCTAGGCCACTGTCCATGTCATCAATGGTTTTTACTACAGCTTCCAGTGATGCACGTTCCTTACCTAATGCCTGGGCATTATCAGGGTCGTTCCAAACTTCAGCGCTTTCTAACTCGCGGGAGACCTCTTCTAAACGCTCGCTTTTAGCAGCGTAGTCAAAGATACCCCCGAAGTAATTCGGTGCGCTCAGCAAGTTCCTTAATTTTGGCTTTGACAGGATTAACTTCAAACATGAATTTTCAACTTAATTTAGCGATAAACAATACAATTAACCGCGCATTTTACCCCATGAGACGCCCTAAACCTAGGGGCTTTAGCGGATAAATAGCAAACATTTGCAGATTATTTTTCAAGCCCATAACAGCTTCATTTGGCTTGACTATACTGATACACATGAGCGAACAAAAACCAACCTGCTGCTATCACGAAGATGAAGGGTTCTCATGCACCGAAGTTGCCGAGCCCTCAGGGCTTTGTTATTGGCACGACCCCCGTATCGTAAAAAACAAACCTGAAGATAAAGCCCGCCTTGAAGCTTATGCCAAAGCCGGTGGTATGCTGCGTGGTATTAGCCTTAAACGAGCTGATCTCGCGGGTATTGACTTAGTTAAACATCATTCCAAAACTGGCTTTGATATGAGCCATGCAGAATTGTACCGAGCCAATTTACGCGGCGCTCACATGTTCAACCTTAATCTTGAAAAAGCCAGCTTAATGAAGGCCGATCTGCGTGACGCCAATGTACATTGCGCCAACCTGATTGGTACTAACCTGTTAGGAGTAAAATGGCGCGGGACCAAGATAGATAATATCTGCACGGGCAAAATGCTCAAGCAAGAAAAAATGGCAAAACAAGCCGAAAAAGTAGGCGAAATGGAGATAGCGCTCGATTATTACGAGCAATCCGAAGAGATTTATCGTGATTTACATAAAGCCGCTGATCGGCAAGGCTTGTTCGCCATGGCAGGTTTTTTCATGCGCAAAGAGTTGATTATGCGTCGCCGTCGAATGCCTAAACTGTCACTCGATAGAATAATTTCAAAATCAATTGATTTGTTTTGTGGCTATGGCGAGGCACCGCTGAGGGTTATTGGTTTTTCTGTGGCGCTGATCTTCATCTGCGCTATTTGTTACTTCTTTACTGGCTTAAACTTTGATGGGCAAGCTCATGTATTCACCACATCACTGTCATTTTCCGAAAACATTGCGTTATTTCTAAACTGCATTTATTACTCAGTCGTTACCTTTACAACACTTGGCTATGGCGACTTTACCCCCATTGGTTTTTCACGAGCAATTGCCGCTATTGAGGCATTTACCGGCAGCTTTACCATAGCCTTATTCGTGGTAGTGTTTGTAAAAAAAATGAACCGCTAAAAGCGGTTCATTTTTTATTCTCACCAAGCTAAAGCTTAAATCTTAAACTGACTGACTAGAGCGCTTAACTCGTCACCGTCGTTAGCCACCTCTTGGCTTACGTTTGAAGCATCCTGACTCGATGCCAATAAGTGATTTACAATTTCTTGTACCGAGTTAATGTTGCGGTTGATCTCTTCAGTTACCGAGCTTTGCTCAGTCGCTGCAGTCGCGATTTGGGTACTCATGTCATTAATGCTGGTCACTGACGATGTCACCGCACCAAGACTTTCAGAAATCGCTCGCGATGACTCAACCGAGCTAACACAGCTTTGCTGACTTTGCTCCATTTGATCCACGGCGCTGCTCACCAGTTTATGCAGATCGGCAAGCATTTCGTTAATCTCAACCGTACTCGCTTGGGTACGACTTGCAAGACTACGCACTTCATCAGCAACCACCGCAAAGCCGCGACCTTGCTCACCTGCCCTTGCAGCCTCAATTGCTGCGTTAAGTGCCAGCAGGTTTGTTTGCTCAGCAATGCCACCAATCACCGTAAGTACTGAGTTAATCTTCTTCGACTGCTCGCTTAGCAATTTGATATTGCTCGACGCTTCATCAATTTGCTGCATTAGGGTAGAAACTTCTGTCAATGACGCATCAACACAAGATTGTGCCTCAGTTACATTTCCACTTGCTACTTGTGTCGCATCTGCCACCATACTGGTGTTTTGTGCCACTTCATTAGCCGTTGCTGACATTTCAGTGATTGCAGTAACAATTTGATCGATCTCGTTATTATGGTTATACAGCTGATCTGACATATCGGTTGTTTGCCCATTAATTGACGCCGCCGCAGCCTTAACCTTGTTGGTTGAGTTAGAGACATCAGTAATGATGGCATGCAGCTTATCAACAAACAGGTTAAATGCGCGCCCAAGCTGAGCAATCTCATCTTCACCGTGCACATCCAGGCGCTTGGTTAAGTCACCCTCACCTTTAGCAATATCATTAAGCGACTGCGCCATATTCTCGATTGGATCGACCATTTTCTTAGACACGATCACCACACCAAAACCAGTGGCTAAACCTAAGACAGACGCGAGCAATATCACGAAGAAAAGTTTTTCGTTCATCCGTTCTTGCTGAACAGCTTCAAACTCAGCAATATTTTCTTCAATATCGTCAATGTAGGCACCTGTACCAAGCATCCAGTTGGTACCAGGCAACATTACCGCGTAGCCAATTTTTTGCATTAGCTCGCCAGTGCCTGGCTTTTTGTAATAGTAAGTAAAACTACCTTTTCCTGATCTAGCCGCGTCCAACAGGCCGGCAACAATACGCGTACCTTGCGGATCCGCCATGTCCATTTTGTTTTGCCCTTCTAGCTCTGGCAGCATGGCATGGAAAATACTGTTGCCCTTATCGTCATAGATATAGAAGTAACCCGCTGTACCAAAGGTAAGGTTGCGCAGGGCAGCTTTAAAGTCACCGCCACCGGGTAAAGACTGCTCGTACTTGATTACCCCTTGGGCAATATCAAGCGCTTCTTTCATTTGGGTATTACGTTCTTCTAATAATTCGTTTTTGAAATGCTGAATATCATCATGTAGGGATTGCTTTTCATTGACATAAAAAATGACAAGCAGCACACCTAGAATAAAAGTTAGCGGGATCAACGCTAGCGCTAACAATTTACTCTTAAGGGAAAGTTTGGACATCGTTTACACTCCAGGACAATTGTTACAACTAAAGTATAGGTTTTAAATAAAAGTTAATCAGGCGCTTGAGCAAACTTTTTATGCTAAATGGATGACCTAGATCAAAAACCCCAACTTGCAACCAACTACACAAATGTGTAGACAGAAGATTGGTATCGTATAGTCTGCTGCAAAATTACTCAC
The DNA here is from genome assembly GCF_012263345.1 of Shewanella sp. WXL01. Taxonomy (NCBI): domain Bacteria; kingdom Pseudomonadati; phylum Pseudomonadota; class Gammaproteobacteria; order Alteromonadales; family Shewanellaceae; genus Shewanella; species Shewanella sp. WXL01. The sequence continues at coordinate 484,448 of NZ_JAAIKQ010000001.1, read as the reverse complement.
CTCTTATTTGCTAGCCGATTAAACTTGATTCCGATTCTGTGAGCCAGATCGATTAATCATCAATGTTGCGTGAGTCAGATCCCAGGTCAAACCACCTTAGCATGTGCTAAGTGCACAAAACGCTTGATCGTTGTGAATAAGCTTGCAAAAAACACTCATAAACTGTGCGCAAAATTTGGTTCACAACTGATTCGTTATATTTTGTAGTGCTAATAAAAGAAACGAGGGCCTGTTGATCTTTGCTGATTAGAATTTGTTCGAATTAAAAGCACTTTAATCGCGACGTGAGCGATGACGTCTAGTCGCCTAAACAAACTCGCTCACAACAAAGAGTAAAGTGCTTTTAAACGAACCTTTCAGGCAGCGCTTGTTGTCATTTCTACTGCGTTAACGACTTATCATGTGGAACAACCACACATCAAAGTCGTTGCCTTGTATAAATTTCCAACAAGCAGCTGCAAAAATAATCTTGAAAGATTAACAGGCCCTACCAACCTCCAAGGCCTGCACCATGATTTCACTCAACATAGACGGCAAGCTCGTCACTGTCGAGCCGGAGCAAAACCTGCTCCAGGCGGCTACTAAAGCTGGCATAACTATTCCGAGTTTATGCGACCCACTAAATAGCCAATCGACCAAGCAGCAATATAAGCAAGACTGCAACTTGTGCATGGTAGAAATCAATAACCACGATGCCAGTTGCCGCACTGCTAAAGCATGCCAAACAAAAGTGAGTGACAATATGCAGGTCACTACCCAGAGCAGCCAACTCAGTGAAATTCGCCGCAATGCATTAACCGACATCCTGTCGGATCATTTTGCTGACTGTGAAGCACCGTGCCAAACAGCCTGCCCTGCTGGTGTCGATATTCAAAGTTACTTATTTCATATCGCCCAAGGCAATCACACTGAAGCCGTAAAAGTAATCAAGCAAACCTTACCACTGCCCTTATCGATTGGCCGCGTATGCCCAGCCTTTTGTGAGACAGAGTGCCGCCGAGGCTTGGTAGACGAACCCGTTGCTATCCGCCAACTAAAACGCCATGCAGCAGATCTCGACCTTGCTGATGAGCACAGTTACCAGGTTGAGCGCAAAGCTGACACGGGCAAAAAGGTCGCCATTATTGGCAGTGGCCCTGCGGGGTTAAGCGCAGGTTACTTTTTATCTAACCAAGGCCATCAAGTCACCATTATTGAGTCCATGCCTGAAGCAGGTGGCTGGCTCAGATACGGCATACCTGAATATCGGCTGCCAAAAGACATACTTGATAAAGAAATAGCACTTTTGTGTACCAATGGCTTAGACATAAGAACTAATACTCGCCTCGGGCAAGATGTACATTTAAAACAACTTACCGACGACTATGATGCGGTTTGTTTAGCTATTGGCGCGCAAAAAGCGGTAGCCATGGAGTACCCAGGCAGCGAACTTGGCGGCTGTTATTTAGGGGTTGATTACCTGCGCGATTACTGCACCGAAAAAACCTATAAAATAGGCAAGAAAGTTGCGGTCATAGGCGGTGGTAACACAGCTATCGACTGCGCCCGAACAGCCGTGCGCGAGGGCCATGATGTCACGATTATTTATCGCCGCACTAAAGATGCCATGCCTGCTGAGCCTTACGAAATCCATGAGGCGGAAGTTGAGGGTGTTAAGTTCCACTTCTTAACTAACCCAGTCAAAAATATCAGTGACGACAACGGCCAGGTTTGCGCTATAGAACTAGCAAAAATGGCTTTAGGCGAGCCAGACTCATCAGGTCGTCGCTCACCAAAAGCCACCGGCAAGACCTTTATAGAGCAGTTTGATACCGTCATTGCTGCGGTTTCACAAACGCCTGATATGAGCTTTTTAGAGCATCCAGGTAGCCACTTAACCTCGGGCGAGCTGGCACTATCACGCTGGAACACCTTTATTGGCTGTGAACATACTATGTCAGCAGGCGTTGATAAGTTATTTGTGATTGGCGACTCGCGTCGCGGCCCAGCAACCGCTGTTGCTGCAATTGGTGATGGTCGCAAAGCCGCAATTGCGATTGATAAGCAACTAAAACAAGGGCTGAGCTGTGAGTTAACCAAGCAAGCATTCAACTCTACCAAGGCAAATAACACAGCAGAGCTATCTGCTGAGCTTTATCCAAACATCAAACCTCAAGCTCGCTACAAAATGAGTGAGTTAAGCGCTATTGAACGTGAACTTAACTTTAATGAGGTTGAGCAAGGCTTTGAGCCAGATGATGCCATGAAAGAAGCGGCGCGCTGCCTGGAATGTGCCTGCCAAGCCAATACCGACTGTAAACTTCGCGACTACGCAACCGAATACCATGTTGATAGTAAGCAATTAAATGCAAGCCAGATGCAGCGTTTTAGTGTGGATAAAACCACGCCGTTCATCCAATTTGATGCCAACCGCTGTATCAGCTGTGGCAAATGCGTCGATATCTGTGGTCAGCAAAGCGGTCACAACGTGATTCAGTTTGAACAAGACAGCTATCAAGCATTGCCAAATGAATTGGTTGGCACAGAGCAGCGCCGCGCACCGCGCGTGGGCTTTAATGTCACTATGGCAGAAAGTGCCTGTGTGCAGTGTGGTAACTGTGTGCAGGTTTGCCCAACCGGTGCACTCGTTGATGCACGCGACAAACGTCAGGGCACAACAGAAAAATTAGAGACAACCTCAACTATTTGCACCTACTGCGGTGTGGGCTGTCGCATCAATGTCAGCGTGTCGCCATCAACGGGTAAAATATGCCATGTTGAAGGCAGTAAAGACTCAGATGTCAACGAAGGCATGTTATGTGTCAAAGGTCGTTTCGGTTTCGACTTTATTCAAAGTGAGCAGCGTCTTACCACACCATTAATGCGCAAAAACGGTCAGCTTGAGCCATGCTCATGGGATGATGCAATCTCTGCTATCGCCAGCCGTTTTAGTGCGATTAAAGCTGAAAAAGGCGGTGATGCTATTGCTACACTGGCATCTGCAAAAGCGACTAACGAAGATAACTTCTTACTGCAAAAATTTGTCCGCAGCGTATTAGGCACTAACAATGTTGATCACTGTGCGCGCCTTTGTCACTCAAGTACTGTTTCTGCGCTGCAACAAAGCTTAGGCAGCGGCGCCATGACAGGTGATATTCCGGGAATTAAGGAGTCTGACTTAATCTTTATTTTGGGCTCAGACACCTGTAATGCCCACCCGATCATCGCGTCTAAAATCAAACAAGCCATTCGAGTGCACGGCGCTCGGTTAATGGTTGCTGATCCTAAACGCGTTTCAATCGCCGATGATGCTGAGCTATATGTCGCGCAAAAACCTGGCAGCGATGTTGCGCTAATCAACGCCATCATGGGTGAGATTATTCGCAACGACTGGCATGACAAAGCCTATATCGACACCCATACCGAGCAATTTGATGCAGTTAAGCAATGTGTATTGCAGCAAAAATATCTACCAGAGCAAGCCGCGAAAATCTGCGGCGTGTCAGCTGACGATATCAAACACATGGCTAAGCTTATTGGCACTGCGGATAAAACGGCTATCTACTACGCCATGGGCGTTACCCAGCATACCTCAGGGCACGACAATGTTACCGCGATTTCTAACCTGCAAATGCTGATGGGGAACCTAGGTAAATCAGGTGCGGGAATTAACCCACTACGTGGCCAAAGTAACGTGCAAGGCGCTTGTGATATGGGCGCTCTGCCACAGTACTACACTGGCTATCAAAAAGTGGATAACCCAGCTATACAGGCCAAGTTTGAACAAGTCTGGAATACCCAACTATCGCCGAATGTGGGCTTAACGGCTACAGAAGTAATGGGCGCGATTTGCGAGCAAAAAGTCGATGCACTGTTTGTGATGGGTGAAAACCCAGTACTGAGCGATCCTGATCAAGCCCACGTGATTGACGCGCTTGAAAAGCTGCCGTTTTTAGTGGTGCAAGATATCTTCTTAACCGAAACGGCTCAGTATGCTGACATCGTGCTACCTGCCGCTGCGTTCGCAGAAAAGCATGGTCACTTCACCAATACTGAGCGCCGTGTGCAACGTTTAGAACCAGTGCTAACACCACCAGGTCAAGCCAAACAGGACTGGCGTATCGTACAAGCAATTGCCAACGAAATGGGCGCAAACTGGCAATATGACAATGAACAAGCGATTACCGCTGAAATCAATCTGGTTACGCCGCAATATCAAGGCATCACCTGGGCGCGTTTAAACAATAACGCAGACGGCAAGCCTGCTAAAGGCATTCAATGGCCGTGTGCAGATGAGCAACATCCAGGCACACCTGTGATGCATGCTAATGGCCCGGTTCGCGGTAAAGGCTTATTCACAGCTGTTGAGTATCGCGCCGCAGCTGAAGAAACCTGTGAGGAATATCCGTTAGTGTTGTCGACAGGGCGACTACTTGAGCAGTTCCACACAGGTACGCTAAGTCGTAAAACCCAAGGTTTAGATAAGCTAGGTCAGCCTCAGGTGATGATTTCGGTTTATGATGCTGAAAAACTCGGGATTAGTAATGGCGAAGACATTAAGCTATCTACCCGCCGCGGTGAAATCACCATACGCGCGTTTGTTACTAAACGAGCTCAAGCAGGCGTGCTGTTCCTGCCATTCCACTTTGTTGAAGCCGCTGCAAACAAACTAACGATTAATGCTGTCGACCCTGTCGCTAAGATCCCTGAATACAAGGTCTGCGCGGTCAAAGCTGAGAGGTTAGCAGCGTTATAATCCCCAAGCTTAATACTCGCTTTGTAACTTTTGGGTCAGAGTCACAACTCTGACCCAAATGTTAAAAGTGGCTACTTTCCAGTCCGAAAACCTAAAAAAACCTTTAAACAGATTTAAAAACCCAATTTTAATCCAAATAAAAGATTAGAATTTAACATTTTACTCTGACCCAAATGTTAATAAGCAGAGTTGACTAGCTATACGGAGTTCTAATTACTGGTCTAAAAATCGTTTTTTAATCTATTTAAGGGATTAAGATTTAACAGTTTACTCTGACCCAAACTGATATCTGTTAAGCAAGCGCGGAGCTAAAACAGGGTAATGACACCGCCGATTGTGGCAAATCCAGCTACCAACACGACAATGTGCGGCTTGATGATTTTCAGCAGCGCAAAGCCAAGTACTACCAGCCCCATATCCACGGGGCTCAAGACGGCAGATGTAAATACTGGTGAATAAAGTGCGGCGAACAGTAAGCCAACCACAGCAGCATTAACTCCTCCAATAGCCGCTGAAATCACTGGTCTTTGACTGATGGCATGCCAGCTTTTAAGTCCTACCAGCATCAGTAAAAAACCCGGCAAAAAGATAGCTAGTGTTGCGACAATAGCACCAAGGATCGGCGACTCTAACCAGATATCTGCACCTAAAAAGGCCGCTAAAGCAAACATAGGGCCTGGGATCGCCTGGGCTAAGGCATAGCCAGTTAAAAAGCGCTCTGGCGAGACTAACTCACCCACATTCGACTCAAGTAATGGTAGGACTACATGGCCGCCACCAAACACTAAGCTACCCACCTGATAAAACTGGGCAAACACTTGCCCCAGACTGTGGTGTTTATCAATTAACAAAACTGATGCAATCAAGCCTATAACAAACACAGCTAACCAGACATAGTTAAGCTTGATGGGCTGCGCTTGAAACTGAGCGAGCTGATCAATGTTTGCCGTTTTGGGCTCGCGATTAAGAGTCATTACCCCAACAAATGCGGCAACAAGTAACACCAGAATTTGTGTAGCCATTGCAGGGAAGATAATCAAAGTAATAGCAGTAAAGGCAGCAATGAGCTGCGCAGCACTGCGCTGGCAAAATTGCTTAAACATGCCCAAAGTGGCATCGGCAACGATGACTACTGCAAGTAATTTGAGCCCATGGATCATGCCCTGCACCGCAGGCATATCTAGCCATTTAGCACTGGTAACAGCCAGCAAGAACAGCAGTAAAAACGAAGGTAAGGTGAAGCCAACAAATGCAGCGAAACCACCAAGCAAGCCACCTCTATGATAACCAATGGCAAAACCAACCTGACTCGATCCTGGGCCAGGCATAAACTGACTTAACGCAACGAGACTGGCATATCGTTTATCATCAAGCCATTGCAGCTCTTCAACAAATGCTTTGCGAAAATAGCCAATATGGGCTGCAGGCCCACCAAAACTGACTAAACCTAAGGCTAAAAAGCGGGTAAAAATCTGCCAATAAATCATGTGGCTAACCTTTTTTATATCTATTGTATTTATACCGATCAGCACAAGTATGTGAACAATCTTACAGGCTCAAACGCTGATGTTTTACGCTAAATAGTATGACAGATATATGACAACTTAATGAACAGTTGGGGAGCGCCCAAAGTGACTAAATGACTATGTGAGAAAAGTGTCTAAGTGAAAAAGCGCTCATGTGAGAATTGAGAAATGGCAGCCAACAACAAAAAAGAGCAGTGATGTACTGCCCTATCTATTGGCGTCTGTCTAAAGCACTGAGCCTATATTAGTCTTTCATCAGAGCCAGAGTCTTGTCACACAGCGCTTTGAGTTGTTGCAACTCTTCTATCTCGCCACCGACTTTACAACGCATTAAACCAGGGATCTCACTGGCTTGTTGTTTGAGCGCCTGTCCCTCTTCAGTAAGGTGTAACACTCGAACACGCTCATCTTGTTCACTGCGCCCGCGCAACACTAATCCCTTTACCTCTAGACGTTTTAACAAAGGAGTTAATGTACCTGAATCGAGATGCAGCTGTTCACCTAAGGTTTTCACACTAATGCCAGAGGTTTGCCACAACACCATCATCACTAGATATTGCGGGTAAGTCAGAGAAATCGACTCAAGTAAAGGTCTGTAAGCACGCACCATCGCGTTAGTTAAACTATAAAGCGAGAAGCAAACCTGATTCTCTAACATTAACTCGGGTTGTTTCATATTAAAGCTCTTACTTAATGGCGTGATGATCAGCTCACTCAGCTGACCAAACACGTTTTTGCGACACAAAGTGAGATGTAGATCATTTAATTGTACACAATCTAAATGTGGTTTTGCACAGAAATGCAAAAATTAGCTATTTGGCGAAAATTTTTCCTTTAGCTAAACTTAAAAGGGCCGATAAACAAGGAGAGTAAAATGGCTCGCCAAACATTTGATAGCGAATCGATGACTAACAGCCATTAAGTAACGACTCTCCCTTGCCCTTTAACTTTGCATTCGTTGAAGGCATGATTTCTAAGCTGAAACTTGAGGTAAGTATGACTATTTCAGTAAATGCACCGTCGTCAATGCCGACCAATATTGACTCAGGCAACAGCCTTAAAGTTGCGGTAATGGCAAAAGAACAACAAAAGGTCGAAGGCGACATTGCCATGCAGTTGATTGAAGCTGCGGTACCTCCGCCAACAGGCAATTCAGGCCATAACATCAACGTTAAAGCCTAATTCCAACAAAAAGTTCAAAATGACAAAAAGCCATGTGTTCTGCACATGGCTTTTTAATGTCTGATTTCAGTAAATATTAGCTAAACATCAACAGCACTTAAGCCGCTTTACGCCCTTCATAGGCTTGGCACATTTGCTCAACTTTGTCTTCTTCAAGCTCGCGCAGACCACTTAGCACCAGGGTTTTAACACCAGTACCTATCACTCTTCCTTGGCTCGTAAGCTCGAAATTCAGGGTAACGTCACCGCGCTTGCCATCGACTTTTAGGGTTTGCTCCACCAACTCTAAGCTCATCTCTTCAAAGCTAAAGTCGGTTAGCTCAAATGCCATACTCTCGTATATAACAAGCGGACGGGCAGGATTGATCATCACTTGATGCTCACGCATCAAGGGAACTAACACGTGGATAAAGTTAAGCCCAGAAAATGCCACATAGCTCTTAATAAATGCGGCTTTTTGAGTGTCACACTCACATAGCTCGCCAGAACGGCTGACATTCAAATATGACTTGCCGTTCGTGTCTTGAATATTAAAGCTGTCGCCGACACTAGGGTCTAAAAGCAGCTCGACATTATCGCCCACCATACCCTCAAAATTAAATTGCATGTTTTGGCTCAGCCCGTGTTCCGTCAGCACTAACGCAAACAGTAAATCACCAGGCACGCAGAAACGCTTTGCACCAACGTCATGAATTGGGTTGTAGTCTCCAGCAACATTTTTTGCGAAGTCACTGGCTTGCTGCGCACTGATCACCACTTTGCTGGCATCCTGCTGCAGTTGTTTTGAGTAGTATGGAGATAAAAACATATTATTCTTTTTGTAAATTTCAGTGAGTAAAAGTCAATAGCCTTGCAGTTTACTGTAACTTTGGCAAATCACTCACCCGATGACTTGGATAAAGGCTATTAGGAAGTTAGGAGTGCGAACGTTGCTTTAATCGTGCTGCATAGCGTTTCAGCGTAGCAGTTATCACGGCGAACGATTGCTTAAACGGATTGATGTAAATGCCAGTAAGGCTGTCATGCCCCACTTTGTAGCTCACGCCAATATCGAGTTGCTTTGACGGCACTTCACTTGCCCACACTAACGAGCCAAAAGCGCGATCCCATATGGCTAGAGCGCTGCCTAAATTCTTGTCTCTGTGAGCTAGCGCTTTACTGTGATGAATTTGATGTTGCGCAGGGCTGATTAACCAACCTTCAAGTCTATCGCCCCAACTTAACCAAATGTGACTATGACGTAAGTTAGAACCAAACACGTTGAACAAAAACACAAATACATTAGCGCCAAGTACATCGTACATTTTTAAATTAGGACCAAAAAGGTAGTAACCCATGCCCACTGCTGTACCTTGTGCTAGCGCCATGCGACAGGCATAAAAATAACTCTCTATGGGGTGAGAGCGATAAATAGTAAATGGTGTTAAAACGCTAGCACTATGATGCACCGCGTGTATTGGCCACAGAAAAGGGATTTTATGCAGCGCCAAATGCAGTAAGTAACGGCTAAAGTCATCTAACAAAAATAACAATACGGTGAAGATTGCCATAACCAAAACCGCATTGTTGCTAACAGGCTCTATTACGCCAAATAGCCACTCAAGACCATCACTTACAGATAAAGCAATCGGCACCATAGTGACAATGAGTGGCGCAAATATCGCGGCCTTGATCAGTTTATTAAATACCAACAACAAGTAATCATGACGAGCAGATTTAGCTAAATAGATGTGTTTAGGGAATAAAAAGCCTAACAAGCCCTTAAATGATTTTGCTGGCCTAGTCTTGGCTGTTGAATCAGTTTGCATTGATGAATTAGCGGCATGCCAATACACAGGTAAAGCAAGCAACACAGCGCCCAGCAAATACCCTATGTAAATGCGCTTATTGGCATCAAATGGGTAACTGACAAGCTGACCAAGCTCAGCAACACCAGCAGATAAAACGCCCACTAACACATCAGCAGTTATGGATAACACATCAACAGCAGACAAGGGGTTCTCCTACAACGATTTCCCTACGACAACTAAAACAGGCTGACTGCTTATTAACACACATAAAAAGCAGTCAGCTTTATCATCAGCGGTTAGAACTGGTACTGATAACCTAGCTGAAACTGCTGCGGCTTACTAGGGCGTGCACCATAAGGGCGACGACTAACAATTTCTTGGTTATCGAGCACGTTGTCCGCCTTTAAATACACCTTACCAAAGGTGTCAAAGTCATAACTTGCCGACATATCCAGTGTGGTCAATGCCTTAGTTTTAACGCCTGATAACACCACGCCTTCACCCGAAGCTTCTAGCATCTCGCCAACATAGCGCACAACCAAGTTTACATCCCAAGATTGTGCTTGCAGACCTAAACCAAGCGATGCCTGATTCTCTGGCAGGTATGGCAGTTTATCGCCCGCGGTCACACTCCCCCACATATCAAAACCCGAGTCAAAACTGGTTTTGAATTCAGACTGAGTATGGGTGTATGACAACGACACAGGCACATCGATATCATCAGTTAACGCTAGGGTATAGCTTGAGGTTAGCTCTAAACCTAAAATATCAACTTCACCGCCGTTAAATTCAGTGTCATCGTCGCTACCACAGCTAGAGAACTGACAGCCCTCTTTTAGATTGCTGATATCGTTGAAAAAGCCCACTAGCTCAACACTCACGTCACCATTGTTAAAGCGACCGCCAAACTCGTAGTTAATGCTGCTTTCGGTTTCAATGCTTGGATCTTGCTTTGGGCTAGTCGGCAAGAAGCCTTCATGCACACCAAAAAGTAAACCAGCGTTATCATTTAATGCATAGTATAGGCTTAAGCTCGGCAGCCAGATACGGGTCGATTTATCAAGGTAATCGCCCTCTTTACCAGGCGCGCGATTTTGATATTCAGACTCAATAAACTCACCACGAATACCCGCTGTCACGTCAAGATCACCAAAGGTCATGGTGTCTTTAGCGTAAATAGAGACAGCACTGGTTTTCTCGCGATCTGTGGTCGCGGCCTGCGTCGGATTACCATCACTCACAAGCTTGGCTGATTGCATCACAAAACTATCAGTGGTGTGGTTACGCTCAATTTGGTCTTGATGAAAACGCACGCCCATATCAACATTATGCTTAATATCAAACCAGTCGAGATCAAAGCTTAAATCAGACTGGATGCCTTGTGAGTAATAGCTGCGGTCGTTATCACCTAGAATCAGCTTTTCATACTCGGCAACACTATCTTGACGACCCGTTAAAATCTGATAGTAACTTTGGTTAACTTCATCTGCGTCAGGGTTGGCTAGGATCTCCTGCAGTGAGCGCGTCACAACCGGTGCACCGCCTTTAAAGCCATTAATTTTGAACCAAGAGCGGTCAAAATTGTGGCGATAGGCGCGAGTGATCACCTCAAAATCATCACCACTAATAAAATGACTTAATTGGAACTGACTGTGAGTCCAATCCATTTTATCAAGGCTACTCGCCACATAACGGCGATTAGGATTCGCGTTAAAGTCAGCATCGGTTAAACCAAGGTAAGTTTCATTTGAGGTTTCATTGGCATAAGCCAGTTTTAACTCAAATACTTGATCAAAACGCTTACCCGCTAGGTCATAACGCAGCTTTGCCATCACATCTGATTTTTCAAAACCAGTATCACCGCCATTATCTAGCTGTTTAAAGCCATCAGCGCGCACATGAGCTGCTTCAACTAAAAAGCCAAAGTTGTCGATGGTATTACCATAATGGCCGTGAGCTTTTTGATAACCATCAGTTCCCACAGCAACGTCTATCATGCCTTCGCTGACTTGCGGTACTGCGCGAGTCACCATATTCAGCGAACCCGCCACCGTATTGGGGCCGTATTTAATACCAGCTGGACCTTTGAATACCTCGATTGAGGTCATCTTGCTCATCATAGGGAAGTAGTAGGCTGACGCCGCCGAATAAGGAGCTGGGCCAATCAGCACACCGTCTTCCATGATGTTAATCTTTTTACTGCGCTCAGGTGTTGCACCGCGAAAACCAATATTAGGGCGCAGGCCATAACCGTCTTCTTCACGGATATTCACACCAGGCATTTGATACAAAATGCGGTTGATATCGTCGAATTTGAACTTTTCTAGCTCGAGTTCATCAATCAAGGTTGCAGAGCCTGACTCACGGCTGATGCCCTGTTTACGCCCTACAATTTGCATTTTCTCGATGTAAGCATCGTTTACCGTCGCTTGCTCACTCGCCTCTTTAGCACCTGGCTCCTGTTCACTAGTACTTTGGGCACTAGCATTTTGCTCAACACTTGGAGTATCTGTGGTCTGAGAGTATGCCGGCAGTGCATACACAGAGCCAAACAGCGCTGCTTGAATGGCGACAGCCAGTGATAACTTTTTATTTAAGGTCAACATTAGTCGTTATCTCCTGCTGAAGTTTGTGGCAGCTCTAACGCCAGAGTATTGATAAAGTCTGACTTTAACTGGTCAGTAACGGCTTTAACCTCACCGTGTGTGGTGATAACTTGCTGCTCGTTATCGGTTAAAGTTTGCGAAAGCGATGCTTGATAAGCACTGGCATCAGCTATTGCGGCATCTATTGCTGTAGTGATCTTGTCAGCGGTTTCCTGAGCATCTTCGTCAATCAGGTAATCGTCAAAACCAATGCCCTCATCCCCCTGATAAAGTGCTTTTAATGCTTGCAGGTTGCTAACGATATTTTCAATTGAGTGCATTGCAATTGGCGACTCAACATCTTCAACACACACGCTTGTGCCGCATGAGTTAGCAAATTGCCCAAGTGGCGTTGCTAACTTGGCATCTTTGGTCACGCTATCAATGTAAAACAAAGCATCACTTAGCTTATTTACCGCTGCATGCACAGTTTCAAACTCACTGCCTGCTGTTCCAGCTTGTTTTAATTTGGCAGCGTAGCCATCAGCTGCCGTCCATTCACTGACTAACTCGCTGGCGTTGTTATTAATATCGGTTGCCACTTCAACAGCGAACTCACAACGAGCAATGCGGCGAGAGTCATCAGTGCGATTATCCCAACCATCAGGCACAACTGAGCCAGTACAAGTATGTTCAAGGCTTTGGCTAAATAGCAGATGCTCAAGCGCTAACATGCCTTTACGAGCAGGGGTGCGCGTAGCAATGTCATAAGCCACGCCATTAATATCGCCTTTTTCAAACGACACCACATCTAGGTCTACACCGCAGCTACTCTTTACCGGCCAAGAGTAAATCTTGTTTCTTAACGCACCGTCATTAGCCAGAAGCGGGCCAATTTGCATGAGTTCAACACGCTGCCATTGCGTCATTGCATCGCGCCAGCTTTGTTTAGCAGAAGCTACCGCCTGGTCATAAGCGTTTTGATCCACATTTCCTTGCTGAAAAGCAGACTCAGCGCTACACATAGCACTAAGTTGTTGCTGCTGCGTGCTACTTACTTGAGCGAATTGCTCGAAAGTTGGGGTAATAACACCATCAACAATATTGGCAACCAGTGCCGCCTGATCAAAGTCACCTGTGGTGTCACCACCATTGCCATAATCTGGGCCAACTTCGCTGCTAGTGCTCTCTCCGCAGCCTGAAGCAAGCGCGGCTGTCATCGCCAAAAATAGGCTCGATAATACAGTACGATATTGCATAAAATTCCCTTGTATAATACCAATCAGCACAAGTAGATGAACATTCTTACTGGCTAAAACCGCTTATAACTGCGTTAGAAATTTTGAAGCTAGAACCACTAGCTCGCTGCAATTTCTGCCTTGTTCTAAGCAATTTTCTCTGCGTAACCTCTGCTCACTTATTTATCCTAACTGGTATAAAAACAACAAAAGCTCGGCACCCTAAAGTGCCAAGCTTTCCTCTTTATGAGGTAGTTCGTTTAACTGAATTACCAGTTGCTAACATTCTCAGCATTTAGGCTGTAGCTTGCTTGTAAAATGTCGCGCGCTTTAGCTAAATCAGCAATGTATGCGTCAACATCACCAGTCAGTTCAGGAGCGTCACCCATATACTGATGCAGCATTTCAAAGTCGCTATCTGAAATCATGCTGTACTCACTAAACTGCAGACCTAATGCAAAACCTTTCATTTCTGAGTAGTGCTTAGCTAGGTTTTCATAGTTGAAGTCAGCCGCTGTGCCGCCCGTTGCAAGCGGTGCAAGATCAGCTGTTGTGTCGTTGATGTAGTGAACAACTGTGGCCACAATTGCTAATTCCCAAGCCGCTAAAGCATCTTTAGCGTGAGTTTCAAGCTCATCCATTTGCGCATCTGTTAGTGCACTACCCACGTTGTCGTTAATCAGTTTACGACCTGCGATAAATGCTTCCATTGCTTGCTTGGTGTAATCGGTTGGCATGCTGTTGTCAGCTGTGCCTAGGTCACGCTTGGCAGCATTCACTGACTGACCAAAGTTGTACTCGCTACGAAGGTCAATTTTGCCGTCGCCATCGGTATCGTGTGAACCATTCCAATCAGCACGGCCTGCATCGTCAGATACCTTGCCAGCGATTTCTACGTCTGAGTACTCTAAGTAGTTAGCCGCTGCGCCGAAGTAACCAAAGCCTTCATCAAATTGATGCTCTAAGTTAGTGTATGCCGCACCGTCTTTAGCTGGGTTGATGTTATCAGTCGTTAAACCTTTACCTTCATAATCAACACCTAGGTAATCATCAGCAGACTGAGAGTAAGTCACTGACATTAGGATGAACTTTTGGATCATTTGCGCTAAATCTACGCCATCTTCGTCAACGTAGATTTTAGTAATGTCGTTGCCTAATACGTCTTGACGTACTTGACCATTGATCTTGGCAACGGCGTTGTCAGCAAGGCGATCAAATAAAGTGTTAATTAAGCCTGTTGGCGTAGTTGAGCCTTTTGCGCCCCAACCAGCAAATGCGCCATTGTTCCAGTCTTCGTGTTGACCAGCCGCGTCTTCACCAGCAACTTTCTGAGCGATACTCTTGTAACCTGTAATACCACTTAATAGGCCATCTTTAGAGTTTTCGATAAAGGTAATTGGTAAGTCTGGGTATTCAGTGGTTTCATCTGGGTTGAAGAAGTAGTTTAACTTAGCAAGCACTTCATCTTTGGTAGTCACAACATTGTTATCAACGTCAGACTCTAGAGTATTTGTAATGTAGCTATTTAGCTCAGCAATCAAAATGTGGCGAGCTGTTTGACCTGTGTACGATACGCTAGACTCACCATCATTTAACTTACTGTCGAACGTGTAACGGTCCATGATGTCCACTAACGTCACGGTTAGGTCTTTAGTGTAAGTCGCACCTTCGCTGTCGGTTGTAGTTACCGCAACAGTTAGCTCAAGGCTATCAGCAGTATCTGCATCTAACATCACGCCTTCTGCTAGCATCAGCTTGTTACCGTCTACAGCAAACACGTCACCTGCCACAGTAAATGTGTGGCTATCGCCGCTATCAGCATCAGTTGCGCTTAAATCACCTACCATGGCACCAGCTGTGTTTTCATCCACAGTTGCATTCGACAAAGTAATGTCTGTTGGCGCTGAGTTAGTCGGTGTAACTGGTGCTGGATCAGAAGAATCTGAACCACCACAAGCGGTTAGTAAGCCTAAAGATAAAGCGATAGTTGACGCTAGAACGGTTTTTTTCAATTGCATGAGAAGATCCTTGTAACACGCTACTTAAGAGTTGCAACCTATCGGCAACAACATTTGCAATCATGATACACAAATACAAATGAGAATCCATACTATTCGCAAATTAATTACCGCTTATATAGCCACATAAATTATGAGTATTATTCTTACTTTGAGTGTTTTTCTCTAAATAGGTACATTTAGAGTAGGTCAAATCACTTAGCACTCTGTTTCCGAGCGCTCAGTTTCAAAGCGGACAGTTTCAAAGCGGCCACAAAAAATGCGACTTCAATTGAAGTCGCATTGTTAATTTGAGCTAGTTGTTAATTTGAGCTATTGACGCCATAGTCTCTTGTTAAGTTGAACCAACTGTTGATGTGAACTCTTTGGAGGTCAACATAGCAGGTTATTACAATCAAAAGCCTACCAATATGGTTTCACTTTCAATGCGCTTTTACGTGAGTGCTCCATCGCGAACAACAAACTAGACTCTTTATTCTCTAACCAGCTATTGATATCAACACCTGCGCGCTCACTTAACTCGCGCAAACATTGATAAGCATTTAGTGTGGTGATACCCAGTGCTAAATCTTGCCAAGGCGCTCGGAAGCTCTCGCGCTCAGCAGACAAGTACAACTCACCGTAGACCACGCCCACTAATATGCTTTCATCTAATGCTTGGGCAACCGAGCGGTAATCTAGACTATTCATATCAAGCTGCTGTGGCATTAATTCTAAAATTCGCTTCCACGAATCCTGCTGCAAATGATTAGCAAACAGCTCAAGCTCAGGGTAATCCACTAATTGATGTTGACCCTTCTCCGTTTTCAGCAATAAGTCGACTAACGCCAATTGCAACTGGCCGTATTCAGGTTGCTGCCAAAGCTGATACAGCTTTTGCTCGTACTCATTGGCGCGCATATCTTGATTAATTTGCTCAAGCAATAACTCAGCATCTGGGGCTTTGACTAATAAGTTGCCATCGTCGGCAAGTAATAGGCAGTGAGCTTCAAGTGCCGAGATAAAATCAAGCTTGGTTTCGAGCAGCTCAAACCAATCAGCCACATGCTGCCCTAAAATACCAAACTGATTTAACGTCATTCGCAGTGCTCGCACTGCTGCGCGTAATTGTGCCCAAAGCATGGCTTGCTGGTCGATATCTGTGCTATCGATAAGTGCGCTTTCTATTAGCTGCCAACGCTCTAAACCGGTTTCTAATAAAGCAATCAAGGTATTTTGCAGACTCTTGTCTGTAGGCAGACGGATATATTGCAAATCTTCTAGCGGTTGTGGGTGCATCTTACCGGCAAGTAAGTATCCACGCTGCGCTTTGCTGGCTTTACCAAGGCGCATAGGCACCTTTTTGGCAATTTCAGTGGCAAGCAATAATAATGCTGAAGCATCACCAGCAAGCAATTCAAGCTCTAACTCGCAAATAGGGTCTTGCAGATCGCCTGCAATCACATGCCCTGTGTCAAAGGCAATTTCAACTAAGCTCTCTTCTATATAGATATGCCAACTTCGGCGAGTGAAATTTGTCTCAAAAACACACTCAAGCTGTTCGTTTACTGTCTCAAGTTCGAAATTCTGTGGCCAAATTTCAACCGGAAACAAGCTCAAATCAGGGCGATTGGCGCTTATTTCGACATTATATTCAGGGCGAGAATGGATACCACCGACCACTTTTCCAGCGGTCTTGATTGTTTGTTCTGTGTAATCATCGCGCTTTCTCACCCTCAACCCCATGTGTTGCGCACGTAAAACAAGCTCAGGGGTGTCGTAGTACTTATTGATGAGCAGGTGAGTTGCCTGAGGCGTAGCACCTGGGTAAGCATTCAAAACTTCCACTAACAAATCAGCTAGTTGAGCAGGAAGAAACAGTTTCAGTTCTATCTCAGAGTCCATTGTTCTCTCATTAAAATTATCACCAAAGATTCATCCGAGTGTCATAATAAGTTCACACTGTCACAATTCTGTAATCAAAATAACTTAGGATTGCCTCGCTCGAATCAGATATAATCGCCGAGCTAAAAATTGATTAAAAGCTGCACAGGCAAATAGCCTATAATGCAGTTTCATTATGCGGTCGCTTGAGGTAACATGCGCCCGCTTTTTTTCCAAACCGGAACTAATTAAATAGGTAAACGGCAATGCCAGTAAACTCTATTTTAGGTGTGTTTGCAAAATCACCTCTTAAGCCTTTAGAACAACATATCGACAAAGTAGACGAGTGCGCGTCATTACTCGTACCATTTTTCGAAGCCACCATTGAAGGTGACTGGGACAAAGCTGTATCTATTCGCAAGCAAATTAGTATGCTTGAGAAAGACGCTGACGCCCTTAAACGTGAAATTCGCTTAACCCTTCCAGGTGGTGTGTTCATGCCTGTTGAGCGTACTGACTTACTTGAGTTATTAACTCAGCAAGACAAAATCGCCAATAAAGCTAAAGACATTTCAGGCCGCATCATTGGCCGCCAATTAGTCTTCCCTCAACCGGTTCAAGCAACTTTTAGTGCCTACCTAAAGCGTTGTTTGGATGCCGTAGCACTTGCTAAGCAAGCTATCAACGAACTTGACGATCTGCTCGAAACGGGTTTCCGTGGTCGCGAAGTTGAGTTAGTTGCCAATATGATCACCAAACTAGACTCCATTGAAGAAGATTCAGATGACTTACAAATTCAAGTACGTCGTCAGCTACTTGCCGTTGAAGGTGAGTTGAATCCTGTTGATGTGATGTTTATGTACAAAATTATCGAATGGGTTGGCGGACTTGCCGACCTAGCAGAACGTGTTGGTTCGCGACTAGAGTTAATGCTAGCTCGTCACTAATCAATACGATTATTACTCGAAACAAATATAATCAAAGGTTATCAAGGATAACGACATGGTAGATGTATTAGTTGCAAACGGCCCTATGCTGATTGCTATTGCAGCCGCATTCGGCTTTCTAATGGCATGGGGTATTGGTGCAAACGACGTTGCAAATGCAATGGGCACCTCTGTGGGCTCAAACGCCATCACTATTAAACAAGCAATCATCATTGCGATGATTTTCGAATTCTGTGGTGCTTACCTAGCCGGTGGCGAAGTAACCAGCACGATTCGTAAAGGCATTATTGATGCGAGCTACTTTACCGCAACACCAGAACTACTGGTTTACGGTATGATTGCTGCGCTGCTTGCTGCAGGTATCTGGCTAGTTGTGGCATCAGCACTAGGCTGGCCGGTATCAACCACTCACTCAATCATTGGTGCAATCGTTGGTTTCGCCGCTGTGGGTGTAGGTACTGATGCTGTAGCATGGGGTAAGGTTGCAGGTATTGTTGGCTCTTGGGTCGTCACACCAGCTATCTCTGGCTTTATTGCTTTCCTAATTTTCCAAAGTGTACAAAAGCTAATTTTCGACACCGACAACCCACTAAATAACGCTAAGCGTTACGTGCCTTTCTATATGGCTTTAGCGGGCTTTGTTATGTCACTTGTGACTATTACCAAAGGTCTAAAACACGTAGGTCTACACTTCTCTACTGTTGAAGCTTATGGCTTGGCTGTAGCGGTTGCTATTGCCGTTGGTATTTTTGGTAAAGTCGCTATCGCACGTCTAAAAATGGACACTAGTGCAGACAGCAAAACTCAATTCGGCAACGTTGAAAAAGTATTCGCAATCTTAATGGTTGTTACCGCTTGTTGTATGGCATTCGCCCACGGCTCGAACGACGTAGCTAACGCGATTGGCCCACTAGCAGCAGTTGTTTCGGTTGTTGAAAGTGGCGGTGAAATCGGTAAGAAAGCAGTACTAGCATGGTGGATTCTACCGCTAGGTGCGACTGGTATCGTAATGGGTCTAGCCATCTTTGGTAAGCGCGTGATGAAAACCATCGGTAAAAACATCACTCACTTAACCCCTAGCCGTGGTTTTGCAGCAGAGCTTGCAGCGGCATCAACAGTAGTAATTGCTTCAGGTACTGGTCTACCAATCTCTACTACTCAAACCCTAGTGGGTGCAGTATTAGGTGTAGGTATGGCGCGTGGTATCGCGGCAATTAACCTAAGCGTAGTACGTAACATCGTGGTTTCTTGGGTTGTTACACTGCCTGCAGGTGCTGCACTTTCAATCTTGTTCTTCTTCACGATTAAAGGCATCTTTGGCTAAGCCAATCTAAGCAGCGCTAACCAGATGGGTTAGCATGCTAAAAAATGCGATTTAAGAAGGAAGTCTTATGACTTCCTTCTTGCATTCAGGGCCTTAAATAAATAGCATGACAGCACGTTATTAGGTAAAGGTGTTTCCCGTGTTTAGAATCCTTTCTCTGCTCAGTTTTTTCTTTATTTCATTTGCTAGTGTCGCGCAAACTCAATATGTGTCTGACGATGTATTTATCTATATTCACGGCGGTCCTGGTACCCAATACCGTATCTTAGGCAGTATTGAAGCGGGTCAGCCGATTACTGCTACCGGTAAAACCGACGGTGAGTTCACGCAGATTGTTGATCATAAAGACCGTGAAGGTTGGGTAAAAACCGACAGCTTAAGCGCTGAGCCAAGTTTTCGTGAGCGTCTGCCTAAAGTTGAGGCTGAATTAGCGCAAACCAAGCAGCAACTGGCTAGCTTTACCAACGACAACACCAGTATGTCTGAGCAGCTAAAAACAGCTAACAGCGAAGTACGCACATTAAAAGCAAAGCTGGCTGAAGTGGAAGCCGAGCGTGATACAGCTCAGGCTCAAGTGAAAGAAGCGATTGATAACAAGCGTTATCACATGTGGCAAGAAGGCGGCATGATCGCCGGCATTGGTGCGCTTATTGGTATTATTCTGGTTTATCTACCTCGCCCGCAGCGTCGCCGTAAAGAGCGTTGGTAACTCTTAATCTTTACCAGAAGTAGACTATATCAATGATAAGAGCCAGCATTAATGCTGGCTCTTATTTTTAGCCCCTAAACCAGCCACTTCAGCAGGTGGTTATCATCAATTAGGCTTTGCCTGTAAATTCTAACATTCTTCAGAATTGGCTACTTCAATAATTAGCTTACGTAGCAATGACATTTAAAGCTCGCGGCAAGCACATCCCTGTGGACTCGACGAAAACATCCATGTTTTCAACGGCTTTAAATGTCATCACAACTATACCTTCAGTAAGCTAGGCTAAGCTCCTTGTAGGGGGCTCACACAAAGCTACCTAATTTACTGGACAGACCATAGAACCCACCCATTATTTCTCGCTTAATTTCAGCTGCAATCACCCAACAAAATCACTCACTAACCAACTGGATTAATTGTACTTAACTAAGCATTTCATCACCTTGCACGCTGGGCTAAAACAGTCATCACATACAACTTTTTTCCAGTACCGAAATCACGATTAATCGACTACATTTTGCAACACATATCACAAGTTAAACACAAGGGTGTTCAAGGTCACATTTTTATGTATACTCTGCGCAGAAAAATCGTACATTGTATACAAAATAAAATCCTAATAGAGGGATAACTAACAATACCAATTGGGATAAATAAGTGATCAGAGATTACGTAGGAAAAATCGCTTAGAACAAGGCAGAAATTGCAGCAAGCTAGTGGTTCTACCTTCAAAATTTCTAACGACGTTATAAGCGATTTTAACCAGTAAGAATGAGCACATACTTGCGCCAATTGGTATCAATACAATGTGGCTACAACTACCTCAACGGACCTAGATGGAAGCATAAATATGTTTAAAGCGAGCGCTGTTTTAGGCGGACACTACGATGACGCCACTCTCGATACCCTGTTTCAAGCCATCACCGACAACTATATTGTTGACGAAGAGCAATACTTATCAGAGTTAATCAAACTTATCCCATCGTCTGATGAAGACATTCGTCAGGTAACCGACCATGCCCATTCTCTGGTCAACAAGGTTCGTCAGTACGAGAAAAAAGGCCTAATGGTCGGTATTGACGCGTTTTTGCAGCAATACAGCCTAGAGACGCAAGAAGGCATTATTTTAATGTGTCTGGCTGAAGCCCTACTTCGCATCCCTGATTCAGAAACCGCTGACGCGCTCATTGAAGACAAGCTGTCTGGCGCTAAGTGGGACGAGCATTTAAACAAAAGTGGCTCTGTATTAGTCAACGCCTCAACCTGGGGTTTAATGCTTACCGGTAAAATCGTAAAGCTAGACCGCAAGGTTGATGGCAAACCAAGCAACCTACTAAATCGTTTGGTCAACAAGATGGGCGAGCCAGTGATCCGCCAGGCAATGCTGTCGGCAATGAAGATCATGGGTAAGCAGTTCGTTCTTGGACGTGATATTAAAGAAGGCCTAAAAAACAGCGTTGATAAACGCAAGCTAGGCTATACCCACAGCTACGACATGCTAGGTGAAGCCGCCCTTACTGCAAAAGATGCTGAAAAGTATTTTGCGGATTACTCAGACGCCATTGCAGCACTAGGCGAGCAAAGTTACGACGAGTCACAAGCTCCGCGCCCAACTATTTCAATTAAGCTTTCAGCGCTACACCCTCGTTATGAAGTGGCCAATGAAGATCGCGTACTCACTGAGCTTTACGACTCAGTCATTAAGCTTATCACCCAGGCGCGTAGCTTAAATATTGGTATCTCAATTGATGCTGAAGAAATGGATCGCCTAGAGCTATCGCTTAAACTATTCCAAAAACTCTATAACTCAGAAGCCGCTAAAGGCTGGGGCTTACTTGGTCTTGTAGTACAAGCCTACTCTAAGCGCGCATTACCTGTGCTTTGCTGGATTAACCGCTTAGCGAAAGAGCAAGGCGATGAAATCCCACTACGTCTAGTAAAAGGCGCTTACTGGGACAGTGAGCTAAAATGGGCACAGCAAGCTGGCGAAGGCGGCTACCCGCTGTATACCCGCAAAGCCGGCACCGATGCTTCATATCTGGCTTGTGCACGCTTCCTACTATCAGATGCAACCACAGGTAATATCTACCCGCAGTTTGCTACTCACAACGCGCAAACGGTGGCAAGCATTAGCGCCATGGCAAATGGTCGTAACTATGAATTCCAGCGTCTACACGGTATGGGCGAAGAGCTTTACGACACTATGCTAGCTGAAGCAGGCGCGAAATCTGTACGTATTTATGCGCCAATTGGTGCTCACAAAGACTTACTGCCATATCTGGTACGTCGCCTACTTGAGAATGGTGCTAACACCTCGTTTGTACATAAGCTAGTAGACCCTAAAACCCCAATCGAGAGCTTAGTAGTACATCCGCTAGTGACTTTGAAGAAGTATCGCACCCTGGCAAACAGTCAAATCGTACTGCCAGATGATATTTTTGGTGACGAGCGTAAAAACTCAAAAGGCATGAACCTAAACATTATCTCTGAATCGACTGACTTCTTTAGCAAGCTTGATTCTTTTGCAGGCACCCAATGGCAAGGTGGACCACTGGTTAACGGCGAGACTTTATCTTCGAGCGGCGCGCCAGAGCAAGTATTTAGCCCATTCGACACGACTAAGCTTGTAGGCAATATTACCCATGCTGACGATCAAGCTATTGAGCTTGCATTGTCATCGGCAAAAGCTGCATTCCCAAGCTGGAATCACACTCCAGTTGAGCAGCGCGCCGTTGCATTGAACAAGCTAGCTGATTTACTTGAAGACAATCGCGAAGAGCTTATCGCCCTTTGTACCCGCGAAGCCGGTAAGAGTATTCAAGACGGTATTGACGAAGTACGTGAAGCGGTCGATTTTTGTCGCTATTACGCAGTCCAAGCAACCAAGATGATGGCGACACCAGAGGTGATGCCGGGGCCAACTGGTGAACTGAACGAGCTATTTGTACAAGGCCGTGGTGTATTCGTATGTATTAGCCCATGGAACTTCCCACTGGCTATCTTCTTAGGTCAAGTAACAGCTGCGCTTGCTGCAGGTAACACGGTTGTGGCTAAACCTGCAGAGCAAACTTGTCTTGTGGGTTACCGCGCGGTGCAACTGGCTCACCAAGCAGGTATTCCAGTTGAAGCTCTGCAATACCTGCCAGGCACGGGAGCAACTGTTGGCGCTAAGATCACTAGCGATGAGCGTATTGCTGGCGTGTGTTTCACCGGCTCTACCGGCACTGCTAAAGTCATTAACCGCACCCTAGCTGATCGCGATGGTGCAATCATTCCGCTAATCGCGGAAACCGGTGGCCAAAATGCCATGGTGGTTGACTCAACCTCTCAACCTGAGCAAGTTGTATTAGATATTGTCGACTCATCATTCACCAGTGCCGGTCAACGCTGCTCTGCGCTGCGTGTGCTGTACATTCAAGAAGATATTGCCGAGCGTGTACTTGATGTGATGAAAGGTGCGATGGAACAATTAACCATAGGCAACCCGCAATCAGTCAAAACCGACGTAGGCCCTGTGATTGACGCGACTGCTGCTGCAAACTTAAACGCGCATATTGACCACATTAGCCAGGTCGGCAAGCTTATCAACAAGCTTGAACTGCCAGAGGGCACTGAAAATGGTCACTTTGTGGCGCCAACGGCCGTTGAGATTGACTCAATCAAGGTGCTAGAAAAAGAACACTTTGGCCCTATCTTGCACGTTATTCGCTACAAAGCGTCTGAGCTTGATAAAGTCATCGACGATATCAACAGCACGGGCTTTGGCTTAACTTTAGGTATTCACAGCCGTAATGAAGGTCACGCGTTAGACATCGCTCGCCGTGTAGATGTGGGTAACGTCTACATCAATCGCAACCAGATTGGCGCGGTTGTTGGCGTTCAGCCATTTGGCGGTCAAGGCCTGTCTGGTACCGGTCCTAAGGCTGGCGGCCCGCACTACCTCACCCGCTTTGTGACCGAGAAAACTCGCACCAACAACATCACAGCAATTGGCGGTAACGCGACGCTGTTATCCCTAGGTGATGCTGAGGAATAATCGGTTTAATGGCTTAGCTTATTGCTTCGCTAGATAGTTAATCGTATCAAGCCCGCGCAAGCGGGCTTTTTCATAGGTATACAGGGTCCAGATACCAAAACGAGTTCGCATCCATCGATGATGAGCGCACAAGATAGCGCAGTCGCACTAAGTTGAAAGTAACAACGACGCAAACAACTTCTACTCATTTCAAATCTGCCAGTAATTTTCCATATAAGCGTTACTCAACCTTTGCCAAGTTGATAATTTCTTACATTTTTTTGATTTAAATTTGTTTACAACGTTGCTTTAGTAAAAGCTGATATAGCGAGAAAGCAAACAAAAGGAGTTCGTTTGAAAATTGTTCAATTAGTTACTTTATTGATAAGTATGGTGGCATCGGTAGCCAATGCAATCGTTATTCGTCATGATGTTCCCGATAATAAATACCACGCCCAACCTAAAGATTTCCCGCCGTTAGTAACACTCTATAACATTGGTGTTCACGGTACGCTTATTCACCCAGAATGGGTGGTCACTGCAGCTCATGCGGTCTTTTGTATGAACCCTGGACAGAAAATCAAAGTCGGTAATCAAGTCGTTACAATTGCCAACCGATATAGTTATCCTGATTATCAACTAGGTGATGAGCACGATATTGCCTTGCTAAAGCTCGATTCAAAAGTAACCAGTATTGAACCTGCCGACATGTTTAGCGAAACCACAGAGCAAGGCATGGTAACTTGGTTTATCGGTGTAGGCGGAACCGGCAGTGGCGTAGATGGGCAGACTATCAGCTATAAAGAAAACAGTGGCAAGTTAAGAAAAGCGCAGAATAAAATAGTAAGCACCACAGACACAGATATTGTTTACAAGTTTGACAAAGGTGCCAAAGGTGAAGCACTTGAAGGTGTGTCTGGCAATGGCGATAGCGGTGGCCCTGCTTACATTAAAGATGGCGATAAGTATGTACTACTTGGTGTCAGCTCGCGTGCAGATTCGTGGTTCTACGATGTTGGAGAATATGGCGTGACAGAGCTATACACTCGCGTCTCATCTTACCGAGACTGGATGCAACAAATCATATCAACAGATAATGAGTCATCAAGAAAACAGCTTGCTACACAAAACCCATTTCTTCATGACAACATGAAGCCTGAAGGCATGAATGAACTGTGCGCCTCGATAGAAGTGAATTAAAGTGAAGTGAACGAGCCGAGCCGGAGTTTAGGTTATTTATAATTCCATACGGCTAAAAACCAGGTGCAGCTAATCATCTAGTGGCACACGACTAACCGAGGTAAAAATGCAATTGTTGTACGTGATGGACCCCATGTGTGCTTGGTGCTACGGCTTTCAGGGCGAGCTTGAGGCATTAATAGCTCAATATCCAGCAGCTAAAGTTGACTGGATTATGGGCGGCTTGGCGCCCGACACGACAACGCCGATGGACGAGAACCTAAAGCAAACCATCGCATCTTACTGGCACCAAATCGAAAGCAAAACTCAGGTCAGCTTTAACCATGATTTTTGGAGATTAAATACCCCTTATCGCTCAACCTATGGCGCTTGCCGCGCAGTGATTGCCGCTGAGAAGCTAATGCCAAAAAGCGCTCAACAGATGGTAAAGGCAATTCAATCGGCGTATTACCAAAAGGCTTTGAATCCATCTTTAGATCAAACGCTTATTGGTTGTGCTGGCGAAATAGGAATAGATAAACAGCAATTTAAAACGGCGCTTAACTCAAAAGAAACCGAACAAAGTTTGCAGCAGCATTTGCAGATAACGCGTCAGCTTCAGGTTAGTGGCTTCCCTGCGCTTTTCTATGTCGATGACACTAACCATGCCTACCGTTTAGCAAGCAGGTACTGCACTAGTCAGGAATTAATCCAAAATCAGCAGCGGGCCCTTAAACGCGAGCGCTAATCAGCTTCACCGTGGAACGCTATAGACGTAAAAATCCCTTGCCTTATGCAAGGGATTTATCATTTTAAACCGTGCCTCTGCTTACTTTTTTAGTCTCAACTAAAATAAACAATAAACAATGAGCAGTGAGCGAGGCGTAAACAACGAAAGGACCATGTTGATTAAATCATTTTCAGCTGTTTCACGATTTCGTTGATGGCAGACACCATTTCATGGTCGTAGGCGTCAACAACAGATTTCTCAGAAGAGGCTTGGCGCACCACAACAACATTTTCGGTTGGGTCAACATAAATCCATTGTCCAAAAATACCTAGCGCTGTGAATGCCTGATTGTCATTCATAGTGTGCCAAAACTGATTTTTGTAAGACCATCCTGCTAATGCACCTTCGCTATAGCCACCTTTGGCAAATTTTTCTGGGTCACCACCTTTCACTGTTTCCATAACCGCTCTAGGGTGAATAACTCGTTCGCCTTTTAGGTTTTTACCGCCATCGGCCAGCATTTGTCCAAAACGAGCCATATCTCGAGCCGTACCATTTAACCCACCAGAAGCAAGCCCAACCGACGCTGGATCTGACATGATATATGCACCGCGCTCCATACCCAACTTGGTCCAAATACGCTCTTGCAGCACTTCACTAAATGGTTTGTTCTCTACAGTTGAAATCAACCAGGCCACAACATCTGTATTGGCGGTTAAGTAATGGAACTCTTGCCCGTGATCTCGCTCGCCGTCTTTTTCAAGTTCTGCTAAAAACTCATGAATGGTTTGCGGACCGGCATAACCTGGCTCTTTAGGTGTTAAACCTACTGTTTTCGCATGCTTAAACACCTCGGCGTTAGGGTCTTCGTAGGCCTCTGAATATTTAAGATTGTTGGTCATGTCCAACACTTCGCCCACAGTTGCATCACTAAATGCCGATTGCGCTAGTTCAGGAATATATGTTTTTACTAGGGCGTCACGATTCAGTTTCCCTTCAGCAACTAAGGTTGCAGCGATAATACCGGTGAAGGATTTGGTCACACTCATCATCTGGTGATGAGTACGTTCGCTCTGACCATCAAAGTATTGCTCGGCTACTATCTCACCGTTTTTCAATACGACAAATGCATCTGCACGGTGCTTATTAAGGGTATCAAGCAAATTTAGACGCTCGCCTTTGTGCTCAAACGTCATATTTAGATCTAACTGCTTATAAGATTTTGGCAGTTCAATGACCTGTTTGTAGCCGCCATTGTCAATTTGCTTGGTATTTACAAACTCACTCAAGTGCTTGTATGTGTATCGGTTTACATCAGGGTGAAGAATGTTACTTGCATTTGCGCCCATTTCTACACGGGTTTTGCCAATTGAGCTGGCTGCCTCTACCATGCCAACAGAAAGTGTGGTTAATAGTGCGACTGCGATTAATGATTTTTTCATGATTGCCTGCCTTTTGTTTAAACTTGCAGCGTTATTGCTGATGAGCCTATTTTAAGCAGACTAAAAATTATGTTAGTGTCAAAACCTGCAACCTAAAGTTTGAAGTACAGTTCTTGAAGTTAGGGCCTTGAAGTTAGGATCTTGAGTTTTGAAGTTAGTAGTTTCTAAGATTCAAGCGACTTGTAATTAGCAACAGAATTTGAGGTGGAGGCAATATGCACA
Source organism: Shewanella sp. WXL01 (assembly GCF_012263345.1). NCBI lineage: Bacteria > Pseudomonadati > Pseudomonadota > Gammaproteobacteria > Alteromonadales > Shewanellaceae > Shewanella > Shewanella sp. WXL01. The sequence continues at coordinate 456,946 of NZ_JAAIKQ010000001.1, read as the reverse complement.
TTACTTTCGAGCGACTTAAGTACCTTGTTGCGGTCGCCCAGCACGGCAGCTTCTCGGCTGCTGCAAGAGAGCTAGGCGTGAGCAACACAGCGGTAAATAAAACCATTCAAGCCCTGGAGTTTGACTTAGAACTAAATATATTTGAGCGCCATCATGGTAAGCGCCCTCAACTTACCGATGCAGGTAAGAAGCTATATGTTCAAGCACTCGACATAGTGCCTAAAGTCCTTTTAATGGAACAGCATGCAGAAACACTGAGCCTGGGAATAGAACCGAGCTTAACCATCGCAGTACACCCTTACACTTTATCCCTAGAATTCAACCAACTGCTATCGGAGCTGAACGATAACTACCCAACCCTAGAGCTGAAATTCATCGATGCTGAGTCACTCACAAGTTATGACGACGAATTTGATATCTATGTAGGACCTAGCCGCCACCAGGTGCCTAGAGGAATGAACGTGTTAACCATTACCCAGTTTGAATGGCGAGTAGTCTGTGCGCCAACGTTTCCATTGACCAAATACAGAGGTCATATTGAACCTGAGGATATGGATAAGTTCTCGCAAATTCTGCTAACTGAAGGCTTTTGCACTAAACCTGAATACCGCGAGGCCATGCGCTACTCAACGCGTGTGATCAGCGTAGACAGTTTCTATCAAATGCGGGAAATGTTGCTAGCTGGTCTTGGGTTTGCGCTGTATCCAGCGCATTTGTCACAACCCCTTGTTGATAATGGCCAGTTGGTTGATCTCATGTTTGAGTTTGGCACCATGGGAAACTACTGGCCTGTTGAAGCACTTTGGCGCAACCAACTAGGTATCGCCGGAGAATGGCTGATAGAGCGGATAACAGAACAATCCACAAAAGAGGCTTAATGATAGTGCTAGCTTTCATAAGCTAGCCATTAGCTATGCTCCCTAAATCTTAAAGTGTTTTGCTTTGGTCTGTATCTAGTCGCTGTTGCAGCTTGCAACACACAATGACGGATAACCCAATGCCAATGGCATCGAACAACAAGTCGGTAAAATCAAATGTGCGAGTAGCAATAAAGGCTTGGGAAAACTCTTCAGCAATAACAAATAAACTCACCAGTATCGCACCGAGGTATGCTTGTTTACCAAATAATTTAAGGCGATAGAAGCGGCTAGCTACAATCATCAAACAAGATAAGCTACCAAACAATAACAAATGACCTAGTTTATCGCCATAAGGAATGGCCGCCACAAGATGAAACAGTGAGCTAGATGCCCCAGTATTGGCTAGGTAAATCACCCACAGAATAAACAGGCTAAAACTCGCCGCCACCAGCTTAATAATATGTTGCACTGCCATTTTCCCCTTTGGCTAAAACTCACTTTTGAATTCTTAGATACCCACCTCACACAGCCCACTTTCCAGGGTCATGATGACAGGGGAAGTTACTGGCTTAATTAACATATCGCCACAAAACCAAACAAAATTTAATCAATAAGATAAAAATAATAACAGACACAAAGAAGTCTAGACGTCTAGATTGACAGTGATGATTTGAATCCCTAAGATTGGCAAAAACCTAAGGTGATGTGTTAACTATATTAGCGAAAGTAATTTTATCTATATCAGGTAAGACTCACTTTCACTTACATTGAGCAAGGGTCGCTGGCATCACCGATTTTAATTTGATGGATCATTTGTGCAGTCATTTTTGGCGCGTATAAAAGAGAGAAAATTTTGACAATAAAAACAACACCATCAGCGGCTCCGTCCGCCACGCCAGCGTCATTTATTGCGCTGTTACCATTGTTCCTGTTTTTAGGCCTGTTCATTGGTGCCGGACTCTATTTCCAAAGTCAGGGAGTTGATTATGCGTTCTATCAACTACCAAGCGTGATTGCGATTTTGCCCGCAATCATTCTGGCGCTGATCTTATCTAAGCAAAAACTAAACAATGCCATCGAAACCTTCATTGCAGGTATCGGCCATAGCAACATCATCGCCATGTGCTTGATCTACTTGTTAGCAGGTGCATTTGCCTCTGTAGCCAAAGCAACGGGCGGCGTAGATGCTACTGTTGCCATGGGCTTGTCATTCATTCCATCAGAATTACTTCTGCCAGGATTCTTCATCATCGCCGCATTCATTGCTACCGCAATGGGTACTTCAATGGGCACTATTGCTGCTGTTGCACCTGTGGCATTAGGCGTGGCAGACCAGGCGCAGATTGATTACGTTTTAATGGCGGGTGCGGTCATGTCTGGTGCACTTTTTGGCGATAACCTATCAATTATTTCAGATACCACGATTGCGGCAACCCGTACTCAAGGTAGTGAAATGAAAGATAAATTCCGTGAAAACATTATCTTTGCAGCGCCGGCAGCTTTTATCACCCTGATTGCCTTTGCTTTTGCGGGCCAAGGTCAGGCAGATATTGAAGCGCAAAGCTATAGCTTCATTAATGTAGTGCCTTATCTAACCATTCTTATTCTGGCAGTCTCTGGTTTAAATGTATTTGTGGTCTTGTCTATAGGTATCGTTCTGGCAGGCTTAACAGGCGTGGCAACAGCCGACTACACCATGGTTACCTTTGGTCAGGACATTTACGCTGGTTTCACTAACATGCAAGAAATTTTCATTCTTTCAATGCTTGTCGGCGGCCTTGCTGCGCTAATGCAACAACAAGGCGGGTTAGCTTTTGTTAGCTCTAAGATTGAGGCGCTTATTGCTCGTTTTTCATCGAAAAAAGGTGAAGCGTCAAGCCGTGCTGCAGAGCTAGGTATGGCGGGCATAGTCGCGGCAACAAATACTTGTGTGGCCAACAACACAGTCTCGATTGTGGTTACTGGTGATATTGCTAAAGATTTAGCACAAAAGAATCAGGTTACACCCAAGCGTGCTGCTAGTATCTTGGATATCTTCGCCTGTATTGTACAAGGCCTAATCCCTCATGGCGCACAAGCACTGCTCATTGCCTCAACTTTCTCTATCAGTCCTTTAGCAGCGATTTCAAACGTGTGGTACTGCATGATCCTAGCGGTTGTTGCTGTAGTCATTGTCACCATGCGTAAGCGCACCGCATAGCGCCTAAGGAAACAAAGGCTTTTAAGCCAGAAAGACATATTCATAAGCCCCATTTTTGGGGCTTTTTGTTACCTAGCTTAAAACAATATCGTCTGTAGTTTTAACAGCTTAAGTGCAACTACGCAGCAACGACCTGGCTAAACACCACCATAACTCCTCATCGCGAGACAACTTTCTGCTTTGACATTGTCAGTCTTAAGGTTAATATTTTGTAAAACAACAACCAAAAATCGCGAACGCTTGGCTAACTCACAGCACAACCTTGACCTACATCTAGTGATATTTTTTATGTCGCTATTCACAGCGGTGATCTGCACTGCTGGAGTGGGCGCTACCCTGTATGTTGAAACTAACGGCCTCACACTCGAAACCATAAACACTCGTCCTGACACCTTTGGTAACTACCTCACCTCATCATTTGCGATCGTATTTAATATGTCTTTGTTGTCAGCTGGCTTTTGTTTAATGCTGGCCATGCTTGGGGTTTACTTTACCTTTAACGATAGCCTTAACCGCTACATAGCAGTAACAGGCGCCATTGTTGGCTTAAGCATTTTGTTGATGGGCGTGTTCCCAATTAACTTTATTGACTGGCACCGTAAGGTTTCAACCTTGTATATGCTCAGCTCCTTTAGCTTGCATTTACTATGTATCCCCAATTTTTTTATAACAAAATCAACTATTTCGAAAAAGGTCTTGGCTTTATCCACCTTTGGTGTGCTGTGCACCTTAAGCCTAATGTTGCAAATTGATTGGTCGGTGCTAGATTTTCCACCTTGCGCCCATGCCGACAACAGTATTTGTACTGTGTCGTTGTCGATGTGGTTACTCACCAACGTCAATATCCTTTGGTGTGTGTCACTTTGCTTAGATATGCGCAAACACATCAAGCATCAACAGTCTGTCATTGTCCAATCTAGCTACGCTAATTTATAATCCAGCCATTCGGGCTAACAATAATTGGCCACTCGCACTTTCAACAAACCGCATAAGCAGCTAATTCATGACTCAATACCGACTCGCTCATTATCTTGCCATGTGCGGCGTGGCATCACGCAAAAACTCATCAAAACTGATAACCGAAGGGCGAGTTAAAATTGACGGGCGTTTAGCGAACCACACCGACAAGGTCGATGATGCGCAAGTCCCAGATATTTACGTCGATGACATTGCTGTTGATAAGCCTGAAGCAAAACAATATTGGATTTACCACAAACCAGTGGGGATTGACTGTAATCTTGATGCGCAGCGCCAAGCTAGCCTCATCCACCACTTGCCTGAAGATGTCAGATTGTTTTCAGTCGGGCGGCTAGATAAAGACTCACGCGGCTTGTTATTACTGACCAACGATGGGCAATTTAACCAGCAACTTATGCACCCAGAGTTTCATTACCCTAAAACTTATCATGTAACAGTTGAGCATGAGTTTGATGCCGAGTTTATCCACAAAATGGCAACTGGAGTTAGCTATAAGGATGTCACTACCAAGCCATGCAAAGTTAGCGCGATTGGTGAGATTGGCTCAACGCGTCAGTTCGAAATATGTTTAACTCAGGGCATGAACCGCCAAATTCGCCGCATGGCAAAAGCATTGGGCTATTATGTTTGCGACTTACAACGCGTAGCCATTGGTGAGTTAATATTTGCAGATGTTAATGAGGGTGAAATGCGCCAGTTAACCAATGATGAACTCGCTTCGCTAAGGTCACTGACTAAGGCAGACTAGTCTTACTGTATGTTCCCTTAACAGATGTAAATTACCACCTTCTGAAAAAGGTAGCTTTGTGTTAGCTCCCTAGAAGGGAGCCTAGCTTCACCGGTTGAAACTATAAACTAGAGTTGTAATGACATCTAAAGCCGTTGAAAACAAGGATTTTTTCGTCGAGCACACAGGGATGTGCTTGCTGCGCGCTTTAAATGTCATTGCGGCGTGAGCAAACAATCTAAGCTGCCAGATATAGAAAACACTAGAATTTACAAGCAAAGCCTAAACAAATGATAACCACCTACTGAAGTAGGTGGTTTAAGGCTGAAAACAAAAATGCCAGCAATTTGCTGGCATTTTTAGTATTGGCTTAACCTAAGAAATTAGTGAACGATTTCCATTTCTTCTAGTAGGTTGTCAGCTTTATCTAGGTATTTCATTACCCAAAGCATGTAACGGCTATCAACCTGAATTGAGCGGTTAGTTTGTGGGTCATAGCCCCAGTCACCAATGATACTCTCGTATACACCGTCAAACAGCAGGCCTACTAGCTCAGCGCGACCATTTAAGGTTGGCGAGCCTGAATTACCACCAGTGGTATCTAGTGTCGATAGGAAGTTAACCGGCACTGAGTCGATGTCTTTCATGTAGAAATCACCGTACTGCTTGTTGTTGATAAGCTCTAACTGACGCTTAGGCGCATCAAACGGGTCAGCACCTGTATCTTTAGCCACAATACCTTCAAGGCGAGTAAACGGCACAGCAACAAGACCATCTTGCGGCGAGTAACCTGTTACATTACCAATCGATACACGTAGGCTTGAGTTCGCATCAGCGTATACTGGCTTACCTAGCTCACGGTTGTAAGCGATAATAGCGTCCATAAACTGCGGACGAACCTTCATTAAGTCACCTGCAAGTTGTTTAGCTTTTTTCTCACGCTGCATTTTTTCATCATAGGTTGCCACAGCAAACTTGATGAATGGATCGTTAGACTTCTTAAAATCAGCTACAGACTTGTCCATCCATGCTAGACGCGTTTCTTTGTCGTTTAGCTTGGTTTTTGCGTACATTTTATCAAGCGTTTTCATTAGCTTGGCTTGATCAAACTTCTTGCCGATGCCGAATGCTTTATCAAAGTCTTTTAGACGTTGATCTGCTGGCAGCGCGGCGTAACGCTTAAGTAAGTCAGCTAAAATCGCTTTATCAACGCTTGCAGCGTAACGGCGGTCAATACGCTCCATGCTAGACTTAAAGCGAGTCATGTCACGGTCTTGATAGCCTGGCTCACGCTCCATATCAGGCAGTGCTTTTTCATTCGCTAGGCGGTATAGGCGCTCAGCTGTGCTCTTCATGGTGGTGTAGCCCATGTAAGACAGCAGAATGTCACGCTCTTGGCCTTGCTGGCCTTGAGCGATTAACTTGTCTAGCTCAGCTAAGGTTTTGCCGTATTTTGCTTTACGCTTGCTGTCAGAGTTAATCCACTTAGCTAGGTTTGCTTCAAGTGCTTTACGGTCATCAAGCATGGTTGACTTACCATAGAACTCGATCATCGAAGTGAAGTTTTTAGCATAGTTAGCTAGACCAGCAATCGCGCTTTCGTACTTAATACGCTCATCGCTGCCTTCAGCAGCCGTAGTCTTGATGATTTCGATTAAGCGCTCACGCAGAATTTTACCTTCTGGGTATGCCCACTCGAACTGATTCTCTACTTCATTAGCTGTGCGGTAACGGTTAGTGCGGCCTGGGTAACCTGCAACCATCACAAAATCACCATCGCTTACGCCTTTAGCAGAAACTTTCAAGAAGCTCTTTGGCTCGTATGGTACGTTGTCTTTGCTGTAATCAGCTGGCTTACCGTCTTTACCTACGTATGCGCGGTAGAAAGAGTAGTCACCAGTGTGGCGTGGCCACATCCAGTTATCAATGTCGCCACCGTATTTACCTACACTACCCGCTGGGTTGTAAGTTAGGCGTACATCACGGATTTCCATTTGCTTAACTAGGTAGTACTCAAGACCACCGTGGAAGCTGTAAACCTTACAGCGGTAACCATCTTCAGCTTCACACTCAGCAACGAGGGCTTTTTCAGCTTGCTCAATGCCTTTGTAGAAGTCATTACCAGTTTTGCTCATTTGACCTGACTTCACCTTGTCGGTCACGTCTGTCACTTCTTCAGTCACATAAATGCGTGAACCCGGTGTTGCCGGCAGCTCTTCAGCATAAGTTTTTGCTAAGAAGCCGTCTTTAAGCAGGTTTTTCTCTGGCGTTGAGTTGTATTGGATTGAGCCGTATGCACAGTGGTGGTTAGTCACCACTAGACCCTTTGGCGATACAAATGACGCAGAACAACCACCTAGGCTGATCACGGCATTCATCGGGAATTCGGTTAATTTAGAGATAGACTTAGCATCAATTTCTAAGCCTTTTGCTTTTAGCTCATCTGCCATTGCCGGCAGTTGATATGGTTGCCACATACCTTCATCAGCAGTTGCACCAAAGCTGGCGGCAATCGCTGCTGTTAATAGCCATTTTTTCATTTTACTTAATTCCGTTTTATCGATTTCAGCGTTGGGAGAATTCCGCGTTACTTACTAACACATGCACAGGCTCTCGCAACCTTGGGAAAACGCCAATAAAAAAGTCAGGCGAATTGCCTGACTTTATCAAAACTGTTGCTATGTTCCCAGCGAACTAAACACTCTATTACAAAATGCCGTTAATTTCTGGAAGCTTAGCTTCACAGCACCTAGACCTTAGCCTAACGCCACCATTAGTTGAGCAACCACAATTGCAACACCTAGTAGCGAAATAAGTCCTAAGCCAAAGCTACCACCAGCAACCTGATATCCACCTAGGTTTTGCGGGCGCTGTTTAAATGCCATTGCGACAGGCAAGAACATGATCATCACTACCAGTGGGATTGCGGCAAAACCAAGCACTTGGAAGAAGCCATCTGGGTAGAACAAAGCGCACAATAACGGCGGTACAAAGGTTAACGCCCAGGTTTGCGCGCGACCAGCAAAATTGTCTTTGGCGCGAGTTAGCTCAGCAATGTAATCAAATAGGCTCATGGTTACACCGAGGAACGAGGTGATCAGCGCAAGATTAGCGAAGATATCAACACACTGACGGATTATGGCTGAATCAGCTACCTGCTGCAGTGCACCAACTAATGCTGGCAGCGAGCCTTCAAAACCATGAACCGTGGCGCCGCCAATAGTACCTAACGTTACTAGCAGCCATAAGATGTAACTCACTAGCGGGATGGTTGAACCTATCAGTAATACCTTACGCAGAGATTGCGCATCGCCATCCAGGTAACGCACGATAGTAGCGATACAAACATGGAAACCAAATGAGGTAAATACCACAGGAATCGCCGCCATCCATAATTGGTTTAGCTCACTTGCTTCAACAATGCTTTTGCTCGCCTCGCCAATGATGTTGCTCGCATTAACTTCAGGTAGTAAGAAGGCGACAACCACCACTAACAACACAACCATTGCCGAGAATAAAATACGTGAGACTTTATCAATCCAGCTAACGCCAACAGCAATAATTCCGCCGAAGATAAAGGTAAATAACAACACCGCGATGCGGTTATCTAACTTCATACCCAGCAAAGGCTCTAGGCGTACTTCAAGCAATGATGAACCGCCCATTAAGTAGACCATAGTCAGCGCAAATAGCAGGCTTAATAACGACGCACCTTGAATAACCTGCCCAAGCTTACCTAGTGTTTTGCCCGTAATTGCATGCACATTGTCACCTACGCCAGTACGTAGGTTAATTTCTAGCATTAATAAAGAGGTGTAAGCTGATGTGCCCCAAATCACCGTCAGCAGCACAATAGCTGGCACCATGCCTAGCGCAGCGGTTGCCAAAGGCAATGCCAACATACCGCCACCAATGGCAGTACCGGCAACAATGGCAATTGAGCCAAGTATTTTTAAGTTCACTGAAAAATCCCGTCGTTATTTTTGTAGTTCAAACGACAGTAGCAGAGGCAAAATTATCGAGCAAGAAACTTCCTATTTAAAAGGGTTTGCGAGGCGTTTAGAAACAATTACATAACAATTGGCACACTTGAATTAACCTTAGCCTTTGCAATGACGAAACATTACACCGATACAGCAGTACACACTGCAGGTTTTTCATATTTGTTTGAGCTATCTCGAAGTTAAAGGACATCAGCAAACAAATATCCACCTACTAAAGAAGGTGGCTTTGTGTTTCCCCCCTAAAAGGGGGCTTTCAGTGGTTTTGTATTCTCAATAGCATCTATAAGTGATGATATTTAAAGCCTTTGAAAACATGGATGTTTTCGTTGAGCCTTCTAGTAAAACAAAGGGGGGATGTGCTTGCTGCGTGCTTTAAATATCATTACATAGCAGGCTCAACCTAACATGTCATGTAAACAGAAATACAGGCAAAGCCTACTCGATGATGACCACCTACTGAAGTAGGTGATTTAGGGCTGAAAATAAAAAAGCAGAGCCAAATGACTCTGCTTTTATCAAATAATTAAGAAACAAACCCTAACTAATTTCTAGCGCGGTTTTGACTCTTAGACCATAGTCAGCATCAGCTTTAGTGAAGTGCTCAACCATTTGGCTTTGAATTTCAGGCGTCACCTGACTCAAGGTTGCCGCAATGGTTTCAATTAAGCGCTGCTTTTCACCTTCATCAAAGATGCGATACAAGTTACCAGCTTGCTCATAGTCATTCTGGTCGTAACGACTATAGCGGTCTGCTTCACCATCTATGCGCAACGGTGGCTCTTTTAAGTCAACCGACTCAACTAATGGCTCTTTGGTGTTTGGACCATAATTGGCTGTGGCATCACCACCGGTTTGACCGCCATGATATGGGCACTGAGTACCAGCCATCGCGCCGCCGCGTTGATGATGATTTGCCTTAGTTGCATGTGGGCAGTTAACTGGCAACTGATTGTAGTTAGCTCCGATGCGGTAGCGCTGCGCATCAGCGTAGGCAAACAAACGTGCCTGCAACATTTTATCTGGCGATGCACCGACACCTGGCACCAGGTTGCTTGGCGCTAAAGCAACTTGCTCAACTTCAGCAAAGTAGTTTTCAGGTAAGCGATTTAGCTCTAACTCACCAATCTCAATGAGTGGGTAGTCAGCATGTGGCCACACCTTAGTTAAATCAAAGGGATTGATGTGATAAGTGTTAGCCTCTGCTTCTGGCATGATTTGCACATTCACTGTCCACTTAGGGAAGTTACCATCTTTAATCGCTACCACTATGTCACGCTGTGACGAATCAGGATCGATACCTTTTAGCTTATCTGCCTGCTCATTGGTTAAGTTAACCACACCTTGTTGTGACTTAAAGTGGAACTTAACCCAGTAACGCTCACCCTTAGCATTCCAAAAAGAGAATGTATGCGAGCCATAACCATGCATCTGGCGATAGTTAGCTGGGATACCGCGATCAGACATTAAGATTGTGATCTGATGCATCGCCTCTGGGTTAGCAGCCCAAAAGTCCCACATAGCTTGTGGATCTTTTAAGTTTGTTTGCGGATTACGCTTTTGGGTATGAATAAAGTCTGGGAACTTAATACCATCACGTAAGAAGAAAGTCGGCGTGTTGTTACCCACAATGTCGTGATTACCGCGCGCTGTGTAGAAACGCAGACCAAAACCACGTGGGTCACGCTCAGCGTCAGCACTGCCCATCTCACCGCCCACAGTAGAGAAACGCACAAAAGTCTCGGTTTCTTTGCCTACCTCGTTGAAATGATCGGCCAGAGTGTATTCACTTAAATCTTTAGTTAGGGTGAACTTACCGTAAACACCTGTACCTTTGGCATGAACAACACGCTCAGGAATACGCTCGCGATTAAAGTGCGCTAGCTTTTCAATTAGATGCCAGTCTTGCAATAAAACTGGACCGCGCTCGCCAGCTGATAATGAATTTTGATCATCGCTGATCGGTGCACCGCTTTGACTCGTTAAATACTGTTGTGACATATCAAATTCCTTACTTCGTTGGCTTTAACCACTGCTCAATTAAATCGACTAACGTTGGCATAGGATGTCCTCCTAGCTACTTGAATAGCTTCATACTAGGCGCAAGCGATAAACCTAAAAAGCGATTAAATCAGATTAAAACAATCACATTTATCGATTTAAAGTTATGTAGAAATAGCTTAGCTACTGTTAGAATTGGTTCTCTGCGAGGGACGAAGCCTAGGTGATATTTACTTAAGGAGTTTGATGTGGGTTAATCAACTCGTAATATGCAGAATTTAATTTTTTATCAGCAAGATAAATTGAACACGTCAACGAATGTTAGCACTTAATATTAGCTAGCTAGAACAAGCATGAGAAAGCTATCTTCTGACACAACCGCGCCAGCACCAAAAACAAAAATGGGAGCTTTTAGCTCCCATTCACAGGTATAACGTAAATAACTCAAATCAGCTCAAACTATATAGTCCTAGCTCACTGTTTACTGCTCTTCATCTTGCTGCGGCTCGCGATATAGCTTATTGAGATAGTACACATTAATGCAGGCGATAAAGGCATTGACTAATGCGACCGGCAGCGCGCCGATTGCTAGGCCGTAGGCAACAAACAAAATTGCACCTAGCAGGTTCCACCAACGCAATTTTTTAATGTCAGACATAGTTAACGACACGGCGACCAGCACTGAGGCTAGGTAGCCAATCCATTCCCAAATTGTGGCGCTTTCCATACTCTCTCCTTAATGTCGCGGCAGTAAATATATGCCTTAGGCATGTTCACCAACTATGTAAACAGCCCTACTCACTATCTTTGTTTAGCTATCGGGACTAAGCGTTCAGCGCTTACTATTAGCGCTTTACGACTGCCGCAGTCATACGTGAAATACAACATAATTCATTAGCACTATTATGGATTAAAATTTCCCATACTGAGCTACGTTTACCTAAATGAACGGGTTTTGCGGTTGCAGTCAGTGTGCCCTTGCGAGAGGCTTTCAAATGGTTGGCATTGATCTCCTGACCCACGCAGTAATACTTTTCAAAATCGACGGCAAAGTTTGCGGCGTAACTGGCAACCGTTTCGGCAAGGGCAACGTTAGCGCCGCCGTGCACAATTCCTAATGGGTTATGAACCGACGGATCCGCTGGCATAGTCGCCGTCATGTAATCTTCACCAATTTCGGTCACTTTAATTCCAAGTGTTGTCATCAAGGTACCTTTGCCACCCATTCCAGCATCCAGGCGTTCACAATCTTCTAGGGTGATATCTTTGTACCAAATACTCATACTACTATCCTTGGTTATTCTTGTTGTTTATCAAAGCGTTTAATAAATATTAAGCTTAACGCGTTTTTACCTCAAAGCTAAGCTGCTATGCAACTCAGTCAAGGCTTTACGGCATACAGCTCTATCTTCTGAAAGCAGATTTAGTGTTATCACTTAATATAAAGCCGCCTAGGCTAAGCTTAATCAGCAGTAGCATCTAGTTGCAATGACATTTAAAGCCTTTGAAAACATGGATGTTTTCGCAGAGCCCACAAGGATGTGTTAACGGCGTGCTTTAAATGTCATTGCCTAGCAGGCTATTTAAGTACGGCATCAACGGAAAATTATCGACATAACGTTATTGATAATAAATACCTATTCAACATCAATATCTTAGGGGAAGTAATTAAAAAGCCACCAAAGTGGTGGCTCGTTAAATTAGCTAGATAATCGAATTAACTCACTAGCTCAAAGTGGGTTTGATAAGTCTGCGCCCAGCGCAGTAATTCAACCCGATTGCGCGACTGAGTTTTACGGAAAATCGACGAAATATGCGCTTTCACCGTGTGCTCACTAATACACAAACGATGAGCAATTTCTTTATTACGTGCTCCAGATGATACCAACTGAATAATCGTGCGCTCACGTGAAGTTAGCATTTCAATCATGGCGGCAGTTTCTTCTGGTACTGGGCTTGAAGTATCTACCTTCTTCACTAAACGGCGGAAAGTTTTGCTGATCAAGGTGCGATCGTACCAAAGCTCGTCTGACACCATTTTACGTAAACCAGTCAACATGAGATCCATGCGCTGATCGCTATACAGCAATCCGCGCACACCTAACAATAAGGCTGCTTCAGGCTCTAACGTGCCGCGTTCAACTTGATAAATTGCCACAGGAACATGAGGTGCGATACGCGACACAATCAGCGGTATGCCATTGCTGTCTAATGCCGCGCCATCTTGGGCGATAAGATAAAAACTGTTGGTGTACTTCTCTAGCTCTAACTCACCTGCATGCTTTACAATCCGTGTTTTCATGCCGATTGACTCTGCCAAAATAGCTAAATGACAAGGCGCAGAAATCTGGTGTAAAAAAACTAATTCATTAATGTTTGAGCTCATCACTTTTCTCCCTGAAAAGTTCTCACAAAATGTGCTGTGAAATAACTAATATTCACCCAAAAGCACAACAAAAAAATGCCTACAAATCCGCTCAGAGGTATCTCCTACCTCTCATACTAATTTATGATGACAATCCCTACCCATCAAATAGTAGTAGATAATCACTAGCTCGAAAGTAAAAAGCTTAAAACTTAAGTATGAATACGCACTAAAGTTGCAGCGCAGCCATACCCTAGCTAACCACAACTATACCTTAGCCCACAACACAGCATAGGGCTATGTCTTAAATACTAATAATGGCAGCGTTTCAAACAAAACTAGCCTTTATAAATCAAGCGATTGTTTCAAGCTTGGGTAATTTATTATCCCCTAATAAACGCTAATTTCAACAGTGTTTTAACTGCTTATCATGTAATTTTGTCAGCAAGGTTAACCCCACGATACCACCTATGAGTGCTAAGAACATATCCGACTGGGTGTCCCATTCATAACCTTGAGTGCCTAAAAATGCTTCTGCGCCTTCACCTGATGCTGCGCCAACCCACCACTCAATCAGCTCATAAAAGGCAGAGAATGCCAACACAAAACAGACACATAGGAACTGGCACCACATACCCACTTGCAGCACTTGATTACGTAGCAATACCTCACGGGCGAGTATCACAGGCACAAAGCCTTGAGCAAAATGCCCTACCTTGTCGTAATTATTGCGCTCGCTGCCCATCCACTGGGCAATGGTGTCAAACAAAGGCACTTCTGCGTAGGTATATTTAGCACCCACCAGCAGCACTATACAGTGAATAAGAATCAGAAAATACGCCAGTGGCGTGAGTGGAAAGCGCTTGCCAGTGGCAACCAAGATGGGCAGTGCAAGCAATGCTGGTATCGCTTCTAACCACCAAGTAAACCTATCTTTAGGCTCAATCGCCGACCAGGCAACTGTCGCGAAAAAGATAATTACATAAATAACTAAGTAACTTGCCTTTTTATTCAATTAAAATCCCTCTTATTCATTATTGTTCTAGTGACAGAACATCGACTTTAGCCATCTAGCCCTCCACATACTCATAAAAAGGTGGTATTTTTGAGCCCTGACGGAGTCAGCTTAGTTTACGCACATTTTTGAATGAGAGGGTACCCATATCATGGCGAAACATTCGCTCAATAAGGATAAAATTAAAATCCTGCTTTTAGAGGGCGTCCACCAAACTGCGGTAGATGTACTAGAACGTGCAGGTTACACCAATATTGAATATCACAAAGCCTCGTTGCCAGAAGAGCAACTGCTTGAGTCGATAAAAGACGCGCACTTTGTAGGTATTCGCTCCCGTACTCAACTTACCGAGTCCGTGCTTAAACATGCTGAAAAACTCGTTGCCATTGGTTGTTTCTGTATTGGCACCAACCAAGTCAACCTGCAAGCGGCTGAAAAGCTGGGTATCCCAGTCTTTAACGCACCGTTTTCTAACACCCGTAGTGTGGCTGAGTTAGTCATTGGCGAAATCATCATGCTAATGCGCGGCATTCCGCAGCGTAACGCTATCTGTCATCGCGGCGGCTGGTTAAAGAGCGCCAACGGCAGTGTTGAGGTACGCGGTAAAACCCTAGGCGTCATTGGTTACGGCCACATTGGTACTCAGCTAGGTATCATGGCTGAAACCCTAGGTATGCGAGTACGTTTTTACGACATTGAAGACAAGCTGCCTTTAGGTAATGCATCACAAGTCGCCAGCCTTGAAGCACTATTAGCTGAAGCTGACGTAGTCAGTTTGCACGTACCAGAAACACCGCAAACCAAGAATATGATTGGCTCACTGCAATTTGAGCAGATGAAGCCAGGCGCATTCTTTATTAACGCATCTCGCGGCACAGTAGTTGATATTGACGCTTTAGCGCAGACCTTAAAAGCTGGCCATGTTGCAGGCGCGGCGATTGACGTATTCCCCGTCGAGCCTAAGTCGAACGACGATGAATTTATCAGCCCACTGCGCGGCATTGATAATGTACTGCTTACCCCGCACATTGGTGGCAGCACAGCTGAAGCGCAAGAGAACATTGGTATTGAAGTCGCTGGCAAGCTCGCCAAATACTCAGACAATGGCTCAACTTTGTCTGCGGTTAACTTCCCTGAAGTATCACTGCCACAGCACTCTGGCACTTCGCGCCTACTACACATTCACCACAACCGCCCTGGTGTACTTATTAAGATTAACCAAGCGTTTTCTGAAAAAGGCATCAACATTGCGGCGCAGTACCTGCAAACCACTGCAGATATCGGTTACGTGGTAATGGAAGTTGACTCAGACCAAGCTGAAGAAGCACTTGGTCAACTTAAGTCAATTGAAGGCACTATTCGTACTCGCGTGTTGTTTGACTAGGAAGTTCGAGCATCAGCTCAATAGAGTGATCTAACTCGCCAATTTAAAAGCGATCTCAAAAAGGGGTCGCTTTTTTGTTGTTTTTTTCACAATCGCCCACATTATAAAAAGATAGCAAGCGTATGGGTGATATCAGAGCCAAGGTACACAAGTACCAAGGTATTTGTATCGAGATTTAAATTAGATAACAAACTGCTGACTCTGCAACTAGCACCCGCATTCCGGCATTAATAGGGACAACTATGACTATTTCAGCACAACCGATTGACTGGACCTTTAACGACACACCACCTGCATTAGTGTTATCACACCTTTCTCACCTAGGTTTGGTTGAAATTAGTGGCGAGCAAGGCCGCAGCTTTATTCATGGTCAAGTGACCACAGACATCACCTCGCTAGAAGCAAATCAATGGCGCTGGGGCGCACACTGTGACCCTAAAGGCAAAATGCTAGCCGCATTTCGTACCTTTGCTATTGGCGACAATTTAATGATGTTAATGCCAAAAGACACCTTAGCCGTTGACCTACCACAACTGCAAAAATACGCGGTGTTTAGCAAAGCTGAGTTAGTTGATGTGTCTGACTCATTAGCACTCATCGGTGTTAGCGGCGCGAATGCAGCAAGCTTTATCACTGAGCAATTTGGCGCGCCAGAGCACGAGCTTAATCAATTTGACGATGCCACTGTCATCAAAGATGGCGAGCGCTTTATTGTTGTTATCGCCAGCGAGAAAGTAGCTGAGCTACAAGCAAAAGCGGGCGTTGCACTTACCGACAATAGCCACTTTAAAGCACTAGAAATTAAAGCGGGTTACCCAAATATCGGCGCTGAGCACGCCAATCAATACGTGCCGCAAATGTGTAACCTGCAGGCCATTAACGGTATTAGCTTTAACAAAGGCTGCTACATGGGTCAGGAAACCGTAGCGCGCATGAAATACCGCGGCGGTAACAAGCGCGCTCTGTACATTCTTAAAGGCACCGCCAGCGCAGAATTAAGCGCTGAAACTCAAGTTGAAATCGCCGACGAAGACGGCTTTAGACGCGGCGGCAACATCATCGAGTTTGTACAACAAGACGAGCAAGTATTGCTAACAGCAGTGCTGGCTAACGACACACCTGATACAGCCAAATTACGTATTAAAGATGATGCAGTGTCTGAGCTAAGCATTGTCGCCCTGCCATACTCGTTGGAAGACGAAGAGTAGGTTTTACGCAAAGAGCGCCTGCAAGGCTAAAGTAATCTAATCGAGTAAAAGCAAGGCAAGTCAAAACAAAGACAACAAAGCCCCTAAACTAATGGTTTCGGGGCTTTTTAGTGACTATTTCAACAATTAAGCTAACACAAGCCACTATCAAGCACGGCGCAAATACCGTATAAATAAGCAACACTTTCAAATTCACCCTAAAACACAATGAAGCAACTTACACCAATTATGCTAACTCTGGTTATATGTGGCTGTAACGTGTTACCCGTGCCCGCAAACTGTACCTCACAAGAGCAAAATATAAGCCTGTCTCAGCAAACACAAGTCAAGACTCCACGGCCGAATTTGATTGTTAGCTGTGTATCATCAGACAAAATAACCGCCTACAATACGGCTCACGCTAAAGTACAAGACTTGTGCAGTAATGTAGCGGACGTAACCGCAACTCACCTACAAGAGGTGCCTCATACGGTTAGGATGCAGCTTAATGGTAACTGGGTTAATTTGGGTTCCACCCACTACCAAGTATATGTTGAAGCGAGCTGTAGCAAAGCTAACTCGACCTAAAACTCGTTGTAGATTAACCACTCTGGCAAGTAGTCATTCTGGTGCTCTAACCTCCAACCATGGCGATCGAATGCTAAACTGGCGGCAGCGTTTAACTGCGGAGGGTAAAATGCCAATGGGCTGTGAGTCATATTATTACGAACTTTCTTCACATGCGTGCGATGCATTTTTGAAGAATGAATAATCGACGTTTCAAAGCCTGCTCTATCCTCTTTAGCAAGATAATAAAACGGCTCTAGTGCTTTTAAAAACCTCAAAGAAAAGTGTTTTTTATGCTCTCGTTCCATTTCATCAATAAGCACACTATGATCGGCATTGACATCCAACAACCCTTTTAAAAAACGCACATAAAAGGCGGTATACTGTTCTGGTTCATCGGTTACTTGCATGGCTTTTTCCGGCGTAAATTGCATCAATATATCCACCGCACTTTTATCACGTCGAAATATTGCCTGACACAAATAATCACTCCAGTTCACCCACATAATGCGTTTATTAAGCGGCATAAAGGGTAGACTAAGCATTTGCCCATTATATTCCACGACTTTGTCACTACCTGAATCATTCATTACACCATGCATTAACACAGTGCTGGTTTCAATTGCCAAATCTAAACATGGCATCGCCCGATGGAAATAACTATTATCATCAACCATTAAGCCAAAACGGATTAACTGAGAAAAGAGGTTATACCAGTCACGCTGTTTGAAATAAAGCTGCTGATATATCGGCTTGGTAATTTCATTTTGGTTTCGAGTGATTTTATTCTCCATCGCCACTCTTAAGCGTTCAATATGCTCAGCATCAAAGGTGAAATTTATAGGCTCATGTAATTTAATATGTTCCATGTAATGTCCTTATTAACGGAGTTGACGCTGAGCTTATTGGGCAAAGTGCGATTGGTAAGTTTCAAGCACTTTATCAAAGCCTTGGCTGTATATTTTCTCTCGTAGCTGGTGATATTGTTGATCCTGATTTATGCCTGCATCACTGACAAAAACACTGTTTAAATCAATATTACTAAAGGCTTGATGGTGAATTGGGGGGGGCGCTGAGGTTGTTATCTTGACGTAACTTCATCAGCATGAGTACTGAGTAAGGCACAAACCGCCAGTTTAAATTACTAAACTCATAAAAGAATTTTGAAGGTGGCGATACAACTTGAGCCACTTGATCATTCAGAAGTAGCTCAACATATTCTTGGTATAGTTCATCTACTTCCACATCCCAATTTTCTATTATTTCTTTATATTTAAACCCTTCAACACTGTGACATTCTTGCTTCCCTCTTGCTCTAGCATATAGCTGAACAACAAAGTCCAAAATATGACCCTTTGACCTTATAATTCCATTATTCTCATAAAAATCCCGATAAATATCAAATAGCACATCGGCTTTATGATAGTCATCAACAAGAACAGCAAAAACCAAATTAAGAACTGTAGAGCAGGCATACTTCTTCGATGATGGCTCACCAAACCTCTGTATTTACATTCGCTTCACATAATGAGCAATTACACTTTGAAGATAACCATATTCTAGACATTGCTTTATCAAGTCCAAATCTACTTTACCAGAGCGAATATAATCTTCCTCAACAATCAATTCGTAATGGTTAAGCGGTATAATTAACTGAGAATTTAAAAACTCCCAAGGTAAATAATCTTCTTCATAGCGACTCAAATCAACCGTGGGTAATGAGCCTGATTTAATATAAGCATCAATTGCCTCCCCATTCCTCGCAAAAATAACGTCATGATTTAAAGCCTGCTTTTTGACCTGTTTCTTCCTTCGAATAAATTTACTTAATTCTTCTTTCATATATTAATCAGCCTTCTAGCCCGTAAAAACTTCCCTAACAGCTTAGTCATAACTTGTCCTGTCATAGTCTCTTGGTTTAGTTGCATAGTTTGCAATCTAACCCTGAGTACAATCCTTTGTCGCAATTAGCGACGAGTATTTACTAGTCGATATTTTGCAGTTTTTAACACAACTAAGCTAGCCTCTTGGCTCAGGGCGAGAACATGAACATTTACAACGCGTTTTCTTATGGGATTAATGAGCTTTGAGTAAGCAAGCCTCTTTAGCAGGGATGCTAACGCGGAGCCATCATGGATGATTTTACGGCGTCTTGCGCAATCAAAGTTCGTTAACTCTTAGTACATGGTTGATAATTAATCACTCATGCGCTCACCCAGCCTCTTGACTCTTACCTGCTTCGCTAAAACAAATCCAAGATGAGCAATCTTTAACCTCGGTTCGCTCGTATAAGGTATTATTCTATTTAACAACTGGTTATGCTATCGAACACGTGTGTTAGCTAGCTTAAATGTAAGCTAGCTCGAATGTTAGAAAGCTAGTATTCGTTTCACATCAGCAGACAGCAGACAAGGAACGCTATGAGTCAGCCAATCGTTGCCCTGAGCCACATTTGTAAAAGCTTTCATGATGGTGAAGGCGAGCATCAGGTCATTAAAGATCTATCTATCGCCCTCAACCAAGGTGATACGGTTGCCTTAACGGGCGCGAGTGGTAGCGGTAAAAGCACCCTGCTTAACATTATTGCTGGTTTTGAACATCCAACCGCGGGCAGCCTAAAGCTACTTGGGCAAGAAACCCGTCACTGGCAAGACAAACAATGGAGTGAATTTCGCCACCAGCAGCTCGGCGTGGTGTTTCAACAATTTAATCTGCTGACACCGCTTAATGTGCGCGACAACATTCGCTTTGCCCTGCAACTTAATAAACTTAACTGGGATGACTGGTGCGATCATCTGGTTGACAATTTAGGCCTTAGACCACTTTTAAGTCGTGACGTGGAAGCCCTTTCAGGCGGCCAGCAGCAACGAGTTGCCATCGCCCGCGCTTTAGCCCACAAACCAGCATTACTGCTTGCCGATGAACCAACAGGCAACCTTGACCACAGCGCCAGTTTAGAAGTAATGAGCCTGCTGACTTCGCTCGCCAAACAACAGCAAACCTGTGTATTGATGGTCACTCACAGCGAAGTGTGCGCTAACTATATGCAAAGCCGCTGGCATTTAGAAAGCGGCCATATTAACCAAGATACGCAAGTAAGCTCGGCTCAGACAGCTGTGCAAGATACTGTTTCAAAGACTCATATAGCCACTCACACGAGCACCCAAACCGACTCTCAAGTAGCAACTCAGCCAGAATCAAGCGAGGCAGTGTAATGCGTTGGCAGCATACGCTTTTAACCGCCAAGGTTTTTCTAAATCATTATCGCCACAGCCCAGTACAAGCGAGCGCGATTTTGGTGGGTATTGCGCTAGCGGTGACCTTACTTATTGGGGTTAAAGCGACCAATGAAAACGCCATCAGCAGTTACAGCGAGGCAACCGAGCTGTTAAGCCAACGCGCCAGTGCTTATGTGAGTGCCAATAGTAGCGATGAAATTGACGAGCAACTGTATTTTGCCCTGACTCAAGCAGGCATTCCTGCGCTTGCGGTGCTTGAAGGCTTGGCCGCCGGCCCCAACGGTAATCCTTGGTCAATCACAGGCAACGACTTATTTAGCGCCCTAACCATAGGCATGGATAAGCAGGTCACCAATAAGAGCACTGAGGGGCGAATCAAGCCATTTTCAGATACCATTCCCACCGCTAAGCTGCTGTCTGGCTACCCAGCCATTTTAATGAGCCGCTCGCTGGCAGATAAATACTCACCGTCGCGTAAAGCTTCACTTAACGGCAAAACACTAGAGGTGATTGCCGTTGATGACAGCGCAGGTTTAGGTAATGAGCTGCTGGCTGATCTATCTGTAGTGCAACCACTATTAAAGCGTGAAGGTAAGCTAAGTTATATTGCCTTGTACCCTAAATATGAAGGCCAAACCAAGGCACAATTGGTCGATGAGGCGAGCGCTGTTTTCAAAGCCAACGGCTTTGATATAAGCAAGCTCAATATCAGCGCCGATGATGATGGCACATCACTTAGCGCCCTCACGGACAGCTTCCATCTAAATCTAAAAGCCATGGGCATGCTCGCCTTTTTGGTGGGGCTATTTATTGCCTATAACGGTGTGCGCTATAGCTTAATGAAACGCCACAGTTTATGTATTCAGCTGATGCAGCAAGGCGTGGCGCGCCCGGTATTAATGACAGCGCTGGTGATTGAGTTACTCATTTTGGTAATAATGGGCACCTTGCTAGGTTTTATCATTGGTTTGCAGCTGTCGCAGTGGCTGCAACCTATGGTGGCGCTAACTTTAGAGCAGCTTTATGGCGCGCGGTTAATGCCGGGGCAATGGCAGTGGCAATGGTTTACTCAAGCGTTAATGCTAACTTCATCTGCGGCGCTATTTGCCTGCTTACCCATGTTGTTAGGGCTAAGCCGCTCGCCGTTGGCACAAGGGGCTTATCAGCGCCCTAAGAGTAAACACTACCGCAAGTTACACCGTAAGCTGTTTATGTTTGGTAGCGCACTGCTGCTGGTAAGCTTTGTCGCGATTAACTTCACCACTAATTATCAGCATAGTTTGGTGCTGTTAGGTGGAGTAACTGTGGCGATCCCGTTAATGCTGCCACAAGTGCTCACCCTGCTGATTAGCCTGTTTGAAAGGTTTAACCTGCAGGGCTTAACTCAATACACCATTGCTGAAAGTAAACAGATTATTGCGCCACTTGGGCTAGCTATGATGGCGATGCTACTGGCCATTTGCGCCAATATCGCCATGAACACCTTAGTGGGCAGTTTTGAAATCACCCTCAAGCAATGGCTAGAGTCTCGGTTGCACGCCGAGCTTTATATCAAACCTAACCCACAAGTGATCCCTGAGCTTAAAGCTAAGCTTGCGCAGGAT
Source organism: Shewanella sp. WXL01 (assembly GCF_012263345.1). Lineage (NCBI taxonomy): Bacteria > Pseudomonadati > Pseudomonadota > Gammaproteobacteria > Alteromonadales > Shewanellaceae > Shewanella > Shewanella sp. WXL01. The sequence goes on along the minus strand of NZ_JAAIKQ010000001.1, from coordinate 434,818 downwards.
GAAAAGGTTAGCGCGCTTTACGCCCAGTGGCGTGCTAACGCCAAGATAAGCGCAACGTTTAATGCTGCGAGCAGCAACAAGATAACTGCCGAAAACGGCACAGCCACTCACTTATTAGTCCCTGGCGCATCAGACCTCGACTTATCAGTCCCAATAGCGCTAGTCAGCCGCGATTTAAACTCAGTTGAGCAAACCTCAGCCATGAAGCAAAGGCTTACGCAGCCGGGAGATGAGACACTCGATGATCGCCAATACTGGAAGGCATTCGCCGACGGTGAGTTTGTAATTATTAGTGAGCCATTAGCAATAAAGCAGCAACTAAACATTGGTGATAGCTTGCAAATTGATAAGCTAACCAAGCCAGTAATTGTGGGCGGCATCTACTACGATTACGGCAATCCAGCCGGTGAAGTGATTATTAGCCAGACGCTGTGGCAGGCATCACCACTGCCGCGCGATCCCATTAGTTTTGCGGTTGACTATCAAGGCGAACTCGACGAGTTGCAAACCGAGCTCAAGCAAACGCTTAACCTCAGCAATGCCTCTATGTATAGCCAAACAAGGATTAAGAAAGAGGCCATTGCCATTTTTAAGCGTACCTTTTCAATCACACTGGTGCTTAACAGCTTAACTTTAATCGTAGCCGCAATTGGGCTATTTAGCGCCACAACCATGCTCACTCAAGCTAGGCTTGCGCCATTTGCGCGCCTATTTGCCCTTGGGGTATCGCGCCGGCAATTACAAAAGATGGCCTTTAGCCAAATGCTGTTTATTGTGCTGCTGACTTGTTTGGTTGCCATGCCAATGGGCGCGCTGCTTGGTTATCTGGTGATTAGCAAAGTGACCTTACAAGCCTTTGGTTGGAGTATTGCTATGGTATGGGATTGGGGCAGCTATGGTCAGGTAGTCGCTACGTCAATTGTCAGCTGCCTGTTGGCTGTGGCAGCGCCGCTTTACTGGCAAACCCGTAAACCTTTGATTGCTAGCCTGCAGCAGGAGGGTGCGTAAATGCTCAAGTCAGTTAATAACCTAAGCGCCACTTATACCGCCCTGTGTCTATCTTTGTGCCTAACTCTATCTATGTCAGCTTGCTCTGATAACCCAGCTAGCACAGAGCGCGACATGGGTAAAATAATGGGTAATGACGCGGTAGGTTATACCAAGGTAGTGCCCAACAAGCCGTTAGTGTTCCCGCAAGATCATCAAGCTCACAACGACTTTAAACAAGAATGGTGGTACTTAACCGCCAACCTGACCACTGAGTCTGGTGAACCACTTGGCCTGCAGTGGACTCAATTTAGAATCGCACTAACGCCACCAGCTGAGTTTCAATCAGTTAAAGACACTCAATCTGCTAACCAACCGCTTGCACGATCAGCAGACTGGCAAACTAATCAAGTTTATATGGCTCATGCCGCACTGACCTCAAAAGACCAGCACTTTATTGATGAAAAATGGTCTCGTGCCCACCCACAGCTTGCTAGCGTGCAAGCAAGTCCGCTAGCCATTTTTACCCACAACTGGCGCTGGCAAAGTCAAACTAAGGACTTGTTTCCAGCAACTTTAACAGCCGAGCAAGCAGAGTTTGGCTTTACACTACAGCTAGACAGTACTGTGCCATTTCAGCGTCAGGGCGATAACGGCTATAGCATTAAGTATGCTGACTCCTCGGTTGCCTCTTACTATTACAGCCAGCCTTATATTGAGGTTTCTGGCACAGTGCAGCGCGACGGTAAGAGCGAAAAAGTCAGCGGCAAAGCTTGGTTAGATAGAGAGTGGAGCTCGCAGTTTTTAACCAAGTCACAGCAAGGCTGGGATTGGTTTTCGCTGCGGTTAACTGATGAGCAAACCATGATGATCTTTAGACTAAGGGGTGATGATCCAAGCGATCATTTCTTTAGTGCGAGGTTGATGCAGCGAGATGGCAGCGGCAACAATCTCACCAGCAAAGATAATCCTGACGATATCACCATGACGCCTACCCAATGGCAGCAAACCAAGCTTGGTAAACACCCTGTTGCCTGGCGAATTCAGGTAGAAAGCCAAAATATAGATATACAAACTCAGGCGCTAAATCCTGATAGTGATATGGCGCTTTCAGTCGCTTATTGGGAAGGGCCGATTAGCTTTAGTGGCACTCACCAAGGCACAGGTTATATGGAGCTAACTGGCTATGATTAGTCTTAGCTCTTTATTGTTAGCTCTTAGCTGATTGCATCGTTATCCACTCCATTGACGGCTGAGTTTAGTGTGGGGCTTTAGAGTTACTCGCTATTTTCTTGGTTGTCTGCTTGTTTTTTATTGCACATTTCCGCGTTAAAGTAACAAATGTAGCGTCGAATTCATCCATTATTTAAATACTGACTTTCCTCAGGTTCTAATCAACAATGCTCAGGCTCCACAGCGTCAAATCAACCAGCTTTAGCCTGCACGCACCTCAAAAAACGCAACCAAATCACAACATTTATACACCTAAATAGATAACAACATTGGCGTGCCAATATAGGTCAAATATTGTGATATTTGTGTTTTTATTAGCCAAAAAACTCTGTTAGGACAGTTAATAACAACTTTAGCGAAACGCGATATAAACGCAGTGCTGTTCGAAGCTTGAAACAATCTATCAACAAAAATGGGAGGCAGGTCACGCTCGAAAATGTGATCTTGAACAACTATTAACCACTATACTCATTCAGAGGTATATCCATGCTTTTTGTGGGGTCTACACTTCATACTAACTAGTCATATCTTTGATATGGCATGAGAGCAATGACAAAGACTACTAAAACAGAGAGTGAGGACCACCATGAGCATAAGCCGTCGTGAGTTTCTAAAAGCCAATGCTGCAACTGCTGCAGCTTCGGCAGTAGGTATGGCATTACCTATTAAAGTTGTTGAAGCAGCAGAGTCAAAGAGCGACATCAAGTGGGATAAAGCCCCATGTCGTTTCTGTGGCGTAGGCTGTAGCGTGTTAGTCGGCACCCAAGGGGGCAAAGTTGTCGCCACTAAGGGTGACCCAGAAAGCCCAGTAAACAAAGGCCTTAACTGTATTAAGGGCTACTTCTTATCAAAAATCATGTACGGTAAAGATCGCCTAGACTCGCCTTTACTACGTATGAAAGATGGTAAGTACGACAAAGAAGGTGAATTCACACCAGTAAGCTGGGATGTCGCATTAGACACTATGGCTGAAAAGTGGAAAGCCAGCCTAGCGAAAAAAGGCCCTACTTCTGTTGGTATGTTCGGCTCAGGTCAATGGACTGTATGGGAAGGTTACGCTGCATCTAAACTGCACAAAGCTGGTTTCCGTACTAACAACATTGACCCAAATGCTCGTCACTGTATGGCGTCTGCTGTAGGTGGCTTCATGCGTACCTTTGGTATTGATGAACCAATGGGTTGTTATGATGACATTGAAGCGGCTGATAACTTTGTACTTTGGGGCGCTAACATGGCTGAGATGCACCCAATTTTATGGGCTCGTCTAACTGACCGTCGTCTTAGCCATAAAGATGCCAAAGTTCACGTACTGTCGACTTTCGAAAACCGCAGCTTCGACCTAGCTGACAACCCAATGATCTTTAAGCCACAATCAGACCTAGTTATTCTGAACTTCGTGGCGAACTACATCATTCAAAACGGTGGCGTTAACAAAGACTTCGTTAACAAGCACACTAAGTTTGCCCTAGGTACGACTGATATTGGTTACGGTCTGCGTCCAGATCACCCATTAGAGAAAAAAGCGAAGAATCCAGGCAATGGTAAGTCAGTACCAATTAGCTTTGATGACTACGCTAAGTTCGTCAGCACTTACACAGCAGAATATGCATCTGAAATGAGTGGCGTACCTGTTGAGAACCTAATCGAGCTAGCTAAGGTTTACGCTGATCCTAAGCAAAAAGTAATGAGCTTATGGACCATGGGTATCAACCAACACGTACGTGGTGTGTGGGCAAACAACATGCTTTACAACATCCACCTGCTAACAGGTAAGATTGCGACTCCTGGTAACTCACCATTCTCGCTAACAGGTCAGCCATCTGCGTGTGGTACTGCTCGTGAAGTGGGTACATTTGCTCACCGTCTGCCAGCAGACATGGTTGTAGCCAACCCTAAACACCGTGCTATGACTGAGAAATTGTGGAACATCCCAGAAGGCACTATTCCACCTAAACCTGGATACCATGCAGTACTTCAAAGCCGTATGTTGAAAGACGGCAAGCTAAATTGTTACTGGACCATGTGTACCAATAACATGCAGGCTGGCCCAAACATCAACGAAGAGATCTACCCTGGTTTCCGTAATCCAGAAAACTTCATCGTGGTGTCTGACCCATACCCAACTGTGACGGCAACCGCAGCAGACCTTATTCTGCCAACCGCTATGTGGGTGGAAAAAGAAGGTGCTTACGGTAACGCCGAGCGTCGTACTCACATGTGGCACCAACAAGTTAAAGCACCTGAGGGTGCTAAGTCTGACTTATGGCAGCTGGTTGAGTTTTCTAAACGCTTCAAAGTGTCTGAAGTATGGCCTGCAGAGCTAATCGCTAAGCAACCAGAAGTTGCAGACAAGACTCTTTATGACGTGCTATTCGCGAACGGCGAAATCAACAAGTACCCAACCTCTGAGTGTAAAGGTGACTACAACGACGAAGCTGAAGCGTTTGGTTACTACATTCAAAAAGGTATTTTTGAAGAGTACGCTCAGTTCGGCCGCGGCCATGCCCATGACCTAGATAAATTTGATAACTACCACGAAAACCGCGGTAAGCGCTGGCCTGTAATCGATGGCAAAGAAACACTGCGCCGCTTTGTTGAGGGAAGCGACCCTTACGTTAAAGCTGGCGAAGGCTTCAACTTCTACGGTAAGCCAGATGGTAAAGCTGTTATTTTCGCTCTGCCTTATGAGCCTGCAGCAGAAGAGCCAAACGCTGAATACGATTTATGGATGTCTACAGGTCGTGTATTAGAGCACTGGCATACTGCATCGATGACAGGTCGTGTACCTGAGTTATCACGCTCATATGCTGATGCACAAATCTTTATGCACCCAGAAGATGCCAAAGCACGTGGTTTGAAACGTGGCGACGAGGTTGTTGTTGCTTCTCCGCGTGGTGAAGTGAAAACCCGTGTTGAAACGAAAGGCCGTAATAAGCCACCACAAGGTGTGGTATTTATGCCGTTCTTTGATGCGCGCCAATTAGTGAACAAGCTATTACTTGATGCAACTGATCCACTGTCGAAAGAGACAGACTTCAAGAAGTGTCCTGTAAAAGTAATGAAAGCTTAATAGCAACACGTGCACAAATAATCGAGTGAACTATGAGTAATTCGAATCGTAACCCAAGCAAGATAAACGGCATTAACCGCCGTCAGTTCCTTGCACAAACAGCCAAAACTGGTTGTGTGATGGGCATGGTAGGTATGGGGCTAACGACTGTGGCAACTCAGTCTAAGCACCTGGACCCGCAAGCGATTCGTCCTCCAGGCGCACTCAACGAAGACGACTTTTTATCAGCATGCGTACGCTGCGGTTTATGTGTAGAAGCCTGCCCTTACGACACCCTCAAACTAGCTCGCTGGTTTGAAGGTGCTGCAACGGGTACGCCTTACTTCACCGCACGTGACGTGCCATGTGAGATGTGTGATGACATTCCTTGTGTTAAAGCCTGCCCAAGTGGCTCGCTTGACCATAGCTTGACTGACATCAACGACTCAAAAATGGGCATTGCTGTGCTTATTGATGAAAAGAACTGTCTTAACTTTAAAGGCTTACGTTGTGATGTTTGCTATCGAGTTTGTCCACTAATCGATGAAGCCATCACCCTTGAGATGCAACGCAACCACAAAAGTGGTCACCATGCGATGTTTTTACCTACGGTTCACGCCGACGCCTGTACAGGTTGTGGTAAATGCGAGCATGCCTGCGTGACAGAACAAGCAGTGATTAAAGTACTACCGGCTGAAATCGCTTTGGGCAAAACTGCCGAGCATGACACTTACCAAAATACTGAAGCCACAACGCTAGAGATGTTAAATAAGGGGCTATCACTATGACGCATAGCTCAAAGCCAAAGACTGAACGTTTTGCCGAAGAAGCAATTAATCAACTGGGTTGGTTTGGCGCACATAAATTCCTGCTGCTGCGCCGCTTAACTCAAGTTGCGGTATTTAGTCTGTTTGCTATTGGTCCTGCACTGGGCTTATGGCTACTAAAAGGCAATTTATCATCTAGCATCTTGCTTGATACTGTGCCACTAAGCGATCCGCTTGTGACACTGCAGGTATTAGCCAGCGGGCACTTACCTGAAGCAAGTTTGTTGATTGGCGCGCTTGTGATTGCGCTAACCTATGCGATTGTTGGTGGTCGGGTATTTTGTAGCTGGGTATGCCCAGTGAACATCATTACTGACACAGCTAGCTGGATACGCCGTAAGTTTAAATTTCCGCGGATTAACGCGTTGCCAAAAAACTTACGCTATTACATGTTAGCACTGGTTCTGCTATTACCTATGGTTACTGGTGTAACCGTGTGGGAGTGGATGAACCCAGTACCAATTGTCTACCGCGCCGCGTTATTTGGAGCAGGTAGCGGCCTATGGGTGCTGGCAATGATCTTGTTGCTCGACACCTTTGTCGCTGAGCGCGCCTGGTGTAGTCATCTATGCCCAACTGGCGCTATGTTCAGCCTAATAGGCAAAGTAAGCCCAATTAAAGTTTCTGCAACCAATGCTAAAGACTGCAATAACTGTATGGACTGCTTCACCGTGTGCCCTGAGCGTCAGGTGCTTAAACCTGTACTGAGAAAAGGAGCAACGGAGCTAACCATTAACGATAGTGACTGCACCCTTTGTGGCCGTTGTATCGATGTTTGTGCACCGCGCGTATTTGAGTATAAAAACCGATTTAATACCCAAAATTCTAAAAGAATTCCTCTTAAAGTGGAGAGCAACTAATGAAGAAAATCATTACTCTAGCGGCTATGATGTTTGCGATTAGCGCTTGTAGCGGTCAACACGCAGAGCCAAATGCTGCGCCAGTGAAAGTGAGCTCACTGGCTGGTGATAGCCAAATCACTGATGTTCGTCCTGCTGACGAAATGTCGGTTTACCCTAAGCGTGGTAAATCAATTGAGCGTACTTTTGTGCATCAACCACCGCTGATCCCACACAAAGACTCTTATGAGTTAAGTACTAAGAAAAACGGCTGTATTTCGTGCCATAGCCCAGCGAAAGCAAAACGCATGAAGACAACGGCTGTACATGAGTCTCACCTAACTAATGGTGAACTAAACGGAATGTACTACTTCTGCGATCAATGCCACGTTGCACAAGCAGAGAACAAGCAAAAAATCGTTGATAACACCTTCTCGAAATAAGCTTGTTTAATACCAATTGGTATAGCTAAATCTCCTCACTGATTTAGTGAATATATTACTCCCGACTGGCCGGTAACTTGTTCATCCAAGTTGCTGGCCTTTTTACTGTTGTGCAAGTTACAAGTCATCGCATTGCTCGAAGAGCATCTAGAAGACATGCAAGCCACTTCGCCGCCTGAAAGTAAACACGCCTTAGATCTCGATAGTCTTAGGGGCGAAGACGTTCAATTTTGGAGTCTCTGGCAAGGTGAATTGCTTGCGGGGTTTGCAGCCTACAAGCGTCTTGATGACAACTACGCTGAGCTTAAATCTATGCGTACATCTAGGCAGTTTAAGCTGCGCGGCATTGCCACTAAATTGCTTAAGCATATTCTCAATGAGGCTAACCTACACGGCTTTAAGCAAATCAGTTTAGAAACTGGCACTATGGAGTATTTTGCCCCAGCAAGAGCGCTATATTTAAAGCATGGTTTTAACTACTGTGAGCCTTTTGCTGATTACCAACTAGACCCGAATAGCTGTTTTATGACGCGAGAAATAGTTTGATCAATTGAGCGCACTAAAACTTGCACTAGGTCATTCGAGGTTTTGTTGCACGTGTTAGACTCAAGGCTTATCGTTATCATCAAGCACATGGAGCGGCTAGCATATGTACTCAGTCAGTTTTAAACTTGCAGGGCGTTCGCGTCGCAGCAGCTACAAGACAGACAAAGGCGCTTACAAAGCAATTTACAACTACCTTAAAGCTAACCCCACTGCTAGCGCGATTTTCTACACTCCAGAGGGAATGCCAGAAGCCTTTGCTGAGCTTGAACAAGTGCCATATACACCTAAGGTAACAACATCAGAGTTCAACAGAAAATGGCCTAACCTTCGTCGGCAAGCATTCGAATTGTACGGCAATGCCTGCTCATGTTGCGGAGCGTCACCAAGCACTGGCGCAATAATGCATGTTGATCATATTAAACCTCGCTCTAAATATCCTGAGCTAGCATTAGAGCTAAGCAATCTGCAAATACTGTGTGAGCAGTGTAATCTAGGTAAGTCCAATATCTCTGAGGTAGATTGGCGTCAACCTCAACCAAGCTGTGCAGGAGAGAAATCATGAAGTGTTCGGTTTTTATCGCTACGAGTATCGATGGTTATATCGCAACTGAAGATGGCAATGTCGATTGGCTTGAGCAAGCCGGCAATCAACAAGCAGACATGAGTGACAACCCAGACATGGGCTTTAATGAATACATAAACAGTGTTGATTGCATGATTATGGGTCGTAAATGTATGGAGAAGATTGCTAGCTTTAATCTCACTGACGAGCAGTGGCCTTATGGCAAGCTGCCTATTTATGTGTTGAGCCGCACCATGACCAAGCCACCACAAAACCTTGTTGGTAAGGTTGAGATGGTCAATGATGGTATTGAGGCGCTGCTATCGCGATTAGAGCTTCAAGGACTCAAACACGCCTATATTGATGGCGGCGCGACAATATGTGCATTCATTAACTTGCAGCTCATCGAGCGGATGATCATCACCCAAGCGCCTGTGGTTTTAGGTAAAGGTATTTCACTGTTCAATGACATCAAATCCCCCGTATCAGTTACTCAGGTCAGTGCGCAGTCTTACCCTAATGACTTTGTTCAAGTTAGCTACCGGCTTAGTTATGCTTAGGGTTTAGATATACGAAACCACATACTTACCGTGTGATGTGACTAGATAAGAACAAACTGAGGAGACACTTAGCCCTCAACCAAGAATCACAATTCAACACACTACATATATTAAGGAACTTTATATGAAACCACGTTTAATCCTGCTGCTAGTAGTAAGCCACGCTGTGGTCGCATTTATTGGCTTTGCAGCAGGTATTTACACCCTGCCATTACTTACCGCTTCGGCAGCACCTGAGCAGGCCCAGTTGAAGTCAATCCAAACCCAAGCAGAGTTCACCGCCAGCTTTGTACGGGAGTTAAAAGGCAGTGACAGTTTGCACTGGGGGGAAGGACAAGTCTCAATAAACAACCATCATATCGCCCTGGAAGGTGAGCTTTCACCTGGGCCTGACTTTAAACTCTACTTGGCAACAGAGTTTGTAGAAACGGAGCAAGAATTCAACGCCCTAAAAAGCAAGATGGTACAAGTGGGCAGTGTTAACCGATTCGATAACTTCATTGTTGACGTGCCGAGCCACATCAATCCAGCCAACTACAACACTGTCATTGTGTGGTGTGAATCATTTGGCGAGTTCATCACAGCAGCGAAATACCAATAACACCGCCAGCTTTTTAACATTTGGGTCAGTAACATTTGGGTCAGAGTAAACGTTCACGCTTACACCTAAGCAATCATCCTCTGACCTAAGCTTATCTTGCTTTCTAGCCTTCAACCTAAAAATAAATACTTATATATTTCAACAAATTAAGGTTTTACTCTGACCCGATTTTAAGCTTAATGTAACATTTGGGTCAGAGTAAACTCTCAGCTTGAGCAGAATCAATCGGACTCTGGCCGATACATTCCCCCTCCATAGTCAAATAATTAGTATTTAATCGCTTCAGTCAATTAAGCGTTAATTCTGTATCTGGCGTTAACTATGATTCTGGTGCCTCTTAGGTTAGATGTCTGTTTTCCCTATGCGCGGCAAATCAATTGCACTGTTTTGTATTTCAGATATCGCTGCATATAAGCATATCTATGCAGGATAAGGTTAAATCTATTTGCTATAAACCGTATGGTTTACCTCACATTACCTATCAGCTTGAACATAAAAAATATATACCTTTCGATATATAAAACAGGAAAAATTGTTCACAAAACAGACGAGAAATCTGATCTAAATCACATGGATATGCATAAAACTATCGTAGTATCGCAAATCAATCTCAATTAGGAATTGAACACTAAACCCGAACATAGATAAAAGATCGGCAAAAAACAATAACTTAACCTATAAAAACCATGGGCTAATCAGTTTTACCGTTAACAAAACAGAGAGTTTATGTGTATTAGCGCAAACACAGTCTTAGCGGCCGAACTCACAGGTACTTATATGCTGTGACAGTTCTAAAGATGTAAAACTTAGATTTAGCTCAATTATGAAAAAGGCGATACAGCAAAGCTCAAGTATCGATTTTACCCAAAAGGGATAGATATCTATTCAACTTAAGGAGAGAACCCAATGTCTAACAGTAAATGCCCAGTAATGCACGGCGGCGCAACGGAAAGCAACATGTCTGTAATGGAGTGGTGGCCTAAAGCGCTCAACTTGGACATCCTTCATCAACATGATAGTAAGACTAACCCACTAGGCGCAGACTTTAACTACCGCGAACAAGTCAAAAATCTTGACGTTGAAGCACTAAAATCCGACATGAAATCGTTAATGACCGACAGCCAAGATTGGTGGCCTGCTGACTGGGGACACTATGGCGGTTTAATGATTCGCTTAGCGTGGCACTCAGCTGGTAGCTACCGTAATGCAGACGGCCGTGGAGGCGGAGCTACCGGTAATATGCGTTTTGCACCACTAAACTCATGGCCTGATAACGGCAACCTAGATAAAGCGCGTCGCCTACTTTGGCCACTTAAAAAGAAATACGGCAGTAAAGTTAGTTGGGCTGATTTAATGATTTTAGCCGGCACCATGGCTTATGAATCAATGGGTTTTAAAACGTTTGGTTTTGCGTTCGGGCGTGAAGATATCTGGCATCCTGAGAAAGATACTTACTGGGGCTCAGAAAAAGAATGGTTAGCGCCAAGTGGCGGTGAAGGTAGCCGATATTCTGGTGAGCGTGATTTAGAAAACCCACTAGCAGCTGTGATGATGGGACTTATCTATGTTAATCCTGAAGGTGTAGATGGTGTTTCTAATCCTCAGAAAACGGCTGAAGATATGCGTGTAACTTTTGCACGTATGAGTATGAACGATGAAGAAACCGTAGCATTAACAGCAGGTGGTCACACTGTTGGTAAAGCACACGGCAACGGTGATCCAGCCAATCTAAGTGAAGCGCCAGAAGGGGCTGGAATCGAAGAGCAAGGTTTAGGTTGGAACAACCACAAATCTCGTGGTATTGGCCGTGATACAGTAACAAGTGGTATTGAAGGGGCTTGGACCACGTTCCCAATGAAATGGAACACGGCCAAAGGTGGTTACTTCGATATGCTGTTAAATCACGAATGGACCTTAACCCAAAGCCCAGCGGGAGCGACACAGTGGGAACCAATCGAGATTGCCGAAGAAGACAAACCTGTTGACGTTGAAGATGACAGCATTCGTCATAACCCTATTATGACTGATGCGGATATGGCATTAAAAGTCGATCCTGAATACCGCAAGATCTCTAAGCGCTTCTATGAAGATCCGGCTTACTTTGAAGAAGTATTCGCACGCGCATGGTTCAAACTAACGCACAGAGATATGGGACCTAAAGCATGCTACTTTGGCCCAGACGTGCCAGCAGAAGACCTGATTTGGCAAGATCCAATCCCAGCAGGACCAAAGGGTTATGATGTCGATGCAGTGAAAGCGCGTATTGCTGACAGCGGCTTGTCTATCGGCGAAATGGTCGCAACGGCATGGGATAGCGCACGAACTTTCCGCGGCTCAGACAAACGTGGTGGGGCAAATGGCGCTCGTATCCGTCTGGCGCCACAAAATAGCTGGGAAGGTAACGAGCCAGCACGCTTAAATAAAGTGCTATCTGTTCTTGAACCAATTGCAGCAGATGCGGGTGTGAGTGTAGCTGATGTAATCGTACTTGCGGGTAACCTGGGTATCGAGCAAGCAGCGAAAGCGGCTGGTTTTGAAGCTAACGTCCCATTTGCAGCAGGTCGTGGTGATGCAACGCCTGAGATGACAGACGAAGATTCATTCTCTGTACTTGAGCCTTTAGCAGATGGCTTCCGCAACTGGCAGAAACAACACTACACAGTAACACCTGAAGAAATGATGTTAGATCGCGCTCAGCTACTTGGCTTAACTGCGTGTGAAATGACGGTGTTAGTGGGTGGTCTACGTGTATTGGGTACTAACTATGGTGGTGAAGCATTCGGTCAGTTTACCGATACCTTAGGTGCGCTGACTAACGACTTCTTTGTAAACTTAACAGACATGAATTACAGCTGGAAACCAACGGGTCGTAATTCTTATGAGATTGTTGAGCGCACAACGGGGACCGTTAAATGGACTGCCACACGCGCTGATTTAGTATTTGGCTCAAACTCTATCTTACGTGCTTACGCAGAAGTTTATGCACAAGATGACAGCAAAGAGAAGTTTGTCCACGACTTTATCGCAGCATGGGTGAAAGTTATGAACGCAGATATGTTTGCCTAGTAGCCCTCTTATGCTGAGTAATACTGCACAATGCAATATTACTCAGCAAGCTAAAGGTTAACAAACTAGAACTTACAAATTAAAAATGGGTACCTTTGGTACCCACTTTTTGTTTTCAGCCTCAAGCGATAGCCATAAAAAAACCGCTGCAGAAGCAGCGGTTTCTATTAAAGAGTTTAGCTCAACAATTACTTGTTAGCTTCACGCTCTTTAACTTCAGCGATAACTTTTTCAGCAACGCTGTTTGGACATGGTGCGTAGTGTGAGAACTCCATAGAGAACTGACCACGACCAGAAGTCATAGTACGTAGAGAACCGATGTAACCGAACATTTCAGATAACGGTACGTCACCTTTAATGCGAACACCAGTAGTACCAGCTTCTTGACCAGAAATCATACCACGACGACGGTTAAGGTCACCGATTACGTCACCTACGTTGTCTTCTGGGCTGAATACGTCAACTTTCATCACAGGCTCTAGAAGCTGTGCGCCAGCTTTTGGCATAGATTGACGGAATGCACCTTTAGCAGCGATTTCGAACGCGATAGCTGACGAGTCAACTGCGTGGAAAGCACCGTCAGTAAGCTCTAGCTCAACGTCTAGTACTGGGAAACCAGCAACAGTACCAGTTTCCATCATAGATGCGAAACCTTTCTCAACTGCAGGCCAGAATTCTTTAGGTACGTTACCACCAACTACTGAAGAGCTGAAAGTGAAGCCAGAGTTTTGCTCACCTGGGCGGATAACATAGTCGATCTTACCGAACTGACCAGAACCACCAGACTGCTTCTTGTGAGTGTAGCTGTCTTCAATAGCTTGAGTGATTGTCTCACGGTACGCTACTTGAGGCTCACCAACGATTAGGTCAACACCGTAAGTACGCTTAAGGATGTCAACTTTAATGTCTAAGTGAAGCTCACCCATACCTTTAAGGATGGTTTCACCTGAATCTTCGTCAGTTTCAACGCGGAAAGATGGATCTTCTGCAATCATCTTACCGATCGCGATACCCATTTTCTCAGAGCCGCCTTTGTCTTTTGGCGCAACAGCAATAGAGATTACTGGCTCTGGGAAGATCATAGCTTCAAGAGTACAAGGGTCCTTAACGTCACATAAAGTGTGACCAGTTTGAACGTTCTTCATACCTACGATAGCGATGATGTCACCAGCTTGCGCTGAGTCTAGCTCGTTACGCTCATCTGCTTGCATCTCAACCATACGGCCAACACGCTCAGTTTTACCTGTTGCAGAGTTAAGGATGGTGTCACCTTTCTTGATCTTACCTGAGTAGATACGTACGAAAGTTAGTGCACCGAAACGGTCATCCATGATTTTGAATGCTAGTGCTTTGAACGTAGCATTTGGATCAACGATAGCGTGCTCACCAGTTTCGTTACCTTCTTCGTCAGTTAGAGGTTGTGGGTCAACTTCTACTGGATCAGGTAGGTAATCAACTACTGCGTCAAGAAGAAGCTGCATACCTTTGTTTTTGAAAGCAGAACCACAGTAAGTTGGGAAGAATGCCATTGTACGAGTACCAGTACGGATACAACGCTTAATGTCTTCCATAGATGGCTCTTCGCCTTCCATGTAAGCTTCCATTAGATCGTCGTCCATCTCAACAGCAGACTCGATTAGTTGCTCACGGTATTCTTCTACCATGTCAACCATGTCAGCTGGAACGTCTTCGATCTTGTAGTTTTCTGCTTGGCCAGTTTCATCCCATACCCATGCTTTACGAGTAAGTAGATCAACTACACCTTTGAATTCGTCTTCGATACCGATTGGCAGAACCATTACTAGTGGGTTAGCAGCTAGTACGTCTTTAGTTTGCTTAACAACACGTAGGAAGTCAGCACCCATACGGTCTAACTTGTTTACGAAGATGATACGAGCAACTTCAGATTCGTTAGCGTAACGCCAGTTAGTTTCTGACTGAGGCTCAACACCACCAGAACCACAGAATACACCGATACCACCGTCAAGAACTTTAAGAGAACGGTATACTTCTACTGTAAAGTCAACGTGACCAGGAGTGTCGATAACGTTAAAACGGTGGTCGTTCCAGAAACAACTTACCGCTGCTGACTGAATGGTAATACCACGCTCAGCTTCCTGTTCCATGAAGTCAGTTGTAGACTCACCATCATGAACTTCACCGATCTTATGGATCTTACCGGTTAGCTTAAGGATACGCTCGGTGGTCGTGGTTTTACCCGCGTCAACGTGAGCGAAGATACCAATGTTTCTGTATTTTGATAATTCGGTCATGATTCAACTTTAATGATTAGTTTAAGAAGTAGACGGAGTATGCGAATAGTACCGACACACCGCTCATCAGGTTATTTAAGGCGCATATTGTAAATTGGAACCTTGCAACACGCAAATAGCAGTTGCAATATTTCTGCAGTTTTGGCAAAAAAACTCGCCGTAATCGCTAGATATTAGATATAAAACAAGCATCTAAAAATGATCGATTATTTTTCAGCCACACAAAAAAGTCTGTTTTAACCCGCGAATTTTAACGCCAGATCCTCGCGCATCTAAGTAATGAGCCAGAATTTAACGATTTACCAACAACTTTAGGCTGAATTTACGTGATTTCGATCGCCAACTATAGACATAAAAATACCCGCACGCGGCGGGTATTTTTGTCACTAGTTTAGCTGTCGTTGTTTACTCAACTGGTGAGATAACAAACAGTAGGTCACCTTGAGATACTTGCTGACCATTGCTGTTAAGAATTCGCTCAATGCGGTACTTCTTATCAGATGGGTATAGCTCAGCGTCTTTACGGTTAAAGCCTGCAAGTGACACTTGCGAGAACATCTTCATCGCTTCAGTCAGTGCCAGTGTTTGGTCAACGGTGACTACATCACCTTCTTTGACAAAGTCTGCTTCTCCTGGCGCTGGAGACGTATAGAAGATACCTGCACCTTGTGCCAGAACTTTCAGCTCGTTCGACTCACCAACACGTAACGACTCAGTATCAACCGCTTCAGTTTCTGCCGCAGCTTCCATTTCTTCGATTAACGCGTCAGCGTCAATCTCAGCCATAAGGCGTGGCAGATAGTTAGTGTCGTAAACGCCTTCGTTGAAGGTACCGTCAGCAAGAATACGCTTAAGTAGCGGAATGTTAGTCGCGATACCACGAATAACCACGCTATCTAGGTAGTCGTACATCTTCTTAACGACATCGGCGCGATCGCTACCACGGATAATGATCTGCGCGATCAAGCTGTCGTAGTATGGCGATACTTCTTTATCTGTATCGGCGATCGAGATGATCTCAATGTCATCACGCTCTGGCATGATGCACTCAGTGATCTTGCCTGGATTTGGCATTAGCTGCATAACGCCATTGCTATCTAGCTCAGCTTTCTCAGCAGTTACACGGACTTCCATCGCGTAACCTTGATCAACAGGCTCTAGGTCTTCAATTGAGCGACCAGCGGCAATGTCGAACTGCGCGCTTACAATGTCGATACCAGAAGTCGCTTCAGTTACCGGATGCTCAACCTGCAGACGGGTGTTCATTTCCATGAAGTACACTTCGTTTGCATCTAGGTTGTAGATAAACTCTACCGTACCCGCGCCCATGTAATCTGTTGCATCACCTAGTGCACGAGTGTATTCCATTACCTTCTGCTTAAGCTCGTCAGGCAGCATGGTCGACATAGACTCTTCAATCACTTTCTGGTTGTTACGTTGAACTGAACAGTCACGTAAACCTAGCACTTTGGTGTTGCCAAACTTGTCACGTAGTAGCTGTACTTCAATGTGACGCAATGACGTTACGTATTTCTCAAGGTAAAGGTCACCGTTACCAAATGCAGCAGCAGCTTCAGTCGAGGTTTGAGTGAATAGCGCAATCATGTCTTCAGGGCGTTCAACAACCTGAATACCTTTACCGCCACCACCTTGTACCGCTTTAAGTAGTACTGGGTAACCAATCTCTAGTGCAACATTCACAGCTTGCTCAGCGTTGGTCAAAATACCGTGTGAGCCAGGTACTACAGGTACGTTTTGCGCTTGCGAAGTTTTAATCGCGTTCGACTTGTTACCCATAGTTGTCATTGAGTGTACGCTTGGGCCAACAAAGTTAACGCCGTTGTTTACACAAAGTGCGGCAAACTGTGGGCTTTCAGATAAGAAACCGATACCAGGGTGCAGTGCGTTAACTTTCTCGTACTCAGCTACTTTAAGTACTGAGTAGGCGTTTAGGTAACTTTCATCTGAGGTGTTACCACCAATACAAACTAGCTTGTCGTTCTCTTTCAGCATGTCTGCTGGAACAGAAGTCATATCTGGATCAGAAGCAACCAATACCACATTAATGTTGTTGTCGTGCGCCTTACGGATAAGTTTCACCGCAGTACAACCACGAGCGTGAACCAGTACTTTGTCGATAGGCTTCATCAATGCTCGTGGATCGTCTTGAACAATCTCATCAACCACTTCAACTGTTTCAGGCACGATAGTTGATAGTGCATTACCGATAACGTCTTTAATGTCAGCATTTGGCATTGGCATTAATGGGTCAATGCTTGAAAGCTGACTGTCTAACGTCTCGCTAAATGGGTTATGAACTAAGCCATTCATCGCACCAGGAACTTTCGACAAGTAATTAGATAGTGTCGATGTAGATGGCAAGTATGCAGGTACAACCATTTGGCCTGCGAACGGCATGTTAGTACCCGATAAGTAGTAAGTTTGCACTAATGGGTGAGTCACAAAACTCGCCTGTGCACCACCGGTACAGTCACCGAAACCGAACATCAATACAGGTAGCTCGTTGTCGCGGATGAAACGAGTGATACGGTCGTTCACTACTGCCATTGAGAATAGCGCTGCTGCACCTTCTTTAGTTTGCATACCACCTGAGCTGATAAAGCAAATAACCGGTAGCTTGCGCTTAGCACATTCAATTAATAGCGCACTGAACTTCTCAGCACTTGCCATATCGAATGCACCCGCTTGGAATGCGGTGTTCGATACTGCCACACCTACGCGCAGCTTATTGTCACCTTCACCAAAGTCAGCTAAACCTGTGATTAAACCACATGGGCGCACGCCGCGATCGATTGCATCTTCAATCGATAAACGGAAACCAGGGAAGTTAAGCAAGTTGGCAGACATCTTGTCGCCGTCAATTTCGTCAAACTCAGTGAAGAACTCGCCAATCACGCTCTCCCAAGTCATCTTGCCTTGCTTCTTCTCTTCACGCAGCACCTTCTGGATTAACAAGTCTTGATAACCCATGGTTAGACGGTTCCAGAAGTCTTTACGACGACCAATACGAACAGGGTTAATCGCACCTGTGTACTTGTCGTGCTCTTCTTCACTGTCGAAGTACTCTGGTAATAGACGCTCAAAGAAGTAAGTCAGAATTACGAATAGCGAATCGTTAAGCTGTGGGAAACCAACACTCTTCCACTGCTCTACGCGCGTTAGTAGCTCAGCGCGGTTTGATTGCGCCATAAAGTATTTAAGCCATTTGTAGAACTTGCTCTTCTCATAAGCTTCATCGTTGGTTGATAGTGCACGGTCAATCGACTTATGCAGCAGGTTATCAACTGACTCGCGGGCAAGACTTTTCGAGTTCATCGCTTCTTTCGAGATAGAAGCAAGATTAACCACTACGTTGTCATACAGCGCGTTGAAGATAAGAATGTTATGACACTGCCAGATAAAGTCTTCACGTAGCTCATCATTGACCACTACATCAAGTACAGTTAGCTGGTTTAGTTCAGGCCAATCTGCTTCAGTCTTCTCTTTAGGGAGCGACTCAAGATATTGAATTAGGCCTTTAAAGTTGTTCTCAGCGTTAGCTTTCCAGCGGTGGTATAGCGACCAACCGATGTTAAATAGCAGCGCTTTACGTGCTTTCTTATAGTTCTCTTTTGGCTCACCTAAGATAAAGCGCGTCAGCATATTACGCTCAGTCGACACCTCATCACGCTTAGCGGTGAAGTTGCCCCACAGCTTGTTTAGCTCTTCGTCATAAACTAGCTTGTCAGGGTTGGTTAGCCATGCTTGGAATACGCGCTCTTGCTCTTGTGAGATACGCTCTAGTAAGTCACCTTCAGGGATACTTACCTTAGATAGACGACCATATTGCTCTTGCGAGATCGAATGGATACGGCTACGAAGCGTTAGATAACGCAGATAACGATATGCACTACCAAAGATGTTGTGGTGCATAGTCGGGCTGTTTGCAATCGCAAGCCCAGTGTTGCTTTCTAAGCTAACTAAGTTTTCTGATGGCGCTAAGAAACGCTCTAGGCTGCGCTCGTAGTGCTCTTTTAGATCAGAAGAGTCACGTACAAAGTTCATTGCCGCGCGCTCAACGGCCTCTACACCACTGATAATCGCGCGGCGCAAGTTATGCTGGCGGTCATCGCGGTCTGTTGGCGAGTAATCGATAATGCCGTCAATACAACCTGCTGTGTATAGCTCTTCTGGCGATACACCCACAGATTTAGCGCATTCCTGCCAAGATAGGTTGTACTTACGGGCAATACTTTGCAGACCTTGTGGCTGAATTGTATTGAAAATACCGTCGCGTACAGAAAGTAAGATGTTAGCCGCAGCAAGTGGAATTGCACCGCCCGAGTAACCTGCACCCACCACGATACCAACGGTTGGTACGTCAACATTGGCACTCTCAGCAATCGCTTTCGAGATTGAGTGCGCTTGGTTGTTGCTGTTAGCTACCTCACCTGCATCGGCACCTGGAGTGTCGATAAGGTAGATGATTGGCATTGCTAGTTCAGCAAAATGGCGAATCGCTTTACATGCTTCTAAATGATGCTCAGGCATCCAAGCACCGTTAGAGGTTGAACGCTCTTGGGCAATAAAACCAACACGGCGAGTACGAGCACCAAAATCTAACTCGACTTCAGCACTGTAAAAAGGCCCTTGTTGGTGCTCTGCGATTAGCTTGCCTTTCAACTCGGCAATCATACGCTTAGCGCCATAACGGTTCTTATCTTGAGTAGGTTGAATAACCTGGTTGACGTAACCGTCAACATCTAACGACGCCAATTCTTTTAGGTTTGATTGGATAGCGTCGTCAGAAAGTAATCCTTTGATTTCGTCAGATAACGTCTGCTTACTGTGAGCAGGAAATAACGAGAAATCCTTGGCTAGATGTTCCGCCTGTAAAAATAACGGGTCAGCCGATACAACTTGAGTCGTGTTAGCGGGCTGCTTATTGCTGGTCATCGAGAGATCCTCTGCTTATATAGCCTCTAAAATTTTTAACGCGTAAATATAACTTTGTTGTTCACCGAATTACCATATACACTACCTTGGACGCTTTGTTCCAAAAATGAGACAGTGAGACCAAAATGCCCGATTTGAACGGTATGATGCTGTTTGCAGCGGTGGTGAGAGCAAAAGGATTCTCCCAAGCAGCACGAGACATCGGACAACCTAAATCGACAATTAGCCGCAAAGTTGCCCAACTTGAAGAAGATTTAGGGGTACGTTTACTGCAACGTGACACCCGAAACTTGAGCTTGACTCAGGTCGGAGCCATGTTTTTTCAGCACTGTGAATCAATAAGCGCCGAGGTTGAAGCGGCAAAGGCAACTATCGAAAATACCCACAGTGATGTTTCCGGTTCATTACGCATTGCCATCCCGGTGTCATTCTCACAAGAAGTGATTGGTCATTTATGCTCTAGCTTTATGCGCATGTATCCCAATATCGAGTTAGATATTCAGTTTACCGATAACGATGTGGGACTGGTCGGTGAAGGTTATGACATTGCAATTAAGTATGGTCCACTGCAATCATCAGACCTAGTGGCAAGGCTGTTATTTGAACGTCAGCCCGTGTTGGTTGCCAGCCCAGGCTATATTAAAAAGCACGGCACACCAGCAACGCCACAAGAGCTAGCACAGCACAATGGTATCTTGTTAGGTACTCGCCTATCAGCGCCAATTTGGCCGCTTGGTAAAGGCAATCGCAAGATGATGGCGACCTTTAAGCGCAAAGTTAGGGTCAACTCAGCTAATATGGTCAAGCGCTTTGCCATGGACGATTACGGTATCGCTATGCTGTCAAACACCAGCTGTAAACAAGAAATCGCCGCCGGCACCTTGTTACCTATTCTGCAAGAGTGGCCCATTGAGCCATTTAAGGTCTACGGCGTGTATTCTAGCCGCAGGCAATTGGCGACCAACATTAGCGCGTTTTTAGACTTTTTTAGTAAACGCTACGGCTCACAAGAGTCGCTACACAGCTTAATGAGCTAACTGCCTAATGGGCTAATTCTTACTCACCTATCTAAAAGTACATCGATGACATAACAATGCAGGATCAGCATACATAGCTGATCTTGTATAATTTTTTGTGTTATAACTTATCCAGTAAGATTAACTAAGCCATATAAAGGCACAAAGGATAGCTGCAGGTTAATCTCCAGGTTTAACTTGCCCCACCACGCTGCTTTAAAGGAATAACCATGACCAAGCGCAACTCACTAGGTTTAACGATTAGCTCACTGCTAATGATTATGACCACTTCAGCTCAGGCTAGCCTCGCACTTGATGTAGAAGAGCAGCGTGTTCCACAAGCAACTAAGCTTATTCCACAAGTCGTTGAACGCTATCAATCAAATAATCAGTCTCTCGAAGGTTTATTAAGCCGATCAACTGACGAGTTAAAAGTCACTCAGGATATTGCTGTGCAAGGTCAGCTGTTGTGGCAAAAAGCGGTTAAAGATGTGCAATCAGGCTTAGACGATGACCGCCCACTCTATTGGACGCGCCTGCAAATGCGCAGCGCACTTAAACAAAACTCGGCGGGCTTTAATATTGTACCTTGGCAGCGACAGATTTTAGTTAATGCGGTAGAGAAAGCATCACGCGGCTTTAGCGATATTAACTTTAAAGAAGACACCCAAATCAAAATCTTGCTAACCGGCTTCGACCCATTCTTTTTAGATAGAGACATAGGCCAAAGCAATCCATCAGGGCTAACCGCTCTTGCACTTGATGGTTACACCTTCAATGTGAATGGTAAGCAAGCGCAAGTTGAAACTGTGATGATCCCTGTGCGTTTTGCTGATTTTGACGATGGCATTATCGAATCATTGTTAACGCCGTTTTTCCGTAATCGTAATATCGACATGGTCGTTACTGTCAGTATGGGACGTGATGACTTTGACTTAGAGCGCTTTCCTGGCCGTAACCGCAGCGCAGCCGCACCAGATAATCTGAATGTGTTAACCGGTGCCAGCAAGCAAACACCAATGCCACCACTATTTAATGGCGGCACTTTGAATGGCCCAGAGTTTATAGAGTTCTCTCTACCAGTTGCTGCGATGCAAGCGGTAAAAGGTAATTGGGCGGTGAATGATAATCATCAAGTCACCACCACATCAGGTGGTCAGTTTGACGCGAAATCAATTCACTCACTACAAAACGCAACTTCGGTTGAAGGCTCCGGCGGCGGTTACCTTTCCAATGAAATCTCTTACCGCAGCTTATTACTACGTAGCCAGTTCGACTTTGACATCCCAGTCGGTCACATCCACACCCCTAGAGTAAAAGGTCACGATTCACAAGTGGAAGGCGACATAGTTGAGCAAGTCCGCGCCATGGTCGGCGCAGCGGCGAGCACGCTTTAGTACTGAGTATTCAAGCCAAATATCAAAAGGCGTGAGTCACACAGACTCGCGCCTTTTGTTTTCTCAAGCACACCGCTTTGGTCTATCCAAATACTGACTCACACAGCTAGTTACTTTCACTACGAGTTACTTGTACTGACTAGTTACTTGCACTCGCTTGGCAAAACACGCACCATATACCCTGTGTCATCTCAACCTGCCAAGTCTAACGTAAACTGCATTAATGCCGACTCATTTAACTGCCCAACAAATCCAGCAAGTTCACAGCAAACTTGAGGCGGATTACCAAAAAGCCGATGCGTATTTTAATCAACAGTTTCCGCGACCTGAGCTTGCACTCACCTTACGCGGAAAAAGTGCTGGCACCGCGCATCTGCAATTAAACAAGATTCGCCTCAACCCTGTGCTGCTCAAAGAAAATTTCGACGCTTTTATCGAGCATGTTATTCCCCATGAGGTGAGCCACTTATTGGCATATCAACTATACGGCAAGGTGCGACCGCACGGGCGAGAATGGCAGAGCATTATGCTCAAGGTGTTTGGCCAACAACCATCGACGACACATCAGCTCGATATCCGCTCAGTACAAGGGAAGATGTTTAATTACCAATGTGGCTGCGGTGTGGTGCCACTAACAATAAGGCGTCATAACAAAGTCGTTCGCGGTGAAACTAAGTATCGCTGTCGCCGCTGCAGTGAAACCTTGGCAATATCAGACAACTAACTGCTTGCTCTCTTCCCCAATATATTGGTTAACAACGCAATTGAATAAAGCTTGATTGCATCAGTTATCGCTATCTTTTACCATCTGCCACAAAGACTGGCTCAGCCAGCTAACAACCTTTAAGAAGTAGGTTTATCGTGCGCACAATCAAGATTATTGGGTTAATGTCTTTACTGGCATTAACTGCTACTGCATTCAGCTCAAACACCTTTGCAGCTAAAGCAAAACAGCCGAAACACCCAACGAGTTTTAACCAGGCTAAAAAAGCGATTAAGAAAATCTATCAGCAACTGCCACTGACTAGCTTTTACTGCGGCTGTGACATCCAAATCAACGGCAAGCTATGGCAACCAGATTTGCAAAGCTGTGATTATCAGGTACGTAAGCAAAATGTTCGTGCTAACCGCATCGAGTGGGAGCATGTGGTGCCAGCCTGGGAAATGGGGCATCAACGTCAATGCTGGCAAGAAGGCGGTCGCAAAAACTGTGGTAAAACCGATAAGCAGTTTAAAAAGATGGAGTCAGATCTGCATAATCTGGTGCCAGCAATTGGTGAAGTGAACGGCGATCGCAGCAATTACCGCTTTAGCGAGTGGAATGGCAAACCTCATCAATATGGTCAATGCCAAATGTTAGTCGACTTTAAAGGCCGCAAAGCACAGCCGCCAAAACCATCGCGTGGCGCAATTGCCCGTACCTATTTTTACATGCAGCAAAGCTATAGTTTTAAGCTCAGTAAATCACAAAGACAGTTGTTTAATGCCTGGGATAAAATGCATCCAGTTGACGAGGCGGAGTGTCAGCGCGACCGCTTAATTGCACAAAGCCAGGGGAATCATAATGAATTTGTCTTCAAACAATGCCAAAATCTAGGTTTGTAAACTGTTTCGCCCGCGTACAAGGTAATCACTAATGAGAGTCCCAAGAATCTACCAACCGAATCAATCAATTAGCCAAGGAGCTACAATAGCGCTAGATGATGACGGTGTAGCCCACATTGGTCGCGTGCTGCGAATGGGCGAAGGCGAGCAGTTAAAGCTTTTCAATGGCGACGGCAATGACTATTTAGCCGAGATCACCCAAGCGAGTAAGAAATCGGTCACTGTGTCGGTCTTAGAATGTGAAGCCGTCACCAATGAGTCACCATTGAATATTCATCTTGGGCAGGTGATCTCAAGAGGCGATCGCATGGACTTTACCATTCAAAAGTCAGTGGAGCTTGGTGTCAGTACCATTACGCCATTATTTTCTGATCGCTGCGGCGTCAAGCTCACCGGTGAGCGTTTAACTAAGAAGATCGCTCAATGGCAAAAAATCGTTATTAGTGCCTGTGAACAATCTGGTCGCAGCCTAGTACCACAGGTACGCCCTGCAATGCAGTTACATGACTGGTGCAGCGAGCAAAGCGAAGCTGTTAAGCTCAATCTGCACCCAAGGGCAAAGCATGGTATTAATGGCTTAACGCTCAACGAAGACAATAAGCGCGTGCGTTTGTTAATTGGCCCTGAAGGCGGTTTATCGGCAGAAGAAATTGCCATGACGGAGCAATATCAGTTTACCGACGTATTGCTTGGTCCACGTGTGCTGCGCACCGAAACCGCATCACTTACAGCCATTACCGCACTACAAGTTAACTTTGGTGACATCGGCTAAACCGGCAGCATTCACATTACAGAATTCAACCCATATAAGGACAACAACATGATTAAGCTTGGCATAGTGATGGATCCCATCAGCGACATTAATATCAAAAAGGACTCGAGCTTTGCCATGCTATTGGCTGCGCAGGCGCGCGGCTATCAGTTGTTTTATATGGAAATGGCAGACTTAGCCATGGTAAATGGGGTGGCAATGGCTAACATGCGCCCACTGAAGGTAGAAAATAATGCCGACAAATGGTTTGAGCTAGGCGAGTCAGTTGATACACCTATTGCAGATCTAGACGTGGTTTTAATGCGCAAAGACCCGCCGTTTGATACCGAGTTTATCTACGCCACTTACATGCTAGAGCGTGCTGAAGAAGCCGGCACGCTTATCGTTAACAAGCCACAAAGCCTGCGCGATGCTAACGAAAAGCTGTTTACTGCTTGGTTTAGTGAGTTCACTCCAGAGACGATTGTGACCCGCGACGAGCAGCGCATTCGTGCTTTCCACCAGCAAAAAGGCGACATCATCTTAAAGCCACTTGATGGCATGGGCGGCGCATCTATCTTCCGCGTGAAAGAAAAAGATCCGAACCTTGGAGTGATCATCGAAACCCTCACAGCCCATGGCAACCAATACGCAATGGCGCAAGCATTCATTCCAGATATCACCTCTGGTGATAAGCGCATTCTGGTTGTCGATGGCGAACCTGTACCCTACTCGCTAGCGCGCATCCCAATGAAAGGTGAAACCCGTGGTAACCTCGCAGCCGGTGGTAGCGGAGTAGCTCAGCCACTATCTGAGTCAGACTGGCACATTGCCCGTACCATTGGCCCAGAGCTTAAAAAGCGCGGCCTTATCTTTGTTGGCCTTGATGTAATTGGCGATAAGCTCACTGAAATTAATGTGACTAGCCCTACTTGTATAAAAGAAATTGAAGCAGCCTTTGATGTAGATATCACAGGTATGTTGATGGATGCCATTGAAGCCAGAGTTAACCAAGGTTAAATAAAAGGACTCGAATTAGATGCGTTTTTTAACCCTGATTAGCCTTGGCTTGTCTGCCATTATTAGCTTTGGCGCAGTTGCTAACGAACTAACCTCGTTAGCGCCGCAGCACCAGACGGGCGCAAGTCAACATGCGCCGACCGTACCA
Organism: Shewanella sp. WXL01; assembly: GCF_012263345.1. Taxonomy (NCBI): domain Bacteria; kingdom Pseudomonadati; phylum Pseudomonadota; class Gammaproteobacteria; order Alteromonadales; family Shewanellaceae; genus Shewanella; species Shewanella sp. WXL01. Next base: position 408,939 of record NZ_JAAIKQ010000001.1, on the reverse strand, counting down.
AAAAATATGGTGATTATGATTGGTGATGGCATGGGCCCTGCCTACACCACGGCTTATCGCTACTTTAAAGACAACCCGAATACCCAAGAGATAGAGCAAACTGTGTTTGATCGCTTACTTGTAGGGATGTCATCGACTTATCCTGCTCGCAGCAGCGGTTATGTCACCGACAGTGCAGCCTCTGCTACAGCACTAGCAACTGGCTATAAAACCTATAATGGTGCTATTTCAGTTGATGAGCAAAAACAGCCTATTCCTACCCTTTTTGAGCTTGCTAGAGCGCGCGGTATGGCAACAGGTTTAGCTGTCACATCACAGGTGAATCATGCTACCCCAGCCGCTTTTATGGTGCACAACGAGCATCGTAAAAACTATGTAGAGATAGCCGAGGCTTACCTTGATACTGGTGCAGAAGTTATTCTAGGTGGCGGACAAAAGTACTTTTCTGAGGAGCTACTAGAAAAGTTCAAAGCAAAGGGTTATCAACACATTACAGAGTTTAGTCAACTAGATGGCATAGACAAACCTAAAGTCTTAGGTCTATTAGCTGAAGTGCAACTGCCATGGGTAATTGAAGATAAGCAAGGTCACAAGCTTCGAACACTAACGCAAAAAGCTTTGGATTTACTTTCTCAGCATGAGCAAGGTTTTGTCCTACTGATTGAAGGCAGTTTGATTGACTGGGCAGGCCACAGCAACGATATCGCCAGCGCAATGCATGAGGTAGATGAGTTTGCCGCAGCGATGGAAGTGGTTGAGCAATATGTGCGCGAGCATCAAGACACCCTACTGGTAGCGACAGCAGATCACAACACAGGTGGATTGTCGATTGCAGCAGGCAAAGACTATGCTTGGCATCCTGAATTTCTGCACCATGTCACTATGCCGCCATACATCCTTGCCGAAAAACTTGTTGAGCAAGACGAGTGGCAAAGCAGTTTAACTGCAGCGATCCCACTTGAGTTTACTTCAGAGCAAATGGAGCTGATTGCCGACGCGCGAGCTCAAGGCGCTGAGCCGCTCACTTATGCCTTGCAAACTGTTATTGACCAACACTCAAATACAGGCTGGACAACCGTTGGCCATACAGGATTGGATGTGCAGGTATTCGCCACAGGCCCAGGCGCGAGCTTGTTTAACGGCAGTCAGGACAACACAGACATCGCTAAAAAGATGATCAGCTTATTGCCGCAATTGCCTGCAAAGCAACAGTGAGTTCAGGTTTACTGAATACTGTGGGGTTCTGTTATACTTGCCCTGCTAACGCGCTGCAAATAAGCGGCTAAATTATGCTATTACACAAAGAAGGCTGCGGCCTTCTTTTAGTTTTTCACCATCAATGAGCTAAACACTGTGCTATCAAACCCATCTCAAGTGCTAATTCGTAACCTAGACTATGTGGAAAACGACAATGTATTAGTGCTCAATCATGAAGCTGATGATCTCGCTAAACAATTACTAGAGAGTGCGGCCAGTGTCACTAGCCTAGCGTTAGACTTTAACCACTACCTCAAGCTAAATGCCACCAAAGCTGCCAAACTTGAATGCCACTTTGGTCATCAGCTGCCACAAGAGTTAAGTGATAAACAGTTTGATACTGTTATCGTCTATTTCCCAAAAGCCAAAGCGCTGTCAGGATATCTGTTTCAACTTGCCGCTCAGCACTTAAAAGCGCAAGGGCAGTTGTTGGTTGTCGGCGAAAATAAAGGTGGCATTAAGTCATTACCTAAACTTGCGCCTGATTACTTTTCCAAGCCGATTAAACGCGACAATGCTCGCCATTGCTTGTTGTTTAGTTCAATTCTCACAGCGCCCGCTACCAAGCTAAACATTGCCGACTGGACAAGCCAGTATCAACTTGCCACTCCTCAGGGAGAGCTGACGATTTGCAATACCGTTGGCACATTTAGCGACAAGAAACTTGATGCTGGCACGGAATTATTACTGGCGCACTTACCTAAGCTACACGGCAAAGTACTCGATTTTGGCTGCGGTGCAGGTGTCATAAGTGCCGCGCTACTCAAGTCACAACCTGAGCTACAAATTGACTGTATTGATATCAACGCCATGGCGCTGCTATCTTGTAAGCTCACCTTGGAAGCCAATGGCATGAGCGCCAATGTTTATCCATCCGATGGCTTTACCCATATCAAGGCTAAGTTTGATGGCATTATTTCAAACCCACCGTTTCATGATGGACTAAACGCCACAACTGACATTGCTAAAGATTTCGTGAAATACAGTGCTTTGCAGCTTAACACTGGTGGATATTGGCAAATCGTTGCCAACCGTCACTTACCGTATGCAGATACTATCGCTCACTATTTTGGACAGTTCGATGTGCCTGCTGAGAACAACAAATACAAACTGTACACCTGCCACAAATAAGCCAAATTAACCAGATGAATCCTGTGAGATGCTGCATAAATATCCACAGGATTCATTTACTACACTACTGGCTAAACCCAAAAATATCCGCTAAATTGGTTGCCAACCTGATTCTGTAACAGTCATGCAACGCGAAAGCCCAAGTCCGATGCTAGCGTGCAGCATTTATCACTAAAACAATAATTAAAATAATCAAAGGCAACCATGTTAGAGACTACTGCTGTTAGTTTTAGTGGCGATAACACGCAAGTCGAACTTCGTCTTATCCCAAATACCCATGGCCCGGTTAGTGCTGAAGATATTGAGTCATTACTTAAGCAACCCGACTTCGCTATGCTGTTCCCTATTGTGCCCGCAATTAATAAAGCCGTATCAGAGGTGAACGCACTTTGCGGTCAAGACAGTGGTGTTCACGAGCTGTTTTTTGTGATTGCAGAACGTAAAGACGGACAAGTTGCTATTGAAATTAGTGACGATCACATGCATGCAAACATGACGATTACCTCAGCGTGGGGGGGGCAAGAAGTCAGTCTCCCCACTGTGCTCACTACTTTAAAAGCTAATAAAGTCAAAATGGGTTTAAGCAAACCTAAAATCATGTCTTTAATGAAGCAGCTTGAGGTATTACCGCCAGGAGAAACCTGCAAAGCCGAAATCGCCCACGGTAAGCCAGCCGTGAATGGCGAGAACGCCTACCTGACCCGCAAAGTCCCACTCGCCCGCGAGCGACTATTACAACCGCAAGAGCGCGAAGATGGCACTGTCGATATGCGTAATCTTGGCGCGATGATCACCGTAAAACCTAATGATGTGTTAATGGTGAAAACCCCTGCTACAGAGGGCACTGCTGGCTATAACATCCATGGGGATATTTTAAATCAGGTGCCAGGTAAAGATGTCGAACTGACCCCTGGTGAAGGAACTTGTTTACAGCCCAATAATCCCAATGTCTTGATCGCAAGCAAAGCCGGTCAACCAGTAGAAAACCGCAAAGGTATGCAGGTTGACGATACGCTCGAGATTAAAGAAGTTAACGTGCGCCACGGCCACGTTAACTTTAAAGGCAGCGTGCTGATCAAGGGCGACGTGCAAGAAGGTATGCAAGTAAAAGCCACTGGTGATGTCACAGTAATGGGATTTATCGATTCAGCTAGTATTGAGGCCGATGGTGATGTCATAGCTAGCAAGGGCGTGATTGGACGTCAAGCTGGCGAAGGAAAATTTACCACAAGCATCAAAGCTAAAGGACAAATCTGCGCCCAATTTGTGCAGTACTCACACCTTGAAGCTGATGGTGACATCCTGGTTACTAAGCAATTACTGCACAGTCATAGCACCACCAAACAAACTATTACAGTTAGCGACACCACCAAGCGCCGCGGCGATCTGGTCGGCGGCAGAGCTGAAGCTGGTAAAGGCATACGTGCCGTCGTATTTGGTGCCACAGCTGGCACTAAAACTGAACTTTATTGCGCCATGGATCAAAGCACGCTGAAAACTCATTTAAAAGAGCTCGATGAAAGCGTGAAAGCACTAGTCGTTGCAAGGCTTGATATTGAAGCCAGACTGCATAAGCTGCCACCTAAAAGTGAATGGCAAACCGATGCTGGCATGATTGAGCAAGTAAAAATGATGCTAGAGCAGAAAAAGCTCATCACGGAAGAGCAGCATAAAGAAGAATTTGAACATCAAACGCTGTTGAATGAAGTCGAAGGTTATTACAAGAACTATTTTATTCAAGCTAATAAACATATTTATACCAATGTAGAAATCCATTTAGGGCAAGCGCAGCAACGCACTCAGCGTGAACATGGCCCATGCGTGGTTCGAAACATCAACCAAGAGCTTAATTTCGATTACTCAACCAGCTAAATCACTCGCTTGTAAAAATGACGCGAGCCCCCCAATACACCAAGGCCAATCATCGATTGGCCTTTTTAATTTTCAGCCCTAAACCACCTACTTCAGTAGGTGGTTATCATCGAATAGGCTTTGCCTTTAAATTCCAGTGTTCTTCAATTCTGACTACTTTAGTAATTAGCTTACGTAGCAATGACATTTAAAGCTCGCAGCAAGCACATCCTGTGGGCTCGACGAAAAAATCCATGTTTTCAACGGCTTTAAATGTCATCGCAACTGTATGCTTCAACTTTAGCTGGTTAGGCTATGCCCCTTTTAGGGGGCTCACACAAAGCCACCTTCTTTAGAAGGTGGTAATTTACAGACTAACACTTACAACCAACTTGATATTTATTGCTTATCAATGCGGTTCTGGCACAATCCGCCCTAAGTTATAAAAGGTAAACACAGCCAGCTTTATGGAACTATTAAACATCGAATGTCTTGGCAAAAAACTGCGTCTTGAAGGCTCAATGGCTGGTTGGCAACAGCTGTTTTGGGACAATCAATTAGTATCGCAAATTGATGCCGCTGCCAGCAGTGATGGGCCATTGGTGCATCAGTTTGAGCTCAAAATGCAGCAAACACTGACAAAGTCGCAAGAAAGCATACAATCCACAGCACAAGATGATGCGCAAAGCGAAGTACAAAATATACAAACCATTCAGGTTGTACTGACCAATCAAGTCATTTGGCAGCCCTTTGACCTCAAATATCAGCTAAGCGTAAATGAGCAAATTGTCACTGAGGGACAACGCAATACCAAAGACATTGAGCAACAAACACCGGAAATCACACCGAAAAAGGTCAACAAACTGAGTTTGTTGGGGCTAGCTTCACTCGGATTTAAATTGCTTAAGTCTGCTAAAGTCGTGAAAGCCTTACTAGCTGGCGCCTCGTTAGCCGCCTATTCTTGGCTATTTTCAATCGAGTTCGCTTTAGCGCTAATAGCCTGCTTGGTGGTACACGAATACGGTCACGTAAAAGCCATGAAGCATTTTGGCATGAAGACCAAAGGTATCTACCTTATTCCATTTATGGGAGGACTTGCCCTCAGCGATGAGCGGATCAACACCCGCTGGCAAGACGTGGTGATATCGATAATGGGGCCGACTTTTGGCCTGTTTATGTCACTAATATGCATGGTGGCATTTTGGTTTACTGACAATATCTTTTTCGCTGGATTAGCCAGTTTTAATGCACTGCTTAACCTATTTAACTTGTTGCCTATCTTACCTCTTGATGGTGGTCACATACTAAAAAGCATTAGCTTTTCAATGAACTCAGTCATCGGCCTGGTAATTTGTATTATTGCGGCGCTAGCAGGCGTTGCCATTAGCTACACGTTTGGCTTAGCCCTGCTTGGTTTCTTATTATTGATTGGTAGCTTAGAAATTGTGATGGAGTGGCAAACCCGCCATCAAAGCCATTTACTGCCATTAGATAGATATGGGCAAATTTTCTCAGCGGTTTGGTACATATTGACGGTCGCCGCCTTGGTGGGTGTTATCGCCTACTTTGCCAGCTACGGTGACGATATGCTTAGCTTACCGCTGCAAATTCTACGTAGCTAATAAACTGCACGATAATTATCAATAATGGCGCATCCAATGCGCCATTTTTTATACTCGAACTAGGCTGCCTCGCCAGCTAAAGCTCAAACACGTTGGTCATCACCTTATATAGCTCAGTACCTTGATGCACAGAGGCTGAGGCAAAGTGCAAAATAGGCACACAATCTACTGGCAAAGATACACTGGTGAGCGCATCCTCACGCCCGTAGCGCTCTACCCGTAAAAGCTGAGCTAATGGCTCACCTGCCGCTAACGGCTGACCAAGCTCCGCGCAGTATTCCACCATACCTGACTGAGGTGCGTGCAGTTTACGGTAATCCTTGAGATAACAGCCAAAGCGTGGCATGTCAGCTGGCGCAACTTTTTCAGCGATTACACCACGATGGCTCAAATAAGCCAAAATTCCCAAAGCGTCTTGCTTGGCATCTGCAAGGTCTATCCGCTCCTGACTAGCAAGCTCTAATGTGAACGCAGAAATTGCTACACCAGAGTCACTACTAAATTCACGCCCCTGAGCTTTGGCCGCTTCTGCTAAACACCACCATGGGCAAAAAGCAGCTTCATCCATCGCGCCACCAAATTCGTTGGGAATAACCAGTGTATAGGGAATAGAGAAAAACCTTGCTGCTTGTTTGTCATACTCTGGCGCATAAAGGTGTTTGCAGGACTTTGGCCCTGTGTGTAAGTCGAGCACAATATCCGCTTGATGCGCCATTTTCTGCAAGGTCACTGCCAGGCGATGCCCCGTTGAAATGCCCCAGCTATTATTCAAGCGCTCGTCACAAGATTCTGTCAAACGCGCTTTGAAAGCACTAATTAACTCAACTTCTGATAAGTGTTGATGCGCCAAATACCACGCCTCAATATCAAACTGATGATCCAGGTATTCACGGTTCCAGTTTACCCCGGTAATAGGGTCGAAACGCCCAAGGGTAAACTCACCACTTTTTTGATTAATCCCCAGCGGATTTGCCAGTGGTGCAAGCACTATTTTGCCTAACACTTGATACGACTCAAGTAGCTTGAGCAGTTGGTATATTACGGCATTCCCCTGCACCTCGGCGCCGTGCACATTCGCTTGAATATACACACTGGGTGCAGGCGAAACGTCAACGCCACCTTGCGTTTCCGGTACAAAGCGAGGTTCTTTGCTAGGCTCTATGCAAAAAAGCGGCGCCGTTAATGCGTGACCTGTCGCCAACTCGCCCAAATGTAATGATGTTTGTTGTATGTTCATCTAACCAATAACCTAAGAGTTCATCTACCTTTTGGACTAAATTCGCTTTATTCAAAAAGATTCTGATGTAGCGCGTTGACCACATCAGCGGCTTCTGACTCTGACACCAACACACAAAGATTATGTGGGCTAGCACCCTGACAGATCATGCGCACATTATGCGGTTCTAGCACCTGAAATACTCGACTACAAATACCCGCTGTTGACGCAATTTGATTACCAATAATCGCAACTAACGCCAGCTTGTCTTCTACTCTTACGCGGCAATGCTGCGATAATTCTTGCAACAAAGACTCACTTAGCAGGCCTTGACCACTTGAGTCAGAGCCAGTTTTATCTAGGGTGAGTGACACATTTACTTCTGAAGTGGTGATCAAATCGACCGAAATCTTATGGCGAGCTAGCGTAGCAAAAGTCTCGGCTAAGAAGCCTTGAGCATGGAGCATTTGCAAGCTATGAAGATTAAGCAGAGTTTGATCGCGTCTAAGCGCTACTGCACGATACACTGGCGCATCTTCAATTTGATGGCGAATCCAAGTACCACCTTGCTCCGGCGCTTTACTTGAGCCAACAAACACCTGAATTCGCTGTCTAACCGCGGGTAAAATGGTAGCAGGATGCAGCACTTTAGCACCAAAGGTTGCCATTTCAGCAGCTTCGTTGAAGCTGATTTCCGCAATAGGGCGAGCATTAGGAGCAAGTCTAGGGTCAGTGGTATAGATGCCCGCAACGTCAGTCCAAATCTCAACCGCATGCGCGTTAAGCGCTTCAGCTAGCAAGGCTGCAGAATAGTCACTGCCACCACGACCTAAAGTTGTGGTTTTACCTTGCTCGTCTGCACCAATAAACCCTTGGGTCACTATGATGTTATCGCTAAGTAGTGGCAGAAGCTTCGCCTTGGCAAGTGTCGCAATTTGCTCAATCTGTGGTTCAGCTTTTCCAAAATGACTATCGGTGCGCAACACCTGACGTACATCGAACGCCTGAGAAGGCTGATCTTTTTGTGCAATAACTGCCGAAAATAGAATAGATGAGCACTGCTCCCCCGTCGACAGCAACTCATCCATAATCGCTTTACTGCGGTTAAGCAGTAAAGACTCACTGAGCACTGCCATTTGACTTAATACCTGATCAATCTGCGCGGTAACTTCTTGCGGGCGATCAAGGCTATCAGCAATAGCATACTGCACCTTAGCAATATCTTTAAGCAGTGCTAGGCGGCGCTCGTCATTCACATTAGCCTGGGTTAGCTCCACCAGCAAGTTGGTGACACCACTTGACGCGCTCACCACAACCACACGGGTATTTGGATTAGCTAATACAATATCGGCGCAACGGCTCATCGCTTCGAAATCAGCAACAGAGGTACCGCCAAATTTGGCTACGACCAGATTTTCAACTTGATTAATTAAATTAGACACTAGCTAGCCTCCGCAACATTTGCAAAGCCAAGCGAATGATTTAGAAATAAATACATGATTACACTCCGAACTCACTACGTTCGAAGAGCCTGGTGCTAGGATAACGCACCCTTGAAGAAGGGAAACAGCAATCACCACCAGAAGCTCTCCACCAAAATACAGGTGACAATCGCCAGGATTCAGCCTAGACGCTCGATACAACGGATGCATCCCTTACGTTATATCTCGGCGTTAATCTCCCTCATAAGTCTTCATTGGAATGGTGCTTCCTCAAACTTACTACCTAGTTAACGCTCCTCTTCTGCGCCCCTCCAAGGAAGGGAAACGAAAAAGTACCAACTTTCACTTATTAAAGTCAACAGGCTCTAGTCAGATGAATAAAATTCATGCCCCAAAAAACTGTGACCAATAAGGCATTTAGTTGTAAAATAGCGATGCAAAACCGAAGGTTGTGCCATTAAGTGAAACGACTCCCAGCAATAACCTCTATGACTGTTAACGAATAGTGCCCTAGTTACATGGGTACCCCTAAACAAAGTAAGTTTGATTTAGCCATAACAGTTATCCGCACGTTTCGACTTATTGAAAAATGCTGTTTTAGCCTATAGTTGGTTAAATAAAATGCAATAAGTACTCAAAGGACTGTAAATAAATGAAAGCTAAACTTAGCCTCATCTCAAGTGCGATTATTCTAAGCCTGACTTCAACAACAGCCGTGGCCAAGAGTGAAATTCTAGAAGGCCAATCGGGTACGATCTCTGAAATCGGCGACGTAGTGCAAATTGCCCTACCTGCGGGTGCGTTAATAGGTAGTTTATGGATTGGCGATAAAGAAGGTGCCTGGCAGTTAACTAAAGGCGTTGCAACTACTTCGTTAATCACCCACACCATGAAGTTTGGCTACGGCAGACTTCGCCCAGATGGCACTGAAAGCAATTCTTTCCCTTCAGGTCACACCTCAGCAGCATTCTCTGGCGCTGCGTATATTCATCACAGATATGGCGATAAATGGGCACTACCTGCATACGCTGCAGCAAGTTTTGTCGGCGCAAGTCGCTTATGGGCAAATCGTCACTTTATGGACGACGTACTTGCCGGCGGCTCAATTGCAGTAATGACCAGCCTTTACTTTACCGACCCATATAATGCATCAGACCTTGTTGTTGTGCCTAGCTTTAGCGACGGCAACATGGGCTTAGCCGTAAGCTATACACCCGGTGCTAGCAAGAGTTTACCTAAGTACCAGCTAACTGATGATGGTTGGTCTGGGTCAGGAGCGCAAAAAGAGTTCCACCGCAGCTACAGTCTATTTATTGGTGGCTTTGACACTAGCAACAACTTTATTCAAGAAAATGGTAGCCCAAGCTTCAATCTCACTGACTTTAGTCAAGAAAGTGAGCCAAATACCTATGCTGCAGCTGAGCTTGAATGGGGCGTCGCCAAAGACCAATATCTACTCTTTAGCTTTAACCCAATTGAGTCACGCGACAAAACTACACTGGGCAAAGAGTTAAAATGGGCAGGTAAGTCATACTCTGCAGGAAGCGAAGTCATCTCAGCCTATAGTAACTGGTCTCTCACAGCTGATTATGTATTCGAGCTACTGAGCGATAGCGACTGGATTGTTGAACTTGGCGCCGGTGTAACTTTTGCTGCGCAAACTATCCGCTTGGATTACCCTGAAGGCAACAACCTAGGCGAAACATCAGATCTGTTCGTTGCGCCTGCGATTATCTTCAATGGTGGTTATAAGTTTACTGAGGACTTCTATCTAGACTTGCGCTACCGCGCATCGGGTTTATCTCAATATACTAGCCAGGCCTACTCTGTAGGTGTGACCTATCAAATTAACGATCGCTGGAGCGCGTCATTATTTAGAGGTGTGTTAGAGCAAGAGATTGATGGTGATGAGTATTATAACGATGCTGAATTCGATCATGGTGGCTTTGCAGTCACTTATGCTTTCTAGCAGCAAACCAGTCATATCTGTGTAACCGTACACAAACGTAAAAAGGATGCCTTGGGCATCCTTTTTGGTCTTCCAGCGTCACTCGCTAGAATACGACTAATCAAAATCTGGTAGTTCATTCACCAAGCGCTGCCTTGATGAAAACTTCCCCATACACACTTCAGGTAAATTCGCATCTGCACACGCCAGCAAAGTCAGTTGCCCTTTATCAACATAGTAAATCGCTAACTGATTAAATTGCCTACCCAATTCTAAGGCTTGCGGCTTGTCGACAAACACCGCCCAACTTTTTTCTCTGTGGCTAAGATCAGGAGATGCGCCATAAAGGGCACGATAGGGTTGCTTAGTTTGCTGAATGGTTCGTTGTAATTTGCGATCAAGCAGTCGATTTTGACAAGAAGTTAATTTATTACCAAACGGGTTACATGCGGTAATAATCGCAAATGAAAATTGATCAGAAAGGCGCTGAGTGAGCAAAAAATGTGTACTTTGATAAGCTTGCCACAAGAAAGAATCCACAGTTTCCATAGTCAAAATCTAGTCAATTAAGCCGAATTGAGTGTAGCAGAAAGATTTTAGTTCCGGTAGCGATGTGACGTCAGTCACAAGTTTAAAAATGTTAATTCCTCATATAATCAACACCTTATTGTTTATTAACCTTTTGTGTACGGTATTTGGTGGAAATTTGTTAACATTTTATTTGTTAACAAATGCCTAAAACGAGTACAATAATCATCACTAGCTAATTGAACATTCAATCCACTTTGTCACCACACTTTAGCTGACACTTATGAATGATTTTAATAGAAGCTAAGTTTACACCTGTTTATGTCATGTTCTACATTTAGAGAAACATTAAACTAAATGAAATAAACAAGTTGCCGGGGAACTTTGTGCTTTTACAGGTTTCCAATGTGACGAGGTGTTAACCCAGAATTTATTCGCATGTATCCTTTTTTCGTCAACATAGATGTTGCTCATAGCAGACATGCGAATCACTGACTTATAAAAACCGAGCTGTCAGTGGCCAATGCGAGTGTTTAATATCAAGGCAGACACGCTTAAACACCAATAAATATGAAGATACGGCGCACTTATTTACAGGGAGCAAGTGACGCTTAGCCCTAGCAATTATGAAAGCTAGACTATGACTTTATTAATTTAGGTAATTTAATATGCAAAACCCGCACATTCTTATTGTTGAAGATGAAGCCGTAACTCGTAACACCCTGCGTAGCATTTTTGAAGCTGAAGGTTATGTTGTAGTTGAAGCAAACGACGGCGCAGAAATGCACAAAGCGATGCAAGAGAACAAAATCAACCTAGTAGTAATGGACATCAACCTGCCTGGTAAGAATGGTCTACTACTAGCGCGTGAACTTCGTGAAATCAACAACATCGGCCTTATCTTCCTAACAGGCCGCGACAACGAAGTCGACAAGATCCTTGGTCTTGAAATCGGTGCTGATGACTACATCACTAAGCCATTCAACCCACGTGAACTAACCATCCGTGCTCGTAACCTATTAACTCGCGTTAACAGCACTGGTGCAGAAGCTGAAGAGAAAGGTAGCGTTGAATACTACCGCTTCAATGGTTGGAGCTTAGAAATCAACAGCCGTTCTCTAGTTAGCCCACAAGGTGAGTCTTACAAGCTACCACGCAGTGAATTCCGCGCGATGCTTCACTTTGTTGAGAACCCAGGCAAAATCTTAACTCGTGCTGACCTACTAATGAAGATGACTGGTCGCGAGCTTAAGCCGCACGACCGTACAGTTGACGTAACTATCCGTCGTATCCGTAAGCACTTCGAAAGCCTAGCGGACACGCCAGAAATCATCGCAACTATCCACGGTGAAGGCTACCGTTTCTGTGGTAACCTAGAAGATTAATACTTCTGAGCTAAGAGAAGACTAATTCTTCTAAGCGAAAAAATTTGAAAACCAGACCTCAGGGTCTGGTTTTTTTATGTTTGGCTTCGGAGTCTTGTTTGAAAGTGCACAATTGTATAAAACACAGCACAAAGCTGCGTATTAATCTAGTCTCTCTAAACCTAGGGCGAGCTCGTGAACATTTATCACGTATTTTCCTGTGGGATTAATGAGCTTTGAGTAAGCAAGCCTCTTTAGCAGGGATGCTAAAGCGGAGCCATCAGGGATGATTTTACGGCGTCTTGCGCAATCAAAGTTCATTAACTCTTAGTACATGATTGATAATCAATCACTCACTCATACGCTCGCCCTGTCCATAACCCCCAGCTAACTTGCGACTGCCAATAGAAAATGCCAGATGATAGGCGACTATCCACACACTACAGGCAAAAGAAAGCCAGCACTGTGGCTGGCTCTCTCAGCTGAAGAATAAAACGAATTAGTTCTTCAATTGGCTATCTAGAAATGCCGCCAAAGACTTATATAAATGGTTACGCACTTTCTCACCGCGCATCGAGTGCTTAGAGCCAGGGTAATCCATCATTTGGAATAACTTACCGTCATCTTGCAGCGCTTTATACACACGGGTACTGTTTTCAAACAATACGTTGTCATCAGCCATACCGTGATACATCAACAAACCAGACTTATAGCCGCCAACATAAGGCATCACGCTGCTGGCGTCATAACCAGCTTTGTTGGTTTCTGGGTGCCCCATATAACGCTCAGTGTAATGCGTATCGTATAAACGCCAATCAGTTACTGGCGCACCAGAGATAGCCGCTTTAAAGTAATCTGGCGCTTTGAACTGGCTCAATAATGCCATGTAACCACCATAGCTGTGACCATAAATAGCGATATTGTCACCATCAACAAAAGGTAAGCTGCGTAGGTAATCAACACCGACCATTTGATCGCGCACCTCGGCTTCACCCATGTTTTGATAAATCACATATTCAAACTGAGTGCCACGATTTGCTGAGCCGCGGTTATCTAGCTGAAATACCACATAGCCGTTTTGCAATAGATACTGACTAAAGTAATCAGCCTCACTCCAGCTGTTAGTTACGGTTTGCGCATGGGGGCCACCGTATACACGCACCAGCACAGGGTATTGCTTGGTTGAGTCAAAATCTGTTGGTTTAAATAAGCGGTATTGCAACGTTTGACCATCATCAGCACTCAACGTACCAAACTCAGGCATTTGCCAAAGGCCTGCATGAGCATATAGCGGATGATCTTTATCTAATTGGTTTTGCTCAACCCAGGCAATATGCTGACCATTTTGCTGATGCAGGCTCACCTGTGGAGGTTGCATTAAGCTGCTGAAATGATCGATATAAACCGGCTTGTTATGGGCAAATACTGCGTTGTGCATACCCGCACGAAACGACAGTTTCTCTATACTATCTGCGCCTTGCTTAAGGTTTACTCGGTAAATATGGCGCTCTACGACACTGTCTTTACGACCAGTGAAGTACACCCAGCCACTAGCTTCATCAACATACTCTAGGGCATCAACCGCCCAGTCACCTGTAGTCAATTGAGTAAGCTTGTTGCCATTGTCTTCAACTAGATAAAGGTGCTTAAAGCCACTGCGCTCAGAGCCCCAAATAAAGCCTGCTTGCTGTTTTAAGAAGTGCAAATCGTCATTGATATTAACCCAGGCTTTGCTGCGCTCTTCAATCACTACCTTGGAGCTTTTATTATCAAGATCAGCGATACGCAGATCTAACGCTTGCTGACTTCGATTTTGCCACTGGTAAGATAAATGTTTGCTATCTGGCAGCCACTTAACCCTTGGTAGATAAATGTCTTTATCTTTACCTAAGTCAATCCAATCAAGTTTATTAGAGCTTAGGTTAATCACCCCAAGCTCAATCTCGACATTAGCTTTACCAGCATAAGGGTAACGCTGCTCAGTAAGCTTAATGCCATCAGCGTAAATCTCATTACGGGTAACCAGCTCAACGCCTGATTCGTCAATACGGGTAAAGGCAATCTTGGTTTCATCTGGCGACCACCAGTACCCTGTCATGCGATCCATTTCTTCCTGAGCCACAAACTCAGCCATGCCATATTTAATTGCACCGCCACCGTCCGTGGTTAACGCTTTAAGCTTGCCTGTCTCTAGCGACAACAAGTAGATGTTCTGCTCGCGAATAAACGAAACATAATGGCCTTTTGGCGATAAACGCGCATCAGTCGCAAAGCCGTCACCAATATCAAGTTTGCGCACTTGATTATTTGCCACTTGATACAAATAAAGCTGCCCAGATGCTGGAATTAAAATCGCCTGACTGTCTTCAGACCAAAAGTACTCCATGATCCCTTGACCATAGATGCGCTGACGCTCTCGGCGGGCTTTTTCTTCATCGGACAACTCACCACTAGCTAGCTTGTCCGCATCAATCAGCACACTGCGCTCACCAGTGGCAATATCTAGCTGCCATAAATCATAAAAGCTTTGATTATCATCGCGACCAGCTAGATAAGTGACACGGCTACCATCTGGCGACATTTGCAAGCCACGAGGGCTGGCACCTGCAAGCGCTGGCGATTGATGAATACGCTCAATCGTTAATGGCGTATTATCGCCTGTAAGCGCAGTTAATGGTGCTGTAGTCGAATACTGGCTAGTTACACTAGATTGAGATTGAACAGATTGAGACATATCAAGACCCACCTTAGATTGAGATGGCGCAACTGAAGCACTCTGACACCCGCCCGTTAAAGCCAGTGCCACGGTCAAAGCGAGAGGAGTTAGCAGCTTGGTCTTAGCCTTCCCTCGTTTCCATGAAGTTATCATTATTATTCCTTGGCATAAGATTTTACGCAGTCAATCTACCTGAAAAGCGCAGGCTATTGCAAAAAGCCTTATCACAACGCTGAAATAGTCATCGTTTTGCGCTATTATCCGCGGCAATTATAAAAATTCGCTTTTGGGCAGTTCCTCAGCCTTTAAGCCCACGACCTTAACCCGACTAGTCTTAGGAAATATCCATGCAAAATTTGGCTCAAACCCTAACAGCTCAAGCTGTTAACGCCTCTTTAGCTGACTTACTACTTACTTTAGCTGACACCTCAAAAGCCATTAGCCAGGCTGTACGCCACGGCGCATTAGCTGGTGTATTGGGTGCCACTGAGCAAGAAAATGTTCAAGGTGAAACACAAAAGAAATTAGACGTGATCACTAACGACATGCTTAAAGATGCGCTAAAAGCAGCCGGCAACGTACGCGGTATTGCATCGGAAGAAGAAGACTATGTGGTTGAAGCCGACAAAGACGGCGAATACCTAGTTTGTTTTGACCCACTAGATGGCTCGTCAAACGTTGATATCAACTCACTCGTTGGTACCATTTTCTCAGTATTGCCAGCGCCGCAAGGTGAGCTTACCGAGCAAAGCTTCCTGCAAAAAGGTCGCAACCAGGTTGCGGCAGGTTACGTACTTTACGGTCCGTCAACTATGATGGCATTAACCACAGGTAACGGCACTCAGTTCTATACCCTAGACCCTAAAACCGGTGAGTTTTTACTAACCGAAGAAAAAGTCGCAATTACTCCAGATACCGGTGAGTTTGCTATTAATATGTCGAACCAACGCTTCTGGGAAGCGCCAATGCAAACCTATATTGCAGATCTAGTGCTAGGTAAAATTGGCCCGCGTGAGCGTTCTTTCAACATGCGTTGGATTGCCGCTATGGTTGGCGATGTACACCGAGTATTATGCCGCGGCGGCATCTTCACCTACCCAACAGACAACAAGAATCCAAACAAGCCATTCAAACTACGCTTAATGTACGAAGCGAACCCAATGGCATTGCTTGTTGAACAAGCTGGCGGTAAAGCATCGACGGGTTACGAAACTATTTTGGATATCGAGCCACAAGAAATTCACCAACGTGTGGCAGTGATCTTAGGTAGTGCTAACGAGGTTGATGTATGTCTTAGCTATCACGACCAAGACTACGCCGGTGAGCCTGAAGTCGAGTAATATTGAGCTTTACTCATTAGCACTTACAAATACTAAAACCGCCTCCATTGTGAGGCGGTTTTTTATTGTCTATTGCCAGTTGTCTACAGCCAACTAAATGCAGGATATTGAGGCAACACTAGCTCCTTGTTAGGGTTTGCAGCTAACTCCGCCTGTAGACGATATATGTCTTTTTGCAGTTGTACGCGGTACTTCCACACTTCTGTGGCGACCTTGGTTAGCTGTTTGTCATCTGCTATACCAGCACGTACTTGCGCCCAAATTGGTCTTTGATAATCGTAAGCTTGTTTTAACTTATCGGTTTGTTGTGCGATAAACTCATCAAGCTGTGCATTGGTTGTAGGTGCTTGCCAGGGCGCATCGCCAATACTTGCGAAATAACTCACGTACTCAGCTTGCGGCACACTATGGGCGCTTTGCCACTTAGATACACTGTTATAGTTGAGCACCTTATTTGTTTTAGGCTCAATTACGAGCACAGTTGGCGTACCAAAAATTGCTGGATAACCATATTGCTGCGCCACATGATGCAAGTCGTCAAAATAGGCTACATCGACTAGCTCAACCACAAAGCGCTGCGCCACTATTGCTTGCATTTCATCTGACGACAAGTTCGCAATAAAGCCTCGGCTGTCATGGCACCACTGTGCCCCCATCACTAACATCAGCAATTTATTGCTTTCAATCGCTTGCTGCTTGGCCGCATCGATATCTGCAAGATAATTGTTGTTCGCGGTAAATTGGTATTTGTCTAACGTGGTTGGCAGTGAATGGTCGCTGTGGTGCTCTTTGCTATGCTGATTTGAGCTACAAGCACTTAACGCTAGTATCGACATTGATACCAAACCGATTGCTACTGCTTTTGACTTGAAAGGCTTTAACGATAAGTGCCTTAAGGCAACTAATTTCATTGAGATATCCTTATTCTTCGTTTTACCAATCGTAGGCTTCACTTCTCTATCAGTATCAAACTCATATAAAAGCAATAAAGCCTGCGAATGCAGGCCTTATTATGTTGTAACTCAAAGCGATAAACAATCTAGCTGTTATTCACTAAATGCTTAGCGAAAGCACCGTAAAACACTACTCACCATCTGCCACTTGGTGTGGTTTTTCCGTTTGGTCAACAATGGTTAGTACAGCTGTATCACCCACAACGTTACATGAAGTTAGGATCATATCGATTAGACGGTCTAACGCGGCAACGATGGCAAAGGCTTCTACTGGTAAACCCATTTGGTGAATAAGCACACCAATCATTACCATGCCGCCGCCAGGAACGCCGCCTGCACCGACAGAAAGCAAGAACACACTAAACAAC
Source organism: Shewanella sp. WXL01 (assembly GCF_012263345.1). Taxonomy (NCBI): domain Bacteria; kingdom Pseudomonadati; phylum Pseudomonadota; class Gammaproteobacteria; order Alteromonadales; family Shewanellaceae; genus Shewanella; species Shewanella sp. WXL01. Next base: position 391,203 of record NZ_JAAIKQ010000001.1, on the reverse strand, counting down.
AATGCTGGAATTTGCTCACCGCTGATAGGCATACCAAAAGCGTTTGCCACAAAGAAAATCGCAATGGTGATATAAATCGACACACCGCCCATATTCATGGTTGCCCCAAGTGGCACACCAAAACCCGCTACCGCGCGATTAACGCCAAGCTTGTCGGTTAGGGTGCGCATGGTGACAGGAATGGTTGCGTTTGAGCTTGCAGTTGAAAGCGAGAATAAAATCTGCTCGCGGGTTTTCTCACGAAACTGCTTGGCACTCACCTGAGTGAAAAATGCCACAGCGTATGGATACACAACAAAAATCCACAGCAATAACAGCCCTAAAATAAGTACCAGATACTGCACCACGCTAACAAAGATTTCAGGCTCTAATGTCGCGCCAAGCTTAAACATCAAGGCAAACACACCAATTGGCGCAAGATTCATTACCACGCTAATCAGGCGCATCATAATGATATTGGCCGTTTTAAAGCCTTTTACTGCACCGCTAGCAGCTTCGCCAAGTGATTTGATCACACCACCAAGTAGCAGCGCCATAAAGATAACTTGCAGCATATTGCCTGAGGTAAAGGCAGAGAATGGATTATTTGGCACAATATTGACGATCAGCGTCATCAGGTTTGGCAGCTCAGTGGCGGTAATTTCCACCCCGCCACTACTGCTCATATCAACACCTTTACCCGGCTCAATCAGCATAGCCACAGTAAATGCAGCAGTGATCGCCACTAAAGTATTGATGATATAAAAGCTAAAGGTTTTGCCACCAAGGCGACCAAAGCTCTTTAAATCTTGAAGCTCACAGACGCCACAAACGATACTGACAAATACCAGTGGCACCACCAGCATCATGATCATATTAACGAACATCTTACCGATGCCGCTGGCAATATTGACTAAGGTTTCAGAAAAGAAGGCTATATCGTTAAGTGCAAATTGCACCAAACTTCCCAGCATAACGCCCAAAAACAGGCCGATAAAAATTCGAGTCGATAACGCGTTTTTCATTGTTTTGGATTCCCCAAATACCGGCTTAAGCCAGCTTATTATGTTTGTGTCACTCAACCTTTACTCAAAAATACACCTGGCGCTTGTCCTAAGCTGCACTAATTCTGAGGAGCGTTAATCCATAACAGCATCTAGAGCAAAAGCGATGAATGACCAAGGATACTGAAACAAAGATTTTGATAATTCAATCGTTAATAACTGATTACTTGAAGCTGAAAGTGTAACCACAACCGTAAAAACCAATAAAATATTGATTTTATTAAAAATTAAATCAAACCATTATGTTGTGCGATATTTTCATTAGATTTAGGCTCCACACGCAGCAGAAATATCTACCAACTACTAGTTAATCCAAAGATCAACCCAGCAAATTTTGAACAATGAGATAAAGCTGTTACAGCTGTGCTAGCAAGGAATATATAGTTCGCACTATTAGAGTTACTCAGATGCAAACAAAGCGAGTCAGTGTTGTGAGAGAAACGTAAACACCCAGTTATTGCCAACAAGTTCTAGTCAATACTTCCAAGTAAATTACACCTTATGAAGAAGATGGATTTGCGCAACTTCTCTAAAGGAGGCTTAGTCTAACCAGCTAGAGATATAGCTTAGAGTTCAATGACATTTAAAGCCGTTGAAAACAGGGATGTTTTCGTCGAGCCCACAGGATGTGCTTGCTGCGTGCTTTAAATTTCATTGCAACGTCAGCTAACTATTTTAGGTGTCAGATGTGAAGGACATTAGAATTTGTAGACAAACCCTGAACAAATCCCCCCAAACTGAAGTAGGTGGTTTAGAGGGAAAATTAAAAAGGCCGCACTCACTATCAGCGATAGCATGAGTGCGGCCTAAGGTATGGCTTGATGTAAGTCTGGTAACAACTAATTCAGGGTCGACGTATAAAAAGTGCCTAGCTAACCCTTCTTTAAGCCAACCAAAGCTCAACATCGTGAATGATGAAGTTGCCGTCATAAACCGGATGCGGCTCGCCTTTAGCTTCGAGTTCAAAATATTGCTTGTGCTCAGCAGGCAAGCCCTCATAACCACCAATCACCTGATAGATCCAGCTTTCGCTGTCCCAAGGTAATTGCTTGTCGTTTAAATACTCTAATGCTGACTGCGCCTTGCCCGAATCAATAATCGAGCAGAAATACTCATCCACAGCCTGTTTTAGCGGGTTATCTGGAATAGCAAAATCTTCTGCGCCATCGAGCGAAATCGCCATATCGGTTTCACGCACTTTAACCGTAGAATCATCGCGATTGATGGTTTTAATGCGTGACACCATATCCATCAGCTCTAATTCATGCTGAGCGTTGTGTACATCTACATGAGCAGGAGCCAGCAGCGACTCGGCATAGTTAAACAAGGTAGGCACTTGTTTGTGAGCAACATGATCGCTGACCTGATAATCTGGGTGTAAATCGGTATGTAGCAACCAACCTTTAAGCAACTTAGTGCGCCCTTGAATTTGCCTAAAGCGGCCAAGTAACTCAAATAAACGCGCCTGCACCACACTGAGCTCTTGGGTACATTGGCTCAAGGTTTCTTGCAAGCTGGTGACTAGCAGGCGGCGTAAATCACGTACATCGCCAGCAATTTCAGCCAGCTCACTAAACTGGAACATTTCCAGGCCATTTAGCAGCTCAGTAACCTGACTTTGGGCTAACTCGTTTTCACGAATTTTGGCGCTAATGCTACCCACATAACCAAACTCGTTGTTAATCCGCCCCCAAAGGACACGAATCGAGTAACGAAGACTATCGGTAAAGCTATAAACATGTTCGCTAAGGTCGGCAAGGTAGGCCTCACTGGCACTGTAATCACTATTAAAACGGGCTTCTTTATAGTGATTCGCCAGCGTCTTAATTGTGGCGAGCGATGAGCCGACATTAGAGTCAATTTGGCGATTACGCTCATCACTTAACGCTTCTTCTAATAGCGCTCTAACTGAGCGCTTTAGGCGTAAATCTTGGTCGGCCTCTGGTCGCCATAAAATGCCGCTTTTTCGCAGTTTCTCGATGGTTTTCTCATCATGCTGAGTTTCATTAACTGAGCCCGACAAATACACGTCCATGACCACGTCTGCATGACGACCAAGCTGCCTAAGTAACTTGACCCCAGCAGCATGCAAGTTGCTACTCATAGTAAGTCCCTTTGACTGGCAGTTTCGGCTTGCGCTTCAAGGTTTAAGCCTTCGGTTTCATCAATAAAACGAATCACCTCATACAAGTAATCAATCTTACCCGTAGCGATATATAATTGCTTTTCGGCGTTAGGTTTAGTTAAAAAGCCAAGCTCTAACAAACGCTTAAATACCAGCTTTAGCTGACCATCGCTCGAACTTGAGCTTGAACCAAACAAACGATAACTGGCAAGCTTGGCGAGCTGCTCACTAAATGCTGGGGTGTCTTCAATTTGTGCTTGTAGATCGGTTAAGCGAATTGGCATGCCCTCACGTAGTGGCTCGTCTTGGCCATTGGCTTCTTGCACCAACACTAGCCACTCAACCAACGGGATCAACGCTGAGCAGATCTCTTTAAACTGGCTTGAAATTACCTGTCTTTCCGCATCGCCAAGTTGCAGATAACCACAAAAGAACACATCGCCCTCGCCTGCGCTGCACACGGTGCGATTAATTTGATTCAGGTATTGCTCTACTCGCTCACGGGTTTGCGGGCTTTTTAGGGCACGCCAGCCATCTTCGTTAGTAACCTGACAAATAAACTCGCCTTTAAGCAGCTGTTCAATTAACACGCCTGTACCGACTAATACGGAGTCTGATGACGTTGAGTTAAGTTGCGACATTATGCCATCTCCTCGTTAGTTGATTGTGGTTGCTTGGCTTGTTGATGGGCGGCTAAACGCTCTGCAAGCGGGTTAGATTTAGGTTTCACCACCTGCAGTTTACGAGTTTGCTTATTAATAATGTAACGGTTGGCAAACAGGCTTAATACTTCTGACTCAGGGTTCGGGAAAGCGCCTAACACACTGATGTCATTGTTCTCACAGGCATCAAAAATCTTCTTCACGTTACCGTGGTGCAGCGTGCCTAGCTCATCGATTGGCCAGTGAATGGTAACATCGGCCTTGCCGCGCAGTAGGCGGGTAAAGGCGAGCAAGAACTTACATAAAATCAGGTAAGCCATACCATGACTCGATGATTCATTGAGCTGGCGGTCGGTGCGAATAACTAAGTCGCTATTGCCCTCTTTAAGGCGCAGCTCAATTTCTAACAGCTTAGCAATGCCACCTGTTAGCGCGGCGCGGCCGATAATCTCCAATGCCCGGCGCATGCTATTGGTGTAGTTCTCATCTGGCAACGCGCTAAAGCTGTCGGCTTTCCAGGCCTGGAAGGCTTTGACAAAAACTTCTAGCTCAGGCCAGAACTCTAACTCACTGATGCGGGAGCGAATTTTAACTGCAGATTCTGACACGCCATCAAGGAATAACTCTTCGCCCACTTCACGGGTAATACGTGCGCTTTGGCTGGCAATGCGGCGGTCAATATCAGCAAGTACGTCGTAGAATGCGGTTAAGTCGACGCCGAAAATGCGCCCTTGCTCTTTAATCGCCATAATCGACTGCGGCACCATCACGTTGAGCAATTGGTCAAGCTGCGGCACTAGCTTGCGATAATCTAAGATGCGAATGCCTTTGTCATTGGTAAAGCTCGACTCTTCGCGGGCTCGCTCCCAAAACTCTGCCAAGCTCGAACCAGACTTGCTGGCAATCACGCTGTCAAAGTGCTCAACGTATTGCTTGACTGAGCCAAGTAGATAGTCTCGTTTGAGGAGTAAATCTTCACCTTGACGCAAACGCTCACCAATACCGCCGCAGGCTTGCTCATCTGCTTTTGGTAGCTTCAGCTCCGCCAGTTTACGCATCACTGCACGTAACTTAGTGAGGTTTTCAGAGGCTTCAATTTGCGCGGCATCGCACAACTTACGGGCGGCTTCTAACTCATTGCGACGAGTTGCAACTTCTGCAGACTTTTGCTTTAGCTGTTGGTCAAGCTCAAGGGCTGCACGTTTAACCTCAGCAAGTTGCGTTTGCAAAGTTGGCTTGCGTTGCAGCCAGGTGTGTTGATACCAGTCATCATAACGTAATACGTCACTGCGGCGCTGCTCTGCATGACTAACCTTGCCCTCAAGCTCACGAATTTGCTGCTTAAGCGCGATAATCTTATCTTCATCAACCCCGCGAGATTTAAGCTCGTCCTTATACCAGGTTTCACAAGCCTTTTGCTCTTGCTTGGCGTGTTGGCGGCGCTGGTCAATATTGGCTTTGATTTGCCCTAATTGATTATCAATGGCGCCAATCACTTCTTGCCAGTAGGCGTTTTTCTCCATCTTGGCTTCAAGGGCTTGCTCTTGCTGCTCTTCAAGCCAGTTTTGATGCTGATTAACTAATTGCTTTAACTCGTTATCGATGCGCGTTAAGCCTTTGCTAGCCTGAGTTTTACGTTCGGCAAGGGCGGCATTAATCGCTTGCTGCTCATTGCGCTTTTCTTCAAATAAGCGGCGCACATCTTCGCGGCTATTCTTATACGCAGTGCGGGCAAAAGTCAGCTCGCGAACAATCTTATCAAGCGCATCATTCATGCTAATAAGTTGCTGCTCAGCCTCAGCTTTGGCTTCTTGTGCGGTCTTGAGTACATCTTGCGCTTTATCAAGGGCGATACGCAGATCTTGCTCAGACTGGGCATAATCAGGCAGGTCGATAGCGGCTAAATCTAGGTTAACGCCAAACAGCGAGCTTGCATCAGCTGCTTGCTCACTCGCGGCTAAGCTTGGGTGTAAGTCGCTGCGGTGCAGTAGCTCAGGGGCAATCACTTTACCGAAGGTTTGCTCCCAGCCATCGGCCTCTTTACGCAAAAACTCAAGTAGGGTGTGCGATTGTGGGAACAGCATATGTTCCAACTCTTCTTTGGCTTGCTCGGCTTCATTTACGCGAATGCCGGTTAAGCGCAGCGCTTCATTAGCCTGCTCGCGAAGACGTCTTTGTTTGGCTTCTTCTTTGGTCAGGCGCTCTACTTGAGCGTTACACGCCTCTTGCTCATCATCGGCATTGGCAATACGCTCATCGAAAATGGCTAAACGGGTTTTCTCATCTTCTGTGTAGGTGACACTATTCACCTGATGATTAAGCTCAACGCGCTGCAATTTAAGTTGATGTTGTTGCTCAGTATATTTGGCTTTACCAGCATCGGTTTGCTCACGCCATTGCTGCTCTAATTTGGCTAAATCATCATTGGCTAACTCTCTCTGCTCATCACGCTGTTCACGCTGAGTGTCTTGCTCTTTGTGCAGCTTATCTAGCTCACGAGCTAACTGCTCACCAATTTTACTGCGGCGGGCATTGTATGCAGCTTCAATATCCTGATGTTTCTCGGTTTGTAGTTTGTGACGCTCTTGCAAACTTTCAACATCACTGCGCCAGCTTGGCAGACTGTCTAAATCCGCTTTGGCTTGCTCGATATCGGCATCTAAAAAGGCGGCGTGCTTGTCTTCAATGGCATCAAGTTCTTGCTCATAGCTTTGCACAGCGCCGTTAGCGGCTGAAATTTCCTGATTTAACTCATCACGGATTTCTTTCCATTCGCTATCAAGATCAGCAAGTTGGCTATTAATAGCTTTAGCTTCGGCTTGATTGTCTTCTTGACGCTTAGCTTCAATGGTTTCATCCGCTTTATAACCTTCAGACAGGCTAGCAAGACGCAGCTCGGCGCTAAGCAGTTGGTCAAACTCTAGCGATAGCTTTTCATACTCTGGGCGAATTTGCTCAAATCCTTGCACTAATTGGCTTTCACGGATCCAGGCCTCAACTTTTTGCGGATTTATACGTGACGCAGGCGGGTTCACACCGTCTTCTTCTAGAATGGCGGCAATCATGGATTTCACTGTTTCCATCTTGCCCTCTTTTGAGTGCACCGCTTTAGCCAGTTTTTCAATGTGCCTTAGGCTATGCTCGGCTTCGCACAAAGAGAACTGGCGAGCATAACCGCGTAGTTCGCTGCGATTACCACCAGTAGATAGTAAGCTGCGATCGTTTTGGATGATCGCTCTAAACTCACGAGTATTCAAAAGGTTAGTATGAGGGATTTTTTTGCGGCGCATGTCACGACCAAGATCGGCCATCGAATGACACACTATGGTGTCGCCATTACGACTTTTGATGTAATCGTCTAGCTCAAAACCCTGGGCGATAAAACGATAATTTACCCCTTTACCATCACCAGCTGATGACAATACGGCTTGATACAGCAAACCATCATTCTTATGATACTCATAAATGATGTAGCTTGAGTCGTGAGGTAGATACCAACGCTCGAAACTGTCGCGGGTTGATGGCACAACGCGACTTGGATATTCACCATAAAATACTGGTACCAAGCGTTGTAGAGTGGTTTTACCCGAAGCGTTAGTACCACAAATATTGGTGTGACCGTCAAGGGCGAGTTCAACAACACCCGGCAGGTGGGTGTTAATTAGAATAATTCGTTTCAAGCTTGGCATGAGAGTCCTTTGCAAACAGAGCTTATACCAATCAGCACAAGTATATGGGCATTGTTATTTATCCCGATCGGTATTAATGCGCGTGTAAACCGCGTTTAGATTGGCATTAAGTTAAATCAAACCACTTGGGTTCGCAATTGATTGCGCGATGATACGCTAGTTTGCTCACGAATAATGGACAACAAAGCAGCAGTTGGTGGGTTGCGAGGCATCAAGCCTCAATCTTGGGCTACAAACTTTCTTGGTTGGTGAGTGCAAAAACAGAAAAGCTGACACACTCACGTGTATCAGCCTTTTGGATCTATTTGCAATTATTGGGGCAGCCTATAGCATTTATGCCGCGAATTCTTCGACCGTCTCACCTTGACGAATAAGATAATCAAATGCGCCAAGTGATGCGGTTGCGCCGCTGCCCATGGCAATAATAATTTGCTTATATGGGCTGTTGGTCATATCACCAGCGGCAAATACACCCGGAATAGATGTTTGACCGCGAGCATCGACAATCACTTCACCGCGTTCTGTCATTTCAACTACGCCGCGCAGCCACTCAGTGTTTGGCACTAAACCGATTTGCACAAACACACCTGCAAGCTCAACATGATGACTCTGATCTGTTGCACGGTCTGTGTACTGCAAGCCAGTCACTCGCTTACCATCACCTAGCACTTCTGTGGTCATCGCCTGAGTAATGATGGTGATATTACCCATAGAGTTTGCTTTGCGTTGCAGTACTTCGTCAGCACGCAGTTTGCTATCAAATTCAAGAACGGTAACGTGCTCAACAATGTTTGCAAGGTCGATTGCTGCTTCAATACCTGAGTTACCGCCGCCAATCACAGCTACGCGCTTACCTTTAAATAATGGGCCGTCACAGTGCGGGCAATAAGCTACACCTTTGCCGCGATATTCTTGCTCACCAGGTACGTTCATTTCGCGCCAGCGGGCACCAGTTGCCAAAATCACAGATTGACTCTTAAGCTCTGCGCCGTTTTCAAGCCCTAGTTTGATCTTGCCATCTTGAGCAAGCTCAATCGCGCGCTGATTTTCCATGATATCAACATCATAGTCGCGCACATGGCTTTCAAGGTTTGCCACCAACTTAGGGCCTTCGGTTTTCGATACCGAAATAAAGTTTTCAATACCAACAGTCTCAGCGACCTGACCGCCAAATTTGTCAGCAACGACGCCGGTATTTAAGCCTTTACGTGCTGCGTAAATCGCTGCCGCTGCACCAGCTGGGCCGCCGCCAACAACTAATACATCAAAATCATCTTTTTGGTTAAGCGCTTCAGCCTGACGAGCACCTGAATTAACATCGATCTTATTGAGAATTTCAGCAACGCTAATCGCGCCCACAGAGAAAGGCTCACCATTTAAGAATACAGACGGTACTGACAAGATATCGCGCTGTTCGACTTCCTCTTGGAATAACGCACCGTCAATCATCACATTGGTGATATTTGGGTTTATCGCCGCCATCATGTTTAACGCCTGAACGACCTCAGGGCAAGTTTGGCAGCTTAGCGACACGTAAGTTTCAAATTGGTATTTACCCGGCAGCGCTTTAATTTGCGCAATCACGTCATCAGCGAGTTTGATGTCGTGACCGCCCGTATGCAGCAGCGCTAAAACCAGTGAGGTAAATTCATGCCCCATTGGCAAGCCAGCAAAGGTAATATTGGTTTGAGTTTGTTGACTTTGAATACTCATGCTTGGTGAGCGCTTACCTTGCTCATTACGCACACTCACTAACTCGTGCACATCAACAATATCTTGTGCAAGTGAAGCAAGCTCTGCAGATTTGTTGCTGTCGTCAGTTGATAGCACCAACTCAACTGGGCGCTTTAAGTGTTGCATGTATGACTTCAGTTGGTTTTTTACGTTGGCATCAAGCATAACGACTCCTTACAAAGCATAAGTCTGTAATAAAAAATAAGTTTGGGGTGCCAGCTGCCGGGTGATGAAGTCGACAACCAGCTGGAGAGAAGATGAATTTTATAGTGAGGGTAAGCCGCCCCCACTTAGTTGCAAACTGGGTAGATTTGCAATTTTCGCCGGCTAATCCTTTAGCCGACAGGGTTAGTCTGAATAGAGACTAAGAGTTAGATTTTACCAACTAGGTCGATAGATGGAGCTAGTGTTTCTTCACCTGGCTGCCATTTAGCTGGGCAAACTTCACCGTCGTGGTTAGCAACGTATTGTGCAGCTTGAATTTTACGAACTAGTTCTGAAGCGCTACGGCCAATACCTAGGTCATGGATTTCAGCAACTTTAACTTCACCTTCAGGGTTCATTACGAAAGTACCGCGTAGTGCAAGACCGTCTTCTTCAATCATCACGCCGAAGTTGCGAGTGATTTGGCCAGTTGGGTCACCGATCATTGGGTAGTTGATTTTACCGATAGTGTCAGAGCTTGCGTGCCATGCTTTGTGAGTGAAGTGAGTGTCAGTAGATACTGAGTAAACTTCAACGCCCATTTCTTGAAGCTGTGCGTAATGGTCAGCCATGTCACCTAACTCAGTTGGACATACGAATGTGAAGTCCGCTGGGTAGAAGAATACAACAGACCACTTACCTAGTAGGTCTTGCTCAGTGACTTCAACAAACTCACCGTTGTGGAATGCAGTTGCTTTGAATGGCTTGATAGTGCTGTTGATGATTGATTGTGTCATGTTTAACTCCATTAAGTTGGCAATTTTTAAACTTGCTGGCATACAAGTTAATTAAGTACTGCGGCGTGGCTCATTAAAAAGTAATTTGCTTGCCGTGTTTCGATGGAGATAAGAATAGCGAGGGTTGATGATTATGTATAACGGACAAAATCTATCATCGTAATCGGTTTTTCTGCAGAACCGATTAATGTTGAATTAAGTAGCGATTAGGATGAGTTTTAGTGCATTTTTACGTCAAATGCACTAGAACGATGGTGATGATATTGACTAGCGCTAAAGCAAATTACACAAATTGCCTAAACCCACTCATCAAAACGCGTCAGTACCCGAGCAATATTAAAATCAAGCTGCTGAGACAACTCCTGCAAGGCAGCTTTGTTGTTGGCAAGGTTAAAGTTGCAATCGACCTGACTAGCAAAAATAACCCAGTTGCCGCTGCCAGTAAGGCAAGCGTAAACATGGTTGAATTGGCTTTGTAACCGCTGCTTTAACGCATCATCTTTACTGTGCTCTTTCCAACAGTTAAGCACCAACAAGCCACCTTGCTTAAGTTTGGCCTGGCATTGCTCAAAAAACGCTGACGATACCTGCTGTCCATCTACACCTTGCTCGCTATAGATGTCTGCGAAAATAATGTCGACCTTCTTATGCTCTGCGCTGGCGATAAACTCAAGCGCATCTTGGTTCACCAGTTTAAGCTTTTTGCCGATTGGCAATTGAAAGAAGCGTTTGGCAGCCTCAATGACAGGCGCGCGAAGTTCAACGGCAGTCATCTTAATTGCAGAATCATAGTGCTTTAGTGCATGAACCAGCGCCCCGCCGCCAAGCCCAAGAATGATGGCACTTTTTGGCGTGTTGAAAAGCAGTGCTGCCAGCATGGCTTGAATATAAGTATGCTGTGGTAAATGTGGGCTGGCTTTATCAAGCTTTGACTGCTCGTCATTGTCGCCAAAAGCAAGTACGCGGTATTGACCATCATCGAGTACGGTTAACTCACCATATTCATCATTGGCGCGGTGGATCGGTTTAAATTCTGACATGGACTGCTTCTGATGGTATCTATCTAAATTGGTATAAGTCAAAAACGCAAACAGCCTTGTGAAAGCCATTTGCGCTTAACGAGATTGGATAAAAAATCTGGTGGTTCTAATTTAACGTGCGTTGGAAAAAACTCACCGCCTGTTGGTACATTTGTAGTGCAAGCGCTGGGTCATACCTATCGCCTTCATCACGCATAAATGCATGTTGAGCGTTAACTTCAAGCCAGCTAAAGTTAGCCTCAACTTTTTCCAACTGTTGATAAATTTGCTTGCGCCCTGCACTTGAAACATGGGGGTCTTGCTTACCAAATATCATCATTAACTCACCGCTTATATCTGCAGCACGCGATAATGAGTCATTGCCTTGCTCACAGGGTAAGGTGTTTGAATGAATGTCAGTAGCATACAAACAAAATGCGCTGCTAATATCTTGATTTAATGCCGCTCTAAACGCTAGGTGACCACCAATACACACGCCCATCGCTCCTACCTGGCTAGTGCAATAGGTTTGGCTGCGAGCAAACTCGATCAAAGCTCTAGTATCACTGTCATGATGCTCAAGTGGCTTAGTAAACTTGTCTTGGTTGCCCTTGTCCTTCCCCGTATCGTCATAGGCAAGCACTGTACCGATTGGGTTTAACTCATGAAATACCTCAGGCACCAGCACCACAAATCCGTGACCTGCCATCATCGCTGCTGAGCGACTGATTGGTCCGGTGATTTGGAAAATCTCGGAGTAGAAAATGACGCTAGCAAATTGACCAGCTTGATTAGGGCGATAAACCCGAGTACGCATTACACCCGTTTCAGTCGCAATGTCATGGATTTCTTGCACTATGTTCATATTTGCCTCACCGCCATTCCAAATCAGCCAGCCCTAAACCAAAAAAGGAGCTCTAGTGAGCTCCAATTTAGCAACTATCTTATCGAGTTAACACAGCTCGTTACCTGATTTCTCACCTTTATCTAGCGCATCAACATTATTTAGCGTGGTTGAAGCAATGGCATTCAAGGCTTCTTCGGTTAAGAAGGCTTGGTGACCGGTGAAAATCACGTTGTGACAAGCAGATAAACGTCTAAATACATCGTCACGAATAATTTCGCTCGATTTATCCTCGAAGAACAAGCCTTTCTCGTTCTCATAGACGTCTAAACCTAGGGAGCCAATTTGCCCCTCTTTTAATGCTTCCATTGCGTCAATAGCATTGAGCAAGCCACCACGACTTGTGTTAATCACCATCACACCTTGCTTCATTTTGGCAAAGCTCTCTGCGTTCAGTAGATGATGGTTATCAGCAGTTAACGGGCAATGCAGACTAATGATGTCGCACTGCGGGTACATTTCTTCAAGGCTAATGTATTCAACACCTAAATCTTTTACCGCTTGGCTTGGATATGGGTCATACGCGAGCACCTTACAACCAAACCCTTGCAAGATTTTAATGGTGGCTAATCCGATTTTACCTGTACCAATCACGCCTACTGTACGGCCAAACATGTTAAATCCAACTAAGCCCGCTAGGGCAAAGTTAGCATCACGGGTACGTTGATAAGCTTTATGGATTTTACGGTTAAGCGTAAGCATTAATGCAACGGTATGCTCAGCAACCGATTCTGGTGAGTAAGCCGGCACGTTAACAACTTGCATACCAAGACGCTTGGCAGCATCAAGATCAACATTGTTAAAGCCAGCACAACGCATAGCGATCACCTTAGTGCCGCCTTTTGCAAGCTCAACTAACACTTCCTCACATAGTGAGTCGTTTACAAACGCACAAACCACCTCGTAGCCTTCGGCTAGTTTTACGTTTTGCATACACAAGCGGTAATCGAAGTACTCAATTTGCGCACCCACTTGCTCATTTGCCTGATTAAAATGACGAATGTCGTATGGCTTAGCGCTAAAAAATCCGATTCTCATATCAAACCCTACTCGACCTGCGAGAGTTAAAAGCTATTACTGACTACAATTCTAATCGACAGCATTATTTTTGTCGTTAATAAGCCGAAGTTATAGTGGATATTTGTGATCAGACTTAGGATGGGTTTGTATTTAACCTGAACTCGGGATAAGGAAGTGTCAATGACTCTCTCGTCCAGAGTTACACCTAGCATTAAGTTTCTAACGAGATAGTTTTGTTTAGTTCAAGGCGAAGCTGCGCGTCAATAGCTAGCCTATTGCAAGTAGCTTCAACGCAGAAATAGACAAAAATAGCCGTTAGAAACCGGTTTATTATCCCGAGAGCAGGTTATGTACACTGTCATAAATATGTCGAGTTAATCACAAATCACTTAACCGATAACATTTCACTGCCCCATGTCAGTACCATGATTACATACAAGGCGCTTGATTTGTTTTAACATGTCCAAGAAATAAATCTTTAAAGACTAGGGCCTGTTGATCTTTGCTGATTAGAATTTGTTCGAATTAAAAGCACTTTAATCGCGGCGTGAGCGATGACGTCTAGTCACCTACACGAATTAGCTCACAACAAAGAGTAAAGTGCTTTTAAACGAACCTTTCAGGCAGCGCTTGTTGTCATTTCTACTGCGTTAACGACTTATCATGTGGAACAACCACACATCAAAGTCGCTGCCTTGTATAAATTTCCAACAAGCCGCTGCAAAAATAATCTTGAAAGATCAATAGGCCCTAACAGACCCTGATCTAGGCTAAGTTAATGAAACACAAACCAGCAAATAACCTATCGGAAGTGAACTTTTGGTTGCAACGACTGAGTAAAACCAGTCTACGTGCCATTCATATCATGGGGATTGTAGGTGCTGGTGGCGGCATTATTGTTGGTGCCGACAAGCAATTGTGGATCAACTACTGGATAGCAGCCATGGTAACAGGGTGCCTATTACTTGCCTGGGAAGTGATTCGCGATTGGCGCTGGTTAATCCAACTCAAAGGTGTACTCACTTTAGTTAAAGTCGCCATGCTCGCACTGTTCATCCCACTCGCAGAATTTAAAACCGAGATATTCTTATTCATCATTTTGCTATCTGTTGTGGTCTCTCATGGGCCAGCCGGATTAAGACACTACTCAGTGGTACACCGCAAAAAAATTGATACCAAAAAAGAAATCAAAGGTTAGCCTCCCCCCCACCAAGTTAGATTAAATAGTTAAGCAGCAGGTGCACCTAAGTTGTCAGTTAGTTTATAGTTAGGTTAACTATCGACCAATTAGGACAGTGGATGTTTCCTTACCCAGATCAATACCGATTAGCAGTGCCACCTATTATTACCTCCATCATGGTGGTTTGGGCACTGTTTGCCCAATTGGTGTTTGCTGATGCAAGCCCTTTTGCGCTGTACCCACTGTTTAGCTTGTTTCCCGCGGTTATCGTTAGCCATGTTTACATGACTTGGGTAGCACAAGGCATTTCACGGTTAGATCAATTCTTCTACAGCCTAGTCCATATCCCGTTATCTTTTGTTGTGTGGACTTTCACCATTATGCATGTCAACGGTAATGGTTTTTCCTAAAGACTTGCACCTAAGATAAGCACCCAGTATGGTGTCGCCGAACAAATTGCAGAGACGTTTATGGCTGACTTCCTATATACCCCTCCAACCGAGCCCTGGTTAGATATCATTCATCAAGATCGAGATATCATAGTGCTCAATAAGCCTTCAGGGATCCTTTCAGTGCCAGGGCGTCAGGCGCAATACCACGACAGTATTTATAGCCGAGTAGTAGCCGAGCACCCTAACGCGCAAATTGTTCACCGTCTCGATATGGCAACCTCTGGCGTTATAGTATTAGCGCTGCGCAAAAACGCCGAGCGAGAACTGAAAAGGCAATTTCGAGATCGCGAAACCAGCAAAACCTACTATGCTCGCGTCGCCGGACATTTAAAGGCGGTAGATAAAGTATCCTACCCATTAGTATGTGATTGGCCCAACCGCCCGAAGCAGAAGGTTTGTTTTGAAACAGGCAAACCAAGCGAGACCTTGGTAGACATTATCAGCTATGGTAAACGCTCAACTTTAGTTAAACTCACGCCAATTACCGGCCGCTCGCATCAATTACGAGTACATATGATGGCACTAGGTCACCCTATTCTTGGGGACGGCTTCTATGCTGACGGCGCAGCCAAGCGCTTATCCCCAAGACTACTGCTGCATGCTAGCCATCTGCAAATCGCGCACCCATATTCAGGTAAACCAATGACTTTTGAAGCGCCAGTTCCTTTTATTGAGGCATCTGAGCAGCAGTAAAAAGATTCAACATCGACAACGCTTGAGTATTTTTAGCTAGAGATCTACAAACATAATCCGTAAATTATCCATATTAGATAAACCGATGGATAATTTACTATGGATACTTCATTCAGCCGCGACCAGCTTGATAACCAAATTTTAGAAGCACTAATGCAAGACGCGCGTACGCCATTTGCTGAACTTGCTAAACGCTTTGGTGTTAGCGCTGGCACCATTCACGTGCGCGTAGAGAAGATGAAACAAGCCGGCATCATTACCGGTGCGCAAATTACCGTAAACCCAAAAGCACTGGGTTATGACGTTTGCTGTTTTATTGGCATTAACCTAAAAAGCGCCGGCGATTACCCTTCAGCCCTTGCAAAACTCAACGCTTTAGAAGAAGTCGTTGAAGCTTATTACACCACCGGCAACTACTCAGTTTTTGTAAAGGTAATGTGCCAATCGATTGATGGGCTGCAACATGTATTGATTAATCGGATTCAATCGATTGACGAAATTCAATCAACCGAAACACTGATTAGCCTGCAAAACCCCATTGTACGAGCGGTTAAACCTTAGACAATTTGGTTATACCTTAATCAAAACGAAAGGAAGTCCTGTTTCACAACTAATTACAAATAATTACTCTGTAGTGGTGACTAATGTTAATGGAATGTGCTAAATATGTTACCGAAGCAACAAAGATTGCTATAACACATCCAAAATAAACCAACATTATTCCAATTTTTTGTGGCCCATTATGGAAACTCATTTGAGTGACGGTCGACAATAAATTGATACAGATACAAGGAAGAAGTTGTGAAAACAAAACTCTCTATTGCCATTTCGGCGGCACTTATTTCAAGTGCGACCTATGCCAACTATCAAGGCGCTAAATACGCACCTGAATTACTTTCAGTAGAAAACAATAATCAACCAAGCGTTCGTACTAATAATATTACCGCACCTCAGCGATTCATCGTTGAGCTTGAGTCACCAGCTGTTGCTATGTACCAGGGTGGTATCGACAACTTAGCAGCTACTGCAATAAAAAAACCAACAGACAAAATTAACTTACAAGGTGCCCCAGTAAAAAACTACGCATCTTTCCTTGCACAAGAACAATCTCAATTTGTTAGTCAGTTAAGTCAAGTATCACCAAATTCAAAAGTTGAACGTCAGTTTAAGACGCTATTCAATGGTGTAACCGTTGTCGGACAAGGTTTGTCTGCTGAGAAGTTAGCTTCAATGTCTGGCGTAAAGGCTGTTTACCCAGAAAGAATGTACGAAGTCAGCATGGATGCCTCGCATGACGTGATCAACAGCGAGGCAATCTGGAACACGTTAAATGGTATGGAGAATGCCGGTAAAGGCATGCGTGTAGCAGTAATTGATGGTGGTATCCGTCCCGAAAATCCAATGTTTGGCGACGAAGGTTTTGAAGCACCAACAGGTGATTTGCCAACAGATGACTACTGTGCAACGGTTGATGCAACGTTCTGTAACAACAAGTTAATCGTAGCGCGCTGGTCCCAACCAACCTTCCCAGTGTGTGCCGATGAGTACATGAGTCCACTTGGATTTGGTGGTCACGGTACTCACGTTGCAGGCACCGCAGTAGGTAACAGAGTAGATATTACATACCGTGGTAATGATGTGACTATTGCTGGTGTGGCACCAGCGGCATACTTAATGTCATATAAAGCACTATATACCAACACTGCATGTGAACGTGGTAGCGGTTCTAACATCATGCTAATGGAAGCATTAGAGCACGCAGCAAATGACGGCGCAGATGTAATCAACAACTCTTGGGGCGGCGGCGCGGGCGCTGATCCTGCTAGCAGTCCATACAAAAGCATGTTTGAAGCTGCAGAAGCGGCTGGAATCGTTGTAGTAAGCGCTGCTGGTAATGATGGTAATGGCGCTAAGACAATTGGTTGTCCTGCTTGTATCGAATCTGGTATCTCTGTAGCAAACAGCACTCATGGTCGCTTCTTCGCCAACAGCTTTAACGCCGGCGGTGACGACTTGCTAGCTATTCCTGGCTCAGATACTGTTATTGATATGGATGTTAGCGCACCTATCATTGCTGCTCGTAATCTCGATGCCGAGAACTTTGAAGGCTGTGAACCGTTCGCAACAGACTCTTTCAAAGATGGTATTGCGCTAATTTCACGTGGTGCTTGTGCATTTAGTACTAAAGCTGAAAATGCGATGAATGCTGGCGCTAAAGCGCTAGTTGTATATAACAGCAACCCTGGTGCGCCAATCATTATGTCTATGCCTGGTGTAACTTTCCCTTCTGTCATGATTTCAAATGCAGATGGATTAGCTGTCGAAGCAAGCTTAGGTGAAAGCGAAGAAGCAATCACAGGTGTTGTCGGTTCTGAAGTTAAGCGTATTGTAGATACTCTACTAGCAGACACCATCAACGCTTCTAGTTCTCGAGGTCCTAACGGAAACGAAAACATCTTAAAACCTGATTTAGCCGCTCCAGGAACAAACATCTTGTCGGCTTATTCTCCTGATGATGGCGGAGCTGGTCTAGACTATGCAGCGATTTCAGGCACAAGTATGGCAAGCCCACATGTGGCAGGTGCAGCAGCGCTATTAGCTCAAATGCACCCTGACTGGTCAGCCAACGACATTAAGACTGCACTAACCTCTACTTCAAAACTTGACGGCATTTTAGATGATGATGCCCAAACCCCTGCATCACCGTTTGCCACAGGTGCCGGTCGCATGGACCTTGATGCTGCAGCTAAAGCAGTATTAACGTTTGACAAGCCATCTGTTGCATCTGACTCATGTGTTGGTATGTGTACATTCACCCGAACTGTATACAACAAGAGCGAAGAAGCTACTTCTTGGAGTTTATCTGCTAAGTCGGATGCTGCAGGTATAACGGTAATGCCTTCAACTCTTGACTTAGAGCCAGGTGCTTCTGCAGAAATCACTGTTATGGTTGACTCAACCTTCAGCACATATGGCGAATGGATCTTTGGTAACATCATGCTCACCAGCGCAAGTCATCAAGATGCCCATCTACCATTAGCTGTTCTTGCTCAAGAGTCTAGTGATTCATCACTTATCTCAACATTTACCCCAGATACTGATATCACTACAGAGGATAGCTTTGAGGTTGTGTCAGTACTAAACAATACACGTTTTGAAAACACTGTTACTTTTACGGCTAAACTCCCAGAAGGCACTGAGCTTACTTCAGCTGATGACGTAACCGTAGCCGTTACAAATGGTGTCCAAAACGGATTTAGCGTCAATGAAAGTACCGGAACGCTGACTTGGGTTGGTAACCTAGAGTTGCCAGAAATGGTTGCACAAAAAGGTACCGGTTCTTATCCAAATATTCTTGGCTTAGGGCTTGGTTATACGCCGCCTTGCGCTGACGGTTGTGATGAAACTAGCTTCACATTCAATTTGCCAGCGTTTAAGTATAATGGCCAAGAGTACACTCAGTTAACGATGTCAGATAACGGTTTGGTTATTCCTGGCGGTGGGACAACGTCAGGTACATACGCTAATAAGGAACTGCCTGATTCAGGTAACCCAAATAACATCGTAGCTCCTTTCTGGGCTGACTTTGACTTGTCAGACGGCACTGCTGGTGACACTGGCGGCGGTACTGTGTCTATTGATATCGTAGGTACTGCAACTGACAGCTGGGTTGTGGTTGAATGGAATGATGCCCAACTATGGAACGATCCGTCAGGCGATCAATATAGCTTTAGTGTTTGGTTCAAAACAGGTGAAACA
The DNA here is from genome assembly GCF_012263345.1 of Shewanella sp. WXL01. NCBI lineage: Bacteria > Pseudomonadati > Pseudomonadota > Gammaproteobacteria > Alteromonadales > Shewanellaceae > Shewanella > Shewanella sp. WXL01. The sequence goes on along the minus strand of NZ_JAAIKQ010000001.1, from coordinate 371,982 downwards.
GAAGAAGTTACCTTTAACTACTTCAAGGTGCCAAATATGCCAAGTAACGTGACAATTGGTGCCGAAAATATCGGTGGTACTATTGGTACGACGTTCCACTACAACGGCAATGGTGACACTGTAGCCCCTGACGATTTTGTCTCAATTGGCTCATCTTCTGCGGGTCAAGTTCAGTTAAGCTATATGGCAAAGGGAACAACGTTTGCTCTTCTAGATTCAGATAATGTGACAGTTGAAGAAGATAGTGAAGTAGAGCTGAATGTCCGTGAAAATGACAAAGACATGGAGCAAAAAGTAGCTAGAACTCAAGTGACTGCTGACGGCATCACGGCTAAGGCTCAGCGCCTAATTGATGTTTTAGCTTCAGGTGATGTAACAAATGTAGCTATCGTAGATCAACCAGCAAATGGTACTGCAACTCTGAGCTCAGAAGGTGTCTTAAAATATGTTCCGAATGCAGACTTCTTCGGTAAAGACATGTTAACTTACACCGCTGAGGATGCTGCAGGAACCAAATCAGAGCCAACAACAGTTTACTTAACAGTAACAAATGTAAATGATGCTCCTACTGTTTCTGTTGCGGATAAGAATGCTGTTGCAGCTCTGCCTGTGACATTGTCCGCATCTGGTTCTGATGCTGACAATGACGATCTGACGTACACTTGGACGCAAACAAGCGGTTCATCAGTGAGCTTTACAAACGGTGGCTCTTCAATTAGCTTCACTGCTCCAGCAGAAGTAGGTAAGTTAACATTCACAGTGACCGCGAACGATGGCACAGTGAGTAGTGCTGAAGCCACAGCGACTGTTGATGTGGAAGCTCAATACGATGAAGGCGGTAGCTCTCTAGGTTGGTTAACTGCACTATTGCTACCAGTTGCTGCATTACGTCGTCGTAACCGTAAGCACTAATCAATACTGATGCAAACCAACTAGAGTAGTTAATACTCGTTAAAGTAAAAGCCAGTGGCATTTTTTGCTACTGGCTTTTTTATTTTCCCTGCGGTCATCCCAAAGACTCCAGCATTTCAAGGCTTCTCTGGATTACTCCAATAAATCCCCAGCCACAAGCTCTTTCTAAGCGATTACATCCAGCATCAAGCCTTAGCTGTGACATTTCCCGCAGAATTCTTTAGAATCACAGCATCATTCATTATCCGTACGACAGCAATGCACTTAAGCCAACTGACTCAGACAATTTTTGACCACCTTTACCGCGACATTCATGAATTTCGTAGCACCTTCGATCTGCCAGTAGCGAATGCTAGCTCACTAGATAGCCAGGCAGATGCATTGCATACTTCATTAATCATTGAAGAAATGACTGAGTTAGCTGAGGCCGATTGCCGTGTTGAGCAAGCTGACGCCATTGTTGACTCTGTGTATGTATTAATGGGCCGCCTAGTACACCTTGGCCACGATAAGATTGAAGACAACCTTGCCATTAACTATCTGATTGATGTGCTGCTTAATGTGGCCAAAAACCGTGAGATTGACTTCATTACCTGCTGGGATGAAGTCCACTCAAGTAACATGAGTAAAGTATGTCGCAACCAGCAAGAGCTAGACGAAACGATCGCAGCCTACGCTAAGCAAGGCATAGAAATTGTGGGAACACAAAAAGGCGAATTCTTGATTGCTAAATGCGCTAAAGATGTCGATATGGCTGGTAAAAAGGTGAAAAAAGGCAAGGTACTAAAATCTGTTTATTACCGCCCAGCAGATCTAGCTAAGCTAGTGCAAAACTAACCAAAGCAGACACTGCCAACAAAAAATGCAAGATACCTAAAAGGTCATCTTGCATTTTTTATTAAGAAGTCGCTAAAGAAACCACTTACACCAAATAATCAGCTCCAAGCGCTACAAACAAGGCAAAGCCTGCCCAGTTATTATTAAGGAATGCTTTAAAACATGGCGCGCGCTCACGGCCATAAATTAGGTATTGTTGATAACTACTAAAAGCGATGAAAGTGACGATACCTAGGCCGTATACTAAGCCACGCTCTGCCGACAATCCTGCCATAATAAAGCAAGCTAGCGCAGCTAGTTGAAATGCGCCAATCCATTGTCTGTCAAAACGGCCAAATAGAATTGCCGTCGACTTAATCCCCACCTTTAAATCATCATCTCTATCTACCATGGCGTACATGGTGTCGTAAGCCACCGTCCAGCACCAGTTAGCAGCAAATAGCCACCAGGCTTCAACGGGTACTTCACCAAGCTGGGCAGCATACGCCATTGGGATCGACCAGCTCCACACTATGCCCAAGAACATTTGTGGCATATTGGTTACCCGCTTCATATACGGGTACATAATGGTGAGAATAATGCCGACCACAGATAACTGCACCACCAGCGGATTTAACATCAAAACTAAGCTAAATGCCGTTAGACCCAGCACCACAAATAAGGTTAAGGCTTGTTTTGGTGTCACTTCACCAGACACTAGCGGGCGCGTTTTGGTGCGCTCAACGTGGGCATCGAGCTTACGGTCAGCATAGTCGTTAATAATGCAGCCATTGGCTCGCATCAATACCACCCCAATCACAAAAATCACCAGCACCTTTATATCTGGCATACCACCAGCGGCAAGCACCAGCGCCATCATGCAAGGCCACATCAGCAGCAAGGTACCGATTGGGCGGTCAATGCGCATTAAGCGTGCGTAAGCGTGTAATTTATCCCGTAACAACATCAGTGTTTTCTCCATTGAACACTTGTACTTTTTATATGCCTACTTAGGGTCTCAATTGAACTTAACAAGCTTCTAGCTTCGCTAACGAGACTAACAGCCATTTGCTGCCAAAATCAAAAAAGTTAACCTGAATGCGCGCCTTTTCACCAGTACCTTCAAAGTTGGTGACGATACCCTCGTTAAACTTAAAATGCTTCACCTTCTGCCCGATAGTAAAACCCGTTCTATTTGCTGGGCCACTGGTACCTAAGCTACTACCAAAACTCGGGCTGGCTTGAGAAGGAAAACGCTGGCTGATTGATGGTGACACCTGAGCGCGCAGGCGAATTTGCTCAACATACTTTTCAGGAATTTCGCCGATAAAACGCGATGGTGATGCGTAATCTTCGCGGCCATACATACGGCGTGACTCAGCATAACTAATGTAGAGTTTTTGCATCGCTCGGGTCATGCCTACATAGCAAAGACGACGCTCTTCATCGAGTCTATCGCCCTCTTCCAATGCCATCTTGCTTGGGAAAATACCTTCCTCGACGCCCGACATAAACACCATAGGGAACTCAAGACCTTTAGCTGAGTGCAACGTCATTAACTGCACTGCATCAGTAAACTCGTCAGCCTGACCTTCACCCGCTTCTAGTGCCGCATGAGATAAAAACGCATTCAGCTCGCCCATATCCTCAAGCTCTTCAGGCATTTCAAAACTGCGAGCTGCCGTGACTAGCTCGTTTAAGTTTTCAATTCTCGCTTGCGCCTTTTCACCTTTTTCAGCCTCGTACATAGCGCGCAGGCCTGAGCGGTCAATCACGCTATCTGTCATACGATACAGCAGCATGTCTTCAGTATCGGTTTTTAGGGTGATGATTAAATCCATAAAGTTGCGCACCGCGTTAGCTGCACGGCCTGCAAGGACTTTTTCTTCAAGCAAACGCAAACATGCTTGCCACAAGGTCAATTGATGTTGCCTTGCGGTGTTACGGATAATCTCAACTGTGCGATCACCAATACCGCGAGTCGGCGTATTCACAATACGCTCAAAGGCGGCATCATCATCACGATTGTTGATAAGACGCATATACCCCATGGCATCTTTAATCTCTTGACGCTCGAAGAAGCGCAAACCGCCATAAATACGGTACGGTAAGCCCTTATGTAAGAAGGCTTCTTCCAATACCCGCGACTGAGCATTAGAGCGATATAAGATGGCGCAATCACTTAAGCTGCCACCTTTATCTTGCCAATCAATAATTCGCCCAACGATAAAGCGCGCTTCATCCATCTCGTTAAAAGCGCAGTACACTGAGATTGGCTCGCCATCTTTATCTTCAGTCCATAGCTTTTTCCCTAAGCGATCCGGGTTGTTGGCGATCAGATCGTTCGATGCATTAAGAATATTGGCTGTTGAGCGATAGTTTTGCTCCAAGCGGATGGTTTCAGCGCCCGGAAAATCACTTAAAAACTTATGCAGGTTTTCAATCTGTGCACCGCGCCAGCCGTAAATCGACTGGTCGTCATCACCTACAATCATCACATTGGCGCTATTGCCGGCCAACACGCGAATCCAGGCATATTGAATAGCGTTAGTATCCTGGAATTCGTCCACCAGAATATGCTTAAAACGCTCTTGATAATGCGCCAATAAATGCGGTTTATTGAGCCATAACTCATGGGCGCGCAGCAGGATTTCAGCAAAATCTACCAAGCCTGCTCTATCGCAAGACTCCTGATAAATCTTGTAGATATTTAATAAATTTTGCTCAATCGGGAAGCCGCCAGCATCAATATGCTTAGGGCGCAAACCCTGATCTTTTTTACCGTTAATGTAGTGCGCAGCTTGGCGTGGAGGATACTGCTTCTCATCAAGGTTTAAGGTTTTCAAAATACGTTTGATTAAACGTACCTGATCGTCAGAATCAATAATCTGGAAAGTTTGCGGCAAGTTAGCGTCTTGATAATGGGTGCGCAGCAAGCGGTGAGCTAGGCCATGGAAAGTACCAATCCACATACGCCCCATGTTGCTGCCAACTACGTTCTCTACCCGCTCGCGCATTTCTGCCGCAGCTTTATTGGTAAAGGTTACCGCCAAAATAGAATAAGGACTTTGCTGTTCAACTTGCATCAGCCAGGCAATACGATGCGTCAGCACCCGAGTTTTACCACTACCTGCACCAGCAAGTACTAACATGTTTGAAAGGGGTGCGCCGACCGCTTCACGCTGTTTGTCGTTTAAGCCGTCGAGTAAAGATGATACGTCCATTATTCCTCCAAGATTATCGGCGGGCATTATATCAGTTGCAGCCAAGTAGGAGCTATTTATCTTAGGCATAAAAAAACGAGCCTAAGCTCGTTCTTTATTCTCAAAAGCTAGCTGTACTGACAATTAACAGCAGCTAGGATTAATCTCGGCAGCAACTACTGAAATTTCAACCAACAATGCATCGCGCGCCATTTTTGCTTCAACACAAGCACGAGCAGGTGCATGGCCTTCAGGTACCCAAGCATCCCAAACTTGGTTCATTTCAGCAAAGTAGCACATGTCTTTTACGTAAATCGTCGCTGATAGCATGTGCTTACGCGAGCTGCCAGCTTGTTCAAGCAAGGCATCGACTTTATCCAGCATGGTTTGGGTTTGCTCTTTAATATCTTTAGTGGCATCCGCGCAAACCTGACCACAAAGGTAAATGGTGCCATTGTGCTTAACAATGCGGCTCATACGTGCGCCAGTTTCTAGACGTTCAATCATGGTGAAATCTCTCTTGGGTTAATTGCCGCCAGTATAACAAAGTCTATTTAGGTAGGGCGTGTTGATCTTTCAAGATTATTTTTGCAGCTGCTTGTTGGAAATTTATACAAGGCAACGACTTTGATGTGTGGTTGTTCCACATGATAAGTCGTTAACGCAGTAGAAATGACAACAAGCGCTGCCGGAACGGTTCGTTTAAAAGCACTTTTCTCTGCGTTGCGAGCCACTTGTTTAGTCGACTAAACTGCATAGCTCGCGTATTGATTAAAGTGCTTTTAATTCGAACAAATTCTAATCAGCAAAGATCAACACGCCCTAGTCACTAACAGTCTTAGTAGCTTAACTGCAAACGCTTAAGGTAGGCTCAATCCTTCGACCTCAAAGCTCAGCGCCTCATTGGTAACAGGGTCGATATAACTTAACTTTTTAGCGAGCAGCTGCATTGGATTAACAAAATCTAGGGATTTGGGTTGCAGCTCAGGGTAGAACTTATCATCAAGTAGCGGCATACCAAGGCTTTGCATATGCACACGTAATTGATGCATCTTGCCAGTAATAGGGCTTAACTCGAACAAGCCATAATCACCTTTAATCTCAACCAGACTAATTTCAGAATGAGTATTCGCCTCACCTTCTACTACCCGCATGGTAAAACTTGGCTCACCGCGCTTGAGGCGATTTTTTACCGTCCAGTGCAGAGGCAAAGCTATTTCGCCTTGCTGATATTCAAACAAAATTTGCTTTGTTAGCTTTGCCACCGCTTGATAGCGCTTATCGATATTGCCATCTAAAAACAGCTGATGATATTGATGACGTGTTTCAGGCTTGGTCGTAAGCAGTATAATGCCAGCGGTGTCCTTATCTAAACGATGTGCAGGTGCGACAGTATCGATACCCGTTGTTTTGCGCACTCGATGGATCAGACATTCATTAACGTAATTTCCACCAGGCGTCACAGGTAAAAAATGCGGTTTAAACACCACAATGCTGTGGTCATTTTGAAATAAAATCCGTTCTTTAAACGGCACCCTAGTTTCAGACTCCACCTCGCGGTAATAGTAAACTCGCTTAGTCGCAACATAAGCTGTAGTGGCCGTAATCAAATTACCATCTTGCCAATGCACCTTGCCTTGCGTAATACGCTCTGCCCAAACTTCAGCTGAGATCTGATTAAACTTCCACTTCAAAAAATCCGCCACAAATTCAAACCTATTGCCATTAAGCTCACTGTCGCGAGGCAACACCACATAAGAAGGCTGGGCAGCAATTGCAGATTGGTTATTTTGCGGCAAAGAATTGTTAGAAGCAGAAGTCATTAGTTAACCAGAATTAGGTTCAAAAAGTGGTTTTTATAAAAATGCCGCAACCCAAACTAGGCTGCGGCAGATAAGCATATCAAATTTTTGCGGTCTGATATCCGATTTGTAACCTACACATCTACATGCGACTTAAGCAGCTGCAGCACGAAGTCTAGCGTCTTGCGGCAGTTTGGTTGATCCGCCAACATAATCTTGTCGCGGTTATACATGGGTAACACCTCAAGCCAACGCTGGCTGACCCAAGACGCATCTTCTAAATGAATTGAGGAGTATAAATCTAGCAGCTCAGGGTTTACTTGATAAAACTGCTCCAGCGCTGCGCTGATGATTTCAAACTCGCCGCTTATAGGTTCTTGTCGCCAGTTAGGGCATGCCAAAGTACGCGCTGTATAAGTGCCATTTCTATGCTGACCAACCGATAAGATTTTAATGCGTTGATGCCCTTCCAGTACAACACAAAGTGAGCCAGATTCAGTCTGATTAAAGTCGATGATCCGACATTCAGTAGCCGTGATATAACAAGGAAGATCTGCATTCTTACGCTCTGCACCAAACGCTAGCGGAAAATGCCCTTTCAGCACGCGAGCAATTTGCTTAAGTTCACCTGGCGAGACAATTTCAATCTCTAACCGTCCGCTCGGCAGCAGAACAGCGTCTTGAACAATTAGTGCCATTTCTTGAGATTGCATGGGAACCTCCTTACCAACATCAACTTACAATACGCTTCAAATACCTTAAAAGGTGCAAATGCAGGCAAATTATTGGTAACTCATTGGGCTAGCGATTTATGTCATTTACATTAGCCAGCATATTGATAAGTGTAGCAGCGAGAGCCAATTCAACAACAATCTCAACTACGATCAGTGACAACTCAATGTTCAAGTGTCAGCTAACGAATTGTCTTAATTCCCTACCATCGCAACACTTACCTGCTATTGAATTAGACCAGAAAAAACACCCAAAAGTTGCACGCGAGTTCTACCTCCACATTTAGGGCACTGTCAGCGATAGGCAGCCTGCTGCAAACAGTCAGTGGTAAACCGCTAGCCCTAAACAGTCAAATTAGAGGATGCCAAAGAACCGCAAGAAGAGCACTGGGAAGCACTATATGAAATAAGATTTGCTGGGAGCTAGCCCAAAAAAGTTCAAGAAAATCTGTTACAAAGCTTCAAAACGATCGTACTCGATCTGCTGTTTATCCATAAGTTTGATCGCAAGCTTAAGTTGATCTGTAGCTAGCCTGACACAATAGCCGCAATCTGAAGACAAGTGCCGCGGCACCGGGATAACCTTGCACTCGATTTGGTTAAGAGCTAACAACTTTGATGTCCAAATCGCATAGTTATTTGAAAAGAACAAAGCCACACTGTAGTGACTAGCAGGCTCAACACCGCTATCACTAATTACTTGTTGCGTGCTTGCTGCAGTCATTCGCGCTCTCCTTAAGTTCTGCTATTTCGTTAAGTGCAACAACTAAACTTTCAACATCTTCGGTGGTGGAATACATACCAAATGAAACCCGCACCGTCCCTTGTGGATACGTCCCTAATGCTTGATGCGCTAGCGGCGCGCAGTGTAGGCCAATACGCGTATCAATTTGGTAGTTCTCAGCCAGTAAATAACCGACTTCTGATGAGCTAATACCGCGCAAATTAAACGAAATTGTGCCAGTGGCTACTTGGCTAGCGGCAAGGTAGGTCTCAATAACATCGTACTGGGCTGCCAGTTGATAAAAATGCTCAACCAGAGCCTGTTTGTGCTTTGCTATGTTAACTATGCCTCGCTCTGATAATTCACCAAGCGCCGCATTCAATCCAGCAATTGCAGGCATATTGTGAGTACCGCTTTCATACTTATCGGGTAGAAAATCAGGCTGTAGAACCTTGTCCGATAAACTGCCGGTACCGCCAAACTTTAATGGCCGCATTTGCGATATATCAAACTCATCGTTAATAACCAACGCGCCTAATCCCATTGGCCCATACAGGCCTTTATGGGCAGGAAAGGCAATCAAATCAATGCCTGTTGCAGATATATCGATAGGCACAGTGCCGACTGACTGCGAAGCATCGCATATCGATAGTAAGTTATGTTTACTGGCAAATTGGGCAAAAGTTAGCAATGGCAAAAGATTACCAAACACGTTAGAGCTGTGATTAAACACCACAGCCCGCGTGTTTGGTTTAAGGCAAGCTTCAAGAGAGGCTAGGTCATAATCAAACACTTGACCCGCAGCCGTTTTAACGGCCTTGGCAATGGTTAACTCAATAACCCCTTGCTGTTGCAACGCTTTCAAAGGGCGAATGGTACTATTGTGCTCAAACTCAGTGGTAATTACATGGTCGCCCTGTTTGAGCGTTCCTAATATGGCTTGATTAAGCGCCTCAGTAGCTGAGCCCGTGAAAATTACCCTCATGGGGTTATTTACCCCAAGCAAACTGGCTAGTTTTTCACGGGCATCAAACAATACAGACCCCGCAGCAATTGCCCCATCATGAGCTGCGCGCCCAGAGCTACAGCCGACTTGAGTCATAAACTCAGTCACTGCCGTAACAACACTTTCCGGTTTTGGGAAAGTGGTTGCGGCATTATCAAGGTATATCCGTTTATGGCTCATGACGTCACTTCTCGACTATTACTAACTTATATTGCTAACTTAGCTTTGATTACTGAACTTTGATTACTGAACATGGATGATGATGTCATCGCCCTCATTCTCGATGCTTGGCACAATATTGTGCTTGTCTTTCAGCATCCGAGTGATCCGCTCAAGTGCGACTGGGTTATCCACCAGCACTTTAAAATCTTGAGCAACTTCCAAAGCCTGCATGGTCAGCACCACAGGTGTTGGGCAGCTTAGCCCTCTAGCATCAACTGTTTTCATATTAATCCCCCTAATCGAACTTGAACTTAGTACGCATAGCAAAGCCAATTGCCAACACAAATACCAAACCTATTACCACAGCATACGGCGCGTACGGGGTAATGCCCTTAGGCGAGCTTGCCAGCATAAAGTTGTGAGCAACACCTGCGCCCATGATCATGCCCATTACAAATACCGCAGCGTCACTGTCACCTTCACCAGCCAATATGAGCTGACGACCAGGGCAACCACCAGCCATAACGAACGCCGCGCCAGCTAAAATCATCCCAAGGAAGTTCCACAAACTATTGGTATGGGCGATGGGCTGACCGTCAAAGCCCGGGTTGAATTGACCCAATGCAAAGTTAGCGATAAAGGCAAAAATCAGCAGTGACACAACACCAGAGATTAAGTGAAAATCACGGGCAACAAACACGTCACGAATAGCACCCATAGTGCAAAAACGGCTACGCTGGGCGAGGCCACCAATCAGCAAACCTGCGCCGATACTGAGCCACATCGGGGCGTGCATAGCACCTGGGCCTTTAACGCTTTCAAAAATTGCATTGGCGCCAAACTTAGGGGTGAAGATGGCAAGCAACAGCAAAGCAAACATAAATGCTGGAAACACCCAACCACTGGCTTTATGCCCTTTATGAGCGCGCCCGAGCGAAAAACCATTTTTAATAAACTGACCACCAATCATGGTGCCGACGACTAACCCTAAAAAGCCGAAAATCGCGTTGCCGTCACCACCCGCTAGACGCAATAAAGTGCGCCAAGGGCAACCTAAAAACACTAACGCGCCAATCATGGCGAACATGCCTAAAAAGAAGCGAATAGTCGGCGCACTACCACCACGAGGTGAAAACTCTTTCGCCATGAGGGCAGCGACCATAGAGCCTAAAACAAAGCCCATAATTTCAGGACGTAAATACTGCACCACTGCTGCGCGGTGAAAACCTAATGCACCAGCGATATCACGTTCAAAACACGCCACACAAACGCCCATGTTTGGTGGATTACCCATAAATTGCAAAAAGGCTGCAATCAAGCCGATAACAGCGCCCACGAGGACAATACCCTTTTTAGAAGCAAAAAAGCCCATAGCTACTCCTTAAGCTGTTAGTAATACCAATTGGTATAAATAAGTGAGCAGAGATTACGCAGGAAAAACTGTTTATAACAAGGCAGGAATTGCAGCTAGCTAGTTGTTCTACCTACAAAATTTATAACGCCGTTATAGACGGTTTTAACCAGTAAGAATGATCACATACTTGTGCTGATTGGTATTCAAATACTGAACTGAATTGAATAAAAGCCTGCCGAGATCGCACACGAAACCCGTGAGCTAAATCTGGCACTATGTGCAGTAAACTTGATTATTTCCCTATGCTATGAGGAAGGGTAGAAACTGAACACTCAGTAGACCTACTGAGGGGAATAACAGACAGATGTATCTATTACCTGTGGCTAAATCATTGAATATAAAAAGACAAAAGTGTGTGAGCTATTTCAAACTCTTTTTGGTTCAGCAATTGGTGATATTTCAGGCTGTGATTCAGTTCAACAAAACTGGTGAGTTATTAAGCAGTAGTGAAATTATAGGTTACTTAATAAGTGAATAAATACATCTGCAAAGTTACATGGAGCGGCTAAACAACTGCCAGCTCCGTTGTGTTCATCAAAATAATGTTTGCTATTAGGCGAGGAATAATTTTTCTGCTCTAAACCCCCTGAATGCGCGACAATATCCGCCCTGATGCAATTAGCTCTTTAAGCTCATCCACTAGCTGCTGACTCGCCTCTACGCTCTCTAGCCAGAACTTGATCCGCGTTTGGGTATCCAGTTTTGAGAAATCATCTCTATCAGGAATTTTCCTCTCTGATAACTTGCTCACGAACTCATCGGTTGGCGCCAGTATCACCGCATTGTGCAGATTGGCTTTTGCTTTACGCCACTTTAGCGATTTATCAAACCAGCCGGGGCTGATTGATGGGAAAAAATGCGGAAATAGACTTAAACCAGTTGAAGTTGGCATTGGCATATCAAAGTGATAATCGGTAATGCCGCCATCATAATATTTACCTTTGGGCAGCCCAGGAATATCATCCACTGAGTTAAGCACCAACGGGATTGAGCCAGTAGCAGTGAGCACCTGCTTTAGATTCTCAGGAGCTAACTTAGCTTGCTGAGTAGGTAAATCGGTCAAACGCCCAAACGGTGAGGCATGGTCTTGATGACTGACAACCACGCGCTGATAGTGCATGTCTAAACTGCTGCGACTAATAGCGTTAGTTAGCGCAGTTAAACCTAAACCCAAAGCTAAGCCGACTTTGGCATTGATTTTATTTAGCCCACGAGCGCGGTTAACCACAAAGTGCGAGCGCACAATAGGGTTAGCGAGAATATCCGCCCCTTGCTGCTCACCCAGTACCGCATTAAGAATATTAATCACCTGCGCAGATACTTCCGCGCGCGATGGCGGCGCTTCATAGCTTTGATGCACATAGTGCTCAATTAAACGCTCATAGGCCGCATGCGGGTCTTGTTGCGCAAAACAGGCTAGTCGCCATGCGCCAGATGATGCACCCATGCTGTAAATTGGGTCTTCACGCTCCGCAAAAAACTCACTGAACAAGTACTGGTCTAAACGCGCCAGCGATAACCATTTTGGCCCACCCGATGCGGCAAACAGCTGAGTAAATAACGACTGCTGAAATCCATGTTGCTCTATTTGTTGTAGCGCTGTGGCACCAGCCAAAATTTGTAACGCAGGCAAATGTACTTCCTTATAACACTATGAGTTAAAAACAGATTTATACACTATCAAATCTGCTCAATCTATCAATGCGATTAAAACATTGGTCGGATAACTATTTCTTGTTAAAATCTGCCACAAATTTATAGGAGCGCAAAAAATGCCAATGTATGTTGTGGGTCATAAGATCCCTGATTCTGATTCAATTTGTGGTGCTATTGCACTGGCTTACCTAAAAAATCAAATTGATGAGCCAGCAGTAGCGACTCGTCTTGGTGATGTATCACCAGAGACTGCTTTTATTCTTGACCGTTTTGGCTTTGAAGCGCCAGCGCTTAAAGAAAGCTACGCCGGTGAAGAGGTTTACATTGTTGACCATTCAGAGCTAACTCAAGCTCCTGATGATATTAGCGACGCGACTATCGTAGGTATTGTTGATCACCACAAACTCGGTGACTTAACGACTTCTACGCCGCTTGAGTGCTGGATCCGCCCAGTTGGTTGCTCGAATACTGTAATTAAAATGATGTACGACTTCTACCAAGTAGAAATCCCTGCAAACATCGCGGGCATCATGCTTTGTGCAATCTTAAGCGACACGGTTATCTTCAAGTCGCCAACTTGCACCACAGCTGATATTCGCTGCGTAGAAGCACTAGCTGAAATCGCTGGTATTGAAGACTTCAAAGCTCTGGGCATGGAAATGTTCAAAGTGAAGTCTGCAGTAGACGGCACACCAGCTCGTGACCTTGTTATGCGCGACTTTAAAGACTTCAACATGAACGACAACCTAGTTGGTATCGGTCAACTTGAAGTCACTGACTTGTCAGTATTCGACAACATCAAAGCTGACCTTGAAGCTGACATCGCCAAACTAAAGGAAGAAGGTAACCGCCACAGCGTTATCTTACTGCTTACCGACATCATGAAAGAAGGCAGCGAAATCCTAGTGGTTTCTGACGATGCATCTATCATTGAAAAAGCCTACGGCAAGTCACTCACTGACGGCAAAGTATGGTTAGACGGTGTACTAAGCCGTAAGAAGCAAGTAGTACCGCCACTACAAGACGCTTTCGCATAAGCTAATTTGGCAAACTAAAAAAAAAGCAGAGCCTAGGCTCTGCTTTTTTGTTGCCGCTCCTTATCCCGAGCTCAGGTTACTTGAACGGACTATCCTGCAGCTTGTCTTAAACGCTCTATCAGCCATTGCCCAGCCACGCCAAGCGACTTGCGCCAAATAAGATCGATTGGCCAAGTGACGTCTTTATTACCAAAATCAAAATCTAATTCTACAAGCTTATTGTCGCTAATAGCCTGTTTCGCAAGTGCTTCAGGGTACAGAGCAAAACCGACGCCTTGAAATAACAACTGATTGAATTGATAAAAACGGTCTACGGCGATGGTATTGCTGCTGTAGCGCATGGCTTCTTGATAATCTTTAGAGGTGAAAAAGCCTTGGGGCAGCATGATCTGCCGGTATTGCTCAAGATCGTTGAGCTCAATCTCGCCGTGTAATTTGGCAAGCGCAAAATGAGGCGCGCACACTAGCTTCCAATTGATGGTATCTAGGTTCTCAAGGTTTAGACCGCGAGGCGTAACTAACCTGGTTGGAGCGATAAGAATGTCAAAGTCATCATCGTAACTTTGTAACTCCTCACCTTCAATTATATTGAGTTCAATATGTGGGTAGCGCTGTAACAGCTCACTAAAGGCCTCGGCATAAGCAGGGTAAAAGCTGTAACAATGCACGCATATGGTTAGCTTACTCTCAACCCCTTCGCTAAGCATTTGCGCATCATGCTCCATGGCAATCAACTTTGGCAGCACATCTAGTGCTTGAAAGTACAAACGCTTACCTTCATTGGTCAAGGTAGGTTTTTTACCACTATGGCGCTCAAATAAGGTGATCTCAAGGTCAAACTCTAAGTGCTGAATAGACTTATTAACCGCCGCAACACTGACTCCAAGCGCATCTGCCGCAGCAGAAAAACTGCCCTTATTGGCGACTTCTACTAGGTACTGCAATCGCTCGGTGGTTAAGATCATAAACGCCCCTGGTTGTTATATCGTGCTGCGACTACCATGCCGCCATAAGGTCGGCTAACACTTTCGCACTAATTCGCGAAGCTATGCTTGTAACAATATGACTATACAGGCTAATTTAATCAACCAATGCTTGAAGGCTAAAGCGATTTATTAAGCGGCTCAATAGTAAACAATCATCCCCCTAGCAACGAAGGAGCTTGAAATGCAACTAGGTAAGTACATCGCAGCAACTGCCGCCCTATTAACACTGCACTCTAGCTTAGCCTTTGCAAACATAAACCCAGACAAACTCCCCGCAGTAAAAGCCCTTAAAGTGAATAATCAGCAAGTGATCACTTCTGGGCTGCCGACTGAAGATCAGTTTACCAAGCTCAAAGTAGCCGGAGTCGAAGTGGTGATAAACCTGATCCCTAAGAACAACCCAAATTACTTGAAACAAGAAGCTAGCTTGGTAGTCGATGCCGGCATGGTTTACGAGAACATTGAGGTTGATTGGCAACAGCCTTTGCAATCAGATGTTAAGCAGTTTTCTAAGCTAATGGATAAGTATCAAGGCAAGTCAGTGCTAGTACACTGCGCCGCCAACTATCGTGCCAGTGCCTTTTATTATCTATACCAACTTAGCCAAGGGCTTGATAAAAGTGATGCGCAAATGCAGCAATCACTGTCACCTTGGGGCAATTTACAGCAAAGCTTTGACAAATATCCACAGTGGCAACGGCTGATAGAGCAAGCTAGATAACCTAAGCTCGAGATGGCTAGTTTTAAATCGAGACAAAAAGAAAGTGGCCACTTACTTGTTCAAGGTAAGTGGCCATATAGGCTTTGGGCAACTGAAATGATGAGGAACGATTGCCCAAAACCCATATTAGGTTTGTGGTAACGGCTAAAAACTGAGGCGTCTAAATACAGCTAAAGCTGTCAATTTTTCTATTCCGCTACCACCGAATTAGGCGGTGTTGTTGACCGTGCACGCTTAGTTTTGGAGCTTAGGCAATGACAATCAACAACACCTATTTAGCGTTTAACTACTCACACTCATACTAGAGCGCTATTACTAGCGCTAAAGCTAAAGAGTGAACTAGTACTTGTAGCTAAACTGCAGCGAGAACTCTTGACCTGGGTCTTTGGCGTAAACCAGCGTATCTTGCTGATCGTATTCCGTTTTCGCATTTAGCAGGTTCTTCGCTTTAAACTTCAGCGATACACTTTCAGTTGGGAAGAAGCTGTAAGTGAAATCTAGGCTGTGGAATGGCTTTTCATACACATCGTCTAGACCACCGCGACCACCGTAAGCAATGCGCTCGCCGAATACGTTATATACCAAGGTTGCCGCGTGCATTTCGTTATCTGCGTCATAACTTAGCTGAAAGTTTGCTACCCACTTTGAATGGCCAGTCATACGGCGTGTTTCATTGGTTGGGTCAATCTCACCATTAGGCTTAATTTCAATTTCTGAGTCACCTAGGGTTAAGTTACCTACGATAAAGAACTCATTCCAAAAGCTGTCTTCACCACCAATGAAATCAAGCTTTTGCAGGAACTCTGTTTCCATACCGTATACAAAACCTGACTCAGCGTTGTAGAACTTAAGCTGACGACCCGCTTCTGAAATTCGTTGAATCGGCTCAATTGGCGCGGCAACGTCTTTATAGAAGGCACCGATAGAGAAGTTGTTCCCTTCGTCAGAGTAGTATTCCCAACGGGCATCAAAGTTATTGATAGCCGAGCTTTCAAGCTCTGGGTTACCAAAGAAGTCAAAGCCGGTAACTGGATCTTGGAAGCGAACTGGAGATACTTCACGTAAGTCAGGGCGAACGATGGTTTTACTAGCACCAAAACGCCACTGAGTAGTATCGGTTTGCTTCCAAGTCACTGTCATCGACGGGAACCAGTCATCTTCAGCAATCACATAGTCGGTTAACTCGTAACGCCCGCCTTCATCTGAAATCTCACCTTCTGGTGTGATAGGTAAAGTGGTACGGCGGAAATCTTCATAACGTACGCCAGCATACACACGCCATACATCATCAAAGTCAGCATCAATCATGAGGAATGCTGCATCGTTTTTCTCTGCAGCGACATAGTCTTCAGTATCAGTTGAGGCATCTTTTAGCTCGATGTCTAAGGTGTCGTCATCGATGTTTTTATCCGAGAAAATCTTGTCGAAATCTTCTGATAAAATTGCGCCATTTGGATCGGTCGGGCTTAAGCCAACGTCAAAAGCTAAACGTGTGGCATAGCTTTCACGGGTGCGCTCATAGTACTCATAACCTGCGGTGAACTTGACGATTGCGCTGTCGAACTCAACTGGCAGTGTGTAGTCCCATTTATAGTTTGTGCTGTCATCTTCAAGGCGACTATAAACATATTTAGGCGCATCTTGAGTATTCAATGCACGTGATAACTGTTGATTGTTATCGTCGAGCACAACATTGTAGGTGTAGCTTAACTCGTTAGGAGCATAACGCTCTGATCGAGCACCGGAGAACATCCAGTTAAACTCTGAATCCCATAAGAATTCAAAGAAGTGCTGACCTTCGATTTGGTTGCTGATAAGCGTGCGTTCTTCATAGTCGATGCTATAAACTTGCAGCGCATTTGGCTCACCAATGGTGTCGATGGTTTCTTCAATTGCTACCGATACATCATCAGAAGTATCGCGAAGGTAAGTGGTGTAAGTTTTGATTTTATGGTCGTAACCTAGCTCTAAACCTAGGTTAAGCATGCCCGACATTTGCACGATAGAGTCAGTGCCAACAATGTCTTTGGCGTTTTCAACCTGCATTGAGTTAGCATCACCGTCTAGCTCAATATCGGTCTTGGTGTAGTTGTCGCTTTGTCTTTTATACGACACAGCTGAAAGCGCGCCGAAAATCACATCTTCAGTGATATCCCAGCGATCACCAATGGCGATATTACCGCTGTATCCTGGGGTTGTATCTTCAGTTTTGATCGCCATATCGCGATTCATTTCAAGAGCTAGATCGCGGTTCATCTTTTGCGCTGTGGCAAAATCAATTGCGCCGCCTGAGCCTGTGACTATATCAACCGGGCTAATACCGCCAAACTGGCTAACAGTGTTACCAATGCTGTTTGGCATGGCGCGAGTGCCGTCATCCTTACCCATCCAGTCGTCACCGCCACCGTTATAGGTGTAAGTATCGTTAGAATCATTGGTGTTATAACGACCGCTAATAGAAGCGTTAAAGAGAAAGTCAGCTGGAATCGCTTTTGTGCGAATATCGACATGTCCGCCACCAAATGCTGCTGGCTTAGAAGCCGATGCAGATTTTTGCACAGCTAGCGACTCAATGATTGACGCAGGGAACATGTCTAATGGCACTACGTTACGGGTTGGATCTGGCGATGGCACTTTAGCGCCATTTAAAGAAGTCGAAGAATAACGCTCGCCTAAACCACGTACATAGATGAATTTGCCATCTTTAAGGGTTAGACCTGTAACACGACGTAGCGCTGCGGCTGCGTCACTGTCACCGGTACGAGAAATTTGTTCAGAGCCCATAATGTCAGCAACGTTTATTTGCTCACGGCGCTCTTCAGTTGCGGCCGATGCTGATGTACGCAGACGCCCGGTGATTTTAATAACTTCGATGTCTTCAATAGGGAAATCTTCACCTGGATCAACATCTTCATTTGCAAAAACGGGCTGCGCGGTAAAGATAGTCGCTGCCGAAATTGCCGAAATCACGGCAAGGTGTAGCTTGTTAGCAGTAAAGCTCGGCTTGGTTTTCATTGCTTTTACAATCCTGTGTAAGGTTTGAGGTAGCTGCTTTTAAGCCTTATGGGAAGTGGGTTGCTTAAAAGCAGCTATAAACTTGAATAAGTTCGCGAGTTGCCCAAAGCTAATATTGCAAGCTTTGGGCGACACGATTACTGTGCAGGAGCGTAGGTCCAGCCTTCACGCCAGTCAGTTGTACCGTCGAATGCACCGATGTAGTCAGTTGCTTCGAAGAAGCTATCTTCAGTGCTTAGGTCTTTACCATTGCCAAGTAGTACAGTGTCAGTGGCTGCAGGCATACCGTTAGTTAGCATAACCTCAGCAGTCGAGTTACCATCTTGACCTAGGAACCAAGTTTCAACGTCAACCGTTAGGTTGTTAGCTGGGTCTGAAGCATTGCTAAACTTGAATGGCTCGTTACAGTCGATGATTGAGTTCATGATAGACAGTGAACCGTCGTTAACATTGTCAACCAGGCCTGAGTAGGTACCGTCTAGCTCTAAACATTCACCTGACTCAGTCTCGCCAGTTGCGCCTTTACGACCGCGTACTAGCACGTTGTATAACTTAGCTGCAGTCGCAACGCGCAGTAGGATACCCTCACCTTTGTCACCGCTAGCGTTTTCAATATCAACACCTGGCTCGATAGTGAAGTTAGCAATCATTGGCATAGAGGTTGGAGTGTCACCCGCGCTCTTATGACTGTCACCTTCGATACCACGGTTTGCAGCGCCATCTTCATGAGTGATGTGAACAAACTGTGCTTTACCCGTCCAACCGTTAGTCCAGTCGAGTGAGTCATCGAAGTTTTCAGTTAGGTAAACGTACTTGATGTTGACTGCACCGCCCCAGAACTCAACGCCGTCGTCGCCGTTAGCGTGAACTTGAATGTGGTCAACTTGCGTTCCGCTACCCACAGCTGCAAACGAGATACCGTTCATTTCTTGAGTGTCGTTAACTTTGAAGCCTGCGTACTTAACCACAACATGGCTGATTTGACCGCTGCTTTCAGTGTTGTCGTTACCGCCGTAGTTATGGCTACCCACTTCAAATGCGACGTCACACGCATCTTTATCTGGGCACTTGTTAGTTAGGCCGTTACCTAGGATAACTAAACCGCCCCACTGACCACGCTCACCCGTTGCACCTGCTAGTACATCTTCTTCTGAGGTCATCACAATTGGGTGTTCTTTAGTACCTTGCGCCATGATTTTCGAGCCACGGCTGACGGCAATGTAGCTGTCTGAAGTAGAGAAGATGTTCACACCAGCTTGGATACCTAGTGTTGCTGGAGTAGTGTTGTCGCCACCGACTACCACAGCGCCGCCATTTAGCTTGTACATCACGTTTTGACCAGCAAGCAGTGTGGTGTTGCTTAGAACATTACCTTGCAATGAACACACTAAAGTCACTGAAGAGTCTTTATAAAGACCGGCAACCACAGGCTCAGACGTAGTACCCACTGGGCAAGAAGTTAAAGTAGGTAGTGCAACAGGATCTGTGCTTTCACCGTGGATGTCAGTTGTCCAGCCCATTGTCCAGTCGTTAGTACCGTCAAATGCACCAATGTACTGAGCATCTTCTAAACGGTCGTCCATGTTAGCTAAATCTGCTTTACCGCCAGTTAACGCAACCGAAGAGCTGTTTGGCATGTAACCATTTAGGTCAGATGCACCTTCAAGGTTGCCATCTTGACCTTTGAACCATGCTTCAACGTCTAGCGCTAAAGTGCGGCCTTCTTCAGCATCAGGCTTAGCATCTTTAAACGGCTCAACACAGTCGATTAAGCTGTTTTCAACCACAAGCATGTCGCTGTTAGCGTTGTTTACTGTGTTGTCGTCGTTTACTTCTAAACATTCGCCAGAGTCAACGTCGCCTTTAACCAATAGGTTGTATGCGTTTACTGCAGTACCTTTGCGGAACAGGATACCTTCAGCATCGTCACCACCGCTGTTTTCGCCATTAGCAACTTGAATAGTGAAGTTAGCCAGCGTTGGGTTAGACATAGGCGTCGCTTGAGCGTCACTGTTGCTGTCAGCTTCGATACCACGATTTGAACCATTGTCAGCTTGGCGGATATAAACGTGCTGCGCGCTACCTTGCCAGCCGTTGGTCCAATCTAATGAGTCGTCAAAGTTATTAGTTAATACAACGTGTGAGATAGAAACGTTACCACCCCAGAACTCAACGCCATCGTCGTTATTTTCATGTACTTGGATGTATTCAACTTCGGTGCCGCTACCCACACCAGCAAAGCTGATACCGTTCATTTCCTGTGTATCGTTGATTTTGAAACCACCAAACTCAACGCGAACGTATTTAAGTGAACCTGAGTTGTCAGTTTCGTCGTTACCGCCATAGTTGTGGCTACCAACTTCGAACGCTGCGTCACAAGCACTTAAGTCTGGGCAAGTGTTTACTGGTGCATTACCAAGTAATACTAAACCACCCCATTGACCCGCTTCACCTTCTTGACCAAGTGCAGTAACAGATGAGGTGAATACGATTGGCTCATCTTTGGTACCTTCAGCCATGATTTGCGAACCACGGCTAACCACTAGATAAGAGTCGCTACCGCCAAGTACTTTAGTGCCTGGTTGGATTTCTAATTCAACTGAATCAGCATTGTCGCCACCTGCGATAACCGCGCCATCTAGCATCCAAACAACATCGTTACCAAGTACGATTTTGTTGCCGTCTTGACCACCGGCGCTGCCGATAGTTGAAGCTGCTGAAGAAGGCGCTAACGTGCCTTTTAATTCCCAAACTTCTTTACCGTCAACACTTACGAATGTAGTGCTTTTAGTTGCGAAGCCTTCGTAGGCTTTCTCTTGGTCTGATTTGTCTGGGTCAGGAGTAGGCGTCGGTGTTGGGTCAACAGTCTCGTTACCAGTATTAATGTTGATGTCACCACCACAACCAGATAGACCGATTGTTGCAGAAAGGGCCATAGCAACAGCGCCTAATTTAAACAGATTTTTCAGTTCCATTGTCATCTCCGAGGACGGAATAAAAGTAAGGGTACATACAAGAATTCGTTTTCTGGGCGACAAACATAGAGATCAAAAATGACAAAAAGACTGCGCAAACGTGACGTTAAAATTTCGTTAACGTTACACAAATGTTTAAATTCAGTAAAAACAAGGTATACAGCGCAATGGTAATAAAGAATAAATTTAACAAAATAGTTTCACATGTAAGACCGAGATAATAATTTCAGTTAGAGAATAAAATTTTGCCTTTGACCTAGCGAGATGAGCCTCTTGGCTGTAAAGTATTGCTCCATTGCATCGGCATTCGCGATTTCTACCAATTGGTATTAGTACAAGGACTTATCTATGGCTCGCACGGCGCTTTCTCACAAACAAACAGGCTTTACACTCATTGAATTAGTGGTGGTGATTATCATCTTAGGTATTCTTGCAGTGGTAGCTGCACCTAAGTTCATTAACCTCAGTCGCGATGCCAAAATCTCAGCCCTTGAAGGCGTAAAAGCGGCGATGAATAGCACAGCAACATTCGCTTATGCGCGCTCATCAATTGAAGGTACTGAAAAGGATGACCGCAGTCAGGTATTGATGAATGATCAGCTAGTTGAGATGAAACTTGGCTATCCAGAGTCCTATGGTGAAAATGGTGGAGTGGGGATGAATGAATTGATGCAAATCGATTCTGAATTAGATTTTTGCTTAGCTAGTAGCTGTGACGCTGGTGATGTTAATGTAATCCAAGGCTCTTCAACCTATAGTGTTGGTTATAACGTACTATTTGGTGAAGCTGAAAGCTGCTATGTTCGTTATATTGAGCCTACGGGTACGGGCGGACAAGCCGATACCTTTACCATTACCGAAGATTACACCGGCTGCTAATACCTTTTCAGGAAAAGCTGTTGTGATGAAAACGTCTGCATCAATGTTCAACAAGCTGTTTCGTTGGCAGCGCGGCAGACAAAAAACCGGTTACGACAAAATGCTGCTATGCGGCGCACTGTGGCCGGTTAAGTTTGACACCTACTTGCTTAAATTCCCTCAAGGCAGTGAAGTGCCTCCGCACACAGACAAGGTAAAAACAGGTAAACATTACCGGTTGAACATTGTGCTCAAGCAAGCCGAAGTCGGCGGTGAGTTTATTTGCGCTAATCCCATTTATAACAGCAAACGCATCAAGTTATTTCGCCCAGATATATGCGAGCATCAAGTTTCCAAAGTCATTAAAGGCAATCGCTATCTATTGAGTATTGGTTGGGTTCGCAACAGCTAAAATGCACTTGCAGCACTTTTGTATTAGCCAGCGTTTTTGCATTTAGCAGCTTAATATCAGTATTAAACAGATTAAATAAATCGGTAACAGGCTTAGTTGATCAGGCTAAACCTAGTGTATCAATTGCAATTAGCTCAATTTGAACTAGTGCGCTTGATATACCTCAATACGCTCTACAGAGGCATCTGGTTGATGCATGACAAAGTCAATTTGCACTTGCGCGCCCTTTTGCCCTTTAGCTGAGGTTTCATATTGCCATTGCCGCAGCGCTTCCACAGCTGATGCATCAAACATACCTTGCGATGATGACTTAATGACTGCCACGTTGGTCACCATACCAGCAGGGGTAATATCAAACGACATTTGTACAAAGCCGTTGATCCCCTCTTTTGCAGCTTGAGCTGGATACTTAGGCTCAATGCGCATTTTCGGGTACACACTGCCTGCTTTTGGCCCAGCGACATGCGACTTATTATCGCCACCTGCTACCACAGTCGGATTAATTAGCATCGCAGATAAACCTAGCACTGCCGTTAAGCCAAGTAACATTCCGGTGCGTTTTCCATGTTGTTGTTTCATCTGTAAGATCCTCTCTTTTAAGATGGTTTTGTCTCCATAGTGAGTTTGTAACATGCTCATTGGCGCATGTTGTGAATATGCGAGTAGCGCGCGGCTATACGCAATCTTGGACTCGGCTGACATATCGGCGGTTACTTGTGCATCACAAGATAGCTCTTGATCGTCACGAAAGCGTTTATATGCCATCCAAGTAATCGGGTTAAACCAAAGCAAACTCGCGAGCAAATAGGCGAGACCATTGCACAGCGGATCTTTGCGTTTAAAGTGAAATAACTCATGCTCAAGCACAGCTTGTTGTTGCGCTTTACTTAACTGATAAAAAGATGTCGGTAATACTATGACTGGCTTTACCAGCCCCATGAGCATGGGAGTAGTAACCTGCTCACTGACCAACACTGTAATTGCGTTGTTTGCATTAGCCAGCATCGAATGGACAGCCGTTGTGTCAATAATGGCAGCACTAGTAGCTGAATTAGCAGTCGAATCAGTAGCCCGCTGTAATAAAGCACTTTGTTTGCCTTGCTGGTAAACCAATTTGCTCACTTGCCAAGCAACACCCACGACATAAATGCAGGTTAACACCCAAACCAGTGGCTCAAGAGAGCCTAACTGCGAAGTTAAACCGTTACTAGCAACAACGGTAAAACGCTGCATTGGCTCAGCTAAGGTATCTGGCAATATCGAAGCGTAAAGCTGTGGCATCAATAGCTGAGCCAATTCAACCGCAAACAACAAAGGCACAATAAGCCATAACAAGTAGGTGTAATGCGCGCCAAGACGTTTAAGTAACTTGCTGTGCATTAGCAAGATTGCACAGCACACTATGGTCACGATCAACATTAGCTCAACAGCAGATGCGAGCCAGGTGTCCAAGGCCGCCATCATGACTTTTGCTCCTTGTGCCAGTCATCAATGAGCGCCTGCAGCTCAGTCACATCTTCGGCTGATAACTCATTGCGCTTGGCAAAACCTGCAACGAGCGGCGACAACTTGCCTGAGAACATACGCTCGACAAATGACTTAGATGCATTGGCGGTGTAATCCTGCTCAACCAGTAACGGGCTGTATAAGTAGGTTCGGCCTTGCTTGTCAAAGCTAATGGCTTGCTTCTTTACCAAACGATTAAGCAAAGTCTTAACGGTTTTTTCGTGCATCTGGTGCTGCGCTTCTAAGGTGTTCGCCAGCTCACCGGAAGTTTGCGGCGCACTTTGCCACAACTGCTGCAATACCAATAATTCACTGTTACTAATGTCGATACTCACAAGATGACTCCTAAAGCCCAATCAATGGTTGGGGCGATTTACTAATGCGGCCTTTCCTTACTCAGAGGACGGTACTTTTTTCAGAGCGCGGCGCTTCTTTATCGGGGGCGCAGCGCTTGACTGACAAAACCAGCACTAGGGATAACAAAACAAATGATTACAAATGTAATCCTTAGGTTTAAATTACAACTGTAATTCTAAATTGGCAAGCATTAATTTGGATGTAATTTAATCAACGTCTAAAAATTACGGGAAAGAAAGCGACATAAAACCGATACGACACCCTGCCACAAGGCATATAGAGCGACACCAGAGCACTAAATAAGAGATATAAAAGACGAAAAAAAGCTCGAACAAGGTCCGAGCTACAAAAATTAGGGAGTTTTTGTTTAATTTGAAACAACAGCACTGCAGTTTAGCGTCTACTCACGACTAGCAGGGCGCTAACACATAAAATAGACAAACAACTGCAGCAAAACACCGGCAGGCAAGGCGATAAAAGAAAACATCTTGTTAGGGCAAGTTGCTACCCTTTACCATGCCTTGCATACACAGTGTGGATACAACCAACAAAACCATACTATGATACAACATATCATTTCTCAAGTGGTTTTTTGAAGTAGCCCCATAGAAGAACATGAGGCTATGAGTGCACTTTATTAACACGATCAACTTAAACAGCTAGAATTGATACCCTACTGTCCATGAAATCGTATCGTAGTCATTGTTGTTATAGTGAGACAGGTCAAAACGAAAATCCGAGTATAAATGCTCGTTGATATCGACCCTTAGTCCGGCACCTGCGACAAAACCCATCTCATTGAAACTATAATCGGTATTGTTCGAGGAGATTGTTTCAGATTGCCTAGCTACCCCAATACTTCCATAAGGCTTGAGTGCAACACCATTTACATAAAATTTGTAGCCAATATCTGAATCTAACTTAATGTTGTAGCCATCGATATCGGTAGTGTAGTCATTGCTGAAAATCGTATCGCTGTTTTTTGAGTAGGAAAGGTTAATTCCAAATATTTCATTTAGTTCATAGCCGTATTCCAGTCTAATACCATCTCCCCATTTATCAGACTTAGTCAACCATTCTGATGTACTGGTACTGCTATAACCTAAACCGACCCTTTGTTTGGGCTTGAAACCCTCACCAAATACAACTGGAGATATCATGGAGCCGACAATCAGCACTGTGATATAGTTTTTCATATTTATTAGACCTTAACTCATAGATGATTTCCTGCTGGGTAAGTGCTCCATGCGATTCAGGTATTGTGTGGTTTTTCGATATGTTGAGCTAATCAGAAGATCTAATAGCTGTAATAATTGTCACTTATGAGCCATAAAGGTGTCACAGCTTAACATCCTGTTTTTAGGCACAATTCATATTCTCTAAATGAGTTAAATTGCAATTTTGAGGGTTTATGCAGAAGGATCGGTTTAGTTCTCTAGATTTGAATTTACTTAGAACATTTTTGGTTTTAAGCCAGGAATTAAATATGCGTAAGGCGACAGAGCGTCTAAATGTATCTCAGCCTGCAATCAGTCAAGCATTACAAAAGTTAAGATTTCACTTTCAAGACGACCTGTTTGTAAAAGTACCGCAGGGGTTATCTTCCACCCCTTTCGCCGACCAATTAGCTCAGGATATTGCGCCACATTTGGACGGTTTGGCAACAATACTGAACGAGAAAAATACATTTGAGCCTAGTCAATATACAGGGGGGCTGAAAATAGCTGTTGCTCCTATTGTTCTAACGTCTCTATCTGGCGCTTTGTTTCAACACCTTAGAGATATTGCTCCACATGCAACTGTTGAGCTTGTTGGATGGAATAGAGAAACCTTGCTAGATATTCGCAACGGCGACGTATTAATTGGTATCAGTATGCAGCACGATCTGATCTCAGGGGTAAAATCTCGACAAGTTGTTGATTTAAAATCTCGGGTATTTGTTAGAAGCGGACACCCTCTTACTGGCCCTAACGTCACTCCTCAGCAGCTCGAGCCTTACCCGATCGCATCAATTGTTACCCCAAGGTGGAATGACAATCGCGTGTTAGTAGCAGAAATAATGAAGCAACAAGGGCTTGATCCAAAAGTTGGCTTCCGGTCAGAATTTGTTATGGCCGTTGTTGATGTTATTGAACATACTGAGCTCTTCATGGCTCACTCAGATTTATTTCCCCTCCATCGCTTTCCAAATATAAAAGCCTTAGTGCCACTTATCGATGGAAAAGAGACTAACCTAACGGTCTGCTCTTACTTTCACGCCAAACACACTAAGTCTCCAGTGGTTTCCTGGCTAGAGAGACAAATTCAACATGTTATAAATAAGGAAAGGATGCAGTAATAGAGGGTTTAGCACAAGCATGTAAAAATGGTGTTTCTAGGACGACTCAATAACTACCGCAGCTATAATTAACCTCTATGTATCAAGGGCTAGCGGCCTAAAGTTAGTCCAATGGTGTGAAGTGTCACCATAACGCATATTCACACTTTGACCCCATGAGCCTAGAACACACTCTAATGGATGTAATGACTTAACCTAAGCACAATCCTTACACAGACATTGCAGCTCAATTTGGGTGTTTACCAATTGAAACTCAGCCTGCTCAATACTGGCATTTAGCGCATCAATCACGCTCGCTTGAATACCAATTTCGGCAACCTTGCCGCAGGATTTACAGATTAGAAACTGAGGAACTTGATGCTCATGATCACAAGTGATGTGGGCACAAGCGAGATACTTATTTTCTGAGGACAACTTGTGTACCAGCGACTGCTCACTTAATACGTCAAGCATGCGATACACCGACATTGGCGCCAGCGTTTCTTTGTAGGTGTCACGATATAAGTCGACAATTTCATAAGCCGAAAGCGGCTTATTGGCATCCAAAAGCACGCTAAGTACATTCTTCCTTTTCACCGTAAGCTTGGCACCATTTTCACGGCACATTTGCTCGGCTTTGGTCAGGATGGCGGCTTTATTGCTGGCGGACATAATTTAGCTCTGTCGAATATGTGAATGTGTCATTATTATTTCTGCTAAGCCTGACATTGTAAATGACAATTTCGCAAGCAGATGATTTCGCTCACCAATCAACGACAAATTTAGACGTATCAGCCAAACAAGGTCAGCAACAAATTGAGGCTATCGTTAGCGCATTGCACCTAAGTTTAGTGCACCTAAGCTCAGTGCAGTGAGCCTTCATGCTCTAAGTTAAACGAAGGTAAGCGCCACTTAAACCTGACTGCCGCCATACGCATCAAGTAGCCAACAATTAGAGTAACCACGGTCGCGGTCACACCATCAATGGCGAATTCTAATAAGAGTAGATATAAAGCTGAGGCAACTAGCGCGACAGACGCATACAGCTCTTGGTGTAAAACCAGTGGCGTTTGTCTGCAAATCAGGTCTCGCAGCAAGCCACCAAACACACCAGTTAGCAGTGCTGAAACCATACAAATACTTGGGTGCAAGCCCATATCTAGTGCAACCTTAGTGCCGATAATGCTAAACGCAACTAACCCAAGTGCATCGAGTCGAATAAACAAGCCTTTAAGCTTGATCACCCATTTAGCCAGCCCTGTGGTAAGCACACCAGCCAGGCAAGTAATACCCAAAAATTGCGGATTCTCAACCCAGGTTAGCGGGTAATGTCCAAGTACAATATCGCGCACCGTGCCACCACCAATGGCGGCTGCGCTCGCCACTAACATGACCCCAAACCAATCCATTTTACGACGCCCAGCACTCAAGGCACCTGTCATCGCCTCGGCAGTGATCCCAATGATGTATAACACGCTTAGTAACATGGTTGACTCAAACTAGAGAGGAACAAAAATAAGCGCCGATTTTAGTCAAAGCGCGAACAGAGACCAAAGAAAATATGTGGGTAGACTGGTTATGAAACGAGTTATTAAAGCGATGTTTACAAGGTGTACACAGCCCGAACTACAAGTAACATCATACATAAGTAAGGGCTGTGTATTGCCTAAGCGTTTAGACGACTACATCCATCTATAGGCTCAACTGGCGTAACACAGAATGATGAACGGCCTCGCTAAATCTTTCGATTGCGATAGGTTCAAAGCAATCAGCCGACATAAAGTGAATATCTTCAGCAGTAACACCATACATGGCTATCACTTTTGAGTGCTGGACGATCTCCGCTATATTGTAACCCGAACGACCATTTGGGTTAGCTACAAAGTAAACACTAAAAAGTGCTAATTGGTGCTCAAAACTATCTACAAGCTCTGTATCATCATTATCATAGTTATGCGATTCACTACTTACATTTACGATTGAAAAATTTGTATTTGTTAAACGAGTGTATGTTAAATCACTTAATAACTCACTATTACTGGCTGGTGCCCATTCATATTCATTAGTTAGCTTGATACTACACTCGTTAAATTTAATCTCGTGAGCTTGCAGTATTGACGATATAATCGACACAAACACAAAGAAACAGGTATAGATAGCCTTCAAAATCATAGATACTTTTCACATTACTGTATTAACTAGAACAAATAACATCGAACATACGCAAATTAAGTTTTAGTTAAAGTGATCGTGAACCCACAACCCTAACAACACAGTAAAATAAACGCTAAAAAACTGATCTAATCTAATATTAATATAGAACAACCTGTTTAATTGAGAGTCTTTCTTTTTAGTAAGCACTTTATTAATCAGATGCGAATCAGACGAGAACGCCGCAGCCTGACTTCTTGATTTAGCTAGCCCTTCCCTCAATATCAGATCTTCAATTTTTTTGTAAAAATAAAGTTTAAAAGGCCCATAAACGCAAATTATAGGTAAAAACAAGTTCCCCATAAATCTAGTTAACTCGCTAATAAAGACATCAATTTCCAATGTGTGTCCTCTGCGCACTCTGTATTTTAATAAGTGTGTCACTTTCGCATAGAAAGATAAGTAATACGCGTCACAGAAAAGCATTGGTGAGCCAAATTTCAATATGGATATAGGCAAATATAATCATGGCTAGATGTTTCAAACGAGTCAGTTAATGCAAGCTATCAGCCCATACTTAACTAGTGAAAAAAACGGCGCCCTAAGGCGCCATTTCATCTACATATTAAAGTTAATATTATCTATCCAAACAGCATCTTCTCCACTAGAAACACTACCGTCTTTTGAATAAACAAACTTAATAGTATTGTCACCTTCAGGTAAATTTATCTGCTGGTGACTCCATTCCGAGGTCGTGACTGTCAGTAGATTTACATCGTTGACATATACCGATAGCTTATCGCAGCATGATTCAGAATCCAGCAACGCATCAAAGCTCAGCGTGCCAGGAGCATTGACCAACTCAAAGCTCATACTGCTTTCCTGCGAGTCATCAATGTCACCTGAACGCAAACTATAGTTACCATCGGATGCTTGGGTATCGTCTCGAAGCCAAGATGCATCAGAATCAACAGGTGTCGACCAAACTAACTCTGACGGCTCACTTTCAAACGACTCAAATAATGTTGTAAGTAAATCAGGCACGGAGTCTACATCAAGTGGATCAGTCATATAGCGATTGACCTCATCACCATCACTGAATCCATCGCCATCAGTATCAACGACATTCGGATCGGTAAGCCATTCGATCAACTCAACGTTATCCGCCAATCCGTCTTGATCAGAGTCAATCAATACCGGGTTTGTGCCATAAACATGAACTTCATCGCCATCAGACAGTGTATCTGAATCTGAGTCCACTAACGTTGGGTTAGCACTATGTTGATATTCTTCAAGATTAGTTAGGCCATCTAAGTCTAAGTCGCCTGAAACGTCTGAATTATCATTGATATCTAAACCAAAAGCAGACTCCCACCAATCTGGCATGCCGTCTTGGTCAGTATCCCCACCAACATTAATGGCGATGAGCTTGTCAGCATTGATAATGTATAGAGCGCCTTGGCTACTTAGCGCTAATTGCCCGCCAACTGGATAACTCCATACTTGTTGATGAGTAGTAAGATCTAACGCATAGGTCATTTCAGCACTGGCAACAAACAACACGTTATTTGCCACTATGATATTGCTATCCAGTTGTTCAGGCTCTGCTGACTCCCACTGCCACAGCTGACTTCCTGTTCGAGTATCTATGGCAACTAAAGAATCGTGCCTAATCGCATACAACTCGCCAATGCCAACCGCTAGCTGGTAGCGGTCAAAACCAGATTCTTGCTGCCATTTTACCTCGTTAGTTCGTAGATCAATGGCATTGAGCTTGTCATAGTCGTAGACAAAAACATCGCCCTCGAATCCAACCACAGGCGTTTTTAGCGAATTATAGGACTCTGAATCGACAACAATATTGTAGTGTTCTCCAGTTGAAAGCTCGGTGACAACTAAATCTTGATGTTCAGAGTAAAAGGCCTGCTGCTTGTTGATTGCGAAGCCTCGCATCGCTCCTTGACTCGCTGTTGGAATCGATTGTTTATCACCATTTTGTAGATCAAACCTTTCAATAGCGTTGCCGTTGCTTGAACCAAGATAAACGCCGTCTGCAGTGACATTTAGTGACTCCTGATTAAGACTATAAAGGCTATGTTCAACCTTGTAGACTAGCTGCCCCGAACTGCCTGAAATAGCCCGTAAAAAGTTTCCTGAACTCGCTCGGGATAGCGCATATAGCTTGTCACCATAGTAGGCGATAGATAGGTCCCAAACATTTTCGTAGTTATTACTCCACAACTCAACACCAGAAAGCGCATCTAGTGAAAGTAGACGACGCTCATCATCGCGAGTGAACAATGCGATAACTTTGCCATCTGCAGCAAGCAGTTGCGGCTTTGTGTACTGAGTGCCATCTAGCGACACTTCCCAGCGAACATCCATTGCATCAAGATCAATATCACTTGCCACAAACCCTCTATGAGCAGCGGTTCCTTGATACCCGTACCATGAAGTCACGATAGGTACATTTTGCCCATCAAGTGGATCTGACTCTAATAAAAACTCTGTTAAGTTACTGAAACTGTCACTATCAGCATCGAGTTGCGCATCATGGTTTGAGTTAGGGTCAAACTGATGTTGAACCTCCCATCCATCACTCATTCGATCTTGATCCGAATCGTAAGCTACAGGTGAAGTTCCATGAGCATGTACCTCATCACCATCCATGAGTCCGTCTGCATCAGTGTCAGCAACATTTGGATCAGTCTGGTAAGTTAACTCCTCAAGGTTAGTCAAGCCATCTGAGTCAGTGTCTTGCTGGCTAGAGTCCATATTAGGATCTAGCTGGTTATCAACTTCCCATTTGTCTGGTAGTCCATCGGCATCAGAGTCAGTATTTAGCGGATTAGTTTGATATTGATTAATCTCATCAAAATCAGTTAAGCCGTCAGCGTCTGAGTCAGAATTTAACGGATCTGTTCCATAGGTATTAACCTCTTCCCCATCGGTTAAACCATCAGCATCTGAGTCCAAGTTGAGTGGGTCAGTTTTATATACGTCTACCTCATCACCATCACTGATACCATCTGAATCCGTATCTGCTACTTGTGGATTTAGGCGTAGATTAAACTCTCTTAAATTTGTCAGTCCATCATTATCAGAATCTAAAGCAGCATCGCTAGCATCAGCATCACTTAAACCATACTGCTGCTCCCACCATGCAGGTAAACCATCTAGATCATGATCGGCAATAGCTTGATGCGTGAAGCTCGTTCTCCCAGCTAATTGAGTTATGACTGTAATATCTTGGCCATTTTTAGCCAGCGCTAAAGGTTCACCGCTAAATGTAGTACTACCAAGCAAACCATAATCATCTGTCGACCAAAACTGCAGCTTGCCTGAGTGGCTATCGCCTAACTGAGTCTGAGTTACAATGGTATCTTTTAGCCACAGTATATCTGTCGCTTCAACATCTAAATCCCCTAATAAGGTCAAGTCATCGGCATCGTATATCTGCCCTGAACCCAATATGACTTTCGATTTATCAAACGACAACTTAATTGGGTGACGTATGCCATCACTGCTGTGGTACGGAGTTTCGCCTTCTGCAACAATTTCCCCCGTCAATTGATCAATTTCCTCAAAGTGAAGATCATTTGGCGAGGTGCCATCACGTAAAAAGTAAACCCTATTGTTTGAGCTATTCCACTCATATCCTCGAGAATAACGGTTCCAATCTTCGCTTGCGGTTACCTGCCCTTGAGCATTGAATATAGTATGAGTTGCCCAAGCACCAGAGTAATCTTGAGCAAGTACAAAGTTACCTACACTTTCTAGGCCTCCGATGCCCATGGACATAGACGCAAACTCGTGAATTTGTGCACTATCATTTAAATCAACGTAATGAATAGCACCAGACTCATCTCCAAGGTATAAACGCTCATGAGCCGCTGAGTATGCCATTTGGGTCGGCGTCATAAGCTCTTCAGTCATGGGCTGACGTAAATGGATTGGGTTAGTAAAGCCATTAACACTAGCTGACCAAGGGTAAATTGTGCTTCCGGCCAACATGTAAATAGTCCCTTCACCATCATCGACAATTTGCGTTGCGACAAAATTGGGAATTTGCTGCTCAATATCACATACACCGCCACTACCATGCTCTGCGAGCCAACAAGCTGAATCTTGAGGAAATGCATCTAGCATTAAGCCGGTAACACTTGAAGATTGATCGTAACCGTCATGCCACTGATCTGGATACCCATCATTGTCTGAATCGACTGATGCTGCGGGATCATTTGGAAACGCATCCTGTAAGTTGCTAGAGCCATCTCCGTCGGTATCATCACTTGGAGTGTAACTATTAATCTTAATTCCAGTTTCAGTACTAGTAATAATCAAATTCTCATTACTACTAAACAATGACTGCAGGTAGCCACCTTCAAACGTTCTATATTCATCCTTGGTAAAGCTGGTATTACGATGATAAACACGGGTTTGGCCTTCTTTCACTTCTAGCGTGATTAAACCACCTTGAACGGTCCAAAATCCGTCCTCAGGTTCCTCTGACACACTACCTGAATACGTTAACGTGGATGCGGTATAGATATCACCGCTACCTAACATCACGCGAGCACCGTCTTCAGACAGAATAATTGGGCCGTAAATATTATAGTCACCATGATGTGGGGAATCTTGAGAGTCGCCAAATGAGCCCGAGGCAGGGTCTAGCTCTGTGTACATGATATCGTTTGGAGAGATACCGTCTCTAAAATGATAAAGCCGTTGAGATTGGCTATTCCAAGTAACATTCTCACCACGACTAAAGTAGTTGTGCTCAGGAGCCTCGGCCAACACAGTGCCACTTTGTGTCAACAGTACCGATTGCTTTTGATAATTAGCACCATAGTTAACAAGCAAACGAGAGTCCGTTTCCACCAAATGGAATGCAGGCTCTGCTAGCGTTGTATATTCATTTAACGTTGAGTCTTCAACGTATTTGAGGGAGGTGTTTTCAAATGCGAGATATAAACGCTCATGCTTTGGCGCATAAACCATTGCAGTGACAGGGCTATCACCTAGCTCAATCACACCTGTAAAATGCTTCGTTTGCGTGTCGTACTCAAACAACTGGCTCCGACTAGGATCCGCGAAATAAATTACACCATCAGCAACACCATCGATATAAGAATTGGGCTGCTGAGCCAACCAAGTAAGGTAACATTGCTGACCATTGCCATCATTCTCGGCATAACACGAGGCGTCAGTAACATAGAAGTCAGAATTATCTCCAACGCCATCACCGTCTGTATCGATACTCTCATTAGCATCTAATGGGAAGGCATCATCTTCATCGTTAATACCATCGCCATCATCATCGTCATCTGCATTATTGCCAATACCGTCGCCGTCAGTATCAAGCGTTTCGGTTGCATCTAACGGAAAAGCATCCTCATCATCATTTGCACCGTCACCATCATCGTCATCATCTGCGTTGTTACCAATACCGTCGCCATCTGTATCCAGCGTTTCAGTTGCATCTAGCGGGAACGCATCCTCGACGTCATTTACGCCATCCCCATCATCATCTGGATCTGCATTATTGCCGACACCATCTTTGTCGAAATCCGCTGACTCGTCCTTATCTAATGGGAAGGCATCGTCTACATCAAGCACACCGTCATTATCATCATCAGTGTCTTGAGTATCAGCAATACCATCTCCGTCGGTATCGACAGCGGCTGGCTTATTATCATTGGAGCTTTCACCTCCGCCTGAGCCACCACAACCGACCATGAGTAAAGCACAAAGAAACAGATAGCTTTTATTAGTCATACAAAGTCCTTTTGAAAATAGTTAATCCAACAGCCATAGGAATAACCAAGAAACGCTCATACAGAGCGTCATTCTTATTATTTTTACTTCAAGGAATGCATAGCTATCTAGCTATAAAAAAGGGAGGGGTGGGTGAATCCTTTACTGATAATCTGATCGCATCCTTGACGTTGGCACCAAAGTTACAACCATTTAACAAAAAGTTCAAGTAAACCACTAACTTAGAATTAGCTAATCAACCAATAGATTATCTATATCGACCACTCACTGTGTAGCGGCTCTAACATGCCTACATCAGCTAGCCATTGGTAAGCTTCGGGTAAGTCTTTGCAGAATTTGGTTTCAACATTAGTCAGCACTTCATGGCTTTGCACCATGAGGCTTTTTTGTAAGGCAAGGCTACAAACAACAGCTTCAAACTTTTGATTATGCTTATTACCCCAGTCGTTGAGCTTATCTATCTCAGCCCACATTTCAGGCGTAGCTAAAACCCACTCAGTCATGTCGACTAAGCATGCCCAAGGTTGATCACAGATGGTTGCTGCCAGCTGTTTATACTCTCGGCACATACGTATGACGGTTTCAATATTCCAGCTATCAACACACTTAACGATTAAGGTTTGATCTCTGACTTCCATTTCAAATGAGCCGTGCTCTCTCACTGTGCTCTCCTACTATCAAAGTACCTTGATACACAAGATGCGCTATTTTGCCTGTCCCTGCAACAGCAAGTGTGACTATGCAATACAGGGACAATACTGACTGACTCACATACTCGTTATAAAAGTAGTTTGCCGTTAGTCGCTTACGCTTAGCATTAGTAACTTATCGTTAGCCGCATACAGATGCACGCGTTAGCTTTTACCAATTTTCTTGAAGTAGGTTTTTGCATGCTCTACTTCTTCAGGGCTTGGTCGGTAAATCATCCAGTTATCTTGCTCGTTTTTCTTGTATTTAACTTCACCTTGAGCAAAGTCAAACTCATAAAACGGGTAAAATTCCCGTAAATTGAAGAACATAGCCGGCGCAAAAAATAGAATGTCTGCCGCTAAATAGCCGCCATTAAATTTAAGCGGAATCAAACCATACATAGGTTCGCCGCCTGCTTCTGGCTTAGCTTTAAACTTATATTGTCCAAAACTTGTGGTGTTGTACTCCTTCTCAACTGCCGAGTCTTTTGTCAGTGTAAGCGCACTATCGGCATTAATTTCAACCTGAACAGCCTGATCGACACTTTTCATCGATGCCACTGAGCTACAACCACTAATTAGTGCTGCTGCAGCCACAGCTATTAACTTGTTAGTCATTTTTATCCTTAATTTTATTTTTATTCCATATACTCATGTAAGCTTTGATTTAAAACACACAGTGCTTAGCAAAATCTGCCGCTTCGTTTGCAGTCCAGTCACCTTTTGGCTTTTCTTTCATGTCTTTACACCAGGCTTCGCTGCCCACTTCTGGTGCGCAAGCTGCAAGGCCAAAAATAAGCGCAATTGCCGCTGTCGCTTTAGCGATGTGTTTGATTAACATAGCGTTATATCCTTTTTATTTTTAGTTGTTCTTGTATGAACAGGTATTCTGAAATATTAAATATTTAAGCGGATTGCTCACCTAAATCTCAGCAATCCACTGCTGAGCTTGTTGCTTTTGCTCCAATGGGAACCAGGCAACCTCGCCTTGCATAAAGGGGGCAAGCAGATTGACAGCATTGCCAACCCAATCTGGGCCGCCAACAAATACCAGAGCATCGAATGCCGGAAACTGCACTTTGTCGCCACCAGTGAGCGAGCTGACATCCCAACCTTCTAGCAGCACGTCAGCTTCCATATACAGCTTCACTTTGCCGCTATCTTGGTAGGATTTTTCGAGTAAGGGTTGTAGCTTATTTAGGTAATCTTGCGTTGATAATCGGCCACTTACAAACAGGCTGATTACATCTGGGGCGATATCATTGATTTGATACAGCATAGGTTGCTCCGTGCAAATATTCGCAAATAGATTTTGCGGCTGCGATGGCGAAATACTAGCAGACTGTTGACTTGAGGCAAGCACTGCAACTCGGCAATATCGATAGATTACCGTTTCTGTGAACTAATTTGCTAAACTGGCCTTTGGTTTCATCGTCCGTAGGCAGTATCTTCAATACACACAAGTGCTTAAGTATTAGCTCATAGGCGAGCTTTTGATAGCGGTAAGCCTTGAAAGCAGTGAGCGGTGAAAGTGGCGAGTTTTTAATAACAGTAGCAAGGCAATGATTCAGATAACCAATCGTGTAGCGATTAACGACAACGAACTAGAGTGGCAGTTTATCCGCTCTAGCGGTGCTGGCGGGCAGCACATTAATAAGGTGTCGACCGCTGCGCAGATCATCTTCGATATTAACCAATCTAGCCTACCTGAGTTTTACAAACAAAAATTATTGGCTAAAGCTGATCATCGCATTACCAAAAGCGGCAAAATCATCATAAAATGTCAGCAAAGTCGCAGTCAGGATTTTAATCGACAGCTTGCACTTGAACAGTTTGTGTCACTAGTGAAAAGCATCACTATTGTTCCTAAAGCCAGAATTGCTACCAAGGCAACTAAAGCCAGTCAGCGCCGCCGAGT
Source organism: Shewanella sp. WXL01 (assembly GCF_012263345.1). NCBI lineage: Bacteria > Pseudomonadati > Pseudomonadota > Gammaproteobacteria > Alteromonadales > Shewanellaceae > Shewanella > Shewanella sp. WXL01. The sequence continues at coordinate 334,836 of NZ_JAAIKQ010000001.1, read as the reverse complement.
CGATGCTAAAAAACAGCGCGGCGCAACTAAAGCCCTCAGACAAAAACGAGTTGATTACTAACTCCCCCTTCAAACTTTTTCTCGATAGCTGCACAAGTTGAAAATTTCTGAGCATAGGCATAGTTTTACAACTATTTCTAAGTACCAACCGAATTTACGTGATAAATTATTATTAGTTCAAAATCGACAACGAATTAAGGATTTACCTATGACCACCCAAGCAAAAATACTGCTAGTTAACGGCCCTAATCTTAATCTACTAGGTCGCCGTGAACCGGGTTTGTATGGTAACGATACCCTTAATGATGTCGTCGAGCGTGCTGAACAACAAGCCAGCAATGCTGATGTCGAGTTTGAACATATTCAGTCAAATGCTGAGCATGAGCTGATTAACGCTATTCATGCAACTGATGCGCAATTCATCGTGATTAACCCTGCCGCTTTTACCCATACAAGTGTCGCCCTGCGTGATGCTCTAGTTGGGGTAAATATTCCATTTATCGAACTGCATATTACAAATGTTCATGCCCGTGAACCATTTCGCCATCACTCTTATCTATCAGATAAAGCTGTAGGGGTGATTTGCGGGCTCGGCACTAAGGGTTATGAGTTTGCTATGCAAGCAGCCATCGAGCATGTAACTGAATAACCTGAACTCGGAATAATAAATCGGTTTCTAACGGCTATTTTTGCCTATTTCTTCGTTGAAGCTACTTGCAATAGGCTAGCTATTGACGCGTAGCTTCGCCTTGAACTAAACAAAACTATCTCGCTAGAAACGTTAAGCTAGATATAGCTCTGTTCTAGAGAACAATTTACACTTCCTTATCCCGAGCTCAGGTTACATCCCCAAAGCTCAGTGACTAACCAAGCTAATATTCAAAACCACAAATGAGTAAATTAAAAGCGAGTGTACAAATCATCCAGGCGGGTATTTTCAGCCAATGGGACTCACAAAGCACTGAACTACCGAGGTTCTTGAAAGCAACGGTACATGTGCCAGCTGAAATCGACATCGAATTCGGTTTTGTTACTCGGATTAAAAAAGCCAAAAACCAAAAGCTCAGATACTGTATTTATCATCCAGATATTCCAGACGCTGACGGCAACATTCGTGCCCCCTTTGATGGTGAGGTGTACATAAAGGAAAACGATTGGCGCTTTTACCTAGGCGATACAATTTGGGCGCCAATTGACAATAAAACTGGTAACTGGCGCATGACGCTAGAGCTAAATGGCAAAGTCGTTGCTGACAAAACCTTTAAAGTGCACCTACCAAGCGAGTTGCCAGCGGGCTGATGGATGTTGGTTTACAGGCCTTAACCTAGCAGCAGTTAATCGTTACCAGCTATCTCTTTGCTAGATCCTCAGCAGTTATCTAGGCAGCTATCTCAGCAACGACCGCGCAATTACGCCCTTGTTCTTTAGCTTGATACAAGGCTTCATCTGCCGCGACTTTAAGTTTATGCCAATCACGCAGGCACTGTTCACGGCTAACAGGCTCGGTCGCACCAATTGATATCGTCATATCAAGCGATACGCCTTCTGCTTCGATTGGGGTGTCGGCAATCACCTTATTAATTCGGTTCAAAATATCTTTAGGTAAACTTTTCGACTCCAATGCCAACAGCAAAATAAACTCTTCACCACCCCAACGCGCCAAAATATCTTTATCTCTGAAATGCGCAGACAAACGATTTGCCATGGTCTTGAGCACAATATCACCCGCGGCATGGCCATAAGTGTCGTTAACGCGTTTAAAGAAATCAGCATCTAAAATCACCACACTATAAAATGGTGCCTTGCTGTCAGGGAGTCTAGTCGCGACCCAATCTTCAATGTAGCGGCGGTTATATAACCCCGTGAGCGCATCCTGGTTAGACTGATGAAACAAATCCTTATTGGTCGAACTTAGCTTACTAATATGACGAGTGTTGGAGCGATAACGTTGCAGCAACCAGGCCACAGCCATACTGATAATGACAGTTACCAGAATCCAAAACTTTTCGTTTAACTGTTTGCGCTCCAAATCAGCCTGTTTCAAGCTGTTTTCTGCTGTTAGCAGGGCAATTTGCTCTTCTTTTAGCTCATTTTCAAACTGCTCTTGTAGTTCAAGCATGCGCGCTTCACGGTTTTCAAACAGTACCTGCTGCGTGCCTTCATAAAAGTGCTTTAAATGCACAATGGCTAACGGATATTGCTCAGCGGCTTGATAGACTTCACTCAATAACTGATGAGTTTCCAGTACAAGCTCAGTGGTTTTTACCTGCTCAAATACCTTGAGTGCGGTTGTAGCATTGGTGATAGCGGAATCGTATTCAGCAAAGGCAAACTCAATCTTACTTATCTCAAGTAAGCAGCGATTGTAGTAAGTGGGGTCGTAAAAATCTTCAGATAACTCAAGGCACTGCTCAATAAGTGGTCTCGCTTCACCATAGCGCTCCTGCCTAAGCAGAATGCTTGCCTGCGCCCACAAACCATGGGTAAGCAAAGACGCACTGTCAGCTTTTCGGGCAACAGCAACGCTTTTTTCGCTGTAATTGAGAGCCTTAGTCAAATCATCAACCTCAAGGTAAAGCTGGCTACCATTGGTGTACAGCACCACCAGGTGTTCATTGGTAATATGCTCACCTTGTAGGTAAATACCAATAGCGCGCTCGTTATATTTAATCGCTTCTTGCCATTCTTTAATCCGCGAATAAATCACCGAGATATTGGAATAAAGCTTGCTCAAATAAGCTAGGTTCTTGCCCGGTTCTATGTAAGAAATCGCGCGCTGGTAATCGGTTATCGATTCTTCATAATTCAATCGACGTGAATAGAGCACACCACGAGCATTTAGTGCACGCGATAGCAGTCTGTGGTAATGCAGTTCTTCAGCAAGCGGGATAGCGATATTGATCTTGTCAAACGCGGCTTCGCCTTGACCACTTCTGGCAAGCAAAATGGCATTTAAGGTCATTGCTTCAGCAATAATCCACCGTTCATTGTGTTTATTACCCAGAGCAAGCATTTTGTCAGCACATTGTTGAGCCTGCTCAAGATCTGACTTAATCACATAAATGTCATGCAAAGTGCGATGGTATAGCGCCATGAAAAGCAGGTTTTGCTCAAACTGCCATTGATTGCGTAGCTGCTGCATGCGCTCAAGCACAAAATCGGGCTCTTGTTCCATGCGGTAAAACAGCTTAACTAACTGCATCCCTTGTGGAGTTTCTCTGAGCATGGTGAGCGGATCAAATATGTTGTCATCGCTGCTAGATTTACCACTCTGGGAGTATGAGTTTGCATTAGAGGGATTTACATTAGCGGGATTTGCAGCTGAGGTATTTACAACTGATAGCGACGTAGCTAGTGCTGCTGAACTAGTGGTAAGCGAGAATAACGAGAAGAGGACAAGTATTAAAGACAAAGCCAATAACCGCACAAAAGGCGCGCCAGTGCGATGAGCGATCTGCCCGCATGTCATCACTGGGTTTGAGCGATGACAATTCATCATATAAGCAACTAACTTGTGGCAGAACTTCACTCTCAACCTCACAATTATAGAGTTAATAAACCGGGGTAAACCAATCCCTCAAAAGACGATTCACTATCGCAAACTCTTCACGCGTCCTTTTGCATTTCGAGTATCTAATACAGCATAGAATGCGAAAATAAAAACACTTTGCTCAGTGCCGACAGCGCCCTTGTGGCTTGTTATAATTGTTGTTTAATTTAGCTGAGTTCCCATCATGTCGCTCTTATCATCACTTACTAATGCTATCACCTCACGCCATCAGTTTCTGTTATCTGCGGAACAAAGCAACACCAGCTGCTACCGACTTTTTCATGGCACAGTTGAGGGAAAACAAGGACTTAATATAGATAGGTATGGTGACGCCTGGTTAATTCAAACTTTTCATCAATCGCTAGAGCAAGACGAACTTGAGCTGATCACTCAAGAACTTAACAAGCTGATTGAGTTACCTGTGGTGTATAACGATCGCTCAAAGAGTAACTCGCGCGTACAAAACCAGCTTGTTGAAGACGCTAATGACGCAGCAACAACACAAACTGTGATGCATGAAAATGGCATCGCCTTTACCACTAAGTTGCGCCATGAAGGGCAAGACCCACTGTTATTTTTAGATATGCGAATTGGCCGCGAGTATGTGCGAGATAACAGCCAGGGCAAAACCGTGCTAAATCTGTTCTCCTACACCTGTGGAATCGGTACAGCTGCAGCTGTTGGCGGTGCAACTAAGGTTACTAACGTCGATTTTTCATCATTTGCATTGGCAGCAGGTAAGCTAAACGCTGAGCTAAACGATGTCAGCGAGCGGTGTGAGTTTATTCAAAGTGACGTGTTCCCAGCGATAAGACAGCTTGCTGGGCTTAATGTTGGCGGGCGCCGCAATCAACGCTTACCTAAATATCCAAAACTAACTACTCAGCAATTCGATCTAGTGTTTCTAGACCCGCCACGATATGCCAAAAGCCCATTTGGTATCGTGGACTTAATTAATGATTACCAAGGCTTATTTAAACCTGCACTGCTTGCAACCAACTCAGGCGGCACCATTGTTTGCTGTAACAATGTAGCTAAGGTCGACAAAGACACCTGGTTTAATCAACTGGTACGCTGCGTTGAAAAGCAAGGGCGACAAGTCACCAAAGTACAATGGTTGGATTGCCATCAAGACTTTCCATCGTTTGACGGCAATCACCCACTTAAGATAGTAGCGCTAACGTTAAGCTAGCAAAGCCGCGGCTAAACACTAATTACTGAACACTAAGCGCTAAGCACCACTCATTCTCACTCTTACAAATTGAGTTTTGTAAGAGCTAGCGTTCACACAAGTCAACTAGGCTTGTGTGATGTCCGTGCAGCACTTTAGCGTATTCTTCCTAGCAGACGCCCCTACAAGACAACCCTAGAACACGACTCATCTATACTGTAAGTCCATTGAGGCATATTTAGCTTGAGAGAAAGATTTGGCCAGAGCGTAAGGTAATCACATACCAATCAACCCACACAATAATCGACCCAATATCCCTATTTTTATATCTTCTCCCCCGGTATTAAGCCAACCAAACCACACTGCTTTAAGCCACTTAAGGCTTTAATCATTAATAAAAAGCTAAATAAAGAGCAGATCACAATTTTGATCTTCACCAGCTAACCAATACACCACAGTTGAGCTACATCACACACTTAATACCTATAAATGGTTACATTCAGCCACAGCAAAAACACATGTATAGATACTCGCATAGCGTACGCTTTAAATGAAATCAGCCATTATCAGTAGCCTCACCTTTTCGCTAATTGTCTCGCCGTTAACACTGGCGCAAGACCTGCCGCGCTTAAAAGGCAGAACTATGGGTAATGACTATCTCGTGACTTGGGATGATGAGCACCATAGTCCGAAAAAGATGATTTCTTTATACCAACAAATTGAGCAGCGTTTATCGAATATTAACAGTGCAATGTCGACCTGGGATAAGCAGTCAGAATTAAGCCAAATCAACCACTCCAGCGTGACGACTAATATCACCATGTCGCCTGAGCTAACACACGTTGTGGTTGAAGCTAAAAGATTGGCTGAGCTTACTCAGGGAGCGCTTGATGTCACCGTCACCCCATTAATACAACTTTGGGGATTCGGCGAAGACTCAAAAGCACGTACTCAACCATCAGATGCAGCAATTGCCCACGCCATGACACAAGTCGGCATAGACAAAATCAGCATTAATGGTAACCAGTTAACCCGCGAACATGATGAGGTTCGCATCAATTTGTCGGCCATCGCTAAGGGATACGGGGTCGACGCCATCGCCGAGGTGCTAAAGGAAAACGGTATCAACAACTTCCTGGTTGATATCGGCGGCGAAGTAAAAGTAAGTGGCACTAAACAGGATGAACCTTGGGTGGTTGGCATTGAAAAGCCTGCGGCTTATGCAGCTAACCCGATGACAGCAATAGCGTTAACCAATAAAGCAGTGGCGACGTCAGGAGACTACCGCAACTACTTTAAACAAGATGGCAAACACTATTCGCACATCATCAACCCAAAAACCGGCAAACCCGTACCACATCAAGTGGTATCAACCACTGTTATTCATGACTCATGCATGACAGCGGACGGATTAGCCACCGCTTTGATGATTATGCCGATCAAGGACTCGTTAGCATTAGCTGAAAAAATGGCGCTGCCAGTGATGATTATTGAAAACCAGGTTGATGAGCTGGTTATTCATGAGTCATCCGCATTTAAGCAGTACCAACCCTAATTGGTTGATTAGATGCAACCTCTAGGGTGATTACAACTAGACGCATAGCACATATGCTAGCAGGGGAAATATGATGAAAAACACCTTTAAACTAAGCTTAGTTTGCGCTTCTATTTTTGCGTTAAGCGCCTGTGGTAGTGATGACACAGACACGACTTACCTAGAAGAGCAGATCCAAACGCTTGAGCAACAAAACGCTAAGTTAGAAAAAGAAAAAGCTGCAGTACAAGAAGAGTCAGATAAGTACCGCGACGAGAACGCTGAACTAGTCGCTTCTAACAACCAGCTACAAGACAAAGCTGTTGGCTATATTAGCAACTTCCAGGATCAGTGTGCTGAAGCTGGCGTAAGCTTTGATTACGAAAATCCAAATCCAGACAACCCTTACGTCAACAATGGCAACACGCCTGAGATGATGGTTGCCAGCTCTTCGCTAGTCGGCGTGTTTGGCGCACCTGAAATCCCGGTCGACCACAATGTAGGTAAAGACTGCACAACATGTCACAGTGACGGCCACGACCAAGGTATGGCTTGCGACAGTTGCCACAATCACGCAAGTACCGATCCTGATCCAGAGCCGGATCCAGATCCATCTGTTCCAGGTGAGCCAGGCAAACCAACTCACCCTGCAGACGGTAACTGGGATGGTTTAACCGGTGCTTCAGGTCCAAACACCTTCTACTACAATGCAGACGGCGCTTCGTTTGTTAATGCTGAGTTCCTAGAGTCTCGCCTAGGTAAGATGAACACCTTCTACGAGTGGAAAGAGTCTGCAGACGGTGTAAGCGATATTAAACAAGCGTGTGGTCTACCAAATCGCGAGCACATTACTCACAAGTTCCCAACTGATGGTAAGAGCTACAAGCTAGCTGAATACTCAAACTTCAAGGGTGCAGCCACTTTCATCACCCAACGTGAAGAAAACGGTGAGTCAATTGCAAGTGCAGCAACGTTTGGCCCAGGCATGCACAAAGGTGAAGACGGTGAGTACTACGTCACGCTAAGCATTGGTAAAAACAATACTTGTGTGAACCTAGTGAACAACAATGCAGGTGAAATCCACTATTACGAGTTCGACACTCGCTCAAGTGTGAAAAAAGGTTCACCAGATATGGGCGCGCGTAACGCTGGTGCACGTATTCAAGTATCAACTGATTACCACGAAACTGTCCTGAAAGGTCCGGATTGGTCTACGCCAGTTTATGGTGCAGACGGCCAACCATTCGCACCTGCAGATGTTGACTGGAATACCGTTGGTGCATGTTCATTAACGCTTAAAGTAGAAACTATCTACCCTCTAGGTTAATGCCTACTCTAGGTTAATAGTTACCTTTGGCTGCTCCCAAGCCAACCCAAGGCCCTCGTTATGAGGGCCTTTTTTTATCTATAATTTATCAACTTAAGTTATTTACTTAAGCAGTTCAGATAAATTGCTCAGCTCCTCTCTTGCTGCAAGCTTAGATCTTTCATCCAAGTAAAGCGTGCACTCACACAAGAGTTTACTCTGCCCTCAATTAGCTGATGAAATCATTTCAGCAATACTTAAGTGAACCCAAAAGTAAAATGCCCAAAATACCAACAAAGAGGTATTTTACTTTGCTTAAATAATCAACAACCGCTTATCCAGTAAACCGCACGCCTACCCTAAAACTGTTCATAAATAAAGCATCTGGTCAGTTACGTTAGGAACATTTAATTAATAAAGCACTAATTCTTTTACATGTTTTCGTGATGCGCATCACTACTAGTCAATTTCAAGATCACATTTCTGTCGCAAGTTTCTAGAACATTCATTTACTCATGAACTTCATCACAAAATAGTTACCCCTAAGTGAGTACATTTTGCCAAAGCTAAGTAGATGTAAACCCAGTTATGGTTTTTGTTAATTAAGGTAAAAATGAAGCGAATTTTTCTCATTGCCAGTGCTATTGGTTTGTTGCTATCTCCGCAATCTTACGCAGAGCATTTGCCACGCTTAAAAGGCAAGACCATGGGTAACACCTACCGTGTCACTTGGGTTGGTGACTACAAAGACGTGGAGCACATGATTGATATTCGCAATCAAATCGAAGTGCGTCTCGCCGAGATTAACAAATCTATGTCGACCTGGGATAAACAGTCTGAACTAAGCCTAATTAACCATTCCGCGCAAACACAAAATATTAAGCTGTCGAGCGCCCTAGCCAAAGTCGTGACTGAAGCTAAGCGCCTAGGCGAACTAACTAACGGCGCATTAGATGTCACTGTAGATCCGCTTATTCAGCTATGGGGATTTGGCGCTGACTCACAAGCGCCGACTAAGCCAAGCCTTGATGAAGTACACCAAGCCATGACCAAGGTGGGTATCGGCAAAATTACCATCAATGGCAATCAACTATCACGCGAACATGATGGTGTTCGCATCAATTTATCGGCCATCGCTAAGGGATACGGGGTCGATGCCATCGCCGAGGTGCTAAAGGAGAACGATATCAACAACTTCCTGGTTGATATCGGCGGCGAAGTAAAAGTTAGCGGCACCAGAGGAAACCAACCTTGGGTTGTGGGCGTTGAAAAGCCAGCAGCTTATGCAGCAAGCCCTATGGTGGCAGTTGGGTTAACCGATAAAGCCGTTGCGACATCAGGAGATTATCGCAACTACTTTAAACAAGACGGTCAACACTTCTCGCACATCATAGACCCAAAAACTGGCCAACCTACACCACATCAAGTGGTATCGACCACAGTTATTCATGACTCATGCATGACTGCGGACGGGTTGGCCACCGCTTTGATGATTATGCCGATCAAGGATTCGTTAGCATTAGCAGAAAAAATGGCACTGCCGGTGATGATTATTGAAAACCGCTCAAATGAGCTGGTGATCCATGAATCATCTGCCTTCAAGCAGTACCTGCCTTAACTGGTAAAAACCAGCAATGGGTGAATAAAAACTAATTGCATAGCAAGTATGCTAGCAGGGGAAATATGATGAAAAACACGTTTAAACTAAGCCTTGTATGTGCTTCTATTTTCGCGTTAACCGCGTGTGGTAGTGATGATACCGACACAACGTATCTAGAAGAACAAATTCAAACACTTGAAGCTCAAAACGAAAAGTTAGCTAAAGAAAAAGCAAGTGTTCAGGCCGAGTCAGATCAATATCGCGACCAAGCTGCTGAACTAGCTGCGACTAACAACCAACTGCAAGAAAAAGCGGTTGGTTATATCAGCAACTTCCAAGAGCAATGTGCTGAAGTGGGTGTAAACTTCGATTACGAAAATCCAAACCCGGATAACCCATATATCAACAATGGTAAGACACCAGATATGCTACGTGCTTTATCTGCATTACCAGCAGCTGCAATGCCAAGCCAGCCAGCAGACCACGAAGGTCGTGACAACAACACTTGTACGGGTTGTCACTCAGCTCAAGCTCCTGATCAACACTTTGGTGAAAACTGCACAAGTTGCCACACTGTTGCAGAGCCAGGCCCAGACCCTGAGCCAGAACCAGAGCCAGATCCAGGTGCACCAGGTGTTGCAACCCACCCTGAAGGCGCAACAGATGGCGACGGATGGGCAGCATTTGATGCATACACTGGCGCAAGTGCGGGCACCTTCTACTACGCTAAAGACAATGCATCTTTCCTAAATGCCGAGTACCTAAATACTCGCTTTGGTAAGATGAATACTTTCTATGAGTGGAAGGAATCAAGCAACGGCACAAGCGATGTTAAGACCGCCTGTGGTATGCCAAATCGCGAGCACATCACTACAATGTTCCCTGATGACGGCAAGTCATACGAGCTATCTGAGTACAGTAACTTCAAGGGTGCAGCTACCTTTATCACTCAACGTGAAGAAAATGGCGAATCAATTGCAAGTGCTGCAACATTTGGCCCAGGTATGCACAAGGGTGAAGATGGTGAGTTCTACGTAACTATGCTAATTACCAAGAACAATACTTGTAAGAACTTGGTAAATAATAATAAAGGTGAAATCCACTACTACGAGTTTGACACTCGCTCTAATGTGAAGCTTGGTTCGCCAGATCTAGGTGCCCGTAACGCTGGTGCGCGTATTCAAGTTTCTACTGACTATGCAGAATCAGAGCTAAGAAGCTTTGACTGGTTCACTCCAGTTTACGGCGGCAATGGCCAAACATTTGACCCAACAACTGTTGATTGGAACACTGTTGGTGCATGTAGCCTAAGCTTAAAAGTTGAAGTTATTTACCCACTAGGTTAATCCTCAGCTTCAGTTTCTCCCATACTAGAAAGGCCCTCATTTGAGGGCCTTTCCACATCCTATATAAGGGTTATGGCTTCACCAATGTAGCATCACCTGCTTTCATCATTAGTGAGTGAGCGCGCTCAGTTTGCTCTGTCGTACTGAGTGATTTTATTGTATCAACATAAACCCAATCACTGCGCACTTGCGCTGCAGTGAAAGTTAGCACCATATAACCTCGGTCACGTAAGTTGGTGTATTTTAAGTCATCAACTAATCCTACAATCGCCGCCTCAGTTTGGGGCATATCGGCATCAGCAATACCAAGATAATATTCCATACCAGGAGACGAGACTGAGCTAGTGGCAAACTCTACACCCACTTTTTCACCGCTTGCATCCGTTAAGTGGTTTGCCCATGCATTATGAGTATCTCCAGCCACCACAACCAGGTTCTTTTGCTGAGACTTAGCCGTAGCTAAAATCACCTCACGCTCATATGCATATCCGTCCCAAGCATCCAGATTATAAGGAATTGAAGGTAGTTGCAGCATGGCGACTACCTCTGGCGTTAATCTAGCCTGATTTACTTGTAAGTATGCCAGCTCATCAACTGTGAGTGTTGGATCTCCGGCTGCCGCTCTTGCTGATAACTGTGCCAAACCTGCAAGTTCAGCAAACTCGCCTATCTCCATTTGCTGGGTCGCAATGGCGGCTGGCAAGGTCATTTTGCCCATTAATACTTGCTGACCTAACACTTGCCATTTTGCAGTCGACTCTAACATCGACTGTTGTAACCACTGCAATTGCTCCTGACCCAGCAAGGTGCGTTCAACATTTGTCACATCAGCCATAAAGCTGTCACTATTAAATGCACCCGATGTTGGGTCTATATAGTTGGCATAGTTAAGCTGTTCATCACGTGCGATAACGCGAGTGTCTAACATGTGTAAATCAACAAGTTCACCAAACTTAAAGCTACGGTAAATCTCTTCATGGTTGCCCTCGCTCCAAGGGCGGATCGGTAACCACTCAAAGTAGGCCTGTAGGGCAGCTTGTTTACGAACATCAAAGTCACCTTCGCCGTCATTGTGATTCTCTGCGCCATCTTTCCAGGTATCATTGGTGACCTCATGGTCGTCCCAAACATTGATAAACGCGACGTTTTGATGCAGCTTTTGCAAACTTGCATCACTGCGATATTGCCCATAGCGGGTACGATAATCACTTAGAGACAGTAATTCACCTTCTGGGAAAACTTGACGATTCATTGCCTCAGCATTGTCACTGGCGTATTCACCTCGCCCATATTCATACAAGTAGTCACCAAGGTGTAGCACCGCATCGAGATCAGTCCGCCGAGCTGCCATTTCATAAACATTAAAATAACCAGCCGGAAAGTTCGAACACGACATGACAGCAAACTTAACTTGATCAACATCTCCTTGAGGCAAGGTCTTAGTCTTGCCAATAACCGAGGTGTTATCTCCAGATTTAAAGCGATAATAGTAACTAGTGCCCGGCTCTAACCCCACAGCATCAATTTTAACTGTGTAATCTCGGTCACTATTGGTTGTGGTAGAACCATTGGTGACTAGCTGGCTAAAGTCCTCATCGGTGGCAACCTCCCAAGCTAGACTAACTTCACCCTCTATTTCTGGCGTTACCCTTGTCCATAAAATCACTGCATCTTGAGCTGGATCACCACTAGCAATACCGTGATTAAACTTGCCATATTGGGCATTATCATCACTATCGCAACCCATTAAACCATATGAAATCACAACTGTACCAAGGCCTTTGGCCGACATGGCTAAAAAGTCACGACGCGTGATACTGCTTTTAGTATTTGCCCCTAACATACTCATCCCTCTTGTTATTATTTCTGCCGCATCATTCGACATAGACTCACCTGCTCACAGGTCTGATGAGTGGCTAAGCTAACGAGAAAAAATGACGCACAAGTGACAGTGAGATGACATTCTCATCTCATCATTAAGGAATTGCTTAGTTTGAGTATGCTTTTAGGCTGGGTACTACACCGGATTTTGAGTGAATACCAGCTAAAGCGATGAGAGAACAAAAACGCCGCTTAACTCGCGGCGCTTTATATATTTTTGAATGGTGAATAACTAAAACGGTAAACTGATTTAAAACTTACCCAACAATGACTCTTCGAAGTCATCTGCTGTAATACCTAAATTCAAGCTGTCTATCTGGTTTTGTACCTGCTCAAGCTCAGCATTCACTTTCGACATGGTTAAGGTGTTGTCATCTAGCTCATACACCATAGCTAGGCTTTGGTAGTAAAACAGCAATATGATCAATGCATCTTGATTATCGTCTTTTGCCGCTGATTGAATTGCAGCGAGTTTTTTAAAGATTTTGTTTTGCAGTTGCTTAACCTGCCAAACATAGTAAACCTCGAAAAAGAGAGGCTTGTTGCGGTTAACACGCACCAGCACAGTACACACCATTACCGCTAAAATGACACCCAGCAGGTTTAAATTAAAATTGCCGGTACTGCCATCAGGCATAGCCTCTGCGCCCCAAAAGGCAATTAGCACTTGCCCAAACACCACTGATAAAATTGCCAATATAGCCACCAGCCCTAACTGGACCCGGTTATTCATCATCCGATACTGCTTTTTATTGATGGCTGCTAACTTCATTATTCCTCTTCTTATTAACCGTTTACTTTGGTTACATTTATGTCTAATCGCCTACAAGCTATAGCATACTTGGTTACTTAGGGCCTGTTGATCTTTCAAGATTATTTTTGCAGCTGCTTGTTGGAAATTTATACAAGACAACGACTTTGATGTGTGGTTGTTCCACATGATAAGTCGTTAACGCAGTAGAAATGACAACAAGCGCTGCCTGAAAGGTTCGTTTAAAAGCACTTTACTCTTTGTTGCGAGCGAATTTGTTTAGGTGACTAGACGTCATCGCTCGCGTCGCGATTAAAGTGCTTTTAATTCGAACAAATTCTAATCAGCAAAGGTCAGCAGGCCCTAGTGTTTCTCGACCACCAAAAAACCAACATCTGCACCAACACACAAAAACATCAGCTCAACAGCGATAACACCTACAGCCAACATTTGCTGAAAAAGCATACACACCAGACCAGTCGACTGTATTTTTACGTAGGCTGTACTTAAAATTGCTTGCTTGGTTTCGGCGGACAGACTTTAACCGCCACACAGTTTTAACCGCAAAGTCTTATATATTACTTAAGCCGATTTAAAACTTAAGACTTTATCTTTCACCAGCGGTTTTTGACTCACCTATACTTCAAATACACCTGTGCTCATTATATGGAGCACTGCATTATTTTCACGCGCAAATGAATAAGGAGTTCCATGCAGTTAGTTTACTCTCTTGGTGAACTGGAATCTTTTCTGATCGCGATTCTAGTTTTATTTATTGGTCATAATGTTAATCGCCACGTACCGTTTTTACGTCGCTACAATATTCCAGAGCCAATTGTTGGCGGCTTGATAGTCGCAGCAGTGATCACTATTTTACACTTCAACAATATCGTGTTGGAGTTCAGTCTCTCCATGCAAAACACCCTCATGTTGATGTTTTTCAGTACCGTTGGTCTCGCGGCTAACTATAAGCTGTTAATGAAAGGCGGCGCTAAGGTATTTTGGTTTTTAGGCATCGCCTCCTTGTACATCATCATCCAAAATGGTGTCGGTGTTGCTTTAGCATCATCGCTAGGGCTAGAGCCCTTGATGGGGCTGATTGCAGGCTCGATTACCTTGTCTGGCGGTCATGGTACAGGCGCTGCTTGGGCGCAAACCTTTTACGACCAATACGGCATTCAAACCTTAGAGTTTGCTATGGCGGCTGCCACCTTCGGCTTAGTCATGGGCGGGATTATTGGCGGCCCGGTTGCTCAGCGTTTGATTAACAAAAATGACCTTGAGTCGGCGTACGGTGTCGGTGGAAATCATCATAAGGATCACCCAGATCTGGTCACATACGATCAGTTGGAAGAAGACAGGGTGACAGCCAAGAGCATTTTAGAAGTACTGTTTATCCTGCTACTTTGTGTTGCTGGCGCGCAGTGGATTGGCAACTTGGTAGCCGAGCATAATATTGGCTTTTTAAAAATGCCAAACTTCGTCTATGCCCTATTTTTAGGCGTAGTGATCACCAATATCACTGAAGTATCTAGTGGCTATAAGATTAACAGTGAGTGCGTGGATATTCTGGGTACAGTATCACTATCATTATTCTTGTCGATGGCGTTGATGAACTTAAAGCTTTGGGAAATCTTCGATCTGGCTTTACCGCTACTGGTCATCCTGATGGCTCAAACCGCCATTTTGGCAATGTTTGCTTACTTTGTGACCTTCCGTCTTATGGGGAGTAACTATGACTCAGCGGTTATCGCTGGCGGTCACTGCGGCTTTGGCATGGGCGCAACCCCAACAGCTGTAATGAACATGGGCGCACTAGTATCACGCACTGGCCCATCACCACAAGCATTTATGATTGTGCCGATTGTCGGCGCATTTTTCATTGATATTGTTAACGCCATTATCTTGCAAGGTTATTTGAGCTTTATTGGGTAAAGCGCTGCTAGGTTTGTAACGTACTAGTTTGTAGCGCTCTATTTGGCTGAGATAAGCATACTTAACAGCAAAATAAAGAGTCCACCTTCTGAAGAAGGTGGCTTTATGTTAGCAGTCGAGAAGGGAGCATAGCCTAAACAGCTAAACTTAAAGCATAGTTGCGATGACATTTAAAGCCGCTGAAAACATGGATGTTTTCGTCGAGTCCACACGGAAGTGTTCACGACGTGCTTTAAATGCCATTGTAACGTGAGCTAATTGATAAAGTTACCTGATCTGAAGAACACTAGAAATTACAGGTAAAGCCTAATTGATGATAACCTCCTATTGAAGTAGGTGGTTTAGCGCTGAAAACAAAAATGCCAGTCAGATTAACCTGACTGGCATTTTTATTATGAACCTTATGTCGAGGCACTATTGTGCTCTCGGGCAAGCATTAATCGTGGCTATGTCCGTGACCACCACAACCGCACTGATGAATTGCGTAACCTTCGCCTTCGTCAGTAATGCGGCCATTGCCAGCGAACAGATCAAACAACTGCTCAGCACTCATATCTTGTGCCTGACAAGTAAAGTAAGTTGCATCGCCGCCAAATTCAGATGCCATTAACGCTAACCACTGCTCACGCGGCTGTGGTTTGTGCTGCTGCATTAACTGAATGACATTACGACCATGAATTGATTTTGACATTAGCGACTCCTACATCTTTAAAGGCTAATTATACTGCTTGGGTTGTACTCAGGTACGTGCGTTAGCTCATGTTTTACTCACGCTGCACCCGTGACGGCTTATATTGAATATTTGGGTTTTACTAGCACTACAACGCCAAACTGGCATCTGAAGTTAGCTTGCTAGAACACGCCAGTACATATCCTTCAGCCACTTCTTGTGGTGTCAGCCCTGAACTACTAGTGCTGTTAACTTCACCCTTGGTGACTTTACATTTACATGAGCCGCATACACCGCTTCGACACGCCGCCACAATAGGTAGCCCTGCCGACTCTATGCCTTCAAGTAAAGACTGCGCACCAGTGAGTTCAATGGATGTGGCTGATTGCCCTGCTGCAGACACCTCAAGCATAAAGCGCGCAGATGCATCACCACCTGCTGAACTAGCATCAAGTTCAGTTGGCGCACTACCAAAGCTCTCTTGGTGAAAGTTCGCCATGTTAAACCCAGCTTGCTCTAGCATTTGCTTAACCGCTTGCATGTATGGGTCTGGCCCGCAGATAAACACGGTACGGCTTTGATAATCTGGCACCAGCTTAGCAAGCTTATCAATGTCTAAACGCCCAGACTCTAGTGCAGTATCTTGATATAACTTGGTTAAATCACTCTGACTCTCTGCGCTTTCAAGTACATAACCTAGCGACATGCTTTGATTACGCTCAGCCATCTGCGCCATGGCTTTAGCGAAAATCACATCGCTTGCGCTTCTTGCGCTATGCACAAACGCGATATCACTGCCCACCTGCGTGTCGTTAAGCCAGCGCGACATTGAGTGCATTGGCGTCACGCCACTACCGGCGCTTAAAAACAGGTATTTTTCGGCCTTAATATCAATCAAATTAAATAGCCCATCTGGCCCAGTTACAGTAACTTTATCGCCAACGTTTAGGGTATTGGCTAAATGATTAGATACTAAGCCATCAGGAATTTGCTTAATGGTGACCACTAGCGAATATGGTCGCGATGGTGATGACGCTATGGTGTAGCTACGATAAACCTGCTTGCCATCTATGTTGAGTTTGAAGGTTAAAAATTGCCCCGGTTTAAAATTAAATTTAACCGGCTTTAAACCCTGAAAACGAAAGCTAACTACATCATGAGTTTCATGCCATTTCTCGACACAGTTAAGCTCAACTTCACCGCGCTGCCACTCGGCGGCGGTTAATAAAGACTTACCATCAATCTGACTCTCAATGGCAACAATTTGCTGACCTGACTGTTTTTCACCTAAAGCACTAGCAAAAGAGAAACCACTGCCACCAGCAGGTTTATCTGCAACTTTACTCGTTTGAGCATCAGACTGTTTAGCTGCATCAGCGCTGGCTTGCTTAGTGGAAAGCGCAGTGGCAAATGAAAATCCACCAGTCGTTGCCCTCTTAGTCTCTTGAGTTGATTTTTCGGCTTGTTTGTCAGCCAACGCGGATGAGAAAGAAAACCCAGACATTGTCATATCACACCTATGCAGTAGGGTTAGTTTTACGATTAAAGCGGCGACACATTTACCCAAGTTGGGGAGAGAGGAGGGGTTGTGTCGCCGCTTTGCTTTATACCAATTAGCATAAGAATGTGCTCATTCTTACTGGTTAAAATCACTTATAACTTCGTCAGAAATTTTGTAGGTAGAACAACTAGCTAGCTGCAATTTCCGCCTTGTTCTAAGCGATTTTTCCTGCGTAATCTCTGATCACCTGTTTATCCTAATTGGTATTACACCGCTATGGGTTATATAGCGATTCTTTATACAAGGTTTTATACCCTGATAGCTTATGCCGCCTTGTTAAGCATGGCTGTTAGGTCAGTTTGCACATCAGTGGTGTTACGCAGACCAAATTGCTCTTCAAGGATTTTTGCTAGGTTTTCAGTTAAGAACGCTGGCGGTGTAGGGCCAGTGCGGATGTTCTTCACACCTAGTGATAGCAGCGTTAGCAATACCACAATCGCTTTTTGCTCGAACCAAGAAAGTACTAGGTGTAGCGGCAGATCGTTAATATCACACTCAAAAATATCTTTAAGTGCTAGTGCTAACTGAATCGCAGAGTAAGCATCATTACACTGACCAATATCCAGCAGGCGTGGAATACCGTTGATATCACCAAAATCTAGGGTATTGAACTTGTACTTACCACAACCTAACGTCAGGATTAATGAATCATCCGGTACTGATTTAGCAAGGTCAGTAAAGTAGCTACGCTCTGATTTATCGCCGTCACAACCACCGATTAAGAAGAAGTTTTTAATCGAGCCATTTTTCACATTTTCAACCACAGTTGGCGCAGCAGCCATTAGGGCGTTGCGGGCGAAGCCTATGGTGATCATGTGTGGGATTTCATCGTACTTGAAGCCTTCAAGCTCAAGCGCTTTATTGATTACGATGCCAAAATCATCGCCTTCAACGTGAGTAACACCAGGCCAGCCAACGATGCTGCGGGTAAAGATGCGATCGACGTAATCACCTACATTCGGGTCGATAATACAGTTAGAGGTCATCACAACTGCGCCAGGGAAAGTACCAAATTCAGACTGCTGGTTTTGCCAAGCGCTACCATAGTTACCAACAAGGTGTGGGTACTTCTTCAGCTCAGGGTAAGCCAGTGCTGGTAACATTTCACCGTGGGTATATACGTTAATGCCCTTACCTTCAGTTTGCTGCAGAATAAGCTCAAGGTCTTTCATATCGTGACCTGAAACCAAAATCGCTTTACCAGCGACACTCTTAGTGTTCACTTGCGTTGGCTCAGGGTGACCAAACGCAGCTGTTTCACCACTATCTAGCATTTCCATCACGCGGTAGTTCAGCTGGCCGATTTCCATTGCGGTGTTAAATAGCTTGTCAGCATCCGCTGAATCTTCACCAACAAAGGTCATAATTTCGTGGAACTTGGCAGCCACATCGCTATCAACTTGATCAAGGACGCGAGCATGCTCCATGTACGCAGCAGCGCCTTTTAGGCCATATAAACAAAGTAAACGCAGACCTAAAATGTCTTCGTGAACATCACCACGGTTAGGCAATGCTACAGGTGCTTGCTCTAGCATTTCTAACTGAGTTGCCGCTAGATTTAGCTCACCTTGATTTGGCACTTCAACTGGAGTTTGACCGTTCGCTTCACAAGCTGCAACGTAAGCTGCTTTTAACTCTTCACGGTATGCTTGAGCTTGACGAGCATAGTCAGTAATACGCGCATCATCAAAGTTCACGTTAGTTAAGGTTGCGAAGAATGCCTTCGGCACAAAGGTATCTACATCCGCATTGATAATGCCAAATTCACGGGCTTTCACTGCATAAGCTGACACGCCTTGCAGCATATAGATAAGTAAGTCTTGAAGATCTGAAGTTGAAGCTAATTTGCCGCACATACCTTGCGCATAGTTACAGCCATTACCTTCTGGGGTTCTAATCGTTTGTTCACACTGCACACAAAACATAATCACACACTCCTATATCATGCATATTATTTACATGTTTTAAGGCGAGTCTACTCTCAAAGGCTTTTTCGCAACAGAACTTTCTAGGGTAAATGTGCCAAACTTTGATTCAAATCAATTTAAGCGATTTCGCATCTAACGCTTATAGTTTGTTTTATATGGATTTTTATAAGTTACGGCAAAATAGAACTGTATCAAGACTGATACTTTTGCCTGACAGGTGGGGAAAACAGTTAAGCTATTATTCGCGGGTTAGCCAGCCTAATTGACATTAACAGACTGATATTGCGCCGAATATAATTCTCCAGAATAGGAATCAGTAAGCTCAGAAATATCAAGTTGAGGGCTGGTACTAAGGTTCCAAACTAAACCCATTAGCGCTAGTAAAGTCAGCAGCGCCGTTAAAGCATAACGAAAGCTAAAACCAGAATGACGGAGTCGCTTAATAGAACAAAACAGCGCGACGCCCCAACAAATAGCAGCCCCAAGCAACATGGCGACACCGAGAAATGCAGCCAGTCCAAAAGGTAGGTTATAGACCATTAGCAACGTCACCATGGTGAACATGCCAAAGTATAGCGCCACTCCTAAGGCTGCAAGCAACCAAGGGCTAGACTCTGTGTGACGCAGAAAAACTTTCATCGACATTCCTCTAAAACAGCTTGCTATAGCTAAGGTAAACGCTAGCTAGAATTCATCACCAACAAATAAAGTCTCGAGCTAAATGCGTATTTATAGCTAGGGTCTGTTGATCTTTGCTGATTAGAATTTGTTCGAATTAAAAGCACTTTAATCAAGACGCGAGCTATGCAGTTTAGTCGACTAAACAAGTGGCTCGTAACGCAGAGTAAAGCGCTTTTAAACGAACCTTTCAGGCAGCGCTTGTTGTCATTTCTACTGCGTTAACGACTTATCATGTGGAACAACCACACATCAAAGTCTTTGCCTTGTATAAACGTCCAACAAGCAGCTGCAAAAATAATCTTGAAAGGTCAACAGACCCTATTTGGTTAGCGATGAATATAAGTAAGGAAAGTTAACTGAAGCTTATCAACTGGATTAATTTGCGTTAATTGTGGGCTAATCGTGCGCTAGGCACAAAACGCCATTAACCCAGTTGATTTAATTCTTAAAGAGGGAGGTTAGTCATCGGCAATAAACAGATGAATTTGACGTTGCAATGCTTTGTCATCTTGTCTGCCATATTGCACTAATAGGTCATCACGACCATCGCCGTTAACGTCTGATACCGACAACATTGAGCCTTCAGTTGGCAAGGTAAAATTGAGTTGGTGACTCTTACGCGAAAACGGCTGACTACCCGATTGACCGACAAATATCTTAAGCGTGTCATCACTGTCAGACAATAATAACTCTTTAAAGCCATCACCGTTAATATCGGCTAGTGCCACAATTGGCTCACCACTTTGCCCTGAGGTTAAGCTAAAGTTGAGCTCAACCTGCTCTGACTCATTGGCTTTTTTAGGAAACTTACTGTTGGCATCCATCTTAAACACGTACACATCTTGATCTATGCTGCCAGACAACAACGCGCCGATAATTTGCGACACGCCAATATCAAAGCCTGATACCACCACTTCATCAATCTTATCGTTGTCGAGATCGCTAAAGCGCAGCCCAGTTAAGGTGCCATCCGCGCGAATAACAGTAGCGGCCTCGCGACCGAAATTAATGCTTGCTTGTTGGGTCTCGCCAACGAGCTGCTTGCTGCCAAGGTACACTTCATAGTCATTACTGCGATCAAACACGCCGGAGCTTTTGGTGTAACGCACCACAAGGTCGGTAATACCATCGCCGTTAATATCTTTAATCTGCTCTACTTTACGATACAACAAATCACTTTGGTCTAACTGCCGGCCATAAGCGTCACGCTTATTCCACCAGTTAATACCACTAATAGGCTGACTCACAGCAACAAAGTTAGCCACACTGTCGAAACTGCCATCATCAAGCTGATGATAAACTTCAAGCATACCCTCACCGACTCGAACTAAATCTGGGCGAGCATCGAAGTTCATATCGGCGGAGAACACTTCAGGGCGACTATACTCAGCGCCGCTACGGGTCACTTCAACTATCGGTTTTAACGGCACGGATTGCTTTTGCAAACTGCCATCTTCCTGAGCAAGCAACAAATGGCTTTGGGTAAAATCACTTAAAAATACATCGCCATAACCGTCGCGGTTAATGTCATAGGCGAAACGGCCTCGAGCAATATAGTCTGCATTATCAGTCACAGTGATTGAGCTAATATCAGCAACTTTTTCTAACTGGCTACTAGTATCTAACTGACTGCTAAAAGCGTCTGAGCGAGGAACATATTGATAAAGGCTATCAGCCGTGGTGAAAAACAGCTTTTGTTGTTTGTTCTTGCTACTAGGGTGAGCTTGCGGATCATTTTCGGCTTGGTAAACGTCATAGCGCAGCAGATCATTGGTCAGCAGCATACGATCTAGCTCCACCAGCTTGTTGCCTTGATAACCATAAACCATCAAGTAACGCTGGTAGCTGTCATTCACACCAACAGCAATCAGCTCTTTTCCTGGCTGAGGTAGTACATTGGCGCTAATCACCGCTTGTGTCAGCTCAATATCAGCATTGAGCTTGTAGTCGTTAAACGCAATAGCCAGCGCTGGGTTCGCAACGGTGCTCGCAGCCAGCCCCAAACTCATCACACCCAGCGCGACCAACATTGGCTTAACCTTATCGCTCACAGTCAGTCGGCTACTACACACGGCTGATTTTTCCATTGCTTACCCCTAAATTCGAATATTCACTTACTCTTAACAAAATACTTTACCTTAATCGGTTAACTTATACACAAGTGAATTGTTACTAATTAAAACATTTACTTATTACCGATTATCGTTCTGTAATTCAGAGACTTAGCATTGTGACTAAGCTCTAAAAACTCAGTAAAGAGACTACGCAATGCCATAAATAGTCTTACTATAGCGCTTCACTAATTGAGAGGGTTCTAAAATGAAAATCAGCGCACGTAATACACTAAGCGGTAAAGTAAAAGCGATTTCAGAAGGTTCAGTAAACAACGAAGTTGTGATTGAACTAGCACCAGGTGTTGAAATTACTTCAGTAGTAACCAAAGCGTCTTGTGAGCACCTAGGTCTAACCGTTGGTGGCGACGCTTACGCTATCATCAAAGCAAGCAATGTAATGGTTGCTGTAGACTAGTTTAGTCGCTTCACTCTAGTGCAAGAAAGCTAGTACACAGTAGTACAGAAAGCCTTGCACAAACAGTTGAAAAGGCACTTCAGTAAAGTCGCTGGCACTCGCCTGCGGCTTTTTTTGTTTTCTGCACATACCCCAGCTCAACTCGCACACAGCGAGCGATGCGAAACTAGCTCTCTTAAGTAGAAGATTTTGCGGTTACAAGTCGCTCATTGACACATAGTTAGAGATAGCTCGCATTTCCATTAGCAATTGATTGAATAACATCAACAGTTGACCAACAATTGAGCTAATACAAGCGAATACCTACAAAGTGGTATTCACTTTACTCTAAAAGTGAAAGGGCTGTAATTCACGTCCAAAATGGAATTTAGACTTAATAAAATAAATATAATGACATGACTCAAACAAACCTTAACAAAATCAAAGATCTTGATGTATTTGAGCTATTCGTATTCAAGTATATATTCGAGCACAAGCACGCCAATAATGTTGCTAAACTACTGAATGTTTCGGCGCCTAAAGTCAGTCGTAGTTTAAGCAATTTACGCAACACCTTTGATGATGAACTCTTCTATCGACGACAAGCCGAGCTAAAACCTACTCCCGTCGCCAACGGCCTCTACGACAGCATTTGCGAGTTTTGCCGTATCGTTGAAAAATTGGAAACGCCGGTGACACCAGCTCAGGCTACGCAAGAAGAGCAAGTGCTGCATATTGCGGTGCCGCAAATCTTATTTACTGGTATAGCAAGAAGCCTAAAACATGCTCAAGACCAAGGCAGAATAACTAAAGTACGTTTGCACTCATGGCATGAGAACACGGCTGACGACATCTACAACGGTAAACTGGACTTTGGTGTTGGTTTTGAAAATGCGCTTAGCAAAGAGCTAACCATCGCTCCCTTGGGGCACTTACAAGCTTTGTGTGTGGTTGGAGCAGAAGATCACCCAATTTGGTCTCAACATGAAAATGTCAGACTCGAACACTTAACCGAATACCCCTTCATTTATATTGCTGAAGCAGGCTTTAACGATAAAATCGATCCTTTCGAATTGTATTGTCGCAACCATGGCCTGACTCCAGCCAAAATAGAAAGCGTTTCGCGAAGAGAAGAATGGTATAGCCACATGCTGAATATGGGCAGCTTGTCATTTCTCACACCAGTAGAAGCCGACT
This sequence comes from Shewanella sp. WXL01, assembly GCF_012263345.1. Classification (NCBI taxonomy): domain Bacteria; kingdom Pseudomonadati; phylum Pseudomonadota; class Gammaproteobacteria; order Alteromonadales; family Shewanellaceae; genus Shewanella; species Shewanella sp. WXL01. The sequence continues at coordinate 311,217 of NZ_JAAIKQ010000001.1, read as the reverse complement.
TTTATAAAGATGTACCTTCTATTCATACCGAACGGTTATTAGATAAAGACTACTTCTCACTGCATGGTAGACAGCATGGTCCAATGCTGCATTTCATTGAAACCCAAAAACAATATCGCCACTACAACAGCAAGCAACGCGAAGCCATTGCTGACGTTATTCGTCACGCCATTATTACCAAGCCTCATTAAACTGATAAGCAAAATACATGATTTCAGTTTACAGAATTATTGATTCTGTAAACTGAAATTTGCGTATCTAAATCTTTAATTCACAGTCACAAGTTAACAACCAAAAACTTACGTTTTAAGGTTATTTTAATCATAGTTATCCTGCAGAAAACAAAAAATACCTAAAAAGGGATACTGCTATGATGAGACATAAAAAATCACTTCTCGCACTTGCGTTGATCACGGCATTCAGCATGACCGCATGTAGCGATGGTGAAGATGGTAAAAACGGTGAAAATGGCGAAAACGGTGAGAATGGTGAAAACGGCCTTCCAGCGGGTTCATTTACTGAACATGTTGCCACTGCTGCCGACTTTAAATTAACACTAAATCCAAACGACATTGTGGTGGTTGGCAGTGAACCATTCGCTTTGAAGTTTTCGGTCACAGGCAAAACTGAGCAAGGCAAAGAAGTACCCTTCATGGGCCTTGATAAGATTGCTATCTATGTAACCAACCAGTATGAAAATACTGCAGAAGGTGGCGCGCCATATTTATGGCAGAACAACGCCATGGCAAACGATGCTGGTTACTCTATGTACTGTACCCCTGAAGGCAAGACAATTTCTTGGGGCAATGAAGTTAACGCTTGTACTTTAGTTGAAGACACAGAAAACCCAGGTACCTATACAGGAACATGGGAGCATGATGGTACAGCTCCGATTGTACTGGCAGATGGCAACGCAAATAACCTGCATCGCATAATGGTGCGTAGCTACAATGTGACTGATTTTTCAGGCAGCGGCATTTCCGACAAGCTTCTTTCAATGCCTGTAGATTTTATTCCCGCCACTGGTGAACTAGCAGTATCAATGAAAGATGCAGTGTCTAACGAAGCTTGTATTAAGTGTCACGCAAGCCTTGATGGGTTCGCTGAGGACGATAGCCGTATTGCAAATGTCCATGCCCACCACAATTATCAAGAAGTAGACAACTGTATCGCCTGTCATAACCCTGCGATTGCCGCCGATCAAAACGACCCAGACAAGGGCTATAACCCTAACTGGAACGCTATGATCCATACGATTCACGCCGGTCACCATTTAGATTTACAAGGTGAAGCAAAAGAAGAGTTTGGTGAAGTCGGTTTCCCTGATGAACTTCATGAGTGTACCGCTTGTCACGACAATGGCATGCAATGGCAAGAAAACATCTATGCTGAAGCATGTGTATCGTGCCACACCAACATCGACTTTGAAACTGGCGACAACCATGCTGGTATCATCCCTGGTGGTGACGAAGCATGTATCTTATGTCACGGTTCAGGTAGCTTAAGTCCAGCAGTAGCTCACCAAGTAGGCCAGCGTGAAGAAGCACAAGGTAACTTCGTCATTGATATTCAATCAGTGGAAGTACAAGATTCAACAACGGCTGACATGAGCAATCTTGTGGTCACCTCAAAAGTCACCATGAATGGTGAAGCGCTAGATGCAACTACCTACGCAGAGATCACCGATTACATGACTAATGCTAATCGTCCATTCCTACTGGGTAAACTCAACCCTGAAACAGGGGCAATTGCACACGGCTATGGTAGTGACGGTTTATTCCGCCCTGCATTTACAGGTGGTACTCTAGCTGATGGTGGCATGCTAACAATTAGCCAAGAGTTCGCAACAGCGCTACTTGAAGGTCCTATCTACGCGACTGCAGAAGTTCAGTTATGTGCTACCCAAACCAAGATTGTTAAGTGTGATTCTGACGCTTACCAACTTGCAGTAGCAAACACAGCCGAAACTAAGTACTTCAACCTAACTGATGCAAATGCTGACCCGGTAATGACACGTATTACTGACCCTGAGCGCACCACAGTGAGCGAAGCTAAGTGTAATGCTTGTCATGGTAACTTAACCCACATTAAAGGCTCTCACGGTGTCACTGAGTTTAGTCAATGTGTCGTTTGTCACAGTGAAAACAAAGGCAGTGTTCCAAGCTATCACCCAACAGTAACTTACAAAACTGATGACGTGGATGCGGATGGCAACGCTATTTGGGCTGAAGTGCCAGGTCTAACATTCGCCAACCGCGACCTAGTGACAGTGGCTCACCGTTTCCACAATGCTCGTTGGGACGACACACCACTTGTTTACCGCGATGCAGAGGGCACACTACATGGATACCCAGCGCCTGAGGCAGACTGTCATGCTTGTCACAAAGAAGACAGCACGCTATTTGCAGCTGACGGTGGCTTAACATCTGGTAAGCGCGCAATTGAAACAGATGCAGGTTTTATCTCACCTGTCGCCGAATCATGCCGCAGCTGTCACGTGAAAGAGTCAGCTCTTGCTCACTTCAAGAGTAATGGTGCTTACGTTCAAGATGATGCAGCTACCACAGCAGACTTACCAATTGAGTCTTGTGCAACTTGTCACGCGGAAGGTAAAACTTATGGCGTAGATGTTGTGCACAACGGTAGCGCAGCGCACTAGGGTGAACCTTACCTTAAACATCTTGGAGCAGCTTCATCCCTGCGGCGGCTCCAATTTGTAAGATAACGTGGCATCACCCGCCGTTCATCAGCGTTATCTTCCAAACGCCTCGGTCCCCACTGAGGCGTTTTTCCTTTCAACGCTCTGTCTCTATCAGTAATAGGTCACCCTCACTGGGGCCCAAAACGGCAAACAGTGCGAAAACTTATAGATTTAAATCATGTAATTACGCCCTTTGAACTTGACTTAAATTCAATTCAACAAAAACGCAGAGCGTGATCTAAATCACGCATAAATATAAAGCTGAGACATTCTGTCTTTTCACACATTAAACAGGGATCGCAATCATAAATCTGCCGTGCATTTTTGTGACCCAAAGCACAAAACCTCACCAGTTTGATTTACATCAAGTCTTAGTTCAAAGCTCAGCCCTATATTGGAACAAATGGATACAAATTAACCCATGTTCAATGATCAGAAGGTTAGCTTATGGACACCCACTCAGCGCTCTACCAACAAGGTAAAAAACGCCTCGAATACCTACGCCAATTCGCGCCTAGGCAGCAAGTTTCACTAGAACAAAAAATGCAAGAAGCGGGCATCACCCGCCGTGAATTCATTCAATGGACTGGTGCCGTCACCGCTATGCTGGCACTGCCACTACCCTTTAGTACCCTAGTTGCTGAAGCGGCAGAATTAGCCGACCGCGTGCCGCTAATTTGGTTGCACATGGCCGAATGTACTGGCTGCTCAGAGTCGTTAATTCGCACCGACACCCCTAATCTCGACACCCTCATTTTTGACCATATCTCCCTTGAGTACCATGAAACGCTCATGGCTGCAGCGGGCTGGCAAGCAGAGGAAAACCTTGAGCACGCCCTTGCTGAGTATCAAGGTCGTTACTTACTTGCGGTTGAAGGCGCGGTGCCAACAGCCAACAATGGCGCTTACTTAACCGTAGGTTGTAAGGGACATACCGGACTGCACATTGTTAAAGAAGCAGCAGAGCACGCTGCGGCAATTATCTCTGTGGGCACGTGTGCAGCATTCGGTGGTATTCAAGCTGCACATCCAAACCCGACGGGTGCCAAAGGTGTTGGCGCCGTGGTCAACAAACCCGTGATTAACCTCGGCGGCTGCCCGCCAAGTGAGAAGAACATTGTCGGCACTCTGATGTACTTCATCATGTTCGGTAAATTGCCTGCACTCGATATGTTTAACCGTCCTAAATGGGCATATGGTGCACGCGTACATGACAACTGTGAACGCCGCGGCCGCTTTGATGCTGGTGAATTTGTTGAAACCTTTGGTGATGAAGGAGCCAAACAAGGCTACTGCCTCTACAAGGTTGGCTGTAAAGGCCCTTACACCTATAACAACTGCCCTACTGAGCGCTTTAACCATCACACCAGCTGGCCAGTACTGGCAGGTCACGGCTGCATGGGCTGCTCTGAGCCTAACTTCTGGGATGACATGGCAGACTTTGAACGCCCACTAGGCAGACAACTACTACATGGCATAGACGCAACAGCCGACACCATAGGTGCCGTCATTTTAGGCGCAACCGTTGTGGGTATTGGTGCTCACGCTGTCACTAGCCTTTTCGCTAAGCCATTGGAGGAATAAACATGAGTAATCGCGTCGTTATCGACCCTATCACCCGTATCGAAGGTCATTTACGTGTAGAAGTTGAGGTTGATGAAAACAACACCATTACTAAAGCCTGGTCCTCATCGACACTTTGGCGAGGCATTGAGGTCATCCTCAAAGGCCGCACACCAATGGATGTTGGCTTAATTGTGCAGCGTATTTGTGGGGTATGTACCTACTCGCACTACCGCTGCGGTACTGAAGCGGTTGAGAATGCATTGGGTGTTGAAATTCCGCTAAACGCTAAATACCTGCGCTCGCTCATGCAAACCTCGCTGTATATGCATGATCATATTGTGCACTTCTATCATCTGCATGGTTTGGACTGGGTTGATGTTGTGTCAGCGCTTAGCGCAGACCCAGCATTGGCAGCTCAGGAAGCACTGAAATACACCGCCAATCCGATTGCGGCAGGTGAAGGTGAGCTTAGAGCCGTTCAGGAACGTGTAAAAGGCTTGGTTGAAACCGGCAAGCTTGGCCCATTTGCCAATGCTTACTGGGGCAACGGTACCTATAAGTTCACTCCTGAGCAGAACCTAATTGCGGTTTCTCACTACTTAAAAGCACTTGAAGTACAACGTGTTGCGGCTGAAATGCTGGCTATCTTTGGTGGTAAGTCACCGCATCCACAATCCCTTGTGGTGGGTGGTGTGACAGCAATTCGTGACATGCTCAGCCCAGCGCGCCTGCAAGAATGGAAGCAAAAACACGCCATTGTTCATGACTTTATTATCCGCGCTTATAAAGCCGATATCGTCATGGCGGCAGCGGCATTTGGCAATGAGCCATCGGTACTTGGCGGCGTTAACGTTAACAGCTTCTTGGCCACCAGCGACTTCATTCTTGCCAATGGTGAGTACATGTTCGACTCAGGTGTGATCATGCACGGCGATTTAGCAGGCGTGAGTGATATCGACCCTGACTCAATTAAAGAAGATGTAACCCACGCTTGGTACAAAGCCGATAGTGCTCAGCACCCGTACGATGGCACCACAGAGCCTAACTACACGGGCTTTGTTGAGCGCGATACGGTTTACGGCAAACTGCCAACAGTAGATGGCGATGGCAAATACTCTTGGGTGAAATCACCTCGTTACAAAGACGAGCCTGTCGAAGTTGGCCCATTAGCATCTCTACTTGTGAGCTATGCTCGCGGTAACAAAGTCGTCGTTGATGCAGTGAATGGCTTACTGCAAGCCACAGGCCTGCCAATTGAAGCACTATTCACCACCCTTGGTCGCACCGCAGCGCGCATGCTACAAACCGTGATTGTCGCTGAAGAAGGCTTAAAAACTTTTGAAGCTATGCTTGTGAATCTGCAAAGCGATGAAAGCACTTATGTCACGCCAGAAATCGACCCAAATACTGACTATGTGGGTCACGCTATGATTGAGGCGCCGCGCGGCATGCTAAGTCACTGGGTACGTATTAAAGGCGGCAAGATTGAGAACTATCAAGCGATTGTGCCAACCACTTGGAACTCAGGCCCAATCGACGCTAACGGCAAAATGGGGCCTTACGAGGCATCACTCATCGGCCTTAAGCTCGAAGATCCAACCAAGCCGCTAGAAGTGATCCGTATTATTCACTCATTCGACCCATGTATGGCCTGTGCAGTACATGTGATGGACTACAACAAGCAAACCCTGGGTCAGTTCCGTATCGACCCTAACAGTTTGTAATTGACAGCAAACTATGGGGAAGGAGGGATTATGGCTACTACAGCAACCCATACTCGGCAGCTAATATTCACGCCTGCCATTAGGATATTTCACTGGCTTAGAGCACTCGCCATCTTAGTGTTAGTGCTCACCGGGTTTTACTTGTCTTGGCCATTTTTGGTGGCTCCTGCCACCAACGACATCCAGGTGCAAAGCTATATTCGCTTTGCCCATGTGGTGTTCGGCTTTGTGCTTACGGCCATCACCATTGTGCGTTTTTACTTGTTTTTCTTTTCTAGAAACGATATCGAGCGCCGCTCGTTTAAAGACGTAATGAGCCTTAATAGCTGGATAGTGCAGCTTAAGTCTTATATCTGGATGGGGCACTTAAACAAAGCCGGTATTTACGGTCCACTGCAATTTGTGACCTATGTAGCAATATCATTCGTCGCTTTGTTTATTTGCATTACAGGTCTAGTTCTATATGCCAATGTTTACCATGAAGGACTTGGCGGCGCGCTGTGGGACGTATCAGCTTGGTTCACCGCGCAAATGGGTGGTCTCGCCAACATTAGAATTTGGCACCACTACCTCACCTGGGCATTTATTGTGTTTGTGGTGATTCACGTTTACATGGCGGTTTGGTCAGGTATTCGCTTTAAGCACAACTCAGTGGACTCGATCGTCTCGGGTTATGACTATCATAAGGACCATTAATACTAGTGAGTAACATATTATTGCTAGGTATTGGTAATGTATTGTACGCCGACGAAGGTGTCGGCGTGCACTTTACTAATTACATCAAGGACAAATACCAATTTAGACATACAGAGCACCAGCTCGATATTATCGATGGCGGCACCCTTGCGCAGGGGCTTATTCCACTTATTAGTCGTTACGACAAGCTGATTATTGTCGATACCGTTAATTGCACCACCGCCAACCCTGGCGAAGTTTACTTTTTCGATTTTGACCAAGCGCCAGCTGAAATTGACTGGCAAGGCAGCGCCCATGAGGTAGAAATGCTGCAAACCCTAACCATGATGGACATGGTAGGTGACCGCCCACAAACCCAAGTATTAGGCGTAGTACCCACCGTAATTGAACCTATGACGCTCGGGCTTACCCCATCACTCCACGCTGCGATTCCGCTTATGGAGCGCACGCTTATCAACTACCTTGAGCAGCTTGGATTCAATACACAAGCGCAAACTCAGATCACCATTGATGAGGTGATCCCCGATGCATATAAACGAGGTGGCAATCATGCAACATCTGATTCAGTTTGAGTTTATTTGCTCACAAGCGGTGCCGCTCTATGACCACTTATGTCAGCAGTACCAGCAGCACCCTAATGTCGAGATCCACACCGCGCAAATTATCGACGAGAAATTCAATTGTCGCTATATATTAGAAGCTGACGGTGCACTGGCTGACTTAGAGCAGCTCGCCGATGATATTGCAGCGGATTTCCTGCTATCTGTTTGGCTGCTCGACACCAAAATCACCCTTCTGGAGCAACCACAACTAGCAGCAAACAACACAAACCAGCAGAAAGCCAGCGAGCAACAAGCAAGTCATCAGTTTGCTCCGCTTAATTTTTGCCAGCACTGCCAGCCACAATTTGCCGATAACCAACACTCGCAATTCGGTAATATCGATTTAGCCTGTGAACATTGCGGCGGCGAGACTAAACTGTCGGTCACCGAACGCGCCCTTACTACACAAGATATTTTTGCCTTTGCAGATCTGCTGCTCGATAAGCAAACCTTGCACTTACCAGATGACAACATGACGTTATCGATTGCTCAGCCTGGCAATGTGATGGAGCGCCCAGCAATTATCGTGTGTAACCCTAATGCGCTTAATGGTTATTTCAATGTCACTGAGCAACAAGTATTAGCACTATCAAGCATTGAAAAGCCTTGCTTAAAGCTGCACACCAATGAATCAGGTATGCGTTGCATCAAAGCCCCATTAGTCGACGTGCAATTTGCCGACTCTCGCTTAATGGCAATCTTGTGTGAGCGTCTGCGCCAAAAAGGCATTAATTGGCTGTATAGCCATTCAAATCAACCTGGGGAGCATCACGGTAATCCACCACTAAAACTTGCCTGGATAAACCAACGTTGGGTTGCTAAGCAACAAGTTGCTGCAGGTCAATGTATTAGCCAGTTCCCAGCACTACACGATGAAGCGCAATCGCTGATCAGCAACCTGGCTTACACAGCAACAAGCAAAGGCAGCAGCAAGTTCATCCGCTGGCAAGCTATGCATACTCAAAACCAAGAGGTATTGCCTAAAACCCACGCAGCGCAATGCGCTATGCTAGCGGGACTACAGGCACAAACGCCGCCACCTAAATGCAAAAAGCCCAAAAATGCCGCTGTGTTGTTTTTCAGCCGCTATCAAGCCAGCCAAATTGTCAGCCTCGATGGTCAAGGGCAAACCGAGCTATTCTTCGAGCTAGCGGCGATGCCAAGCTCAGGTTATGAGATTTGCCACTTGCTAAGTCAAAGCCGCGAAAATGCCCTACTGGATAAGTTCAAGCAAGCTTATCCTGAATGCTACACCGCGCTGCTTGATATTGAGCTCACCACTCATTCGCAATCACTTACCAGCTTTATGGCGGTTGCGGCTGCGATCATTGGCTGCAAAATCCACCACGACTCACCGGAGTCAATCACCCAGCAATTGGCCGACAGCTTTGTCGCAGATGCTGCTGCGTATCGTGGCAATAATGCACCGCGAGTGGACTTCCCACTCACTAAGGGCGAGGCGCACCGCAGTATTAACTGGTGTAAAACCTTGGGTACCTTGATGAGTTTTCGCCTAGCCGGTGAAACCGATACCAAGATGCTGGCGTTTGCTTTCCATGACTCGCTCGCTGACTACCTAAGCAACTGGATTGAGCATGTGGATCAAAATATCGGCGTGCAACATCTAGTGCTTGCCGGTAGTGAATTCGACAATCCCGTGCTGGCACAGCGGATTAATTTGCGCATTGGTAACAACACACCAATTTTGGTGAACCATCAATTAGATCTAGAAGGTGCAAATTTAGCAGTCGGAGGCATTTTTCTTGCGCAACGTCGACGTAAATAACAAATAAAGCAGACAAAATGGTATCCAGTGTTATTTACCCACGCCATTTGCGACTTATTCGGCATAAGTTTCGAAAAGGAACAGGCAATCACAAATGGCGAGCATGGCAAGGAAATTAGATGATCAAAGAGCAGGTAAATATTTTTATTAAAGGCATAGTACAAGGGGTGGGATTCCGCCCGTTTGTGTTTCGCCTTGCCGATGAGTTTAATCTCAAAGGCACTGTGCTCAATGATCATCGTGGCGTGTCGATTGTGTTTCAAGGTGAAGCCGCTTTGCTCAATCAGTGCCTAGTCAAACTCGAGCAAAGCCCGCCGCCGCTGGCACGCATCGACAGTATCGACACTCATTACAATTGCATCGACACTGAGTTTGACAGCTTTAGCATCATCGAAAGCGATAAGGGTGATGAACAAGCCGTTGTGGCATTGTCAGCCGACAAAAGTACTTGTAATGACTGTTTGGATGAAATGCGCGACCCAAGTAATCGCCATTACCTTTACCCGTTTACCAACTGCACCAATTGCGGCCCACGCTACAGCATTATCAATGCCCTGCCCTATGACAGACACAACACCTCAATGGCAGACTTTGAGATGTGCGCTGAGTGCGCTAAAGCCTATAAGAATCCAATGGATCGCCGCTATCACGCTCAACCCGTGAGTTGCCCCAATTGCGGCCCTAAACTCACCATCTGTGAGCTTAGCTATGATGCGCCAAGCCAAACCACCCGAATCCTCAACACAGTAAGTGACAACATCATTGAGCAAACCGCTAACTTACTTGAACAAGGAAAAATCCTGGCGATTAAAGGTTTAGGCGGATTTCATTTGGTGTGTGATGCCACCCAAGATAAAGTGGTTAATCTGTTGCGCCAGCGCAAACAACGCCCTGCAAAACCGCTGGCAGTGATGGTGAAAGATCTTACTCAAGCCAAGTTGTACGCCACAGGTACTGACGCAGAATGGCAACTACTGCAAAGCGCAGAAAAACCCATTGTAGTAATGGATAAATACGCGCCAGTAACTAACGATGCTCAACTAAGCGACGCTGTGGCACCCTTGCTAAGCGAAGCTGTGGCACCCAAGTTAAGCAATGCTATTGCGCCAGGCATCGACCGTATTGGTTTATTCTTACCTTACACGCCGCTACACCATCTATTGATGCAAACCTTTGGCAAACCAATTGTCGCCACTAGTGCTAACCGTAGCGGCGAGCCCATTATCTGCAGCGCTGACGACATCATTGACGGGCTTGGGCATGTGGTTGATGCCATTGTTGACCATAATCGCCCTATCATTAACGCCTGTGATGACAGCGTAGTGCAATTGGTAGATGACCAACTGCAGGTTATTCGCCTTGCTCGGGGTTATGCACCGTTAACGCTTCCTACAGGTAAAGTAGAGCTTGCTAACAAAGCAGTATTAGCCGTTGGCGGTCAGCAAAAAAATGCCGTCGGTTTTGCCTTTAAACACAATCTTATTTTGTCACCGCATATTGGTGATTTGTTCTCCCTTGAAGCTCAAAGCTATTTTGACCGCAGCCTAGCAACCTTTAAACGCTTATATGACTTCAAACCAACAGAGTTAGTAAGCGATAAACACCCTGAGTATGCGCCAAGCCAGTGGGCACAAAACTACCACCAGCAAACCAAAACACCCGTAACTAAGGTGCAACACCACTATGGTCATGTACTCGCAATAATGGCTGCCAACCAAAGCACACAAACAGTATTAGGTTTTAGCTTTGACGGCACAGGACTTGGCGACGACCTAGAGTCAGGCGAAGGCTCAAGCAAATGCCTTTGGGGCAGCGAAGTCATGCTCGCCAATACTGACTCATACCAAATACTGGCGCACTTTAGCGAATTTAAACTGATTGGTGGCGAGCAAGCGATCAAGCAGCCAGTGCGGATTCTATTAGCCTTGCTGTTCGATGTGCTGCCGTTAGAGCAAATTCGAGCGTTGCCGATCAAGGCAATTCAAGCGCTGTCAGACAACCAACTAAACAACCTTTACAAACTGTGGCAAAACCCAAATCACGGCATTATGTGCCGCTCGGTTGGGCGACTATTCGATGCCATGGCAGTGGCGCTTAATTTGATTGAAACCAATCAATTTGAAGGCCAAGCAGGCATGTTAATTGAGGCGCAGGCCAAACAAGCAGCCTTGGTTTTAGATAATAGCCAAAGCCTGTCACAGCGGGAGCTAGCAAACTCGTATATACAACTAGAGTCAACCCAATATTCTGCCGCTAACACGGCTATCTCTAATGAGCATGATCAGATTATTTGTTGGAGCTCGCAGCAAGTGTTTAAGCAAGTGGCTGACGCGCTGTTAACCGCTAGTACTAACAATGACAGTAGTGACAGCGATGACTGTAATGACAACAACGAGTTATGCCAACAAACCAGTGCCAGCCTTTGTCTGCAATTCATTAATATGCTGGCAGCGGCTGTGACTCAAGTAAGTAATGAGCACAAACAACTCGCGCATGTATTTTGTGGCGGCGTATTTCAAAACAAGGTGCTGCTGAAACAATGTTTACAACATTGTCAGCAGCATCAACGACAAGTTTTAGCAAGTCAGCAAGTCCCCGTAAGTGATGGCGGACTTGCTTTAGGGCAGCTCTGGCATGCCATTCACCAGTAAGTTACTTAACGCGCTTTGATTTGCTTTAACCGACTCTCAGTTTCTTGAGTCAGTTAAATAATCAAGCAGTTAAGATTCAAGCAGTAAAAAGGAAGATATGATGAAAAAGCTTATTTCGACCGCAGCACTCGCTGCTATTTCTACTAGCGCACTCGCACATGAAGGCCACGGCGGTGTGGGGCTATTCCACCACGTTGCCGAGCTAGTACCGGCCATTGCACTAGTCGCAATCGTTGCCTTTGTAATTTGGAAACGCTCAGAGTAATTGCTTATACAAGATGACACTTATCCCCTGTGTTATGCCAGGGGATTTGCTACTATTTTTTAACAAATGAACAAGGTACACTCGTTATACCCAAACGACCTCAAGATGCATGTTCAGCGAGAATTGATTGGTTTTCAGGCGCGGCGCTGATTTGATACATAGTTGCTCTACGTTGATAATCAGCAACAAAGTATGAAAGCCAATCAAACTCGCCCTTTGGGAGCCACTCATTAGGTCCATTTCTTTGTTGAAAAGCCTAGAAAGGGAATGCCATTACGTCGACTTTCCGCCTCGAACTGAACCTAATGAGAGGCTCTGCACCCTGTATCTTGAAGTCGCTTGGGTATATTTCGAGTGACCGAGGTTTATATGTTTAAAAAAATAGTGTTGTTTATCGGCAGCTTACTGGCTAGTTCAGCCTACGCTAATGTTTATCAATGTGGTGAAAATCGATTCCAAGATCGCCCATGTGATGAAAACAGCATACCGCTAGACTTAAGCGGCGTTGGTAGCATTGTTGTGCCTCTTGAACGCACGTCTGTTGATTCTGACGAGCCAATGGCTGTCGACCAAGCCAAAGTCACTGATCAAAAAAACCAAATCTCTAGCTATATCCGTCGTCAACAAATCAACCGCGACATCGACAAGCTAAAACGCGATCGTAAGCGTGTGCTGCAAAATCGTGATAAACAAATCACTCAATTAAGAAACAGCCGCAATCGCGCCAACAATAACTTAGCTGGTGCAACCTGGGAGCAAAGTTTGGCGCAAGAAATGACCGCAGTGAATCAACAAGCCGACACTGAAGTAGCAACGATTGATCGCCAAATAGAAGCTTACCAAAAGCAGCTTCAAAACCTGCGACCGTAACACTAGCCCAACACCACGCAATTGGTTCGACCAAAAACATCAACAAGTGATTTAGTGCGAAACCATTTGCCGATAAAATAGGGTAAGTTTTCAAGCAATAGATTGCCATGGCTTTATCACAACAGCAGCGCCAACAAATACTCGACCTCACCCAAGCAAACAGTATCGCTGACATTCAACTCATCCAGAACCTGTGGAGCGGTTACGGACAATTACTGCGTCTAAGTTTAAACGGCGGTAAGTATTCAAGTGTTATCGTAAAGTACATTGCCATTCCCGAGTCACAGCTAGCTGCTAAACCTCACCCTAAAGGTTGGAATACCGAGCTGTCACACCAACGCAAGGTTAACTCTTACCAAGTGGAATACGCTTGGTACAAGGAGTTTGCCAAGCTGTGTAGCAGTGAAAGTTACCTGCCTCAATGTCTGCTAGCTGAAAAACAAAGCAACAATATGTTGCTGGTATTAGAAGATTTACATACCAAAGGGTTCGATAAGGTCATCAGCCAAGCTAGCCACTCGCACATTTCAGCTTGCTTGTATTGGCTAGGGCAATTTCAAGGACATTTTTTATGGCAACAGTCGACTGCCGACAAGCCCTGCATTAACGATAAATTATGGCAACAAGGCGGTTACTGGCATCTCGCTACACGTCCGGATGAATTAGCGGCGCTCGCTGACAACAAGCTTAAACAAGCGGCACACCAAATTGATGCGCTATTGAGTCAATGTGACTATCAAACCATTGTTCATGGTGACGCTAAACTGGCTAACTTTTGCTTCAATCAGCAAGGAACACAAGCTGCGGCAGTCGACTTTCAATACGTGGGTTATGGCTGCGGCATGAAGGATGTAGCGCTGTTTTTAAGTAGTGTGCTGACATTTGATGAAACCGATGAGCAAGTTGAAAACTACCTTAAGCTTTATTTCAACTCATTAAGACAAGCAGCTAAACAACATCAAGGCATCGAGCTAGATGCGCTTGAAAGTAGCTGGCGAGCACTATTCCCTGTCGCATGGGCTGACTTTCAACGTTTTATTAAGGGTTGGAGCCCGCAGCATGTGAAAATCAACCCGTTTACCGAGCGCCTAACTCAACAAGCATTAACCTCATTACCCAAACTCATGGCTGAAAATAGCGAGCGACTAGGCAATAGATAAGCGAGCTTTAGCTAACGGTAATTGAGTGCCAAAGTGCTAACACTTGATCATTAACACATCGCATACGGTATCACTAGGCAATATCATTCAAAAGTAAACAATTTGGGTAATTAATTCGATAAATCAACTACCTTGGTATAGCTTTAAAGGTATTGTTGGATAGAACGTGCCCTTATGAAAACAGCTGATGCCAGTAGCCTAGTAACCCTGTTTTTCTCTAGCATAATGCTGGCAGTCATCTTTTTTATGGCCTGGCACTCTATGGGCAAACAGCGTTTTGCATTATTCTTTTTTGCCTCATTTGCTATCTCAGCCGTCATGTGGGCCATCAACCTCGCCAAACCCATCTTTGGTCAGGTGAGTTTTTATTGGTCGCTCGTCACCAGCTTATCCATGATAGCCGTATTGCTCGGTACCTGGGGGCATAAGCTCAGAGCAAACACCAGGCTGTCACCCTATGTATTTATCGGGCTATTTATCATTGGGTTTAGCGGTACCTTTTACTTCAGTGCAATAGACCGTCATGCGGGCTTGATGATGTCATGGTACTTGTATGTAGATGTGATTTCCTTGCTGCTCTCAAGTTGGATTATTTATCGTCATCGAGTCAAACCGCGCCCAGCTGAAATTGGTGCTGCAGTTATCCATCTAATATTTGCGATTTGTTTGGCTGTTGCTGCTTCTATTGCGCTCGCGCAAGGCAGGCAATTCGACCCTGAGCTAATTGCGTTATATTCCATAGTGAACTTTACTGCGCTGCCCGCCGCCTATGTCGGCATGTCAGTATTTGTGTTGTATATGCTCGCGTCTGATCTTGCTGAAGATATGAAGTCACTGGCGATGACTGACCCTCTCACCCAATGCCTTAATCGCCGCGGTTTTTTCGAGCAGGCGCAGCAGCAAATCTACCAATACCATCAACGTAAGCAGCATATATGCTTGATTTATTGGGATATAGATAAGTTCAAAAGCATTAACGACAACTATGGTCATAGCGCCGGCGACACCGTTCTCATCACCACTACGCGTCGAGTGCAGCGCCACATTAAACGTCATGACTTAATTGGGCGTTTGGGCGGCGAAGAGTTTGTCATCTTAATTGCCCGAGCTGAATACCGCGATGCGGTGAATGTTGCAGAAAGGCTGAGGGTGTTACTCTCCAAAAGACCGGTAAAAAGTGGCAAAGTTAAAATTCCAGTCACCGCCAGCTTTGGTGTTGTCGATATTCCGCCTAGCTCGCCCGAGTTAGAGAACGCCATTAACCTGGCTGATAAAGCCGTATATTTAGCTAAAGAACAAGGGCGAAATCAGGTGGTATTTAGTCAAGCTTAGGTTTGAAGTAGTTAAACGCTAAACCCACTTAACATCAGCATGCATACTCATAAAGAGATAGATATTTAACTACCGAATTTTATTGAAGAAAAACTCTGCAACTTTTTACTTAACGCTATACTAATACTCACATGGATTGTTATTTAGCTTAAGTAAGGAAGCGTGCATGTTTAAATCTCTCAGTATTAAGCAGAAACTATTTTTACTGCCGATGATTATCGCCGTCGCCCTCATTGGCGAGGCGACTCTGGTGACTTACACCTTAATGCAGAACGAGTCTGACACCTCAATCATTAATATTGCCGGTCGTCAGCGTATGTTAACCAAAAAATACTCGGCTGAAGAACTATTCCACGCTGAATATCTCGACCATAAAATGCCAGCCCCGCTTGCGGCGTCTCACACGGTCAACCTATATGAAACCTCTCTAAAAGCGCTTAAGTACGGCGGTAAAACTTACTCAGATTTATCCATGACCAAACCAATCGAGCTGCCTAAAGTAGACTATCAGCCATTTCTAGAACAATTAAAGGTGGTTGAGGGGTTATGGCAAGAACAGTTAAGAGTCGCTCAAAAGCTTGAGTATGACTTTAACTTACAAACGGCCGATGAGTTTCTAATCGCCAACCACAAAGCGCTGGGCGCAATGAATAAAGCCGTTGGGTTATTTGCACAGCATTCGCGCAGTAAACTGGATATCTTAATCTGGGAAAGCATCATACTGGCCGTTGTGATCAGTATTTTGTGTATTGCGTTTGCCCTCATGATCATACGCAACATCACCACCACTATTAATTTGCTGGTTGGCATTAGTCGTAAGATTGGTGAGGGTGATTTAAAGCAAGACCCAAAACTACTTGATGCCATCAACGGCAACGAACTTGGCCGACTGGCACAAAATATTGAGATCATGCGGCAATCTCTGCAAGACACGCTTGGTGAAATCCAGCTTGCTTCAAGTAGTATCAACCTTTCTTCAACCCAGGTATCTGATTTATCGTCACAAATTAACGCAGCCAACCATACAGAAAGGCAGCGTTTTGAGATGATCCACAGCAACTCTAAATCACTAGATCAATCCACAATTAGGCTTGTTGAAATCACCTCAGAAACTCTGGATATGGCAACCCAATGCAATCAGTTATCAACCGAGGCATCTGAGCTAGTGACCAAAAACATCGCCATGATGAAAACCACCTCCGATGAAACCGAAAAAGCCACCAACTTTATTCAAGAGCTTAGTGACACGGCTGAGCAGGTCTCAGGTATTGTCGACTCGATTCGCGCGATTTCTGAACAAACCAACCTACTAGCACTTAACGCCGCCATTGAGGCTGCTCGAGCCGGTGAGCAAGGTCGGGGCTTTGCTGTCGTCGCCGATGAAGTTCGCGGACTGGCTGCGCGAACGGGTGATTCTACCGATGAAATTGCCAAGTTGATTAGTCAACTTACAGAGGGCGTTAAGCTGGTAGTAAACAGCATGGGTGAAGTATCTAGCCGGGTTGAGCAAAGCCGTAACACCTCGAAACAAACAGCTGAAGGTATTATTGAGGTTACCGAGCGAATCCAACAAGTGGCCACCGCCCAACAAAGTATTGACGAACAAGTAGAGCAACAAAAACAGCAACTCGATGAGCTAAAAAACACTCAAATAGAGCTTGAAGACATTATTAACGAAAGCCACAAAAAATCCCGCACTTCGACCCTTGTGGCGAAGCAGCTTTCAAAAGTCTGTATTGATATTACCGAGGTGATTCAGAAGTTCTCGGTGGACGTAACCTTGAACTCCACTAAGAAGAAAGATGACTGTAACCGCGCACACCCAAGGGTGAAGACTGGCTTGCATTATGAATTAACTCAGGGTGATAAGCACATTCAGGGTTTAACCGATGACATCAGTTTTGGTGGTACGCGTTTAATACTACCTGCTGGTACTCATAACCTTGATGAAAACCAAACCGTCACAGTCGATATAGACTATCTATACCAAGGTAACAGCAAGCGTATGCGCATTGGTGGTCGTATCATTCACCAGCATCAGCCCAAATCTAACAAGCTATTGTTGCATATCGATTTTGATACCCCTAATTCCAGCCAAACACAAGCACTGGAAGAAATCTATTTCGAACATCAGCACAGCGGCGAGTTTAAACATGGCTAATAGCGCACAGTTAATCGCGTATGGATAGTCGCATACAGCTAGTCGCGTCTAGTTACCCACACAGATTCGCTCTAACCTAAAAACAAAACCACCTCGAGTCAGAGGTGGTTTTTACTTATGTGCTCTAAGACTAACGTTGGTTACTCCCAACACAAAACTGAGCTAACCGCGCTGAATGGTCAAATCGGCCACATAGCCATGTTCGGTTGCCGGCAGCGCTTGAATCAGCATAGTTGCGGCTTCATCTGCGCTCATAAAACTTGATGTATCGACATGCTTACCACTTGTTGGCCAAAAGCCTGTATCCATGCCGCCAGGGTAAACTGCAATTAGCTTCATTGGTAAGCCTTTAAGCTCCAACCGTAACGACTCAACAAAGCCCCTAGCCGCCCATTTAGCCGCGCAATAAGTGGTTTCTCCCGCTTTACCACTCAACGCTGCGGTAGACATCACAACCACTAGCTTTATCGGTTTGTGCTTAAAGTGCATCACCAATTGCTGCAGCAACATAATAGTAGAGGTGACATTGTTATCAATCAGCTCACGAATCGCTTGTGGTTGCTGCTTTTCAAGCTCGCCAAAATAGCCACTGCCAGCACAATGAATAACTTTTGCAAGCATCTGCCCGTCGGCTTCCATTTCATGGATTTTCTCAATCAATTGCTCGACTGATTCATCCTGACTTAACTCGCAGCTAAGCGACTGAATACAAGTATTATTATCAGCAAACTCTGGTGCAGCTAACCTGCAGCTTGCCAGTGTTTTTTGCAACCGCTCTTGGCTGCGCCCGGTTAGCAATAACGCATGGCCTTGCTCTGCATATTGCTTTGCAACTGCCGCGCCTAGGCCGCTGCTGGCTCCAGTAATTAATATCATCTGAATGTTAACTCCTTAACTTGGGTGTAGTACCAATCTAGCGGCTAAATTTCAGCATCATCTTAATGCGCTAAAACCGTTACTTAATGAAGCAAACTTAATACGACTAATTAGTTACAAAAGTGTTGATATGTAATAAGGTTGTTAGATACGTTTGCCCGATGCTTGATAAGCAGTAAAGCCGTTAACTAACGAAAATTACAGAACTTATTACTCGCTGCGGCGTTATCGAGCTCACGCTCAATAGTAAAACCATTTTCATTCATAAAAAAAGGGACTATTTATGATGTTTAGCCCAAAACTAAAGTTTTTGCCGCTAGCTCTGGTAACAACACTTGGTTTATCTGCTTGTGGTGGCTCTTCAAGCGACATTTCAGGAAATAACAATAACAACGGCAATAATAATGGCTCTAATGAGTTTGAGTGGGTAGCAGGACAGTTTACCCCATACCGAGATCTGGCTCAGGAATGTTCTTCGACCAATGGTATTGCCGAAAAGTTATGGATGCGCTCTTGGAGCAATGATACTTATCTTTGGTATGACGAGATTATTGACCGCGATCCAGCTAACTTCAGCATTGAGGATTACTTCAATGTACTCATTACCAACGAACTTTCAGAATCAGGCAACCGTAAAGACAACTTCCACTTTTCTATGCCAACCGATGAATGGCAGCAGCTAAACCAATCTGGCGCTTCATTCGGTTATGGCATGAACTACAGCTTGCGTAATGCCAGTGCCACAACCAGCCGTCAAGTAACCGTAACCTTTACCGATCCTAGTACTCCTGCTGCTACTGCAAACGTTAGTCGCGGTGCTGTACTTGTTGAAATTGACGGCGTCAATGTGGCAAGCGCTGCGACTCAAGCTGAAATAGACATATTAAATGCCGGACTATTCCCAACCGACAACGGTAAACAGACTGAATTTGTTGTTCGCGACCTGGGGTCGTCACAACTAAGAACGGTTAACCTTACCGCGCAAACTGTCATTGCCACACCAGTACAGAACACGAAAACCATTCAAACTACGTCAGGCAAAGTGGGTTACCTGCAATTTAATACTCATATCGCCACTGCTGAGCGCGGGCTATATGACGCTTTCACCACGCTAGCCAATGAGGGCGTTGATGACCTAGTGATTGACCTGCGTTACAACGGCGGCGGCTTACTAGCCATTGCAAGTCAAATGGGCTATATGGTCGCGGGCGAGCAAGCCACAACAGGCAAAACTTTTGAGCAAATGCGCTTTAATGACAAATACCCCAATAGCGATCCTGTCACCGGTGCAACACTTGAGCCTACGCCATTTATCCCTATTTCGTTAGGCTACAACGAAGACCTCTTAGGACGTGGTGTTGCACTACCTAGTCTAAATTTAGACAGAGTATTTGTACTGACTACTGACAGCACTTGCTCAGCGTCTGAAGCCTTTATGAACGGACTACGTGGTATCGACATTGAAGTGATTCAAATTGGCGACACTACCTGTGGTAAACCTTATGGTTTCTACCCAACCGACAACTGTGACACCACCTACTTCACTATTCAGTTTAGAGGTGAAAACCAAAAAGGCTTTGGCGACTACTCTGATGGCTTTATGCCATCAATGAACCCTGTCATTTCAAGCCAGGTTCAAGGTTGTGTGGTTGAAGATGACCTAAATCATGCGTTGGGCGACAGCAGTGAAGGGTTGTTAAGCGCTGCGCTACATTACCGCGCAAATGGCAGCTGCCCAGCGGTCGCACAATCTAAAGCTCTTGCTGCTCCTGCCGTGCCATTCGATGACCCTGGTTACATGCTAGAAGACACGCGCAAACAAAGCCTGTGGCGCAATAACCGCATCTTAACGGATATCAATGGAGCGCAATGATGCAATTGATTAGACCTTTCGCTGGTGTTGCTCTTGTTGGCGCTGCAGCTATTAGCATTGCCACCCTCACCGCTTGCAGCGCAAGCAGTGATCAACAAGCTGTAGCTCCTCAAGCAAGTAGTCAACAAAGCGCAACTGTGCAACAGAATACAACCGCGGCGGATAAAATGGTGAGGAAGAAACCACAACCAACGCCGGCATTAGTTGCCAAAGCGACAGATAAGGGTCATCTTGAGTTAAGTCAGGCAATTGCTAGCCTGCTTGAGATTGAGTCAGTGCGAATCGCCAAATCGGCATTTACTCAAAGCCATCAAATCACCCTAGAGCACGCCGCTCACAAGGATGCTAATGGCAACCCCATCATGGGTAGAGTGATGAGTAAGCCTGAGCAATTTAGCCTGTTCATCGAGTTCGGTCAGTGCGTGGTGCGCCGCGACAGCAACCTTAAGACTGTGGTGTTGAAGCAAACTCAATGTAAGTTTCAATAATGGTTTAATTTCACCATCTTTAGATACAAAAAACGCCGCAAATGCGGCGTTTTTTATGACTTAACTCTTTATTAAAACAAAGCTAAAACCTAAGTGATTAATTGCGAACTAAACAGGCCTATCTGCTGGTCGGAACTTTCGTACAACTGTTCGAATCTGAATTATTAGCGTTCTCTCTCTGCTTGAAACAACGCTCGCATACTAACCTAAAAAACGTGACTTAATCCCACTTGTGTATTGTTTAAATGCGACAAACCTCACTCAGCTCTCAGTTTAGGGGCTGATTTCGCTCAGTTTTAGTTCAGTTTGTAGCAATTAACGTCAGATTGAATACAATGGAGTAAGTTGCAAATCACTAAAGTAGATTTTGTACACATAGTACTGAGCAAGACGGTCATATCGCTCAATCCACTAACCCTAGCTGATTGGAGAGCACCCAATAATGGACCAAGCAAAAATTTTGATCATTGATGACGACCCAGTATGTGCGGGTCTACTGCTGGCAATTTTAGGTGATGACTACCTAGTAATGAGCGCCAACTCTGGTGAAGGTGCAATTGAACTCCTAAATTCAATGACTCCCGATCTTATCTTTCTCGACATTGCCATGCCAAACATTAACGGCTACCAGGTGATTAAACACATTCAGCAAACCACTGAAACACCGCCACCAGTAGTGGTGATAAGCTCGCTTGCAGAAGCGTCAGACAAAGAGTTTGCTCTTAAACTAGGTGCCAACGGCTACCTAACTAAACCTATCGTGCCAAATGAAATCCAAGGGATTCTAAGTCACTATCTATAACAGCACTGTTTTTCTTTAGATAGTGCCCAACTCAAATTTTGCTAACGCTAGCGCCAAAGATGTAAGCAAAGTTTGAATGCTCACCGCACGAATAAACTAAAGGCTGCCAATTGGCAGCCTTTATTATTTTACTTGCAAGCTAGTGCTCAGCGCTTACTGAGCACCTGGGGTTGCAAAGCGTCCCATCCAATCTTGAACTTGGTTATACCAATAGATTGAATTGTTTGGCTTCATAATCCAGTGGTTCTCGTCTGGGAAGTAAATCATCTTCGACTCAACACCACGGGTTTGCAACGTGCGGAACAGCTCGAAACCTTGACCTACGGGCACACGATAGTCTAGTTGACCATGCACCACTAAGGTTGGAGTTTTGAAGTTCTTAGCATTGTAGTGTGGCGAGATAGACTTGTAGATCTCTGGGTTATCCCAGTAGCTACCAAAACGCGTGCTATGGACTGAGAAATCAGCCGCCATTTGCGAGTACATGTTGTATACCGCAGCATGGATAAATAGCGCGTTGAATGGATGCTCTTCACCTAGAATGATTGAAGTTAGGTAACCACCATAACTGGCACCACCAGCCACTAGGCGGTCGTTATCAATCCAGTCTTTTTGCTGGAACCACTCAGTTGCTTTAAACACATCTTCAAGCGACTTGTTTTTCCAATCAGGGTTAATGCTGTCGGCAAACTCTTGACCAAAGCTGCTAGAGCCGTGGAAGTTAGGCCATGCAGTCACATATCCCCAAGATGCAAAGGTTTGCGCATTCCAGCGGAAATGGAAACCATCAGAAATCGCATTGTGTGGACCACCGTGGATTAGCATCATCAACGGGTACTTCTTCGACTTATCAAACCCTGGAGGGTAGTGTACCCACATTTGAATGTCGTCACCGTTGTAACCCTTGTAGGTCACAGACTCATAAGTGCCCATATCAACATCCGCTAAGATGTCGTCATTAAACTTATCTAGGCGTGTAGTTTTGCCATTACGCTTGTTGATTTTAACGATACGCGCTGGGTATAAGAAGCTGTCGTTTGCAGCGACCAAAGTGCCGTCTTTAGAGATTGCAGGTTTACCAAAGTTAGTTGCTTTAGTAATTGGCTTAACTTTACCGTTTTTAGCACTGATGTGGTAAATACGGCGAGTCGCAGCATCATCAATCGCGCTGTAGAAACCTTTACCGTCGTCAGTCCAAACAAAGTTAGTCACGCTGCGGTCAAAATCGCTAGTCAGCACTTTCTCAGTACGCTTAGCCATATCTAGCAGCACTAGGTTTGAAGTATCCGCATAGAAACCCGGAATTAACTGACGCGTAAATGCCAGTATTTTACCATTAGGGCTAAAGGTTGGGTTAGCGTCTGGAGCGTTGTTTTTTGGGGTTAAGTTTACCGCTTTACCGCTACCAATTTTCGCAAGAAAGATATCAATTTTAGGGTCAACTTGGTTGTCCCAACCATTGCTGTTAAAGGCAATGTATTGCTCTTTCGGGTCAATATCATAGTTGCCAGCACTTTGAGATGCGCGCGGTAACTGCTTGCCTAGTGGCTGAGTAATCGCCTCAACGTCACCACCTAGTGCAGGAATACGGAATACGTGGGCTTCACGATCTTCTTCAATCCAGTGATCAAAATAAGAATAAGGTAGTGCGTTCCACTGCCTTGCTGACACTTTATTGTCTTTATTGGCTTTTAGTTGCTGCGCCATTTCATCCCAGTTCTTGCCTGGGAAAACACGGCTAATAAAGTAGATGTGCTTACCTACCCACTTCAAACCTTTTACGCCACCAGGTACGTCAGTTAAACGCTGTGCTTCACCCGCTTGCTCCATTGGCAGTAGATAAACCTGACCAGCTTCGTCTTTATCACGCTGACTAATAAAGGCAAGAGTTTTGCCATCTGGTGAGAATACAGGCTCGCTTACACGCATACCTTTAGCGGTTAATGGGCGCTGAGTTTTACCATCTTCGTCAAATAACCAAAGCTGTGTGGTGCCTTTATCTTCAGGCACATCATATTCAGTTACTGGCGCAATAATGTGCTCGCCATTAGGTGAAATAATTGGTGACCCAACTCGGCTTAGCTGCCACAAGACATCAACCGACAGGGTTTTATTTGCTTGCTCTGCCACAACCATAAAAGGCGTGAGCAGACACATAAGCAGTATCCCGACTTTCTTCACAAGTGGTCTCCTTGAAGTATCCATAATTCATTATTGTTATCTAACCTGGGTTCAGGTTGTTTGCAGCAATCTGTTTAGTGCTAACTAAATGTTGCCAACATCACTTAAAGACTGTTGTATACAATAAGTTTAATCGATCGCGTCGACAGTATAGCTGTAAAAGCCCTAACGCGGGTACGACCATTTTAGCCAGATTGTGGCAAGGTCACACTCTAGTCTAGCTAACTGAAATGATACTTAATCACATACATCATCCACAAGCTTGTATATACAAACCAAGACACTGATTTTAAGCGGTTTAATTTTGATATTGTAAACAACAATGCGTAAGCAAAAGATACATTTGCTTACGCTTTTCGTCCATTGGGTTGAATGGTTTTAAAACTCATCAATCACATTAAATGCGCGATACTCGTCATAGGCAAACTGATCTGTCATGCCACTGATGTAATCTATCAATAAGCGAGTGCGGAAATAAAACTCGCGGCATTGCTCGTCATCAATTTGCGCAATCAACGCATTGTCATCCATCGCTGCTTTGTATGCTGCAACGTGCTTAGAAGATAACTTTTTAAATAGCCGCTTAGGGTAAATCGGGATATTTATGTCGCTAATATCTATCCCCTTTTCAATAGCACCAGACTTTCCGTAAGCAAGCAGGGTAAACTGTTCACCAGATAACGCGAGCAAAGGCTTATAGCACGCCATTAAACCACTAATTACCCGATACCCTTGCAGCTCCCTAGCCTCTACTTCTGCATGACAAAATGCCTGCTCTAGCGCCACTTGCTTAAAGGTTTCTACCAGCATGTGGTTAACGCTGTTATCTTCAATCAGTGCCTGATTAAGGGTGCCATCAAACACGGCTTGAAGGTTATCGACAAAACGTTTTTGTGCATGTTGAGGCAAGCGCTTATTCACTTCGACCCGCAAGAATACAAAGAACATGCTGTCGTAACTGCCTTCGTTCTTACTGGCTAGATACGCAGCTCTATCTAGCATCTGCTGCATCAAAGCTTGTTCGCTTTTGCTTAAATGTGTGCTCAGTTCGGTAAACTTATCAAGTAAGGCCTGACGCATTTGTTCAACACTCAGTACGTCTTTCTCAACCGCGTCTTCTAAATCAGCAATACCGTAAGAAATATCATCAGCCGCCTCCATGATGTAGGCAAACGGCGAACGGCAACCTGGTGCGATACTTAAGGTGCTAGTTAACTTGTCGATGTAGTCGATCTCAGACAGATAAAAGCCGACCTTCTTTTTCAAGTAGCTTTGCGGGTCAGCACTACCCTTTTTCAGCTTTGGCTCAGTGCCGCAGCGGGTGTATTTTAAAATGCCTGACGCTTGTGAGTAGGTAAGATTGAGTTTCAACAAGGTATGGATCAGGCGAATGCCTTGCGCATTGCCCTCAAAGTGGCATAAATCGTTAGCGATTGTCGCAGGTAAATTCTTACCAGACATTTGCTGATAAATATCGCCTAAATGATTTTCTAACCAGTCAATTAACGCCGCCTCACCAAAGTGACCAAATGGGGGATTACCCACATCGTGCATCAAACATGACATCTCAACAATAGTTTCTAACTCACGAGCAAAACTAGATAAATCGGTATTTTGATAGTTTTTTACCGCATCACAGACAAGCTGGCTGATATAACGCCCTACCTGTTGCACTTCCATAGAATGGGTCAACCGGCTACGCACCGCGGCATTGCGCTCTAATGGAAAAACCTGAGTCTTTTGCTGCAGGCGCCGAATCGCTGCTGAATTAATAATACGACCACGGTCGCTTTCAAACTGCCTCAAAATCGGCGCAGACGACGCTTTAAATTGGATTGGTCGATCAATTTTAATTTTACGGCTAAATTCGATTGTCATGGCGGCACGCGTGAGTCTAGTGAGATTGCAATCAAACTACCTTACAAGTGCATGTCAATCAATGATTTGCGACTTAGCCAATCGAAAGCATTTGGCTAAGCCACTAGTTGAACTATCTGCGGATGTTATGAATAGCGTCGTTATCAATCATCGCCTGCAACTGTTTTAACGACTGCTCTGTTTGCTGTTGTTCTTGAGCTAATGTATCAAGTGGCGGCTTACTTACATGCGGTACTCGCTGCTGCTTTTTGAGGTAACGGTTGTGTTTAGTCTGCTTGTTCTTGCGGCTTTGCGCTTTCGATTTCTGGCTTGAATGAATCAGAATCAGGCCAAAGCAGATTATGATAAGTCCCATCAGCAAGTTAACAGAGATAGCTAACACAATACCGAAAAATATAAGTAATGCAGCCATAGCATCTCCCATTAACAATTAGTACTCTCTGTGGCTTAAGAGCAGCATGAACAAAAACAAACAGATAATCTGTTTATCCCGCCCATCCTAGGGAGTTAAAAATCACTACGCATTTTCACATTTCTTAGTAAAAAATAGTGATGATTATTTTTTACAGCGATAAAAAATCCAGATAAACCAAATAAACTACACCACAACGAATGAACAACAATCGCAACACAAAGGTCTAATTAATCAGAGTGTTGCAAAAAAAAGCTAGATCAACTCCCTAACTTGATTGAGTGCATCAACAGCAAAACCCTGATCATAAAAATAAATAACTTCACCTTGCTCGTTGAGTAACACTACCCGTGCGTTATTAGGACTTTGGTTACCCGTTAACGCCTGCACCAAGGCGCCATCTTGATAAATCGTGACTACGCCTTTCCATAATGGCTTAGGGATACCTGCGCGCATACCGTTATCAATCATGGTGCTGAACATGCGCGGAAACATGCCCTGAATTGTGGGTAGCTCGTACACATCAACACGAGTTTGGGTCATGTCCAGACCTATCAACCAACGGTCAATATCGAACTGGCTATCTTGCTTATATCCGATCAGTAGTAGCGTTTTTTTGCCCAGCACATCGTCAGGAAACACCATTTCCTGTTGTTCTAAACTGGTACCGCTCACTTTAGGAAAAACCTGCCCGGTAATATCCTGATTAGGATATTGAGTCGCGCAGCCAGTTAACACTAATGAAGCTAACACTAAAATAAATGTAATGAGAATACGCTGCATAGAAACTCCCTTTCGAATAACTCTTAAAAGTGAAAATAATTAATGATTTATAGACCCACTACGTTACGAGTATCAGATTAGTTTAAGTGATTAAGTAAAAAGTAAACACATGGCTCACAACCACGGACAACAGTGCAAGTAGTCGCTACTAAATATACTCACCCTACCGCACTCTCAAAAACCAAGTATTAATGATAAAATAGCCACAACAACGCAAACTAGATTAGGTAACACGATGAACCCAATTATTGCCCTGCTTAAAGAGCACAACATTAGTGATGAGAAGATTAACGAGGTATTTCAGGCATTAACTGAGAACCCTATGATGGCGATGAGCATTATTGGCCAACTTGGTATTGCACCTGAAAAGCTACAACAGCTAATGGCGATGGTGATGCAAAACCCAGCACTGATTAAAGAAGCCACTGAAGAGTTAGGTTTAGACTTTGCTAAAGTGCAGGAAGCACAAAGCAAACTAAATCAATAGAAGCTAGACCAATAAATAATCAGCTAGCGCTAGACGTTGAAGCTAAACATTGGCGGTAACCGACGTTTACGCCTCAGCACATAGCAATACCAATCTAAAAGCCAGCATCTCGCTGGCTTTTTCGTATCTGCAACACGCCAAATGAACTCAAATTGAGCTAGAAAGTTGCTAATTGCTCGCCTCATCGACTAGGAGATCAAATTACTATCGGGCTAATTCTTAATCTCGATCACAATATTGTAATACAATAGTATTGTAGTATTCTGAGCAGTTTAAGAGACTTGAATAAGATCTTTGGGGAAACCAATATGAAAAAAATCTACCTAAGCCTATTAGCAGCAAGCGTTATCGCAGGTTGCTCATCTACCGCACCTGCGCCACAAGTAAAGCATGAGTTTAACTACGACTACTCAAAGTACAATCTAGACCCAACTAAAGCCCCTGCGCAAAACTTTGATCTATCTAACTGGAAAATCACCTTGCCAGAAATGACCACTGAAGGTTCTCGCAAAGGTAAAGCGTTAGAGATCAACAAGCATGAGCTTAGCAATCAGCAAACACCTTATATTCACCCAGAGTGGTTCTACACGGATAGCAAAACTGGTGCACTGGTATTCGTATCTCCAAACCAGGCTCCAACAACCAAAAACAGTAAAAATACTCGCTCAGAACTGCGCGCCATGCTTGCCGAGCAATACAATGACCCAAAAAACAACTTCGTAATCAAATCGCATCCTCAAGCCAACAGCTACGGCGCGATTGGTGGCCAATTAAAAGCAACACTGTCTGTAGACCAGGTGAGCACCAGTGGGGAATACCGTAAAAACAACGCCTTTGCGGTAGTCATTGGTCAAATCCATGGTTCAGACAACGAGCCATTAAAAATCTCTTACCGTAAACTGCCAGGTCATGAGTTTGGCTCATTATCTTGGAACTACGAACTAAACCCAGTACCAGACCTGCAGGATGCTCGTGATAGCAACGGCAAAAAGCTACGTAAAGATATTCGCCACAATGTATTTGGTAAGTACAACCTACGTGAGCACCACGACGATCCAAAAGACGGTATTCGTTTAGGCGAAATCTTCTCTTACGAAGTCAATGTTAAAGACAACATCATGCACCTAACTTTCACTAAGAACCCAGGTGAGAAAAATGAGATCGTCAAGACCTTTGAAGTTGACCTAGCCGAAGGTAACTACAAAGGCCATGAAGTTGACCAGGGCTATGGCGACGACTGGATGTACTACAAAGCCGGTGTTTACAATCAATGTAATACCAAAGCGAGCAGCTCAAACTGTGAGTGGCGTGGTATGGAAGCAGGCGACTATGCTAAAGCTAGCTTCTACGAGTTAGAACTCAATCAATAGCACTTAGTTACTGGTTGGTTTACTAAACCAGCAGTCGCTAAATAATAACGTAAAGCCCATCGCTAATAGCCATAATAGTGCCATTGACGATGGGCTTTTTATTTATCTCGCTATATTTCTTTACGTATTTATTCCTATATTACTTTAAAACACCTTTAACGATATGAGCGAAACCTAATTTAGCTAACGAATCTTTTAAAATAATAATTAATAAATATTCAGCTAAAAAATATAATTACTCCAAACTTAAAACAAAGTTAAAAACACTAAAACCAAATATCTAAAAATCATCCCAATTAACCCCCAGATAAATCTTAAGATAAAATTAAGCATTGACAAAACAAACCATATGTATAAGTAAATTTGGTTATAGATCACAAAACAAAATAGCAAGCTTATTACAAACAAACACTTACCCATGCACGTCCTATATAAAATCAAATTCTAAACAACTAAATGATTGTTTAAAAACAAATTATTTAGCGAAAAATCAACTAACGATTTATTTAGACCAAGCTCACATAACATGCCAATTAAAAGCCTGTTTAAGAAACAGGCATGTTACTTATATGTTTGCCGGCAAAACAAAATTTAACAATAAGCCAATATTTACTTTTACTGAATGTGAATAAAGATGATGAATATTCACTTGGAAAAGTAATTAGGAGTGATGATGAAACTACAAAAACTCGCAATTGCTGTAGCAGTGATGACCGCACTTAGTGCTTGTGGCAGCAGTGATGACGATCCAATCACTTGTAAGGATGGGGAAATATTAAATCCTGACACAAACGTCTGTGAACCTGAACCTGAGCCAGAACCAGTCGACTACTACAACAGTGACAACTGGAAGGAAGCCTTCCCTGAGCAGCATGAGTCTTGGGCGAAAACTGCAGAAAATAACCCTGAATCAGGCAAGCCAACCGACTTACTTGAAGCCAACCCTAACCTAGTTGCGGCTTGGGCTGGTTATGGTTTTGCTAAAGATTATAACCGTGCTCGTGGTCACCACTTTGCACTTACAGACATTATCACCACACTGCGCACTGGTGCGCCTATGGTGGGTATGGACGGAGAAATTGTTGGTGAAGCAATGGCAGCTAGCTGCTGGTCTTGTAAAACCACTGATGTAGCACGCTTGTATGAAGAAAAGGGTGAAGGCAAATTCTCTAACAACGGCTGGTCTGTTTGGGGCGATGAAATGGGCAACACCATTGGTTGTTCAGATTGTCACGACCACGGTAAGAGCGATTTACGTTTAAGCCGCCCTTACACAGATCGTGCAATGACCATTATCGACAAAACCTTTGCGGCGCAAAGTCACGATATGCAATCTAGCCAGACTTGTGCTCAATGCCACGTTGAGTATTACTTTGACGGCACAGATGAGAAGAAAGTGCGCTACCCATGGGACTTCTGGGTACCAGGTGTTGAAACCGACTACGCTGACAAAGTTGCCTACCAAGGTACCGATGACTTGTATAAAGGCTTTGCAGCTGAGGCTCAGCTAGCTTACTTTGACGACAAAGGCTTTAAAGATTGGACCAACGCTATCTCAGGCGCGCCTATGTTAAAAGCACAGCACCCTGAATTCGAAAACTTACTTGACCGCACCAAGGAAACACACCCAAGCCCAAGTAATCACCTCGAATTCAGCTGTAACACTTGTCACATGCCGAAATCTACCAATGCAGAGGGTAAAGAGTACTCTAACCATCAGGTGAATTTCTCAATGGCTAAGTTGCCAAGCGACTGTACAGGTTGTCACACTGAAGGCGGTATATTCGACATCAACAAAATTGTTGAAGAACGCAAAGCTGAAATTGACGCGCTACGTTTTGGTGAAAACGGTACTGACTTACGTCTAACTGAAGTTCACTTTAAAGCGCAAGCGATTTGGGCAGCCAACAATATTGAAGGTTTAGATGCTGGTAAATCAATTGGCGAAGCTAAAGCTAACTATGAAGCTGCATTAGCTGCAGGCAATGAGCTAGCAACTGACATGAATAGCCTGTTAGTTAAAGTGCGTAACGCACAATGGTTCTGGGACAGCGCAACCGCTTCACATGGTATTGCAGCGCATAACCCTGCCGAAGCTAAGCGTCTACTGACCAAAGCTAACACTGTCTTAGATGCCGCAATCGCTGAAGCAGACACCTTACTAACTAAGTATGGTTCTAGCTACACGTTTGATAAGACCATGTACGATTCTAAAGCTAAACTGCAACCACTTGCAGGACTAAACTTGGATCAAATGAATGCAGACAAAGAAACATTCATTAAAGAACGTGTTGAAAAAGAGTGGCCTGCAAAATTAGAAAGCTACTAATTATTGACGGCTTTTATGGCTAGCTTAGTAAGTGCAAATGAATGTTCCCAACCTGAAAGCACAAACTAAAAGCAGCTAGCCATCAAGACTAGTCAATAAGCTAGAATGCTTACGCTCGATGCCAGTCAGAGATATTACCTTTGACTGGCATTTTTGCTTATAAACAGAGGCGTTCAATCGCTTAGAACAAGGCTCAAATAGCAGTGAGATAATTATTCCACGTTCAAAATAGCTAACATACATATAAACCACTTTTACCAATAAGAATTAAGGAGTAAACATGCTCATATGCTCGTACTGATTAGTATAAGCTCGCAGTTATTGCCATTATTGCGTAAAATTTGCTCCGCATACGTTATTAATGGATTGATTATGAGCAGCAAACGGTTAGCCCACGTACTCCTACTAAGTTTCACTTTTATTGCCTGTTTAACTCAGCCAGGCTATGCCTCAGACATAAACCTCAAAAAAGTTTCTGATGCAGAAAAGCGCAGTGAAGAAATCGCTGAAAGTCAGTTATCTTTAGGTTTAACAAGGCCT
The DNA here is from genome assembly GCF_012263345.1 of Shewanella sp. WXL01. Classification (NCBI taxonomy): domain Bacteria; kingdom Pseudomonadati; phylum Pseudomonadota; class Gammaproteobacteria; order Alteromonadales; family Shewanellaceae; genus Shewanella; species Shewanella sp. WXL01. The sequence continues at coordinate 279,684 of NZ_JAAIKQ010000001.1, read as the reverse complement.
GGAGAAACGCCTCTTTCTACCATGATAGCGATAACCGAGGCTGCCGAGGTAGGAGACTGGCAAACGGCAGCCGAGTATGCAGACCTGCGCTTTTTGCCTAAATCAATGAGCGCGGAAAAAGGCCCAGAATATATGCGTAAGCTGGGTATTCTGTGGAGCAAACAACAGATCCTAGACCTCTCGCAAATTAGCGACTCACCAACAGGTCATGCCAACGACAAACTGCCAAGTTATCGCGACTTAATCGGTACCTTAGAAACTCAGCAAGGGCCAGTACCCGTGTACTTGCAACATGTACCTGATGGTAAATCAGGTAAGGTTTGGAAGATCTCCAACGCTACAATAGCCAAAATACCTGAGCTGTGGAGCGAGTTTGGCTACCACCCTTACGCTGAAAAACTTTCGCTAATGTTGCCCGAGTTTTACCTGATGCATATGGAGAACTGGCAAGTCATCGTATTCTTCAGTGCTCTATTCTTAGGCTGGTTTGCTAGTGGGTTGGTGAGCTACGTGGCTAAGCGAATTGCCCAGCGCTTTGAGCAAAAAATATCGGGATTAATGCAGTTTTGTGGTCGTAGTTTACGTTGGTTTATTTACCTCTCATTCTTGCAACACTTAGCTCTATCATTGGGACTATCGGTTCGAGCTAGGGTATGGTTCGACAACAGCACCTTACTCTATATCGCTAACACCATACTGGCACTCGGTATCATTGAGCTTTACTGCAACTACAAATCTAAACAGCTGCATGCTCAAGACAAAGGCTACAGCGTTGCTTTGCTCAGACCACTGGTTGCGATTATCAAAATTATCGTGGTCATCATTATCTCGCTCATGTGGTTGCAAAGCTCAGGCTATAACATGGCAACCGTATTAACCGGCTTGGGTGTAGGTAGTTTAGCCATTGCGTTAGCGGCGCAAAAACCACTAGAAAACATCTTTGGCGCGCTCACCTTGTACGCAGCGAAACCGATTAAACCCGGCGACTTTTGCCGCTTTGACAAAACGCTCGGCGTGGTTGAAGAAATTGGTCTGCGCTCAACCCGCATCCGTAAGCTAGACCGCACTGTGGTGCACATTCCCAATTCAATTTTTTCCTCAAAAGAGCTAGAAAACTTCTCGGTAATTGACCGTCGCCGTTACAAACACGACTTGCGTATCAGCCTTAATACCAGCAAGCAGCAATTACAATTGTTACTGATGGAGCTGCGCAAACTATTGCTGTCACACCCAAGAGTGCTAGCTGAGGCCCAAAGAGCTAGGTTTATTGGGATTGAGCGTGACGCGTTTGTGGTTAACGTCAACGCCTATATTGATACCGGTGACATCAACGAGTACTTTGCCATCGCAGAGGACTTGAATTTTCATATCCTAAGTATGCTTAATCAACTCGATGTGCACATTGCACCAATAGGACAAAATGTGGTGTTGCAACGTGCCGATAGCGCTAACCTTGAAGTTCAACGTCAAGCAGAGCAGCTAGTACAAGAAATGATTGAAGACAATCAACTCCCCTTCCCCAATTACACAGAAGAAGAGCGCAATGCATTTAAAGGCTCAATAGAGTATCCACCTACAGGTAGCATTACTAAGCCAAAGGATGTGGTGCGTTTTTCAAAAGAAGATGAAGAAACCGAAATACGCAGCTAGACCAATATTGCTGCGGTTACGGCAAATATACAATGCACAGCTTACAAATTGTTTGTTGTGCATTGTAGGTTTAATCGGTACTAAAACTGGTACTTGATACCAACACGGCTACGAAGCTCGCGTTTGTCTGAGGTAGCGCTAACAGACACATCACCTACCTCAAACCAAGGGCTCCATTTTCCCTGACTGTAACGAACGGTTAGGTTGTTTTCATAATTAGAGCGGCCGTTGTCATACAAATGATAGTTGCCATCTGCAGCATAATACTGGTTTAACTCTAAAGCATATGCCCAGCGATTGTGTTTGTAACCTAGGTTTGCGGTATAACGGTGGCGAAAACGTTTAACGCTTTCATGAGGTTTAACGTCCAAGCGGTAACGAGCGCTAATGGATAAACCATCAACGGATAAGGGTTTGTAGGTTAAGCGTAACTGTGGTTTATAGGTTGCATTGTCGCCACTAAACTCGACCGGCATACCAGGGATAAGCTCCCATTCATCTGCTAGCTTAAACTTGTAGCCAGTATCAATTTCAGCGCCAGTAGCCTCTACTCCGTCCATAAAGCCACCTGTTGGGCTTTTAAACTTTAGCTCTAATGACATTGAGAGGTTTTTAGTTGGTGAGCCCCCCATCTTCATGCGGCTAGCATGCTTTTGCGAGTCGTTCTTATACTCATGACGGAAATCAACCGAAATAGCCGACGCATAAAAACTCGCCATACTGACAGGTAAAGCCACCATTAAAGCAATAACTAAAGCTAACGAACGCTGCATACTTGCACCCAATATTGTATATAACAGAGGAGTATTTAATTTGTATTACAATAAGAAAATATACTCTTTCCAATATACGAGCATGCATTCTGTGATCTAGGCAGTTCAATCTGCTAGTAACACCGCATAGTGCAGACAATTCGTTTACATTAGCACAACACTAAATAAGCAATACATACATAAGTCATCACTTAACAAGCAATAAATCCTCCCTCAAAACCAACAAGTTTGGGTCAGAGTAAAAATAGCCAAAAACAAGCCAATTTCGCAATCAGCTTCAATTTTATGAAATCAGTAAGATATTGAAAAATAGAAAATAATTTAGATAACCGACGAACAAGCTAACTGGCGAGCAAAGTAAGATTTAACATTTTACTCTGACCCAACCTCCCTTGCTTTAGGCTCAATGAGTTGCAACTGCTCGTCATACATGGACGTAAGCAAGGGCTCACCTTTGGCGTTGACGCTAAACAACCCATATTGCGCAGCTTCATATAACTTTGCGTGGCCTTCTTGAAAGAAAAACGCGTTGGTTGCAAACTTCACTCGCCCATCACGAACTCGGTATTGCACTCTTAACTGCTGCGCCTTTAATGGCTGACTAATTTCAGCCGTTGATTCAATAGCAGCAAATTGAGCCACACCATGAGTGTCTACATCTACAATCACGTAGCCTTGCTGATTAGCCAGAGATTGCCAAGTTAATGACCGCTGCTCTTGGTCTGACGTTATGGATTGCTCCTCTAACTCGTCACGGATCTGATTAGCCAGCTCAAAACGCAGCGCCATGTAATCACCCTGCATTAGCGACCTTGGGTCAACAGGGGCTAATTTGAAAAACACCTTATCTCCCGATATTAAGTGCTGCTCTTTAACGTAGATTTGCCAATTGACTAACCCCAGCATTAACACCAAAGCAGCAAACACCAGCCACCAGTGACGTGCACTTGCTCGTTCACAGTGGTGCGCATCGTCAATTCGCCTGTGACTCGTTTGCCTATAGTTAGCCTGTCCATTATCAGTCAATGTTGGACTCCTCCATGTTAGCCCCAACCTGCTCGGACACTGCGACATAACGAAGCATCCCCCAGCGAACGATAAGTAATAATGCGCCTGTCACCAGCAAGATGCCTGATTTAACCACTAAACTCACATCTAACCAGTAATAATAGGCACTCATAAAACTCACTAGAGCTAACACTCCCGCACCTATAAGCAAATTATTACTCGCAGACATTCCCAATAACATCACCAAAACGCCGACAATTAAGCCATGAGCCTGCATCGTCAACATCGCGAGTAAGCCTATGATTATTAGTACTGCAGCACGAACGGTGACGGGTATACCTGAGTAGCGACTGAGTATGGTACGTGTAATGAAAAGTGCCACTAGCCCCATCAATAAATCCCCCATCCAGGGCGATGTAAATGCCGCTTCGGAATAACGAAAACTCACCTGCTTGATCCAGTTATACTCAAACACAAGAAAACAGGTTTGCAAAACACTGATAAACAGCAAACCATAAGCAACGGCCATACGATGATAACCAGCACTGGATGCCGCAAAAAGCTGGTACCAGCGCGGAAGTGGGCGTTTATACAAGTCAAACTCAGTCAGAATCAAATAACTGGCAAGCGCAAAAAGTAGCGCCTCAGCTAAATATGGCAATCCCCACAGAGACATGGACGCCATTAAACACATCCCGGCCAATGCCGCTGAGCAAAAGCGATGTATCGCGTTAGGCATCAGCAAGATCAACCCAAACTGCACAATACTGGCAATGACAAAACACGCCTTAGTATCAAAATGTTCAGCAAAGCCAATCATCAACACGGCTTGCCCAGTGAGGCTCAACGCCAGCGCTAAATGCTCATAAAATTCGTTCCCCTTGCGAGCAAATAACACACCTGCAGCCAAAATAATCCCTGGACCAACGATAAATGGCAGCGCATCTTCTTCAAGCAAGAAGCTCAAACTCAAGAAAATAAACCCAAGCAAGAACAAGGCAGCGAGCCAACCCGCTGCAGCGAGTAACAGTTTTACAAACCAAGGCGAGTCCACATCTTCACAAAGCGTTGGTTTGTCGCCAGTCACCAGGTCAAGAGTGTATAACTGCTGCCACATTTCTAATGCTTGCCTCATTGCTGCCACTCCCGATTTAACTTACGTAACCACACCGCAGAGCTAGCTGCCATTGCAATAATCGACATACCTATAAATAGAAACGCGCCACCGTCCAACCTACTCAATAAGTGATGGACCAAGAAGCTAATAATCACCAGATTGACCGACACCAATGCCAACGCCACCATAAATAAGTCTTGTCGCTTGTAGATGTAGCCCCAATACATTGCCAGTAACCATAAAGACCAACCAATAAACGACTGCCAACCAAAGTCTTCAAAGTTAACAATGGTTCCAATCATAAGTATGGTTATTGGCACCGCCGCATATATCGCTATCAACCTTGCAGACCATGCGTTTTTCATCCAAAGGCGCGAGCGGCTAAAATACTCCCAGCAAGCTATGGCGAGTGTGTTTAACAGCCAAGCATGCCACAAACCATTGAGCTCAGGCGTGCTTAACCAGCCAAAGTCTCCTCTAAAATTCATGTGATAGAGTGACGCTGCAACATTCAACAGTGCTAACCACAGCACCCATAGTGGCGCAAAGCGACTCACAATAACCCAAGGGGTGACCAACAGCGCCCAGTTAAAGAACAGTTGCCAGGGGTCGGCCCCAGTTTGGTAAGTTTGACCAAACAAAGCTAATAACACGCCCAGCAGTATTGCCGCTACAAATAAAGGGATTTGATTAATGCCTGGCTGTACTATGCCAGCCGCTTGCCCGCCAAGGTTGGCAGATGATTGAGTGGTAGATGAGCCACTATGTAGCTCAGAATTAAAACGGCGAATTGAGCCTTGTTGATGAATACAATCTTGCTGAGTGCAAGAGTGTTGACGGCTAGAGTTAGCTGCGCGGCTTATTTTTATTTTGTAGAGCGTATAGTAGGCTATTACGCTTAACACCAATAGCACCTCTACCAGTGCAAACTTAGCAAAACGTCCCATTTCTGCCCAATTATAGGCAATAAAAAACAGCACAGAAAAAACGAGTGACAGTGTACCTAGCCAGAGTAAAGTTCGGTCTAAAAACTTCAACCAGTCATGCATTTGTGGGCGAACTTCGGTTGCAACCAACGCCTGCTCGACTTTTTCAGGCGCAATTGCATTGTGCTCTAGCAAGGAAATAACCTGCTGACGATTTGAAGCCATATCGAATCCATTCTCTATCTATGATGCTTTACAAAAGCGTAATACCAATCGGTATAAATAATCAGTCAGAGGTTTCGCAGGAAAAACTGCTTTAAACAAGGCAGAGATTGCAGCGAGCCAGTTGTTCTAACTTCAAAGCTTCTAACCAATTGATAAGCCATTTTAAACAGTAAGAGTTAACCGGTATGAATGGTCACACACTTTTGCTGATTGGTATTAGCTGCGTTTGCGTTCAAAAACATTGATAACAACATCGATTATCTTTGTTCAAAACCCAATTAATTACAATGTGTTAAACAAAGTTTAATGGATTAATATTGGTATGAGCGACTCATGAGCCAACCGAACTGCTATTCAACATTAGTCAGTGATGTCAAACACACCTTAACCCGCTAACTGCACCTGGTTTTTACCACTGGTTTTAGCCTGATATAAGGCATCATCAGCAAGGTTAATCATCACTTCAACACAATCCTGGCTTACGGACTGACCAGCAAAGATGTGATAACTACTGCCGGCAACACCTAAGCTTGCGCTGATTTGATGCGTTCTAGGCAGTTCGCTACATTTAGTCCGCTCAATCGCCACGCGGATCCGCTCAGCGTGGAACTGTGCTTGCTCCTGCGAGGTGTTTGGCAACAGCACAATAAACTCTTCGCCACCCCACCTAGCTATCACATCACTGCCACGGCATGCTTGCTTGATTGAGTTAGCTACTGCCTGCAACACTTTGTCGCCAACATGATGACCATACTGATCATTGATGCGCTTAAACAAATCGATGTCGATTAGCACCACCGACATATCAAGTTGCTCACGCTCAATACTCGCCAACACCGGCTTGATTTGGGTATGAAAACCACGGCGATTATTAAGCTGAGTAAGAGGGTCTGTACGGGCGAACTTTTCTGCCACCAGCTTATCAATTTGCGCCTTACGAAATTGCCCTGCCAGAATCGATGCCAGCAAGATGGCCTCCACCGCCATGCCGACTTCAATCGCTTTAAAGGTATAGTCATTGTATGGCACCAAAATGCCAGCGACTGCGAGGGTCGAAACCGTAATACAAATCGCTGCAGTGACGGAAGACAATATAAACGTCATCGCAAATGGCTTTTTGGCATAGAGCGCTCTCACCCCCATAGCAATGAATAGCAGCACAAAACAGGTGTTAAGGAAAAACGCCAACACCATAGAGAAAAACAGCTGGCTAAATACAAAGCCAACCAACATCCCTAATGGAATATACAAGGTGGTGCGCAGTACAAACTTATCAAGCTTTGGCGCATATTCTTTGGTTTGCAGCAAGGCGCGAGCAAAGTGCAAACCCGCTACGCTGTAAGTGATCATCAAAAAGATATCGAGCCAATCTTGAAAATATGGCCCAAAGTCATAGGTAATAATGGTGTGTAATTGCCCAGTGTAGGACAAGCTATTAGTAACAAAGCCGAGTAAATATAGACCGTACAAGCCATATTCTTTACGGCGAATGAAGAAGTACAGCACCAGGTTATAAAGTGCTAAGGCAATCATAATGCCGTAAAGCGCGCCGTACTGGTAACCACTGTTAATATCACGGTTAATAGCATTTTCAACCGAGCTAAACTGCAGCGGAATCGCCATAGGTCCAAGGGTTTCTACCCGCATGATCACCTGAGTGACGCCCGGCGGATACACATACTCAAATGCGTAGTAGCGATACGCCATAGGCCTTTTCTCAAAAGCATAGCCATCACCACCAGCGACATACTTAACCACTTCGCCATCGCGTATAAGCCAAGTATCAATATAATCTAGCCAAGGGGTTTCTGCAGATAAACGGTATAGCTGGCCAAGATCGGAAGTATTACGGATCTCAAAGGTCATCCACACTGGGTCAACATTAATTCCTAGTGAAATCGAGTTACTGTTACCTTGCGTCAGCTCATCACTAGCAAACCTCAATCTGGCTTGCTCAAGCGAGATAATCCCATCTCGCTCGCGAAAATACTGAGTGTGTTTACCCAGGCTTCCCTGACTAAAGCTTGGAATAACAACTGTTTCTGCATTGGCAAACGGTAAGATACTGGCGCACAGTAGCAACATCACTAGCAAAATTTGCCAGCTATGAACTGAGTGAAGCTTGTCCTTACTTGTGGTCACAGTCCGTTATTCCCTTAATGGCCGAATACTCAGTATAAGTGATAAATGTTAATACTTTGATACTAACACCAATTAGGCAGTAAAAACATGCAGTGGCTAAGGCTTAGCGGCTAGTTTCCTATATCGATAATGTAAACAACTGTGAGTTTAAGCTTACACTTGTGCATGACCAAACAAGTCTCAGGGATTGGTGTAACCTAAAGGTATATGTGCCGCACCTGGGCGCAAAAACGGATAAATCCTAACGGAAGGACAAATTAAATCGGAATTGACACATAATCGCTGGAATAAAACACAGACAACAAAAAAGCCCCAATAGATTATTGATTGTATTGGGGCTTTATTGATGCGTTAGTTATTAATTTACAAGTAAAGTTTGTAGTGATTACAAACTTGCGTGAGGACCAAATACCTCATAGTGCATTTGCGACTCAGCCACATTTAGTGCTAATAGCTGCTGCTTAACCGCTGACATAAAGCCAATTGGACCGCAGAAGTAATACTTGGCATTTGGTTGAATATGCTTCGCTACCTTGTTTAACTCAACTGTGCCGCTAAAGTCATAATGCTCTACCTGTTTGTCATCAGCTAATGGCTCACGATACCAAACATAGCTACTAAGCTTGTCGTGCTCGGCAGTTTTATCATTAATCGCTGCAGCAAATGCGTGTTGCTCTCCATCTTCACAAGCATGTACCCAAGTGATCTCGCTATTGTGTTGTTTAGCAAGCAGTTGGTTAAGCATGCTTTTCATTGGTGTTTGACCCACTCCAGCAGAAAGCAGCACCACAGGCGTGTCGGCGTCAGCATCTAATACAAAATCACCAGCAGGTGCAATCACATCAATTTCATCGCCTTCGTGATAGTGCTCGTGCAATAGGTTAGAAACTTTACCGCCTTGCTCTGCCTTAACGCTAATGCGGTAAGTGCTGCCATTTGGCGCATCTGACAGCGAATACTGGCGAATTTCAGTGTTCTCTAGCTGCTCATGCTCAAGCGACAAACTCAGGTATTGACCCGGCACAAAATCCACTACAGCTTCACCATCGACAGGAGCAAGCACAAATGAAGCAATCACTGAAGACTCAACTTGTTTAGCTTTAATCACAAAACGACGCGTACCTTGCCAGCCACCTTGTTTATCAGCAGTTTGCTTATAAAGCTCAGCTTCACGATTAATAAAGATGTCAGCTAAAAAGCCATACGCCTTACCCCAAGCGGTTAATACTTCTTCAGTTACCGCTTCACCACCAAGCTCTTGCAAGGTTGCGAGCAAGTGACCACCAACAATGGCGTACTGTTCTGGCTTAATTAAAAAACCTGTGTGCTTATGGGCAATTTTCTCAACTGCGCCAGCAAGCGCACCTAGGTTATCAATGTTCTTTGCATACGCAGCAACAGCATTAAACAGCGCCACTGGCTGACCACCACTGTGCTGATGCGATAGGTTAAATACATCTTTTAGTTCAGGGTTATGTTCAAACATACGCTGATAAAAATGCTTAGTCAGTGCTGGGCCTGCAGCTTCAAGAAGGGGAATCGTGCTCTTTACAACGTCTTTAGTATGCTGATCTAACATAAACAACCTCTAATATGTATTTAATATGCATGTTTCGAATTGGATACTAAACATGCATTTGATTTAGATCAATAGAATTCCAAATAATTATTAATCTAAACAGAACGATAGCCCAAATAAACAACAATAAAGATAAGTTAACTGGCCAGATTTAATGTTCACCTGACTACTTCATATGGTTGTTCAACAAATTAAACACCGCACCTTAACAAATTAACCACATCAAGCTTGACTGTTCAGCAGATTTTGGCTGTCATACTTCAGTGCAATTTTTCATTGGGCAGCTCTATTTTTATCCGTTGTATCTCATTAATTTTAAGGAGTAATTATGACTACTTACACGGAGCGTAACCGCAAACCTCTTAAGCTAAAACTTCTCCCACTTGGAGCCGTTGCCGCAGCGATTATTTCAACATCAACAATGGCTCATCAGTTTGACGCGCGCTCATATGCAATGGGTGGCGTAGGAGCAAGCAGTGCTGACTACTTAACCGCGCCTTTCCATAACCCAGCCCTTGCTGCTAAATACGAACAAGATGATGACATTGCCCTACTATTTCCTTCTATTGGTGCAGATGCCAATGATCCAACCGATATTATTCAAAATGTAGAGGACTTTTCAGACATCTATGACGAATTCAAGGGCATGAGCAATCCAACTGAAGCGGACGCTCAAAAGGTGATTGACCAGTTAAAATTGGTTCAAGGTGACTATGCTCAGGTTCAAGCTGGTACACATCTCGCGCTGGCGATACCCAATGATTTGGTATCTGTTAACGTATTTGCGCAGGCTTATGCTGACGCACTGGTATTTGCAGATATTACCGATGAAGATCTAGTGCCTGAGAACATTATTAAGCAAGACCTCAGCTCGCAAGCACTGACTATGGGTGTGGTGGTAAGTGAGTTTGGTGTCAGCCTTGCGAAATCGTATAAGCTACCTACTGCAACCATTTATTATGGTGTATCACCTAAGTATCAAAACGTTAAAACCATTAACTACATCAGTGATATTGAAAACTACAAGTTTGATGATTGGGACGATGACCGCTATCAATCTGACGACAATAACTTCAATGTTGATTTAGGCATTGCCTATCAGCACAACGCTGGCTTTGGTGTCGCGCTTGCAGCAAAGAACGTGATTAAAAATAGCTACAACACGCAAATCATCAAAGGCGTTCAAGGTCAGTATGAAGTCTCGCCAACTTATACCCTAAGTGGCAACTACCAGAATCATTTACTCACTGCGGCGATTGATATTCAATTAAACGAGTCAGAAGGTTACAAAGGCATCACTGGCACCAGCAACAACTATGATGCAGAAGCCGACAACCGCCAATTTGCCGCATTAGGTGTCGAGTTCTTTCCTGACAGCTGGTTTAAACTGCGCGCAGGTTATCAAACTGACCTAACCAACAACACTGACGACAGCATCACCGCAGGTCTTGGTTTCTCGCCATTTGATGTATTCCACTTCGACCTATCCGCTCGCTACGCCGACAGCAAAGACATGGGTGCAGCACTGCAAACTAGGTTTACTTTTTAACTAGTCAGCCTGCATATGAAGTAACGAATAAGCCCCGATATCACGAGATATCGGGGCTTTGTTTTAGCTGCTGCAAGCAGGACTGGGTTTAAGACTGCGGGCAACGATTAATTTAGTCACCACTTTACTCTGACCCAACCTACTCTTACTCGACCTGACAAACTCTATTAGCGGCGCAGCACCGCAATCCAGCGGCCAAGATTGAGCAGGCTTGCCAGTGAGCCAGCCACATAGGTGAGTGCCGCCGCCTTGAGAATCTTCTCTGCATGTTTTAGGTCACCGTCATGCAGGTAATCGCCCTCTTTTAGCATCGGCAGCGCCTTGCCATAACTGGCATCAAACTCCACAGGCAAGGTCACCAGATGCACAATTGTACTCAAGCCCATCGACAGCACGCCAATTAAAATGGTCAACATGCCAGCTTGCGGTATACGGGTGAGCAGTATGACCAATGGCGATGCCAACATCATTATGCTGGCAATACGCTCACCGACCATCGCGGCGCCAGCGAGCTTCTGCCTTGCAACAAATAGCGACTCGCCGCGAGAATCTTGCACAGCATGCCCTACCTCGTGAGCGGCAACAGTAATAGCGGTCAGGGAGTAACCAGAATAATTATCTGGCGACAGGCGAACAGCCTTAGCGGCAGGGTCATAATGATCACCGCTGTTAGTCTCTTCAACCTTAACGTCTTTCAACCCAAAACGATCTAGCAGATGACGCGCAAGCTCGCCACCGTTACCTTTACCACGGTAACGATCCGTCGGCTGATGATACTTGCTCATCACGTGGTTAACCCACCAACCAGGCAAGAACACACAGCAAGCAATAACGAGAATTAAAATTATCCAAAGCATGAAAGTCAGTATGCCACAAAGGTGGGGGTAACTCTTACAGCGTTTATCTTGGGATCGGTACAACTTCAACTAATTAATTTTTGCGCATTAATTTCAATATGTGTGCATGCTCACTTCTTCAACATAGTATACTACTCGGTAACCTGTTAACCTCAATAGATACAAATAGTTAATTAAGCATACACTGATTTTTGATGTTGGCAAAACGCGCATGCGTATTAATCCCAATACGTGCGCATGCGCACTATATAAATGTTCGCTACTGAATAGATCGAGCTCTGAGCAAGAGGGAATAATGTCAGACGAATTAACTTATCATTTGAAAAAAGTCCCCGGCAAAACCTACATGAGCCGTAGGATAGTCGTACATGATGACAAGAAGCTTCGTCATGCATCAAAAGTTCTTGATCTTGATGAAGGATTTATCTATGCCAAAGAAAAAGATGAGATAGTAATTCGGAAAACTGAAGGTGGTAGAAAAGAGATAGTTGCCAAGTTTTTTGAAGACTCCAGAGGAGTTTCAGTCGTAACTCTTCAAAGCTTTAATCCAAGCAAAGGTACGCCTCAAAAAACATACTTCTCCTTTGTAGGTTCTGAGATTGGTCAAGTTATTGAGTTTTTTCATAACGTCTTCAACTATAAATTTGAAGATGGCGGTAACGTAAATATCACGGATGCTGAGCTGAGAAAAATAATCTTGTCTCAGACACAGGCTAAGAGCTTGGTAAAAGATAACCAAGATCTATTTGCGGAAGCTTTTCGTACGGAAGTTACAAACGAAGATGTAGTAGCTCTTGGTTATCGCAAGAAGCAACTTGATACATTTAGCCGATTACTCGAAGACTCTGAATATTTTTATCATGCAATGGAGCATAAAAAATGCCGAGGAAAAGAAGATCTATGGCAAAAATACTTCGATAAAAACAGGTGGATTTTTGGCTACGGTTTAAATTATGTATTTGTTACTGGATTTGAAGGAAGGAAGCTTGAGCAAATTGTACAAGGTAGCGATCTTTTAAATAAAGGGAAGCGTGCTGATGCATTAATGATGACAAAAGGGGTTATAAGCTCCCTCTGTTTCATCGAAATCAAAACACATGAGACAGCTTTGCTTGAATCCACAAGTTATAGACCCGGATGTTGGTCTCCTTCAAGAGAATTAGTGGGAGCAGTGGCACAGGTTCATGGAACAGTGGCTTCGGCCTCCAGAAATCTTTATGAGCAAATAAGGCCTGTAAGTACTGATGGAAACCCTACGGGTGAAGAGGTGTTTAACTACAAGCCAAAAGCTTTCATAGTTATTGGAAACCTCCAAGAGTTCGTTACAGAGCAAGGTGTCAACAAAGAGAAGCTAAGATCCTTTGAACTATATCGTAGCAGCCTCTATGACGTTGAGATAATCACATTCGATGAGCTCTATGAGCGCTCGAGGTTTATTGTCCATGCTGAAAATAGCTAACAAGAAGGAACCCTGCGAACCGGGACTTCCCCAGTTTTACCTGGGGAAATGTTCTCTACCTGTCCCCCCCATAACGTTTTTGGTGGAGGGGCCCGGGGTTGCTCAGTTATGGTGATGATCACCACGGATGAACAAAGATTACTACTTATGCCAAGAGATGTATAGATGACAACACTATTTTCATGGACGGGTATCGATACACATGGCCCAGCATCGATTTATATTGCTAGCGATAGTCGAATTTCCTGGGGTAAAAATGCTACTTGGGACGTAGGCCGGAAGTTGTTTGCTTCAAGAAATTTCCCTGAAGTATTTGGCTATTGTGGCTCAGTTTCGTTCCCTATACAGATATTAGGTCAGTTAATTGAGCACATTGATGATGGATTGTTACTCTGTGAAAGTGACTCTATCGAAATAAAAATTGAAAAAGTCAGGTGTGAAATTGAAAGGAGTCTCAGTTTGATGCCAAAGGCTCAAAGAGGAACTTGCCAAATTTTATATGCGACCCGTTTGGGGAATAGAATGCGGTCTAGCTTCCATGCAGCCAGAATTAAGGTTACTCATGATGGGGTTACGGCTGAGAAAATTGAGTTACCTGAAAGGTCTGGATTAATAGCAAGTGCCGGTAGTGGAAAAGCTTCTTTAAATACATGGTATGAGCAATGGGTTGGAAATCCTAGCCAAGATCCTCATCAATCAGGAAGAACTAGTAGAAATGTTTTTAGTGCCTTCTGTGACTCACTTGAATCTAAGCAAGATCCATATAGTGGTGGTGCACCACAACTTGTAGGCATCTATCGTGAAGGCCCAGCGAAGAATTTTGGTTTAATACACAAGGGAAATCGATACCTCAATGGAATTGAAGTAACTTCCTCGAAAGGTTTAAACTCAATTGAATGGCGAAATGAGTTATTTGAAAGATGCTGTGGTGAATCTATGGGGATTTTAAAAAAAGCTCAACGTCAGCCAAAGTTAAGAGAAATAAAGAACCCATAGCTAACAAGTTGCTGCTACGGAAAATTTACTCGCTCCGCTCCCAAACTTCCGCAGAGCAAGGCGTTATTTTTTAAAGTAAGTATGAAGAAAGTAATAGGACTATATATTCTTGTTGTAGTAGTTGGTGTCTTTACATCAACAGCTGTTTCAGAAAAAGTAACCGAAGCAACTTTCAAGCTTTATTCTGGAGCTACTATGATTCAAATGGATTATAGCTTAACCCTAGAAAACTCTTTGGCTATTTTAGAAGCTTACGAAAACAGTGATGAAGCTGCATTTTATCAATCAAACTGTATGCAAATAAATTTGTCGCTAAAAGCTTTACGCTTGTACAGAGACAACATTAAAGGCATGCAACAAGTTCGAACAGAGTCTGCGATTACTAAAGGCCATGAAGTACTTTTAAAACTAGAACAATCAGGTAAGTGTTAATTGAAATATAATAAGCCAAGAAAGTAGCGGGACTGCTAATTCGGTTCCGCTTCGCTACATGAGTTTAGCCAAGCATTTGTCAGCCCCTTATTTGGAGCGTTAGGGCGGACTCCCTACACTCTGTATTTTCGGTTTCAATTTAATTAGGTCAGAGTATGCGTACCTAAAAGCTAGATTCCGGCTAAAAGCGTCACCGGAATGACGATGTGACCTATCCCATTAATAGCCACAAAACAAAAGCCCCGATACCGTTAGGTATCGGGGCTTTTAAATTCTCTTTTACAAGAAGTATGGTATTCAGCTTTCAGCTAAGACCGACAGAGTTTTTTGCGTAGGATAAATCGGTTAGAACAAGGCGCTTTACCACGACGTTTAGCTTTCTTAAACGAGTAGTGAAGCAACGCAGTTATCACCGATTTAGACCAGCAAAAATTACATCATGCCGCCCATACCGCCCATACCACCCATACCGCCCATATCTGGAGCAGCTGGCGCTTCTTGTGGGATCTCACCAACCATTGCTTCGGTAGTGATCATTAGACCCGCTACAGACGCTGCGTATTGGATAGCGCTACGAGTTACTTTAGTTGGGTCTAGGATACCCATCTCTAGCATGTCGCCGTAGGTGTCGTTACCAGCGTTGTAACCATAGTTACCTTCGCCATTCTTCACGTTGTTAGCAACAACAGATGCTTCTTCACCTGCGTTAGTTGCGATTTGACGTAGTGGAGCTTCCATTGCACGTAGTGCGATAGTTACGCCGTGCTTTTGGTCTTCGTTGATCACTTCAACATCAGCAATTTTGCTTGCAACGCGAACCAGTGCAACACCACCACCGGCAACAACACCTTCTTCAACGGCGGCGCGAGTAGCGTGTAGTGCATCTTCAACGCGAGCTTTCTTCTCTTTCATTTCAACTTCAGTTGCTGCGCCAACTTTGATTACTGCAACACCGCCAGCTAGTTTAGCCATGCGCTCTTGTAGTTTCTCTTTGTCGTAGTCAGAAGTTGATTCTTCGATTTGCTGCTTGATTTGAGTTACGCGAGCGTTGATTTGATCTTGCTCACCAGTACCGTCGATGATGGTTGTGTTGTCTTTAGTGATCACAACGCGCTTAGCAGTACCTAGGTCTTCTAGGGTAGCTTTTTCAACTTCAAGACCGATTTCTTCAGCGATTACCGTACCGCCGGTTAGAATTGCGATGTCTTGTAGCATAGCTTTACGACGGTCACCAAAGCCTGGTGCTTTAACCGCTGCAACTTTCACAATGCCGCGCATGTTGTTCACAACTAATGTTGCTAGCGCTTCACCTTCAACGTCTTCAGCGATGATCATCAGTGGCTTACCAGTTTTAGCTAGTGCTTCTAGTAGTGGTAGTAGCTCACGGATGTTTGAGATTTTCTTGTCTACTAGCAAGATGAATGGGTTATCTAGCTCTACGCTGCCCGTTTCTTGCTTGTTGATGAAGTATGGAGATAGGTAGCCGCGGTCAAACTGCATACCTTCAACTACGTCTAGCTCGTTCTCTAGCGCTTGACCTTCTTCAACAGTGATCACGCCTTCTTTACCTACGCGCTCCATCGCAGTTGCGATGATTTCACCGATTGACTCGTCAGAGTTTGCAGAGATAGTACCAACCTGAGCAATTGCTTTAGTGTCAGCACATTCTTGAGATAGGTTTTTAAGCTCGCTAACCGCTGCAACAACAGCTTTGTCGATACCGCGCTTAAGGTCCATTGGGTTCATGCCAGCTGCAACGGCTTTTAGGCCTTCGTTAACGATAGCTTGCGCTAGTACAGTTGCAGTTGTAGTACCGTCACCGGCTGCATCATTGGCTTTAGAAGCAACTTCTTTCACCATTTGTGCGCCCATGTTTTCGAACTTGTCTTCTAGTTCGATTTCTTTTGCTACAGACACACCATCTTTAGTGATGAGTGGTGCACCAAAGCTTTTGTCTAGTACTACATTACGACCTTTAGGGCCTAAAGTGACTTTTACTGCGTTAGCTAGAACGTTAACGCCCGCAAGCATTTTTACGCGTGCGTCGTTGCCAAATTGAACTTCTTTAGCTGCCATTGTGTAAATCCTTCAATAATTGATTAAGTGAATAACTAGTTGGGGAGGCTTAGCCTACTACCGCTACTAGGTCAGATTCAGACAGGATAAGTACTTCTTCACCGTCAATTTTTTCTTTTTTCACGCCGTAACCTTCGTTGAAGATCACCACGTCGCCCACTTTTACGTCTAGTGGTTGAACTGTGCCATTTTCTAAAATACGGCCGTTGCCCACGGCTAATATTTCACCACGCGTTGAAACTTCTGCAGCGCTACCAGTCAATACAATGCCACCCGCTGAGGTTGACTCAACTTCGGTACGCTTAACGATTACGCGGTCATGTAATGGACGAATATTCATCTATGAACTCTCCTAATGATGTGATGCCCAATATTAACAAGGCGTTTTAAAAACAGGGTTACCCCTAGATGGATGTTGATATGGGGGTAATCGATCACAGATCCAAGGGGATTGGTAAAAAAATCTATAATTTTTTTAAGTCGGTTTTATTAATGGCTGGTTAATCCTGTTAGAATTCGCCTCCCTTATTGATGTCCTAGTTGTTGCATGAACGATAAACACGGTTTACTCACTCAACCTATTGGGCGTGTGTTAATGAACATGACCCTACCTAACCTACTCGGTATTTTAACCGTGTTGGGTAGCAGTTTGGTGGACATGTTTTTTATCGGAAAGCTTGGCACAGAGCCGTTAGCAGCGATTAGCTTCACCTTCCCGGTTACTCTGGTTATCTCAAGTATTGTGATTGGTATAGGCGCAGGGCTTTCGACCAACCTCGGTAGGCTGATAGGTTCGGGCAATCAGCAGACCGCCAAGGTGTTTTTGTTCGATGTTATCTGCATCACATTTACCATCATTAGTGTCCTGTGCCTGATTGGCCTGATGTTCATTGACCCATTATTTACGCTGCTGGGTGCCAATAGTGACATCTTATTGCTGATCCACGACTACATGATTTATGCCTTTTTAGGTGCGCCGTTTTTAGCGCTATTGATGGTCGGTAATCAGGCACTAAGAGCTACTGGCGATACTAAGCCACCTGCGCAAATTATGATGTCAGCAGCGATAGTAAACATCATCCTCGACCCGATTTTAATCTTTGGCGTTGGCCCAATTCCGGCAATGGGGTTAAAGGGCGCAGCGATTGCGACCACTGTATCTTGGCTAGTGGCGCTGTCTGTTTCTGGGTATTTGATTTTAATCAAGCGTGAACTGGTAAAATTTGCGCCGTTTTGCCGCGCGCGCTTAGTTAAAAACTGGCGCTCATTGGCACATATCGCCAGACCCGCTGCACTTATGAACATGATAAACCCGATTGCCAACGGCGTACTGATGGCAATGCTAGCAAGGGTTGACCATGCTAGCGTAGCGGCATTTGGTACTGGGGTAAAAATCGAATCTGTCTTGTTGATTGTGGTAATGGCGCTGTCATCCAGCTTATCGCCGTTCATCGCGCAAAACTTAGGTGCAGGGCAACCGCAAAGAGCGAAACAGGCGCTGTTAATGTCGCTCAAGTTTGTGCTGATATTCCAAAGCTTGCTGTACATTCCACTGCTGTTTAGCGTCGATTTCTTAACTGGCTTGTTTACCGACGACCCACAAGTCGTCAAAGGGCTAAGCTTTTACCTCACATTTCTGCCGCTGGCTTATGGGCCATTAGGCATGGTGATTGTGTTTGCCAACAGCTTAAACGCCTATCATCAGCCGGTAACGTCACTGCTGATTAACCTCACCCGCTTGTTCTTAATCATGCTGCCTCTGGCGGCACTGGGCTTAGCCATTGGCGGTGAAACAGGGTTAATGTTGGCGCTGCCAATTACCAATACCATTATGGGCGCCGCTTGTTATTACATGGCAACCAGAGTAAGTGAGCCAACACTGGCGCAGCGCCGCCATGCTGCCGATGCAGTCATTGAATGATTTAGTGAAGAGCATTAACGAATAAGTTGGCCGAGTAGAGTAACCGCAGAAACGTCATCTCAGCGAGTACAAAAATGACAGCACTTGAGCTTGCTGCATAACTTGCTTAACCTAGCAGTATCCTCCAACCGCGCTAAACTTTTAGGCTCAAAGTATATGAAAAAAGCCAATAAAGCGGCGATGTTGTCCGCGCTCATTTGCCCCGGCCTTGGGCTATTTCACCTCAAGCAACGCCTCCTCGGCGGGGCGTTTATGCTGGCTGCATGTGCACCACTATTTATGGTTGCGAAGCTTATTTTTGCTCAAGCCAACAAAGTGGTAGATAGAATACTGAGCGGTGAAGTGAGCAACGACTTTTTAAGCATTCACGCTGCGGTAACCGAGCTTCCCAAAGGCGAGGCAAGCGAGCAATTACAGCTCTACACCTTATGTTTTATAGGCGTTTGGCTAATCAGCATTGCGCTTTCATATATGCTTGGGCGTCGGCTAGACAAGCAGAGTACAGATCGAGGTACCTCTCAATAATCGCAATGTTCTGCTTTTAGCTATTAACTCCCCAAACTCAGCGATAGTGTCACTTACCTACCGTTAAATGGCCTTATATTGCTTTTGGCTAATTTTCTACTAGGCTCAAATTATTACAGAAAAGTTACAGCCAATTGAGTGGCTCCACTCGCGGGAGAAACAAGGATGTTCAACGCAGATATTAGTCTACGCAGTAAGTTGATTGTTCTGATCAGCTTTGTCATCGGCAGTCTACTGCTGCTGTTTTTGTTCTCACATTACTTCTCAACCAGGCAAGACAAACTGGCCGAAATCAAAGCTACAGTGTTAGATATCAATATCATTGCCCTACAGCTGCGCCGAAACGAAAAAGACTTCTTGCTGCGTAAAGATGATAAATACCTCGATAAGTTTCAAGGCAACTATCAAACACTCGTTAACCGCATAGAGGCTCTGGATGTTGATGAATCTGTGCTCAATAAAGCCAGTCTTGTCAACAACTTCACCCAATATCAAAGCTACTTTGTTAGCCTAGTAAACACCATGAAGCAAAAGGGGCTGGATGAAAAGTCAGGCCGTTATGGTGAACTAAGAGCGGCAACCCACAAACTTGAGTCTCTACTTAATCAGCACAACAAACATCAAGATTTAATCTCGATGCTGACGCTACGCCGTCACGAAAAAGACTACATGCTCAGGCAAAATGACAAATACCTGCAAAGACTCGATGCAGAAGCTGCCAAACTTGCAACATCACTATCGCAACTGCCGCAAGCTTTAGAATTCTTACAGGGTTACCGCAACGGTATTAGTGCTTACGCTGAACTCAACAATCAAATAGGACTGACTCCAAAATCTGGTCTGCGCGGACAAATGCGTGAAGCCACCCATCAAGCAGAAGAGCAACTTAAGCAAGCTACCACTAACCTAGGTGACTACTTAAACACACAGGCGCGTATCGCATTTTGGCTGTCGCTAACGCTATTCTTACTTGTATCAATTGGGCTAACACTGGCAGTAGTTAAGCTTAGCCGCAATATTCGTAAACCCATTCGCGATGCCGTAAACAGCATTCACGGCATTATTAATGAGCGTGACTTTGAATTACGAGTCCCTAAAAAAGCCGATGACGAATTTGGGCAGATTATTGATGCCATTAACGACTTCATCTCGTTTGCGCAGAAGATTAACCTATCTATGCGCGAATTAAGAGAAGTCACCCAAGAAGTTGAGTCGCGCGCATTACTCAGCGAAGAGCAGCTACAACAACAGGCGCAAAAGTGTGAATCTGTCGCGGCGGCTTCTAATGAACTTGAATACTCAGTTGATGAGATTGTACAAACCACCAGCAAAACAGCCGAGACCACAGGCGCTATTGCAACGCACGTTGACGACGGCACCGAACAGCTTGATGTGATGCATGGCAAGTTTAATGATACCGCTGACAGCCTGGTTAAATCTGCTGAACATATTGAAGTACTTAAAAGTAAGACCCACAACATCAATAACTTTATTGACGAAATTCAAAGTATTGCAGAGCAAACCAACCTACTTGCATTAAACGCCGCAATCGAGGCTGCGCGGGCGGGAGAATCTGGTCGCGGTTTCTCGGTGGTCGCTGACGAAGTGCGCACACTGGCGGCGCGTACCCAGGAGTCGACGCAGCAAATTACTCATATTATTGCCGAGCTACAAAAGCTCACTCAAGACGCCTTTACTGAAGTAACCGACTGTAAGAATATGAGTATGAGCAACCTTGATGAGGTCGACAAGTCACGGCAAATCCTCGCTAACGTCGCAACTGAGGTTGAGTCAATCCACGACATGGCGACCAATATTGCCACCTCGGTTGAACAGCAAAGCTGTATGCTCAAAGACATTAATGAAAACATAACTGACATTAAAGAAAGTTGTGACATACTCACCGAGCGGGCGCGCAATAACCACAAAACCTGCTCAGTTGCGAACGAGAAGACCCTGCTGATTGGTCACTTCTAGTTACATAGGTACATAGGTGCAACTCGACTACCTGTAAGTAGCAACCACAAAAAAGGCGTTAACCTTATCGGTTAGCGCCTTTTTTTGTGATTTAGTCCTAATGGCCAGCGTTCAGTTTAAACAAGTTTACTCTGACCCAAATGTTAACAGATTAACTTTTTTCTTTGTCATCTGAGCTTGGCTTGCGCTCTGCTTCGCCTTCAATCACATCCTCTTGCTCTAATTGATGTGAGCGTGGGCTTGGGTCTTGCTTGCGCTCAAAATCGCCATCGAAGGTATTGCCTTGATCAAATGGGTTACCTTGTTCGAACGGACCTTGTTGAAATGGTCCTTGCGGACCAAAGCCGCCACGAAACTGGCTATTAGACATCACCTTTAACTTCATACGCTTAAACACAAAGCTAGCGATGGGTGCGCGGGTAATTGGAGTAAGTAGCAGCAGACCAACAAAGTCGGTCACAAAACCAGGGATGAGAAGTAGCACACCAGCCATTGCTAGCATCATCGCCTCAGCAATTTCTTGCCCTGGCGCTTCGCCTTGGGCCATTTTTTGCTGCGCTGTCATCAAGGTGCTAATACCTTGGCTGCGAACCAAAGACACACCGACAATGGCGGTGAAAAACACCAAGCCCACTGTCGTCCACGAACCTAATACTTCGCCAACCTGGATCAACACATTTAACTCAACTACGGGAATAACCACAAATAGCAAGATGAAAAAGAAGAACATAACAACCTCGTGTGTGGTGGCTTGCTGAGTTTGAGCAAAGTCACTGTTTGACAAATTTTTCTAACGTCGTTGAATACTTTATGGGGGTTATGCGGTCTTAATTCAAGACAGCTCACGAATATCGCGGCACAATAATGAAACTTGCCGTTAAAAATCGTACAGTACCCATAATTATCGCTTTATTAGCTTAAGCTAACTTTAACCATAACTGAGATACAATGACGACAGATCATCTGATCATTTTCAGCACTTGCCCAGATAAACCCACTGCTCAAGCGATTGCCCAAGCCTTAGTCAAGGCCAAGCTAGCTGCGTGTGTACAGATCGGCCAAGCGATTGAATCAGTATATGAATGGGACGGCCAAATTTGCCAGTCGCAAGAAGTACCTTTGCAAATAAAGTGTTTGGCACGTCATTTTGATGCCATCGAGCAGTTGTTGATCCAGCTTCATCCTTATGATGTCCCTGAGATCATTGCAACCCCAATAACTCGTGGCTTACCTTCATATTTAACATGGATAGAAGAAACCACTGCATCATGAAAAAACTATTTGCTGTTTTATTTACATCCTTGCTGCTGATGTCATCGCTAGTTGTCGCTCCGACGGCATATAGCGAAGGCGGCTTAGCGAAAAAGTTCAGCTTCTTAAGTGATGAACCTGAGCTTATGCCAGTTAATGAGGCCTTTTTGTTTGAGTATAAGCAACAAGGTAATCAGCTAAAAATCAGCTGGGTTATTGCCGACGGTTACTATATGTACCGCGACAAGCTGAAATTTGCTGCTGACGGCGCTGAGATTGGTGAAATCGACTTACCACGCGGCGAAATGCACAACGACGAATACTTTGGCGAACAAGAAGTTTATTACTCGTTCGTTAACATCCCTATCGCGCTAAAAGAGGCGAGCAAAGAAGCCACCTTTACCGTCACCTTTATGGGTTGTGCAGAGGGTAAATTGTGTTATCCACCAACCAAGCGTCAGGTTATTTTAGAGCCGGTTGAGCTTAACGACGGCAAGATTAAGCAAAAAGAAATTATTGGTGGCAGTGCGCCTAAAGCGAGCAGCGGTTCTGACTCTAGTACATCAAGTGCGCCTGTCACGCAGCAAGACTCACTTAACCAAATGCTGCAGAACGACAGCCTATTCTGGACGCTATTAGTCTTCTTTGGTTTAGGCGTGGGTCTGGCGTTAACCCCTTGTGTTTTCCCTATGTACCCTATCTTGTCAGGCATTATTGTTGGCCAAGGTAAGAAGCTGTCGTTAGGTAAAGCGTTCACGCTGTCGATGGCTTACGTGCAAGGTATGGCAATTACCTACTCATTACTTGGGTTAGTGGTTGCCTCTGCGGGTATGAAGTTCCAGGCAGCCTTGCAGCACCCAGCTATCTTGATTTTCTTAGCTGTAATGTTCGTGATTTTAAGTTTATCCATGTTCGGCATGTATGAGCTTACTTTGCCAAGTAAATGGCAAGAGAAGATGAACAACATGTCAAACAACCAAAAAGGTGGCAACCTGATTGGCGTGTTTATGATGGGCGTGATTTCAGGCCTTGTTGCTTCACCTTGTACTACCGCTCCGCTTTCTGGCGCATTAATTTACGTGGCGCAGTCAGGTGACTTAGTTCAAGGCTTCCTCGCACTTTATGTACTCAGTATGGGTATGGGTGTACCGCTACTTATCATTGGTACTTCTGGCGGTAAAATTTTACCTCGCGCTGGCGCTTGGATGGACATCATCAAGACCATCTTCGGCTTCCTACTTATCTCAGTATCAATCGTAATGCTAGGGCGCATCTGGCCTGGCCTTGTGTCCGACATACTATGGTCTGCCTGGGGCATTGCACTGGTTGGTTACCTGATGCATCAGAACAAGCTCACTGAGCTTAACTGGAAGCAAACTGTGCGCAGTGTGTTACTACTGCTATCACTACTTGCCAGCTTCTCGTACGGCTTACAAGCAGTAATGAGCGCGATGGGTCATCAAGCACCAACATTGACCAACACATCAGGCCAAGCAAGCCACGGCGCACACCCTGAGTTCGTTAAGATTAAATCGCTTGAAGACTTAGAACGTGAGCTTGATAAAGCGAGTATTAGCGGTAAAACCGTGATGCTTGATCTCTACGCTGACTGGTGTGTTGCTTGTAAAGAGTTTGAAAACATTACCTTTGTTGACCCTATGGTGATAGAGCGTCTAAACCAAATGGTATTGCTACAAGCTGATGTTACCGCGAGCGACGCCACTGACGTAGAGCTACTTGAACATTACGATGTATTAGGACTACCGACACTACTTATGTTCGATGAAAATGGCGCTCAAAGAGAAGATTTGCGCGTAACAGGCTTTATGAAACCTCAAGCCTTTGCTGATCACCTAGATTTATTACTCGAAAAATAATCTAGCGACCAACTAAACCAATGAAAATGGTCAACTTATTATTTAAGTTGACCATTTTTTTGTTTTTCATTCTTAGCTTAATCCAAAGTTAATTTTTTTATATTACAATCTAGGTAACTGTTGCCTAAATTGTTGTAACATTTTTAGCACTTGTTGAATAAGCGAGCAGCTGCAAATTGGCACATCGAGCGCAAATGGATTCGGCAACGGCGAACGCATAATCATCATAATAACGAAGTAGAGATTTATGGAACCCGCGATATTTATCATTACCTTACTGTGCGGCATTTTAGTTAGCCGTGTTGGTTTACCACCACTCATCGGTTATCTAGCCGCTGGCTTTTTACTGTTTGTGTTTGGTATTGATGAAAACAGTGTCCCACTGCTGCAAACCCTTGCAGACTTAGGCGTTACACTGCTGCTATTTGCCATTGGTTTAAAACTGGATCTTAAGAGTTTACTCAAAGCAGAAGTATGGGCGGGTTCGAGCTTGCACCTTGTTGGCTCAATGATGTTCTTTGTAGCTGTGCTCAAGTTACTAGCCTTATTAGGGCTAGATAGACTGGTAGGGCTCGACTTAAATCAATTGCTTCTCATCAGTTTTGCATTGAGCTTTTCAAGTACGGTATTTGCAGTAAAAGTACTTGATGAATCCGGTGATACTCAGGCGCTATATGGCCGCGTTGCCATTGGTATCTTGATTATGCAAGACATCTTTGCAGTGCTATTCCTGACTATCTCTAAAGGTGAATTCCCTTCAGTTTATGCATTGGGTTTATTGCTGCTTCCGCTACTGAAACCACTTATCTACAAGATTTTTGACCGTGTAGGTCACGGTGAAATGCTAGTGCTATTTGGTCTATCAATGGCATTAGTGATGGGGGTTTGGCTGTTTGAATCTGTGGGTCTCAAGCCTGATTTAGGCGCTTTGATCATGGGTATTTTGCTGGCAGGGCACGCTAAATCATCGGAGCTGGCAAAATCGATTTACTACTTTAAAGAGCTGTTCCTGGTTGCCTTCTTCCTCACCATTGGCCTAAACGGTCTACCAACCATTGAAGACGTTGGGCTAGCAGCGTTACTGGTGCTGTTAATCCCAGTAAAAGTGATGATGTTCTTTAGCTTATTAACCCACTTTAAGCTGCGTGCCCGCACTGCAATTTTTGCTTCATTTAATTTAGGTAACTACAGTGAGTTTGGCCTTATCGTGGCATCGGTAGCCGCATACAAAGGCTGGCTACCTGCCGAATGGCTGGTCATTATTGCCGTGGCCTTAAGTATCAGCTTTTTGGTTGCCGCACCGCTCAATGCCAACGTCAACCGCATTTATCAACGCTATCATGCCAAACTCCTAGGTAAAGAAAAGCATCCTTTGCACCCAGAAGACCGCCCGATTGCTATCGGTAAGCCGAGGTTCTTAATCTTGGGTATGGGCCGCATTGGTAGCGGTGCATACGATGAGCTTAAATCAATTTACCCCGATGAAATTTTAGGTATTGAGCATAAGCAAGAGCTGGTCGACTTCCACTTATCTGAAGGTCGCAATGTGGTACAAGGCGATGCGAGCGATACCGACTTCTGGGAGAAACTAGAACGTGCACCTGAGCTCGAAGTTGTACTGCTGGCTATGCCACACCACATAGGTAACATGTTTGCTGTGGAGCAATTAAAGCGCCTTAACTACAAGGGTAAAATTAGCGCGATAGTGCAATATAGTGAGGATGCTACAGCACTGAAAGAAGCAGGGGTCGAAGCAGTATATAACCTGTATGAGGCCGCGGGTGCTGGTTTTGTTGACCATGTAGTTAAGGAATTGATTGACCCACAAGTGGCTACCAGCGGCCTAGTGCATGCCGACCATGCTGAAGCCGAAAAAGAAATCGCACCGACGCTATCTAAACCTTAACATCCTAAGCCTCAACAAGATTGGCGATTTAATATGGATATTAGCTGGCTTGCCCTTGGGTTATTCATGCTGGTGCTAATCGCGCCAGCAGCCATTAACCGTCACTATCAGCTCGGCTTAGGGCGCGAAATGCTTGTTGCCATAAGCCGGATGACGGTGCAAATGCTGCTGGTAGGCATCTACCTTGAGTTTGTATTCGCCCTTGATAGTCTCGCGCTCAATTTAACCTGGCTGGCGATCATGTTAGTGGTGGGCAGCAGTGCGATTATCGGCAAGGCTAAACTCCCCAAGCAAACCATGTTTATGCCAATGACGCTCGGTTTACTCATTGGTGTCACACCCATTCTCGCCATCCTAATGTTAGGTGTGTTTGGCCCTACACCTTTTTATAAAGCCCAATTTCTCATCCCTACAGCAGGTATGCTGCTCGGCAATAGCTTAAGCAATAACATAATTGCCCTTACCAGACTGTTTGATGCATTTAACGAAAAACAAGCTGAGTATCAAGGCGCGCTAGCTTTAGGGGCGACACCAACGCAAGCAGCAACCCCCTTTATTCAAAGCGCGATGCAACAAGCCTTTGCGCCAATTTTAGCGTCAATGGCAACAACCGGGATTGTCAGTTTACCCGGTATGATGACAGGGCAGATTCTAGGTGGCAGTGACCCAATAGTCGCAGTGAAGTATCAAATCGTCATTTTAGTTGCTGTACTTGCCTGCATCAGTTTATCTGTTAGCTCAGCGCTGTGGCTGACGCTAAAGAAACTACTGAACGAAACTGGAAAAATGCGCTTTAACCGAGTTTAGGTGAGTCTGAAGTGCAACTATTAGTTCACTCTTCCAATAGCTGGCGGTCACTAAGACTCGGTGGGGTAGACGTTACGATGAAGTGTAAGTCTTGATCTGCTAGGTTTTTAAGTTGATGAGGTGTATTCGCAGCAACGTGTTTTCCTTGCTGAGCACTTAGCTCAAATACTTCACCATTTACCTCTAATGTGGCACAGCCAGATAACACAAAAAAGAACTGTTCAGACTGAGTATGCAGGTGACGCGCTTCCTGACAGCCAGGTGGCACCCGCTCTTGGATCACGCTTAAACGCTCGCTACTTGCTAGATGCCAACCATCACAGTTATCACCCCAAAGGTAATGCTCAGCATTATGCTTAGAGACTACTGTCATACTTCATCCTTGAGTTGTTAAAAAATCAGATAGTTAGCGTTTTACTCTGACCCAAATTCAACGAATTTAGCTTTCTTGGCTAAGAATTTCTTTGGCGTACTGCAGCGCTTTTAGCTCTTGCTCACTTGGGTTTAGCTCGATGACTGAATTCACTTGTGTAAGCAACGAGTGCCACAAAGGTTCAATCACATGCAGCTGCTCTTGGTTGGCATATTGCTTAGCAAGAGTCAGCAAATAAGCTGATTGCACTACATCGATTCGACCTAACATGCCATCAGCAAGTGCCACACTTAACTCAATCATGGCAGTTGCATTGTGACCATAGCGGATCACATCATGTAAGTACTGCTCAGCCCTGGCTAGCTCTTCTTTTGTGGCTTGTTCGCAGTTAAGCGTATCGCTGGCGCAGCGTAGCATAGCGTCAAGCTGACCGTGCTGTGCTGCTTCATTTAACCAATAGTCAGCCTTGTCATTATCCACCTCGCCCGCTTCGCCAGATTCAAACATTAAGCTTAAGTGGTACTGGGCATGGGCGTAACCAGACTCAGCGGCCTTAGTTATCCATACGCTCGCCTCTCGCAGCAAGCTGCTGTCAATATTATCCAGCTCAGACTGCAGTTGTTGCTGATACTGTTGATAATAAAGCACACCAAGGTTAGACATGGCTTCAGCATTTTCTTGTTTGGCGGCTAGCTCAAGCCAATGTTTCGCTTTATCTAACTCAACCTCAAACTCATGGCTACCCACCAAGTAGAAATAGCCAAGCAGTGCTTTGGCATCAATTACACCATGCTCTGCAGCCTCAGCAATGAATTGCTCACCTTGTTGCGGTTGCGCCTGACCTTGGTAACCATGGAGCAAGCTTACGCCATGCTCGTACAAAGCCTGGTGATGGTGCTCTGCTGCTAAGGCGAACCAATGAGCCGCTTGAGCAAAGCTTTGCTCTGCGCCCTGCTCTTTCGCATCCTTATTAGGTTTATCAGTTACGCGCTCAAGGGCTTGCTCTTGCTCCTGCAGCATCAGCGCTTTGGCTTTTAGCGACATGCCAACTAGATATTGCGCTTCAACGTCATTTTGCATCACCGCGCGATAACAAAGGTCGCGGCCAGCTAACGAGTCAAACTCAACAAAACGATACTCAGGTAGATTCTTATTAAACTGTGGGTAGAGCTTTTCAATTAACTGCAGAATATTTTTTATCGACTTTTCGGCAATCGCGATCAGCTGCTCTTGGGTAAGGTGATATTTTTCTGGGTGAGCACCGCGGTTACCATCACCGCGTAAACGGTGCAAAGCACGTACTGTTGGCACATCAATCAAACGCGCTTTATTAAGCTGCTCAATGCGGTCATAAAGGTTGGGACTAGAAAAGTGAAGTTGCTGGCGCTGAGCAAGCACCATGGTGAGCTTGTGAGTAAAGCTACGCACAAACACTAACGCCTGCGTAGGAATATCCCTAACATAGCTCTTGGCACTGGCGTAATCTTCACTTAACTCACTGGCGAATCCTTCAATAAACTCGATGTCATTTATCAAGTTTGACTCCTTACCAACCCTTGTTTGATTTAGGCGATAGTATCGTCGCTTGGCTCAGGTTTGTCGTTGCGGTTGATCATATATAGACGGAACAGCGCCACGTTTACAAACAAGCTAAAGAACGCCACCACAGTATCGACAATAATCTGCAAAGGTGCGCCGACCTGGGCAGCAACCGCTGACAAGTTACCACCGACTAGTGAGATTGGCAGATACAGCATCAACACCATAATGGTTTTTAGTACTACAGGCTTAGAAAAATTAAAGCTGGCTTTAATTGCCTGCAAAGGTGTGATGCGTTCAACCACCACCATGAAGTTAACAAAGGCAAGACGAGCAAATAGATAAAAGCTCATGGTTAAGCCGATTAACCATAGCGGACCAAACGCGGCAAACAGCACAAACGGCATCAAGATAGCCAAACCAGAGAATACACCCGCTAGCAATAATGGCGGCACAAAGGTAAAGCTCTCTTTAAGAACACGGGCTGGCGTGACATCGTAGCCCTGCGAGCGCACTTCCATAAACAAGGTTAATGCGGCAATCAGCAGCGAGAACACCAACAGCAAAGCCATCATGGCTGCGCCGTGAATAGCACCAAACTCAGGCGTTTCAGCTTGCGACTGAACCAGCATTTCGCCACCTAGCCATTGTTGAATTATCACCTGCAAAATCAACATAGGAATAGTAAGCGCCGCTAGCTGGCGAACGTGGTTACGAAAAAAGTTATATGCTTCAGTCAAAATAGCAGACAGTGACATTCTATGACCCAAATTAGTAAAAAGGTGGTGGTTAGCAAACCTGAGGTCAGGTTAGCTGCTAAGGATACCGAAAAATCAGCGATTGCTAAACACCGAGGTGTAAATCCTAGATACGATGGCTATCACATTTGTAATAGAAAGGTTAAGATAACGCCAAGACCGAGGTTAGCGCCAATTTATAGGAAGGCAAAACATGAAGTTACTACAGAAACTCTTTTCAAAAACATTATCAACAACACTTTTAGCGGTATTTGCGCTAGTTATCGCAAACCCAGTTTCAGCAAGCTGGCTCGACAACATCTTTGGCGGTAATGATGAAAAACCTGCAACAGAGGTTGCAGAGACACAAGCGGCGGTACATTCTAACCCACTTGTAGGCTCTGTCATGTCTCAACTTGGCTTAAACCAGTCGCAAGCTGAAGGCGGCTTAGGCACCCTATTAAGTGTGGCAAAAGACAACTTAAGCGGCAGTGATTTCAGCCAGTTAAGCGACAGTATTCCTGGTGCCGATATGCTTTTGAGCGCTGTACCTGCTTTAGCGGGTGATTCAGGCATGTCAGGCCTGCTATCTCAAGCTGGTGACCTAGGCAGTGCGCTGCAAGGGAGCGCTATGGTTTACGATGCATTTGAGAAACTTGGCATCTCTAAAGAGCTGGTCGCACCTATGATCAACATAGCTAAAAACTACCTGGAACAAAATGGTGCTGAAGATACCACAGGCCTGCTAATGCAAGGTCTTGGCTCACTGCTCTAGCCTATGTTTAGCCTTTAAAAAAACAAATAAAAGCGCCTGATAACATCAGGCGCTTTTTAGTTTAAGGTGGCTTATACCAATTAGCA
Source organism: Shewanella sp. WXL01 (assembly GCF_012263345.1). NCBI lineage: Bacteria > Pseudomonadati > Pseudomonadota > Gammaproteobacteria > Alteromonadales > Shewanellaceae > Shewanella > Shewanella sp. WXL01. The sequence continues at coordinate 249,121 of NZ_JAAIKQ010000001.1, read as the reverse complement.
CAAGAATGTGATCATTCTTACTAGTTAAAATCGCTTATAACTTCGTTAGAAATTTTGTAGGTAGAGCAACTAGCTAGCTGCAATTTCTGCCTTGTTCTAAACGATTTCACCTGCGTAATTTCTGAACACCTACTCATCCCAATTGGCATTATTTTCAAGCTTATTCTGACAATCGCTGATACACAAATGAACACAATTTAATCTGCCCTGTGTTCGCCCACCCTGCCATGCACTGGTATATTCAATAACCAAGATGTTCAGTCTCAGTCGTCACCAGCACCACTGAGAAGCCTGCCGAGGAAACAAATATGATTGCCAAGCTGAAACAGTTTTTTGCTAACCCAAGCCCGAGCTTAACCCCAGAGCAGCAAACCGCTCAGCTTAACCTAGCCGCTGCAGCGTTATTACTAGAGGTGGTATACGCAGATGAGCAAGTCGCTAGCGACGAAACAGCGCTTTTACCAAGCTTACTCACTGACACCTTGGATTTGACTGAGGCAGACGCCACTGAACTTGTGAATGAAGCTAAACAAGCTCGCCACGATGCTACCTCATTGTATGAATTTACCGGCCTAATAAACGAATCATTCGACCTTAACCAGCGCCAGCAATTAATACTAGCCATGTGGCGCGTCGCTTATGCTGATGGTGAGTTGTGCCGCTACGAAGACCAAATTATTCGCCGCACGGCAGACTTACTTTACCTTAAACACAGCGAGCTGATTAAACTGCGTAATATTGCTATGCAAGAGAACCCTCCAGCGCAAAGCTAACGTTTAGTCCGCTACAGCGCTAAACTGTGGCCGCTAAACTTTGACCGCGCGCTTTTGGTGGTGGGATTTTTGCAGCCAGATTAATGGTGCAACAATCGCCATCATTATCGCCACGTAAATCATGCTAAAGCCAAGGGCGATACCTAAAGCAATACAAAACACACAGCTCGCCGCAATCAATAGTCGGTATTTAGCGCCCAACAACTTAAATGCCGATAACATAGCCAGCAAGTAGATCACCACAAACACACCGTTACTCCAGGCGATTAAACTCTCTAAATCCTGCCCACTAATAAAGGTCAGCACCATCACCACCGCCATGATCGATAAAATTGCCAGCAAAGCATTGAGCGGCACACCATGCTCGTTGCGTTTGGCAAAGCGCTTAGGCAATACCCCTTGCTCGGCAAAGCTCCACATTAACCGTGCAGCACTCGCTGCGTACACATTTACCGTCGCTAAGCCACTTGCCACACCTAAAATACCGATGATTTGCACGCCAAAACCTGCCAAAGGTGTATCGGCTAACCAGTAATTAAACGCCGCAATCATCGCCACGCCTTCAGTGGTATCAGGGGTATTTAGCAGCAACAAGGTACATAAAAGGTAAATTACGCCCACAAGTACAGTGCCCATTAGCATTGCCGGCAGCATATCCTTTTGCGGCTTTTCAAAATCACCGGCTAAATGGGTCATGGCTTCAATACCTAAAAAGCTCCAAAAACCAATGCCGATGGCAAGCATAACGGGCTCTAGCTGCCAGTGAGCAAATGGAGTAACAGCATCTGCAGACATCAAACTAGTACTGCTTGAGCCCATTAGCAGCGCAACTACAGTAACGATCGACAAAGTGAGGCTAAATTGCAGCTTAGCTGACACCTGAATGCCGCGCATATTAAGTAGCAGCAACACGACAATAATCAATAATTGCACTGCTAACTGAGCTAAACCATCCATGGGTAACATGGCATTCATAAATTGAAAGGTCATCAAAATAGCTGCCGGGGCTCCGATAGGGATCACCAGCAAAAAGCACAAGCCGATCGTGCGCCCAAGCGTCTTACCAAACACCCGCTCAACATAGTAGGCAGGCCCTGCAGCGTGAGGGATACGCCCAGCAAGTAAGCCAAACACTAACGCCACTGGAATAATGGCGAAAGTTAAAATCACCCATGCCCACAATGCACCTTCACCGGCAATGGCAATCGACATCTGCGGCAATATAAATACCCCAGTACCCAACAATGTGGTGGCCATTAATCCGGCGCCTTGCCAGCGACCAATCCCAACAGCTGATTGACTCATAACTATACTCAACTCTTAATTAATCTGTATTTCTGTAGGTGTTTTAATATGGCTATTATAAAGTGATAACCTAAAAAAATGTGTTGGAACACACTTCAAAAATGTAGGCTTTTGCCGTCATATTGTCGGTCTTTAATTATTTTTCCGTCAAAGTGTCGGAAAGAGTGTATTAAACTAACTAGAACAACAAGATTTTAATGCTAGAAATCCACCTATTTTAGGAGCATTTGTGACTACTTCACTAGATAAGTTTGATCAGGCGATCATTAAACAGTTAAGGCTCAATGCCCGCCATTCTATTTCATACATTGCCGAGCAAGTGAATCTCTCGCGTAGCGCTGTGACTGAAAGGATTAAAAAGCTTGAACAAACTGGGGTGATCCGTGGCTATCAGGTGTTGCTTAGCGAATCGCAAAAACAAGGTGTGTCGGCGTATTTAGAGATCCAACACCAATGTGCTAAATGCGCCGATGTAGTGCAAGTGTTCCATCAAATCCCTGAAGTAATCACTTGCCAGGGGATCACTGGTGATATGGACTTGCTAGTATTTGTGCAAGCCCCGTCAATGCAACGCCTACATGAGATCCGCGAGTTTATCGATGCCCAGGCCGATATCGTCAAAATTAAAACCCATGTGGTAATGAGTGAATGGATTAATAATCAGGGGTGAAACTACAACACCTTAAGCAAAGCAATCACTCTATCAGCTAAATATGAGTAACAGACCCAAAAACGCGAGCACTAAGCTCGCGTTTTCAGTTTAATCCCTGCAACTACAATTTTATGTTGTGTGAGTCCTAAGCGAGCTGCTTACCCATTTCAATGCCCTTACCTCGTAAGTCTTCAAGCTTATCGGCAAGCCCATCCATATCCATTCTTATTACCCCAGCATCATTTGCTTGAGTGGCAAACCAACAGGTAAATGACTCGTGGTCGCGGTCGTCATCCCAGTACTGGAAGATGATATCAGCTAAAAACATCATAGAGGCGAATTTAGACTCGGGGGTTGCCTTAGTAGGAACGCGCTGATACTCGATACCTGCAACCAAATCTGGGGTGAACTTCCAACTCTTTGCTAACAGAGCTCCCACTGACGGTGAATCAAAACCAAGTAGCTTAGTTTCTAACTCTTGCTGACTGCCACCAGCCTCAACGGCAGCGATAATCTGATGACTTAATTCAGGTTCAATTGTCGCGATAAGCAAATCACCAATCTTATGTAAAATACCACAAGTGAATACTTCATCTGGCGCCACGCCAGAGCGTTTTGCGAGCTCTTGAGCATACAGCGCTTTCTCAAAGGTTTCGCCCCAAAACTTGGCAATATCAATACCCTCAACTTTAGGCACTGCGCCGATAACAGCCGAAGCAATCACCAAAGTGCGCAGGGTTTGCATGCCCAAACGCACAACGGCTTCATCAATAGAGCCAACCTCGCGGCTACGACCAAAATGGGCAGAGTTAGCAAGACGTAGCACCCTTGCACTAATGAGTGGATCTTGTGCCACTTTGGCCGAAACTTCTTTAGTTGAGATATTGTCGCTATTGACTGCTTCTAGTAATTCGCTGATGGCTTTAGGTAGGCGTGGTAATTCATCAACTCGGCTTAGTAACGCACTTGAATCCATTTCAATTCTCCATTTTATAATCGTGCTACTCAGTAACTAAAAAATAGTACACGCCAACAAACTTAGCCAAATACACTTAAACATAAATGATGATTTTAAAAGGAAAAACAATTTCAAACAGCAAGACAAATTTACAAGATTCACTTAGATAATAGCCACAACTCGCGTTAAACTTAGGCTTAATATCAACACCATCTAAAGCATCGGGTACTAGCAACATGGCGCATCAATCGATTGCCGATATAAATTTCTTATGGGGTCAGCTAATTCTTGAGGAGCTGCAGCGCTTAGGTGTAAAACATGTATGTTTGGCCCCAGGTTCTCGCTCATCGCCACTGACTTTGGCGGCGGCCCAGCAAGCTAAGCTTACTACCCATAGCCATTTTGATGAACGTGGTTTAGGTTTTATGGCACTGGGGCTTGCAAAATCTAGCCAAGCACCAGTAGCAATTATTACCACCTCAGGCACGGCGGTTGCAAATCTTTACCCTGCAGTCATTGAAGCCTGGTTAACCCAAGTACCTTTGATAGTGTTGTCGGGCGATCGCCCTATTGAACTAATTGACTGTGGTGCTAATCAGGCGATTCCACAACCTGGAATTTTTGCTCAGTACGCCAAGCAGATTAATCTACCCACGGCTGATTTTGACTTCCCAGCGAGTGCGCTGCTGACCAGCCTAGATCAAGCAGTAAGCGGCCTAACTCAACCTCTGCACATTAACTGCATGTACCGCGAACCACTCTACCCAGAGAAGGTATGCGCCCTTGGCGAGCAAGACTCAGTTGCAATCCAAAACTATCTAAAGCCATTAGCCAACTGGCTTGAACACAGCCACCCATTTACTGATTATCAGTCCAGCGTGCCTGGCAACACACCTTGCGAAGCCAGTCTGCGCCGCTTTGTTCATGGCAAAGGCTTGATTGTACTGGGCACGTTAAGCCCTGATGAAGACCCAAAGCAAATCCTTGAACTTGCTAAAACCATTGGCTGGCCAGTGCTAGTTGATGCTCAGTCACAACTGCGGCAGCACCCGCAAGTGCTCGGGCATATCGATCAGCTGCTACACCACAGTCCAAGTAAAAAGATGCTACAACAAGCCGATCGCGTATTAGTGTTCGGCGGGCGCTTTGTCTCTAAGCGTTTAATTCAATACCTTGCCGAGCAGAGCTGGCACACATACTGGCAAGTGCTTGCACATCAACAGCGCCTCGACCCAAGTCATCAGACTAAACAAGTTTGGTTAAGCTCGATTACTCATTTCTGCCGTGCGCCTTGGCACCGTTCTTCTCAGGCATTGTGGGCTGATAGCTTGCAAGCAACTAACCATCAGCTGGAAGCGATTTTTAACGATAAAATTGATAACGGCGAGTTTGGAGAAGCGCAAACCATGCGCGAAATTGCCAAATACAATAGCGGTGAGCAGCAGCTATTTATTGGTAACAGCCTACCTATTCGTCTTTACGACATGTATGCTCCGTTAACGGAAAAAACCAACAACATTTATACCAACCGCGGCGCTTCGGGTATTGATGGTTTAATCGCTACCGCAGTTGGTGTAGCCAAGGGCAATCAACTGCCAACAAGTATGATCATTGGCGATATTTCTTGCCTGCACGACCTCAACTCATTTGCATTACTAAAACAGCTAAGCAGCACCTTTGTTCTGGTGATTTTCAATAACGATGGCGGCAATATTTTTAACTTATTGCCAGTACCTAACGAGCAGCTACGCAGTGATTATTATCGACTAAGCCACGGCTGTGAATTTGGTTATGGCGCGGCTATGTTTAACCTAGCTTACCGTCAGGTTGATGAGTTAGACGACTTCAAGCAGGTTTATCAAGAAGCGTTTGAGTTTGAATGCGCAAGCGTTATTGAAGTCAATGTCAGCCCGAATCAAGCTAGCGACCAAATCGCAGAGCTGGCTCAATGGGTCAAACAAGCGTTATGAGCATAATTGATACTGCCAGCTCAGGTATGGTTCGTGTCAGCCGTTTTGGAGAGCTGCATTTACCCAAGCTAGTTTTAGTCCATGGCTTTTTAGGCGCTAAAGAAGACTGGCTGGCTTGCATGCCAATACTTAGCCAGCAATTTCACTGTATTTGTGTCGATTTACCCGGCCATGGCCAATCTAGGGCGCAACTTCCTACGCCTGGGCTAGAAGCAGCGGCACAAGCCATTATTGCCACACTTAGCTCACTGCAATGCCACCAGTTTCATCTTGTTGGCTACTCATTGGGAGGACGCATTGCTTTGCACATCGCTAAGCTATTCCCACACAAACTCCTCAGCCTTACGCTTGAGTCAGCTCACCCAGGTTTAACTGACGATAAACAGCGCGATGAACGCCTTAATGCCGATAAGCAATGGGCAGAAAAACTGCAACGCTTGCCAATAGTGCAATTTTTGCAGCTCTGGTACCAGCGAGGCGTATTTAGCGATTTAACTGAAGATGAGGTAGCCAAGCTTATCGCTAAGCGCAGCAACAATAACAACCAAGCACTGCTTAATTGTTACCTCGCCACTTCCCTCGGCCATCAACAGGATTGTCGTAATGTGATTAGCCAACTAAAGCAGCCATGTCACATAATTGTCGGCCAACATGACCAGAAATTTTCCAAGCTGGCAAAACAGTGGCAAACTGAGCAGCCACTAAATGTGATTAGCGTGGAACATGCCGGCCATAATATCCATAGCCTGCAACCACAGCTGTTTAGTCAGCAGCTACTCAAGCTATTGAACAAGTAGCTCAAGCTAGATTGGAGTTTGTATGCCAGCACAGTTAGCCGACACCGCCATGATTACTGAGTTTACCTTAACCAGTTATCAAATCGACCTGCAACCAAGCCTGCCAGTTGGCAAGCAGCGGATTGATAATCGCCAAGGCTTAATCTTAAACTTGCGCCTGAGTGATAACGACAATGAGCAACAAGAGTTTGTCGAAATTGCGCCCCTTTCAGGCAATGACATTGACGGCCAGCCAATCAGTAGCTTCAGCTCAGAATCACTTGAGCAAGTCACCAGCTACCTACAAACTCAGCTACCAATAGTGCTTGGTAAGCCCATCTCAAGCTTGTATGAGCTAATTGATGATTGCGACTTTGCCAGCGTGCAATTTAGCCTAAGTTTGCTACACGCTAAGTTTACCTCAAGCTTTAATCAGGGCCTCGCTGACGACCGCGAAGCGCCGTTGGTTTATGATGGCATGAGTGATAGCACACTTAAGCAAAAGCTCGACAAGGCTGACCATCATGCAATTAAGGTAAAAGTGGCGCAAACCGATATGGCGAGCGAGATTAAGTTCATCCACAAGATCCTTGAACTAAAGCCCAAGTTAAGACTAAGACTTGATGCCAACCGTGGCCTGACGCTAGAACAAGCGTGCGAGCTGCTAACCTGCATTCCAAAGGCTAGCGTCGATTATATTGAAGAGCCTTGCATCCATATCAAAGACAACCCTGCCGTGTACCAAAGCATTGGGGTGAAATACGCGCTAGATGAGTCACTGCTAAAACCTGAGTTTACACTGTTATCTACAAACGGTGTGCCCGAGCCTGGTTTAGCGGCATTGGTCATCAAACCTGGCCTTTACGGCAGCATCGACAAGCTGCAGCGACTTATTGAGCAAGCCAACGAGCATGGCATTCGCTGCATTCTCAGCTCAGGTTTAGAGTCTGATGTCGCCATTAATGATTTGCGCAAACTTTGCCACGCGCTCACACCCGATGATATTCCAGGGCTTGATACCCTTGCTCCATTTACCCAGCGCTTATACCGCGCCAATCCAACAGACAGCGCAACAGGCAGTGCGATGGGCAATGGCATGAGCGAGCAGCTCGATATGAGTCTACTCAAGGTAATTGCACAGCAAAGTCTTGTGAGTGCTTAATTGTGGACTTAAGCGCGCTCACCTGCTCACCACTGCACCAAACCGCCAAGCAGTGGCCGCTAAACTGTGCCGTAAAATGGCTACAGCGATCCGCAGGTGAATCGGATGGTGGCGCAGATGCTATCTCCCTAAACAGTGACCAACAGAACCTTTCAGCTAATAGCAACCGGCCTGGTCGCTGCCAATCAATCAACTACCAAACGCTAAGCTTGTTGGTACACAAAGTGGCAGCTCAGCTTACCGTGCTTGGCGTCAAACAAGGCGATATCATCGCCGCTGTTAGCAGCAACAATCTTGAGCAAATCGTTCTTTACTGGGCATGTGTCGATACGGGCTGCATTTTTATGCCGATTTCTGCACGCTTTGCTGATAGCAAAATTGCCGAGCTTATTACTGAACATGAAATAAAGCTGGTGTATTGCGAAGATTCACAGCGTCAATCATCGCTTAATGTGCGCTCGCAAGTCAGCTGGTTTATGCCTGACTTAAAAGCCGGCTTAAACGCAAAGGCGACAGATTCAGCGAGCCGCACTGCAAACAACGCCAATAGTATCAGCTCTAACCCCAACGATTTTGACCCACAGCGCCCGGCCAATATCGTGCTCACATCAGGCTCTAGCGGTAAGCCAAAATCGGCGCTGCACAGTCTAGCTAACCATATTTACAGCGCCGATGGCGCTAGGGAAACCATTGCTCTTAGAGATGAAGATACCTGGCTGTTGTCACTGCCACTGTTTCATATCGGCGGGCTAGCAATTATTAATCGCTGCGCCCTCTCTGGCAGCGCGGTTATGTTGCAGCACACTGAATACTCGATTGAGCAGCATATAGTTGCGGGCAAAGTCACTCACTTGTCCTTGGTCACCGCGCAAGCGCGCTCGCTACTATTTGAAACGGATTCTAAGACTCAACAGCAATCTCTAACGGGCATCAAAGCCATGCTACTTGGCGGCGGCGCGATTACTGATGACATTATCCAGGCTTGCCTAGCCAATAACATTCAAGCTTATACCAGCTATGGTATGACGGAAATGAGCTCGCAGATCACCACTGCCAGCGCCAATACGCTTGGGCATCACGGTGCGCCGCTCAAATATCGCCAACTTGAAATTCGCGATGGGGTTATTTGGGTCAAAGGCGAATGCTTATTCTTGGGCTATTGGTCTAAACAAGGTTTGCATTGCCCTGTTGATGACAATGGCTGGTTCAATACCAAAGATAAAGGCTATTTGAACGAACATGGACAACTGAGCATTAGCGGCCGCGCCGACAACATGTTTATTTGTGGCGGTGAGAATATTCAGCCAGAAGAAATTGAAGCGGTTTTAGTCGCCCATCCCAATGTGCGTCAGGCAATCGTGTTTGGCATCAAGGATACTAAGTTCGGCTTGTTACCTGCAGCTATTATTGATTATGTGAATATTCAGCTGCAATCATCCACTGACGAGGAGCTAGCTCAGTCTGTCAGCAATAAGCTCGCGCGCTTTAAGCGCCCAAGGCAGTTTTACCCATGGCCGAATAATGTTGCATCAAGCGGCCTCAAGATGGCGAGAAAGCAGGTTGTCGCAGCGGTTTTAGCTAACTCACAAGCTTAATCAAATTCAAGTTCAGCCTTTCCAAGTTATTTCAAATAACTCGCACAAAAAAACCTGCCGCAGCAGGTTTTAATATTTAGTCGGAACAACTAACAAAGCGATTGGTTATCTAGATTACATATCCATCTGCGATTTCAGCTTGTTCATCGCGTTCTTTTCAAGCTGTCTGATACGCTCCGCTGACACTTGATAAGTCGCCGCCAGCTCTTGCAGCGTAGTTTTATCATCATCTAACCAACGTGCACGTAGAATATGCTGGCTGCGCTCATCTAACGTCTTGATTGCAGACAGTAGACGGCTTTGAGAATCGGCTTCCCAGTTAGCATTTTCAACTTGCTCAGCCACATCTGAAGAGTGATCTTCAAGGTATAGCGCTGGTGCATAGTCTTGGTTGTCATCATCATTGTCTGATGCCAAATCAAATGCAGGGTCTTGCGCTGCCATACGTGATTCCATCTCGGTCACGTCAGCTTTCGATACACCTAGGTTTTCTGCCACCATGGTGACTTCTTCGTCACTAAACCAGCCTAAACGCTTTTTAGTTTTACGAAGATTGAAGAATAATTTTCGCTGCGCCTTAGTGGTCGCCACTTTCACAATACGCCAGTTTTTCAGTACGTATTCATGAATTTCAGCCTTAATCCAGTGCACAGCAAATGACACTAGACGAACACCAACATCTGGATCGAAGCGCTTAACCGCCTTCATCAGACCAATGTTACCTTCTTGGATTAAGTCAGCTTGTGGTAAACCGTATCCAGAATAGCCTTTTGCAACATGCACAACAAAACGCAGGTGAGACATAATCAACTGCTTTGCGGCTTGTAAATCGCCTGTTTCTTGTAAACGTTTGGCAAGCTTGTGCTCAGTCTCTGCATCCATCATGTCGATGCTGGTAACAGACTGCAAATAAGCCTCAATAGAACTAATATTTTGAGGAACTGCTAGCGCCATTGATTGCGATTGAGAAGTCATTCGCTCTCCTACATACATAAAACGAAAAAGGCTAAATCTGACTTTGGAAAAGTTGCCAAATGGGCAAGTAAGGTCAATTTAGCTGATGAACTATCGGCTAATCGGCAAGCTATGTCAACTTTTCGCTCACCCATTGCTTAAATTTAACGCAATAGCCGAGGCTAGTTGTACCATAATGCTTTTAAGGTTCAAGTGAACAAACGTTCATCTTATACCCATTGGTATATAATAGCGCCTAGACAGGGGCTTATTAGGTGGGATTCTACTGGCAAAATATGAAGCATAGATGAATCAGGACAAGGTCATGAATTGCTAACGCGCGTTTTCTTATGGGGTTAACGAGCTTTGAGTAAGCAAGCCTCTTTAGCAGGGATGCTAAAGCGGAGCCATCAGGGATGATTTCACGGCGTCTTGCGCAATCAAAGTTCATTAATCCTTAATACATGCTTGATATTCAACCATGCGCTTGCCGTGATAGATAAATTGAGCTTATGTTATTCCGCCACTGATTTAATATCGCCCGGCAGATTTAAGACGGCTCGATTTTGCGTAGATGTTGACGCACAGAAAGGTAAGAACCCAGCCAGCCTAAAAATGACGCCAACAATACCAGCTTAATCAATTCGGCAAATGACAATGACTGAATGCTCAAACTGCTGCCATACAAGCCAAGCAACTCAGCAAGCGCGCCATCGAGATATAGCACAAGCACATTGATGATCAGCCAAGCTAGCACACCACCAATAATGCCGTACCAAATGCCTGTATAAAGAAACGGGCGCTGAATAAAGGCTTCAGTTGCGCCAACTAGCTTCATTACTTCAATTTCGCTGCGACGATTCATAATCGCTAGGCGAATGGTGTTACCTATCACGAGTACCACAGCCAGCATTAGCAACGCAGCAATGGCTAATACGGTTTTTTCAAGTAAATTCACTAACGCCTGCAACCGCTCAAGCCATTCAATATCCAAACGACCAAAACTGACTTCTGGCTCACGCTCAAGCTTTGCAAGTAATTGTCTTGCGCCTGCTGGGCTAGAGTACTTAGCTAACGGCGTCACTGTCACTACCGCTGGCAGCGGGTTTTCATCTAAGTATGACAGCGCTTCACCAAAGCCAGATAAACGTTGAAATTCTTCTAAGGCATCATCACGGCTAATGTAATGAACGGTATCGACCTCGCTATAAACGCGCACTCGAGATATCAAACTTTGAATCGACTGTTCGCTGCGCCCTTCATTAATAAACAAAGAGATTTCAGCAGCGCTGTTCCACGACTCAGTAATGTTCTCGGCATTTTTAACCAGCACTTGTAGCGCTGCTGGCAAGCTTAAACTCACGCCTAACACAGCCATGGTCATAAAAGATGACAGCGGGTTACGCCATAACTCACCTAAACTCGACATACCTTGCTGGATATGACGAATGAAGAACATCACGATACGACCACTTAGCGGCAACTTGCTTTGCGTTATGCTCATCGCGTTACCTCCGCCATATTTGGAGTGAGCGGCTCGTCAGTCTCACCTCCTACCATAGTGCCTTTGCGAAGGGTTAAGGTGCGGTACTTCATACGAGCGATGAGTCCCAGATCATGGGTGGCGATAAGCACTGTTGTGCCTGCATCATGGAAGGTTTCAAATAGACGTAAAATATCCATCGATAACTTAGGATCTAGGTTACCAGTTGGCTCATCGGCAAGGATTATAGGAGGCTTGTTAACAATCGCGCGAGCAATACCGACACGTTGCTGCTCACCACCGGATAACATCACTGGACTATGACGCTCTTTGCCATACAGGCCAACCATATCCAGTGCGGCGCCAACACGCTTTTTGATCTCTCCGTGAGAAAAGCCTTCAATCACTAACGGCAACGCCACGTTATCAAACACGGTTTTGTCCATCAGCAAGTTGTGGTTTTGGAAGATCATGCCGATATTGCGGCGCAGGTATGGCACATGCTTACGGCTCACTTTGGCAATATCATGGCCATTAATACTGACCTTGCCCGCAGTGGCACGCTCAATCACAGTGATCAATTTGAGCAGAGTACTTTTACCAGCACCAGAGTGCCCGGTTAAAAATGCCATCTCCCCCTGTTCTAGGTGGAAATTCACATTCAGTAAGGCTTTTTGTCCTCCTGGATAAACCTTACTGACTTGCTCAAATTGGATCATATATGACTATCCGTGTTGTTATTCTAATTGTTAGTGATTGATATTAATCAGTCTTTTCCTGATTGAACAGGGCTTCAATAAAGTCTGCCGCATCAAACGTACGTAAGTCATCAATTTGCTCGCCCACACCAATATGACGGATAGGGATATTGAACTTATCGGCAATAGCGAAGATCACCCCGCCTTTTGCGGTGCCGTCTAACTTACTTAGGGTAATACCGGTTACACCTACCGCTTCTTGGAATAGCTGCGCTTGGCTGATTGCGTTTTGACCTGTGCTTGCATCTAGGGTGAGCATCACTTCGTGCGGCGCGGTTTCATCGTGTTTCTTCATCACGCGCACCACTTTTTTCAGCTCTTCCATCAAGTGGCCCTTGTTCTGCAAGCGACCAGCGGTATCGGCAATAAGCACATCTACATTACGTGCTTTGGCAGCTTGTAAGGCGTCGAACAATACAGAGGCGCTATCTGCGCCCGTATGTTGAGCTACTACAGGAATGTCGTTGCGTTGTCCCCAAACTTGCAACTGCTCAACAGCCGCCGCGCGGAAAGTATCACCCGCAGCTAACATGACAGATTTACCCTGACTTTGGTACTGTTTTGCTAATTTACCAATAGTTGTGGTTTTACCTACACCGTTAACGCCCACCATTAAAATCACAAATGGACCTTCGCTGTTTTCTGGCACTAACGGCACAGCAACCGGCTCTAGCGTCTTTTGCATTTCTTCACGTAGCAGATCATAAAGCGCTTCAGCATCTTTTAGCTGCTTACGCGATGCATGTGACGTTAGGCTATCAATTAATTTAGTCGTAGTTTCAACACCAACATCGGCAATAAGCAGCTGTTCTTCAAGCTCTTCAAATAGATCGTCATCAATCTTCTTGCCTGAGAATAAGCCCATAAAGCCTGAACCAATATTCTCACTAGTGCGCATTAAGCCACGCTTAAGGCGGGCAAACATGCCCTCTTTCTTCGGCTTAGCTTGTGGCTCTGGTTGCGCCTCTTCAGCTTCTTCTTTAACAGCCTGCTCTGCCGCTAAACGCTCTGCTTCTTCTTTAGCTGCCTGCTCTGCTGCTAATCGCTCTGCTTCTTCCTTAGCAGCCTTCTCTGCTGCCAAACGCTCTGCTTCTTCTTTAGCCGCCTGCTCTGCCGCTAAACGTTCGGCTTCTTCTTTAGCGGCCTGCTCTGCCGCTAAACGCTCGGCTTCTTCTCTAGCGGCCTGCTCTGCTGCCAAACGCTCTGCTTCTTCTCTAGCGGCCTGCTCTGCTGCTAGGCGCTCGGCTTCTTCTTTAGCTGCCTGCTCTGCTGCTAGACGCTTGGCTTCTTCTTTAGCTGCCTGCTCTGCTGCTAGACGATCGGCTTCTTCTTTAGCTGCCTGTTCTGCTGCTAAACGTTCTGCTTCTTCTTTAGCTGCCTGTTCGTTTGCGGCTTGCTCAGCAGCTTCACGCTCTGCTTGTTGTTTAGCAGCATTTTCGGCATCGATTTGCGCTTGATTATCTTGTGATTCAACTACTTCAGGTTCTGGTTTCTTGTCTTTACGAAACCACGAAAAAAAGCCTTTCTTTGCCATGTTTGCTACCAGTGCTTTGTCTATTTAGGGTGTCGATTGCCGCCAAGCTGTTAGCCAGATAGATTTCTATCACTAAGCTCAGCTTTGTCTGTCGGTTTGATATAAAATAACGGCAATGCAGAATGTGGCATAGTCTACCACTTTCTTTCATCAGGCAAAATCACGGGGATCACATGGCTAAAAAGCCCTCAAATAGAGCAAAAAAGGCTACGGCAAATAAGTCTGCTAGTAGTGGCCAGGTAAGGATTATTTCTGGACAATGGCGCTCTCGAAAGCTGCCCATTCATGATCTTGAAGGACTAAGACCGACCACAGACCGCGTGCGCGAAACCCTATTCAACTGGTTAGCCACAGATATTCGCGGCGCTCGCGTGCTTGATTGCTTTGCTGGTAGTGGCGCATTGAGCCTTGAGTCTTTATCACGCTATGCCAAGTTCGCACAAATTCTTGAGCTGCAACAAAGCGCAGCAAAACAGCTTCAACAAAACCTTGCCACCTTAAAGTGCGATAACGCCACGGTAACTCAAACCGATAGTCTGAGTTATCTGGCAAACCAAGCTGAAGATGGCTTTGACGTGATATTTGTTGACCCACCATTTCGTAAAGACTTAGCGAATAAGACTATTGAGCTACTAGCGCAAAACAATTGGTTAAATGAAGATGCGTTGATTTACGTCGAAACTGAATCTGAGCTGACTAATTTAGCTGTGCCAGCTGATTGGCAACTGCTAAAAGAAAAAGTCGCCGGGCAACTCACTTACCGACTTTATCAGGCTTAGATTTATCAAGCCTAGAGCTTAGGTCTAGAGCCCCTTCTTAACAAAGGCAATTATCAGCTAGAGCTTGAGCATAGAGAATCAAGTACAGCGAATTTAAATACACTTAGCAAAAATACAGAGATAGAAATGAACAAATTCATCGTTATAGGCAAACTCGCAACAGCGTTAATGTGGTTGGTGATGATCTACAATCTATTTATGCCATTTGCCGGTAAGGTAAGCATTGCGCTTAACTTTTTCATGCTATTCACGGTCATGATGCACTTATTTCAAGTGCTTATCTTCCACACTATGTTTAGCGAAGCGTTAAAGCTAAAAGGTAAGGATTACCTACAACCATTCTTTTTTGGCGTTTTTGCCCTACTGCAATATCGCCAGCGCCTATTATCTCAATAGTTGGCACTCTTTCAGCCTTCATTCCTGCGCTAACTTATTATTTACAAGCTAAAAAAACCTCGTCAATTGACGAGGTTTTTAATGTCTACTTGAGAGCTGCTAATCAAGCGCTCACAGGCGAATTACTTTTTAGGGTAAGGGTGAACGATGCCTTTGTGACAATCAACACATGTCTTACGCTTATCTGGCTCTTTTTGAGCATTGCGTTCGTGCATACGCTTAGCCATTTTGCTCATAGACTCAGGCTGGTTCTCTTCGATGCGAGTGTGACAGTGGCGGCAATTCGCGCTGTCGTTCGCTCTGAAGTATTTCAGTGCTAGGTCTGCTTGCTCTTTACGGTTTTCGTCTAACCACTCTTGAGTGTTGAAACCGTCAATGGTTAAGAAGCCGTATAGATCTTTCGATACGATGATTTTCTTGATCAAGTAATCAACTGGACCATGAGGTAAGTGACAGTCTTGACACTGAACAGTAATACCTGCGCTACCGCCGCCGTGAGCAGAAGCTAGCACTTCATCTTTCAATGAATGGTTACTGTGACAGCTCATACAGAACTCGTCAGTACTTGTTGCATGTAAAGTTTGTTGAGTCGCAAAGTACCCAACCACACCCACTACCACACCGATTAACAGCAGTACGATAATGGAAATTTTTGCGCTTGGTTTAAAAAGTGCACGCCAATTCATCACTCAATCTCCAAATAGATATTCAAAGTATTCTAATATTTTTGTAGGAAATAATTTTAGATGCTTTTTGCTCCAAAAAACTGATTTCAGTCTAGGTTTTATTAGTAAACCCACAATTAAATAGTAAAAGTGAGACCTAGATCTACAAATGCTAACAGCCTGTGCAGCTAATTAAGCGTTCGTTAAATTTCATACAATTTAACCAGTATGGCATGCTACTCACAATTAGGTAAATGGTTCATTTTATTATCATGTTTTGGACTGAGCTAATATTCGGGCTTGTAATCAAAACTAAACAAAAATTCATCCCCAACCCCTTAGCAAAGCTAAATTTTTGTGAATTGAGTCAATGCACAGTGATACATGTGTGCTAACATCGCTCAAGTGAATCTGTCACAGCTATTGATGAATTAGCTTGTAAATTCGCGCGATAATAGTAAGTTCGCCCAATAAACGGCAGCTTGTTTGTTAGAACATAAACTGGTTCTTTATGCTATTTGGTTCTTTATGCTAAAAATGCTCCACCACCGTTTGCTCGCTACAGCCACCTTGCTGACATTTATATGCCAGCTTGTGCTTGCTAATGGGTTATTAATGGTGCCAAGAGCACATGCACAAGAAGCAGTTGTTGAATTAACTCAAAATACAGTCGCAGATTCACATGCCATGCATTCAGCTCATACCAAAGCAGCTGAAACAAGCACTATGCATTGTCATCAAACTGCCGCATCTACTCCTCAGCCAATGGTAGAACAACCACAAACTGAAGAAGACTGCTGCAGTGAGCCTATGCCTAGCCACCTGGCTAGCGCGAAGACTAACGACAGCAGTCATTGCTGTGACGGTGACAATCAATGTCAGTCTGATTGCAGTCACTGCCTTGTGATTTCAATTGCTGGCACCCTGTTAGACCTCACTCCTTGGTCTAGCAACCCCGCGCCAGAGTCTCCTCTGGCTAGCGTAATACCTCATTTCCACTCGATCGCTTTAGCACAAGATATACGACCTCCGATTGCCTAACTGCGTCCAGCATTAAGCATCAACACCTAGCTACACCCTTTAATATTTTGTTGTTATTAAAGTCAAACGTGCGCCTATTTCAGGTCAAACGCTTTTGGCTCGTTTTCGATGGAGTTCATAATGAAAACCTTAATCCATATTGTTTTTTCAATTTTGCTATTAATTTCCTGGCATCCAGCAGTTCAAGCGAGTGACCACCAGCATCATCATTCAAGTGCTACCCAAGAGTATGTGTGCCCTATGCATGCAGATGAAACCGGCGACAAAGGTGATACCTGCTCTAAGTGTGGTATGTACTTAGAAGCAGCTCAGAAAGCTGATGATAAGCAACATTGCAAGAATCACGGTAAACACTGTGATAAATGCAAGCATGCTAAAGCTAATTGCAAAGACTGCAATGGCTGCGACAAGTGCAAAACCAAAGCTAATTGCAAAGACTGCAATGGTTGCGACGAGTGCAAAACCAAAGCTAGTTGCAAAGGCTGCAAGGGTTGCGATAAATGCAAAGCCAAAGCTAGTTGCAAAGACTGCAAAGGTTGCGACAAGTGCAAAGCCAAAGCTAGTTGCAAAGACTGCAAGGGTTGCGATAAGTGCAAAGCCAAAGCTAGTTGCAAAGACTGCAAAGGTTGCGACAAGTGCAAAGCCAAAGCTCATTGTCAGGACTGCAAAGGCTGTGATAAATACCCAAATAAAACAACCCACGCTCATGCTAAAAAACCGACTCATGTATGCCCAATGAACTCGGCGATTACTGGTTTTGAGGGTGACACTTGCCCAAAATGTGGAATGAATTTAGAGCCAATTGCTAAGCAAAACGCTCACTCAAGCCACGCACATCACTAAAGACGGCAGTGGAGATAGGTATTATGCAAACCATCAACAAGTTATCGTTGCGCTCATCAAGCTTGAGCCAAGTGAGCTTAGCCATAACCCTTGCAGCGTCTATGAGCTTGCTGCCGCTAACGACGGCACTAGCCAGTGACGAACATGCTCATCATGCAAGCCAGCATGAAGAGCACAAGACTCATACGGGCGAACACGAGCAGTTGGATTATTACTGCCCGATGCATCCAGAAGAGCGCAGCCATGAGAAAGGCCGCTGCCCACAGTGCAATATGTTCCTCATTAAAGATGAATCTAAACACGCGGCAAAACATGAGCAGCTAGATTATTACTGCCCTATGCACCCAGAAGAACGCAGCCATGAAAAAGGCCGTTGTCCGCAATGTAATATGTTCCTGATTAAGGATGAAAGCAGTGACTCTGCTGATAACGGACACGTTCATAATGCTGCAGCGCACACACATGAGCATAGTCAATCGATACTCGACCAACCCAAGCCTGCGCTAAGTGAAATAACTCAAGCTCAAGCCAACACGCCATCAAGTGCAACAGACCAATCAAATGCTATGGGCAAGCAAAGCAATAATGTGAAATATGTTTGCCCTATGCACCCGCATATTGTGTCTGACACACCTGACTCTTGCCCCATTTGCGGCATGGATTTAGAGCCCGTAGAGATTGGCGGCGTGGGTGAAGAAGTGGTGGTTGGCGTATCAGGCGGCATGCAACAAGCATTGGGCATGCGCTCAGAAACCGTAGCCAAAGACACATTATGGAAGTTCGTCAAAACCATTGGCACCGTGGAATATAACGAGAATGCCATCGGTCATGCCCATACCCGAGTCGATGGCTGGCTAGAAACCCTGATGGTTCACAACGTTGGTCAAAAAGTAAAACAAGGCCAGCTAGTGTACGAGCTATATTCGCCTGAACTTGTCAGCGCCCAAGGTGACTATGTACAAGCGCTCGATTACTTAAAACAAGACAAAGCCCGCGGCAAAGTCTTGCTCCGCAAAGCCCGCTTACGCCTTGAGTTACTCGGCATGAGCTCACATACCATTAAGCAGCTAGAACAAACCCGCGAAACCATCTATCGGGTACCTTTCTACGCCGAGCAAGATGGCTTTGTCAGCGAACTAAACGTACGCCACGGCATGTATGTTCAACCCGGTGACACCTTGTTTGAGATTGTCGATTTAAGCAGTGTTTGGGTGATTGCTGACGTATTTGAAAACGAGCAAAGCTGGCTAGAGCTAGATCGCCCCGTTGAAGTATCAGCCGCAGCTCAAGGCCTATTCGACCTTGAGTCGACCATTGACTATATCTACCCAGAGCTCGACCCAGTATCACGGGCGATGCGAGTCAGAGTTAAACTTGATAACCCACAAAAGAGCCTCAAACCGGGCACTCTAGTTGAAGTGAAACTTTTTGGTGGCCCTAAGCGAGACATCATTACCATACCGACCGAAGCGTTGATCCTAACTGGCCGTGAAAACCGAGTGGTGGTGCAGCGCAGCGACAATCGATTTGCCTCAGTTGAAGTCAAAGTTGGCATGATTGCCCAAGGCAAAGCTGAGATCATCAGTGGCCTTAATGTGGGAGACAAGGTGATTGTATCTGGGCAGTTCCTGCTGGACTCTGAAGCCAGTATTCAAGGTAGTTTACAGCGTCTGAGCACCAGTAATACCCAGGATGCTGATAGCGCTGATGAACATAGCACTAGTACACATAGCAGTGCTGACCACAGCCATCACAATCATTAGGGGGCGTTTATGTTAGCAAACATTATTAGCGCCTCGATTAAGCACCGCGCGATGGTGCTGGTCTTTAGTGTACTGATAGCCTTAGTTGGCTATCAGGCAATGCGCACTACCCCACTTGATGCGCTGCCTGACTTATCAGACGTACAGGTTATTGTAAAAACCTCATACCCAGGGCAAGCACCGCAGTTGGTTGAAGACCAAGTCACCTACCCACTGTCAACCGCTATGCTTGCTGTACCTGGCGCCAAAACCGTGCGCGGTTTTTCCATGTTTGGCGACTCGTATGTGTACATCATCTTTGAAGATGGTACCGACATCTACTGGGCACGCTCGAGAGTATTGGAGTATCTGTCGCAAACCCAAAGTCAGTTGCCAGAGAACGTGACACCTACATTGGGGCCAGATGCCTCAGGCGTTGGCTGGGTATTCCAATATGCATTGGTTGATCGCAAGGGCAAGCATGACCTTGCACAACTTCGTTCGCTACAAGACTGGTTCTTAAAGTTAGAGCTACAGAGCGTCGCAGGCGTTTCGGAAATCGCCACCATCGGCGGCATGGAGCAGTCTTATCAAATCATTGTCGACCCGCATAAGTTGGCCCTGTATCAAATTGATTTGATGACAGTAAAAGCAGCGCTAGATAACGCCAATAGCTCAACTGGCGGCTCGGTCATCGAGATGGCCGAAGCTGAGTACATGATCACCTCAAAAGGATATAGGCAAACATTGGATGACTTTGCCGAGATCCCACTGGGTATTGTTTCTGAAGCTGGCACGCCAGTATTGATGAAAGATGTTGCTCAGCTGCGCACTGGCCCAAGTGCAAGACGCGGCATAGCCGAGTTGGACGGTCAAGGCGAAGTCGTTGGCGGCATTGTGGTGATGCGCTATGGCGAAAATGCACTGGCGACCATTAATAACGTTAAGCAAAAGCTGCAAGAAGTCGAGAACGGCCTGCCAGATGGCGTAGAGTTAGTGATCACTTACGACCGCTCTGAGCTTATCCTTAATTCAGTCGACAACCTCAAGCACAAGGTGCTTGAAGAAATGCTTGTAGTTGGCGTTATTTGCTTGCTATTCCTGCTGCATGCGCGCTCGACCTTGGTCGCGATTATCTCGCTGCCCATTTCGATTCTCATCAGCTTTATCGTGATGAATATGATTGGAGTCAATGCCAACATTATGAGCCTAGGCGGCATTGCCATTGCCATTGGCGCTGTGGTCGATGCTGCCATCGTGATGGTCGAGAATGTGCATAAACATTTGGAGCAATACCGTGAGCAGCATGGCGGGCAAGCACCCGCGGGTGAAGCGCATTGGCAACTAGTAAAAACCGCGTCGATTGAAGTTGGCCCAGCGCTGTTCTTTAGCTTACTGATCATTACCTTGAGCTTTGTGCCTGTGTTTGCACTAGAAGCGCAAGAAGGCAGATTGTTCCACCCGCTCGCCTACACTAAAACCTTTGCCATGGCAGCGAGCGCTCTGTTAGCGATTACGTTAATTCCAGTTTTAATGGGCTATTTTGTACGCGGAAAAATTCCTGCTGAGCATAAAAACCCATTAAGCCGTGTGCTGATAGCAATATACGAGCCGCTACTCCGCCTAGTACTGCGCTTCCCTAAGCTGACTATCATGCTCGCCTTAGTGGCTTTAGTTAGTGCTTACTATCCTATGTCTAAAATGGGTAGCGAGTTTATGCCTGAGCTGGAAGAAGGCGACTTGCTGTATATGCCGACCACACTGCCGAGCGTGAGCTCAGGTAAGGCCGCTGAAATCTTGCAGCAAACTGACCGCTTAATTAAAACAGTGCCTGAGGTAAAACGGGTATTTGGTAAAGTCGGCCGCGCGATGACCGCTACCGATCCTGCACCGCTGACCATGTTAGAAACCACCATCATGCTTAACCCAAGGGACACCTGGCGTGAGGGTATGACGCTTGAAGGGATCATTGCCGAGCTGCAAAAAACCGTCAAAGTGCCCGGGATGACTAACGCTTGGGTGCAACCGATTAAAACCCGCATTGATATGCTATCAACCGGTGTACGTACGCCCGTGGGCATAAAGATTTCTGGCGCAGATATTGATGAGCTGCAACGTATCGGCACTGAAATCGAAGCCGTGGTAGCTAAGTTGCCAGGCACACTGTCAGCCTTTGCCCAGCGTACCAGTGGCGGTCGTTATATCGATATTGAGCCCAATCTTAAAAACGCGGCTCGCTATGGTATGACACTGCGTGACATTCAAGATGTGGTGCAAATGGCCATCGGGGGCATGCAAGTAGGTCAGTCGATTCAAGGACAAGAGCGCTACCCCATCAATATTCGCTACCCGCGTGAGCTGCGCGATAGTATTGAAAAACTGCGCCAGCTGCCTGTGCTGACTAAAACCGGTAAATACTTACCACTGGGCAATCTTGCTGAGATCAGCATTAGTGATGGCGCGCCCATGCTCGCCAGCGAAAATGGCCGCTTAATCAGCTGGGTATTTGTCGACTTACAAGATGTGTCAATTGGTGAGTACATACAAACTGCTCGCGCCGCGTTAGATGAGCAAATCAAACTGCCACCGCGTTACAGCTACACCTTTGCCGGCCAATACGAGTACATGCAGCGGGTTGAAGCTAAAATGCAATTGGTTATCCCACTGATGATTGCGGTGATCTTTATGCTGCTAATGATGACGTTTGGCTCGTTCACTCAAGCTTCGGTGATCATGCTCAGCTTGCCGTTTTCTTTGGTTGGCAGCGCCTGGCTGTTATATGCATTGGACTTTAATTTCTCGGTCGCGGTGTCTGTGGGCATGATAGCCCTTGCAGGTGTCGCCGCTGAGTTTGGTGTGGTAATGCAGGTGTACTTAAACAATGCCATTAAAACCAAGCAGCAAAGCGGCGACTACAACCAACGCGGAGATTTGGTTGATGCGTTAATTCACGGTGCGGTAATGCGTATTCGCCCTAAGGCAATGACGGTTGCGACTATCTTCTTTGGTCTACTGCCCATTATGTGGGGCAGTGGTACGGGTAACGAGGTAATGCAGAAAATTGCCGCGCCTATGGTTGGCGGCATGGTCACAGCACCAATTCTGTCACTGTTCGTGATCCCAGCGATTTACCTGCTGATTTACGGGCGCAAGTTGAAGAAGTAATTACCCAGATATACTTTTAAAAGAGTTAAAAAAAACCACCTTTTAGCAAGGTGGTTTTTTATTTAGCTTAACTTTACTTTTCTCAGTAAAAACTTACTTCACTGCATCAATAATCGCAGGGATCACCTGATAGAAAAGTAAGTTAGCCATGCGTGGTGTCTCGGTTTGCGGATAACCACCATTCATCGCCACAATCACGCCAGATGCTTTGTCAATTGCCAGCACCTGGCCGTGAATACCGATCATCACCAAGAGCTTATGATCTTTAATGTTCAGTACGCGGTATTGATCTTTGTACCAGGCATCATTTGCAAGGGCGTATTCCTTACCTTTAGTCCATGCCTTTCTCACTTCGTCATTACCCGCCCAAATAGCGTCTAAAAACTGCTGCGGAATAACCTGCTCACCTTTATAGTTTTTACCCTTATTAACGATAACCTTACCTACGCGGGCAAGGTCGCGGGTTGCCATGTTTAAGCCACCAGAAGCAACAACATAATTGTCAGGATCTGCCATCCAAAATGCGTCATTCTCAGCACCAATCTTGGTCCAGATCTTCTCTTCCAGGTAAGACGCTAGCTCTTTACCTGTCACCTTTTCAACGACTTTACCTAAGATTTCTGTATTTGGGTCTTGATACTGATACACCTCACCGCTTGGGTATTTATGATCTTTAATCAGCAACAAGTAATCTTGAATGCCGTGCAAACCAGAATCGTTCTTACCGTGCCATTCTTGTGACTGAGTCAATCTTGGGTCCCAGCTCTTGTGTGGCGGCGTTTTAATTCCTAAACCACTGCGCATATCGGCAATTTCTTGTACTGTTGCGCCCTCAAATGCCGTGCCTTTAAATTCTGGCAGATAGAACTCTAGCGGCTTAGACATATCAAGCTTACCTTCGGCTGCTGCAATACCCGCCAAAGTCGCAGTAAATGACTTAGTTACCGACATATCTAAGTGAGTTGAATTAGGCGTCATGCCATTAAAGAAATGCTGATGTACTACCTCATTTCCCTTAATAACAACCATAGAATGGTTTTTAAGGCGGTCACGCAAGATGGTATATAGGTCATGCTCACCGTCTGCATCCATGCCTTTAAGCTTAGTAAGGTCGAGTGAATTGTTTAGCTTCCACTTTTCAGGGACCATGCTGCCCTTAGACACCTGATAGTAGCGAGTAAACTTGTAGGCATTTGGGAAGGTTGCGGCAGCCATTTCACCTTGATCCCATTCTGTTTGGCTCACACCTAACATGGCCGCTTGCTCAATGAATTGACTATCTGGTTGGTGCAACGTAGCGGCATGCGCACCAAAACTTAAACATGCAATAACCAAACTCGATTTAACTAATTTCATAGACTTATTCCTTAAATCACATGGAGAATAGACACATGTAAAAACAAACATCTAACTGTGCCTAATCGCGCTAGTAAAACACAACTGACTGACTGCTTACAGATTTTTTACAAAAGTAAACCAAATGAACGACTCACGAGCGGAAATTCCGTACTCGCAGCGAGAGATATAGAAAGAGATATAGAAAGAGATATAGAAAGAGATATAGAAAGAGATATAGAAAGAGATATAGAAAGAGATATAGGAATAACAACGGCAGTGAAGCTAATGATAGCAATCGTAACTTATAGGCTTTCTATCGACAGCTTCAGTAAGCCACTTATGACCAAACTCAACAGTTAAGTGCGACACATAAACTCGACACGCGCCAAATTCAAGAGTACATATCTTTATCGATGATATCCTGCTTTTTTTGCATCAGGTACATGACATAAAGTGTTCCTAAGAACATCAAACTGAATGAGACTACCATTAAGCTATAAATCAATAATGGATCATTAAATTGCGGCAACCAGTCATCTACAAACTGCATGGCATGCTTGTAAGCGCCAAAGGCTAAGAGCAACACCACAGGAATTTCTGCAATTGCAATAAACAAAATTTTTCTATCGAGGATGGCAAATTGTTTTGCCAATTCGGGGTCTGAAATATCGATTTGTTCGCTAAACATAGTGAGTTCCTTTCTTCCATGAAATACCACTTACATTTAACCCTAATAAACAGATCAAAAAACCTCAAGTTAACCGGCTAAGCAATTGGTCTGACATGAATAAATATCTTCTTAGCTACAACTGAAGCTAGAGTAGACAAAACAAAAAATAGCTTGTATATACAAGCTATTTCTATTCATGGAAGCAGCTGTTTAGAATGAATTGTTAACACCAACCGAGACTGAAGTGCCGCCGAACTTGTAACCGCCAAACGAATCAAAGTGGTGTAGTTGCCGTTCCTTCTCAACCCAAAAATATCAATTAGCTTGATATCATTAAAAAGAAAATCGGGATTACCACACCTAAACCCATCAAAATAATCGACTTTGGCTTTGCTGGTCCATGCTTGCCCTTCACCATAAACAATGCCGATAACGCGAGGAATATCAGCATGCCGGCGAACAAGTCTGAAAAGTACACCCAGGCATTACGGGTTTCATTCAGGTGCAATTTATTCAGAGCTTGCAAAATTACCCTTGGCTCAATGTCTTGATACACCACCTGACTGGACTTTCTATCCCACAACAAGGTGTCGCCGTCTTCCAAGAACACTTCAAACTTATTCTTATTCTGCCAAAAGCTCGATTTGGTTGTGTGGGTTAAGCTAAATTGCTGCTTCATACGCATGGCAATTTGCCTATCTTCTAGCGTTAGCCAATCTGAGTCATCGACCTTTTGTATCTGCCGCTCAACCGCATAATTGGGATTCCAATCCGCAATATGATTAACCGCAATACCAGAGACGGCAAAAATGATAGAAAAACCAATGCAAAAATAGCCGATGTCACGATGTAAGGTACGATTCAGTCGATACCAATTGATGTTGTTAAACCACTTCATATATACAAACCAATTCGCTATCTCGTGTTAATCTGCGATGCTCACGCCAGTGGGCACTAGCTGATACATGGTCATAGGCTCAGTTACCGATGCTGGGTCAAACTCTTCGCCTGCTTCTTTGGCATAGTAAGCTTTGATTTCTTTCGTTTGCTCGAGGTTGTAGCGCAAAGCTTGCAGCTTACCTGTTGCTAGCGCTTTTTTACCGCGAGCGGTTAATGGGAACACCATTTCACCGTCTTTCACCTTGATGCGTAGGCTTTCAAAGCGCTTGTCTGACGCTATCGTCATCCAACAACCTCTATGCTCACATACACCAACAATGGTGCCTTCAATGGTTACTGGGTTTTCCAAGTAGCTTTCAGGATCTGCCATCAGTGTCGATACCGGTACAAGCAGATCTTGGTTTACACCTGAGCCGAAATCAGTGGCTAAGGCAGACATAGGTGCGATAAGTGCGCCGCATAGCATGCTTGCGGCAACAGTAAGTCTTAATTTCATGGTGTTTCCTTTATTCACGGCGCCAAGCGCATAAATACAATAAGTCATGGCCACCTCAAATAAAGGTAGCCGCGATAAACTCTCTACAATTTCAGCCCATTGGGCTTATCGACAAAGGTCATTTGATGAGGCATTGGGAAGATTTGTTTGGCTAGAATCTTCAGCCTTTGCTCGCTAGCCAGCTCATGCAAGCGACCAGCTCGCTGTATATAGCTGGCATTTTGATAGCGCTTGTCTGACAAAATCATTCGTCGTAGCCAGGTATTGGCACTCGTTAGTCGCCCTTGCTCAGCAAAAGCAATGTCTTCCACTGTGCGCTGCAAGTTTTGCTCGCTTACTGAGTCACCTAGCTTGGTAAGTACCTGCTTAGCCGCAGCAATCAGCTCATTACTACGCTCGGGTGCACAGGTAAAATGCACCTCAGTTTCAATGCGGTCATGGCGTGGGTTTAGGCTCATTTCATACTTAATTGAGTAAATGCCGCCTAGCTCATGGCGCAGCTTCTTCTTAAGCATCTTTTTCGCTATTGGCGTTAAGGTCGATACCAAAAACGCTTGCTCTGGAGTCCATTGCATTGGCGTATAACCAAACAGGCTCACTTCAGCTTTATCTTGCTCGTGGGTCACTATGTGCTCAAGACGATTTGCCGGCAATTGCATTGTAGTGCTGTTAGATAAACTTGCTTGTCTCGGCACATTGGCTAAATGCTGCGCCATTTGCTGTTCAAGCTCGGCGTGGTCTAGCTGCCCGACGATATAGAAGGTCGTTGGTTGGCGCAGTATGCTCTGGGTGTCTGCAATAATGCGCTCTTCAGTCACTGCATCAACAGCTTGTGCTGTGACGTCATCAAGCATTGATTGGCCAAAACGTTGCTGACTAATAAAGCGTGATTTTTTATGAGTACGAGATTGAGACACAAGATCCGCTTTCACTTGCTGCCACACGCCCTTATCTATCCCCGACTGCATGCGCAAATGGTAAAGCTGCATCAAGCTTGCTAGCTGAGACGGCGCAATCACCGCGGCCAAATCTAACTCGCTTTCTTTTAGTTGCCACTGCCAATGGGGCTGAGTTTGCTGCCAGTTTTGCCATTGCTGCTCATTCCACTGCGGCAAACCGCTTTGTTGCCATAGTTGAACCCCGGCTTGTGCTTGCCAGGCACTGATTTGATTATTCTGGTAGCCAGCTGAGCTTAATGCCTTGATATATAACTTGTTATCAGAGGTTGATTTATCTAACCACAAAAGCTTGTCACCATTGCCAAGTAAGTACTTATGCAAAGTAATGGTTTCGTCTTGGTAACTCCATTGCTCGCTTTCAAGGGCATACCAATCGGCTTTGGCTGTTGTTACTTTTGGCAACTTGCTCAACAGCGGCTCAGTTACTTGATCCGCCGTTACCTCGTTAGCTTCTGGCGCTGCCTGTTGATTGGCGACTTTTGCCTCTGCTGAGCGCTTCACCGCTAACGAAATGCTCTTTGGCAGTGAATCAATATTGCTTTGGATGTTCTGCTCTAGCTGACGCACCTGAGCAACGGTAGGCAAACTGAGTTTCTGAGTGCCGCCAGCTTGGTAGTAAATAAAGTTATCTTCAGCATCGAGAATGTCACGCATGCGTGCATTGAGCTGCTCAAGGGTCATTTGCTCTAACCACTTAAGCGTTCTTGCCGTGCGCACAGCGGGTTCTTCTAGCGGCGCACCTTTCATTAATGCTTCGGTAATCTTATCTTCCCAAGCCATGTAGTCGCGATGCTTAGCGGCTGTCACATTGCGTTGAGTAATGCCTTTGGCCTTTTCAACAAGCTCATTAAAATCTTGCTCGTCTAAGCCATCGCGATACAAGCGTGCATATTCCTCAGTAACCAATTTTAATCCAAGTGCATGGTCTGCTGTACGCGCTGCGATGGCGACAACCAAACGCTCATTAGTTGGCTCTTTAACGGTCAAACTAATGCTCTCAGCCTTATCTTTTGGTAAAAAAGCACGATTGCGCATCACCTGATTGCGCATTAACTTACGCAAAAAGTAATTTTGTAAATAGGCGTACTGGCCGTGTTCACTTGCTCTATCAGGCATAGGTAAACGCAAGCCATAAACCACCATTGAAGTGGTGCCCTTAGGGTGCTGAACCTTATCAATATAAAGTTGCTCAGCTAATGGCAACGCCACATAGTCGCGATTTGGCTTTGGCTTAGTTGGCAATTTGCCAAAGGTATTGGCAATAGCTTGCTGGGTTTGCACAACATTTACATTACCCGATACCACCAGCTGCATATTGCTTGCGACGTAAAATTGGTTGTAAAAATCACGCAATTCTTCGATGGTTGCCGCTTCAATTGATGCGCGAGTACCAATGGTGGGTCTATCAACATAGCGCGAGCCATTACGTACCACTGCTTTTTTTAGATTATTAACTTCACCCGCTAGGCCATCGCCCTGGCGCCACTCTTCAATGATCACCCCGCGCTCGCGCTGCCAGTCGGCTTTATCTAAGGTAGCAAAACCAGCTAGTTGAGATAAAAACGCCAGTGAGCCCGCCATGTCCAGCGAATCATTTGGGCGAGTTCGCACCATATATTGGGTTTCAGTTTGGCGAGTAACCGCGTTGACTTGCAGGCCAGTCTTCCAACCTAAACTGTCAATATAAGTATGCATGCCCTCTGGATGCGCCTGAGTCTTGTGAAACACCATGTGCTCAAGCATGTGTGCCACACCGGGTCTTGTTGCTTCATCAACCGAACCTGCGTTTACAATCAGGCGTATGTTAAAAGGATCGCTAGATTTATTGCTGTTATAAATGGCGTATTCAAGGCCGTTATCGAGCTTTCCTGTAGTTATCGCGCTATCCCACAAGTATTCACTTGAGCAAGAAAAACTAATTATTACCGCGATATAGGCACTTGCCCGACCTAGGCTTACCCACAAGGATTTAAATGAATTCATATAAATACTGCTATGAAGTTAAGGTATCTTTGACGACGAGTTAAAGATTTGCGCCAGCAATGTTATTGAGAACAATTTCTATTAGCAATGACATTTACAATTGCTGGTACGACTAGTGTTAATTAATTAGAGCTAGCCCACACTAACCGCGGCTTTACAGCGTGTAATTGGATAATATTTCGCCGCATTCAATCCAAGGTAAGGGCGTATTAATAACTATCACTAACACTGCTAAAGTAGCTTAAAGGAGCCATTGCAATATAATCCGCTAGCATTGGCATAAAAATTAGTCATCACTTTAGTACAACAGCCAAAAGGGACATCACATGCTTAGATCAATCTTGCTTACAGCACTACTTAGCTTTACTGCACTTACCGCAACTGCACAAGAATTGCACTTTGGCGACACCGTAGATAGTTCAAAGTTGGTAAAAATTTCAACCTTAATGGAAACACCCAACCAATACATAGGCGAAACCATTACCGTTGAAGGTACGATTATCGGCGTATGTGAAAAGCGCGGTTGCTGGGTAGATTTAGCCTCGGATGCCCGCTTTGAAAAGCTACGTATCAAGGTAAAAGATGGCGACATGGTTTTCCCACTGACCGCTAAAGGGCGCACCGCTTTAGCCACAGGCGAACTAGTAGAGATCCAGCTCGACTTGGAGCAAACGCGTGCCCATCAGGCTTTACTTGCCGAGCGAACGGGTCAACAGATTAATGCGGCAAGTATTCGTGAGCCGATGAGCATTTATCAATTAGTACCAACCGGAGTCACCATTCTTGAGTAACAAGCGCCCTATAAATTGGTTTAGGCTAAACCGCGAACTGCACCGAGACTTAGGCTACTTTGCCTTCGCCATGACAGTGTTGTTTGCGGTTTCTGGCATTACCCTCAACCATTTAGCTGATTGGAACTCAAACTATATTGTTGAGCGTGAACAGCGCACGGTTTCAGTAACGGTGGATCAAAGCGACGAGCAAATTAATCAGCAGCTCTTATCGGCATTTGCGATCAAGCAGCCTGTTAAAGCCAGCTATTGGGAGTCGGTCAATCAATACAAGTTGTTCTTTGATAACGGGGGCGCATTAACGGCTAATTTTACCGAGCGAACTGCAGTTTACGAGAACATACGTTCACGCCCTATTCTCAAGCAATTTAACAGCTTACACCTCAATGAAGTTAAAGCAGGTTGGGTTGTTTTTTCTGATTTATACGCTGGGCTATTGTTACTGCTAGCCATTTCAGGGCTATTTATGGTGAAAGGTAAATACAGCCCGTGGCGCAGCAAACGGGGTTGGTTATTACTTTTGGGCACTGTAATCCCATGCGTTTATGTTTTTATCGCGAGTTAAACACTTCTAAACCCTATTCAAGCTCATTGGTCATCGCGTTCAAGGTGCGCTGCAGTACTTCAAAAGCTTGAGACAACTCCGGCTCAGAAATATCTTTAGTCAGCCTGGCTAGGGTATCGTGGCCAAGGTCGTAAGCTTGCTGCAGTATCTCATCACCTTTGTCGGTTAAGGCTACTTGATAACTATTTTGCTTGCGCGTAGGCAAGCGCTTAATTAACTCGCGCTTTTCTAATCCAGCTAATACCCGTGCAACCGCTCCTTTGTTTTTGAATGTCTGCCGCGATAGCTCTATCGGGGTGATTGGCTGGCAATCGTATATTATGCCCAAGGTCTTCCACTGCTCAGAGCTGATATCCACTTGCTTAGCATCAAATACTCTTTGCACCAGCGCATGGCTAATACGGTTGATATCGTGAATGGTTGAGAAGTACTCCACAATATCCGAGGAATAGTTAGTCTCTTTAGCGTTCGTCATTCATCACCTCACTTGCAGACCTTTCACCAAACAGGTCATTTCAACAGCTCAATTAAACGCTCTCGAATAGGGTCATAGACTTTATCAACCGGCCACAACATATCTACGCTCCAGCTGCCAGCATAATCAGACTCAACACTAAACGCCTGGAGATTGCCCGCCGCGATTTCAGCTTCACATAGCGCCTTAGGCACATTGCACCAACCTACGCCCTGTTTGGCTAACTCCATGGCAACGCGAGAATTATCGGCATTAATCAGTTGATGACTATATACCTGACTCTCAACCCCAGCTTCACGAAGCGGCGATAAAATCACCTGAGTCATGCCACGTATGGTGCTTGGCGCAACCTGCTCACCTGGCTTCCAACCATGACTTTCTAGGTACTCAGATGTTGCTACCCGTAAGAACTCAAACTCAAAACAGGTGCAATGGTTTATCGCTGCCGGCAGTGAAAAAGTCGACATTGCAAATGCGATATCCGCCTCATCATTAATCAACATGTCACGTACTGACTGAGTGTCACCCGACTTTAAGGTTAACTTTAATGACGGGTACTTGCGCATCAGCTGACTGATATGCTCAAGTATACCCAACTCATTAATTGCGCTGTCGATCACAATTGTGGCGTTCGCTGGATGATCAGAAAAAATACTCTGCACCTTAGTCTCGAACATATCAGCTTCGACTAACAAGCCTTTAGCATGATCATACAAAGCATGACCTTGAGATGTCGGTTCAACAGATTTGCCATGACGCACAAATATCTCAAAGCCTAAATCATCCTCTAATGCACTGATTTTGCGGCTAAATGTAGAAGCATGACGTTTAGATTCTGCCGCAGCTTGGGCAAAACCACCGCTATCATAAACGGCCACAAATGCCGCAAGATAATCCAAATTAGTAACCATAATCACCCTCTTACTCATTAGCGCAGCCACAACCCGAATCAAGCATGCGAAATATGCATGCTAAGCAATTTATGGCAAAAAAACCAGCGTGGCAAAGTAACCATATAGACGCAGCAAAGTAGATGAGAGTTGCCGTGTCTTAGATGAGAAACGCATTTTCAAACTTATTGATGATAGTGATTGCAGCCTTTAACGGCGACCACACAAAGTATCGTTAATAAATAACCGAGATTTCGGAGAATACACATGAAACTTAAAGCACTTTCTATCGCGCTACTACTTAGCAGTGCATTTGCAGCACAAGCGGCTACTTTCCACGGCCCAGACAAAGAATTCATTGGCGCAGCTGAAGCATCTGGCGTACCAGCAGCACTATGGGATAACGCTGAATATGCGGCATCGACTTTCCCAAATGCTTACAAGTTCACTCCTAGCTACAAAATCAAAGCTTCTGGCGTTGCTCCTGAGCAGTTCAAAAAAGGCGCTCAACTAGACTTTGAAAAAATTCAAATCGCTGCAATTGACGGCGAAATGTCACTGAATGATTACCTACGTGACCGTGTTAAAAACCACTCTTTAGTTGTACTAAAAGGCGACAAGCTATTACACGAGCACTACTGGAATGGCATGAATGAGACTTCTACTCACTTAGACATGTCAGTCACTAAGTCTTTCACTGCTATGCTAGCAGGTATTGCTGCTGATCAAGGAAAACTTGATGTGAGTAAGCAAGTCACCTTCTACCTACCAGAGCTTAAGGGTACAGCTTGGGACGGCGCGACTGTTCAAGAAACTGCTGACATGCGTACTAACGTTGTTCAAGAAATCCAAAAGCACAAGTCGTGGGATACTCGCATGACTGACTCTCAAGGTTGGACTGGCGATCACTCAGCAACTTACCCTCAAGGTATCCAATCTTACTTCCCACTAGTTAAGGAAGTCTCTGAGCCAATGGGTACTAAGTACTCTTACCAATGCATCAACACTGAAGTTCTAGGTAAAGTTGTAGAAGCTGCTACAGGTGAAAAACTTGCAGACCTTCTAGAGCAAAACTTCTGGGGTAAAGTTGGTATGGCTAACGACGCTAACTACCAGGCTGACTTTGCTGGTAACCCAGTAGCTTCTGGCGGTCTAAACGCTGCAACTAAAGACCTTGCACGTGTTGGTCGTACCCTAGTAAATGGCGGTAAGAACTACAAAGGCGAGCAAGTTGTTCCAGCTCAGTTCATCAAAGATATCCTAGCAGGTAACGACAAAGTACGTAGCGCATGGTTAAAAGGTAAAGAATCTGCACTAGCTGAAGGTTGGTACAAAGACCAATTCCGCGTACTTAACATTGGCGGTCGTACTATCATGGCGATGGTAGGTATTCACGGTCAAATCCTAGCAATGGACCACAAAACCGGTACTGTTGTTGCTATGAACGGTGGTTACCCACAAACTGAAACTCCGCGCATGGCTATTGCTATTTTCTACCAAGCACTACCAGCAATCTTTGCTGCTGCCGACGAAGTTAAGTAGCTTTAAGAGTCTGTCGTGATGATTAGCGCAAGTCATTGATAGCGCTAACGCTCTACTCTAAGTTATAAAAACGCCTGCAAGGTAAATTGCAGGCGTTTTTTATTGGGTGTAAGCCCTAATCAGCAAAGGCTAATAGCACCTAATCATACTGATAATTAATCCCGAGCCAAAAGCTGCGGCCCACTTCTACACCTGAATTACCAGGCAGTACCGAATAAGTACGGCTATCGAGTAGGTTTGAAATATCTACGCTTAGCGAAAGCCTGTGCTTATGAAAATCCGGCAAGCGGTAGCGAACCGATGCGTTTAATAAAATGGCATCGTCTAGTTCAAACTCCCGGTAAATGGTAGCCTCAAGTGGGATGAGTTCTCCTGACTCATTCTCGACCGTAATGTCATCAAAATAATGCACGTTCGATGTTGCAGCAACCGATGTATATCCCTGGGTATACTTTGCCGTAAGTGTGGTTTGCAAATCGTCAGTCCACTTGGCAGTCCAACCCATGTTTACCACCCAAGGACGGGCATAGTTTGCTGCGATTCTGTCTAAGTCATCTAAAGAAACAGCGGTATAAACGGTTTCCTCTTTACCTTCTGCATTGATAATAGTCGTTTCATGGGCCACGATTTGATCTTGCGGCGTATCGTCAATATCTCCGTCATAGCTATCTTGCGTCGTTTCAGTTTGCGACCAAGAGGTATTAGCCCAAAAGCTATGATCTTTATATTGCCCATTCCATGACAGTGAGATGCGCTTCTGCTCGCTTTCACCTTTGTTTACCTGATAAATATAGGTATAGCCACCTTCGCGAACTGAGTCGCCTTTACCTAGCTCATCTTTACTCTTGCGCCAAACACCACGCAGTGACAAGAAGCCGCCTAGCATTTCTTGCTTCCAACCTAAAGTCAGCTCGTCGGAATAAGGCGTTTTAACACCATCGTAGCGATAGCGCGTCAAATCCTGGCTGTTAGCGTCAGTCCATTCGGTCAACTGCCCGTCTTTAGTCACCTCACGAGTTTGGGTGATATAGGGTAGTTGCTGCTCGCGGATAGCATAGGTTGTCAAATTAGCATCGTAATAGCGGCTGGCACCAAAGGTAATCAAGGTTTGATTATCACCAAATAAGTCATAACCACCCGAAAAACGTGGCGAGACGTTATGGTTTTTAAAGAAGTCCTCAGTATCGTAACGCAGGCCAAGGTTAAAGTTCCAATCACCTACTTCGAATACGTCTTGAACATACAGAGCACCTTTACGCACAGTGACATCGATATGTTCTTCTTGGTAAATCAGCCTTTTTTGCAGGAATTGCCCGGTGGTGACGACGTTTTCTTCCCTTAATCTAATATGTTCCGGATTGGTGTCATCAAACGGCTCACCTAATATGGCAGATAATTCTTCCTCAGATAGTGACTCCTGCTCAACACAGGCAACAAAATTACCGGTACAGTCAACGTTAGACTTAACTGCTGCATTAGAGTAGCGAACACTGTCTTGGTTGCGGTCGCGGGTAACTTGCTGGCTTTCAAGCTGCAGTCCCATGGTAAATTGATGGTCTAACTCCCAAAAACTCGTATCAAAATCAAACTTGTTGTTGAGTGAGTATGTCACCTGGCCATTGTCTAAATCGCCATTACCACCTTCTTTAGACACAGTGGAATCGTTTGGTCCCCAGTCTTTACCCTTGTACTTGCCCCAAATAACATGATCAATTGGTGCTGTGCGACTATTTTCACTGTAACGAGCGTTTGCAGTAATCTTCCAATCTGCCCAGCCAAGGTTACGAAGACCTGTGGCATTCAACGCATAACCACCACCTTCTATGCTGTAGTCACTGTTTAACGTGTCATCGAGAATGTAGTTGCCTTTATAAGGCGCATATAGTGCAGAAACACTTAAATGATCAAACCAATCCTGCTCAGAATCGTATTTGAGCATGACGTTTGAGTTAGTACTTGAGGTGTCAACTAACTCACCTAGCGACTCAATGCTCTTGGTCGATTCAGTATGATTAACGTTTAAACCTATGCCTCGACCTTTACCTAGCTTTTTAGCTAGTTGCAGCTTGTATTGCTTTTTATCGTAAACCGGTTTTTCAAATACTGACTCTGACGGATCATCTCCTTCTCCATAAATATCATGAAATGATACCCAGTCAGATTGCGTTGCTCGATAACCAAAACTCACCGAAGGTAAGTCCCAGGCATCTTTACTTTGTGACTCAACCACCCCGCCCATAAACTCGCCATATTCCACCGGAATATTTGAGTCATAAACGGTAATACTTTCAACAAGATCTTTATTCAAAAAGAACTCATTGGTGTGCCCCATTACCGAGTTAGTCTCATCAGCAGATAGGCCTGAGCTTGCTGGGTCAATACGACTATTGGTGTTCATACCATCAATGAAAAAGCCATTTTGGTAGGCTTTACCACCTGAAATAGACACTTCACGAGAGCGGATATCAGTCAGGCTTGCAATGCTATTATCGGCTTCGTTTGACTGAATACCTGGCAAGCCTTTTAAAAGCTCAGTAATGTCACCATTGCCCACTGGTGCATTTTCAATAAAGTCTTGCGACAAGAAAATACGCCCTTGGGTTTCAAGTACTTCAGGGCCAAAGTAGCGCCCGGTAACCTCGATTACCTCAACAGGTGTACCGTCGTTATTCAGGCAGGCTTCCATGCGCTGAGCTTTTTCATAGCTCAGTAACTCGGCTTCAGGAAAGCGCATTTTAGTTGCACAGGTAACCCATAACTCAGGTGTTTTTTTAGTTTGCGTTAAAATCTCTTGTTGCTGTTGCTCAAACGAATCCCCCTCTTCCGCATAGGCGGAAAAGGGCATAGTGAGGGTAGACGCCAGCACAATGCTGGCGTACACAGGGTTTAATTTAAACTCCATAACAGCAAACCACTACTGAGCGACATCAGGCACAAGTGGGTTGATGTCATTCTCATCAACAATGCCATCACCATCGGCGTCGTCATCAGCAGTTAGACCTGAAGCAATCACTTGCTCCTCGGTTGCTGTAGTAATGAAGAAATTAGGCTTACCATCTTGGTCAGTATCAACGTTTGCAGCAACAGTGCTAGGGAAGTCATCTTGTTGCGCAATAAACTGTGACAATGTTGCCGTAAGTTCCAGCTTGTTTGCCTCAGCGTTTGCTTCACGTGCAATCACTTGATTACCTAACTCAAACTCACGAGCAGAGCCTAATAGCGGTATCCAGTCCTCATTAATATTGGCCTGAACCGTCGTACTTTGGGCTTGTAACTTAGTATCAATGAAATCATTTAAGCGCTTAACTTGTGCTTTTAGTGCAACTAACTGCTCCGCATAATTGTTTTCGGCCGCAAAGAAGCGTGTCTGCTTAATAACGGCATATGATTCTGAAGCCGAGTTTTCTAGCGAAGTATCAACAAGCTGCTCTAAAATCTCAATAGCTAGCTCAAGACCCGCTTCTTGGTCATCACCATTGTCTGCCACGTATTGGTCATAGTTATCAAAAAAGTCATCTACCAGTACTTGGGTCTGAGTTGTTGCTTCTTCAAGTAAGCCATTCAGTGCTGCACTTTGAGCAAATTCGTAGCGCCACTCAATTCGGTCTTCAAAGTCTGAAACTAAATCAATCAATCCTAAGGCTTCAATGATTGCAGGGATTGCTACTTGAGTATTCCCCACTTTTGCAGCATTGGCAGCTAAATCTTGGCGCGCCTCGATTAAGTCAGCGGTAAGCACATCTTCACTGGTTGTTGGATAATGGTCAGCAACTAATGCCTGACATGTCGTTAGCATAGATTGAGCATCTTCAGTCGCTCCCATGCGCAACTGCATGTCCATTAACTTGCCACAACCATAAGAGCCAATGACATAACTCGGTGACGATACGCGAGCCTCTATGTGCTCGCTGCTGATTAGAATGCCTTTCGCCGTTTCAATTGCCTCTTTAGCGGCATCATTTTCCCCCTTTGCGATAAGGTGAGAGGCAAGCCCAGGTAGAGTGATTGTTTGCTCAGCCACTGCGCGGAACTGATTGAGGGTATTGCCATCTTCTAGCGCAATGAGATGCTCGGTTGCTTGTTTTACTGTGCCGCCATTTAACACAATTGACAGACCATGCTGCGCATCAATTTCTTCTTGAATATCTTCGACGTAGCTCTCGCGCGTGTTATCTAAATTAATGAAGGCAAGTACAGGGTTGGTTGACAGTTCAGAGTAGTACAACTCAGCCGCACCAGCTGCAACTTGTAGCGGGTAACGATTCTTATACTCTAAAGTGTAAACGGCGCTCTCATGTGCGCTGCGATTATATGCTTCATCGTGAGTCACATCTGTATACAGTGCGATAATACGGGCAATAAGCTCCTTGGCTTTATCTACTTCTCCCGCACGGTTGTATAGGGTTAACGCAAAGGCATAGTAAGTGCCACGTTGATAATAATGTGGCTTACCCGCATTGCTATAGCTAGAGGTTAGCTCTTGGTAACCCGTGTCATCTGCAACTGCAACTAAACGGTCAATCGCTGCTACCAGCTTTAAGCGGTTTTCTTCAGTTCGATCATTTAGATAAATAGTTAACAAGCTATCGGCATAGTTATCGAAACTCGTTACCAGTCGCTTGTATGCCGTCGAAACTTCATCAGACTTCAGCGCTTCTTTCACTAAAGCTAAAATACCGATGACATTGTCCGCACCTGTTTCAGATCCGCTATCGATATAGCCATTAAGTAATGTTTGATAGAAAGTACCATCGGTATTGCTGAAGCTGGCGAAGCCTTTGTCTGCAATGTAACGGTTATAAATACCTAAACCTTTATCGCGAGCAGCATCACCATCCGCATATAGGCCTTTAGCATTGTATTCAGCGCCAATGTCTTTGTATGCTTCCGCTTGGTTGCTCTCGAAAATAATATCTTGATCAATAATTTGGTCGGTTTTATCTGTAAAACCTGCTGCTGCATAACCTTGCGCTAGCGCGTAGTATGCAGGGTCTGCGGCGCTATCACCTGCAATCGTTTCTATGAGTACTTCCGCTTGTTTAAGGTGAGATAGCTCTGAGGTGTAGTAAAAATCTTGTTTTTGTTGATTGGTACCATATTCTGGTTTTAGCTGAATCACTTTGACAACTTTGTCAGCGATGCCATCGGTTACACCAACCGTAAATTCATTGGCAAACGATGTTAGCTCAGGTTTGTAGGTGAACTTACCTGTTACAGGGTCTAACACCAGCGTGCCAGATTCTGGCGCAACTTCTACCGAGTAAGTCAGTGTATCGCCATCCACATCAATAGCGTTGACCTGGCCAATAATATCGCCACTCGCATCAACTGCTAATGAACTGCCAGAAATAACCGGCGCATCATTCACGCCCGTGACGGTGAAAACTAAATCACCAGATGTTGATGCACTGCCATCACTCGCTTGCACTTTAGCGGTATCGCTACCAAAGAAATCCGCTTTTGGCGTGTAGCTGTAGCTACCATCTGCCGCCAAGGTTAAGGTGCCGTTTTCAGGCGATTGAGTCACAGAAAAACTGATTTGATCGCCATCTGCATCTGTAGCGGTTAAATTTCCATCAAAACTAGTATCTTCAGCGAGTGTTACGCTTAGGGAAGTTGCATCAAATGTTGGTGCTGTATTCGGAGTATCGCTTGAGCTTGAACCGCCACCACATGCTGTAAGTAATCCTGAGAGTACTGCAATTGCAACCGGGGCAACCGGGAACTTACGCTTTGCCATCTGTTAATTCCTGTATGTCTTTTAAGTCAATTCGACGGCATTTTGCTCTCGCAAAATTACAAATGCAAACCATTCTCATAATCATTTAACAACAAATTGTTAATTGCGCGATCTTGATCGCAACTTTATGTAAATACTTAGTTGAGGTCTAAATACTGTGTAAACGTACAAAAATTTACTTTTCATGAAACATGAATAAACATCAAACACTTGATTATATTAAATATTATATTTATAGAACGATTATTCTAACTTGATTGTAAATTTTGAAGCTCATAGCTGATTGTTAATAAATATAACAAGACTGAACACAAGAATTAGTTAACCAAAAGACTGTAAAACACCAAAAATTTACCAATATTTACACTTGTATTTAACGTACGAAAGGCGATTAAATTACCATGGGATATAGCGAGGAATGAGCCTGTTTGCATGTCTCACTTTGGAGCATATAAACAAACAGAGGTAAAACATAAATATAAACAAAAAGCCCAGCAGTGCTGCTGGGCTTTGATGAAACTGACAACCAGTTTTTCGCTTAAATCTAGAACGGGATATCGTCGTCCCAACCTTCATCCAAATCTGGGGTGAAATTCTGGTTTTGTTGTGGCTGTTGCGGCGTAGGCGCTGGACGCTGCTGAGGTGCAGCTTGTGGCGCTTGTTGCTGCTGGAAGTTACCTTGCGGTGCTGCTGCAGGCTTAGGCTGATAACCGCCTTGCTGTGGAGCTTGCTGTTGCGCTGGTGCTTGCTGCTGACCGAAGTTTTGACCTTGTGGCGCAGCTGCTGGCTTAGGCTGGTAACCACCTTGCTGTTGTGGAGCTGACTGCTGTGGAGCAGACTGTTGTGGACGTTGGTAGCCACCTTGGTTTTGACCTTGGAAACCACCAGCATTGTCGCCACCTGAATTACGGCTATCTAGCATTTGCATTTCTAACGCGTTGATTTCAGTTTTGTAACGGTCTTGACCAGTGTTTTGGTCTTGCCACTTGCTGGTTTGCAGCTTACCTTCGATGTAAACCTTAGAACCTTTCTTTAGGTACTCGCCAGCAATCTCAGCTAGACGACGGTACATTACGATGTTGTGCCATTCAGTGCGCTCTTGTGGTTGACCTTGTTGGTCTTTCCAAGACTCGCTAGTTGCAATAGTAAAGTTAGCTACTGCATTACCATTTGGCATGTAACGCACTTCGGGATCTCTACCCAAATTACCAACCAAAATTACCTTATTCACACCACGACTGGCCATCGAAATCTCCTGAGATTCTATCTAATACTTCGCAAATTTTAATACTGTTGATCGTTTAAAGATCTAATTGACAGAGCGTAACACAGCTCGAGCGTCACTCAAATTGAAATTGTCGTCCACCTTCAAATAGGCAACCTTTTCTTCAACTACTACTATCGCCTCGGCAACACCTGCTAATGCACTTAACTCAGTCGCCATGGCTTTAGCATGGTCACTGTCAGTAAAGTGAGCGTTCAAGGTGTAGCTTTTAAGTAGCACAGGGTTCTTCATGCCTATGGTTAACAGCAGCCACACACCAATTAACGCAAGACCCGCAAAGAACACGCCCGATGCACCTAAATACTGGTAAGCGCCCCCGCCAATCATGCCGCCACAAAATGCACCTAAAAACTGGCTAGTTGAGTACACGCCCATTGCCGAGCCTTTATCACCACTTGGGCAGAACTTAGCAATTAAGCTTGGCAGTGACGCCTCTAAATAGTTAAAGCCGGTAAAGAATAATAATACCGCTGCCGCTAACACCCATAAGTTGCCAGCAAACATGCCCATGGCAGCAAGTGACAGCATCATAATAATAAGCGCGACCTGGAACATGCCTTTAGTGTTGTTGCGCTTAACGCCAATAATGATCAGCGGCACCATTAAAAAGAACGCGCCGATAAACGCTGGGAAGTACAACATCCAATGCTTTTCTTTCACTAGACCTGCATCAACTAAATCTAACGGCAAAGCCACGAATACTGCGGTAAGCACTAAATGCAGAATAAAAATACCTGCATCTAGGCGAAATAGCTGTGGGTCGACAAACAAGCGCTTAAGCTTTTCAGGCACGGCTACCGTGTCGCCTTTTGGCGCTTGCGTAATAGGGTTCGGTACAAAGAACTGCACAATCAACATGCCCACAACCGCAAGGGCTGCAGTTAGGTAGAATAAGCCCTCAAGCCCTAATGACTGCGTAGCAATTGGCCCCACCAGCAATGACAGCGCAAATGAAAAACCAATGCAGATGCCAATCACTGCCATTACTTTGGTGCGCTGCTCGTCACGGGTTAAGTCGGCTGCTAGCGCCAGTACCGCTGCCGCAATCGCGCCCATACCTTGAATGGCACGCCCTAACACCACGCCATAAATGTGATCAGACATAGCAGCAATCACGCTACCAATGGCAAACAGCACTAGGCCAATTAGAATAATCGGTTTGCGGCCATATTTGTCTGACAGCATCCCCATAGGAATCTGAAGTAAGGCTTGAGTTAAGCCATAGGCACCAATAGCAATTCCCACCCAAAGTGGTGAGAAGCCTTCAAGATGCTGACCATAAAGCGCGAAGACAGGCATGATCATAAACAGCCCCATCATTCGCAGCCCAAATACACTAGCTAGCGAAAACGCGACCTTTTTCTCAACACCTGAGAGTCCATTTGCGGCCATGCAATTGC
The DNA here is from genome assembly GCF_012263345.1 of Shewanella sp. WXL01. NCBI lineage: Bacteria > Pseudomonadati > Pseudomonadota > Gammaproteobacteria > Alteromonadales > Shewanellaceae > Shewanella > Shewanella sp. WXL01. Next base: position 207,536 of record NZ_JAAIKQ010000001.1, on the reverse strand, counting down.
CCTTTTGAAAAATGTAAAAAATTAACAGCGCATGTTATCACAGCGAAATAATTAAGCTCAAAAGCAAATCACACTTTACTCATAAAGCTGCTTTTAATATTCACCTTTAGCTGCTAGGGAAGCAACAGGCTTAACCTAACCGCTGCCCCATTACCTACTCGTGCTCCTATCCATGAACCAAAACAGGCTTAACATCGTATGATTGCGCCACAGCTGATTGCCAATGATTGTTCACAATAGCCAAACTCACGCTAACGAATACTTACCCTACAATCGGTAATTTCGATGTGGCCTATACGTTAAAATCAATTAAACCCATCAGCTAAACTATGCGATACTAAAGCCAATTTTTACTCACTATTACTGTTAGCAGCTTAATAGCTACACTTTGTTGCCCCAACTATATAGCTGCAAAACTATGTAGCTCCGAAAAGAAGTAGCAGCAACGCTAGCAGTTCCTAAACGTTATTGAAGAGTGCCAATGGACAAAATTGAAATACGCGGCGCCAGAACCCACAACCTAAAAAACTTTAATTTGACCATTCCACGGGACAAATTGATTGTAATCACAGGTTTATCGGGTTCGGGTAAGTCATCTCTCGCGTTTGACACCCTCTATGCTGAAGGCCAGCGCCGTTATGTTGAGTCGCTGTCGGCCTATGCACGCCAATTCTTGAGTTTGATGGAAAAGCCAGATGTCGACCATATTGAAGGCTTAAGCCCAGCGATTTCCATTGAGCAAAAATCAACATCGCACAACCCGCGCTCAACCGTAGGTACCATTACTGAAATCTACGACTATTTGCGTCTATTGTTCGCCCGTGTCGGTGAGCCACGCTGTCCAACACACGGCGCGCCACTGGCAGCACAAACCGTTAGCCAAATGGTAGATAAAGTATTGGAGCTACCAGAAGGCAGTCGCCAAATACTGCTGGCACCAGTGGTTAACGACCGTAAAGGTGAACACGTTAAGCTGCTAGAAAACTTATCAGCACAAGGTTATATCCGCGCACGAATCGACGGAGAAGTGTGCGACTTAACTGACCCACCAACGCTGGATTTACACGTCAAGCACACCATTGAAGTGGTGGTTGACCGCTTTAAAGTACGTGACGACTTAAAGCAGCGTTTAGCTGAATCATTTGAAACGGCTTTGGAGCTATCTGGCGGTATTGCCAAGGTTGCCTCAATGGACGGCAGCGATGAAGATGAAGAGCTAGTGTTTTCTGCTAACTTTGCCTGCCCAATCTGTGGCTACTCAATGGCAGAGCTTGAGCCGCGCATCTTCTCATTCAACAACCCTGCGGGCGCGTGTCAAACCTGTGATGGTTTAGGCCATCAGCAGTTCTTCGACCCAGACCGCGTAGTCACCAACGGTGAGTTATCGCTAGCTGGCGGTGCTATTAGAGGTTGGGATCGACGTAACTTCTATTACTTCCAAATGCTTACCGCGTTGTCTGAGCATTATGACTTTGATGTTGAAGCACCGTTTGACAGCCTCAGCGACAAAGTAAAGAAAATCGTATTTTACGGCTCAGGCAAAACCAAAATCGCCTTTAAATACGTTAACGACCGTGGCGATGTAGTGGTACGTAACCACCCGTTTGAAGGCATTTTGAATAACATGGACCGCCGCTACCGCGAAACCGAAAGTAACTCGGTGCGCGAGGAGCTGTCTAAGTTCATCAATATGCAACCATGTAATAGCTGTGGCGGCTCACGCCTGCGTGAAGAAGCCCGCAACGTGTTCATTGGCGACATTAATCTGCCTGAATTAACCACTTGGTCGATAGGTGAAGCAAAAGACTACTTCGACGGCCTGCACTTTGAAGGTCAACGGGCGCAAATTGCCGAGAAAGTCCTTAAAGAAATCTGCGATCGCTTAGGCTTCTTGGTCAACGTCGGCCTTAACTATTTAAGCCTATCTCGCTCAGCCGACACGCTATCTGGCGGTGAGGCGCAGCGTATTCGTCTTGCAAGCCAAATCGGTGCGGGTCTTGTGGGCGTGATGTACGTGTTAGATGAACCCTCTATTGGTTTGCATCAACGTGACAACGAGCGCCTGTTAAACACCCTTGGGCATCTGCGCGATCTTGGTAACACTGTGATTGTGGTCGAACATGACGAAGATGCGATTCGCATGGCAGATCATGTTATTGATATTGGCCCTGGCGCTGGCGTTCACGGCGGTGAAGTGATTGCATCGGGCAGCCTTGAGGACATTATTGCCTGCGAGCAATCGGTAACAGGGCAATATATCTCGGGCGAGAAGCAAATCCACATTAGTGATGAGCGCACGCCAATCGACAAGAAAAAACTGATTGAGCTTAAAGGCGCTAAAGGTAACAACCTTAAGAATGTCGATTTATCGATTCCAGTCGGCCTGCTGACCTGTGTCACAGGTGTTTCTGGCTCAGGTAAATCAACGCTTATTAACGACACCTTCTACAAAATCGCTCACCGCGAGCTAAATGGCGCAACGGTAGACGAGCCAGCGCCATATAAGAGCATTAAGGGCATGGACCACTGCGACAAGGTTGTGGATATTGACCAAAGCCCAATTGGTCGCACCCCGCGCTCAAACCCAGCCACTTACACTGGCATCTTTACCGCCATTCGTGAGCTATTTGCTGGCACCCAAGAAGCCCGAACCCGTGGTTATCAGGTTGGCCGCTTCTCGTTTAACGTGAAAGGTGGCCGCTGTGAGGCGTGTCAGGGTGATGGTTTAATCAAGGTAGAAATGCACTTCTTACCTGATGTGTACGTGCCGTGTGACTCATGTAAAGGTAAACGCTATAACCGCGAAACCTTAGAGGTGAAATACAAAGGCAAGAGCATTCACGAAGTGCTGCAAATGACAGTGGAAGACGCCCGTCAGTTCTTCGATGCCATTCCATCAATCTCGCGCAAGCTACAAACCTTAATGGATGTCGGACTGTCGTACATTCGACTTGGTCAAAGTGCTACCACGCTATCAGGTGGTGAGGCGCAGCGCGTCAAGCTGGCAAAAGAGCTGTCAAAGCGTGATACCGGCAAGACCTTGTATATTCTCGATGAGCCAACCACAGGCCTGCACTTTGCCGATATTCAGCTACTGCTAGATGTATTGCATCGCCTAAAATCCCACGGCAACACGATTGTGGTGATTGAGCACAACCTTGATGTAATCCAAACAGCTGACTGGATCGTCGACCTCGGCCCAGAAGGCGGCCAAGGCGGCGGTGAAATCTTAGTAACTGGCACACCAGAGCAGGTTGCCAAGCATAAGACATCCCATACTGCCAGATTCTTAAAGCCGATCTTGGAGCTGCATAAGCAAAGAGCTAAGGCTAAAGCTGGTAAGTAGATTTGGTTTAGGTTTTACCTAGATTTGATTTGTATTTAAAGGGAAGTGGCTATTAAGTCACTTCCCTTTTTATTTGTTAAGCATTTATCCCGCTCTATTGCTCAATACCGAGCGCATCAAACACCCATCAAGCAGCCGTTTCTATTTTTCTATAACAAACTCAATCCATCTTAAAACTCAGCTAAGCTATGATTAAACACAAAATCATCAACTTAGGTGGCTCATGTTCGTAAGGCGACATCAATACAATCTCCATCGTTATTTACTCACGCTAGCTATTTGCGTGCTAACTAGCGCCTGCGCCAGTCAGTATCAATGTAAGCAGCCGTTGACTCACCATTGGGTTGATTTGGAGCAAGTTAAAGCCGATGTGGTCAAGCTTAGCCATGATGATATGCAGGGGCGTAAAACCAATACCTCAGGCGCTGAGTTTGCCCGTAGTTACATTGCCAAGCGATTTGCGCAAATAGGCTTAACACCTTGGGCAGCGCTTGAGCGAGACGACTACCAGCAGCCTTTTGAATACCAATATCAGTTTAGTGATAGAACTGGCATTAATATGGTAGCAGTGCAATTAGCAAAGCAGTCAAGTGCTCGTTGGCGTGTGGTGGTTGCGCATTATGATCACCTTGGTAAACGTGGCAGCAAGGTTTATAACGGCGCGGATGATAACGCCTCTGGTGTGAGTGGGTTGTTTGCCATTGCTGAGCATTGGGCGAATCTGCCTATCGCGCAGGAGGTTAATTTAATGCTCGTGGCAACCGATGCCGAAGAAATTGGCCTTTACGGCGGCTATGGCATTGTTGAAGAGTTAACCAAGCAGCAAGTTAAACCTGAGCTAATGCTTAACTTGGATATGATAGGGCAGCCTCCAAGGTCGAAAAGTATTTATATTGAGGGCGATAAAAATCTTGAGCAGTTTGCTGAGCTAAAATGGCAGCTATACCAACAAAATAACTTATGTGTACGTGAGCAGCGCAGTCACAAGCCTGCACTCGGTTTAGGCCGCACTAACTGGCTTAAAGCGTCTGATCACTACCCTTTCCACAAAGCCAAAGTTCCCTGGGTATATTTGGGTGTGCCGCCCCATCGCCACTATCATCAGTTAACCGATACTGCCGATACCATTAATTACGAATTTTTGGCGGCAACCATAGAAACCGGATTAGAAATTCTGCAAGTCGATCAAAATCAGATATTGCCGATAGAATAGAGCCTGTAGGTCTTTCAAGATTATTTTTGCAGCTGTTTGTTGGAAATTGATACAAGGCAACCACTTTGATGTGTGGTTATTCCACATGAGTAAGTTGTTAACGCAGTAGAAATGACAACAAGCGCTGCCGGTACGGTTCATCTAAAAGCACCTGCGCTCTTAGCTAAGAGTTTTGCGCTGCGAGCCACTCGTTTGGTCGACTAAACTACTTAGCTTGCGTCTTGATTAAAGTACTTTTAATTCGAACAAATTCCAATCAGCAAAGATCCATAGGCTCTCCCCTAAACCAAGGGTAATACTGAATATTTCCAAATATCATATTTTCGTGATAGGTCGATGCGACTCAGATAAAACAATCAAAAATCGCGCCAATTTGAATAATTTAACGAATACCAATAGTCAAGTAGCTCACACTTTGCTATAATATCGCCCTTTTTGAAACGGGAAATCGACACGGGGTTGATTTTCTGTCTGTGAAACTCAAGCACAAAATCGACTTTTTTGTGCGTATCCACAAGGCTACAACTCAATGTCATCCGATGAAAGAACTTTCCGCGATCTCGGTCTTTCCGAGAATTTGCTTCGTGCCCTTGACGAATTAGGCTACGAAAAACCAACGCCAATTCAGGCCGCGAGTATCGACCCTTTAATGGAAGGTCGCGATATTCTAGGTCAAGCGCAAACGGGTACGGGTAAAACCGGTGCGTTCGCCCTGCCACTGCTTAACAGTGTCGATCAAAAATTAAATGCGCCACAAATTCTTGTGTTAGCACCAACTCGTGAGCTTGCCGTTCAGGTAGCTGAAGCGTTTGGTAGCTATGCGAAACACATGAAAGGCTTCCACGTACTGCCTATTTACGGCGGTCAAAGCATGCACCAGCAATTAAGCGCACTTCGCCGTGGTCCACAAGTTGTTGTGGGTACTCCTGGCCGCGTTATGGATCACATGCGCCGTGGCACTCTAAAACTAGATGCACTACAAGCACTAGTATTAGACGAAGCTGACGAAATGCTAAAAATGGGCTTCATTGACGACATCGAGTGGGTACTTGATCACAAGCCAGCTGACAGCCAATTAGCACTATTCTCAGCAACTATGCCTGAGCAAATTAAGCGTGTTGCTAACAAGCACCTTAATAACCCTGCACAAATCTCTATTGCCGCTAGCCACACTACGGTTGAGTCAATCGAGCAGCGTTTTGTACAGGTTTCACAGCACAACAAACTTGAAGCGTTAGTACGTGTTCTAGAAGTAGAAAACACTGAAGGTATCATCATCTTCGTACGTACTCGTAACAGCTGTGTTGAACTAGCAGAAAAACTAGAAGCCCGTGGTTATGCGTCTTCACCATTACACGGTGACATGAACCAGCAAGCCCGTGAGCGCGCGGTTGAGCAACTAAAACGCGGCAAGCTAGACATTCTAATTGCAACTGACGTTGCTGCACGTGGTCTTGACGTTGAGCGTATCGGCCACGTTGTAAACTACGATATTCCATACGATTCAGAAGCTTACGTTCACCGTATTGGTCGTACAGGTCGTGCTGGCCGTACTGGTATGGCGATTCTGTTCGTTACTCACCGTGAAATGCGTATGCTACGCACTATTGAGCGTGCAACTAACAGCCGCATCTCACCGATGAAAATCCCAAGCCCAGAGACAGTAGCAGAGCGCCGTCTATCTCGTCTTGGTGAGCAAATTCAAGAAACCATCGCTGGTGATTTAGATTTCATGAAGACAGCAGTTGCTGATCTTTGTACTCAACTTGAAATCGACACTGACCTACTTGCAGCTGCATTACTGCAACAGGTTCAGCAAGAGCGTCCTCTGCAGTTACCTCCAATTCAAGAGCGTAACCGTGACAACCGTGATGATCGTAATCGTGACCGTGGTGGTCGTGAGCGCGGCGGTCGTCCAACACCAACTAGCTTTGGTAAAGCAGATGGTCTAAAAGACAGCCCAGACGTGAAGATGAACCGCTACGTGATCGATGTAGGTCGTGATAACGGTGTAGGCGTTGGTAACATTGTTGGCGCAATCGCTAACGAAGCGAACATCGAAAGCCGCTTCATTGGTCAAATCCAGTTATTCGACCAAGTGACTACTGTTGACCTACCAGACGGTATGCCAAAAGACGTATTAGCACACCTTAAAAAGGTTCGTGTATGTGGTCGTCCACTCAACATCCGTGACGCTGAAGGCGAGTCATTCCCAGAGCAACGTCAACGCCGTCACCGTGGTGATCGCAATGACCGTCGCCCACGCGGTGATCGTAATGACCGTCGTCCACGCGGCGATCGTAATGACCGTGGTGGCGAGCGCAATGATCGCGGCGACCGTCGTCAACGTCGTCCACGCGACAACGGCAATAGCTAAGCTAGAGTTCTGATTCTAGCCACATAAAAAATGGAGCCAAATGGCTCCATTTTTGTTTTCTGCCCTAAACTACCTACTTCAATAGGTGGTTATCAATCGATTTGGCTTTGCCGGTAAATTGTAGTGTTTTCCATATCTGGCAGCTTTGATTGTTTGCTCACGTCGCAATGACATTTAAAGCACGCGGCAAGCACATCCTTGTGGGCTCGACGAAAACATCCTTGTTTTCAACGGCTTTAGATGTCATTACAACTCTAGTTTATAGTTTCAATCGGTGAGACTAGGCTCCCTTCTAGGACGCTCAAGACGCCGTAAGTGCTAGTAGCCTACAACCTTCCGCTGTTTTCTTTGCAAATATAACGGCCATAACTGCACCACAAATACCGACACCACAATTACCACTATCCCGCTAATCGACAAGGCATCGAGCTGATCATGGCTAAACATTTGCGGCCATAAACCTAGGCTGACTATCAGTGCATTCATGCTAAAGCTTAAAATCGGTGTCAGCGCTAACATGGCACTCACTTGCGCTGTATGCCAGTACTTCATCGCCTGACCAAAGCAGCCATAAGCAATCACAGTGTTTAACGCGCAGAAAACCGTTACCAGCCATTGATCCGCTGTCATTGCGCTGAACTGGCTAAAATCACTCACAGGTGCCATCACCACAATACCTAGGGCATAAATGCCCATAAGAATATTGTTAGGCGATAGTCTTTTTAACAGCGCTTTTTGCAGCAAGGCATAGCTCGTCCACGACAGTACTGAAAACTGCACTATGCTGATGCCCATAACGATTTGTGTGGTATTAGATTGCTCAAAATCGAGTGCAGGATGAAAAAACATCAATACCCCAAGTGCGAGCGTGGCAAAACAAGCAAGTTGCACTGCAGTGAGCCGCTCTTTGAAAAACAGTGCACCGCCAAAGGCGAGAAAGAAAGGCGCGGTTTGAAAATTAAGCTGTGAGGTGCCTGGCGATAAATAATCTAGTGACCATACAAAGGTGACATAGTTGGTCATCAGCAACACGCCTGCCAACGACAAGCGAAGCCAATCACGCTGCTTTAGCCCAACAAACTGCTGCAATAACCGCAAGCGCCACTGCAGATAAAAGGTCACTACAAAGGCGACCAGAAAGCGAAACCAGGTTAAGGTAACAGGGTCAATAAAGCCTGTCGTCAACTTAAGGGCAATGGGCAGAATGCCCCAAAACACCACAGCGACAACCACAAACAGCAAGCCAATTTGGTTATTGGTCAATTGGCTTAATCCACGCAAACTCATACAACACTATCCGTTATTAAACTGACTCCAGCTAGCGGGTTACATAGCGGAGTAATACAAAAGGCATAACAATAAGGGGCGCTATTTTGCCACAGGCGACAGCAATAAGCGCGGCTGAAGTTTAGTCTGTTGTCTGCTTAACGACACGCTTGGTTTACATCTCAATTGTGCTAAAGCGCAGTCATAAAGTTTACGGCTTGCCCAATATAATTATGCAACCCGCCTATCTTTTATATTTAGCCTCCTTAATAACTTAGGACAAATCTAATTAAAATTATTTATATAAAATTTAATATCAAGCTAAAACAAAAAGGCAAACACTTATTTAGATAAAACTAAACAACAGTTAAAAACAATAACCAACATACCTACCACCACAGCTAGACATCAAAACAAAACCCTCTGCATTCAGCAGTATAGCGACCCAAACCAACCAATAAGCAAAGCGTTATTTTAGCTATTAGTAAACATAACATCTCTAAATTAGCCAAATTCAAAAGCGTGATCTATATTTATTTGTAAAATATTTGTTGTTTTTGGTTTATTTTTTATCTAACCTAAATAAAGGTTAAATAATAATCACTAAAATTAAATTAAAATTCATTTGACCTAATGAGAATAAACTCACGTCAATTATAAAATTAATAGCCTCTTACCCTACACAAGAGCTAAAAAGGAGAAGTATGATGCGAATTATTGCCCTAACAGCCGCACTTTTAGTAACCAGTTTCTCAGCTTCAGCAGACTTTGCTAGTGCTAATCAAGCAGTAAATAGCTGTGACGTTCGAAGCTCATATCAAGCAACTAGCGTGGTTTCTGCCGCTTACCAAGTCGCCAACAGCAAGCAAGCTGGCGATGTTAGCAAGGCGCTTGATACGCAAATCACTGCATTTGAAACCTATTCATTTGCACGCGAAATTGACAATGGCAGTGCTATCGTTGCAGATCTAAAGAGCAATAAAAATTGCCTAGTAAACGCTTTCGCTGCTAAATAATCGCTAGCTAAATTCCGTTTTCGCAAACGGCAAAACATAAAAAACCACCTGCATTCAAGGTGGTTTTTTTATTTCACTATGATTAATCGCTAACAGCACTATTGAGCTTTTGGTTTCCAGCCCGTCATGCGGATCTCAGCCAGAAATGAGCTGATGCCAGTAAATAACACTATCAAAGTTGGCAAGCCTGCTACCACTGCAGCGGTTTGCAATACTGAGCGTGGGCCATCTAGCGCCAAAATCCCCATAGGTAATACACTGAGCATTAATGCCCAAAATATACGATTCCAGCGTGCAGGTTCATCCTTTGGCGTAATATGGGCTGTGGTGGTTGCCGATAATGAGTAACTTACAGCGTCATAGGATGTTGCTAAGAAAATAATACAAACCACTGAGAACACAACAATAAACACATCTGCCATCGGCAAGTGCTGCGCCATCGCCATAATTAACTCACCGTTATCCATGGTCTTAACTAGGCTAACAATATCCATCGCACCTGTGAGATGCAGGTTGAGGCTAAAGTTGCCAAAAATCATGTAAAACACCGAGCAGCCACAAGATGCCGCTACTAAGGTTGCTAACACGGTTGCCCGCACGGTACGTCCACGCGAAATTTTAGCGATAAACAAAGACATAAATGGCGCAAATGATGCCCACCAGGCCCAATAAAATACGGTCTCACCTGAGCTTAATCCGGTCTTTGCAATTGGGTCCATATAGGTCGCCATTTCTAAGGCGTTGGAAAGCATAGAACCAAAAGTACCTAAGCCCATCTGCACTAAAAACTGGGTGTTACTCACAAACAAGACAAATGCCAATAACCCAACGGATAACCACACATTTAGATCTGACAAGATTTGCAAACCACTTTTCAGCCCCTTGTATGAGCTAATTGTGAATATCGCAGTCACCAGCATTAGCACCATCAAATCGATATGAGTGCCGTTTTCAATTCCGGTGACTGAGCAAATACCTGCAGAAACAATAGGCGCAGCTAAACCAAGTGAGGTTGCCGCGCCGCCAATAATCCCCACCATAAAGGCAATATCAATAAGTTTACCGGGCAGCTTATCGACTTGTTTACCGAGCAAGAAATGACAACTTTGAGAAATGTTAAGCACAGGCACATTACGTACATGAAACTGATAAGCAATAGGAATTGCTAGCGCTGCGTAAATCGACCAGGCAACCGGCCCCCAGTGGAACATGGCGTACGTGCTTGCTACTTCTAACGATTGCACTGACCCTGCCTCTACGCCATGAATATCTAGACTTGCTAGGCGTGCCCAATCTAGCATGCTGCCATACATGATCCCTGAGCCAACGCCCGCGCAAAGTAGCATCACAATCCAGCCATAGTCTGAATATTGCTTTTCTTCGCCCAGCTTTTTGTCGCCAAAACGACCAAATGCAAGCCATAGGCTCCAGGTAAAGGCAATGATGCCAGTGATCATATACACCCAGCCTAGTTCGTGGGTAATGTAGTGAAAAATAGCGCTAACCACAGTTTTAGACGTTTCAGGATAAACGAATAACGGCACTGTACAGCTCATAACGAGAAAGAAGGTGGTAAAGAACTTGAACTTATCTATGTTACTTAGCAACCCACATTTATTGGTTGAGTGGCTAGCAGCATTATTGTTTCTGACTAATTCCATAACATACTCATGCAATTAATGCTGTGTATAAGCCAGCTTATCCGTCATCATAGACTGGCTTCATTCAGCTTTTAGTTATATTCCCCATCAAATAGCGTGAAATTAATTGAGCAAATATAAATCGACTAATTTCACACCTGTTCGCCAAAACATAGATCAACGGCAAGAAATAACTTCAACTAAAGTGAACCCGAGTATTATCCCAAATCAAACTAAGCAATAATCAGCGATAGATCCCATTAAGTAACTAACAAACCGTTATTGGTGAAGTATTTTTACCAAACGAAAAAAGGCCATACACAATATGTATGGCCTTTAGCTGGGGTTAGTTATTTTCTCGGTTAAATTAAAGTTTACTAATAAATATCAAACTGCTAAGAATGATACCTTCTAACAAAATTAGAAGTAGTAAGCGGTACTGATGTTAATACGTTTGTCCCAATCATCACCCACTTCTGGTAGACCGATGTGGTCGTTGCTACCAGTTGAGAAGGTCATGTTTTTACCCATGATGAAATCAATATGAGTGTAAGTTGGGCCAGCTGTAATTGCTGCACCGATTACGTTTTGGTAGCTGTTTTCATAAGTGTTATCGTCAACATCTGGCGTCATCATGCCAAAGTCGTTGTAGAACTTAATGTTACCAAAGTCAGTTGGAATCGTTTTGGCAATGTTTAGGTTGTACACCTGGCCTTTTGAAGCCGCTTCGTACTGCCAACCCACAACAGCGATGGCAATCTTGTTGTCGTCAGCCGCATCTGCAGCATCATAGTGGTAGTGCAATGCTTGCGCTTGAATGTTCCAACCGTCAAACGAAGTATCAAGGTGTGCAGCTACAGCGTAGCGGCTACCATTGTTACCTGTTTTTGAGTTGTAAATTTGGCCAACTTCAACCGATGCACCAGCAGTGGTTGTTACGCCGTCGCCATTGAAAGTGTATAGCTGACGCAGGTTTAACTGGTTAGTTTCTTCGTTGTTGTACTCAGTACCATTGATAGTACCTGTGTATAGGTTGGCAGAGTATGTCGCGTTTTCAGACGCTGAGTATTCAGCATTTTTGTAGAATGCAAAGTCAGTTTGCCAGCCATCTTTTTTGTAGGTTGCTTTAACGCCCATGTCATGGTCGTCTTCAAAACCTAGGTAGTAAGGTAGACCGAACCAGTAGCTGTTTGAAATATAGCCAGGGTTAGCAAATGGTACCTTGTTAATACCAAATTGCACTTGTACTTCAGGCGTATAATCGTAATAAGCGTAACCAAACTTCATATAGTTACCATATGAAGTGAAACGGTAATCAGACTTAAGACCCCAGTTGCCTTTTTTACCATCAAATTTTAATGACATCATGTCGAATGTCATATCACCAAACTTATCTTCAGATGAGTCGCTATAGAATTTATAGCCATAATTAACACGTACTGCGCCGTGAACATTAATGCCATCCTCAGAATCTGCTGCGAAAGCTTGAGCGCCTGATAATAAAAGCGGACTCGCTAATAACAGCATAGTGATTTTATTTTTCTTCATCATATTTACACTCTTTTTATATTGCCCCTTTTAAAGAGGCGTTTTGGTATTTATTGTTATTTTCAACAATTTTATTTACCCATATCGGTACTCGACCCCGAACGTACCGCGTGGGTATTCCCATTTTTCAATAATGGTGTCGCCACAAAGGAACTTGCATGTTCCGCACTCTAAGCATCCTGCTGAATCAAACTTCAAGCTGCCGTCATCTTCAATCTTGTACAGCCCCGCTGGACAAGCGTTAACTAGCTTCTTGAACTCGTTGATATCTGGGTTTTCTTTCAACACTATGTGTGGGTGACCTTCGTCTACGTAAAACTTGTTGTTGCTTAGCTTTACATCCACATTTACTGGCTCGGTCATATCGCTGCCACTCCTTTAAAGCCGTCTTTAATCAGGTTCATGTAGCCCACTTCTTTACAGTGCTTCATAATGGTTTTACGCAAAGGTTGTGACGCACTGCCATCAACGGTGAACATGCTTTGCATGATGTCGGCGACCATTTTTGGATACTGGTTGAAAATGCGAGGGTTTTGCATGAAGTCAGGCAAGCCTTTGTAAAGGTTGAGATCCTTCATGATGAAACTGTCATTGAGTAAGTCTTGGTAGGTGTTTAAGCCAGCCGCGCTAAAGTCATTAGCTTCGCGTGCTTTTAATACTGCTAGCGCTGCCGCCTCACCAGATGCAATAGCCAAATCCATACCGCGTACGGTATAACCGATATTTAAACAGAATCCGGCCGCGTCGCCTGTGATCAATACGCCATCGTCAACTAATTTAGGCACCATATGGATACCCGCCTCTGGCACAACGTGACCTGAGTACTCTAGTAACTTGCCGCCTTCAATCAGTGGCTTAATTAATGCGTGATTTTTGAAATCTTCTAGCATTTGCGGCACAGTTTTGCTTGAGTGCTCAATATCATGTAGCCCACAAACCACACCTAAGGAGATGGTGGTTTTGTTGGTGTATAAAAAGCCGCCGCCCATTAAGCCATTTGCTGGTGAGCCAGCGAACAACCAAGCACAACCTTCATCACCTTCAACATTGAAGCGATCGCGAATAACGTTTTCTGGCAGTTCAATAAGCTCTTTTGCGCCAACCGCCATTACATCGGCCTCAACTTTTGGCTGCACCATGCCAAGCTTTTCACCTAGCACTGGGTTAACGCCTTCAGCCAGGATCACCGCATTAGCAAATAGTTCGTCGCCGTCGGCCATTACGCCAACCACTTTGCCGTCTTTTTTAATCACTTCATCTACGCGGATACCAGAGATAAACTGAGCGCCCATTTCTTCCGCTTTTTCCATCAACCACTGGTCAAATTCGCCGCGTAGTAGCGTGTAAGATTCTTCGATGGTGCTTTGATCACGACCGTTGTGATAGTCCAAGGTGACCCCGGTATCATCGGTCATAAAGGTGACTTTTTCTTTGGTGATCTTGCGCTCGATTGGCGCTTCTTTAGCAAAGCCAGGAATGACTTTTTCTAGGCTGTGACCATATAAACGGCCACCTGTCATGTTTTTGCTGCCGGCATAATTACCGCGTTCAATCACTAGAACTTCAGCACCCTCTTTGGCTAGAACATAAGCAGCAATACAACCTGCAAGCCCTGCTCCAACCACAATTGCGTCAAATGCATCTTCCATTTCGTCGCTCTCTATACATTTAAGGTCGCCTCTTTACCACCTTGCATAGAGGCGACGGAAAGTTAATTCAGGTTAGTCATTAACCTTTAAGTGCATTTACTAGTGCTGGCAGCACTTTGTTGATGTCACCGACGATGCCGTAGTCAGCATATTTGAAGATAGGCGCGTTCTTATCTTTGTTAACCGCAAGAATGGTTTGCGAGCTGGTTGCCCCTACCATGTGTTGGATTTGACCAGAGATACCTAGAGCCAGGTAAACATCAGGTTTTAGCATGACGCCAGATACACCGATGTAACGCTCACGCTCCATCCACTTCTCTGTTTCAGCGATTGGGCGCGAGCAACCTAGCTCAGCACCGATAATGCCACCTAGCTCCTCTGCAATAGCGAGGTTTTCTTTTGAGCCGATACCGCTACCGATACCGATAACGCGCTTAGCTTTACCTAAGTCAACGCTCTCACCAGCGTTTGCACGGCGCTCAATGCATTTGATTGCAGCTTGTGGAGCAATAAACTCAACATTTACCGCTTCGCCTTGGCGGCTAGCATCTTCTGCAGGCACTTCGTAAACACCACCGCTAATAGTCACGATGGCCACTTTTGAGTTAATTTTCTCTTCTGCGAACGCTAAACCGCCGTAGGTCATGTGCTTAGCAACCACACCGCCTTCGAGGTTTAACTCAGTAACGTCATTGACCACACCTGCAGTTAATTTCACGCCTAGTTTGCTTGCTAGGGCTTTACCGCGCTTAGTTGGCGATAAAATCACTAGCGCTTGTTCTTCGCCAGCGTCGTTAATGGTTTTAGCTAAGGTGTCGCAGTAGTCTTCAATCACTACGTCAGCGGCTTTTTCGCCTAAGTAGTACACGTGAGTTGCACCATACGCGTAAGCTTTAGCAATTTGTGCTTCGTCACCAAATACGAAAGCAGAAACTTTGTCAGCAACAGCAACACCTGCGCCAATCACTTCAGGTAAACGGGCTGCAATATCGCTAAATACCCAAACATTCGATAATTTGCTCATCATTAATCCTTAATTAGTTAATTTGTTGACGTAGGTGCTCAGCAAACTCAACAACGTTAGCTTCGTCATCACCCTCGATGATGATGTTCTGACGTGCCTTTTGCTTAGGTGCGATAACAGAAACTAGCTCTACTAATGCAGGTGTTTCTTCTACTGCAATGTCACCACTGCTCTTAACTGCTGCTGGTTTTTTGCCTGCAGCTAGGATGGTTTTCATTGATGGAATGCTTGGCTCACAGATATCGGTTGATACTGAGATAACCGCTGGTAGTGGCAGCTCTAGAATTTCTAACTCATCATCTAGCGCGCGCTCAACCGTGATTTTGCCTGCTTCTAGCGCAACAATTTTGCTTACGGCATTAATGGTTGGTACGCCTAGGGTTGCACCTAGTTGGATACCTACTTGTTGCGCGCATAAGTCACCTGAGCCATCGCCACATACGATAAGGTCGAAGCCTTCTTCTTTAGCTGCTGAAGCAAGTAACTTAGAGGTTTGGTGAGGAAGTAGCTGCTCAAACGCTTCATCACTTAGTGCGATTAAGCTATCTGGGCCGCGTGAAAGGATATCTTTCTTAACTTTAGGATTCGTTAGTGCTTTGCCGCCTAGGCTCAGTGCTGCCACTGTGACATCTGCCGCTAGCTCCTTCATTTGCACTGCAATTTCAATAGCACACAGATCAAATGGGTTAATTTTTGGTGCTGCTTTTGCTAGGTCTAAACTACCATCTGCTGCTACTGCAATATCCTGCTCTTCAGGAACTAATTTACAACATGTAATAATCTTCATCTTTTCTCCAGAAAATACACATAATTAATTTCAATTTTCAAATCAAGAAAATACATTAGTCATTTAAACCTTTTCATATAAGAAGATTGAAACTCCTTTAAAAAAATAAAAGCGACCTTCCCTTTCCGATGCGGCAATTATATAAATACAAAATTAATCTCTGTTGTTATCTAGATCACAGTCAATAGAAAACCGACAACAGCATTTCTAACAGCGCTATTAGTTAAACTTATAACCTCCAATTAGCTTAAATAATCACCTTATTAGCCCAACTTAAAAAACCTCTTTTTTAAGCTCAACTTATAACACCATTAGAATAAACAAAATCGACACCAAGGCATGCAAGCCGCTGTTTTACATGAAATTATTTCTACCACGCAAGATTAAAACATGAAGTTTATCACTAAAAGAAAACAAGGCGTTTTTTATCGTGATTCGGATCACTGTTAGCCTTTTAAACCGCTGCCATCATTACCTCGCCAAAACAAATTAACGCCAAACAAGATTTCACTTCGACAATATAAATAGGGTGTCGAACTTATATAAAATTCAGATTCAAAATTAACTAAAAACAGGTAGAAGCAACAAAGTAAATAAAAAACAATTTTCAAATAAAGTTTTAAACCAACAAATATAAACACGAGTAATATCAATATGGATAAAGCAAAAACCAAAGGAAAAGTCGGCATTGAGCCAAAAGTATTTTTCCCTTCACTATTAGTGATCGCGCTATTGTCTTACCTTGTAGTTTCTGATTTGGATGCTGCAAATAAAGCAATCGGTCAAGTATTTACCTATTTAACTCACACTTGGGGCTGGGCTTTCGAGTGGTATATGGTGATCCTAGCAGTAGGCTGGGCTTGGCTTGTATGGGGTCCGTACAAAGACAAACGCCTTGGCAACGAAGCGCCAGAGTTTAGTAACGGTAGCTGGATTTTCTTGATGTTCGCATCTTGTACTTCTGCGGCGGTACTTTTCTGGGGTTCTTTAGAAGTTTACTACTATGTGAGCTACCCACCGTTTGGCCACGAAGCCATGTCAGTTGAAGCACAAGAGCTTGGTCTGGCATACAGCTTATTCCACTGGGGTCCTATCCCGTGGGCTGGTTACTCATTCCTATCTATCGCGATTGGTTACTTCCTATTCGTGAAGAAAATGGACGTTGTGCGCCCATCAGGCACACTTACTCCACTTGTTGGTGAAAAGCACAGCAACGGCTTCTTCGGTTTAGTTGTCGACAACATCTACATTGTGGCGCTTATCCTAGCAATGGGTACCAGCTTAGGTCTGTCTACTCCGCTAGTAACTGAGTGTATTCAATACCTATTCGGTATCCCACGCACCATTGAAGTTGACACCATCATCATCTCAGGTTGGATTGTGTTCAACGCTGTGTGTGTTGCATTCGGTCTTACTTCAGGTATCCGTATCGCAAGTGACCTACGTAGCTACCTAACTATCTTCATGATGGCTTGGGTACTAATCGTTGGTGGTACTTCATTCACGGTTAACTACTTCACTGAGTCTGTTGGTGTACTTCTTGACATCTTCCCTCGCGCAACTTTCTACACAGCAGCAGTTGAAGATGGCAGCTTCCCGCAAGATTGGACCGTGTTCTACTGGGCATGGTGGGCTGTATACGGTATCCAAATGTGTACTTTCCTAGCGAAAATCTCTCGCGGTCGCAGCGTTCGTGAAATCTGCTTAAACATCGTTGGTGGTCTAACACTAACTAGCTTCCTACTTTGGACGGTTCTAGGTAGTAACACACTTATCCAAATGCGCGAAGGCGTAGTTGACATGGCAGCACTTATCGCAGAACACGGTGCAGCACGTGCCATCGTTGAGTCTTGGGCAGCACTGCCTATGAGCACACTAACGATTTGGGGCTTCTTCATCTTATGTTTCCTAGCAACCGTAACGCTAGTAAACGCATGTTCTTACACCCTAGCAATGTCTACTTGTCGCGGCGTTGACGCTGACAACGAGCCACCAATCTGGGTACGTGTAGGTTGGTCAGTTCTTGTAGGTATCATCGGTATCGTACTGCTTGCTCTAGGTGGTCTGAAACCTCTACAAACTGCAATTATCGCCGGTGGTGCACCACTGGTTATCGTCAACATCTTAGTCATCATCTCGTTCCTAAAAGATGCTAAGAAAACTTGGGCTAAAGAAGCTTAATTAAATTAAAACAAAGGGTTATATCGGATGGACTTTAATTTAACAGATGAACAAGAGCTATTTGTAGCCGGTATTCGTGACTTAATGGAAAAAGAGAACTGGGAAGCATATTTTGCTGAGTGCGATGAAACCAGCACTTACCCAGAGCGCTTTGTCGCTGAGCTATGTGAGATGGGCATCGACAGCTTACTGCTTCCAGAAGAGCACGGCGGATTCGACGAGGGCATGGTTACCCTTACCGCTATCTGGGAAGAGTTAGGCCGCCTAGGCGCACCAACTTACGTACTGTACCAATTACCAGGTATCGCAACGGTATTACGCCACGGCAACCAAGACCAGATCGACAAGATCATGGCGCTACGTGGTACAGGCAAGCAAATGTGGAACTCAGCAATCACTGAGCCAGGTGCAGGTTCTGACGTAGGTAGCTTACAAACAACCTACAAGCGTCGCGACGGCAAGGTTTACTTAACAGGTAGCAAGTGCTTCATCACCAGTGCTGCAGGCACGCCATACATCGTAGTGATGGCACGTGATGCAGACTCTGAGAAACCTATCTTCACCGAGTGGTTTGTTGATATGAGCAAGCCAGGTATCAAGATGAGCAAGCTACCTAAGCTAGGTCTGAAAATGGACAGCTGCTGTGAGCTGCAGTTCGACGAACTAGAGCTTGAAGAGTCAGACATGTTTGGCGAAGAAGGTAACGGCTTCTTACGTGTTAAAGAAGAGTTCGATTCAGAGCGCTTCCTAGTGGCACTAACCAACTATGGTGCAGCCTACTGCGCATTTGAAGATGCAGCTAAATACGCAAACCAACGTGTGCAGTTTGGTGAAACCATTGGTCGCTACCAGCTTATCCAAGACAAGTTCGCTCACATGGCGATGAAGCTAAACAGCATGAAAAACATGGTGTATGAAGCGGCATGGAAATGTGACAACGGCACTATGACCTCTGGCGACTCAGCAATGTGCAAATTCTACTGTGCAAACGCTGGCTTTGAAGTTATCGACCAGGCAATGCAAGTACTAGGCGGCTACGCCATCGCTGGTGAGCACCGTATCAGCCGTATGTGGCGCGACATTCGTGTTGACCGCGTATCTGGTGGTTCGGACGAAATGCAAATCCTGACCCTAGGCCGTGAAGTGCTTAAGCGCTACCGCTAAGCCATATTGAGCAGGCTAGAAACATTGCTCCCACAATCCTAGCCAGTTCAATATTTTTGTCGTGGGGTATCAGCCTGCCCCACTGCATTCTCTTAACTACTTACTTATTCAAGGTTTTCAGCAACATGCTTGCATTGGAAAGCCAAATCTAGAGAGAGCGACATTATGTCATCAACATTATCTACACCGACATTTGGCCCATTAAGCGGTGTTCGAGTTTTATTTTCAGGTATTGAAATTGCCGGCCCTTTCGCTGCACAAATGCTTGCAGAATGGGGCGCTGAAGTTATTTGGATTGAAAATGTCGCGTACACTGACACCATTCGTGTACAACCTAATTACCCAGAGCTATCACGCCGTAACTTACACGCGCTATCGCTAAACATCTTTAAAGATGAAGGCCGTGATGCTTTCTTAAAACTGCTTGAAACCACCGACATCTTCATCGATGCCAGTAAAGGCCCAGCATTTGCTCGCCGCGGCTTAACTGATGAAGTGATGTGGGAACGCAACCCTAAACTGGTTATCGGTCACTTATCTGGATATGGCCAATTCGGCACAGAAGAGTACACCAACCTGCCAGCATACAACACCATTGCTCAGGCATTCAGTGGCTATCTTTTACAAAACGGTGACGTCAACCAGCCTATGCCAGCATTCCCATACACTGCTGACTACTTCGCGGGTATGACAGTGACCACCTCGGTACTTGCTGCACTGCACAAAGCACAAGCCACAGGTGAAGGTGAAAGTGTGGATATTGCAATGTACGAAGTCATGTTACGCATGGGTCAGTACTTCATGATGGACTACTTCAATGGCGGCGAAATGGCGCCACGCCAAACCAAAGGTCGCGATCCTTACTACGTAGGTTGTGGTCTGTACAAGTGTACTGATGGCTACATCGTAATGGAGCTAGTTGGCGCACCACAAATTGAAGAAATGTTTAAAGACTTAAACATCACTCACCTGCTTGGCACTGACGAAATTCCAACAGGCACTCAGCTTATCCACCGCTTTGAATGCCCATTCGGTGCACAAGTTGAAGATGCACTAGAAGCGCACATTGAAACCCTAAGCATTGAGCAAATTCTTGCACGCTTTGCGGAGCTAAAAGTTGCTGCGGCTAAGGTGCTGGAAGTGTCTGAACTTGCTACTAACCCACAATACGTGGCGCGTGAGTCGATTACTCAATGGGAAAACATTGACGGTAAGACATTCACTGGCCCTAACGTGATGCCTAAGTTCAAGAAAAACCCAGGCAAGATCTGGCGTGGTATGCCAAAACATGGGATGGACACCGCAGCCATCTTAGCGGATGCAGGTTACAGCGCCGAGGAAATTCAAGCGCTTGCAGACAAAGGCTTAGCCAAAGTTTCACACAGCGAATAATTTCACAATAGCGAGTAATAACTACCATGGATATCGTCGGCAACAAAACCTTGAACTGCATGTGGGAAGAACGTGCGAGAAACTTCTCTGACAAAACTGCATTAGTTTTTGAAGATGCTGCTGGCGATGTGACAAGTTTTACTTACTTTGAGCTAAACGCTGAAATAAACAAAGCCGCCAACCTGTTTTTACAACTTGGCGTACACCAAGGTGACAGAGTGGCGGTGCAATTGCACAACAGCCCGCAGTTTATTGCGTGCTGGTTTGGGCTTGCAAAAATTGGCGCGATTATTGTGCCAATTAACACCCAATTTCGCACCTTAGAGTGCCAATATATTATCGACAAATGCGCCATTAAAATGGTCGTCATTGAACAAGATTTCATCCCGATTTACACCGAGTTCAAGCAAAATCAAAACAACACAATTGAGCAGGTGTTAGTCAGTCGCGCAAAGAGTGAATTAAGCCCTGAGGTACTCGATTTCGATCACCTTGTTAAAGGACAGGCAACGAGGTTAACTCACCAAGTTAATATCGACAGTGAGGATGTCGCCGAAATCCTGTTTACCTCAGGCACCACCTCCAACCCTAAAGGGGTGGAAATTACCCATTGCAACCTGCAATACGCAGGTCACTTTACCGCTTGGCAAACGGCTATTCGCCCTGATGATACTTATCTCACCATGATGCCAAGCTTTCATATTGATTTTCAGTGCAATGCTGCCATGGCAGTGTTCACCGCTGGCGCTAAGCTGGTGATGCTTGAAAAATACAGCGCCCGCAAGTTCTGGAAACAAATTTGCCATTACCGCGCCACCCTCACCCACACTATGCCGATGATCTTGCGCACCTTGATGTTGCAGCCCAAATTTGACGGCGAGCAAGACCACTGCTTAAGAGACATGCTGTTTTTCCTCTACATTTCGCCTGAGGAGAAAAAAGCCTTTGAAGATCGCTTTAACGTGCAGCTGTTTAACTCCTACGGCATGACCGAAACCTTAGTGGGCGTGATTGGTGATAGCACCTTTGGCGAGCGCCACTGGCCGTCAATTGGTCGCCCTGGTTTTGGCTATGAAGCCAGAGTCACAGATGACGATAACAACCCAGTGCCAGCCAATACCACCGGTAATCTATGGATTAAAGGCGTAGCGGGCAGAACCATTTTGAAAGGTTACTACCAAGACGAGCAAGCAACCCATGCCGCATTAATGCCAGATGGCTGGTTTAACACAGGCGACAAAGCCTACGTAGACGAAGATGGCTGGTTCTACTTTGTCGATCGCAAAACCAACATGATCAAACGCTCGGGCGAAAATGTATCTAGCTCAGAGGTTGAGCAAATTCTTATGTCGCACCCTTACATTGAAGAGTCAGCAGTTATTGGTGTGCAAGACCCTATTCGTGATGAAGCCATCAAGGCTTTCATCATCTTTAAACACGGATTCTCTCTGACAGAAGAGCAAATACTGAACTTCTGCAGAGACAATATGGCGAAATTTAAAATCCCGTCATTCATCGAAATTAGAGACGCTTTGCCGCGTACTTGCACCTGCAAAGTGCAGAAGAAGTTTCTCGCTTAAATATACCAAAACCGAGCCTAAATGAGCTCACTTAAGGAGTAGTTACATGAGTGAATCTTTACACGTTACCCGCAACGGTCACATCTTAGAAATCGTACTAGATCGCCCTAAAGCCAATGCTATTGACGCGAAAACTAGCCACCAAATGGGCGAAGTGTTCACCATGTTCCGTGAAGACCCAGAGCTACGTGTTGCCATCATTACTGGCGGCGGAGAAAAGTTCTTCTCAGCGGGTTGGGATTTAAAAGCCGCTGCTGAAGGCGAAGCGCCAGATGCAGACTTTGGTGTTGGCGGATTTGCTGGTATCACTGAAATGTTTGACCTAGACAAGCCGGTCATTGCAGCGGTTAACGGTTACGCATTTGGCGGAGGCTTTGAGCTAGCGCTTGCGGCAGACATGATTGTATGTGCTGAAAACGCTAGCTTCGCCATCCCAGAAGCCAAATTAGGTATCGTACCTGATAGCGGCGGTATGCTACGCCTACCTAAAGTACTGCCTATGCCTATCTACAACGAAATGGCAATGACAGGTCGCCGCCTAAGTGCTGAAGAAGCACTGCAGTTTGGCGTAGTTAACTATGTCGTCAGCAACGAAGAGCTAATGAACAAGGCACGTGAAATTGCCGAGCAAGTTGTACAAAGTGCACCACTTGCAGTTGCGGCAATCAAAGAGATTTACCGCACGTCAAACCACATGCCGATTGAAGAAGCGTTCCGCTTCACCCGCTCTGGTGAGCTGAAAAATTACCCTTCAGTGCTGCAATCTGAAGATGCATTAGAAGGCCCAGCGGCGTTTGCTGAAAAGCGCGACCCAGTTTGGCAAGGTAAGTAATTAAACCTTATCGTTTGCTAATCGCTGTTAAACGATTCGCAAGGTAGAGAGTCAGGTGCACTGCCTAACTCTCTGCCAATAAAAATCCCCGTTTCCCTGTGACATACCTACGCCAATAAGCCGTGCATTGGACTTACTATCTAAATTCACAGCTTGGGTTTGTCACAGTTTTCTTACCTACATACAGTGCGATGGAATTGCCATGAAACTAAAGCTAGACATGCAAGGGCAAACTTTCGGCCCTTTTATCAACGAGTATACCGAGCGCGATCTCATGCTATTTGCTCTGGGCTGCGGCGCAGGCCTTAATGGCAAAGATGAGCTGCAATATGTGTATGAAAAAGACTTAAAAGTACTACCCATCTTTTATGTGGTGCCAATTGTCGATACCAATGTCACCAAAACCATCGACTTTGGTTTTGAATACGGCGGCTCACTGCACTGGTCAGTTGATTTAAAAATCCACCAGCCTTTAAAACAAAAGCAAGGCAAGCTCTCAACCAATGTATTACTAAAAGGCTTGTACGATCGCGGCCTAGATCGTGGTTTACTAGCTCAACATATAGGTGAAACCCGCGATGAATCAGGTGAGCTACTGTTTACCTGTGAAAGCTGGGATTGCTGTATTTATGATGGTGGTTGGGGCGGCCCAAAAGCCAAAGCCGACATTGTAGATATTCCTGAGCGTGCACCTGATTTTGAAGTGCAAGAGACAGTGCCACTTAACCAAGCCGTTATTTATCGCTTGTCTGGCGACTATCACCCACAACACGTGGACTGGGAATATGCCAATAAATTTGGCCACCCTAAGCCTAACCTCCACGGTGTATCAACCGCAGGCGTAGCTTGTCGTCACTTAATTAGTAGCTTATTACGCGGCGACCCAGAACGCTTAACTCGCTTTAAAGTACGCTTCACTAAACCATTGTATCCAGGTGCTACTTTGATCACTCAAATTTGGAAAATCGACGATAAGCGCGCGCACTTTCGCGTAGCAGATGCCGAAGACCCAACTAAGTTCTACCTCAACTTTGGTGTCGTTGAGTGGAAATAGCCAACTCGGAATAGTTGAGCGGAAATAGCGTATTAATTTCACTTCCCCTGGAAACAAGGACGTTTCACCCTAAAATGACTTGGCCACTAAAGTACAAGCAATGAGTCAGATATACACGGTGCAAACACAATGAATGCTGCAAACAACTCAGTTTCCGCCCTAGCGCCACACGCGAAACAGTTTATTGATGATTGGTTTAATCAAGGCGGCAAACCGTTTCGAAGCTTAACGCCCCAGCAAGCTAGGCAGCTTGAGTATGCCGCGCCTTATGTGCAGCCCTGTGTTAATCAAGCCATCACCATCGAGCATCACTTTATCGCTGGGCCAAGTGCCGATTTGCCTGTGCGTATCTATCGACCTCGCAGCAGTCTAAACCGAGCAAGCAGCGGCGCCATGTTGTTCTTTCACGGTAGTGGCTGGATGGTATCGAACATTGGCATCAACGATCGTTTTGCCCAGCAATTGGCTATCACCACAGGCCTAGTTGTCATTGCCATAAACTACCAAAAAGCCCCAGAGCATAAGTTTCCGTGCGCGATGGACGATTGCTACCACGCCACAAAATGGGTATTTGAAAATGCTAAGGCAATGAAGTTAGACCCTGATCGCATAGGTGTATTTGGTGACAGCGCAGGAGGTAATCTAGCGGCAGCTGTCACCCTTAGAGCCCGAGATCAGCAATCGTTTAAAATCGCGTTTCAAGTGCTGGTGTATCCAGCAGTGGATTATGATACCAATAGCCCGTCAATGACTCGCTTTGCTGAAGGCTGCTTGCTAGAAAAAGCAGATTTATATTATTACCTAGGCCACTACATAAGCTGCAGCGATGACCTGCAAAACCCATACTGCATACCAATGAGCGCAAAATCACTCATCAACTTGCCACCCGCATTTATCTACTGCGCCGAGTGCGACCCGATATGTGACCACGGCATTAACTATGCGACTAGATTACAGCAAGACAATGTGCCTGCCATCAGCAAGGTTTATCCCGGTATGATCCACGGTTTTATTAAGGCTTTCGATGTGTTTCCCGAAGCGCAGCAATTTCTTGATGATGTGCGCAAAGACTTGGCAAATTATGGTCTGCTGGATGCCTAGGGCCTGTTGCTCTTTGCTGATTAGACTTTGTTCGAATTAAAAGCACTTTAATCAAGACGCGAGCTATGCAGTTTAGTCGACTAAACAAGTGGCTCGCAACGCAGAGAAAAGTGCTTTTAAACGAACCGTTCCGGCAGCGCTTGTTGTCATTTCTACTGCGTTAACGACTTATCATGTGGAACAACCACACATCAAAGTCGTTGCCTTGTATAAACTTCCAACAAGCAGCTGCAAAAATAATCTTGAAAGATCAACAGGCCCTAATAACCAAGTTTCCTTTGTTGATAAAAACAATGCTGGCTAGGGTCTGTTAATCACGTGTAAAAATAGTCAATTCAACTGTGCTACGAGTCACGTTTAGCACAGGCAATAAGGGGATTTTTTCATAAATTCCAAGTAATTATTTTTTATGTGCTGCACGCAGCATTTTTCCCTATAACCCAGGTGTACACTAGCGTCCGTTGAGTTAGAGATGGGGGAAATATGAACAATAATTTGCCACTAAGAGCATTGCAAATATTCGAAACCTGCGCCAGATTGGAAAGCTTTTCCCATGCGGCCAGCGAACTATGTATTACGCAAAGCGCAGTCTCCCAGCAAATTAAGTCTCTTGAAGATTATTTCCTCGAAAAACTGTTTATTCGTAAATGTGGCAGACTACATTTAACCGAAGCAGGCGTTGAGCTTAAACGCCGCTTGTCGCCAGTGTTTTATGATCTCAACAGTGTCTGCTCAAGCTTAATTCCAAACATGGAAAACGAAGTACGGGTACATACCTACAACTCGCTGGCTGCGCGCTGGTTAGTGCCACATATGGCGAAGTTTCAACAAGAGAATCCAGGATTTAATATCAATGTCGGCATGTATCAGGACGACATTGATATGAGTGACACAGTCGCCGATATTTTTATCACCACCCGCCAAAAGCAAGAAGACTACATTATTACGCCGCTTACAAAGGAGCGTCTGAGCGCTTATTGCTCACCAAAATATTTAGCGCAGCATTCTGAGATCACGCTTGATAACATCCACCAGCACACCTTATTGATCTCTAAACACAAAGACTATGGCATCGACTGGGAAGATTGGTTTAAGTTCAACCAGCTAACACCTAACTCAGAGCAACTTAAATTGTTCTTCAATCACAACATGCTTGCTGTGCAAGCCGCGCTGTATGGGCACGGTATTGTGTTAGGCATGGAGCAAACGCTGCAGATTGAGGTCGACAATGGCAATCTAGTTAAGCTTGACCTACCTACTTGTATGTCAGGTCTCACCTATTCAATTGCTTATAAACGTTCGCACCAGCGCGATAGGCGTGTACTAAGTATTGTGAATTGGATAATTAACGAAGTAAGTTCAGACCCGCATGCTGAGCCAATTGTTGCCCATTAAGTTTTTCAGATGCAGCTCAAGCATCACTCGCTTGGGCTGCTTTGCCACCATCCCATTTTCTTCGCAGATACACCAAAAACCCGCTAACAGTAGCGACCTATAATCACCAATAACTGTGCGCCAGCTCTGCTGATTGTTCGCATTCTGAAAAAGGTAATTTGCGAGGCTTGTTGCCCATGGAAAACAGCGCCATTAAGAGTAAAATACCCGCCATAAAAACTACCCTACACCACCTTCTGAGGAATACTCGTCATGAGTCTTGCTGATTCCGTTTTAGCCGTGAATAACGATTTACCGATCCGTACTGACAAACCTGTGCATAGCGGCAAGGTTCGCAGCGTATATTGGTTAACTGACGCCGACAGCCGTCGCCTAATTCAAGAAAAAGGTTATAACGTACCTGACGATACGCCGCTGGCAATCATGGTGATTAGCGATCGCATTTCTGCGTTCGACTGCATCTTCCATGGCGAAGACAACTTGCAAGGTATTCCGGGTAAAGGCGCTGCGCTTAACGCCATTTCAAACCACTGGTTCAAACTATTTGCTGAAAACGGCTTAGCTGACAGCCATATTCTGGATATTCCGCACCCATTTGTGTGGATTGTGCAAAAAGCTCGCCCAATTAAAGTAGAAGCCATTTGTCGTCAGTACATTACCGGCTCTATGTGGCGCGCTTACGCCAAAGGCGAACGTGAATTCTGTGGCATTACCCTGCCAGAAGGGTTAACTAAAGATCAAAAGTTACCTGAGCTATTAATCACCCCATCAACCAAGGGGATTTTAACTGGCATTCCAGGTGTGCCTGAGCAAGATGACGTCAACATTACTCGTAAGAATATTGAAGATAACTACCAAGCTTTCGGTTTTGAAAAACCAGCAGATATCGACCTTTACGAAAAGCTATTAAAAGAAGGCTTTGGCGTCATTTCTGAAGCGCTTGCCAAGCTAGACCAGGTATTTGTTGATACTAAATTCGAGTTTGGTTATGTGACTGACCGTGATGGTCAGTCTAAGCTGATTTACATGGATGAAGTGGGTACACCTGATTCATCACGTATCTGGGACGGCCCAGCATTCCGTGATGGCAAAGTGATTGAAAACTCAAAAGAAGGTTTCCGTCAGTTCCTACTGAACCACTTTGATGATGCCGATATCCTACTAAACAAAGACCGCATGGATGAGCGTGAAGCACTTGCCCGCGACAATGCTCTGCCGCTAGAAGCCATGATGAATGTGTCAAACACCTACACAGGCGTTGCCGAGAAAGTCACTGGCGAGAAAATTGCGCTGTCAGACAATCCAAAAGCTGACATCATTGCCATCTTAAAACAGCAGTATGCTTTGGTTGATTGATATTAGTTAAGCTAGCGCCAATACTAGTTACAAAAAACAACAAAGGGAGCATCTGCTCCCTTTGTTGTTTTTATTGGTCTTGCCGCTCAACTTTGAAACGAGTACAGCATTAGTATTTCGCTGCAGTTTTAGCATCCGGCATAGTCGATAGCATAAACTCGCGTAAGTCTTGATTTGACTGGCGTAAATCTTCAGCACGAAGATACATCATGTGTCCTGAGCGGTAGCCTTTAAAGCTCAGTCTGCTTTGCATTTTACTGCTTGGGTCAAGTTGCCACATGGTGTATTTGGCATCGAAATAGTTAGTCGCACCATCATAATAGCCCGCTTGGATCATCACGTTTAAGTATGGGTTTTGTGCCATAGCCTGACGTAAGTTTTCACCAGTTTTATTATTAGTGCGATCCCAAGGGCGAACCGGGCCAAACATGTTGTACTTAACATCAGTTTTGTAGTTCAGCTCAGTGCGCATGTAATCATTAATCGCAGGCGTAAATGAGTGTAACCAAGAGGTAAGCTCTGCATTGTAGTCAGGGCGCTCGCCGATAACTTGCTTATCAATGCCTAAGTAGCGAGAGTCTAAACGACCAACGGTTTGACCTTGCTCTCGCAGTAACTCTTTCCAAAAATAACTCGTTGGAATATCAAGGTTTGCATCCAACACAGTTTTTACGCTTAAACCTGAGTAGTGAGCCACTTTTTCAGCGATATATTGCTTTTTATCCGCATCAATAAAACCGCCCATGGCAAGCGCTGGTAGATATT
This sequence comes from Shewanella sp. WXL01, assembly GCF_012263345.1. NCBI lineage: Bacteria > Pseudomonadati > Pseudomonadota > Gammaproteobacteria > Alteromonadales > Shewanellaceae > Shewanella > Shewanella sp. WXL01. The sequence goes on along the minus strand of NZ_JAAIKQ010000001.1, from coordinate 178,850 downwards.
CATTGATAGTAAATGCCTCAACCTCAGGTAACACTTGATATAGGTCTTTGCTTTGCAGGTCGCTCGCTAGCACTTTGTGATGCCATGCAGTCGCTGCGAAATAAGGTAAACGATTAGCAGATTTAACTGGGCCTTTACGCTCGATGCCGATATCGGTGGGTGATACTAAGACCACGCCATTTAAGTACATCCATTGTCTGTTTTGCAGCTCGAGTGCAAGACCAGATACCCGCGTTGTACCATAGCTTTCACCAATCAGGTACTTAGGTGAACGCCAGCGCTCGTTACGGCTGACAAAGGTATTTAGCCACTCAGCCAGGTACTTTACGTCGGCATTAACGCCAAAGAACTGCTCTTTTTGCCACTCTTTACTCGGCATTTCACCGCTTTTGTTCGGTAGTACACGTGAGTAACCTGTATTCACAGGGTTAACGTAAACAATATCAGCTACATCCAATACCGAATGTGGGTTAGTTTTCACGCCATAAGGCTGCAGGGGATAACCTTCATCATCCACATTAAGTACTTTAGGGCCGGTATATGCCACATGCATCCAAACAGAAGCAGAGCCAGGCCCACCGTTAAACGACATCAGTAGCGGTCGATTTTCATTACTCTTCACATCAGTACGTTGGTAGTAGGTGTAATGTAGAGTCGCGATTGGCTCGCCGTCATCATTCCACACAGGCTGCGTGCCAGCAGTGGCCGAATAACTAATACGTTCATCACCAATTTTCGTCTTGTGCTTCGTCACGACTTTATGATCGATTGGAATTTGGCGCTGATACTGGTTTGCAGCAGCCTTATCTTCTTGCGCCAATGCTTGCTGTGGCAAATAGCTACAGGCTGTCACGCATAGCAATGAAACAAAGGTGAATACTCTCATGATGACCTCATTTGAAATGGGATTTTATTATTTTAAAACTACTTTGAAATTGTGTTGAATTAGAACGCCTCACGCTCAAGTGGGCGATTTATGATAATAAATACCGCTGGTTAATTAGACTACCGATAACTGCCGACTTAACTGTTAAAAATTGTAAGTAAACCTATATTCACATAATACAAGGCTCACCCCTCCACCATTCGGTTATGCAAGAAAGTCGCTTTCCCCCTTGTGAGATCATTTCTACTTACGCGATCAAGATCACAAAACAAACATTTTATGTAAATGATTGTAATTCTCATTTCGGTTATCGTTATCGATATGTAAAAATATGCAGCACATTCGCAGCGAATGTTACCAATACATAACTAACTAGATGATGAAGAATATGAAACTCTGTCCACTTGCTGTTGCGATTACTATGTCGTTAAGCCCCTTAGCGTACGCTAATGAAACCGAAACCAAAGACGCTGATATTGAGAAAATTACCGTTGTTGGTAGTTATATTGAAGGTTATAACGCTCACCAGGCTAGTGGTGCATCGCGTTTAGATCTTGATATTGTTGACATTCCGCAGTCGGTATCTGTCATTACCAGCGCTCAGCTAGACGACTTCCAACTACATGATATTAACTCTGCGCTCGATACCGCTACCGGCATCAATGTAGAGCGAATTGAGACAGACCGCACCTACTACACGGCACGCGGTTTTGATGTGACTAACTTCCAAATCGACGGTGTTGGCTTGCCGCTGACTAACGGTAACAACCACGCCGACGAAGACACAGCCATTTACGAGCGTATTGAGGTTATTCGCGGTGCCAACGGCCTAATGACAGGTGTAGGTAACCCATCTGCAACGGTTAACTTCATCCGTAAACGACCAACAGCATTTAACGCATTCAATGTGAACGCGAGTTACGGTAGCTGGAACAACAAGCGCCTAGAAGCTGATGCTAACCTTGTTATCAACGACACTTTCTCTGCCCGCGTAGTGTTACTGAATCAAAAGAAAGAATCGTACCTAGACCGCTATGAAACAGACAAGAATGTCGCTTACGCATTCCTTGAAGCCAACCTGTCAGACAATACTTCACTGTCGCTAAGTCACAGCTTTATTAGCAGCGATGCCAAAGGTAATAACTGGGGCGCGCTGCCGTTGTTTTATACAGACGGAACACCAACCAATTACGATGTATCAACCAATACGTCTGCCGATTGGTCAAACTGGAAAGTGGTTAAAAACAACACGGTACTTGAGCTAAGCCACTACTTCACCGACAACTGGCGCTTACGTGCGACCTACTCTTACAAAACCACAGATGAAGACACCGAACTATTCTACGTCTACGGCACACCAGACAAAGCCACCGAGCTTGGGCTATTTGGCTACGCTAGTGAATATGATCTAGACGACAATCATCACATGGCTGATGTGTATGTTGACGGCGACTTTGAGCTTTTTGGTAACACACATCAACTGGTATTCGGTGTTAACTACGCCAAAATGAGTTATGAAGACACCTCTCTGTACGACTATCAAACTGGCAATGGTTTCCCAGTTATGCCACCGCTACCAGAGTGGGATGGCAATACGCCAAAGCCAACCTTTACTGATGGCTTAACAGGCAGTGATGTTACCCAAACACAAAAGTCAGCTTACTTTACTGGCCGCTTTAACCTGTTCGAAGGTTTCCATTTAATTGCAGGTGGCCGCTTTAACAGCTGGGATGTTGAAGGCGAGTCTTATGGCGTAAACGAAACCGCTGATGACGCTAAATTCATTCCTTATATTGGTGGTGTCTACGAGATCACTGAGCAATTCTCAGCTTACGCTAGCTACACAGAGACCTTTACTTCTCAAACAGAGAAAGACATTAACGACAGGACATTAGAGCCTGTCACAGGTGAAAGTGCTGAGGTCGGTATCAAAGGCTCACTATTTAACGATCGCCTTATCGCAACGCTTGCGTACTTTGACGTTAAGCAAACTAACCTAGCGACACTTGACCCATCAACTGCGCCGCTACCACCAGAAGAGCAACGCTATTACGGCAGTGACGGCGTAAAAAGCAAAGGCTTTGAAGTCGATGTCGCAGGTGAAATCTACCATGGTTGGAATGTTAGCCTCGGTTACACCGACTTTGACATTACCACCAATGATCTTACTAACCAGGTTGCTAACTACACCCCAAGCAAACTGTTTAAGTTTGGTACAACTTATGAGTTGCCATTCCTTGAGCAACTGACCATTGGTGCAAACATGCGCTGGCAGGACGATATTTTCCGCTATCAAACACCTGACTTAGCGGTTGTCACCACGCAAGACGCATACGCCATTGTCGATCTAATGGCGCGTTATGAGTTTACTGACAATATTCAGCTAACCGTTAACGCCAATAATGTCACCGACGAGAAATACCTAACCAGCTTGTACTGGGCACAAGGTTTCTACGGGGCACCAGCTAACTACAACGCAACACTAAGTTGGAAAATGTAAGTTAAACCACAGTCGTTATCGTGAGACTCGCTAGAGTCTCACTCGGGTTTAATACCAATTAGCACAAGTATTTGATCATTCTTACTGGTTAAAACCGCTTATAACTTCGTTAGAAATTTTGTAGGTAGAGCAACTAGCTAGCTGCAATTTCCGCCTTGTTCTAAGCGATTTTCCCTGCGTAATCTCTGATCACTTATTTATCCCAATTGGTATAACCCCAAAAGTCGGTGCAGATAACTGCACTGACTTTGCTGTTTATTGAGGGCGATATGAGAAAAACACTATTCAAATGGCACTCGTATGCTGCACTTGTTGCCATGCTGCCAATATTTATCATTTCGATCACCGGTAGTATTCTGGTATTCAAAGTCGAAATCGACAGCCTACTGCGCCCTGAACACATGCGAGTTGATCATGTTGGCGCGCAGCCAAGAGTCAGTTTAGACACACTGATGGCAAACGTACTTGATACTCACACTGGCTATGAGCTTGGTGGCTGGGAGTTATTCCACGATAACTACCGCTCAGACGCTGGCTATTTGATAAAACACGGCACCGAAGAGTGGTCAAAAATATATGTAAATCAATATACTGGCGAGCTGTTGTCACAGCCTCAGACGATGGAGCATTACATTACCGACTGGCTGCTAGAGCTGCACTACACCTTTTTGTTGCACAACCAAGGCATAGTGGTTGGCTTTATCGTCGCGTTAGTGATGTTATTTCTAGGTGTCAGCGGCATCATTATCTACCGCAGGTTTTGGGCTAAATTCTTCACCCTACGCTACAAAGCAGTTAGGCGCATTCTGTTCAGCGACATTCATAAAATGATTGGTATTGTCAGCTCTCCGGTGCTGATTATCCTTGCCATAACTGGTGGTTATTGGAACATTAGCCTATTGATACATGAATATGTCGAGCACGCAGGCGAAGAGCATTTTTTAATTACTAAGCCACTACATAGCGAAACCATTTCATTCGAAACACTGCGCCTACAAGCAAGACAAGAAATTGATGGATTCAGCGCAGGATATTTATCTATGCCTCACGAGCCTGACTCTTACATTACCTATTGGGGCGATGTACCCAATAAAAATCCTTTCAGCAGCGAGTACTCAAGTACGGTGACCTTCGACAAAGATGAAGGCAAACTAGTGAGTAAAATTGACGTACGCGAGTCTGGCTTTAGCCACGTATTTGTTGATAGCTTTCGCAAGCTACACTTTGGCTACTTTGGCGGCTTAGTCACTCGCATCATTTGGTGTGTATTGGGGCTAATGCCCGTTGTCCTCGCCTTCACTGGCTTCTACCTATATTGGCAACGTACAAGACAGCGCAAGCGCGCCAAAGTCTCAAGGCAAGAGTTACAGGTTTCTTGATATTTATACACATGAACTTCAATCGATTTCTCAAATAACTAGAACGGAATGAGAAAACACCGTGAGTTCGGCCATGGTCACTCTTTGGCATCCATGCCATCGTGACATCAGTAAATCCTATTACAAGAGATGGCCGACTAGCTTTCGAGGGGAAGGGACGCCCCATTGAAAGCGTTAGTGGTTTTTGAAATGGAGTGAAGCAGCCTACAAATGAAAATTAAATCTAAGACACGCTCTTACTCCGTTGGAAATTTTCGCTTTTCAAAAATTTCGCCGGAGCGTTGCGGCTTAGCATTTATAGAAAGGAAAGGGGAACAAACGCTTTTCCCCTTTGGTCGGGTGTGGGATGAAATCCCACGACTTCAATCAACCGGAGGTTGCATTATTCAACTAATTGCCTGCAATCTGCATTTCACCTAGCAAAATCCCTCCAGTGCGAATAGATGAGCGCATATCGCGATCGCTCGCCACCGCTTGCACATCCATAAACATGTCTTTTAAGTTACCAGCAATGGTGATCTCTTCAACTGGGTATTGAATCTCACCGTTCTCAACATAAAAGCCAGCTGCGCCACGAGAATAATCACCCGTCACGCCGTTAACGCCTTGCCCCATCACTTCGGTAACAATAAGACCTGTGCCCATTGCTTTGATTAACTCAGCAAAGGTTTGGCCGCTGTGTGCTAACGTCCAGTTATAAATACCGCCAGCATGACCTGTGTTAGTCATCCCTAGCTTACGTGCTGAATAGCTAGTTAACAAATACGTGGCGAGCTCACCATCTTTAATAATGTCGCGCTCTATTGTGGCAACACCCTCGCTGTCGTAATTGGCACTAGCTAGCCCACCTAAAAGGTGTGGCTGCTCTTGAATATTGAACCACTTAGGGAAAATTTGCTTACCCAATGAATCAAGCAAGAAGCTTGATTTACGATACAAGCTGCTACCGCTAATTGCGCCAACAAAGTGACCAATTAAGCCGGTGGCGATTTCAGGTGCGAACAATACTGGCATCTTGCCGGTAGCAATTTTGCGAGCATCTAAACGATTAAACGTCTTCTCAGCCGCTTTGATACCCACGGTTTCAGGGCTTAACAGCTTGCTAAATTCACGGGCCACAGTGTAGTCATAATCGCGCTGCATATTGCCATCAGACTCTTCACCAATCATCACGCAGCTCAAGCTATAACGCGAGCTGCAGTAACCGTTCAAAAAGCCATGGCTATTACCATAAACTTTGGCAGCGGTATGAGCATTAGCACTCGCGCCGTCAGAGGCTTTAATGCGGTCACTAAAATCAAGCGCCGCAGTTTCACTATCAATCGCTAGCTTTGCCAGCCCTTGCGCATCAATTTCATGTGGATGGTACAGGTCTAAATCGCGAATATCCTGCGCCATTAACTCAGCATCAGCCAAACCATTAAATGAATCTTTCGAGGTGTATTTCGCAATATCATCAGCGGCTTTTACCGCTTGCTTAATCGCCTCAGGTGATAAGTCAGAGGTAGAAGAATTACCTTTAGCGCCGTCGCGAAATACTGTAATCCCTAAGGCACCATCTTTAGTAAATTCAACCGTTTCCACTTCTTTATCGCGAGTAGAAACCGACAAGCCTTGCTGCTTACTAATCGCCACTTCAGCAGCTGACGTACCTAGCGCATTGGCATAGTCCAACGCCACGGCTACCGCTTGCTTTAAGGCTGGTAATTGGCTGTCAATTTGATGAGATGCACCAGCTTGATCGCCGGTTGAAGATTGATGAGTTGCCACGAGAATACTCTTTGAAAATACAGATGGTCGTTAGCATAGCAAATTCGATCACTTTTTGATAACCATCGGTAAATTCGAGGTTTGTGCGGTATATTTTCCTCTAAAGGCCCCTAATTAAGTGCTATCATTAGCGGGTTATAGATAGAGGTTATTATTATGAAAATCGTAGGCGATTCAGAGCACTTCCAACAACCGTTTGACCATGACGAGAACTACGTCAGTCGCACTGAATTCAAAAAAGAAAGCGAACTTGCCCAATCGCTAGGCATCAAACTAGCATTACTTAGTAAGTCGCAACTCGACAAAATGGACCTAGACGAGTTTCTTTACGATGCGCTAATCAAGCTAAAAACCATTAAGCCTAAAACTGAGGCTTATCGCCGTCATCAGCAATATATTGGTAAGTTAATGCGTGGTTACGATCACGAACCAATTGAGGCGGCACTAGCTAATGTGTTGAATAAGAATAATAATGAAGCTGCACGCGTACATGTTTTTGAAAAAATGCGTGACCGTTTATTGGCCGAAGGCGACAGCGCAATTCAAGCCTTGCTTGATGATCATCCAACCTTTGAGCGCCAAAAACTGCGTCAGCTAGTACGCCAGGCAAACAAAGAATTACAAAAAGCGCCGGACAAAGAATCAAAAGCCAATAAAGAGCTATTTAAGTACCTGCGTGAACATATAGACGAGTAACCAAACATTTTTGCATAAGGACGTTGCCAATGCGGCTAAAAACAATCTTTAGAACTTTACCGTTTTCGATTGCATCACTTCTTTTAGTCGCAGGCTGTAACGGCCCGTCTGATGGCTCGACACCAGACCCAGAAGATATTACCTACAGCTTGTCACTCAGCTACTACACCGTAGTTGATGGTCAGTGTGACACCACTACAACTGAGCAGCGCTTTGCCGCTACCGAAAGCTTCTGCGCAGTAGCAAATGTAAAAGCCAACAATGCTAACCTTGCCAATGTGCTGGTCGACTTTTCGTCTGACAATGCATCAATTGCGCCTGCCACTACGCTGACAGACAGCAGCGGTATGGCAAAAGCCATCGTGTCATCGGCTGACCAAACAGCCATTGCTGGTACACTCACCGCGATTTATGCGCCTGCTAATGTAGACTCGGTAAGCGATGAGCGCACCTATGAGTTCACCGCAACTGAGCCGCTACCACCAGTTGAAAGCTACACCCTGACCACCTCAATTAGCGATGCCTCTGGTACCATCAACCACTTTAAAGTGGGCGAAACCGTGCAGCTTAACGCTTACTTTGTTGACGGCAGCAATGAGCCTGTGACCAATCAGCTTGTTACTTTCACTGCCGGTAGCGCTAGCTTGAATCCAGCCACTGCGCTCACCCAAGCAGACGGTAAAGCCTCGGTGAGTTACACACCAAGTAATGATGAGCTTGGCGCCGCTGCACTGAGTGCAACCATTGAGTACCAAGGCGACACCTTCTCAAATACTAGCTTTTATGAAGTACGCAGCGCCGATGACGTAGTGCCAGAAGGCACCATTAAAATTGGTCACTTCGATGCTAACAACAACTTTGTTGAAGGAGTGCTAGGCACTAGCCTAACGGCTGATGCCAATGACGATTACATCATTAGCGCAGGCGGTTCATTTGGCGTTACCGCGACTATCGTCACTGACGATAACGCCGGTAACATCACCCGCTTACAAACGCCAACTAGCGTGAATTTTGTATCTGATTGCTCAGCCAACAATAATGCATCGCTCGACTCACCAGTCACCACTTTATCTGGTAGTGCAAGCTCAACCTTCTCTGACACCAGCTGTAGCGGCAACAGTGAGCGTAACGATCAAATCGTCGCCACCGCAACAGTCGGCACTACGAGCCTAAGCGCTAACTTCGACTTCACTTTGTCACGCCAAACCTTAGCTAGCCTGAGCTTTGTATCAGCGGACCCAACGCAAATTCGCGTTAAAGGCGCTGGCGGGACAGGCTCAAGTGAGAGCTCGCTAGTGACCTTCTTAGTCACTAGCGCTAACGGTCAACCTGCTGCGCAGCAAACTGTCGATTTTAGCCTAGATACTGTTGTTGGCGGTCTAAGCTTTGCTAATGGGCAGGCGACAGACCAAAGCATTACCAACGCCCAAGGTATTGCCAGTGTACGTGTGCAGTCAGGCACAGTGCCAACACCTGTTCGTGTTGTTGCAAGCGCAACTGACATTGATACCGGCGATGTGGTTACCAGCCAATCAGAGCAGCTAACGGTTAATACCGGTCTGCCGCAGCAACTTGGCTTCTCTATTTCACCAAGCGTGTTCAACCCAGAAGCGGGTGACCACAATGGTGAAGAGGTCACTATTAGCGTATTTGCATCAGACAGCTTTGGTAACCCAGCGCCAGATGACACCACGATTAACTTCACCGCAGAAGGCGGTCAAATCCAGCCATCTTGTGCAACTAGCGGCGGCAGCTGCTCAGTCACCTGGACATCAGCCAACCCACGAGTGACCGACCACAGGGTGACCATTTTGGCCTACGCCCTAGGTCATGAAACCTTCTTCGACACCAACGGCAATAACATCTTTGATGATGCCGACGGCGGCGCAATCGCTCAGGCTTGTTTAGATAGCAACGGCGCAGCAGTGGCATGTACTGGCAATGGTATGGACATTGAAACCTACCATGCAGGCGGCTTTAGCGACCTAGGTGATGCTTTCCGTGATGACAGCGAATCAGGTAGCTACAGCTCAGGCGAGCCGTTCTTCAACGCCGAAGGCAAAAACAGCTACTCGCCAGCAGATGGGCTATTTAACGGCCCGCAATGTGAGGGCAGCTTATGCGGTCAAGGTCAGGCGAATAAAACCTATATTCGTAAAGCCTTTGTGCTAACTATGTCAGGCTCAAATGCAGTATTTGCCCTTGAGCAAGACGGTAACCCAATTGCGGATACCAGCACTGACATAACGCCAATCGCCCCAGGTAGCACTTCACTGTTCTCAGTGCAGCTTACCGACAGCGCTAACCAAATGCTGCCATACAACAGCACAGTGAATGTTACCGCTTCAGAGGGTGAACTAACCTTTACCAGCTTTAACATCCACAACGCCACCCGCGCTGGCGGTTCAACTGCAAACTTTGCGTTATCCCATGCTGGTGAAGCAGGTACAGCATTAGTTACTGTTGAAGTGGTGACACCTAAAGGCATTAAGTCGACTTACCTGTTTGCAGTTGATTTGCTGTAGGCAAGTGGCTTGATTTACTTTGGGTTAGCGGCTGAATTGCGGCTGAATTAACCTACTCTTGAATAGCAAAAGTCCACCTCACATGAGGTGGACTTTTTGTTGGTGGGTCAGGTAAACCATCCGAAGACTCCATGACTATATTCAGCTAATGTGAGCTTGCCGATGAAACCTCAGAACGGAAAATCTTTTTGCTATATATTTTCTCCCCAATATATAGCTAGTTCCTGAGCTTTCTTAATATCATCAGAGTTTTCGTAAGGTGTAGACACATATAATAAGAGCACTTTTTCATCCTTGAGAACTGTATTGAAAACTACTACATCAGTGACACTTGTGGAACCTTCATGGTCTTTAGCTTCCAAATTTCTGATTATTGAAAAAGCAATATTTCTATCAGACTTAGACAGTATCCCTAGAGGTACAATTCCCTTAATCTCAGCTACCACCTTCTCATTCGAGACTTCAGTCAAGGTATCTGATGCTTTTTCTATTATATCTTTTACACTTGACGGAAGCTGTTGATAAAGTGAGGATTGCTGCTCCTCGATTGATAATGAAAACTTTGCAAACTCAGCAGGTGTTGTGGCTAGATTCTCAAAATGTTTAATATTTTGAATAGAAAGATGAATTATCTCCATTTCAGGTTTGAGTTCAGGGTACAATTCAAACTCTTCTTTTCCAATGTAGCATCCTGCAAGAGATACTTCTGGAGGTAACCCTGAAGAGAACATCATGCTATAATCTTCAGACTTTTCACATGCATCAACAAAACCCATAGGATAGTTGATAATAATTTCATCAGCCCCAACCCTAATAGATGCTTGATTAAAACCATCTCCCAAAACACTGGTCGAAAACATAGCTAAACCCCAAATCAATATAAACTTCATCGTATAATTCCTTTACTTATTTTACTTCCTGTCACTTCTTATAACACGAGCATAGTAATAAGAGCGGCGATTAATACCAATCATTTAAGTTAACATGAATTTGACATATAACTCTTCAAACTAAGAAAGTATCTACAGAAGACATAGCCGCAGAAAATATAGAGATCAAGAATATTCAATAATTGTGGGTGACCACGCTTCATCCCAGTCTGGCGATAAACGGGAGCGTACTTGACTGGTTTGTTAGGCGCTTCGGACACCATACAAAACTTGATTGACTGCCCCCTGCATAGATCCAATTTCTTGCATCGCTGGGATCATTACTGTCAGCAAAGCTCCCGAAGCCTTGTAAAAATTTTCTAGTACAGAGGAAAACTGAGAAACATCCAGATTTGAAATTATGTCGTGCTGACGTAGTGCATCAGGTTCTCTGTGAGCAATGGTATTGTGCCTAGTCTCTGAGATCTGCATCTCGACAGCTTTACGAGCTTTTTTCAAATCCTTGAGAGCTGCAACTACCGCACCTTTAGAAGCATCCGATAACCCACTTGCTTCGTAAACAAAGTGCATTTTGCGACCCGTAACTTTGCCCATATCCCATTCGTAAACCGTTAGCAGAAGAGTCCTTAAAGCGATATTTCTCTTAGTTTCACTAGGATGAGCTAACGCATCAGCCTTTACAGCTTGAATGTCACGTTCAGCGAGCAGAAAAAACAGCCCAATATTGAAGAACTGTTTAGTTGCTGGGTACCGCTCACCGTCTATTTGACGGCATTCCCTTGACACTGTGGCAATAACTTCATTTATTACCTTTTCCCTTTTGGCAAACTCTTTATTGAGCTTCCAGTGCAACCGTTTCAAAAACAGCCTTTTCAGTTTCTTCCCGAATCGTTTATGAAAATTCAAACGATGCCACCGCTCTTGAACCTTGCGGTCTGCGTCCAGAAATTTTTGACTAAACATAACCTGTTACTACCGGTACAAATTAAGAACGCCTAACGCCAAGCTAATGGGCGTTTAAAGCTAGGCTAAAATAGCGAGCGCAGCGAGACGAGCCTAGCTTTAAACGTCCCATTGAGCGCCTTGTTAGGTATACTTTTCAGTGTGCTCTGAACCTGAATCGTAAAATTGATTGATATAGTCTTCAGGATCTAAATCACTACTTCGTATTTCAGAATAAACTTCTGAGCCATGATGCAATATATAGTCAAAAAGATGAAATACATTTATGTATTCTAAATATTCGCTACCAGAATCAGCATATTGATTTGCTTCACTTTCCGTTTTTTCAATTGCGTCATCCATGCTTTCAGCATGAATTAAAATAATGCGTTCTTCATATACATATTTTTTACCATCAATTGGAGCTAATTGATGGTGGCGAAAAACACATTTTGCAGCATAAAATGGTTCGTGATTACTCATGTATACCTAACATTTATATAGTGCGCATGCGCACATGTTGGGATTAATACGCATGCGCGTTTTGCCAATATCCAGTTCAACGCATACTAAATTAACTAATTGTATCTATTGAAGTTACCAGATAACAGAATGTCATACCGCATTAAAAAAGTGCGCATGAGCACATATTGGGAATTAATACGCAAACAAGACCGCAGGCTAAAAACTAAACCTAAGACAACCGCTGCTTTACGCCCACATAAGCAAGCGCGCTAAACAGTAGGAATAAGCCCCATAGTTGTAGCCAGAGGTTGAACACCATGCTCCAATCGGCACCCATTTGATTAACCTTTGCCATTGCCATCATGGCTGGGATTGCTGGGATTAATTGACTAAGCCACACGATAGGCTCAGGAATAAGCATGGTTGGCCAAATAAGGCCTGAAGCAAACAGAACCGGCATTGAGATAAGCAATACAATTTGGGTTGGCATGTCGGTGCGGCTAAAGCAACTACTTAGCGCCACACCTGCAGCGCTACTTGCCAGTACAAATGCCATCAGCAACATGACGACATTAATCAGCTCACCTGTTACTGGCAACTGATAATAGTAATGACACCAACCAAAATAGAAACTGGCAAACACCAGATACAACACGGCAAAGGTGATGATACGTGCAGTAACTAACTTAGCGACTGACACTTGATTCCAATAGCCTGAACTCCGCCACTGACTTGCCCCAAGAATGCCGCTACCAATCAATAAAGTTTGTTGCAGAACCAGCAGCAATACCGCGGGCACCACGTACGACATATAGCCTAGACTTGGGTTAAACGCTGGCACACTGTTTAGCTTTATCGCATTAAGGCTTAACTCAGCGCTGCCTGGGTCCTGCCCTTTTGCCAGCAGCGCCTTAAACTGCATTTGTTTAGCGGTATCTAGCCCAACACTCACCATGCCCTGCGCAATAGCGGAATAGACGAGAAAGTAATTAGCATCACCTAGCGTTGCCAGCGTAACATCTTTACCCAACATTAAGTCGCGGCGAAAACCCTGTGGTATCACCACTAAACCAAGCGCTTTACCGTGAGTTAAGTATTCCTGACCATCATTGATTGACGCTAACTGCGCGACGACTTCAATTTGCGGCGAGGCATTGGCATGGCGAATAACCTGACGGCTCAAGCTTGAGTTATCTCTATCAATCACCACAATTTGCTGCTCAGTGGCGACATTATTGAGATACGGCAGCGGATATAAAATAGCGTAGAAAAACACGCCGCCGAATACGGTGATTGCAATGGCTTTATTAGCCCATATCGCTTTGAGCTCAGCACAAATTAATGCCCACCAACTCATATTGGCTCCTTAGCATTCGTTTGCGCTAGCTTGGTCACCCCAAGAGCAATCACAATTAGCAAAGTCAAAAACGGCAGGTAGCCACTGAGCATAGTCAGCAATTGTCCAAGGTTAATATGGCTACTGACAATCGCTAAGTGTTGCTCTATGTAGTAGCTTGACGGCATCACCAAGCGCCAAATTTGTGCGACAAACGGCATATCATGGGTGGGGAATGTTACCCCCATAAACGGAAAAGCTGGCGCGTACATAGCTGCGCAAAAACTCACCGCGCGGGCACTGTCTTTTAGCAACATGAACACAGCTGCTACCACTAACCAAATCGCTATCGCCATACATAGCTGAGCCAGCAGTAACAAGGGCAATTGAGCACTAATATCGACACCTAAATACAGGTATAAAGCCCAATTCAGCGCCGCCAGTTGCAATACCGATAACGGAATATAAACGAGCGCTTTGACCCATAAACCATGAAATGCACCTTGAGCTAGCCACATTGACACCGTGTTGTGTCTTAACTCGCGAGCAAAGCTGTTGAGGCAATTTAGCATCACCACAATTTGCCCCAGCGCCACTAAAATAGCCGGCATAAGGAACACCTGATAATGGCTATTAAAATTATGTAGTGGAGTAATTTGTTGCTTAATAGGGCTTACATTAATCTCAGCCTGCGCTTTAGGCACGCCGCGACTGAGTTGTGAGCTAAGCGATACCTGTTTTAGCCCGGCAGCTAACGCCTGTTGAATTTGGCTTGAAAGCAATTTACCCACTAATAAAAACTGACTGTTGTAGCGCACATCAATAATCGGGCTGTGGCCGGTGAGTAAGTCCTTGCGCATACCCTGCGGGATCACCACCATGGCATACATATCAACTTGTTGCATGGCGTGTTTAGCAGCGGCGAGATCTGAGTAGGTTTGCAAATTAATTGTCGGGCTTGCCTGTAGTTTAGAGGCCAATTGTTGGCTTAATTGTGACTGGTCATGATCAACTATTGCCACAGGTAACTCGCGCGGCGTGGCGCTAGTGAATATCCAACCTAAAAGCACTAATGCCACTATCGGCAAATAAGTCAGCAAAGCAAGCTGCCAAGGATCATTCCATAGCGCTTTTAGCTCTCGTTTAAACAAGCTGGGCTTCATTAGGCAAACTCTCTAACAGGCGAGCATTACAGATAAGTTCATTACAGGTAGCCACTTTTTAGGAAAGCACATTACAAATAATCTCTTTACAGATAGATTTGTTACAAGTAGATCACGGCAGACATGCCTACACGTAAGTCATCGACCTGGGTTAGCGGCGTTAACTCCACTTCAAAGGTACGCAGGTCAAAGTCATGGCCTGACTCTGTTGCGCGCCAAGTAGCAAAGTCGCCCATTACGCTAATAAAGCTCACCTCGCAGCTCACATTCATATCTAGCGCAGGCAGATATACATCGACCTTGTCTCCTTGCTTAAACTGGCTAAGTTGATCCTCACGCACTTGAAAGCTTGCCCAGGCATCAGTCATATCAATTAAGCTCACAACAGGAAAGCCGCTTGGTACTAGCTCACCCGCTTGTAATAGCACCTCGCTTACCTCAGCCGCTTTAGGCGCGCGCATTTGGCTATCTTCCAATACCGCATTGACCTCTTTAACTGCGCCCTCGGCCATACGTGCATTACCAGCAGCTGCGGCTTTTTGCTCGATTCGCGCACCTTCTTGTGCCATTTGATACATGGCATTGGCTGCTTGCTCTGTGTATTTGGCCGCTTGCCACTGGGTAAACGCTTCATCGCGCTTTTGTCTTGCCACTACGCCCTGTTCAAATAGATTCTCGACCCTTTGATAAGTTTTGTGGTGTAACTCGGTTACGGCTTTGGCTTTTAGCCACTGATCTTTGGCTGCCATAACATCCTGACTACGAGCACCATTATCGGCCTCTTGCAACATGGCATTGGCAGCATCTAAACCGCCTTGCGCCTGAATTAACTTGGCATCCAATTCAGGGCTGTTAATGGCAAACAAAATATCATCCACTTGCACCTTGTCGCCCTTGCGCACAAACACTTGCTCAACGCGCCCCGGCACCTTAGACGACACATTATATTCACGCGCTTCGATTTGCCCCTGCAAAATGGATTGCTGAGGTTCAAATGCCTGCTTAACGCCATAACCCAATACACCAAGCAGCAAAACTAAGCTGATAACGGCGACGATTTTATTTGCTTGCATTGCGAGTTCCTTATTTTGCAGATTGGTTTTGGTATTCAACTCGGGCGATGAACTCATCAAGTTGCCCACTAAGTACCATTAACTTGGCATAAGCCTGAATGTAGCGATATTGCGCAGCTAACTGCTGGGTTTGTACGCCATGAAGTTTGCTCTCAGCATCCACTCGCTCAACCGAGGTCGATAAGCCTTGATTGAACGCTAGCTCTCGCAGGCGCAGATTTTCTTTCGCCAGTGCTTTAGTGGTATTTAGCGCGTTAATCTCTTCATCAGCTTGCAATAGTTGGCGGTAGGTTTGATCCACCAGCAAACTCAAATCCTGCTGGGTTTGCGCTTTCATATGCCTTGCTTGTAGCTGGGCGCTTTTTGCGGCTTGCACCTTGCCACTGTGACCGTCACGACTCAATAGCGGTACTTTGACACCTACGCCCACAAGCCAGTCTGGCTCGACCTTTGAAAACAAACTGTCGTCTTCATACAAGGTGTAGTTACCATAAAGGAACACAGTTGGATGGTATGAACCTTTCTCTAAATCGACCAATTGATTGGCTTGCTGCTCTTTGGCTTGCAACAACTTAAGCGCTGGGTGACTTGCCTGAGTTAGGCTACTGACCTGCGACAATGATGGCTGGTTTGGCAACACAAATAACTGTGATGACGGCGCAACACTAGATAGCTGCAACATGCGCGATAAAGCAATATTGGCCATTTCATTCTGGCGCTGGGCGTGACGCATTTTCACCCTTGCATCGTCTAACGCGACCTGAGCATTGAGTAGCTCAACACGGGCAATTTGCCCTTGCAGCTCTAATTGTTTGGCGTGCTCGGCGTGTTCTTCTAATGAAGTGACAAATTCGCTTTGGGTTTGCAGCGCAGCTTGGGTTACCGCCACGGCAAAATAGCGATCGACCAATTGCATAAATAGGTCGCGCTGGGTTAGCACAAACTGCTGCTGTTGCTCTGACACCTGCGCCGCTTTAATGCCTTGGGCTGCGGTTATCTTGCCGCCAGTGTATATCGGCCACATGGCTTGCAGGCTAGCGCGAAAAATATCTTGCTCAGTAAATGGCGTAACAAACAATGAGCCGGGAATTGCGCCAATGATGTTGCCTATCGCAGGTGGCAGCGCACCTGGGTCAAGTGAAGCGATGGGATTAAGATCCCGCAAATCTAACTCAATTGGCTTTTCAAGATGAGTGTAACTACCACTGATATCTAGCGATGGGTAACTTAAGGATTTACTGGCCTCAGCTTGGGCTTTCGCTCGATTAACCTGCTGCTGATCGGCCTTAAGTTTGTCACTTACCTGCTGCAGTTGCTGCCAAGCCTGGGTAAAAGACAAGCTTGCACTTTGAGAGTCTACTGCCTCGGCTGATATATGATTTGCTGTGCTAGGCGTAAGAGATTGTGCCTGCAACGACTGCCAGGGAGACGTAACAGCTAGCGCCGTTAGTGTTAGCGAGCCAATAGCCATAGAAAGCCGCGCTAACCGAGATTGAATTGATACCGAGCGAGAAAATGCCATTAACGCCTCTTCATTAACCGATTGCCAAGGAGCGATTTAGCGCATAGCTAAATCGCCTCAGCAAAAAATATATCAGAGCCAAGGCTAAATTAGAGCAAATGCACTAACCTACAGTTTAGTGTCTGGTAAAAGTTTTTCTAGCATCAAAATGTAAAACTGCAATCAAACGCGCGTTTATTTAGGCAGATCAGTAGCCAGGGCAATCAAATCTACCCACTCAGTCTATGCAGTACCACCTACAGTTAAACGATCTAGTTTTAATGTTGGTTGACCGACGCCAACGGGTACGCTTTGCCCGTCTTTACCACATACGCCAACACCTTTATCCAGTGCTAAGTCATTACCCACCATAGAGATCTGACTCATAGACTCTGGGCCATTACCGATTAAGGTTGCGCCTTTAATTGCTTGAGTAATTTCGCCCTTTTCAATTAAGTAAGCCTCAGATGCTGAGAATACAAATTTACCCGAGGTAATATCGACCTGCCCACCACCAAAGTTTGGCGCATAAATACCGTTATCGACAGACTTAATAATATCCTGTGGGTCGCTTTCACCCGCTGTCATATAAGTGTTGGTCATGCGCGGCATAGGTAAGTGAGCGTATGACTCGCGGCGACCGTTGCCTGTAGGCGCTTGACCCATTAAACGAGCATTGAGCTTGTCTTGCATGTAGCCTTTTAAAATACCGTTTTCAATCAAGGTGGTCTTTTGGGTAGCAACACCTTCATCATCGATTGATAGCGAGCCACGGCGATTTTCCATGGTGCCATCGTCAATCACAGTCACCAATTCAGAGGCAACTTGCTGCCCGACCTTGCCACTAAAAGCGCTACTGCCTTTACGGTTAAAGTCACCCTCTAAACCATGGCCTACAGCTTCATGCAGCAGCACGCCCGGCCAACCGCTACCTAGTACCACGGTCATTTCGCCTGCAGGCGCATCAACCGCGTGAATGTTCACTTGGGCTTGACGCACTGCTTCGCGGGCAAACTCAAAACACTGTGGCAGGCCGTTTTCATCGCTAGCCATAAACGCGCTAAAGTCGTGACGTCCACCGCCACCCGCGCCGCCACGTTCACGCTTACCTTGATCTTCTAAAATCACGCTGCAGTTAAAGCGCACCAAAGGGCGGACATCGGCAGCTAGCGTGCCGTCACTGGCAGCGACTAAAATTTCTTCATGCACGCCAGATAAACTCACCACTACCTGAATAATGCGCTCATCAAGACTGCGAATATAGGCATCGGCTTGCTTTAACAAATCAATCTTTTTCGCTTCATCCATAGCTGCAATTGGGTCAGCGCTATCGTAAAGTGCATTTACCTTTTGCTTAGCAAAGGCTTGCACTTTCTGCGACTCACCACGGCTAGCAATGCCTCGCGCCGCTAATGCTGCCGCTTCAAGCGCTTGCGGGGTAATTTCGTCAGCATAGGCAAATCCGGTTTTTTCACCTGTGATGGCACGTACGCCCACACCGCGCTCGATGTGGAAGCTACCTTCTTTAACAATGCCGTCTTCTAACACCCAAGACTCATGGCGACTTCCTTGAAAATACAGATCTGAAAAGTCGACATTATGTTGGTGGATTTGGCTTAAATAACCTTGCAGACCGTCTAGGGTTAAACCGTCTTGAAATAAGCTTTGTTCCACTTGGTTTAGAAAAGGCATGGTTTGTTCTCTTTACTTCAGCTATTGCGGCGCAGCTATCATCGAATTAAATCGCTCGGCGCAATAGATTAAGGTGTTAATTTAGGTTCAATAAATCGATTATGCCCTAAAACAGGCATGTTCTGGCGAATTTTCTTCATCTCGCTCATATCGATGCGAGCTTGCAGCCAACCGGTCTGCTCTGGTTTGACTGCTACCACGTTTCCCCACGGGTCAACAATCATGCTGTGACCATAAGTCTCGCGGCTACCTTGATTGTGAGTGCCCCATTGATTCGCACCCAGTAAATAGCACTGGGTTTCAATGGCTCTGGCTTGCAGTAATATCTGCCAGTGTGCTTGCCCTGTAACCTTGGTAAAGGCTGACGGCAGCACTATGATGTCAGCGCCTTGCAGTCTTAATGCGCGAAACAAGTCAGCAAAGCGTAGGTCATAACAAATCGCCAGGCCAATCTTGCCAAAAGGCGTATCAATAACTGTGATACGCTCGCCAGCGGCAAAGGTATCACTTTCGCGATAGCTACGGGTGCCATCGGCAACTTCAACATCAAACAGGTGGATTTTGTCGTAATGCCCTAGGGTTTGGCCTTTGTCATCAAAAGCATAGCAACGGCTATAGACTTTGCTTTTAGCATTGTCGGCAGTATCTGTATTCTGGGATGGTTCGGCCTTGTAAGGAATGGTGCCAGCTATCAAGTAAACCTGATATTGCTTAGCAAGCTTGCTAAGTGCATCCGCTAGCGGATTATCATCTCGGCTACCCGCATACTTTAGCTGTTCACTTTCATGCCCACCAAACAATAAGCTGCACTCGGGCAACACCACAAGTTGCGGTTCATCTGACTCTCTGGGTAACTGCTTAAGCTGCGATTCGATAAAGCTGAGGTTGGCTTGAACATCTTTGCTGCTCTGACATTGCAGTAAGTTCCATTGCATGACTCGCTCCTTGTCGGTGAATTAGCATCAAGCTTACTTGATTCTGCCCTTCGCCTTGCTCGGCTTGATTAGTGCTTTCTTGAATAAAGCCGTCTGCTTGATTGCCAGGCTGAGACCCATCTTGTTGCTCGACTTTTTCAAGTACAGCTTTTTCAGGTGCGGCTTTCTCAGGCGCCACTTTTTCTAGCTCAGCCTTTTGAGGATTTGGATCTGGCGCTGGTTTTAGCTCTGGTGTATCAAGTTCAGCTGTCTCTGCACTAGGGTTTTGCTGCATACCTTGCTGCTCTTCAATTGTCGCAGTTTCAGTTAATGGCTCTGTCGTTGTTACATCGCCAGCAGCATTAGCCTGGTCGCCGCCCTTTGTTATCGCGTCATCTATGTTTATCGCATCACCAGAGCTTACCGCAGCCTCGGCGCCAGTTTGTTTGCTGTCACGTAGGATAGACTCTGGAATTTCGATTTCTTTACTCTTACGCTCTAGCTCTTCAAGCACTGGGTTTTCCATATCACCCGTTAGCCTAAAGCGAATTTCTGAAATCACCTCAATCACGGGCTCAAGCACCTTAGTTAAGGCAAATGCGCCCACACCTAAAGTCCAGGCACTGGTACTTAATAACACCACTGTCGGCACGCTTGATGCCAGCTGCGGCGAGAAGCGAATATCATAGTTTAAGCTTCGAGTCGTTAAGTCGGTAAAGCCGCGCACCTTCATCGCACCGGCAATGCCGTCCATTTCGGTGTCTGTGGTTTTCACCACGCCATCGTCAATATCAAGGTTACCGGCAAAGCTATTGAAATATAGCCCTTGGCCGAACACATCAGAAAAGTCGAGCGACAACTTACGTAAAATTGAGTCGAGGCTAAACAGAGAGAATAAACGCGCACCTTTGTCGCTTAGCTCAGACAAATGTCCCTTTCCTAAGTCAAACTTCAAATGACCATTCAACCCAGCCAGGTTAAAGCGGTATGGCACATCGTTCCAACTAAGGCTGGCGAGAATATCGAGCGGCGCATCTTGAATCCCCAAATTGATCCCAAGGATATTTGATAACTCATCAAACTTGGTTGCTTTCAGTTGCACATCAAAACCGGTGACGTCCTTACCATCAACTTGCTGCCATTGGCCATTAGCGGTCAAGGTGACCACAGGTTGAGTTAGGCTCAGTGTTTGGAAACGATAACCCTGCTCATTAGGATTGCCTTGCAGCACAAGATGCCCCATAGGAATATCGAATAAACGGAAGTCATCGACATCAACCGCGAGCGTTGGCACCGACTCAAGCATTTCTTTAGCGGTAAACTCGGCATTAGCGGAGTCACGCATTTCTGGGTTTAAATGAAGTTTTTGGGCAACAATTTTCAGCCCTTGCTCTCGCCACTGCGGGAAGAAGTCGATACTGCCAACAAATTGCTCAGCTTGAATATCAAAGCGCCAAATCTGATCTTGCGGTCTTGCGACTAAGGTCAATTGATCAAAGTTCTGCCCCATCACATCCAGCGTATCGATACTGGCATCAATTTGCTTAAGCGGCGGAAATAAAGAGCGTGGCTTTTTAGGCCCAAGCGGATTGTTATTTGTATTGGCAAGCGAGCGAGCCTCGCTAACAACAGGTGGTTTTTTGACTTGAACGCTATCTCCAGCTCGTTGTGGCAATTGAATACTGTCACGACTCACATGCCCATCATCACCTAAAGCTAGATTTTGCTCTGCAATTGCTTGTGTGCCTTGGTTAAGCTGGTTTACTACCTGTTTGGCTGCGGCAATCTCAAGCGCTTGTGGCTCATCAATACCATCATCTTCACGGGTAAACTCAGATTCAATTGCCACCTCAGCTTGTTGACTGGCAAAACTGGTGATAATCGGCAACCACTGTGTTAACTCAGCTTGTGGCAAGTCGATATTGATATGACCATCTCGTTTTAAAAGTTGGTCACCCAGCTTAAAACGTCTACCTAGCATGATGTCATAATGAGCTAAGTCATCACCACTTTCTGTAGTGAACTCGCCCCAAAACTCAGCTTGATTCGCCAGATTGACACTTAGGGTGGTGTTGACATTGTCGCCAACCAACTGCGCTTCAAGAACCTTTGGTGTTTGCGCATCTTTAGCAAATGGCGCTGGTGCATTAAATTCAGTGCCAATTAAGTCTGACGCCACTTGTACTTGTAAAGTGTAGCCCTGAGGGACAAATATCATCAGCACATTGCCGTCCCATTCAAGGCTACCTTGGTAGAACTCAGACAAAGGGTTAGTAAACTCATCAGGCAGAGTTTGTAAATCCCAGCGTCCTTGCAGGTCGACATTTAGCGCCATGTTGCGGTTTTGCTTTTCGGTGCTAAAGCTAAACTGCAAAGGCTGATTATAAAGCTGTGCAACCACTTCTTGGCCTTGCACCGCTTCATCGACAAAACTGATTTGCCCAGTAACCCGCTCTAACTGCATCCCAGGTTGAGCGATATAAACAGGGTTATCTTCAAAGGTCACCACTCC
Organism: Shewanella sp. WXL01; assembly: GCF_012263345.1. NCBI lineage: Bacteria > Pseudomonadati > Pseudomonadota > Gammaproteobacteria > Alteromonadales > Shewanellaceae > Shewanella > Shewanella sp. WXL01. The sequence continues at coordinate 156,606 of NZ_JAAIKQ010000001.1, read as the reverse complement.
TTTACTAACAGGAGAAGCTCCAGCATATAGCGGGATCATCAAATCAAGCTGGGTGCGAATATTATCGTGAATTTGAATCACTGCTAACGTTTCACCGACTGAGTCTGCCAGTGGTGACTGCTGGATAACCGCGGTTGCAGCCTGCGCATCTGCACTTAAATCCGCATCAACGGTTAATACCGACGTAAGATTAAAGCGTTCAATATCAACAATCGCGCCATCGGCGGGCACTTCACCGAGTAAGCCTTTGTTTACTTTCAGGTGCATACCTGCATTTTCAAACAAGGCGCTCAGGTTTAACTCTGTCACTGCTGGCCAGTCGGGTTGGAACTTATAAATGGCATCATCGAGGGTAAAGGCAGCCTGAAATACACCAGCTTTATCGTCATAAGGGAACTGGTCAAAATAGCCGTTCCACACGACGGTGGCATCAGGAATTTGCCCCGCGATTAGGCCAGATTCAAGATATTCAACCAGACTGTCATCCATAGCTTGCAACGGAAAATACTTACTTGCCATGGCAACATCAGTTATTTGCACGTTAGCCGCAAGCGCCATATGAGTGCGCTCGGCAAGGTCCAATACAACGCCGGCTTGAATACTGATATCTGGGTTAGCAAGTTCAAGGGCTGGCACGTTCAATCGCATATTGTCAGCATCAAACTGGCCACGTAGTAACTTGCCATCAAAGTTAAGCGCTTGACGGAAGTTATTTGAAAAATCGATGGCGTAGTTCTGTTCCGGCAAAGTAAAGCTCAGCTTGTTTGCCGCCCAATTAAGGCTTAAATCAATGGGCTCTAGTCCAGGAATTTTTTGATGTGCTGACCAACTAATATCATTGATTTTAACCGCCGCTCTTAATCCATCATTTTGCGGTTTGTATAGCTGAATCGGCCCTATGGTGCCCTGTGGATTAACATAGTGCCAGGTCTCCACCTCTTGCTGCCAAATGCCAGGAATAAGTGGCAGCAGTGGAGTAAAATGCTCCACTGATATCTCGTTGATATTGGCAAACAGCTCGCCTTGCTGGTAGTTAACGGCTAAATGTAGTGGCTGCCATGGTTCGTCATTGGTCACAAAGTTAAGCTGATGACTGTCAAGACGCCAACCGTTTTCCTGCGGTTGCCAGGTTATAGATCCAGATTGAATATCTAGCCTGTGAGGCTCAGTCTCTGTGCCCCATTTTAGCCAGCTTGGCTTAAAGGTTAACAAGGCATCTTGAATTTTACGCTCACCAAAGCCGACCCAGGCTTCAAGGTTAATCACACCTTCGAATTCAATATGTTTAAGGTCAAGTAATGGGTCTTCACGGCGCGACGCCCATTCACCTAAATCAAGCGAGCTAGCTGCCACATACAACTCTCCCGCAACGGTATCGGGCTGATAGCCATTACCGGTTAAATCAACGCTAATTGACAATAGCTCGTTTTCAGATGCGTTCTCATCAACGTGGATGACGCCTTGACCACGGTGGCTATTGGGTGAGTTTAACCATTGCAGATTATCAATAAAAATCGGTCTAAACTGATGCTGACTACTGTACAGCTGCAAGCTAGCTTCAGTGAGCGAGAAGTGATCTAACTGCTCTAATAGCAAGGCATATAACCAGTCTAAATCACTGCTGGTTTTGGAGTTACTGGATAATTGCTTTAACTCATCAAGGTTTAGTGCCACTTGTAGACCATCAAAGTTCACCGTCTCAATTTGCGGTGATGCAGTCATCAATGAGTCCCAAAAGTCCAGCTTAAAGTGCACGTCTTTAGCGACAATAGTCATGGGGAGATTGTCTTGCTGCGGTAGCACCAAATTATGCACAGATAGCGCTGGGCCATAGGCTTGCCACTTAGCGGATATTTCGCCAAGTTGTACTTCGAGCTGATATTGTTCGTACAGGTAGGTCACGATCTCGTTGCGCACTTCAGTCAGCTGCGGCAGTAAGCCACGAATTAGACTGACTAACAACGCAAACAGCACCAATGCGACAGCAATAAAGCGCCAACAGATGCGGTTAACGGTACCTAAACGACTATTTGACACTATACCATTACCACGTCGTATTTATCTTGAGCATACATGGCTTCACTTTGCAGGCGAATGCGCTTACCGATATACACCTCTAGCTCGGCAAGCAAATGGCTTTCATCACCACTGAGGCTCATATAAACCGCAGGTGCACAGTACAATAAGAACTCATCAGCCTGATAAGCACGATTAAGGCGAATGATCTCACGGAAAATCTCATAAGATACGGTTTCTACCGTCTTCATGCTGCCTGTACCTTTACAAGCAGGGCACTCGGCGCAAACCACATGCTCTAAGCTTTCGCGAGTACGTTTGCGGGTCATTTCAACCAGACCAAGACCGGAGAAACCACTGACACTGGTTTTCACTCTGTCTTGCTCAAGTGCGCTGGTTAAGCTGCTCAGCACTCGTTCTTTGTGCGCTGGGTTTTGCATATCAATAAAGTCGATAATGATAATGCCGCCCAAATTACGCAGCCTTAGCTGACGAGCGATAGCTTGCGTTGCTTCTAGGTTGGTATTAAAAATGGTTTCTTCTAGGTTACGATGGCCAACAAACGCGCCTGTATTGATATCGACAGTGGTCATGGCTTCGGTTTGATCAATAATCAAATAACCACCTGATTTGAGCTCGACTTTACGACCTAATGCGCGTTGAATTTCATTTTCAACATCGTAAAGCTCAAAGATAGGCGCTGGGCCTTCATAGTGCTCAAGCTTGCCGGCAATTTCTGGCATAAACTCCTGGGCAAATTGCTGTAGCTCGTCGAATGTGCGGCGCGAGTCCACTTGAATATGATCAAGCTCTTCACCGACAAAGTCGCGGATAATACGCACTTGCAAGGCTAAGTCTTGATACAGCAAAGTCGCGCCTTTACGCTTGCGGCGCTCACTGACTTTAGCCCACACACGGCGCAAGAAAGCAGCATCTTGAGCCAGTTCTGGCTCACTGACGTTTTCAGCTGCGGTGCGAATAATAAAGCCACCGTCGTTATCCACAAACGGCATAGTGATTTCTTTTAGGCGTGCGCGCTCTTCTTCAAGCTCAATGCGTTGAGATACACCAACATGGCTAGAGCCTGGCATAAAGACTAAATAACGCGAAGGCAGTGTGATATCAGTAGTCAGCCTCGCACCTTTGGTACCAAGCGGGTCTTTAACCACTTGCACCATAATGTCTTGCCCTTGACGTACCAAGGTTGCGATGTCGCGCACCACAAAGTTATTGCGCTCACCATCGGCGACGCATTCAGTGTGCGGCACAATATCTGATGCATGCAAAAAAGCAGCTTTCTCTAACCCAATGTCAACAAACGCGGCTTGCATGCCCGGTAACACACGGCTGACTTTACCCTTGTAAATGTTACCTACAAGGCCGCGCTTCATGCGGCGCTCTATGTGCACTTCTTGCAGCACACCATGCTCAACTAACGCCACACGCGCCTCGGTTGGCGTCACGTTGATTAGTAGCTCTGAGCCTTTTTTACCTTGTACTTTATTATTCATAAACCACCAATATTGGGTTGGTCGCACGCAATTTAATTATTGTTCGTTTTAACGTGCTAACTGCAATTCGCTGCGCCAGCCTTTAAATTAGTTTTAACAGCTCGCGCGTTTCCACTAACGGCAAGCCCACCACGGCAGAATAGCTACCGTTGATACGCTCAACAAAGCAGCCACCAATGGCTTGAATGCCATAACTGCCGGCTTTATCCATCGGCTCGCCTGTATCTATATAGGCTGTAATTTCAGCTTGTGTTAGCTCACAGAAAGTCACCTCGGTCACGCAGGTGCGGCTAAGCGTTTGCGAACCATCAGTTAGCGCGACTGCGGTCATCACCTGATGAGTGCGACCCGATAACTGCATTAGCATTTGCATGGCGTCGGCTTTATCTTGCGGCTTACCGAGCACCTTGCCGTCTATCACTACAATCGTATCTGAGCCAAGTACCCTTGGATGAGTAAACTTTTTAGCAAGTGTTAAACCTGTTTGCGCTTTCTCAATCGCCAAGCGCGCAACAAAATCTAACGGCATCTCGCCATCGGCTTGAGTCTCATCAATATCTGGCGCCACCAACTCAAAACTAAAGCCAGGAAAGCTAAACCCCGCCTGGGTAAGTAGCTCTTTACGGCGCGGTGATGTTGATGCTAAAACCCATGTCATGATGATGTTGTTTCCTATCTATAATGGTTTGGCGCTATTAAGCTAAATTTGTTGCCACAGAGTTGTGCTAACACATTGCCACTGTAGTTATACCAATTAGCACAAGCATGTGGTCATTCTTACTGGTTAAAATCGCTTATAACTTCGTTAGAAATTTTGTAGGTAGAACAACTAGCTAGCTGCAATTTCTGCCTTGCTCTAAGCAATTTTCCCTGCGTAACCTCTGATCACTTATTTATCCTAATTGGTATTATTTGACCCCGTATGAGCGGCGTAAGTTTCGCAACACCCAAAAAAGCCACCACCACACCGCGACACAAGAAATGCTTGGCAAAAACAAATCAATGACAAACTCGCTGTCACCAACGATGGCATATTGCGCCCAGAAAATGACAAAGTGGTACAAGAAGATCAGTGACGCCACCATCAGCGATTGCTGCCAACGCGGAAAGTTACGAAAACGCATGGAATGCAGTACCACGATATACACCACCAAAGAGAGCGCCAGCGCCCTAACTCCAAGGGTTGCACCTAACAGTACGTCCAAAAACAATCCCAGGGTAAAGGCGGTTAATACGCTATAACGATGAGGCAACGCCATCGCCCAGTAGATCATCACTAACACTAACCAATCGGGACGCCACACTTCCGCTAACTCTGGTAATGGCATGACTTGGAACATGGCACCAACGAAAAAGGTCGCCCACACGACCCAACGGCCGCTAGCTATATGCGCGCTCATTGGGGCTCCTCACTTGCTTGATTATTTTGTTCTTCAACACTGGTTTCGATCAGGTTATCTGCTACGTCTTCAGTGGCCTCTTCATCAGGCCAAATTAACAATACGTAGCGAATTCGGTCGAGCGCCGCCAACGGCTGCGCATTAATCACGGCGTAGTTTTGTCCATCATCACGTTTGACTGATAACACCCGAGCAACTGGGTATCCCTCAGGGAATCTTTGCCCAAGCCCTGATGTTACGAGTAAATCACCTGCGACAATGTCGGTACTTTTAGCCACATGGCGCAGCTCAATCTCGTCGATATCGCCAGTACCATTAGCAATAGCGCGCACATCATTACGTGTTACCCGCACTGGAATACCGTGAGTGGCGTCTGACACTAGCAGCACTCGGCTAGTAAATTCACTCACCTCAGTGACCTGACCAACTACCCCTTGCGCATCAACCACTGGTTGACCGACAAACACGCCATGACTCTTACCCTGATTGAGCACCACATATTGGCGAAATGGCTCGCTCGCAACTTCCATGACCTCTGCAACTACCTTGCGTGAGTCCATATGCAAAGGTGAGCCTAGCAAGGCACGCAAGCGGTCGTTCTCTTGGCGTAAATGCTCAAAACGCTGCAAACGTTCTGACATCATTAATTGCTGACGCATTAGCTCTTTATTTTGCAGCGATAACATATCGCGAGTGGCAAAGGCTTCGGCGCTGCGGTCAAGCAACACACCTGGAAGATTGGCTAAGTATTGAATAGGGCTAAGCAGAGTAGAAAGCGATTGGCGATAAGGTTCTAGCTTGTTATTTGAAAGCATCAACACCACCGACAGGATGACTGCCAGTGTGAGACGAAACTGTATCGAAATGCCGCGTACAAAAATTGGTTTCATATTAGGATTTGCCAAACCTCGGCAAAAATCAGCTCCAAAGGCTTAAAACCTTTGCTTTGTATGAACAAAAAGGGGGCTAAACGCCCCATTTTGTTAGAATTATATCAGGAGATTAGCTCTCCTCAGAGAATAAATCACCGCCGTGCATGTCGATCATTTCTAACGCTTTACCACCACCGCGAGCAACACAGGTTAATGGCTCTTCCGCCACCATCACAGGAATGCCAGTTTCTTGCATTAACAAGCGGTCAAGATCACGCAATAACGCACCACCGCCAGTTAATACCATGCCGCGCTCAGAGATATCTGATGCTAGTTCTGGTGGCGACTTCTCAAGCGCTACCATCACAGCACTGACAATGCCTGATAATGGCTCTTGCAGTGCTTCAAGAATTTCGTTGCTGTTTAGGGTGAAGCTTCTTGGTACACCTTCAGCTAGGTTACGACCACGTACTTCAATTTCTAGCACTTCATCGCCTGGGTAAGCTGTACCAATGGTGTGCTTAATGCGCTCAGCAGTGGCTTCACCAATTAAGCTGCCGTAGTTACGACGTACATAGTTGATGATGGCATCGTTAAACTTGTCACCACCAATACGCACTGAAGATGAGTAAACCACGCCGTTAAGCGAGATAATCGCAACTTCAGTTGTACCACCACCGATGTCGACAACCATAGAACCAGTTGCTTCAGAAACGGGTAGGCCTGCACCAATCGCCGCTGCCATTGGCTCTTCAATTAGGTAAACTTCACGTGCGCCTGCACCCATTGCTGATTCACGGATCGCGCGGCGCTCAACTTGTGTTGCACCAACTGGCACACAAACCAACACGCGTGGGCTTGGGCGGAAGAAGCCATTGTTGTGCACTTGCTTGATAAAGTGCTGCAGCATCTTCTCGGTAACGTAGAAGTCAGCAATTACGCCGTCTTTCATTGGGCGAATTGCCTGAATGTTGCCCGGTGTACGACCTAACATTTGCTTCGCGTCAGCACCTACCGCTGCAACAGACTTTTGACCACTGCCGCTGCGCTCACCACGAATTGCCACCACCGATGGCTCGTTTAGTACGATACCTTCTTCTCGAACATAAATAAGAGTGTTTGCCGTACCTAAATCGATAGATAGGTCATTAGAAAAAATGCCGCGCAACTTTTTGAACATGGATCAGGCCTGTATCGGTGAAATCTAAACGATGAAAAATCAGCTCACTTTAGCAATGACACCCAGTTTCCACAAGTGCTTACAGGTTAACAAATGCTAATCAAGCAAGTTTTTTTATAAAAGCATTCTGAAAACACAAAAAACCATAAAATTTGATATTTGCACAAGCTAAAACTGCTGCATTTATAACCACTCCACCACAAAAACAAAACAGGTGTATAGCTAGGTTCAAGCTATACACCTGTAGCAGCGTTTTCTAACTGAGAGTTGTTCGCTTGAGTTCTGTTAATTGAGCTATAACCAAGCTTAAGAATTACTGCCTGACCTCACGCCAGTAGATCACTCTATCGTGTCCACGGTAACGACCAAAGAACGCACTTGATTGCGGATCGCTTAGTGTATTAGGAGACAAGCTATCGTAATTCCAATACCACTCTAACCAGCTATCGACATCTAATGGTGACAATACCTGACCACGATAATTGTTAGTGCCAACATTCTGCCAAAGCAGCGTTTGCTGACCATTAATAATTTGTCCAAACTGACCACTGCGCTGCACGGTTTCACCGGTAGCTAAAGCCGGGTTATAGATAGCCAACGGCGATAACGCACCATTGATAATTGAGCAGCTATCATCAGTGTTCAACTGCCAGTTAGTGCCATTCCAGAACTGGGCATAAACCGGCATCATTAACACTTCCGACTCAGGGCCATAAGTGTTGTCCATCAACACACGGCCATGACGCATATCTTTTGTACCTAAGCGCTTGGCTGTACAGGTATTACTTGGAGTTTGACAGTCTCCCGAAGTATCTGGGCGCATATCAGGGCTTGCAACAAAAGCAAAATCACCATCGTTATCATACACCTGCACGCCTACATCGAGCTGACTATAAGGCCCATCTACATTAGGTGCAGTGGTTCTAGCAAAAGTGGCTCGATAACTTGAATCGACCGTTGCCACACCCGCTGACCAAGAGCCACTTCCTACAGGAAGCGAACTCAAGCGCGCACTGAGATCGACACCATCATTGGCATTTTCGCCCGCCAGACTAGCAGTACCTTTAGCAAAAGCACCTTGATAGTTCTGGGTTGTGACCGAATTTAAGTTCTGTGCGCTGATATTAAATGCCACAGGGAATGGTTGCTCCATATAACTAAAGCCGCCACAGGCAGGTAAAACACTTGCGCCGCTGATGGCAAAGCTTGCAGGCACAAAGCGACCTGTATTGCCGGTACTCGCTTGTGGAATATCGTAAAAGCTTGAACCCAAATAACTCGATTGTGGCTTCACGCTAAAGTCGAACACACCCACCTCACTCACGGTTTGAGTAACGTTATTGGCATTGTTGACCGCTGCGACATGGTTATAGCTAGCATTACTGATACTGCCTAGCTGACCTGGGCTTGGTGCAACCAAACTATGTGATAACTGCATATTGCCATGGGCATAGTTTGGCGTATTTAAGTTATCGCAGTAATCAGCGTCGCCATCGGCTTGCCAGGCTTTACCACGTACCTCGAACATGAAGCTTTCACCCGCACGCTTAAACACACTGCAGCTAGCATCACCACTTGGGCAAGTAGCCTGATTCTCAATTTGGCTAATGCACAGACCAACAGGGAAGTTCACCACTTCAACATTACCTGTCATCACCAGTCCAGCCTCTTCACCAGTACCCGAGTAACTGGCATCGAGCTGGATTTTACCGGCATCAGGGTAGTTAAGGGTAAAGCTAGCTTCACCTTGGGCATCAAAGTTAAGCGCCAGCTGAGTCGCAGAAGTCGCCGATTTACCAATATTGGTGTTATCTACCGTGACCGATGATGTGGCCACAAGGCCGCCTGCCGACGGGTCAACATAACTGCTCCACAAACTAATATTCTTAGCCTGATTGGCAAAGGTTGGCACACATTGCTCAGTGGCATCGTCTTTTTTCACTGCTGCAATGGTCATACTTAACGGCTTGTTCGCCAGCTTGGCAAATTGCGTTGCCGTGTCCTTGTTTGCCGCGTCAGTATCAAAAATAAACCCTGTGTCAGCAAACGTGAGTGAACAGTTCGCCGCCGTTGCCGTACCACCTGCTATTGAACATAAAGTTTGACTAAACGGTTTAGCGCCAGGTGTTGAACCGATTACATCTAAGGTAACTGCGCCAGGCGTGTTATTACGCAGCTGCAGCGTGGTTTGCCCGCCACTAAAGGTCACCACATTACCGCCAACCCAACCACCACCAGTTGGAATGGATGCTGGGCTTAAGGTCGCAGTGACTTGATCTGGCACCAATTGACTACAATCAGGGTTTGCACAAGCTTTTAGGGTGAGAGTTTCTGGCGCGCAGGTTAAGCCACTACCGGTGTGGTCAAACTCAAAGTGGTCGATCACTACACCAATTGGCCTAGACTCGAGCGCACAAATCTCAACGTTGTCAATCTCATGAATATTGGTTGCGCCGCCAGTGGAGCCTGTTAAAGACAGCAAAAAGTCGGTAGGAATCGCTGCTTGATCGGAATCTGCAGCAGCGTCGAATGGCGGGATAAGCATGGTAAAGCCATTGCCAGTATCGCGCTCAACACTCACAATCGATTGACCAGCAACCTCAGAGTCAACCGTAATACGATATCGATGCGCCGGATTAACATTATTGTTATCCACCGTTGGCGTTAAACAGTTACCACCAGGGTTGGTTTGCCCATTGTCACAAGTGCCACGTAAATACTTATAACCTGATGTGCCTGAACCAGAGCCACGAATCGCCACTGACTGACGTCTACGTCCCGGGCCATCTGGGCCGCCTTCGGTAGAGAAATTACCGTACTCATCAATACCAAAACCAAGCCAGCCACCAGCAAAGCCATCAACATTTGAGCGAGCGCCGTAGCCGAGCGGCCCGCCATAAGAGCCAGGTTGCGGCGTAATAGAGGCATCGGACAATACAAAGGCAATACCATCGGCGCCACTGCCGTCGTATGCATAATGGTCAAACTCGATAACCACCTTGTTATCACTACCCGAGAACAAACGTTGGTAAGTAGACGAGGTTGCTTGGTTACCGGCAGCTTCAGTGACTCGTAAGCGACTGCCAACAATACTAGGTGTGAAGTTACCGCGACTGCTTGAGGTAACCCAGTCTGTCCCTAGATCATTACGATTAAAATCGTCAGTAAAACACTGCTCTACAACTTCCTCTTTTTGCAGTGCAATGAAGCTATAGTTCTCCCAAACGTGCCTGCGATCACTATCACGATAGGTATCTTCATCAATAACCATGCTAACTAAGGCTTCTGTTAACTGACAACGCCTTAGCCAGCCACCATCACCGCCACGACGGCTATTTTTACCCGCTACAAATATTGGCACATCAGTAAAGCCTGTAAGCGGTGTAGTAAATGCACATTGATAATTTAAATCTCGAATGCTGCCAGCAGTGAAAGTCTGGGCACCAGCACCAAAATGATAATTCACATTCTCACTGTTAAGCGCCAGTACGCCGGTACCACTTTGCACTGACATAAAGGCAACCGTCTCGGCAACAATCTGATTATTATTGCGATTGGCAGGCTGGCAACGCGCTGCATTACTCCTGACCTCAGAGGTATCAAGGGCTAGCTCAGCACCAGTATTTGTAAACTGAGATGTGGTGGTAAACCAGCAATCGTTCGCATACGTTTGGCGCTGACTTAAAAATACGTCATGCCCCGCTGGCAAAGGCACATCAGTGTACGGTGAATTGCCGCCAAACATCACGGTGTCAATATCAACTGTGCCGGCATGTAACTGCTGACCGTTAGCTAAATCATGGGTGCCTGGTGTCACAGCAATCCAATGAACCTCGGGCATTTGCACTGACTGAGTATAACGATTACCCGGTGATGGCGGCTCAGCTTGCTCCCATACAAAGCCGGTTGTTGAAGGGGTACCAACCAAGCGCACTGAAGCAGGGCCGTCACCGTTAGAGCTGGTGTCAGCCACCGTTGGCATCAGGAAAACCAAAGGGGTAACGCCAGTAGGAAATGCATTGTCAAAACTCACCACGGTTGATGTCGCTTTGCCATACTGGATGTGAAATGGTACCACTGGTTCTGCAGGGCGATTAATCTCAGATGTACCCGTCATGGTAATAGACTTAGCAGTTACCCGGCCGTTGACTGTACTTGAATTGAGAGTGAGTCCTTCCTCAACGTACATATCCGCATTCACAATTGACTGGCTATTCATTGAAAAGCCGCCATAGGTAATGACTTGTACACCAGCAGACTCTAAGCTGTTAATGACACCACCATTTAGTGCCCCAGCCAATTGGCTAATGAAAATACGGGTATTCTCTCCAGCTTCAATTTCTGAGGTAGCATTAATCTGCAAGCTGCCTATCCAGTAATCACCAGTAGGGAACACCAACTTTGCGCCGCTCCCCATGGCAATACTATTAAAACGATATTCACTGTTGCTGTTAGAAAAGTTCACTTCACAATCGGCATATAAACTCAATGAAGAAAATTGCGTATCACCTGAGTCGCCTAAGTTATACACCTCACCTGTACGACAAAATCCAATACCACCATCTGCGCCGCTGCTGCTGCGAAATCCTTGATTGCCGTTCATTTGCAAGCCGCGAATAGAGCTGCCCGTTACAGTACACGCACGCGTGCCTCCAGCCCCGTCATCACAACTATCATTAGGTAAGCCGTTACTGGAGTTAATGGAGCAAAAGTCTAAATCATTGCCCTCTGTCCCGTTAATACTCGAGTTGTTAAAGATGGTCAGCTGTGGATTACTGATTTGATTACAACCATTGTTAGTATTTGAATGATGACCTTGAGCGACCGCTGGCCAAATCGCATTTTCATCAATGGGGTCAAAAGCCGACACCGCTGAACTGTATAAACTCAGCCCAGCGACTAGCGCAGCAGTGGTTTGAATAATTCGCTTAATTGCCACGTGCTTCTACCTCCACCTGACGATTAACTCGTAAACAATTAGTGCTATCGTCTGTGCCACAACCGCCTGTCTCGCAGGTTGCACTGCTATTAATGGTAAATTGTGTATCCGCTCCTACAGTTGCCGCGCTGCAAGATATGCTCACACTACAGCCATGAAAACCTAGCGTGTTAGGCGGTGTCCAGCTAGCAGATACTGCCGCACAGGTTTGCACAACGCCGCCCAGTGGAAATAACTGCGCTAACGCAGCATCTGCGCCGCTATTGGCACTATTTAATGCCCTTGTACCCCACACTTCCATCGACAAAGCCTCATCAGCATCTTCAACAATGCGCAGCAAGCTACCTGCCAGTAAAAACATGACAATAATGACAAAGATAGCAATTACCAACGCACTGCCTCGCTGCGCAGATAATTGATTGAGAGACTTGCCGCTAAGGTACATTAATCACCTGTATTTGATGTTGATACTTAAAGGTTTCACCATTAACACTGAACCTTGGTTGCACATGCACCAACGCATTAGTCACCAAGTTTGAAGGTGTCACAATTAGCGCCGGCTCTATCGCAAACGCATTAGTCACATTCTGCGCCATCAACACCCCAGTCCCCATATTGCCGGGCGCAGGCTGACTGGTTTGATAACCATAGTTTTGATAACGAACTAACTCGGCATCCACACTGCTACTTGCACGAATAAAACAATAACTCACAGGCTGTACGGCAAAGTAAACTCGCTGCAGTGGTGAGTCCTCAGTAAAGCGAATATTACTGGCAAAGTTCACTGTGACCTGATCGCCCGTCACCACTGTGCTTTGCACGCTAAAACGTTTAGCCGTAGTTCCTGTTGGGTTATACACTTCACTTGCGGTAAGTGGGTACAGCATGACTTGATCGCCATTATCAATTGCCGTTGGCGAGCGAAACACACTCATACTGCCAGCAACAGGGTCAGGTGCGATGGGAGCGTTAAGGTAACTGCTGCTCGATTTAATTGGCACAAATTCAATGCACTGATATAAGCCGCTGCCGTCAGTTAACAAGCGCACGCTATTTGGCACAGCATTGCGTAAATCACGCGTTAAACGCTCAACCCCATACCGGCTTTGACTTAGCACCTGATCAACTGAGCTAGACTCAATAAAGATTCTGGTACCAAAAATAATAAAGCTGCTTACCCCAACCACTAAAATCCCCAAAATAAGAATAACAGTGACCATCTCTACCAAAGTAAAACCAAGATTTTTGATGACCGGGAGGCTGAATTTTGTACGCCGCATTAGTAATTACTCCTTACTGACTGGTAAGTAATTACTTCGTTTGTGGGAGTGGTGACATCGACTGTAATCAGCTTAGCCGCACGCGTTGCCGCATCGACATACTCAACTGATACCGACAAGCCAAAATTAGGATAAAGGTCGGCATAGGTTTGAGTTGAGTCAAACATATTACTGTTGATATTCAATCCTATATAGTCATCCACATCATTAAAGTCATTGCGCCCTTCTCCAGCTTCTGCGCCTAAAGTTGTTGAGCAAGCGAGCGCAAATGGTAGACCACTATCACAAGCAGGGCTGCCACCATTGGGGTTGGTGTTTTGATCGAAACGCTTACCCCAAATTTCATTCATTACAGAGTGTGCCAATTCGGCCGAACGCACACGTTGTAAGTTTTCTACTGCGCGATCGGCCTGTGGAAACAGCATGCTGGTCATCAGCACAATGGCAATACTTAACACCAACATGCCAATTACTAGTTCAATTAGGGTAAAGCCACGATGAAGTGTTAAGGGTTTTACTATTCGTTGAGGATTAAAGCGCATAAATATAACCCTCGCTAGTAACGGCAATTTTCAGCGTATCAACCGCATTTATCGTAAAACAATCGCCGCTGCAGTTAGGTGTAAGCACACGGCCAAGTGAGTCAAAGGTAACGGTAAAACTTGAACTGGCATTAGCCGTTAAACTAATTTGCGCGCCGCCTTGAATTGCCTGACTCGCTTCACTGCGAATAAGACCTGTACACTGATTGCCGCTGCGCCCTGAATATTGATGTTGTTGGTAACTGGTCGCAGACACTTCAATGGCAAAGCAACGGTCTGAATTATTGAGTGCACGAATTTGTGCCTGACGCAGCTCAGATATGAACTCATTGCGCAGAGTAAAAGCACTGTAAGTGGTATCAGAAAACAAACGCGGCAACACCGCCACCGCAATAATGCCGATCAAAATGATAGTTGTGACGAGCTCAACCAGGCTAAACCCCTGCTGTTTACCTTTGAATGGATAACCAGAAGGTTGAATGCCAGGCGAAATAATATGGTAACGGCTTAATTTCATTAAATAAACTGCTGCTTACTTGCTGTAGTTCGCTTGCACTTAGTATGGCAAATTTATGCTACTTTTGTCTGCTTAAATATTGATTTCATTTATAAAGGTCGGCAGCAACCACCAAATCCTAAGTGAGATTGTGACAGATCATCGAAAAGTCTCGTACGTTTTGTTAATATCTGCGCATCCAATCTAAATCTAAGATGACTAAATTGATGACCTGGCTTAAGCTTTGCTGCATTGGTTGGCTTCTATCTGCAACACTTGCCTCCTCAGTGTTTGCAAGCGACAAAGTTATCATCAATCTACCACTTTCCAAACAAGACCCACGCTACGATTTTAGCCATCGTTTACTCGAACTTATTTTAGTTCAAACAACAGAACAATACGGCGCGACTAAGTTGCAACACGCTCCGACAACCATGACCCGTGACCGAACGCTTCAGGAATTAAAGCGTGGTGAATTGGTCACTGTTGTGCCACAAGTCTCCTTAGTTGAATGGCAACAGCAACTTATTCAAGTTAACTTCCCACTGCTTAAAGGTATTCAGGGGCTGAGAGTGTTTATGGTGCGCAAAGACTTAGCGCCACCTTTGAAAGACTTGTCAGAACAGCAACTCAAACAGCTACCAACTGGGTTACTGCCCTATTGGTCGGTATATCCGCTATTAAAAAACGCAGGCTTTAAGGTGGTTGATGGCTCCGACTATCAAAGCCTATTCAACATGCTAAATAGAGGCCGCTTTGATACCTTCAGCCGCGGCATTAACGAGGCTTACAACGAACTTGAAGCCAATCATCAGCAATACCCAAACCTTAGCATTGATAACAGTGTACTGATTAGTATTCCAATACTGACGGTTTTTTATGTGTCGCCAAATCATCCAAGACTTGCAGAGCGACTTGAGCAAGGGTTATTGATGCTTGAGCAAAGCGGTAAGCTTAATGAGCTGTTTTATGCCGAGTTTTGTCCTGACTTGATGCGTGCAGGTATAGATAAGCGTCGAGTCATTGGAATTAACAACCCTAACCTTAGTGTCGAGTTCCTAACACAAGCGCGGCAGCAAGGGCGCTTACTCGACCCCAAACTGCCGCTTGATCGTATCTGCCAGCCATTTGTTAGATAACGAGAAGTCGGGATAAATAGCCCACTCCAAGCCTAAACTAATTCAACGTAAACGCTTCAACAGACTCGGTTAACTGGCCTGATGCCTGTTTCAGCCCCGCTGCCAGTTGATTGTTATTCTCTGATTGCTCGAACGTTTCTTTGGCTAAGTCGTTAATCGCAACCACGCTTTGGTTAATCTCACTCGCAACATGGGTTTGCTCTTCCGCAGCTGTGGCAATTTGGTTGTTCATATCTAAAATCGACATCACCGCTTGCTGGATCACAGCTAAAGCTTCATTGGCAGACTCAGAGCGCTCTGCCGTTTTCTGCGCGTTATCCATATTCACCTGCATAAGATTAACCGAGCGCTTTGCTTCTGCTTGCAAGGTATTAATCATGTCTTGAATTTCGCGGGTACTTTCACGGGTACGATTAGCAAGATTACGCACTTCATCGGCTACCACAGCAAAGCCGCGGCCATGCTCGCCAGCGCGAGCAGCTTCAATTGCCGCATTTAATGCCAGCAAATTGGTTTGCTCTGAAATACCATCAATCACATCCAAAATACTGCCAATGCTCTGAGTTTCTTTCTCAAGGCGAGTTGTCACGCCAACCACATCTTCAAGACCACCAACCAGACTTTGGATCTCCTGATTCATCTCGTTGACAATCACCATGCCTTGCTCAGATGAGCCGTTGGCCTCATTCGCTGAGTTAGACGCTTGCAGCGCATTGCGGGCGACTTCATCAACCGTTACCGTCATCTCATTCATTGCTGTTGAGGTTTGCTCTAGCTGCAACATTTGCTCTTCAGAGCTTTTATTCACGCCCTGAGCGATCACAGTAATATCTTCTGCTGAACGGTCTAAGTGGCTCGATACTTGATTGATTTTATCTAATGTCATTTTTAGCTGCGACACCATCTCTAATGTCGCGGCATATACCCCGGTTTCACTGCCAGTTTCAGTTCCTGCCCGAGATAAATCGCCTTTTGCTACACGTTCGACGATCGCCTGAATTTCGGTTGGCTCACCGCCAATTGGACGATACATTAGATTCATCACCAGATAGTAAGTTGCCGACGCAGCCACCGTCAGTGAAATAATCGCGACCACCAAGTTAAACCATAAAAATGCATTCGACGGTTCATGGATATGTTCTAGCGTGTCCCATGCCCAAGCATTCCAGCCTAAATTGTCAAAGCGCGCATTGGCGACTAGCACCTCCCCTAACTCGGTATCAATCTCGTGGGTAGTCGTTGCAGCCATAGAATACTGCTTAAAGCTTGGGAATAACTCAAAGGCATTTTTACCAATATGATCCGGGAATTTAGACGCAAGTAAAAAGCCATCCTCACGGCTCACGAACACTTGATTAAGCTCAAGCAACCCTGCAATAAAGGTTGAGATTTCTTGCACACCAATATTCACACACAGCACTGCGACCACCTTACCATCGCGAATAACTGGCTCAGCGACCGCCATCACATGCATGCCATTACTACTAACATAAGGTGTAGTGACAATATGCGACTCATTAGCAAAGCCGCGGGTATACCATTCACGCTTTAAGGTTGCAGCGTTAAAATTAGGGATCTGTCCGTTGGGTAAATAAGTATCGCCGCTTTTAAAACCAATATATGCCTCTAGGACGTTCAAGTCTTTGTGTAACACGCTCAACTGGGCCAGCAGCTTGTCACGGTCAAAGTTGCCTTCAGCATCAATATCCATGGTATGGGAGATCATGGTTAGGCCATCAAAATAGCGCATCATTTTCTCTTCCACGGCATTAGCAATTAGGTTGGATTCACTCGATAGTTTGTTGGTGAAGCTGTCGACAGATGCGCTGCGAAAGTTGATATAGCCCTCAAGGGAAATAATGAAAATAATCAGAGCAAATAGCGCTCCAATAAAGCTTGTTAGTTTTGTTTTTGCGCTCATATCATCAGCCTCTTAAGTAAGCCGTTGCTCTATTTTAATAAATCTAATCTCGATCAGATTATAGATACATCGTGTTACATTTTCAGGTTTTTCTATGAGGTGGCAGGTTTAAACTAACTACCGCGATTTATAAGATTACAGTTATGAACAAACGGAGTTGCCCAAACCAGAGTCATTTTTGTCACAGCCCGCCATGACAACCAATACATGATCGATAAAACGCTGCGCAGCCAAGCTAATATAGCGACGTGAAGGGTAAACTAAGAAGCACTTACCGCGATACGGAGGCATATCTTCAAACACCCGCACTAGCTGGTTTGAATCTAAATATTCCTGACAATAAGGTGTTGGTAAAATAGTAATGCCGCGCCCACACAAAGCTGCCTCTAAGCTCACTTCAAGGTTGTTAACACAAATATTGCCGTTGAGTTTAAAAGTCACCTCGTCACTGTAAGGCACTTCATTAAATATCTTGCCATTGGGATAACGGAATAAAACAGTATTGTGCTCAAGTAACTCTGTAGCATTAGTAGGTAAGCCATATTTAGCCACATACTCAGGACTGGCAAAAAACTCGACCGCTTCGTTAATCACATGGCGGGCGACCATTTCATTCTCGTTAAAAGAGTCTTCAAGCATAAAAGCCAAGTCGATGTTATTGCGAATCATGTCTTGCGGCTCAGCACTGACCATGATTTCTACTGAGATACTTGGGTTGGCATCCATAAACTTGAAAATTGCACGGGTAATATTGAGCATCTCAGGAATAGGAGCAATTAAGATACGTAGGTGTCCGGTGAGCTCAGATTTGGCATCAGTTAACTCAAACATGGTTTGTTCAAGCTCTGCCATCATAGCCGTACTCTTTTCATAGAAATGACTACCAGATGCGGTGAGCGTCATCGAGCGGCTTTGACGATGGAACAGCTTGACCTTTAATTCGTCTTCTAACTGCTGCAAGCGACGGCTCAAGGTCGACTTAGGCAAATTCAGAATATCCGCAGCCTCAACTAAACTGCCCGTTTCAACAACGCGATGAAACAACTTAATGTCTTCTGTTTTCATATATCTATTTAACCTAAACCTGAGTCATATAATCTCAATTAGTCACCAAGCAGACTAGCAAAGCCGATCCGCAATCTTCGGTCAGAGTCTGCGTAAGGCTAACTTATTGTTCACATGTCACCCTAAACTGCAACCGAATTGAGTTCCAATAAATGGAATCTTAAGTTTCATTATGTTCCGTTTTAATAAACTTTCAAGCCTGCTATTGTTGCGCCCTATCGCAACACGCACCAAAAATGCAACAACTGTCACCAATTGAGGCTTAATAAATGAAATTTCCGTTATCAACTATCCCATTAGTGTTGTTGGCTATCATCGCCACCGGCTGCAGCACTGAATCAATGGAGTCAGTGGAACAAACCATTCGCCCAGTTAAACTAATGACAGTGGGTGACCTCAACGGCAGTGCTATTCGTAACTTCCCGGCTAAAGTCCAAGCGACTAAACAAGCGCAACTGGCATTTCGCATTCAGGGGCAAATGATTGAGCAACCTCTTTTTGAAGGCCAACATGTTAAGAAAGGAGATGTGTTAGCGCGTCTTGATAGTCGCGATGCTCGCAACACCTTACTGCGTAGTGAAGCAGACTATGATTTAGCAAAGGCAGACTTTGACCGTATCGGCACGCTATTAAATCAAAAGCTAATTTCGCAAGCTGAGTTTGACCTGGCAAAAGCGAAGCTTAAGTCGGCCAAGGCAAACCTTGCCAACGCCAAAGACCAACTTAGCTACACAGAACTCAAAGCTCCTTATAACGGCACTATCGCAAAAATCGCCATTGAAAATTTCCAAATGGTGCAGGCAAACCAAACAGTGTTAACCATTCAAAAAGATAGTGCGATTGACGTTGTTATTCAGGTGCCTGAAACCCTAATCACAAGCTTCACCCAATTCGATCCTAATGCCAGCGTACAACCTCAAGTCAGCTTTGCAGGTAACAAGCAACACACCTTTGCTATGCGCCTCAAAGAGCATGCAACTCAGGTTACGCCAGGGACACAAACCTATGAAGTGGTATTCACCCTGCCAAAACCCAAGCTGGTTGCAGTGCTGCCAGGCATGAGCGCGGAAGTAAGCTTACCAGTGTTAACAGCACCACAAGATAAAGACATCACTGTAGTACCAAATAGTGCAGTGATTAAACGCGACCAAGACGGCAAAATGGTGGTGTGGGTATACCAAGAGCAAAGCGGCACCGTCACTCAACAAGTGGTGAGCGTAGGTAACATCACAACCGACGGCGTTGAAATCGTTAACGGTTTAAAGCAAGGCGAGCAAGTTGTCGTCGCCGGCATTCAATACTTATCACAGGACCAAGCAGTAAAACCTCTGCGCTGGCAGCGTGGAGTATAAGCCATGAATTTTGCTGAATATTCTATTACCCATAAGGTTGTTAGTTGGGTGTTTGCACTGCTGTTGCTAGTCGGTGGCAGTATTTCATTTACCCAATTAGGACAACTCGAATTTCCTGAGTTCACCATTAAGAATGCGCTAATTGTTACCGCCTATCCAGGCGCTGCGCCCGAACAGGTAGAGGAAGAAGTCACTCTGCCACTTGAAGACGCGCTGCAAAAATTAGATGCACTTAAAAACATACGCTCAATTAACAGCGCTGGCATGTCGCAAATTGAGATTGAAATTAAAGAAAACTACGACAAAGATGCTCTTCCACAAATTTGGGATGAAGTGCGTCGCAAAGTAAACGACACCATTCCTAGCCTGCCTCCGGGTGTCGCAACCCCAAGCGTGATTGACGATTTTGGCGATGTGTTTGGTATCTTGCTCAATCTGCGCGGTAAAGACTACAGCATGCGCGAGCTGCAAAACTACGCTGACTTTTTACGTCGTGAGTTAGTACTAGTAAAAGGCATTAAAAAGGTCAATGTAGCCGGCACTATTGGCGAGCAAGTGATTGTTGAAATCTCCAGCGAAAAGCTTAACGCCCTTGGGTTAAATCAAGACTACATTTACAGTCTGATCACCAATCAAAACGTAGTATCTAATGCAGGCAGCGCCCTTGTAGGAGACAACCGAGTACGCATTAGCCCAACCGGTGAATTTGATAGCGTTAAGCAAATGGAGCGCTTACTTATCAGCGCCCCAGGCAGCACAGATCTAGTTCATTTAGGTGACATTGCCACTATCTATAAAGACACCGAAGAGCAGCCGGATAATATTTACCATGCCCAGGGCGAGCAAGCATTATCGATTGGTATATCTTTCTCGAGCGGCGTTAATGTAGTTAAGGTTGGTGAAGCCGTTAATCAGCGCATGGCTGAACTAGCAAACGAGCTACCAATTGGTATGTCACTCGACACCGTCTATGACCAAAGCAAAATGGTTGATGAAACCATTAATGGCTTTGTTATTAGCCTAATGCAATCTATCGCGATCGTAATTGCGGTACTGCTTGTATTTATGGGCGTGCGCTCAGGTATCTTGATGGGGCTAGTACTGCTACTCACCATCCTTGGCACCTTTATCATGATGAAGGTGCTGAATATTGAGCTACAAATCATCTCACTGGGCGCGCTGATTATCGCCCTAGGTATGCTGGTTGATAACGCCATCGTCGTTACCGAAGGTATTTTGATTGGTATCAAGCGTGGTCAAACTCGTCTTGAAACCGCTAAACAAGTAGTGTCACAAACCCAGTGGCCTCTGTTGGGCGCAACCATCATCGCCATTATTGCTTTTGCACCAATTGGTCTATCAGACAATGCTACCGGTGAGTTCTGTGTATCATTGTTCCAGGTGTTGCTTATCTCACTATTTATTAGCTGGATAACCGCAATGACCTTAACGCCCTTCTTTTGCAACATGATGTTTAAAGACGGTGCGCAGGATGACAATGAATCAGACAACGACCCATACAAGGGAATCTTATTTACTGCGTATAAGTGGTCGCTCAAGCTAGCTATTCGCTTCCGTGCGGTCGCGATGATGCTAGTTATCGCTGCATTAGTTGTGTCAGTTTTAGGCTTTGGTTACGTAAAGAATGTGTTCTTTCCTGCATCAAACACGCCTATTTTCTTTGTTGATGTTTGGATGCCAGAAGGTACAGATGTAAAGGCAACTGAACGTTTACTACATGACATTGAAGCCAACCTAATGGCAGAGCAAGCTGAAAAGGACGTTGGGCTAGTTAATTTAACTACCGTGATTGGTCAAGGTGCGCAGCGCTTTGTACTCACCTATGCACCTGAAAAAGGTTACGCCGCTTACGGTCAGTTACTGTTAGAAATGCAAGACCTCACCACGCTTAATGACTATATGCGCACTTTAGAGCGTGAGTTAAGTGTGCGCTTTCCGCAGGCCGAGTATCGCTTTAAGTACATGGAAAACGGCCCTAGCCCAGCAGCAAAAATCGAAGCACGTTTTTATGGTGAAGACCCTAAAGTGCTGCGTGAATTGGCTGCCAAAGCTGAAGCGATTTTAAAAGCTGAGCCAACTGCAAATGGCGTGCGACACGACTGGCGTAACCAAGTGCCGGTTGTACGCCCGCAACTTGCCATGGCGCAAGCACGCGAAACCGGTATTAGTAAGTCTGACCTCGACAATGCACTACTGACTAACTTTAGCGGTAAGCAAGTGGGTGTATACCGTGAACATAGTCATCTATTGCCGATCATCGCTCGCGCACCAGCCGAGGAGCGCCTAGATGCCGAAAGCATTTGGAAGCTACAGGTATGGAGCGCTGACAACAATGTATTTGTGCCTATATCACAAGTCGTGTCTGAATTTGAAACCGACTGGGATAACCCATTAATCATGCGCCGCGACCGTAAACGTATGATTTCTGTGTTAGCCGATCCGGTCAATGGCATCGACGAAACTGCCGATTCAGTCTTTAGAAAGGTGCGCCCACTGATTGAAGCGATTGAGCTACCAGACGGCTATGAGCTTGAATGGGGCGGCGAGTACGAAACCGCATCTGAAGCACAAGCCTCAGTATTTAGCTCGATTCCCATGGGTTACTTAGCAATGTTCTTAATAACGGTATTGCTATTTAACTCAGTCAGACAACCTTTGGTGATTTGGTTTACTGTGCCGCTGGCACTCATTGGTGTGGTATCGGGACTATTGCTATTTGACGCACCGTTTAGCTTTATGGCGCTACTAGGCCTACTCAGTTTAACCGGGATGATCATCAAAAACGGCATTGTGCTGGTTGATCAAATCAACCTTGAACTCAGCCAGGGTAAAGAAGAGCTGCAAGCGGTTATCGACTCGTCGGTCAGTCGTGTACGTCCGGTATTAATGGCTGCAATCACCACGATGCTAGGTATGGTGCCACTATTATCTGATGCCTTCTTTGGCTCAATGGCAATTACCATTATCTTCGGTTTAGGTTTTGCCTCAGTGCTAACCCTAATTGTGTTGCCAGTGGCCTACACCATAGCCTTTAGAATTCCCTATAAAGCAAGCTAAACAAGGTAGCTTTGTGTGGCCCCGTAGGAGGGAATTTAATCAGCTGTAGTGATAGCATCTAGTTGTAATGACATTTAAAGCCATTGAAAACATGGATGTTTTCGTCGAGCCCACAGGATGTGCTTGCTGCGAGCTTTAAATGTCATTGCAACGTGAGCCAACAATCAAAGCTACCATATCTGGAAAACACTTGAGTTTACAGGCAAAGCCTAGTCGAATGATATCCACCTACTAAAGTAAGTAGTTTAGGGGCAAAAAAGAGGGGATGACTATATGTCATCCCCTTTTACTAATGACGTTAACACGTCGCTTTTGGGAGTCGGTTTTTAGGTAACTTATGCGGTTACTTGCTGAAAGTCGTTAGACTCAAGTTCATTTTTACGTGGCAGTGCCCAAATAGAGTTGCGTTCACCATAATAAGCGCGGTACTTGGCTTTATTGGCTGTAACCATAAAGACTAGGGCAAACAACACCGCCATAAACTCAACCATTAAGCCACTTTGGGCGACTGTCCAAGTAGGCATACCCGGTACCACTAGTGCTAACAATGAAGTAACCGGTATGGCCACACATACAGCAAACAAGGCATAAAGTAAGTGAATTGCCGAGCGAGCTGCGCCGCGATAAAAGCTATAGCCAATAGCAGCAAAGAACACTGAATAATAAACCCATAAGTACGCATGGTTCAGCGGCAAATTAAGTAAGTACAACCACTTAGAAGCTACCATCGCGCTGCCAATTCCCAGCATGGCACCTAAGCAAACGCCAATGGTAAGCGCAGCCATCACTTTCACTGATTTTCGCTGCTCACCTTTTTTCTCGCGGCGCTTTTCAAGCCAAAGTAAGTTTCCACTGTAAAATAAGAATGCCCCTAGCAAGCCCATGGCAAAGTACATCCAACGGCCATAGTCACCAGCATAGTTACCAAAGTGCAGCGCAAAAAAGCTTTTCACCACAGGACCATATACCCCATGCTCGGGTAAATTGACCGTTGAAAAACCGACCGCCTGAGTAAAAGGGTGAAAATATATGATGTCGTGATAGCCGCCACGAAGTGGGCGATCGTCAGCTGCTAAGTATGCCGCGACAGTTGGGTTTGGCGTGTGAAGCTGAGAAAACTCTAACTTTTCTAGTTTATAGTCTGGCGCCATTTGCTGCAGGTATTGTTTATAAGCCGCCATACTAGGCAACTCAGCAATATCATAGGTTTGCGTGCCCTTACCACCACGCTCAAACAGAGGTTTGTCGCCATAGACCACACCTAGACCACCGTAAAACGGGTCGTGAAAGGCAAACACCACAGCAGTCCAGGCAATCAACAGATGAAACGGCAAACTCACCACACCAACTAGATTATGGCTGTCTAACCAAAAACGGTTAGCACCTTTGTTTTGTCTCAAAGCAAATAGATACTTAACTAAGGTTGGCAGCAAAACAATCACGCCTGAGATCAGCGCGATGAAATACAACGCCGCCGCAATACCAAGCACTAGCACGCCCAAATCTTCATGACCGACTTTGCCAATAATACCCGCAGTGCGATGCAGCTGATCAATCAGGTCGCCCAACTCATTGGTCTGTGCACCTGAAATTTGCAGCTTATCTGCATCATCTAATGTGGCATAGGTCAGCTCATCGTTGAGCCTAACTAACTCACGACCACCGCCTTGCTCAAACCAGGATAGCGCAGCACCGCCTTCAACAAAGTTAACAATAAACCCCTGACTTGCCTTCTCATGGGTAGTGACGGCTTGTTCAATTAAGGTATCAATGCGCTCGTTACTCACTGGTTGGGCAATCAAGCTTGCAGGTCTTGCCCACTGATCGATTTGCGGCTTGAACATGGTCAAGGCGCCCGCGAAAAACGCAATAAATAACAACAGTGATGTGGTGATACCTGTCCAGGTGTGCACCGATTGATAAGTTCTTAGTACATCAGGGCGAATTTTCATTGTAACCACCACAAACTCACAAATATTAAATACACCACGGCGTTAGCTATTAATAACCACAGCAGCGCTGTTTTTGCCGTTTTAAACAAAAAGCCAAATGCTAATAGAATAGCGGCAACCAGATAACACTGAGCATCCACATATTAAATTGCACCTTCATATCCATCTCTAATCCACCAGGTCCAAACCAGGCAAACAGGGCGACAATGCCATAACTGAGCAGCAGCCCCAGAAAGAAACTAATCAGGCTTTTACGCCACCAATGGGGCTGAATTTTATCTTGAGGTAGTAAACGAGCCACTAGCGTCCCTCCTTAGGCTTAAGCAAGGTTGAAAATGGGACGCACATCATCAAGGTGATGACGGTGAACACCCAGGTAAAAATAGCTGCGATGGTTGTAAGCAGCTGCATCCAGCTTAGTAAAGCAAGCATTAATATACAGCAGCCTAGCGCAGCAAAAATGCGTGGGTGGGGTGCGCTCAACAAACGCTGATGCCGAGTGGTCACATAGATCAATATCACTCCAATTAGCGTGAGTAATACCGCCGAGATTTGAAACATAACTACCTCAAGGGTCAAAAAAGTTAATGAAGTTACAAAACTGTGACGATGATAAAATAAATGATAATGATTCGCAATTGCGTTAGCTCACACTTTCGAGTAAATTGATCCTGATCCCCCAATAAACAAGTGTTTAAAACAAGCGAAAGGATTTACGCTATTATGAAATCTCCCTCTTTTAAACTGCATCTACTTGCCAGTGCCCTACTCGCCACACCAGTTTTCGCATCAGCCAACGCGGGATTAGATGCTGAAAAAACAGAATCAATTGAAGTGATTAAGGTGTATGGCGAAAAAATTGAACGTAGCCTTAAAGACTCCACCTCTTCGATTTCTGTTATCGACAAAGACACCCTAGATAGTGGTCAGTACCAGTCTATTTCGAGCGTACTATCTGAAGTAGCCAATATTGTGGTGCTTTCAGGTGCTGTGCCTGATATTCGTGGTGTCAGCGGTAATGGCAGCGCCACCGGGTTTAACTCATTTTCAGGTGGTGCACGCGCACGTGTTACCACACTCGTTGATGGTGTAGCTGAGCCATTTGTTGCCGACCTAGGTGGCGATACCGGTATATGGGATATTCAACAAATCGAGGTTTACCGCGGACCGCAGTCAACCATTAATGGCCGTAACAGTATTGGTGGCACGGTATTTATTAAAACTGAAGACCCAACTTTTGATTGGCAAGGCGCTGCCCGTTTAGGCTATCGCAATCAGGACCAATTCATTGACTCGGCTGTCATGCTGTCAGGGCCAATTTTGGATGACGAGTTAGCATTTCGTATTACTGGGCAAAACGTCACCGGCGATAGCTATATCAACCATGTTGAATACCCAGATAATCCAAGCAAATTTGACCAGAGCGAGATCAAAACTAATCGCTGGCGCGGTAAGCTACTGTGGCAACCAAGTGCGCTTGATGGCTTTAGTGCTAAGTACAGCTTTTCACTCAATGATGAGAAAGGTAATTCAGGTCGCAACTACTTCTCTGGTGATGACCCATGGAAATATGAACGTATTTTCAATCGTTACATCACCACCAAATCTAATACCCACTCGCTTAACTTTGACTATGACTTAGGTGATGGTAAAGCCCTCGATTTACTGGTGTCTTACATGGACTATGAGTGGGGTTTTGACTCGTACGAGACCACACCAGCAGCCGAGCAACAAGTGATTATGGAAGACTCAAGCTGGACGGTAGATGGTAAATATACCTTTGGTTTGAATGACCCAAGTTTTAATGGTTTCGTTGGCCTTGCTTACTTTAAGCGCTCGCAAGATTTCGACAGCCAAGGCAGCTCGGTATACTTTGGTGATGACAGTACAACTTCAAGCTCAATATACGGTGAAGTGACCTATGAGTTTGTTGAAGATTGGCGTTTAACAGCAGGTGGACGCTTCATGCGTGAGGAGCAAACCCGTAACTTTACTTACCTGCCAATTATTGAAAAACTCGATAACAGTGAATCGATCTTCTTGCCGAAAGTGGTACTGCAATACTTGTATTCAGACACCACCACATTTGGCGCAAGTATTCGCCGCGGCTTTAATTCAGGTGGCGGCGCATTAGACTTCTTCGCCCAGGAATATTATTACTACGACAAAGAGTCGGTTTATACCTATGAGCTCACCTCACGCAGTAGCTTTAACAGTGGCGATATGAACCTGAACTTCAACCTGTTCTACAACGACTACGACGGCTATCAGGCATCTAATAGTTTGCGCCGTATTACCAATGTTGAACAAGCTGTTACCTATGGCGTAGAAGGTGAATTTAATGCCATGTTGACCGACGATTTACAGCTGGTTTCAGGCTTAGGTTTACTGCGCACTGAAATTAAAAAAGCTGATGCAGATTACGGCGACATTATTGGCAACAAGCTTAACTCAGCGCCCGAATTTACCGCTAACCTTGGCTTAAAATACTGGTTTAGTGACGAGTTCACCGCTGGCATTTCAGCAAACTATGTCAGTGACTATTACGGTGATATTAATAATACCGAAGAACGAGTTGCCGGTGACTATGTGATAAGTCGTTTAAACATCGACTACCAAAACGACAATTGGCGCGTCAGTGGCTATATAAATAACCTGTTCGACGAAAAAGGCATTACCTCAATAGAGCCGGCAAGCGGTCGCTACCCTGTAGGTTATGCCGCAATCGTAGACCCAAGAAATATCGGTGCAACAGTCACTTATAAGTTCTAATTAGTTACCAACCGACAAGTTCATATTAAGGTTGTTTAGGTTAGGCTAATTTATGTGTATAAGTTAGTCTATACTTGAACACCTCTAAACCAACCGGTCTAATAATGAGATTAGATAGTGTAAAACTTATACGCACTTGTTGACTGCCGCTGATTGATAGCAGTCGAAATAAGGCTTACGGAAAATACAAAAAAGCCAGCGCTCAATTAAGTCGCTGGCTTTTTTATTCGATATACGATTGCTAATTTAGCCGTTTTTAATCGCCACTGAACGCGCCAAAATCCCCAGTGTTGTGCCATTGTGTAGCAGTGCACTCATGGTTGGATTTAACCAGCCCATCGCCGCAGCTAACATAATGCCTGAGTTAACATACTCAGCAATCTTGATGTTGGTATTGATCATCTTCATAGCGATTTTTGATAGCTGATAAGTCTCAGCCACGCCATAAAGCCTGTCTTGCAACAAGACTACATCGGCCGCCTGACGAGCAAGCTCTGTGCCTTCACACATTGCCACGCCTACGTTGGCTTTGGTTAATGCTGGCGCATCGTTAACACCATCACCTACAAACATCACTTTATGTCCCTGGGCTTGCAGTGATTCAATAATGTCAGACTTAGACTCAGGCGTTGCCTCAGCAAATACCTTATCGAGTTTAAGCTCATCACCGAGCTTGTTTGCCTTGTAGACACTATCGCCTGAGATCATCACTAGATGCTTAATGCCAAGCTCACGCAGATCAGCTAAGGTTCGCTCAACATCATCACGCAGATGATCACGCAGACCTATCATTCCCATCAGTTCTTGCTGATGAGACACATACACCAGATGGCGGCCTTTCGCTTCGTACTCGCGAATTTGCGCTTCATAGCCGCTAAAATCCACGCCTTCATGGGACTCTAAGAAGTGACGCGAACCCATCACTAAACAGTGTCCATTAAGGGTGCTTTTAAGGCCGTGGGCAATCACATACTCCACTTCGCCGTGGTCGATATGTGGCAATTGATGATGCTTAGCCGCATTAACTACCGCTTGCGATAACGGA
The DNA here is from genome assembly GCF_012263345.1 of Shewanella sp. WXL01. Classification (NCBI taxonomy): domain Bacteria; kingdom Pseudomonadati; phylum Pseudomonadota; class Gammaproteobacteria; order Alteromonadales; family Shewanellaceae; genus Shewanella; species Shewanella sp. WXL01. The sequence continues at coordinate 128,046 of NZ_JAAIKQ010000001.1, read as the reverse complement.
TGGTTACTGTGCTCTTCTACCGATGCGGCAATAGCAAGTAAATCACGCGCGCAATTGTCACCATTACAGTTAAACGGCACCACATCGGTCACTTCCATATCGCCATAAGTTAAGGTGCCGGTTTTATCAAATACGCACACATCAACTTCGGCAAGCTTCTCGATGGCGCTACCACCTTTAAGCAAAATCCCCTGCTGTGCGGCGCGGTACATAATCGACTTAAAGGTCACTGGCGTACTGAGTTTAAGCGCGCAGGAATAGTCAACCAAGAATACCGAAGCAACACGGTTAATGTCCTGGGTAAGCGCAAACACAGCTGCGCCCATACCAAGGGTGATCTTCACCCGGCGATTGGCCATATCTTGAGTGACTTGCTGGATCTCACTCTTCTCGCTTAGAGAATCATAAATAAGCTGGGCGATTTTAGCTGTAGTAGACTCACTGCCAACTTTATCAACACGTACTTGAATCGTGCCTTCAAACACGCTTGAGCCAGAGTAAACAACCGCATCTTGCTCACGGCGCACAGGCACACTTTCGCCAGTTAAAGCTGCTTGATTAATTAACGCTGCACCGTCAATTACAGTGCCGTCAATTGGCACAGCATCGCCCGGTACTAGCTCAACAATATCACCAACATTTAGCTCAGTTGAGTTAACTTGCTTACGCTCACCGTTTGCCAGCACCTGCCATACAACCGCTTCAGTTGGCGTCATTAAGTCAGCCAGTAACTTGTCACTCTTGCGACAAGTTTCTTGCTCCATATACTCGCCTAAGCTGATCAGAGTTTGGGTCATCATCGCGGTTTTATAATCACCACGATATGCCGACAGCCCTACAGCAATGGCATCAAGCACTTCAACCGATACCTTTTTGTCGCGCAGCTCTGACACACCCTCTAATAAAGTTGGTGCAATCAAGGTGGCAGTCGAAATTGCGCCCCACTTACCCGGCAACATAGCCGCAGCAAGCGTGCCAATAGCATTCATGGCAATATCACCACGAGTAAACTGATGTTCAGTTTCACTTAGCTCGGCATCTGCGATATCTAGTTGAGCTAAACGCGCTTCAACGGTAGCTTTGTCGAGCAAGGCTTCGTCATATTCAATAACGATGGAGTAGGCGTCTTCATTCACGCGCACATCTTTAATGCCTTGAATACCAATTAAGCTTTGTTTGAACCAGTCGCTGGTATCAGCAAGCTCGGCGCTGCGTTCAAGCTTAAAGCGAATTCGCCCTGGAATATGATGCTTTATTCTAAGCGGCGTCATTATTCACCTTTGTGTAGGTTACGGTAGTAATCTAGCTCTGCTTGCGTGTCTTCTAAACGCTCTTTTAGCTCTTCGACTTCACCGCGAACTGCAGACCAGGCCTTTTCGCCTGTTGAGCTTACGCTTTGCTGCAACTTCTTATTGCTCAGCAAGTAAGCCACAGCAGCACCTGCAGCTAAGCCCATCATAAAGTGGGTTTTACTGTTTTGCTGCTTGTAAGGCTGTTCTGCACCTTGCTGCGCAGGGTCTACCTGACCTTGCGGCATTTGTGGTTGCCCTGCTTGCGGGTATGGTTGGCCAGAGCCTTGAGGACCATAGCTTTGCGAACCATAGTAAGGAGCACCATAAGGAGGATATTTATTCATGGGAATTAGAACCTGAAAATTGATCGACAAGATATAAGCCTGCTGCGCCAGCGGCCAGTATGGTCAGTAGAGACAATGCAGGGCGACCTGCCATTTTGCCTGCGACATAAGTCGTCACACCGCCAATTGCTGCAGCCTGCAGCGCAGCCTTAGTAGCCTGGCTAACCAGCTGCTCCGCTTGCACGTCGCCTTGCTTGTATGACTTCCACTGCGTTGCCACCGTTGCGCCGCCACCAACCATAGCGCCAACTAACATAGCGCGGCTGGCAGGGCTTAATTGGTTGTAGGCATTACTCATGCTGGCTTAACTTCTTGCTCAGACTCACTTATAGCAACTACTTCTTCAGCAGCAGGTTGCTCTACTTCTTCAACCTGATCAGGTTGTTTGTAATGACGCTCAACAGACTCTTGGAAACCCTGACGGCCCGCGTTATAGGTGTCTTTAAAGATTTCAGAGCTGTTCGATACGTTCTCTTTGACGCTGCTCGCGGTTTGAGTTGCGCTATCTTTTACCTTGCCGCCACCTGATTTTAGTAGGTCACCAGCACCAGAAACAGCATTCATTAGCGTGCCACGTACTTTTTCATTGCTTAGTAATAGCGCCGCTGCTGCGCCAACCATGGCGCCTTTCCAGAATTCTTTATCGTTCATACCAAAATTTCCTAAAAGTTCTTTAAACATTCCTGCTTCTTCACCTAACACGCCTTCAAGCATGGCTTGGGCTTGTTCGATAAAGGCATCGTTTTGCTCACTATTGTCAGCTTGGGTTGGCTCACCTTGAGGTGGAACCTGAGGTTGTGCGTAATGAGGTTGACCATGCTGGTACCGACCATAAAACCCAGGAGGCACCATGTGTGGTGGGTAACCGTTAGGGTGCATGTGACCGTGATGATACCCATGATGCGGATAGTGCCCTTGCGGTGGATAATGCCCTTGAGGAGCATAGTGCCCGTGTGGCGGGTATCCACTAGCTTGCTGTGGATGCATCCCTGGAGGAGGCATAAAACCAGCAGGCATTTGCTGATATAGCTCAGCTAATTGTTGCGCCCAAGCTGCTATCTGTTCAGGGTCTGCGGCATTAGCTTGTCCTTGCTGATTTTGCTGTGGGTCTGGCTGAGCAAATTGTGGCTGATAGCCATATTGCTGGTGTTCATGGCTCATAACTGGATTCCTTCACCAGATAAGTATTGGGCGATGGCAAAATAAGCACGCTCGGCTGCTTGGTCTGACTCACCAAATAGGTCATCAACAAGCTCAAGCGGTAAGGTATTCGCGTCATATTCAATCACGATACAGCCCGTTGCCTTGTTAAGCTTATAGCTGCGAAATGCCGGAATTTGTGCGATGACATCGTCAACGTTTTGCAGGTTAAACTGCATCAGCTGCGCAACAATACCTAATTTATATTTCAAACGCACACGACCTGGAATGTGATGACCTATCACCACCCAGCGGCGCATCTTCATGACTTTTTCGAGATATTTTTCCATTCATACATTATAAAAGCTGACCTTTTAAACAGACTTGTTTGAGATCACGTTTCTAAGCTTCATATTGATGAAGTTAAAAAATTTACAATGTCATCAAGTAAGTTTTCTAATAAAAACGCGACGTAAGCGGCAATAACTAACAATCATTCTCAACTGAACCTTTACCCTGATACAGTCGGGTGTTAACATTGCTGATAATGAAAATGATTATCAATTAATTGCTAGTTACTAATATAGCTTACGCTGGAGGTATCGAATGAATTGCTATATCCATAAAACGGACAAACGTTTACGGGTTAGATCTGATTTTATTCGTAAAAATCCTTTGGAAGTTGCCAAACTGATTGAACAGCTTGAAGAAGTCGATGCTGTGCAACACATTAAGCACCAAAAATACGCAGGCTCTGTGGCTATCACCTTTGATGATCAAGAAATTAGCTGTGATGACCTGCTAGAGATTTTGCAAAGCCATCAATGGTTGCAAGAAGAAGGAAAATCATCTTTTGTTGAAAGCGCGGTTGTTGCTGGTACTAAAACCCTAGTTAAAGGCATTACAGGTATCGCCCTTTCACGTCTAGTTGGCCCTTCAATTAGCCGAGTGATCATGAGCGTATAGCGTCAAACTAGTAAGTTAGACACCCAAATTCATACAAAAACGCCTAGATAAGTACGTCACTTATCTAGGCGTTTTTGTATCTGGAACTGTTTTATACCAATTGGGATAAATAAGTGATCAGAGATTAAACTTCTTCATCGCGCACTTACAGTTGCCGCCCATTCTGGCTGGGCACTTTTTACAAGGTGGAGATTTAAGTGGCACTTGCGCAATGGCAATGCGCCCTGCAGCATTAGCTGAGCTTGCAGAGTGAGTAGCGGTATTCGCTGCGGCTATGCTTGAATTGGCAGCGAGGTTAGGTGTTGGGGTCACGCTGCGGCGGCTGATAGGCATTGAAACCGCGCCATCATTTAGCCAAGACATCACAGGATTAAGCGGTTGGATAAGCTCAGATACCATAGAGCCAATAACCTGCTCAGACAATTGCCCGACTTGCTCACGCAATTCAGGGTCCATTGCAGCAATAGCGCCCGGGTTTGCTGTCAGCGCATTCAGTTGCTTGAGTGACTTATTGGTCAGCTTCTGCGATTTCTTTTGTAGCTTCTGTGACTTTTTGTGGAGCTTCTTGAGCTTTTTAAGCGCACTCTTCGAACCCATGTGACTACCTTAACTCTATAATTTCAGCGAAAAGCCTTCTGTGAGGCTTAGATTGGGCTACCTCAACCAAGCTAAAATAGCAAAATTTACATGGTAAATAAATATGATTCTCATTTACCAGTGTAATTCGTATATTAGTGATATTAGATGAATGGGTTAAATAAAAAGAGTATTAGAAAAATAGCAATACGTGCCTACAGCCCTGCATGTCACCCTGAGATTGGCGACAAAATTGTTATCTGCCAAAGAACTACATAAACTGAATAGGCGCGCTTTCGCTTCACTTAATTTGGATACCCACAATGAGTATGTCCACTCGCACTAAACAGCTAGCCCTCTTTCTTGATGTCGTTCAGCAAGGTTCGTTTTCTAAAGCTGCTGCATTACATGACATGGACAACTCGCAACTATCTAAGCAAATCAAAAAGCTCGAAGCAGACCTAGGCGTACAATTACTCAACCGCTCGACCCGCTCGTTTTCGCTCACTTCAGCCGGCGAAGAAATTCTTGAGCAAACAAGGTTACTGGTGGAGAACCTTACCCAGATCCAAAACATTGCCGACGGCTATCAGTCGCAACTGCAGGGAAAAATCCGTATCAGTGCTGGGATATTTTTCGGTCAGGAATATATTCAACCTGTGGTGACCAAGTTTATGCAGGCATACCCCAATGTGCAGGTCACACTGGCACTGGATGACAAACCAACTGACATTATTAGCGACCACTTTGATGTGACTTTTCGCATGGGTAAGTTGTCTGAATCTAACCTTATTGCTCGCAAGATTGCTAACACTCACTTTGCTATTTTTGCATCTAACAGCTTCATTGAACGCCACGGTGAACCGAAAACGCCAGATGAGCTAGTTAAATTACCTGCAGTGGTGTATAGCAATGCTCACGCCCTACTCAATACTTTCTGTATTAGCCCAACACCTGAGTCTGACGAGCTACAAGACTATAAGATGCAGGCTTGCTACAAGGTCAATGATGTACGCTCTATGATGCAAGCGGTACAAAACGGCATTGGCTACTGCGTGGTGGATTTATTCAACCTAGACAAGCCAATTAGCCAAAGCGGTTTAGTGCCCTTACTTACTCATCACAAGTTGTCGACTATGGGCACTGGCATCTACGCAATTTACCCGCATCGTAACCCAACGCCCATCGTCAAAACCTTTATCGATGCAGTGCAAGAGCACATAGGTAACCCACCAATTTGGGTGAGCCATGTCACAGATTACAAACACATGTATAGATGAGCGTTTATTTCCACTGCTAGCTGAGTAAAAATACGCCACCAAAAGCTAGGACAGTAAACTAAAGCAGGAAGGACTCAATACCCGCATAAAGCTTGAGTCTAGTGTCATGCCACTCGGCCAAAAGCAACAGAGGTCATGCAATGCCACAATGCCGAGTTAATTTCTATCGAGCCTGTCGATTCACCCTGGTTGCACTGTTACTTTCCAATCTCACAGCTCAAGCACAGGCTGAATATTCAGCTGTATCAAAGACTGAAAGCTTACAATTTAATGGGATAACCGATCTCTCAGAGCAGCAAGTGGGGAAAATTGTATTTAAGCAAATCAGCCAGCAACTTGAACTACCTGTAGAAGTAGAGCTTATTCCAGCCAAACGCGCGGAGCGTGAGGTCAACCTTGGCGATGCGGCCGGTGAAATCATGCGCATCTATGCTTATGGTGTCGACAATAGCAATGTTATTCGCGTGCCCACCCCGTACTACTCACTCAAAACGACTGCTTTTGCATTAAAAGATAATCCGCATGCCCAGCGTTTAGTCAACAACATTAACCAGGCTAATATTGGTGTTGTACACGGCGGCAAACACACATCGCACTATGTTCATTCTGCCAAAAGTGTTATTCAGGTAAGTTCAACCGAGCAGATGATGAAGTTAGTGCGCTATAAGCGTGTAGACCTGGCGTTGACCAGTTATCTTGATGGCCTGCAGTTTCTTAAGCACAATAGCATCCATGGTATTGTGCCGTTAAAATCTGATGTCGCTAGTCATAATCTGTATATCTACCTCAACCACCAGCATGCCGATTTAGTGCCGCTATTTGATGATAAAATCAAGCAACTCAAGCGCACTGGCCAGCTTGCCAAAATGATCCGCGACGCCGAAGCACAAGTATTGGCTATGCAATAACTCCCTCACTCTCCACGCTATTTTACTTAACCTGTTGACGCATTGAGCAACGCCAACTAGCTTTAAGTTTAGAACTTTACCCTACTATCGAATCTCGTTAAGGCACTAACCCAATGAAGGCTAAGGACGCCACTAGCTTTACTCTTGCTCACCAGCTAATGACTTTCACACATAAGCGAATGAAAATCTCGTACAAACACTTTCTCACCTTGTTATGTGGTGCATGTTATCTCTTTAGTCCAGCGCTATTTGCCAACACCTTGCACTTCAAAGGCATTGAAGACCTGTCGGAGCAAGAAATTGGTTATATTGTCTTTAAACAGCTCTGCCAAGAGATGGGACTCAAAGTCGATATAGAACTGCTACCTGCAAATCGCGCTGAACGAGCTGTGTCAGCGGGGCTTGCTGCAGGGGAGATAATGCGGATTTATTCGTATGGCGAAAACAACGATCAAGTGGTACGGGTTCCAACACCTTACTACGCCCTCAAAACAACCGCATTTGCGTTGGCAAACAATGATGAAGCTCGAGATCTACTGTACAAACTCGAGCAAGCCAACGTTGGCATAGTGCGTGGGGTAAAGCACACCATGCGATACATGGAAGAAAGCAAACAAGTCATGCAGGTAATGTCGACGCAGCAACTTATCGAATTGCTCAGAATGAAGCGCATCGACTTTGCCATAACCAGCTATGTTGACGGCATGCAGTTTCTCAACAAAAACCTGATCACTGATATTCAGCCGATGCAGCCTAACCTTGCCAATCACAACCTGTATATTTACCTCAACAAACGCTACGCCAGTCTAGTGCCTATGTTTGATGACAAAATTAAACAGCTGCATTTATCAGGCAAACTCGATTTAATGATCCGCGCCGCCGAAGATCAAGTGATGAACTTTGATTAGGCTCTCTCCTCAAAGCTATTGTAACTGGAGCTGTTGTAACTGGAGCTTTTGTAACTAAGGTATGAAATTACCGTCTAAACTCTTCTTGCAAGTTAGCACTCGTTCAATAATCAACTAAGCTGTAATCACTCAATACTAATGCTCAAGCCTTGCTGCAAAGCGCAGAGAAAGGCTCAGCATATATGTCGCTTACATTAAAGCACACAGTTATGAACATGAAGTTCGCTAGTTAGATTAAAGGAATAACGATGAAACGCTTAATCTCTCAACTCAGCATTGCCATTGCGCTCACCCTATCACCCATAGGATTAAGCTACGCAGAGCCATTTACACCACTCACAGACGAGCAGCTCGACATGCTCATTGAGCTCAATATATCGCAACTGAAAAGGTCTAACAGTATCAAAACTACTGCAGCGTGCACTGGCTTGAGTGAGCAACAACTCATTAGTGCATTTCAACACACCATGAAAACTTGCCTCAGCCAGTATGGTATCGACGAGCATCAAATGAACGCCTGCATGCAACAAGAAATGAAAAAGGTCACAGGGCTATCTGATGCAACCATTGCTGAGTGCGATGACAGTGACTCTAGAGTTCAGCATGAGCAACAAAAACAGCACCTGCTAGATAAAATTGACGAAATGGAGCAACGATTAACGCAACTTCAACGCAGTGCACCACTTGGTGACGCCGATGAAGAGGTTACGCAACTGGCCCACACCAGAAATACACTCGACCAGTACCAGGCCAAATTAAGTATGTTAGAAGATCAAATGCGCTACAGCGACTTGTCAGCTAATGAAATGGCCCTTGAAAAGCTGTATCAAACATTGGGCAGCAATGATCCTACGCCCGCTCAAGAGCAACAAATGAAACACCTAATGGACTTGATCGCGAAAGAGCAGCAAGCAGAAGTAAATGAGTTGCAGCAGGTATTAAGTGTCACCCAGTAACCATTCATCAAAAAAGCCCCGCTAGTTTTAGCAGGGCTTTGAGATTGTTTAGTGTCAATTTTACCAACTGAAACTTTAGTTATTTCACCGCGTCTTCAATATCACTATCTGGATACAGCTTATTCCACCATTGTGGTTGATCTTTTAGGTGTAAATCGAACCATGCAAGTGTGGCATCCCACCAATCAAAGCGTGCTTCGCGGCCATTAATATGGTGGTCTTGACCATTAAACTCAATCAACTCAACTGGCTTATCTAACAACTTAAGCGCGGTGTACATATAGTGGCTCTCGCCTACAGGTACGTTGGTGTCGGCATTGCCGTGTAATAACAGCATAGGAGTGGTGATCTTGTCGGCATGATATAGCGGGCTATGCTCGACATACATGTCGCGATTATTCCAAGGGAAACTACCTTTGGTTGCTACGCCAGAATAAGCATAACCCCACCAGCCATGACCCCAGTACGACGACAAATTACTGATCCCCGCATGCGACATAGACGCAGCAAAGATATCTGTTTTAGTCGCTAAATACATGGTCATAAAGCCGCCGTAAGATGCGCCCATATTACCGACACGTTTAGGGTCGACAAAGCTGTGAGCATCAAGGAATTTCTGCGTGCTTTCAATAATGTCGTCAGCCGTGTACTCACCCCATGCGTTAACATGGCGACCACTGAACTTTTGCCCATAACCTGTCGCGCCTGTTGGCTGTAGCACGTACACCACATATCCTTGCGCCGCCCATAGGTTGAATGGCCAACGACCTGTAAAGTTACGACTTACCGGTGAAGTACCGCCATAGTAATAAACTAGCGCTGGGTACTTTTTGTTAGCATCGAAATCAACTGGCAGGTATACGCGACCATCGATGTTAACGCCGTCTTTGTTGGTCACATCAAAGTCTTTAATCTCACCTAGGCGAGTGTTGGCATACTCAGACTTAACACTGTCAAACAGTTTGGTCTTTTTGCCTGACTTCATAAAGTAAGCTTGCTGCGGCACCGTTGCCGAATTACCGGCGAACGCCAGTACAGGCTTAGACTGATCGGCTGCCACGCTAAAGCGATTAACCATATCAAGGCCGGTTTTTAGCTTTTTAAAGCTGCCTCGGCTGATATCAAACACATATAGCTGAGCGCGATCGCCCTCAGTTACACGTACAACTAGGTCGTCATTACTAAGCTTTTGCGCGCCGCCAATAGCTGGGTCAAAATCTTTACTTAACGCTTTAACTTCACCAGAGTTACTACGCCAGTACAATTGACCGTCATAGTTGTTCACCACAACTGACTTATCTTGCACGCCCAGGCCATTCATAAAGTCTGGGCCAGCCATCATGTACATACCATCTTCGGTATACATGGCATCATTTAAGGTGCGATATTCACCAATCTTGGTTTCTTCAAGGCTTGCTACATCTAGCTCAAACAACTGTGATAGCGTGTGTGCAGGTTGCTTATAATCAACCGGATAGCGAGTCAGCAACAGCTTGCCACGCTTAGCATCACTATCAACCAGATTGCTGCTTAGCTCACCTTGAGTAAGCTGGCGCATAAAACCTGAGTCGACATCTAATAGGTAGATTTGGCTATTGTTACGCCAGTAGGTCCAGCGATCTTCTAACGCTTTAAAGCGCTTATTGGTTGCCTTGTCATCGGCTTTAAATGGCTTTTGCCAGCTAAAGAGTAAATCGTCGCCATACCAGTTTAGGCCTGACACGCCTTCAAGCTCGCTAGCAAGCGTCTTAATGCTGATATCTTTAATGTTTAGCAGTTGCACTTTGCCATCAGCGACAAAAGCGAGCTGCTTACTGTTATCTGACCATGCCGTACTAGCAGGCAGCGTACCTTGCCAGCGATACAAAACTTCTTTACCTGAAACCTGCATTAACTCAGTGACTTTAGTCGCCTTGCCGTCACCGCCAGGTAAGTATTCAGTGGTGGTTTGCAGTAGGTATTTACCATTTGGCGACAAGCTTAAGCTGCTGACCACTTTCGAGTCGAATAATTGCTCGTACGATACGCGGTGTGAGTCTGTAGTGTTAAAGCTTGGGCTATCAACGTCAGACTTACCTTGCCAATCTAGGCTAAACTCAGTGTCTGCAACACGTCCATCAGCCAGCACTAGCACCTGATAATCACCGGTGCGCAAGTCTAAATCGACTTTGTCGTCAGCCTTAACTAGCTGACCGTTAACATAAACCTGTGGCTTCTCAAGCCCGGCAATGGTTAACGTACCTTGGGTATAACGCTCTGTGCTTAACTGCAGTCGGTAAGCTAACCAACCCGCATCAGATGCTGCAGCTTTGCTGGCATTAGCCCAATCAAAATCTTGACCAAAAAGCTCAATTCCTTTAGCGCTTGAGCTTAGCGAGCTAACCAAATTGCTGCGCAAACTATCAGCATGAGCACCAGCTGATAATGGCTGTGACGTAGAAAAATTAACTGGACCTAGGCGTTGGATATTGGCTTTGTCGATTGCAGCACCGTGGCTGAAACTAGAAAACGCCAAAGCGAGACTGGCACACACTAGTGAGACGGCTTTCATGGGGCATCCTTGTTGTTATCAATAGCAATCTTCTCGACTGCTTTATTGTTGTACATTTTGAGTGGCTACAGTGTGGCAAAAACTGCGGACAAAATCATCAGCAAATCCACAGGTCCAAGCTGCGTTATTGCAAGAGAGTGTTTCTACAATGAGACTAAATGGACAATGACAGGAAAACGCTAGGCGCGGGCTACTACCCAAACACAAGGAATAGCAGCGCTAAAACGCGCTATTCATCTTACCCAAGCAACTGAGCAGTACCTTGGCTTCGTCGTTGCTAAGGTCGCTGGTTAAATCGGTCACTAAATCCAGATGCAGCTGATTATGTTGACGGTGAATAACCTCGCCCTCTGCGGTTAGTTTCACCACAATTGCGCGGCGATCTTCTGGATGAGCGCAGCGTTCAATCAACCCTGCGCTAACGAGTTTATCTACCTGCACCGTGAGTGTGCCTGTGGTTATCGCCAGCTTTTCAGCTAGCTCTTTCATCCGCAGTGCGCCATGACAACCAAGCACTTCAATAGTGTGAATTTGCGCCAAACTGTAACCCGTTTCTTTCACCACAGACTGCTCCCACGACGCCATTTTGTCGTAGAACTCGGTCAATTTTTGGTTTAGCTGTTGGATCTGGCTAGTTTGGCTCATGGGTGCTCTTTATTTAGGTGCTAGGCTTTTATTAACCGATAGGGGCGAAGGATGAACTTCTAACGTTAGGTGACTGATCTTATCAAACTGACTTAAAAGTTGCTTGTACTCAGCCACAGTTTTATCCCCATGCGCTTCAATAATCAAGGCGGCAGAATAATGATGCCCACTGATTTTCCACATGTGTAAGTCGGTGACTTTCGCATAAGGTTTTAGCGCAATTTCAATAGCGTCGCGATATGGCTCGTCGATGTTTTCATCTAACAGTACTGGGCCTGTTTGCTGCATCAAACCATAGGTCCATTTCATAATCACCACAGCGCCCACAATGCCCATAACAGCATCGAGCCAATGCCAACCGTAGAACTTACCAAACAATAATGCCACGATTGCCAATACCGAGGTCAGCGCATCAGCAAGTACATGCATATAAGCGGCGCGCAGGTTGTGGTCATGATGATGCTCATGCGAGTGTTCATGAGAATGACCGTGGCCGTGAGAGTGCCCGTGGGAATGCCCATGCGAATGATCGTGATGATGGTGATCACCCAGCAAAAATATACTGGCGACATTTACTGCTAAACCAATAAACGCCACCATAATCGCTTCGTTAAAGTGGATTGTTTGCGGCTCGAGCAGCCTGTGCACCGACTCCACTATCATCATTAACGCGACAATGCCCAGCACGATAGCACTGGTGTAGCCACCAAGTACGCTCACCTTGCCTGGGCCAAATGAGTAACGGTCAGAATCAGCATGTTTGCGAGCATAGCGATACGCAAACAAGGTAATACAAAATGCTGCCGCGTGAGTCCCCATGTGCCAACCGTCGGCAAGCAATGCCATCGAGCCAAACAAGGTTCCGGCGACAATCTCAACCACCATAGCAGTAACGGTCAGCAGTAATACATAAAACGTGCGGCGCTCACCCTTGTCGTGTTGAGAGGAAAAATTATGTTGGTGTTGATTGCTAAAAGTCACAACAGCTCCTTTTGGACTTTGGAAAGTAGGATTAGATTATTTGACCCACAAATAGTTTGACTACCAAACTATATTTGCAGCTTATTTTGACTATCAAACTAAATCAACTCACTTTAGCTAATATTTGAGCCAGGTCACTTTGGTAAAAAATCCCTTTGGTAAAAAATCCCTTTGGTTAAAAATTACTTTGGTAAACATCGACGTGTTTGAACAAGTGTAGGAGTTGCAATTCAGCGCCGCTGAATTTATCATCAGCGGCGTCTTTGGGGAGTAACTTACTGCTAGCACAATAAAGCTGCAGTTTGTACATCAACATAATTGGTGCAAAATCACCATGGTGTATGAGATCTTCTTGCCACATCAGTGACATAGGATTTAGTGAGACCATAGACAATACACACGAACCGAGGTGGGGCGTGGCGTATTGTCTTGGTTTGAACAATCCCACCTCTATAAGAATCTAATTGTGAGCGTACTAGCTATTTCTATCACCACAGTCGCACTGGCTGAGATTGGTGACAAAACTCAACTACTGTCATTGCTGCTAGCCAGCCGTTACCGTAAACCTGTACCCATCATTGCCGCGATTTTTCTGGCAACCATCGCTAATCATGCACTAGCGGCCTATCTAGGTGTCGTCGTCGCCGACTACTTATCACCACAAATACTTAATTGGGTGTTAGTTATCAGCTTTCTTGCCATGGCAGCCTGGGTTCTGGTGCCAGACAAACTAGATGATGACGAGCAAATCTCCAATAAAGGGCCATTTATCGCCAGTTTCATTGCCTTTTTTGTGGCAGAGATTGGCGACAAAACCCAAATTGCCACCTCAATTCTAGGCGCTCAATACGCAGACGCACTTGCCATGGTTGTACTAGGCACCACCATAGGCATGCTATTAGCCAACGTCCCTGTGGTACTAATCGGTAAGCTGTCGGCCGACAAGTTGCCGCTAGCGCTTATCCGAAAAGTCACAGCTGCATTGTTCGTACTGCTGGCAGTTGGCGCAGCATTTTATAGTTAGCTTATCTTCTGAATTACATGCACTTAGAAAGAATTTTGAATTTATTTCAAAATTCTTTCGTCTTTTTTCATCGGGCTTCGTCTTATAGGTAAGTGAATTATTTCGATACCTTTTAACGATATAAAAATCCAGGAAGCCCCAAATGATTAAAGTTGTAAGTTTTAAAATCTGTCCTTTTGTTCAACGCGTCACTGCTGCACTAGCGGCGAAAAACATTGCGTTTGAAGTTGAATACATCAGCCTAAAAGACAAACCACAGTGGTTTTTAGATATCTCGCCGAATGGCCAGGTGCCAGTGCTGATCACCGAAGCGGACACCGCACTATTTGAGTCTGATGCCATTATTGAATATATCGAAGATGAATACGGCTCATTAGAACTCGACGTCACGAATGAGCAGCGTGCACTAGACCGAGCTTGGAGCTATTTGGGAACTAAGCATTACTTGGCCCAATGCAGCACCATGCGTAGCCAGGATGAGCAAACCTTTGTTGAGCGCTGCGGCAAGTTACATAAAGCGTTTGCTAAAGTTGAGAAACAGCTAAGTGCTCAAGCTAAAGCCAGCAAAGGCAACAAGTTCTTTAAATCAGATAGCATTAGCAATGTCGATATTGCTTGGTTGCCACTATTACACCGTGCACATATCGTCAAACAAGCAACCGGACACGACTTACTGTGTTGTCTACCCAAGGTGCAGCAATGGCAACAAAACCTGCTTGAGTCAGGGCTTATAGAACAAACTGTAGCTGATGATTTTGTTGAAAAGTTTAGTGATTTTTACCTCAGCAACACTTACATTGCTGAAAATGCACCGAGCTGCTCAGACAGTTGCTACGAAATGTGTGGTGAAATGTGCAGCGAAGAGTGTTGCAGTGATGATTGCTGTAAAGACGATTGCTGCAAAGACGACTGCTGCAAAGACGACTGCTGCAAGGATGATTGTTGTAAAGACGACTGCTGCAGCGAACAAGTTAAAGCGGATTGTTGCCCAACAACACCAACCTCAACTAAAGGTAGCTGCTGCTAACAATTAGCATTTAACTACCAACCCTATCTAGGCGGGCTGTCATCCAAACCGATGGATATCACAGCGCGCCTAGATGGTTTGCATATAACCTGAATTTGGGATAAGGAAGTGTCAATAGCGCTCTGAAACAGCGCTATACCTAGCTTAATGTTTCTAGCGAGATAGTTTTGTTTAGTTCAAGGCAAAGTTGCGCGTCAATAGCTGGTCTATTGCAAGTAGCTTCAACACCCTCTTTATTACTAAGAGACGAGCAAAAATAGCCGTTAGAAACCGATTTATTGTCCCGAGTTCAGGTTATATAGTTATACCCAAGCTTAAAAAGAGAGCAAATATGACAACAGAGGTTGAGGTAAACATTGAGCTGATTTGGTCACAGTACCGCAGCAGTTTAAAAGCATTTCTCGCGAAAAACGTTGCCAATTTGGATGACGTGGACGATCTGTTACAAGAAATTCTAATCAAGAGCTATCACAGTTTAGATAAGCTCAATGATGCGAAAAAACTCAAGTCCTGGTTATTCCAAATCGCTAACCGCACCATCATCGACTTTTACCGCAGTCGCGCCAGTTACAATAAAGGCCAAGTAACTGGCTCTCTTTACGAAAATACAAGCCAGCAACACAGTGAAGATTCAAGCAACGCTCTGCAATCAGAGCTTGCAGCCACGCACTCTTTGACAACAGAGCTCATCGAAAGCGAAGATATCTACCAACAAATGTCAGCCTGTATTACACCATTTATCAATGCTCTTCCCAGCGAGCAAGCTGAGCTGCTCACTGCTGTTGAGCTAAATGGGGAAGCACAAAAAGACTACGCGGCGCGAAAACAGATTAAGTACTCGACGTTAAAGTCTCGAGTGCAAAAAAGTCGCCAGGCACTGCATGGGCTGCTCAACCAATGCTGCAAATTCACCTTAGATGCACACGGCAACTTAATCGAGTACACACCTAAATCAGGTAAGTGCTGCTAAGAGGCCACTTACCAAAAACTAGCGTTACCAGTATTCAGCGGCATCTAACGCGCTAACACATTGCGATGTAACCCCTTGCACATCAATAGCCTTACCCGACAGTGATTGGGCTATCCAACCATTGGGATAACTGAGCTTATGAGGGGCTTGCACCACATCTTCAGTTATCGCTTCAAAGCCTACTTTACAGTAATAATTTGGGTCACCATAGGTGAATAACCAGTCGACATTACGCTCAACTAATTGTTGCTTGCCCCAGTTTATTAACTGCTGCCCAACGCCTTTACCTTGCTCGCTTGTCGCGACCGCAACTGGTGATAACAAATAACAGCTGTGACCGCTAGACACTGGCATAGGCGTTAGCATAATCGCGCCAACCAGTGCGTCATCTTCAAAGGCCAATGCACCAACTAGCTCATCTGCGTCGGTAGTGTCGAGCATATTATTTACAAGCTCGCCAATTACCTTACCTTCAGCTTCCCCTTCAGAGTCACTAAACGTGTGCTTAAACAGCTCAATCACACTGTCATGATGGTGGTTTTGATACTTTATAAACTGCAACATAAGGACATTTCTCGAATGAATAACCAAGCTTAATTATACCCAGCCTAAAACAGTGTTGCAGCAAAGCGAGTTGTTTCTGGGCCGCAAATTACCACCTTCTAAAGAAGACGGATTTGCGTGCGCCCCTTAGAAGGTAACCTAATCAACTGAAGATATAGCTTAGAGTTGCGATAGCATTTAAAGCCTTTGAAAACATGGATGTTTTCGTCGATCATTCTTGTAAAATAGAGAGGGGATGTGCTTGCTGCGAGCTTTAAATGTCATTGCAACGGAGGCTAACGATTGCCCCGCAGAGATTTAGAGTATTAGAACTGACTGACGATGTCTGAATAAACGATAACCGCTTACTGAAATAGATAATTTAGGACTGAAAACCCAAATGCACCGCTTAACGGTGCATTTTGTTATTGAGCTGCGCAGATTTACGACTCAGCGAAACGGTCTAAACAACGTTGTTCGCGGCGCTTGCCTTGCTTAGCAATTTTCGCCTCGACTTCTTCAGTGCTCATCTCTTTAAAGTCTTCGCTCTCAAGACTTTTCACTAATTTGTCGATTTTGCGAATACGTGACTCTTTTAACTCATAAAACATCTTCGCTGGTGAACGGTCGAATTGATCTGAATCGATCATGTCTTCACGCATCAGCTCTTTAATGTCACTAGCAGAGAAGCCATCAACTGCTGCCTGCATCATGCTGCTCTCATAATTACCTAAAAACTCACATTGCTCAGCAACCGATGCTTCGACAGGAAAGGTTTGATCCAGGTTCCCCGTATCTGCACTACTGGTAAGCGACAGTAGCAGTAATACCGCTACAACCGCGCCACCACCAAAGATAAGTTTCTTTTTATTATCTTCACCGCCAAGTGCTTGGTTAGTGTCATTTGTTTGCTTAGTATCAGTCATCATCTTCATCCTTTTGCTTGTCGGTATTAGTTAGCAAGCCAACGGCGCATCTCATTTTTTGCGCTAACAATTAGCTTGTTATTTGACTTGGGATGAATGATAAGTAGATGTTTGCCACAGACACATTGACGTAAGGGTAAATTATTTACGCAATTTTATTTTCTATAGCTAACTCGTCATCGGTACTCATACAAACCCTACGAGCTATTGGAGTAAGTTTTCTCGGCAGGAATGCCGTGGCGAAGCCATCACGGCGTCTTGCGGAAATAGCGCGTAGGATTGATTCCAAATGGGGTACACATGCAGTCACTCAGTGCGATAGATGCAAACAAAAACAGCCACCCAATCTGGGGAGCTGTTTAATCTAGAGACACCTTAACGCTTAAGCGTTACTTAGCTTCAACTACATGAGCTGGTTCTTGGGTCGACATTTGGGCTGGCACAGCAAAGCTGTCGCCATAATCCTTGTCGTAAGCCTCTGCATCGACTTTTACCCCTTTTACGCGCTCAACCACCATGTAGTTTACTGGTACTAAAATCAGCGTAATAAAGGTCGCAAAAATGATACCAAAGCCCAGTGATATCGCCATTGGGATTAAGAACTGCGCCTGAGTTGATTGCTCAAGTAGCAAAGGCATTAAACCAATAAAGGTAGTCAAACTGGTCAACATGACGGGTCTAAAGCGCTTAGCGCCCGCGGTTAATACCGCTTCAACCAGCTCCATGCCCTCTTCACGCTTCTTGTTGATGAAATCAACCAATACTAGTGAGTCATTGACCACCACACCAATCAAGGCCAGCATACCGAGAATACTGAAAATAGTCAGCGGGCTGCCCATCAACCAGTGACCAACAACCGCGCCGATTAGACCAAATGGAATCACACTCATCACAATCAACGGCTGAATGTAAGACTTAAACGGAATCGCCAGTAAGCTGTAGATCATGAAGAACACAAACACTAGACCCCACTGCAGTGAGCCAAAGCTGTCTCTTTGCTCCCTCGCCTCACCTTCAAGCTCGTAAGTTACACCAGGATATTGAGCAACTAGACCATCTAGGTACTCTTTCAAGCTCGCCTGAAGCACCGTCATATTAGTATTGTCTTTGTCGACATCAGCGGTGACGTTTAAGACGCGGTAACGATCAATACGCTTAATGGTTGATGGACTTTTTCCTGAGGTCATTTTAGCTACATGCCCTAAAGGTACTTGAGTACCCTGGCCTGTACTAATCAGCACTTTTTCTAGATCAGCTAATGACTTACGCTCATCAAGTGGCAAGCGTACCATCACCTCAATATCATCACGGCCACGCTGAATACGCTGTGCCTGTGAGCCGTAGTAATAACTACGCACCTGGCTGACCACTTCACTGCGGGTTAAACCAAGCGCCTTACCTTGCTCAGTTAACTCAATGTGCAGTTCCTCTTTACCGTCGGACAGGCTATCAGCAATTTCAAACACGGTTGGATAAGTCGCTAAATGGGCTTTTACCTCTTCAGCCACCTTATCTAACGTTTCAAGTGAGCTTGCTGCGAGTTGTACATCAATAGGATCTGAACTTCGACCAATTTCAGCACGGTAAGTTAACGACTCAGCTCCCGGTACATCACCCACCATTCGACGCCACTCTGCAACAAGTTGTGCAGAGGTGATATCAGATACCCGTGACTCTGGCGGCGTGATTTCAAAACGCACATTACCCGCATTAGAGGTACCACCACGACCGCCAGTGGTTTCCAGGATATTCATGATGATGCTTTCACCTGTAAGCTCATCGATATACTTGTCTTGTAAGATCTTGGCTTTATCAGCTATAGCAACTAGGTGTTTATTAGTCACTTCAAATGGTGTACCTGCTGGCATTGTCAGGCTTAAACGCACTGTCTCGCTCGGGATACGTGGGAAGAAAGTAAACTTAGTCCAGCCTGTTGAGATTAACGCAGCAATAATCAACAGGACGCCAGTAAATAAGCTAAGCGTCGCGGCTTTGTTCTTCAACGCAATACGCAGGAAAGGCTGATAGAACTTAATAATCGCGCGCTCAAAGCCATCAGCAAAAGCTTGCTGCAGTTGCTCTAGCTTGTTTTGCTTTTTCTTCTCATGGCGAAGTTTGATGTACTTAAGGTGCGCTGGCAGTACAAACTTAGATTCAATCAACGAAAACAGCAGCACAGGGATAACTACAATAGCAATCTGAGCGAAGATAGCGCCACGTGTACCTTCAATGAACAGCATAGGCAGGAATGCCGTCACTGTGGTCAAAATACCAAAGGTAACCGGTGCCGCAACTTCCTTAGTGCCATTGATCGCTGCTGTTTCACCATTAGGTGCGGTTTTTAAGTGGCTATAGATATTCTCGCCGGTAACAATGGCGTCATCCACCACGATACCCAACACCAGAATAAAGCCAAATAAGCTCATGACGTTTAACGACACATTAAAAAACGGCATGAAGATAAATGCGCCCATAAATGACACAGGAATGCCGATAAACACCCAAAAAGCGATTGATGGACGTAGGAACAAAGTCAGCAGTAACAGCACTAAAATACCGCCTTGCATCGCGCTACCCGCTAAGGTGGATATGCGGTTTTTCACAATCAGTGAGTCATCGTCCCAATAACTTAGCGTATAACCGGCTGGTAAAGAGTCTTGGCGCTGATCAATGTAATCTTTTACTTTGTCAGCCACTTCAATCGCACTTTGCTGACCGATACGGTATACATCAATAAATACCGCCTTTTCGCCGTTAAATCGTGTACGAACCGGTGTTTCTTCAAAGCCGTCCTGAACATAGGCAATATCACTTAAACGAATAATGGTCCCGTCAGCCGCTGTCTTAATGACGATGTCAGAAAACTCATCTTTATAGTAAGCCTGACCTTTTGAACGCAATAGAATATCGCCACCATCGGTGCGCAGGTTACCGGCCGAAATATCGGCACTAGAAGCACTAATAGCATTAGAAATTTGGTTTAACGTTAAATTGTACTGTTGCAGCTTATCTTGCGGTACTTCAAGCGTGACTTCGTAATTGCGTACCCCTGCAAGCTCAAGTTGAGTAACCCCCTCTAAACGCAACATCTCATCGCGAACCACCTCGGCAAACTCTAGGGTTTCTTTTTCACTGTATTGACTAGTCACAGTAACAGCGAGTACATCTCGCTTGCGCTGAGCTAAGGCAATAACGGGCTTTTCAGCATCTACAGGAAAGGTGTTAATCGCATCAACGCGACTTTTAATGTCGGCTAGTAATTCACGAGGCTCATAGCCACTATCAATTTCAATGTTGACGTTAGACGATGATTCCGAGGAAGTTGAAGTAATTTTCTTGATCCCTTCTAGATCTTGAACCGCCTCTTCAACACGAATAGTCACGCCTTTTTCTACATCCTCAGGCGTTGAACCTTTAAGCGATACTCTAACCGAGACCACTTCTGATTCGACACTAGGAAACACTTCTAGCGGAATGCGCGTTGATAATGAACCAAGGCCAATCACCAACAAAAACAGCATCAGTAAGTTGGCGGCCACATGGTTACGGGTAAACCAGGCTATCATAGGGTCGCCTCCTTCTTAGGAGCGTTTTCAGGTTTACTGCGCGGCTTGTCACCATTACCACGAGGGCCTCGTTCGCCAGCTGGAGCGTCAGCTGTGCGCTGACGTTTAGGTTTCGCTTCACCAGCAATGGCTACTGGCGTACCCGAACTGACTTGACCGAGCGAAGTTAACACCAATTCATCCTGTGGGCTTAAACCTGACGAGATAACAGCATCAGTGCCATTTTGCCAAAGGATATTCACATCTGTGCGTAGCAATACTCCATCGCGTACACGATAAACATAGCTGCCCTGATAAATGGCGCTACTTGGGATAACAATCGAGCTTTGGAGCGTTTTACCTTGTATTTTAGCCGTAAGGTATTGGCCAATTTTTAGTGGCGTCTGCTTACCCTGTTGGTAGCTAAACGGATCATCAATTTGCGCAACAACGTACAATTGCTGCGAACTGTCATCAATCGCGCCTTCAGTGCGATCTAACTGCCCTTGCCACAGCTGACGACCCACTAAGTCAGACTCAAACTCAACCGGTGCAACGGCTGACTTACCTTGCTCTGGTAGCTCGACCAGGGCCAAATCTCGGTTATGAATTGGCAAACGGATTTCCACATAATCAGTAGCATAAATCGTCGCTAGCTCAGAGTTGCTAGTCACCACGCGACCGATATCAACATTTTTTTGTAAAATACGGCCATCAAATGGCGCTACTACTTGGGTGCGCTCGAGTGCTAACAAGGCTTTGTCTAACTGTGCCTGGCTCGACAGCATAGCAGCTTGCGCGGCGGCTAGTTGCGGCTTACGTAACACCAAGTCGTTTGGCTCGCGGCCGTTGCCTAAACGCTTCCAATCGATCAAGGCTTGTTCAACGCGCGCTTGCTCTTCCAGTAAACTTTGCTGTGCTTGCAGCAATCCAGCCTGAGCAACTTTAACCTCAGCTTGATAATCACGATCGTCAAGCTGCACTAGCACTTCACCCTGCTTGAAGAAACCACCTTCACGGAAGTTTTGGCTAATGGTTAAGATCTGCCCTGAAGCCTGTGCCACCAGCGAGCTTTGGGTACGCGGCTTGACCACGCCAAAGCTACTGACCTCAATTTGATAGGCTTGCGGTTTTATGGTTTGCGTCTCGACGGTCACATTGGCGGCCGACTTTTTAGGGCCGCGTTTTGAGGTTGGCGGATTGCTGGTAATC
The DNA here is from genome assembly GCF_012263345.1 of Shewanella sp. WXL01. NCBI lineage: Bacteria > Pseudomonadati > Pseudomonadota > Gammaproteobacteria > Alteromonadales > Shewanellaceae > Shewanella > Shewanella sp. WXL01. The sequence goes on along the minus strand of NZ_JAAIKQ010000001.1, from coordinate 106,252 downwards.
CACATGATTGCTGCCACAACGACTGCAACGATGGCTACAGGAATAAGGTATTTTTTATTTAGCATTTTATTGTTGTTCCCCATTCGCTTGAGCCACAGCGACTTGCGCCTGGCTTGCTTGACTATCTTGCATACTAATGCCTTTATCTAGCTCACCACCTAACGCTAGGTGCAGCTGGATACGGTTAGCAATAATTTGATTTTTAAGATTAATAACTGAAGTTTGCGCGACAAAAGAGCGGTCTTGAGCATCGAGCACTGTGGTGTAACTTTCTAAGCCGCTTTGGTATTTCTCAAACGATAACGTTTCTGCTTGTAGCGCGTTTTCTTGCGATTTTAGCGTTGACTGATATTGCAGCTGTAAGCTGGCATCTAAGTCGAGCGCGTTTTCAACCTGCTCAAATGCACTAAACAAAGTATTTAAGTACTGCTGCTCTTGCTGCTTCAAAATCAGCTTTTGTTGCTCGGTTTGTGCCTTTAACTTGCCCGCGTTGAAGATAGGCGACGTTAACCCAGCAAACACCGACCAGCTGGTGTAGTCACCGTCAATCAAGTTAGCAAACTCACTACCACTGCTACCAAAGCTGCCACCAAGACTCAGCGACGGGTAGCGCTGCTTTTGGGTGTAAGCAACGTTGGCATCTTGAGCTAACAATTTATACCAAGCGCTTTGTAGCGATGGCTTGCGCTTAACCAGCTCGCTCGGCACACCAACTGTAATACCCTCAGGCAATAGTGGTAGCTTAGCGTCCACCATCAACTTAGCCGCGGGGTAACCACCCAGCAGGCGCTCAAGGGAGCGAATATCACTATTAAGCTGATTACGCTGAGATATCAGGTTTGACTGCTGGCTATAAAATTCATTTTGTGTGAGATACACATCAAGTGCAGTGTTTAAACCCTGCACATAGCCCGACTCAATGATCTCAAAGCTCACTTTAGCGTTGTCAGTTCGCTGCTCGTATAACTTCACCAGAGCTTGAGAACTCACCACCTTGTAATAAGCGGAAACTATGTCTGCAACTAAGGTATCGCGGGCTTGTTGATAGTCAGACTCAGCAACCAATAGATTAAGTTTGGCAGCGCGAGCACTGTCAGACAGCTTGCCCCAAATATCTAGCTCATAGCTAAGGTTCAAACTAGCACTATTGCTATTTGACTGACCGTCATTATCGCCATTACGTGCGGCATTGACTGAACCTGTGAGCTCAGGCCAAAAATTAGCGTCATTCACGTTGAGTTGCTGTTTTTTTACTTCCACTTCCAGTGCAAGCTGTTGCAACTGCTGATTACGATTGAGGCCGATACTGGCAAGCTCTAGCAATTGCTCGGTAGCAATGGCATTAACCCAAGGTTGATTCTCTTTTAATGCTTGTGCATTGGTGTACCAGGTTTGCGGCAACTCAGGGGTAACTTGCGCCTCGTCCAAATAGCTTGTGCTTGAACAAGCTGCCAATACACTCAGCGATAGGGCTAACGCCACTTTAGTGACAGGTTTACTCATCTGTCTCGCTTCCTAGATTTGATTATTTTTATGATTATGATTTTAGTGATTTGCGATACGAAATAAAATGCGATTTAGATGACTTTGCACGCTTTTACAAAGCGCCTCACACTTGACGGTAAATTTGTGTAAACCTAGGAGAATTAACGAAAATAACGATTATAAAAACGGCAGCCATTCAGTGCGATAAACCATTAAAATCAGACACTTGAAAAAGTATTCGATACAATTCATTCACTTTAACTACTGCTATTGCTTAAGTGAAACAAATACACACTTTCTTACAATCTGTGGCGAAGGCTCTGACAAGAGCTAAAAGCACACGTTCCTAAGGCAACCAAACGCCATCAACTAGATATTTCCGAGATACTTAAGCACCAACAAACAGCATGTAACTCGCAGCAATGGAATACACCAGCAAGATGCTAGCGAGTGTGGTAAATGGTTTACGTTTCATCCACTTAACCGCGCGGTACATAGGGCTTGTTGAATATTCATCAACGGCTTCACCTGCTAGGTATGCACTAAGTACCTGCTCAAACTCACTGGAGGAAGCAAACCTTTGCTCGGGCAACTCGCCCACTGCGCGCTTAATAATCGCGCTTAACTCTAGTGGCAGCAGCTTTTGCATCTGTGCTTTTTCAGCCTGCTGCTCAGCGCTTTCCATGGCAAAGCGTTTCGGCTCACGGTAGATATCAAGCTTGAAGCTTTGAGTGAACAAATAGTGCAATACCACGCCAAGAGAATACACATCAGATGCTACACTCGTAGGCAGCCCGGCTTGCTGCTCTGGCGCGCTCCAATTACGAGTAAACGCTTTAACACTTGTTAGGCTCGACTTTTGATGGTCAGCTTGCTTTTCAGGCTCTTTAGGTGTCTCCGCCTTGTATTTGCGTGCTAAGCCAAGGTCAATTAACACCAATAAACCTTGCGGGTTCACAATAATATTCTGCGGCTTAATATCGCCGTGATACATGCCCTGACTATGCAGGTAATCCACGGCGTTTAGAAGTTGCTTAAATAGTTCGAGTTTGAGCTTATGCCGCGCTTTGGAGCCCAGCTGAGTATTGATACGTATCAGCCAATCAGTGAGCGGCTCACCATCAATAAAGTCCATCACAATACACGCTTGTCCAAGTACCTTGGATGCCCCATAAATACGGCACAAATTGGGGTGATCAAGCAGCATCATTGCAGAGGCTTCGTTGGCAAAAACCGCTTGCTGCTGGGCAGAGCTAAGTTTATCAGTGCGCAGCACTTTAATGGCCGCGTTATGCACTGTGGAACTTTGCTCATCTAAGCTGCTTAAGCGCTGCTCGCCTAGGAATACGAGTCCCATACCGCCGGTCTCTGACACTAGCTCAGTAATGGTAAAGTCCATCACCTGCTGCCCAATAAATGCCTCGGCTTTAAGTGCTTGAGTTTGCTGACTCTCAGTTAACATCTGCTCAGACAGCATTTTCTCTGCCTCAAGGGGCGTATCATCAATAAGCAGCATCTTATTTAAAGTTTGCCAATCTTCGCTACTCAACTGTGATTTAAGCTCGGTAAGTTTTAGCGCTAATTGCGCTTGTGGTAAATCAGCTATCTGAGGATAGATTTCGGCTATATCAAGCGGTTTAGACTGTTGCGACATGGGTTTATTGATGACTTTGTTGTGGTTTTATTTTTGTGGATCTATTGTGACTTAAATTCAGCAAGAGCGGGCAAAATTAACTCTGCTCTTGCAGGCTTAGGCTTCGTTAACAGGGTTATTTGTAACTGGACCATTTCTAACTGAACTCTTTCTAACTGAGCTTGGCACGCAACCACACAGTGGCAAACTTGAGGTCATTGTCGACAGTACGTGGCGACAACTCTAACATATCAGCAACTTGCTGGTGAGATACCATTGCAAAGTGTTTTAGCTCAAACACCTCAGCCTGACGCGGATGAGCCTGCTGCAATAGCTCTAGCGCCGCAGACAAATTGAGGTTTTCAGTCCAGTTTGGCAGCTCTACTTCAGTTTCATCCAGTTGTTGATGCAAAAACTCATGCTTGGCCTGCTGCTTGTTGACCATGGATTGATGCGGCTTACCAAACAATAAATGCCACACCGACACACGCACATAGTCAAAAAACTCCTGACGGCTCGCAAAAGGTTGTTCGTCATTACGCCAGCGGTGCAGCTTAACTACAGACTCACTAGCAAGCTCGGTAATGGAGGCATCATGCAGTAAGGTTTGATTTGGTTGATGCTGACTCAAGTAGCGCTCAACAATGGCGCGAATATCCTGATAGGCATAGGTGAGAAACTCAGCGCTCTGGCTTTTATCGCGACTTTGCCAGCCTTGTAACAACTCAGTGGCATTAGCTAGCTCTCTAATAGACACTCTATTGACTCCTTCACCTATGTCAGTTTTTCTAGTTTAAATCGTTACTAAACGGCGGCTCTCAAAGGGTGAGACTTAATATTCCAGCTTAGTGTTATTGAGATAAACGCGGACAATTAAACAACTGATATTTTTCCATAATTATGCCAACGAGTTAACCCCCATCGCTCACACATATCACCACAATTACTTTTTCAACCTGAGCTCTGGATAAGGAAGTGGCAATCACTCTCTAGGTCTGAGTTATACCTTCCATTATGTTTCTAGCGAGATAGTTTTTGTTTAGTTCAAGGCGAAGCTGCGCGTCAATAGCTAGCCTATTGCAAGTAGCTTCAACGAAGAAATGGGCAAAAATAGCCGTTAGAAACCGATTTATTATCCAGAGCTCAGGTTTATAACTAATGCATACCAGCTGCGGCCAGTTGCAACTCAGGGAAAAAGAAGTCGATACGAACCACAGTTAACTTCTTGTTGTGGGTGAATGTTTCGATCCAGTAACGATTACGCATCTGTGTAATCCAGGGAACGGGGTCATGGCCATGGACTACAGCATCAACGCCGCTGACGCTATACCAGGGTTTACGCTCATCAAGCGGCCTGTGCCAAAGGAGTTGCCAAATATCATGCTCGGACAACTCTCCCGACTGCACATGCTGCCAGTCTAGCGGCGTATTGGCGTGACTAATGCCTATGGTTTTACCAGCAAACTCTATGGTGCGCGCCAGTGGCATAGTCACATCAATCAGGGTTTTCCAACGCATGAGCAAATCAAGCCTGTCTAGGTATGGTGTTATCCATTCACCACCTTGTTTTTGCATCATTTGCCAGTATTTACTTGATTCAAATCCCTTTAAAAACAACTGTTCGTGATTACCCAACACTGCGTAAAACCATTTTTCAGTTAACAGGTTAAGACAATCAATGCTGGTGTCACCTTTATCAATAATATCGCCAGTGCAAAACAAGCGGTCAGTTTCATAATTAAAGCCAACCCTTTCAAGCTCAAACTTGAGGGCATCCACTTCGCCGTGGAGATCACCGACAATATAATCCTGCCCTTGAATATTAGCCTGGTGATAAATATGCTGTTTACGCGGGGAAAATTTCATCACGTAACTCCTTGTTTATGCTTTAATTAAAACACCGATAGCTAGCGCAGCGAGGCTAAAATTAAGCCTCGCCCACTCCTTGCTCGCCCTCGTCCACTCCCCGAGCTGCGAACCATCTCCGTAGAAAGACTGTTGCAGCTCAAGCTTGAGAGTGTCGTTCACATCTGCAGGATGTTTGCCGCCAGTAAGTCACGGTCGAGGCTAACGTCGTCTTTCTCTGCTAGTTCAATCATGTAATCGAGCTGACACTCGTTATAAATGTCGTTTTGCTTTTCGCTCATTTGATCCATCAAACCTTTTACGCCCGCTTTCTTAAAACAGGTGTTGAGCATCTTCATTTTCATGTCAACGTCAAACGAGTGGTTCCACTCATTAATCCAGGTAAGCTGCTCTTCTTCGCTTGAGCCACCGCAGCCCACCAGCATCGCGCTGGTCAATGCAACCAATAAACCTGTTTTAATACTTGTTGCTAATTTCATGTCGATTTCCTTTATCTGCGTTATTTGAAATTTTTGCTTAGCGCTGTGGTTTACCTCAGCGCCTCAGTTGTTGATAACGAGGATATAAATCAACGCCCTGAAACAGCAGTGACGTAAACAAAATCAAATTACGCAAAAATAATTAGTCGATTGAATTTGTTATGAAAAGCAATGTTATTTAGGAAGTAACAGAAGTGAACGCAATTGATGGCAGGCAATAAAAAACCATGCCTTGGACTCAGCCCAGGCATGGTTATTTGTTTCCTTAGCGCACTAGCGCTGAAATAACAATTAAGGTGGTATTTAGCCGTTAGCTTTTAACAACCTTTGATATAGGGAATCTTTAAGCTCGGCGCGGTCATGCTTTAATTGATGCATAGCTTCATCATCAATTGGTGCATTCTTTAACTCTAAGGCGCGGATTTCATCATCCAAGCCGTTGTACTTTTTAGTATCCGCTGCAAAGGTTTCATCACTGGCTACTAACTTGGCGATAAGCTCGCTGTGCTCTGGAAACTCATTTGCTAACGAATGACTCTCACCCAACATATATTGCACTCCTTTGTGATAATAAACTGGTTCAAGTATAGAACTGAAAACAGCACTTGATTAAGTTTATTAACTCACGTTCGTCAGGAGAAAAATGAGATCAAGATCACACCAGATGTGATTATCAACAACTTGTTGGTGACGCTACATTTCTAGCGGTTCAACCTCATTAGCCCTAATTTTCTGTTGCTTGACCACTTGCAAAGCAAAATACACAAAGTAACCAACAAGTGGCATGAGGAATAATCCGGCAAGCCACCACCAGTGCTTATTGAAGTACGCAAATGCACCAAGGTAAATGAAATGAACGCCGTAACAAGCAAGAAAAGCCAACATGATGTAAAAGTCATAAGGCTTAAGAATAAAACTAGCACTAGCAAAGTCTTGAACGTAAATGAGCAGTAACGCAAAAGCCAGGCCGAGCAACCCAATCAGATTAAATTTTTTACTAAATATCATTGATATTCCAACTCATACTCTCAAATTTATGCATGCTGACCTAGCTAACACCAACCTATTCGCTAATCATACGACCTAAGCCACTCTTATCAAACCTGTTTATCGAACAGCAGAACCTATACCACTCACTTTAAGGTACTGACCTTATTGGCCTCAATGCTCAGAAGCTAACCTGAGTTCTGGATATTAAATCGGTTTCTAACGGCTACTTTTGCTTATTTCTGTGTTGAAGCTACTTGCAATAGGCTAGCTATTGACGCGTAGCTTCGCCTTGAACTAAACAAAACTATCTCGCTAGAAACTTAATACCATGTATAACTTAGGACTATAGAGTTATTGGCACTTCCTTATCCAGAGTTCTGGTTAGATATTTATGTTACTCATCGTTAAGATGTGTGACGGTAAATTTTCAGGGAGAGTATCAATGAATTCAATTATGGTCGCCAACCGCAAGGTAACCCCATCTAAAGTGGTGTGTATTGGCAGGAATTACGTTGACCATATCAAGGAATTGGCGAATGAACAGCCCACTGAACCGGTGATTTTTATTAAGCCCAACTCAGCTATTTCGCAGCAAATAGTCTTAAGCGGCGGCGATGAAATCCACTATGAAGGTGAAATTTGCTTTGCTGTCCAATCAGGGCAATTAAGCGCCGTGGGCTTTGGGCTGGATTTAACGAAACGCCAGGTTCAATCGCAACTAAAAGCCAAAGGATTACCCTGGGAGCGAGCAAAAGCCTTTAACGGCTCCGCAATATTTAGTGATTTTGTAACTCTGCCGAGCGATATAACTGAGCTGCATATGGAGCTATATATCAATGAAAAGCTCACTCAGGCAGGCGACTACGCACAAATGATCTTTAAACCCGCTGAGTTTTTAGCTGACATCAGCAACTTTCTCACCCTTGAAGATGGTGATGTAATTATGTCTGGCACCCCAAAAGGCGTGGGGAAAATAGATGTGGGAGACAAATTCACCGCCAAAGTTTTTGCTGGCGACAATTTGATACAAGAGTGCACTTGGGTGGCGCAGGATTAGCGTGCTAATTTTGATTGATACTGCCCACGTTTAGTTAAAAAAATCAGATAAGAAACTAGCTCAATAACATACCGCCGCAAGGATTTTGCGAACGCTTGAGCTAGGTCAATCATAACGACAAGGAAGTGATAATAATGGAACTTTTAAGCGCTTTTTTTGGCGCCCATCCCTTTGAAATTACCTTCAAAGTATTCTTAATCTGCGTTAGTAGTTACCTAGCGATAAAACATTTTAAGCTAGCTCACAGCTGCCCAAAACCACAACACAATTACCGCGCTATCGTGTATTTAGGGATTTTACTAAGCATCATTGTATTTGGCGTAGGGGAAGTACTTCGAATTACCGCTAGCGTGCCCGCAGAACGCATCGTTTATTATTGCGATGTTCCAGCATTCTTGATTGCAATAATCGTCATCTTCTATGCATTCAAATTGATAATGAGCTCAAGCAATAGCTCCCATAAGGAAAACTAACTAAGGTCTTGGACATGTAACCTTTGGGACGCTAAATATTTAATCAGTAAATTATAGTTGTTCAACTATAATTTACTGTGCATACTGCGACACACGACTTTTAACTATAAAAATCATAGATAGGTTCTAACTTTAAATTACAGCTAACCACCTGAATAATCAGTGGTAATATCAACTGAGCACAGCAGTTGCATCAACTCCTACATTGCTATGAACAGCTCGTTTATGTAGCAAGCTCTCCCCCATAACCTTACACACTAAAATTATGGAAAAACCATGAAATCGAATCAAAGAGTTAAGAGCATGCAATTTGGGATTTTAGCTAAAGTCTACCGTGACGCTTATTCAAATTTATATATTGAAAGTAATGCTGGTAAGAAGTTAAAAATGACAACGAAGTTCCCTAGAATTAACTTTATCGAGCAAAAAGCTTTGAAACTAGTTGGTAAACAGGTAGCTATATATACTTCAAAAACAACTGGTGACTGGTCTTCAAGTGAATACTTTTGCGACATTGAAGCCATCGCAAAAGGCAACACAAATTCAATCCACCCCAAAGAAGATGACATATTTTGGAGTGATGTTTCTGGTAAGGATTTACCATTCTAACTAACTTAGCATTCACTTAGTTCCATTGAAGCTTTCCACCTTCAACGCCATAAACTGACCATAACTAAAATGCATGACTAAATGAAGAAGTGACACAGAATCTGTTACCGGGTTACATAGTTGCTATCTATGGCTCTAAGCCGATGCAAATAAATTTCTAAAGTAACCTTGTGAAGACCATTTCCCAGGTTGTTCTACAGGATCCCAGGACGTTATTACCACAGGTTTATTAATAAGAGACTGAGCTTTTTTAGTAATGTTACCAGCCCTGTCAAATGTACTTGTTTTCATATACCAACGCGCTCCATTTGCGAGGGTAATTACGGTACAAAGTGAGCCTCGATAGTTTTGATTTTCCTCAACTCTAATTAGGGTGTGAGGAGAAATTTCTTTAACAGTACTATTTTGATTTGCAGCTTTTGCTCTCTCATCTGCAAGTTCTTGTTTTAACTTTTTGTTTGCTGCTTCTAAAGCAATATTTTTTTCTTGGTATCGCTTTTGAAGCTCAGCAACGTACCTATCTGTTTTACTTTGAATCTTCTCAACTTCTGCTTCAGTACGGGAATGGCTAATATCCTTAACTAAATCAGAATGCTTGCTGAGCTCTCCACGAATATATTTAGGATGAAGAGTCAAGAGATGCTCTGAGGTGAGCACACCATCTTTTCGCAAATTCTTCATTACTTCAGATAGATAATGCTCAGTATCCTGATCATTTCTCCAGGCGGTAACAAACTTAAGGTGTTCGTTAATCTGTAGAACCACAAATGTGCCTTCGCATTTTTCCTGAGTGGTAGGGTTTAGTATGTAGCCTTGGTACTTTAATCTTTCAGGCCTATGCGGACTAGGTTGTGGCTCAGAGGTCGTGTATAGCTTCAGCCATGTATCTGTCTTACAACTAAAGCCAAACCTTAGTGGGAAAGAATCTAGGTTGCAGTGCTCATCGTGTTTATTAAGGACTTCAAATTCTACTATCTTCATAATACTGGTAGCCTGATTAATGATTGCCCAACTTGATCATAACGTGATTCTATTGATTATTCAGAACTAATCTCGCTTTGTCACTTGCCTGATAAGCTCTAACTTGCACCTTAGTTTCCTATACTCAACATTTGGCTCTGTTGCCGACAACTATAACCTTTATTGCACAATCCACCACCTCAGTTAAAACGCAACTGCCTCACCATCTTGCGGAATCGACACTTTATCGCCTAAACCACGGCGCTCAAGCTCAGCAGCTAAAGTTTTACGGTCAATTGGGCAGTGGTTTAAGGCTTCCATATGGTTAGCAATCACTTTACCTGGTGATGCGCTAATAAACTCACACACTTCATCTAACGCCATTAACAGGGGTTGACCCACATCCATTTGCGCTTGCCCTGCTGCCACCACGGTAATATCAGGTTTAAGCTCGCTTAGTGCGCGTTTTACATCTGCCGTAAATACGGTATCACCGCTAATATAGATACTTGGCTCGTTTGGAAGCTGCAACACGAAGCCTAAACCGTTAGCCATCACTTTATGGATCCAACCATGTCCATGCTGACACGGCACAGGCGTTATTGTGCCACCGGCAAACTCCTGCGCTTGCCACGGCATTAATGGCGCAGCGATATTCAAACCTATTTTTTGCAAGTAGCTGGCATCTTTTGCAGGCGTTGCAACCGGAATATTTCGTGCGGTTAGAAACGCTTCACCTGCTGGGTCTAAATGATCTGCGTGCTGCAATGGGCGAATGCCAAAGGTATTAGAGTGAGTCAGTAAACAATGGGTAACCTTATCTAACAGGTCATTGGCATTGCTTGGTAAATCTACCGTCGGATTCTTTTGCGCTTTAAAGCGCAGCAAACTAAAAGGCGGCAGAGAACCTTTTGCCCCGAGCATAGGATCAATAAGAATAAACTTATCGCCAGATTCGATGATAAAAGTTGCGCTACGTAAGTGATGAATCTTCATAATATGCTCCAACAAAAAGTGGTTTAAACCAGCAAAAATTGATGATGTTAGTTTGCCTATTAACCAGAAGCGTCAACAGTGGCCCATAAGTCATATTTCGATGCTTTTAGGCCAACATTCAATATGTCAGAGCATATAAGAAACCAGATTTTGTAGCCGCATTAAAAGCTAATCCTTTTGGCCTAATTTGCCAACTAAACTATTATTGAGCCAAAGTCTTCATTTACTACATCCAAATGCCTCTACCTCTCGATGTCGCCATTGTCGCGTTTGATAATATTAGCCCGTTTCACCTAGCTGTGCCTTGCCTAGTATTTAACGATGCTTTTGTTAGCCCTAACCCTGCGGACAAACCGTTTAACGTCACTGTATGCGCCGAGCAAAATGGTTCGCTTACAAGTAGCTCACCCATTGGGCTTAACATAGCAAGTGACTTAAGCTGTCTTGAGTCGGCAGATATTATTATCATCCCCAGCTGGCATGACGTTGCACAAGCACCGTCAGCTAAACTTATCGATGCTCTTAAGCAGGCCAACCTTCGCGGTGCAACAATTGTGGGGCTGTGTTTAGGGGCATTTGTACTGGGTTATGCGGGCTTGCTTGAAGATAAAGCGGCAACAACCCACTGGGCGTATTCGGATAAATTTGCCGAGCTATTTCCCAATGCTCTGCTCGATGCCGACCCGCTGTTTATTGAGTCAGGTAACATCCTCACCTCAGCAGGCACTGCAGCAGCGCTAGATTGCTGCTTACACTTAGTGCGTCACTTTCTCGGTAACGCAACAGCCACACAAATCTCACGCTTAATTGTCGCGCCGCCTTATCGCAGCGGAGGTCAAAAGCAGTTTATTCCCACACCTGTGCCGCAAACTAAAGGCAGCCAGGCAAACATTCAGCGAGTGTTAGATGAGATATTGGGTGACTTACAACAGGATTACAATGTAGATAGCGTCGCGCAGGCTTGCGCTATGAGTCGGCGCAGTTTTACTCGCCATTTCAAAGCACTCACAGGCGATAGCTTTAACCACTGGCTTATAAGTCAGCGACTTAATTACTCTCAGCAATTGTTGGAGCAAGGTGGATTATCAATAGCCAGAGTCGCTGAATTAGCCGGTTTTAACAATGAAAGCGTGTATCGCAAACACTTTAAAGCAGCCTACGCCATTGCACCTAAGCAATGGCAATATGCATTTGCAGGGCAAAGCAGCACTTAGACTTAAAGCCCCCCAAGGGATAACGCATCTAGCGTTAACGGACCTTGAGCTAACTCGCTAGAAGTTAAGAAACCATTAAGCGCGCTGTTTCTCAGTCACCATGGTATCAATCAGCCTTAACAGCTGGTTGCTCGATGCTTCCATTTGCTCAACGTATTCCACAATCTCATTTCGCAGTTTGGCATCGCTTTCCCAGCCTTGGTCTAGCAAATCGATTGCCGCGCTAATTGAGCTATGCACTTGAGCATGCGGCTTCTCAATCGCGTGATACGAGCTAGTCATATTGAAGTGAGCACCATGCTCGCCATAGTACCATTGACCAAACGAGCAGCTATGGGTATCAACCGAAACCGCTTCGCGGCTGACTAAGTCGCTTGGGTCTGATATTGCGCTATAGGCGGTTTGTTTAAACACCAGCAGGTCGGTTTTTACCAGTGCGCCTGCTACCTGATCTTTAGCAAAGGCGGCATAGCTATTCGTTTGCTTAGCAGAGGCGAGTAAGTCCTCAATGTTAGCGTGCACCTGTGCCACCAGCTCATTGGCATCTGTGGTTGACTGAGTTGACTGTTTCGACAGCCCAGTAATAGTTTCCACTCGGGTGGCAAATGACGCCAAAATCGCATTAATTTCATCGGCAATGGTTTTGGTTCTGTCAGATAACGATTTCACTTCTTCCGCCACCACAGCAAAGCCGCGGCCATGCTCACCAGCTCTTGCCGCTTCAATCGATGCGTTAAGCGCCAACAAGCTAGTTTGGTCAGCAATATCAGTAATGTTTGATAGCGACTTGGTGATCACCTTACTGTCAGTTGCTAACTCGTCAACCACGCCAGAAACCCCCTCAACATTGTCACTAATGGTGCTTAACGCACTGACAATATGAGCAACAGACTCAGTACTTTGTTGAGTTGATTCAGCATTGTTACGAGCAAGGCGCTCAACCTCAGCGATTTTCTCGTTCATCACATTCAAGTCGGTTTGGCTTGCCTGCAAATCTTCAATTAAAAAACGGGTGTTTTGCGCATATAGGCGGCCATTGAGCTCATTTTTGGAGATGTACTCAATGTTGGCTTTCATTGCCGCCAGCGACTCATTTACATGCTCAAGTGAGTGCTTTAGTGAGCCAGGTAAAGCTACCGGAAAAGTCGGTCGCGAGAAATCATTCTTAGCGGCATAACGAAAGCTGCTTTCCACTTCGTTGAAGTAATTTTCTAAAACATCGAGAAACTCATTTAACTCCCACGCCACCTTGCCAACTTCGCCTAAGCCTTTGGCATCGGTTATTCGGCCACTTAGATAGCCGCGATTAGCGTCCAACAAAATGGCGTTAATTTTTTCTAGTGTCAGCAAGTATTTACTCATACTTGAGCTAACTTTAAGCGCCACCACAATCAATACTGCGGCGACGATCATCATCGGCCAAAAGGTATTGCTAGTCACATAAGCATGCAGCACCAAAAACAGCGCGCAGGCAATAAAAATGCCCACAAAGACTTTGAGCTTAGTGTGCAACATAGGGTTGGCTTTGTAGTGTTTATCACTATCAGCAAGTTTGGAGGCAGGTTGCGCGTTTATCATGTTTACTTCCTATTTCCCTTGCTCAAATAAGTTGATCACCAAATGCTGATACTCAATATTCATCTGGTCTAATTGCTGCTGTAGATAGGCAAGAGACTGCAGCTCGGCATCTTTACCATTACGCGCAGCACGCTCTAACTGGAGCATCTTTTTGTAGATAGGTTCAATGGTTTCAATAGCGCTGCGGGGTGGGCAACGACGCACAGATAGGTAGCCACAATGCTTACCATTAGCGTCATATTCCGGGGTCACATTGGCAAACACCCAATAATAACGACCGTCTTTTCGCAGGTTTTTCACAAAGCCGAAGAATTCTTGTTGTTTTTTTAGGGTTTGCCACATGAAACGATACACACCTTTTGGCATGTCAGGGTGGCGGACGATGTTGTGGTTGACGTTAAGTAGCTCTTCTTCGCTATAAAGCGCTATCTCCATAAAAATGCGGTTTGCGTAGGTCAGATGCCCTCTGAGATCTGTCTTACTGACAATAAACTCGCCTGCATTCATCCTAATTTCTTCATTGATCACGCTAATGCCGTCGGTCAATTTATTTGCTGCCATATTCCATTTACCCAATCATGCTTACCTAGCTTTTAAGCCACTTGTTAAACTATGCAGTCGACTAAGACCACACATTTAAAGTGGTCTTATGAGATATCGGTCACAAATATAGCGTACTGAAAATAGGGTTAGAAATTTGCGAGGAATTTAACCGCACGCGGTTTGAACACATTCTGAGCAACTAGGAGTAAAAGGGGTAAAGCAAACCTGACAGCTACAGGCTAACCATTTGAAAGTTATAACTTTGATAACTCAAAATAGCTAAATGATACAGTTTGTAATCGCAGTGGCAAATGTAGGCTTTAGTGCCTACTTCATCGCTGCTTTGACATAAACATCAAAGCGGTTTTTCTTGGTGGCGATAACGGTACTTGGCTTTTTACCAGCGAGATCTTCGGCATAATCTGGGCGCTTCACCACCACACGCTTAGTGGCGAGCTCGTATGCGGGGGCAAGCAGGCCGTCGGCATCTAAGTCTGCACCTACCAAGGTTTGGAATACACGCATTTCTTTTTTCACTGCGGCGGATTTTTCACGATGTGGATACATAGGGTCAAGGTATACAACATCAATCTCATCTCCACTAACCTTAGCGGCATCAGCTAACGCCTCAAGGCTAGAGCCATGAAATAGCTGCATACGCTCGCGCATCCAAGCGCCAATTTCAGCATCGTCATAGGCGCGGCGCAGACCATCTTCAAGCAGTGCAGCCACCACGCTATGACGCTCAACCATAGTGACTTTACAACCTAGGCTAGCCAGCACAAATGCATCGCGTCCAAGGCCTGCAGTACCATCAACCACTGTTGGCGTAACACCTTGCTTAAGTCCAACAGCTTTAGCGATTGCCTGACCACGACCGCCGCCAAACTTGCGCCTGTGGGCGACAGCGCCGCTAACAAAGTCAACACTAATGCCAGCTAACTTCGGCTCATCACGCTTATGCAAAGTTAAGGTATTTTGCTCAAAACGCAGCTCGAACTCAGCGTCTTGTTGCCACACCAAATTCCAACGCTGGGCGATGTCGACAAGAGATGGATACTGCTGATTGAAAAATACCGGAAATTGCAACTGACTAACCCTACCAATAAGTGAGCGGCTATTATGCCAAAACCCGGCATCACTGAGAACTGTTGTGAGCAATAGGGCCTGTTGATCTTTCAAGATTACTTTTGCAGCTGCTTGTTGGAAATTTATACAAGGCAACGACTTTGATGTGTGGTTATTCCACATGAGTAAGTCGTTAACACAGTAGAAATGACAACAAGCGCTGCCTGAAAGGTTCGTTTAAAAGCGCTTTACTCTACGTTACGAGCCACTTGTTTAGTCGACTAAACTGCATAGCTCGCGTCTTGATTAAAGTGCTTTTAATTCGAACAAATTCTAATCAGCAAAGATCAACAGGCCCTAATTACAGCAACTAAAAAAACTTACCCGATGGCCCTGGAAACACCACAGGACTGACATTGCCGTTGGCAGCAACACTGGCAACACCAAACAGGTAGTTATCTATGACCATGTTTTCCACCGTAAACTCGGTCACCTTGCCAACATACCGACTATGTGTCCATTCTGGCGCAGTAGTCGAGCGCCAATAAACGCGATAACCCACGACACTATCATCAGTTGATTTTTGCCAGCTTAGGGTGGTACTTGGCGACACGTGACCAAAGATATTTACTTGCTGCGGCGGTGCTGGCGCCCACGCCATTGACGCAAGGCTAATGGCGTTTAACGCGGTGAGTTTAGCGTTAAAGTCAAAATCGACACCTTCGATGGTATCGCCATACTCAATGCCATCTTCAATACGTAAATCCTGATGCTGGCGATGATAGTGCTCATTCGTTTCCATCACGCGCACCGCTGGGAAACCAGCTTTATTAAATGGCAGGTGATGACCGCCGCGGCCGAACCTATCCAAGCGATAAACTAGCTGAACATCAAGGTTGGTCATGTATTGGTCGACCAAACGTTTGATGTTGCGCGCCAGATTACGTGAGGCGGAATCATTCTCGCCGCCACCAAAATAGCGTTGGCGCGCTTCATCTTCAGTCTCAACGTAACGCACTCCTTCAGAGAATACGCGCACCGTAGAGTTGTTGATTACACCATTAATACCCGCGATATTGCCGATCATGTCATTATTGAGCACACCTTGAACCCGCCAGCCCTGCTCTTTAGCGTAATCAGCTAAAATCTCGCCGCCGTATAAACCTTGTTCTTCACCCGAAAGCGCAGCGTAAACAATGGTGCCATTAAACTTATACTTTGACAGCACACGTGCTGCCTCTAACGCGCCTGCGACACCTGTCGCATTGTCATTCGCCCCAGGTGACAGTGATTTGGCATCTAACACATCGGTGACTCGCGAGTCGATATCACCACTCATCATCACTACGCGCTTAGGGTCGACACTACCACGCTGCAATGCAATCACATTGACCACTTCAGTTGGCTCTGCAATACGCTTACCTTGCACGGTTTTTGCCACGGTAAACACTTCTAAACAGCCGCCACACTCTTTAGATATCTGCTTAAATTCCGTTTCAATCCAGCGCCTTGCTGCGCCGATACCTGTGGTGTTTGACTCGGTATCAGACAAGGTATGGCGAGTACCAAAGCTCACCAGCTTAGTCACATCAGCGCGCAATCTATCGGCACTTGGCGCGGTTGCAATATCATACAGGCGCATATCTTCTTGAGATGGCGCAGGCTCGGCAATCGCGCCAAGCGAGCATACTGCAACAAGCGATGTCATAAGTTGTGAAACTAAGCGAGACATGATGAGTTCCTTAAAGTTATGAATACTGACAACGTCGACCAACAGGCAAACAGATTATTAGTTCTACTAAATTAACCAAGGTGAGTCCAAACAATCACTGCAAGTATTTGTTTCAGAGTTCATTTGGCAGAAGTAAGGAATAACGGTATTAATTAGGTGAGCGGCAGATCAGCTGGCTCTGTGGGCTTTTTGATAGCGTTTATACAGAATTTGTACTCGTTTTACATAGGCCTGAGTTTCGGGAAATGGCGGCACACCGTTGTGCTTGAGCACATTGCTTGGGCCGGCATTGTAGGCAGCGCAGGCTAGCTCAAGATCACCTTTAAATTGCTTGAGTAGCTTGGCAAGGTAGCGACTGCCACCATTAATATTGTCAGCCGCATTGAGTGAGTCCAGCACGCCCATTTCTTTTGCCGTAACTGGCATCAATTGCATTAAGCCTTTGGCGCCCACGCGGGATACCGCCTTTTCTTTAAAGGCAGATTCAGCATGAATAACTGCGCGAATAAGCGCCGCATCTAACTTGTGCTGGCGAGCGGCATTATTAACAAAGTGCTTATAGTCAGCAGTATTAAGCGGGATCTTATACCAATCGATAGTTGACTCTGGGCGGCAGGCAAAACACTCATACAACAAGACTTGATAGTCATTGTGCTGTGGGCTTTTATCGCTGAACACCGTAATGCCATCAGCATTTTGATATTGGTATACACGGCGCTTTTCCACCCCGATATCATTTAATATGCCATTTTCCGAATAGCTTGCTTTAATACTGCGTTTAGGTGCTTTAACTGAAGTGTCCTGTTCAAGAGGATAGTCGTTGTTAAGCACCACACTATCAGACTGATGTTGCTCAGGCGGAGACAGTTTAATCGCGGTTTTGCCTTGTTGACTCAGGCTTAGCTTGGGTTTAGAAATGGATTTTGAGCTGGCGTCTGTGCCTGAACCCGCAGCAAGCGCGAATTGGCAGCAAGCCAACAGCGCAAAACACAATAATTGCACTAACGTACACAACTTATTAACTCGCAGATAAATAGGTACGTTAGTGGTTTGGGTCACAGCAGCTTTCCTTACTAGACTCGCTCAAAGTTAGTTGATAGCTGGAGTGGCAAAGGTTGGCAGTGGTGAAAGGTTAGTTACGCGTGTGATCACTGCGCCCGGTAGTAAATTCACTCCAGAATTTAGCTCGGTTACGGTTTGATTATAGAAGCTTTGCACAGTCTCGATATCTTGAGCAAGTTGGTTTTGTTGCTGTTTTTTCTTGGCAGAGAAACTTGTTTCACCAATTAGCACAAAAAACTCATTCAATTCTTTATCGAGTCGTTGCCACACTTTAAGCATGGTGGCTAAATCAGTGTCGAGCTTTTGATCCCATGCGGATTCAGCTTCAAGCAGTTTTAGCTTATGGAATTTATTGCGCACATTGGCAGACCAAGAAGCTTGAGTCTCTTTAGAAAATGCCTGCAGCAGTGCTAAACGTAGGTCAATTTTCTGCTGTATGGTTTTAAGGGCTTTGATTGCTGAGCTACGACGCTTATTAAGACCGGCGTACCACAAGCAGCCTGATATCAATGCCAAACCTAGGCACAGTATGATGGCTAACATTGCTAAATCCTTCGTTTTTTGTGCTTATGGCGCACTTTTTTATTTTTATATTTAGCCTTAACTCGACTTTAGAAATTCAGCTGATGTTGTGTAATTACACTCAGTTGAAGCTACGAAATACGAGCTTAGCTAGACTAATACTAAGCATAAAATGCGACCGAGATCACCTTTTCATGGCTTCAAGATGTAAAGCCTGATGAACACTAGCTAACCATAAAGTTCTATAAACCCACCAATTCAGCCATTTAAGCATAAAAGCACTGTAAAACAGCTCATTAACAAGTTTTTAAGAACAACTTAAACAGATGAAAAATTAAAACTTATATAATTCAGACAAATAGCTAAAAATCATTAGTGAGACATTTTTAATCACTCGATCAAAAATTATTATATTTTTCGGCAGGCGATCAATGAACTAACTGCTCTTTTTACCCTGTACAATTGGACGCTAAGCTCAGGTTAGCATTAGCTTCGCTTTAACTGCCTCAAATACCCAATCTGAACAGTTTGTAGATTAAGGATATGAATTTCAGGCATAAAAAAGCCCAATCGTAATGATTGGGCGAATGACTTGTTCAATGGGGATAAAGGTAAGTCATAAGTGAGGCGAGCCTCAATGTTCCACATCCATGATCTTTATAATAGGTAACCTAAATTCAGGTTAATCTCTCATCATATTCTCTAACTATGTTTTCTAAGCATGCTCGCTAAACAGAACATGAAAACAAATAGTTACTTGCGTTCGCGCACGGATCATCGCTGAGAGCGGTTAGTGCTTTTCTAATTCGGTTATCAACGCTTCTACTCTTTTGCTGAAGTCATTAGCTTCAACGGCAACATCGACATAATTAATGACGTACTCATCAGACATAACTATGTGCAACTTGATATCGTTATTGCGGCAAACCACCTGAAACCAAGCTCGGTCTGAACGTGAGTTAATTTGCCCTAGCGAACCCGACTTAATATCGTCCTTTGGGCAACGATTAATGGCCTTGATTTCATCGTAGGCGTCATGTGCTTTAGCTGCGATGTCGCGCAACTTGTAGGCATCTGCTTTAGTGAGTGTGCTTAGCGAAACAAAGTCTGCACCTTTCGATTCGTACATTGTCCAATAGGTGTGCTCACGGTCAGTGTTTACCGTTACCTTCATAGTCGGCAAGCTTACACTGCCATCAATAGTGATCTCTTGAATTAGGGCTTGAGCTTGCCAACTCATCAACATGACAACTAAACCGATAATCTTCTTCATCTACTGGTCCGCCTATGTGGGTAACTGAAACAAGACGAAATACTAAAGAGATTGCTAAAGTAGCTCTGTTCTTAAAAGAACATAACCTACAAAATTGTCAGATATATCATTAGATTTTTTGAATGTAACATTAATAACAGTAAGTTATGAATTGGCAGGAACAAAAAAGCTCGGCATAAGCCGAGCTTTTTTCAGTTAACTAAGATTATCTCACGTTAACCTTGGCTTTGAGGTTTCGCTTTTTTACGTGCTTCACGCTCACGTTTACTAAAGACTTTCTCAACCACGAAGAAGAACAGTGGGATTAAGAAAATACCTAAGAAGGTCGAACTCATCATACCGCCAAGTACACCAGTACCTAGAGCATTTTTACTACCTGAGCCCACACCAGTACTAATCGCTAACGGTACAACACCGAAACCAAACGCCAGTGACGTCATTAGGATTGGACGTAAACGTACACGAACTGCATGCAGCGTTGCATCCATTAAGTCCGCACCTTTCTCATAGAACTCTTTGGCGAACTCTACAATCAAAATCGCGTTCTTGGTTGCGAGGCCGACTGTAGTCAACAGACCAACCTGGAAGAATACGTCGTTAGGTAACCCGCGACCATTCATTGCCAACAGTGCACCAATCACACCCAACGGCACCACAAGAATAACCGCAAACGGCACAGACCAGCTTTCATATAATGCTGCAAGTACCAGGAACACCACCAAAATAGATAGCGCATACAAGGCCGGAGCCTGATTACCTGACAAACGCTCTTCATATGACAAGCCGTTCCACTCAACGCCAAATCCAGGCGGTAGCTGAGCGACCATTGCTTCAATATCTGCCATTGCATCACCGGTGCTGTAACCCGGAACAGTTGCACCTTGAATGTTTACCGCAGGTACACCGTTAAAGCGTTGTAACTGAGGAGAACCGTAATTCCATTGCCCTGAAGCAAATGCTGAAAACGGTACCATTTCTCCTTCTGAGTTACGCACATACCATGAATCTAGGTCGCTGGGTTGCATACGATATGCAGCTTCACCTTGGACATAAACTTTTTTCACACGACCACGGTCAATGAAATCATTGACATAAGAACCACCCCAGGCCGTTGCCAGTATGCTATTGACGTTATCAATATCGACACCTAACGCACGAATTTTTGCTTGATCGATATTGATTTCATACATAGGCGCATCTTCCTGACCATTAGGACGCACCCCTACAAGGTTAGGATTTTGAGAAGCCATACCCAGTAGTTGGTTACGAGCATTGATCAGCGCGTCATGTCCTTGACCACTGCGGTCTTGTAGATATAAATCGAAACCGTTGGCAGTACCCAGTTCAATAACAGCAGGTGGTACAAAGGCAAATACCAATGCTTCTTTTATTTGAGAGAAGCGAGCCATTGCACGGCCAGAAAGTGATTTTACATCTTGCCCCGGATCTTGACGCTCAGCCCAGTCATGTAAACCAACAAACGACATCCCCATGTTTTGGCCCATACCTGCAAAGCTGAAACCAGCTACGCTAAATACAGATTTAACGTTTTCACCTTCCTCTTCAAGATAGAAATCACTAATTTCTTCTAATACCTTGATGGTACTTTCTTGGGTCGAGTTGGTAGGCAAAATAGCCTGAGTAAACATAATGCCCTGATCTTCATCTGGCAAAAATGCAGTTGGCATGCGAAGGAAAATCCACGCGGTAGCAACACCAATCATTAAGTAGACAAACATCATACGAACGCTGCGTTTCAAGATAGACGCAACACTCGCTTCATAACGCGAAGTCAGTTTGTCAAAATTACGGTTAAACCAGCCGAAGAATCCCGTTGTAGCGTGAGTGTGACCTTTTGGTAATGGTTTTAGCATGGTGGCACAAAGTGCTGGTGTCAGCACCATAGCAACAAACACCGACAAGGCCATTGCAGATACAATAGTGATTGAGAACTGGCGGTAAATAACACCGGTTGAACCTTCCATAAACGCCATCGGAACGAATACCGCAGATAGCGTTAAACCAATACCTACTAGTGCACCGGTAATTTGGTCCATGGATTTCCGGGTTGCTTCAAGTGGACTTAAGCCCTCTTCACTCATTACCCGTTCGACGTTCTCCACCACAACGATGGCATCATCAACCAGTAGACCAATCGCCAACACCATAGCAAACATGGTTAGCGTATTAATGGTAAAGCCAGTTGCTGAAAGAATTGCAAATGTACCAAGCAGAACCACAGGAACTGCAATAGTTGGGATCAAAGTAGCCCTAAAGTTCTGCAAGAACAGGTACATGATCAAAAATACCAGTACAATTGCTTCAAGCAGGGTATGAACTACACCCTCAATTGACTTTTCAACAAATGGAGTTGTGTCATATGGGTAGTGAATTTCTAGCCCAGCTGGAAAATACTGCTTGAGCTCATCTAAACGCTCGCGGATGTTATTTGCAGTATCTAACGCATTAGCCCCTGTCGCGAGTTTGAATGCTAAACCAGCTGCTGGCTTGCCATTATAGAATGATTCAACCGAGTAGCTTTCTGCACCTAGCTCAACACGTGCAACGTCTTCAAGGTACACATTGGCACCTGAAGAATCAGATTTTAAAATAATGCGTTTAAATTCTTCAGGAGTTTGTAACCGGCTTTGTGCGGTAACAGTCGCATTTAACTCCTGGCCTGGTAAAGATGGTGCCCCACCTAATTGCCCCGCAGAAACCTGAGCGTTTTGCTCACGAATCGATGCCATAACATCAATACTGGTTAGGTTATATTGCGTCAGTTTTAGCGGTTCTAGCCAGATACGCATAGCATATTGCGCACCGAATAACTGCAGTTCACCAACGCCCGGAACACGGCTCATTGGATCCTGTAGGTTAGCAGCCACATAATCAGAAATATCATCTTTGGCCAGCGAACCATCTTCAGATACAAACGCAGCAACCATTAAGAAGCCAGCACTGGACTTGTTAACGTTAACTCCTTGTGCTTGAACTTCTTGTGGTAGCAGCGTCATCGCCGCTTGCAGCTTGTTTTGTACCTGTACTTGCGCAATATCTGGGTCGGCTTCAGCATTGAAGGTAAGGGTAATTGTTGCGTTACCAAAGCTATCACTGCTTGAAGAGATATAACGCAAGTGGTCAATACCCGTCATGCGTTGCTCAATAACCTGCGTTACAGTGTCTTCCATGGTTTTAGCGGAAGCACCTGGGTAGGTAGCATCAATGACAACAGTCGGTGGCGCAATACTTGGGTATTGGGCAACAGGTAGGTCTTTAATAGCTAAGACACCTGCCAGCATGATTAAAATAGAGATCACCCACGCAAAAATAGGACGATCGATGAAAAAACGTGCCATAACGATTTCCTATTTAGTTGGTGTCGAAGTTGACACGACTTGTGGTGCTACTGGTGCTCCAGGGCGAATTTTCTGCAGCCCTTCAACAATGAGCTTATCCCCAGGGACTAAGCCATCGACAATACGCCATTGGTTGTTAATTGCTTCGGCAGTTTTAACCATGCGAACTTCAACAGTATTTTCAGCATTAACCACCATGACCATCGGCTGACCTTTAGGGTTACGAGTTACTGCCTTTTGCGGCACTAAAATTGCGCTAGGGTCAGTACCAGTATCTAAACGGGCACGAACATACATGCCTGGTAGCAATAAACCATCAGGGTTTGGAAACTCAGCACGGATCGTCACAGAGCCAGTTGCTTCATCAACACTGACTTCGGCAAACTTCAGAACGCCAGCATGTTCATATTCTGTACCATCTTCTAACAACAGAGAAACAGACGCATCTTCAGATTGCTGTAACTTACCGGCGCGTAACTGAGACTTGAGGCGTAACATTTGCGCACTAGATTGGGCAATGTCGACATTAATTGGATCTAATTGCTGGATAGTTGCAAGTGTAGAGTTTTGGTTTGCTGTTACCAATGCTCCAGCTGTAACTGAAGACTTACTAATGCGGCCTGAAATCGGTGCTTTTACTTCGGTATATTGCAAATTAATTTCCGCAGTATTGATTGCCGCTTCAGCTACAACTACACCAGCTTTTGCTTCTTGATAAGCAGCAAATGCTTCATCGTAATCCTGTTTACTAATCGCGTTGGTTTGCACCAAAGCCTCATAGCGCTCAGAAGTCGCTTTCGCAGAGCTTAATGCTGCTAAAGCACGAGCTAAATCAGCTTTAGCGCTAATCAATGTTGCTTCATAAGTTGCTGGGTCAATTTGGTACAGTGATTGACCTTGATCAACGATACCGCCCTCAGTGAAACCTCGTGAGGTAATGATACCTGTAACCTGCGGGCGAACCTCAGCCTCTAAATAGGCGCGGCTACGACCTGGTAGCTCCACTTCAATAGCTTGAGGTGCAGCTTTAACGGTAATGACTCCAACTGGGGTGGGCGGTCTTTGCTGCTGTGATTGGCCAGCTTGTTGTGCCTCTTGGTTACAAGCTGATAGCCACATTGTGGCTGCCACAACAGCGGCAATTTTGAGTGCTTTGTGCATGTTATCTATACTCCTAATGCATCCCCTAACTCGCCCACTTTGGTGGATCATATTATTCCTTGGGGATAATACTTTTTATTGCTTAAAAATTAGCTGGCGCCTTTATCTCACAGGCGTTTAGGGCTCACAACAAACTTGTGAGCCCTAAATTGTAAACAAATAATAAGATTCGCTCCGCTGTTATCAATCCATTAACATTCCACAAATTTTGACGACACTTAGACACGCAAATTAGTAAAATGCTAAGCAAATGTTAGTGGTTAAAATCTCTCTTGCCTAATAATTCGATCAATAAATGACCAAGTTAAACTCTGGTTTGTGAACTTAGTCAAAACAGCGACTTATATATTGTTAGCCACTGGTTTTATTGCTCCATTACTAGCGGTTTCGGTTTCAGCGCTGAGCATGGGCTTCCACCATGCATGGGTCGAACTCGCCTCACCAATCACCACTTCTTCACCAAAACGTGGCGTCACCAGCTCTACATTGTGCGCCTGGGCCAATTGGCTGATTTTCTCTAATGGCTCAAACCAGTCATGCAGCGCTAGGTCAAACGTACCGTTATGGATCGGCAACATAGTTTTACCTTGTAAATCGATATGCGCTTGCAAGCTCTGCTCAGGCAACATGTGAATATCGCTCCACAATTCGTTATACGCGCCTGTCTCCACTAAGGTTAGGTCAAACGGACCAAAGCGCTCACCAATCTGTTTAAATCCACCAAAATAACCACTGTCTCCACTAAAAAATATGCGGTGCTGTTGCCCTTGGATCACCCAGCTAGCCCATAATGTGTGGTCTCTATCTAATAAGCCACGGCCTGAGAAATGCTGAGTTGGGGTCGCTGTTAACTTTAATGAACCAAGCTCAATGTCTTGCCACCAGGCAAGCTGGGTTACCTTAGCGGCGTCAATGCCCCAATCAATCATATGGTCACCCACTTTCAACGGGGTAACAAAGTGCGCCACTTTTTCATCCAGGGCTTTAATTGCCGCCTTATCTAGATGGTCATAGTGATCATGGCTGATTATCACCGCTTTAATCTGTGGCAACTCTTCAATGCTGATTGGCGACTGATGGAAACGCTTAGGGCCAGCCCATTGCACAGGTGAAGCTCGCTCACTAAATACAGGGTCAAGTAAGATAAACTCACCATCGATACGCATCAGCAAAGTTGAGTGCCCCAAACGATAAATAGCGTCATGCGACTCAGCAATCAGCTGCGATTTGGTCAATGGCACAACTGGTACCTGCACCGTCGGTGCTGGCGCAGCGCGTTTGGCTCCAGCGTAGGCTTTCATAATCTGCCATATGTCACCTAAACCACTTTTATATTCAGTTTCACTATTGATGAACTTGTCACCACTGGTTTTTTGTTTGCTCATAGTACTTGCCTCATCTTCAACGACCGATTCAGCTTTGACGTACTTGCACGTATATATGCTCAGTGCGATGGCAAATAGCGCCATTAATGTGGCTGCAATTGTCATTTTCACCTTTCGACCTCTCAAAAAAGTAAACTACACGGTTTAGTTTACTCATGTTATCTTGAAAAGTAAACTACCCAGTGTAAAATACTCATCAACATTTTTATGCCCCTGTGCAATCAGCGAGACAACACCATGACAACCGAGCAAAAGAAAACCCGCAGTGAAATAAAGCGTGAGGCAATAATTGAAGCCGCACAGCAAGCTTTTACTGAATGCGGTGTGGCAGCAACGAGCATGGATAAGATTGCAGAACAAGCGCAAGTATCTAAGCGCACCGTGTACAACCACTTCAAAACAAAAGAAGAGCTGGTGATGCACCTAGTAAATCGCTTGTGGGAAGAGTCACTCGCGCGCCCTACGCTTGAGTATGATGCCGATCGCGACTTGCAAAGTCAGTTGACGGAGTTGCTACTAGGTGAAATCAACCAAATGGCTCAACAAGTTAATATTGATGTTGCCCGCATGGCAATTGGCCACCTGTTTTACGACACCACAGGTATGAGCCAGGAAATGCAACGTTTGAAAGATTCAGAAACAGCAATCCTACGCTGGATAAAAGCGGCAAAATTAGATGGTCGTCTAGAAGTCAGCGCCCCCTTATTTGCTAGTGAGCAGATTTGGCACCTAATGAAAGGCCATTGTTTCTGGTCACATATCATAGGTAACTTACCTCCGTTACCTGAAAGTGACCGACTGCATCTAGCTAAAGAGACTGCACTGATGTTTCTTGCTCGCTACCAAACAGACAAGTCATAAAATCCTCACTCGACGACGATAGAGCCAATACAGTGAGATAGATCACACAGACTCAACAACCAATGTATCACTTTGTATCTCTATGTAAATTAACGCAAAGATGCAAGTTAAAGCCATTGAATAATTTAGAGTGGGCGAGTAAATTTGCGAATATATGAATTATTCAATACGCCTTTATGAATATCAAAAGGTGAGAGTTTACACGGAGGTTAACTAAATTGATGCTGCACAAACTGTTGGTCAGGTTTACGCTACTATTGTTGCTTGTTAGCAACACGGCTATAGCGACTGACAATGCAGCTGCTCGTATGAAATACACCTCGGTAAATATCACCCCAAACTCAGTTACCGAAGCGACCGCGACAGAGAAAAATGTTGCCGAGCGTATCTTATATATCGCCGAAGATCACACCATGCTGCCAGCAGATATTGCCAAAGAAGCCGAGCAGCTATTGCAACTTTCTAAACAGAAAAACTGGCTCAAAAACGAGGTAATGGCTGCAGCAGCAAAAGCCTCGATGCTGAGCTATATGGAAGACATTCCAGAGGCCTTATCGCTAATTAATCGCTACTTACCGATAGCCCAAACCAATCACTATAAATCCACAGAGATTCGCCTGCGTTTAGCCTACCTAACGGCAAGTGACGCCATGGGACAGTCAGATGAAGCCCTGCAGCAAATTCAGCACTTATTAGATTTAATCCCCACAATTTCAGATCAAACGCAAATTGGGCGTGTCTATCTCAGTATTGCTGAATACCAATACGCCCAACGCGACTTTGGCGAATCGCTTACCTATATGCAAAAAGCCTATCAGCTATTTGCAGCATCAGATCACAAAGTAAAACTCAGTGACACCTTAAATGCACTCGCCAACTTATATAACGCCCTAGGTGATAGACAATCTGCGATTAGTTATTACCAGCAAGCTCTCGCGATGAAGCAAGAACTAAAAGACGACTACAGCACTGCAGTTATCGCCTATAACCTAGGCACAACCTACTCCCAAGATAGGCAATTTGATCTAGCCAAACAAACGCTAGCTTTAACGATAGAGCTCACTGAAAAAACAAAGGATGATGTCGGCACAGCGCTTGCTCAAATGGGAATTGCCGGGATTGCACTCAAGCAGGGGAAAACAGCTAAAGCTATTGAACTATTCTCCATCGCCAAATCGAGCTTTGAGCAAATTGGTGTAGCCAGAGGTTGTTTTCAAGCAACACTTGGACTTCATGATGCTTTCTACCAAACTCAGCAATATCAGCGCGCACGGGAACAATTAGAGGATTTACAACAGTTAGCGCAACAACTCGATTTAGATGACTTCTATGCAAAAGTGAGCAAACGTGAGGCTGACAACGCCGCAATAAAGGGTGACTTCGAACAAGCTTATATCAAACTACTTAGCTTTCATGAGCAAACCGTAGATAAGTATGAGCAGGAAAAGCAAGGCAATATTCAACAGTTAAAAGTGCGTTTTGATACCGAAATAGCCCAACAACAAAACCAACTACTGCAGAAACAAAATCAGGTAAAACAGCTTCAAATTGAGCAACAAAGTAACCAACGCCTCGTGCTGATATTGGCAGTATTAGTTGGTGGTATTATGCTGTTTTATCAATTTAGAAATCGCCAGTTCTATCGAAACCTTGCGATGAAAGATTCGCTCACATCTGCGGCAAACCGCCGGGCGATTATTAGTTCAGGCAAACAAAAGTGTGCTTGCGAGACTAACTCCACGACAGTTGTATTGGTCGACTTAGATAACTTTAAATCGATCAACGACACCTATGGCCATGACACTGGCGACGAAGTACTGATTGCATTTGCCCACGCCTGCAGACAAACCATGCGTAAACATGATGAATTTGGTCGTTACGGCGGCGAAGAATGGTTACTGTTGCTTGACCGTGCCAGCGAGCAAGATGTAATTGCCGTAATGCGCCGAATTCACAATACCCTAAACAAACAGGCTCTCAACGGTTATCCAAAGGATAAAGTCATTAACTTTAGTTGTGGCGTTGCAGTCAACCCTGCTCACGAGTCCCACCGACTAGACACGCTAATTAACCTCGCAGACGAACGTTTATATCAAGCCAAACAATCGGGACGTAATGCTATTGGCCTGACCGACCAGGTTGTTAAAATCTATCAAAGCTAATTGAAGCTAACAGACCTATCACCACAGAAACAAACGTTTAAGTATCAAACTGTTACACAGATTAAATAATCGTAAATTTTGCATTAAAACGCGTTGAATAAACTAGGCTAACAAGGTAACGTGTGGCGCTTAATTAACCAGTCTAGACACTGGTGTACTGATACGGACAGATTTCAAGGCTTAACCTGCATGCCACCTCACCTTGCATTCTATACTCGCTTGTTCATCACAACCGTGATGTTAACAACCAGCTTTGCAACTGTAGCCAAGCCCAGTAACATCATTGATGAAGCCGAAATTGCAGCAGGCAATGTCACCCAACTAACTATGCTTCAGCGTATTGAATACCTAGCACAAGACCAAGCATTAGCTCCTAACGACATCATTACCGAAACCGAGCAGCTCATTCGCCTTGCTCAGCATAATCAGTGGCTAAAAAATGAAGTGATGGCTGCAACGGTGCAAGTTGAAATGCTTGCATATATGGAGCGTGTTGAAGAGGCAAATACCCAAATTAACCACTACTTGCCCATTACTGAATCTCAACACTTTCAAGAGCTCAATATCAGGATGCAGCTCGCTCAGCAACGCATAAGTGATTCAGTTGGATATTCAGAAGAGGTCGAGCAACAAAAACAACTACTACTGGAAATCGCACCCACGTTAAGTAATCGGCACCTGGCTGGGAAAATTTATCTGTCGGTAGCCGAGCGCCAGTATGCTCACAACCAGCTAGATCAATCGCTGAAAAACATGCAGCAAGCCTACAATATTTTCTTTGAGCTAGATGATCAGGTTAATTTAAGTGATGTGCTTAACTCATTGGCAAACCTCTACAACTACCTTGGCGACGACCTAGCGGCGATTGACTACTTTAAACAAGCCTTAGCAATCAAAAAGCAGCTGAAAGACGAATTTAGTAGTGCCGTCATCGCCTATAACCTGGGGATCACATACAGCCACTTAAACAAACTCGAATTAGCAGAACAAGCATTGGCTGAGTCTTTCAGCCTCAGCCGTAGTATCGACGATGAAATTGGTGTTTTACTTGCCAAAGCCGGACTCGGCAGCGTTGCCCGTTTACAAGGTGATTATGAGCAAGCGATAAAACTTTATAGCGAAACTCGCGAGGCCTTTCTTGGCACAGGGGTAAATCGAGATATCTATAGCGCCACACTAGGTTTATTTGACAGTCATTTTGCGGCCGGCAACATAGCGCAAGCTCAGGCTTTATTGCCTGAGCTTGAGCAACTCGCCAGTCAACTTAACGCTCAAAACGCTTCGCTTAAGCTACTGCGACGACAAGCCAAAAACGCCTATGCCATGGGTGAGTACCAACAGGCATATAACAAAATGGAAAGTTATTACGAGCAAGAGTTAGCAGTATACGAGCACGAAAAAAAGAAGAAGCTACAAACCCTTAAAGTACGATTTGACACTGAAATGGCTCAGCAAAACAACGAGCTGCTGAAAAAAGACTTACAGCTAAAACAGCTGCAACTCGACAGCCAAAGTAACCAACGCTTGTACTTAATACTCGCCATTTTAGGGGGTGCGTTGCTACTATTTAGGCAGTTCAAACATCGTCAATTCTATCGCGATCTAGCGATGAAAGACCCGCTCACATCCGCTGCTAACCGAAGAGCTGTTATCAATGCGGGGCAACTAATTTGTGCCAACAGTCAAAGTGCTGCCACCATTATTTTGGTCGACTTAGATAACTTTAAACAAATCAATGACAGCTTTGGTCATGACACTGGCGATGAAGTGCTGATAGCCTTTGCCAACGCCTGCAAACAAACACTGCGCAAAAGCGACACTTTTGGGCGTTATGGCGGTGAAGAGTGGCTTATTTTGCTAGATCAGGCAAATGAGGGGCATGCTGTTGCTGTACTCAAGCGGATCCATCAAGCGCTTAACCAGCAAGCATTAATTGGCGTGCCAAACGACCAAGATATCAACTTCAGTAGCGGCGTGGTCATGCGCGAGGCTAACAGCGAGCTGCAGCTGGACACACTTATCAACCTTGCAGACCAAAGGCTATATCAAGCCAAAGCATCAGGTCGTAATGCAATTCAACTATCAGAACAATTGGTCGCTCTATCTTCCTAGGCCCTAGTTTTATATAGATTTTGTTGAAAGTCTTTCTTTATCAAGGCTCTTTTTCAACACTGCACTATCATTACAATGACCAACACTCGAAGAATATAGGATCACGCTTTTATGGACTCGTCTAAATCTCTACTCGCTTTGGCATTACTAGCAACCAGCACCATTGCAGCTACAGTGACCATCACTGGAGCCTATGCAGCCGACAAGCAATCTCACCTGGTAAGCGCCAGCGACATAAACTGGGGTTACTTAAACCCACTAAGAGGCGACAAGAGTCCGGGAGCGGCCGACCTGTGGGGCGACCGTACTAAAAATACCGCAACTGGCATGTTAGTGCGCTTTAAAAAAGGCTTTTCATCACCACCGCACATCCACAACATCTCATACCGCGGTGTTGTGATAGACGGTCTAATGCATAACGACGATCCGAGTGCAGAAAAAATGTGGCTACCAACCGGCTCATTTTGGACTCAACCAGCGGGTGAAAACCACATTACAGCGGCAGATGGTCAAACAAACCTTATCTATTTAGAAATCGATAGTGGCCCTTACCTTGTGCAACCAAGTAGTGAGCATTTTGACAATGGTGAGCGCCCGATTAACCAACACTCAAGCAATATGGTGTGGTTAGCACCAACTGATGCAACGGCTGTAAATCAGTCTAACGCTCAGGTTACTTATCTTTGGGGCAGTACCAAAATAGGTGAAATGGGCGGCGCCATGATCAAGCTGCCAGCCAAATTTGATGGCGAGCTAAAGGTAACGGCTGATGAATTTCGCACCGTGGTGATTGCCGGTGAACTTGACTATCAATCTAAAGAGCAACCTAGTATTAACCTAAAACCTGGGAGCTATGTTAGCTCAAATGGCGAGTTCAGCCACCAGCTGCAAACCGAGGTTGCTACCACCTTGTATATCAGAACAAATGGCAGCTTTAATTTAAACAGCAAATAACTACTGATTCTACAAAATGAAGGTTGACTGGTTATCGCTCTCAATGATAGCCAGTCCACCCAAATAGGCTGAGCAGCCTTAAAAGTTGTCAAGGGACTGTTAACACCGCCTCCCATTCAATACAAATTCAAAGCATTCCACCACCGCGCAAACAATCAACAACAACCAGTAACAGCACCCCTACCGTTTACAACAAGTTTGCAACAGCGCTTTTAGTAACACTCACAAAACACATTAAAGAAGTTTAGTGGTGAATCTCTGACTATCATTCTCATCCATTCTTGATAAGGCATACTTATCAAACACTTAAATGGCTCAACAATGGAATTGCCTAAGCGCCATATGAAGAGCAACAACAATCTAGTCAGAGAGATTATTTAATGAAAAAGTTCATCTTAGCTTCAATCGCTACTGCTGTTTTAGCAACTTCAACTGTTTCTGCAAGCGAGTTCACCATCAACCCAATGATTGGTGCTTCTAACAACAAAGCATTTGGTACTAGCTTTGCTGCTGGTGTTGAAGCAGGCTATGGCGATGTGCTTATGGGTTACACCTACACTGGCACTTCAGAGAAGACGTCTTCTGAATTCATCTACGACGGCCAAGAAGCATTCACCAACAGTAAAGACGAATTTTCTGCTCACTCTATCTACGCGGGTTACCAGTTTGACGTTGCGGCAGGTAAGTTAGCGGTTAAAGCTGGTGTTGAAATCTCTAAGCGTAAAGCTAATGGCTCATTTGGTTGGGAAGCAATGACACCAACACCATTCTCAACTGCAAACAACGAAGGTGGTATGCTGCAATCTTCAGTGAAAGGTGAATCTTTGGTTCGCCCAATGGTTGGTTTAGGCTACCACTTAGACAACGGTTGGAACTTCAACTTACACTACACTTTCCACCGCAGCGACCGCCAAGCTACAGCTAACTTTACAGGCGCTTATATGAGTGCAGATGGATTTGAAGAAGAAAGCATCAGAAACGTTAAGACATCACTTAGCGACAAAGACATGAGCACTTGGATGTTCACTGTTGGTTACCGCTTCTAAGCAGATAAGCTAATTAGTTTTATAGCTAAATAGCCAAAAAAATACCTCATGCTAGTGAGGTATTTTCTTGAACAAACTTTGCCTTGCAGCACTTTTACCAGCCCAGAGACAGTAACAGTGCGGTTTATTCAAGCAAGTTTGTCAGTTAAGGGATTCTCTGACACCAAGGATGGTTCTCAATCGCTTACGTCACCGACCTGGGTTCGCAATAATAAGCTGCTTTCTGCCAGTAATAACGTCAATTCCAGTGAATTACATGTGGTTATCACCCACGCTCAGCGAAATGATTTTGCTGATCTCGGCAAGTTTTAAACCGGTTTGCTGTTGATACTCATTGAATACTTGCTGGGTTTGCTTAAGCCCTGATTTCGACGTAAAACCACTATCGACTAACTTATTGGCTTTTAAATAAGCTTGCACATCTTGCGATAACAAAAAGGTATCTTTACCTATCGAGCGTAAAAAATACGGCCCTGTATTACCGCCCAAACGCGCGCCTTTTTGCTTTAGAATTTGCCATAAACCCACAATATCATCGCTCGGCCAGTGAGCAATAAACTCAGCAAAACTGCCGTGTTCACGGGTCATTTGCTGCACCATATAAGCGTTATCAACAATCGCCTGAGTTTTCTTTTGGTGGCGAATAAGCGTTGGGTTAGTTGCGCGATCTTGAATCTGCTCTGGCGACAACATCAATACTTTAAAAGGATCAAAGTCGAAAAAGGCTTTCTCATACTCAGGCCATTTGTTCTCAACCACTCGCCACACAAAGCCGCTTTGAAATACCCGCTTACTCATTACAGATAGTAACTCAGCGTCGCTGTACTCGCTTATTTGCGCGGCGCTCAGTGTGTCTGGCAACAATAATTCAACCGCATCAGGCCCGCCTTTACGCTCGCAAGCACGTTGATAAATAGACGAGAACTTTTCTAACTTAGCCACTTTGTGCTCCACAATATTTAATGGTATCTGCTATCTAAGCTTATCGAACCTAGGCGACTCTCTTTGCTTGCTCGACAGCTTGCTCAGGTACAGATTGTAATTTAGGTGCGAGATTTTGCTCTTTTTTAAGCTGTAGGAATTCTTTCCACTTCACCACTTCTGCTGGCATTTGTGGTTGCTCACCGTCAAAACCTGCTTCACGCACTAGTTCTGCAATCGGCACTTGTTTGCCTTTATGCAAGAACACACCGCGCACATGCACAATGCAGTGCAAGCCACGTTTAGTGACAAAGCGATGCTCAATGTAGAAGTATTTTTGATCCCAACCAACTATCTTGGTCTCAATTTCAAACTTTTCCATTGGCTTAATATCACGGATAAAAGTGAATTCAGAAGCATTAACAATCGGCAGCCAACCCAAGCGTAAAAAGCGTTTCATAAAGCCCATTTCAGCAATCATATGGGTGCGCGCTAAATCCATAAATGCTGGGTAACGCGAGTTGGTGAGGTGCATATTGATGTCGCAATCAAGCGGCAAGGCGCGAAAGCTAATACGGCTTACATCTAAAAAACCAATACGTTTAGTGCGATGAATACGCCACAGAAACAGCCAAATCAGGCGAAAATACAAGTTCATGACTACTACTCCTTAAGTCAAGCGCACAAGGCTAACAAAGGTCATACCAGCGAGCAAGAGTTTAAATCTGTTGCACTAATAACATTAAAGAATGTGATAGATACGGGTGTTTTTTCTCAGTCAGAAGCATTAGCATTAGTGCGCCTAATGGATAAGCCATTAGGGGTAATTCTCAGGGCGGGGCGAAATTCCCCACCGGCGGTAATTTATGTCAGGCATTGCCACATAATCAGCCCGCGAGCGCTCGATACGTCGAGGTCAGCAGATCTGGTGCCTTCCTCCAACATTGAGGGATATTCCAGAGCCGACGGTTATAGTCCGGATGAAAGAGAATAGAAAACCACTAGCAGCCCACGCTGTTAGTGCGCTTGCTATGGCCTGTAGGCCACTTTCCAAAGCCCTGATCCTTGATATTTTTTGGAGTAAACCATGGATCAGTTATCACTACTTGCGCCTTTTGGCGACCCAATTGAACGCGTTGAAAAAGCCCTTGCCGCACTTAAGCAAGGTAACGGCGTGTTACTGCTAGACGATGAAGATCGCGAGAACGAAGGCGACATCATCTATAGCGCAGAGCACCTCACGGCAAAACAAATGGCGCTGATGATCCGCGAGTGCAGCGGCATTGTGTGCTTGTGCTTAACCGACGAGCAAGCCAGCAAACTAGAATTGCCACCAATGGTTGAGAATAACAACAGCGCTAATCAAACTGCGTTTACTGTATCAATTGAAGCCAAAGTTGGCGTGACTACTGGCGTGTCAGCCGCAGACCGCGTAACCACGATTAAAACCGCAATCAACCCAGATGCAAAGCCAACCGACCTTGCCCGCCCAGGCCATGTATTTCCACTGCGCGCCCGTAAAGGCGGAGTCATGACTCGCCGCGGTCACACTGAAGGCACGGTTGATTTGATGCAGATGGCAGGTTTGCAGCCAGCAGGCGTACTTTGTGAACTAACCAATGAAGATGGCACCATGGCCAAAACGCCTGAGATCATCGAGTTTGGCTTAACGCACAATATGCCAGTGCTGACCATTGAAGATATGGTGCTTTACCGCCAACAATTTGAGTTAAAGTTAGCTTAGCTAAAGCTCTGCAGCTACAAACTAAAAAGCGCAAACTGAATGTTTGCGCTTTTTAGTGTTGGGAATGTTTTTCAAGCATTAAACCAGAGGCATTTATCAAAAACGCGCTCATGGAACCAGACTTGTGACGTCAACTTTGCAATCTCTGTATCTGTTAACTCACTTGCGTGAGTAAATCGTTTTACCTCAACTAACTCAGTGCTGCACTGGGCAATCGTCGGCGACACTTTATCAAACTCGGTTAACCAAGCGTCACAATAATTGCGGTAGTCGCTTGGGACGAGCTTATGCCCCTGTTTCTTTAACCAACTAAGTGCCCGACTGTCATAAATAATTACTGGGCTTTTATACTTCAGCCACAACAGCTTTGATGCGGCTGACACTGCATAGGTGCCATATACAGCTTCACACTGCTTAGCGAGTTCAGTCACTAGGTCTGCCGCCGTTTCCTGTCGAGGAAGCTCTACAGAATCAAGCATCTGCTGCAAGTAATACAAGCGCTGCGGCTCATCTATTCTGCCGAAATTCCTCACCACTTTGTAATATTTAGCAGCGTGCAAATAACCTTCTCGGGCCACATTAGCATCCTTAGATGCCACTCGCTCACAAAAAGGCTTATCCCAATACATCCAATCATTTAAGTACTGAGCAGCAAAATAGCGAAAGTTGTTCAAACCATCCTCTCAAAAAGTCGTGAATACTAACATCATTACAGCGTCTGCAAAAACGCCTGATACTTAGCCATGGTTTGCTCGTCATCGAGCATATTAGTATGAGTCGCATCTGGCACAATAATCAGCTCTTTATTGGATGACTGACTCGCTTGATACAGCTTGTTTGATAGCTCTACTGGCACCATATCATCATTCTCGCCGCCAATAACCAATAACGGACCTTTATAATACTTGGCAAGGACTTGTTGGTTATCGACTTGTCTAAAGTTACCTACCACCTCGATATCCACAAACGGCATATACCAAGGCGTTTTCTCATCTACCCAATCATCAACATTGGTTGCAGAGCCATGCATCACCAAAGCATCAATTTGATTAGACTTAGCCAGCTGCCCAGCAATAAAACTACCCAGCGAATAACCATGTAACACCAACTGCTTTGGCTGATATGTTTGCTGCAGGTATGCAAGCTGCGCCTGTGCGTCGCTGAGTAAATTATCAATAGTAGGTGAGCCTTCACTTGCCCCTAAACCGCGGCGGTCAATCACCACAATGTCGGTTTGTAGCTCGGCGAGCTTACTCAGCACTGACAAGCTATGAGGCTCTACCTTCATGCCATTACCTTGAAAGAACACCAACATGGTTTCGCTGTTAGGGTTGTCGATGTAAAAGCCTTTTAAATTGACCTTATCTGCTGTGGTGAAGGCGATTTGAGATACCTTACTTGGCGCCATTGCGTGAGTGAGTTTGCCAACAAACTCTTGGGTGTAAGCCGTATGCCCATCACTACGAGCAATAAATTGCTGCTCGTCGATTTTCAAGGTACAGCCTGCAAGTAAAGCCATTAAAGCGGCGCCCAACACGGCTTGAGCAATTGATTGATTTGCCTTGCGCTTCCATACGGTCATAGATAGCTCCATTAGTTATTATCTAAGATTGAGATATTAGATTGATAGCGAAGAATATCGCCTGGCTGACATTGCAGGTGCTGGCAAATGGCATCCAGAGTAGAAAAGCGAATCGCTTTCGCGCGGCCACTGCGCAACACGGATAAATTTTGTGGGGTAATCCCCACTTTTTCAGCCAGCTCAGTCGACTTCATTTTGCGTTTTGCCAGCATGACATCTAATTCTATGATGATTGCCATATTGCTCACCTTAGCCCGTTAAATCGTTAACTGCGCTTCAGCGTCTAACTCATGAGCCTGTTGCATCACATAGCCCACGCAGTAGAAAATCAGCCCAACTAAGGCGAGTTTGATTTCATCACTACCAATAGAAAGATATATCGACAACGGCTCTGCACCAGCAAATAACCTGAGAAAAACCACCAGCAACAGCGGATAGAAAAGACTTAACAGCACCCAGGCAAAAAACACGTAGGCGATACGGGTAAAGCAGGTAAAGTTCGCACGGCTAAACACTTCACCCCGGCTGTATAAACTAAACAAGCGTGCGAGTAGCCCATAGATAAACAGATATGGCAGCACCTCAACAGCGCCTACAAGCAATCCTGCATGAAAACCCTGCGCGTTAATATCTGCCACCAGCGCTTGCCAAGACGGTGAGAAATCAACACGTAGATAACTTTCAAACCATCCCCACCAGCTAAGGGTAAACTGATATTCAACGCCACCAGACTGGCCACTGACCGCCTCTCCTAGGGTCACTACCGTGATGTAGCTAGCAAGATGCAGCGTTGCCAGCAATAACAATAAAATATTTATCCAACGACTTAGGCGAGTGATCCGTTCCATGTATGCCTCTGTGAGCTTTAAAGATTTAGCACTAGCTAATATGAATAAGCTCAAGCTAACAAGACCACTCTTTCTCGACAACTAATTATCGTTTTTCGATAACAAAACCAAACTAAAGTTGTAGCCAACTAGTATCTATCTCCCATAAAAAAACCGACTAAAAAGCCGGTTTTATTACGTTGTTAAAGCGTCAGACTATGCTGCTATCCCACTATGGCGAAGCAGCGCATCGATGCTTGGTTCGCGTCCCATAAAGCGCTTGAATAGTTCCATCGGCTCTTCACTTCCGCCCATTTCCAGCACGTTCTCTAGGAAGTCTTGACCCGTTTTCTCATTAAAGATGCCTTCGTCTTCAAAACGTGAGAACGCATCGGCTGACAACACTTCAGCCCACTTGTAGCTGTAGTAACCTGCAGCGTAACCACCAGCAAAAATATGTGCAAAACCGTGTTGGAAGCGGTTGAAGCTTGGCGGTGTCATCACTGCAATTTGGCTACGTACTTCATCTAAAATGCCCTGCACGTTAGCGCCTTTGGCAGCGTCAAACTCATGGTGCATACGGAAATCAAATAGCGAGAACTCAAGCTGACGTAACATCATCATGCCCGACTGGAAGTTCTTTGCAGCCAACATCTTGTCTAACAGCTCTTTTGGCAATGGCTCACCAGTTTCATAATGACCTGAAATTTCAGCTAGCGCTTCTTCAGCCCAACACCAGTTTTCCATGAACTGACTTGGCAGCTCAACGGCATCCCAAGGCACACCGTTAATACCAGATACGCCACCTACATCAACTTTAGTCAGCATGTGGTGAATACCATGACCAAACTCATGGAATAAAGTGGTCACTTCATCGTGGGTAAATAGCGCTGGCTTATCACCAACTGGGCTGTTGAAGTTACATGTCAGGTACGCCACTGGCTTTTGCAGGCCAGTTGAGGTGACGCGGCGACCACGGCAATCATCCATCCAGGCACCACCACGCTTGCCAGTGCGAGCGTATAGGTCAAGGTAGAAGCTACCACGGTGTACATCTTGCACATCAAAAATATGGAAGAAGCGTACATCATCGTGCCACTTATCGAACTCAGTTTCTTCTTTAATATTTAGGCCAAACAAGCGGTTAACTGTGTAGAACAGGCCAGATAGCACTTTATCCTCTGGGAAATAAGGGCGAAGGATTTCTTGCGACACTTGATACTTATGCTGTTGCAGTTTTTCTGCGTAGTAGCTCAAATCCCAAGAGGCTAATTCATCAACCTTGTAGTGCTCTTTAGCAAACGCTTTTAGCTCAGCAAGTTCAGCTTCACCTTGTGCTTTTGAGCGCTCACCTAACTCGTTCAAGAAGCCTAACACCTGCGCTGGCGACTCTGCCATCTTGGTCGCAAGAGACTTATCAGCATAGCTGTCAAAACCAAGCAGATTAGCTAGCTCATGACGCAGGGCGACAATTTCATCCATATTGGCTGAGTTATCAAACTCACCGGCATTTGGGCCTTGATCAGAGGCACGAGTCACAAAGGCGCGGTAACACTCTTCACGCAGCTCGCGCTTGTCGCTGTGAGTCATCACAGGTAGGTAAGATGGGAAGTCTAACGTGAATAACCAACCGGTCTGTTCAGTCGCTTCTGCCATAGCTTTTGCAGCAGCAATAGCTGATTCTGGTAAGCCAGCTAGGTCAGCTTCATCGGTAATAAGTTTAGTCCACGCCTGAGTGGCATCTAACAGCTGGTTAGAGAAACCACTGGTTAACTCTGATAGACGCTTC
Source organism: Shewanella sp. WXL01 (assembly GCF_012263345.1). NCBI lineage: Bacteria > Pseudomonadati > Pseudomonadota > Gammaproteobacteria > Alteromonadales > Shewanellaceae > Shewanella > Shewanella sp. WXL01. The sequence continues at coordinate 66,809 of NZ_JAAIKQ010000001.1, read as the reverse complement.
ACAATTTCACCGTAACGCGCTTTTTGCTCATCGGCTAAACCGATACCCGATAGCTCAAAGTCACGCAGGCTTTGCTCGATGACCATTTTTTGCGCTTGAGTTAGGTTGGCAAATTCCGCTGAGTCTTTAATAGATTTATACGCTTCATATAAACCCTGGTGCTGACCCACATAAGTACCGTAATCAGATAGCAAAGGCAGGCAAGCATCGTGGGCTTCACGCCATTCATCGTTACTAACCACTGAATTCATATGCGATACAGGCGACCAAATTTTGCTTAACTCGTCATCCACTTCTTCCAGCGGAGCAATAAGGTTGTCCCAGGTGTAGGTGGTGTTTTTGGCGAGTAGGTCATCAATGGCTTGACGACAGTTGGCAATCGCTTGCTCAACAGCAACTTGAATATGCTCAGGTTTGATTTTTGAAAACTGCGGTAACTCGCTGCCGCTTAGCAGTGGATTGCTCATAAGATTCCCTTGATGAATATGTAAAAGGTGCCAACTCATGTAAATGCTAGCTTAATGCTTAATACATGAGGGCTGCCAAGTGATTTTTCAACTTAATCTAATCGATTTAGCTGCTATCCAAATCTCGCAAGTGAGCAGAGCTTGAAGCATGGGTATAACAAGTCGGCTACAAGCCCAGCCTAGGGATACAAAATTTAACACCTCGCTCGCAAAATGAGCAAAAAATCCGTTGATATTGACGATATTCAACTATTATTGCCGCCGCGTATTTCAACGCAGTTAATTTGGGCGAAATTGTTTATGCAGAGTCTATCTATTCACAGAAGATCGAATCACAGAAAACCTACGCCCAGAACATCTGCATATATCAATTGGCACCAACAACCTAAGGTAAAGCGATGACCAGCAACTCATCATGGCTAACTCTCAGTTTTGCAGCGCTAACCGCAACGCTGCTACCTATTGCACACGCACAAGCTGCTGATGCGGATGAAACTAATGCTGTTGAAGCCAATGCAGTTGAAACTAGTTCTGTAGCAGTAAGCATCGACCTAGGTTACGAGTCTAAATACATTAGCGAGGGGCGCAATAACCTTGAAGATGGTGGCATTAGCTGGGGCATGTTGTCAGCGCAAGACGGCAAGCTCACCACATATGCGCTAGTCGGCCGCGCCGATCAACAGCACTATATTGAATGGCAACTGGGTTTTGAGTATGCCATTGAGCTAGGTGCTGATATTGAAGCCAGTGTTGGCTACCAAAGGGTCGAGGTTTATGGTGATGAGCGTGAGTCCGACAATGAGCTATTTGCCAGCGCAACCTATACTGGCAGCAAGTGGATTGAACCTAGCGTTGAATACACGTATTCAACTGAAAATGCCGGTTACTTTGTTGAAGTTAGTTTGCAGCACCATTGGCAGGCCACTGAACAACTCACCATCTCGCCTTATGCGATTCAAGGTTTTGACTTTCAGTACGCAACTGAACACTACAACGGCCCTAATCATTTCCAATTTGGCGCTGAGCTAGAGTACGCCATTAGCGATAGCATAGCTATTAACGGGCATATTAGTCGCACCATAGCGCAAGAAGATATTAAACGTGAATATGCTGATGACAGTGACATCAAGCTCAATGAAACCTTTGCGGGTTTTAGCATCAACATGACTTGGTAACGCTGACTGACTGTTAGCGCTCAACCTCACTTATATAAGCCAGCGGAATTTAACAAGAGGTATTTGTCGCCAATGCCCGCAACTGGCAAGTCCACACAGCTGAGCTACACTTAAAGCCCTCTGCAGGATGCAGCTTAACGAGCAAGGAGTGCTTATGTCAGCGAAAAGTGTCTATTCCACCAGTGATAACACAACTCATGTTTCTATCGGTTGTAGATTCCCCCGTCTCAAGGCCAAGCTAGCAGCTCAATTGTTGGCTACGTGCTTATTAATAACGCCAGTAACGGCTATCCACGCTGATGATTTAAGTCAGCTAATTCAGGCATCGAAAGCATCTACTGATTTAAACACTAGCCTGGGCACAAAAGATAAGCTCGCCCTAGGCACAGTTACCAATGCTCAAGGTGAACCAATCGCAATACCAGAACAAACCCAATCTAGCCTTGAGTTTGACGCCGACGACTATCTCGCCAACCCAAGAGTACGTAATCTTAATCAGCCCCAATCTTCAGCAAGCCGTGCTAAAGCTAAAGATAAAGCGAAATCTAGTACTAGCTATGTAGCCAATAACCCAAGCTGTCGCTGGCTGGCAAACCGCCTTAAGTATCTAGGCGATAAGCTTCACCGCAGAAGCGATAGTCATGGCGATCATTACCGCAATGAATTTACAGTGCGCAAACAAGAGTTTAATTGCTTAAAGTGCAGCGACACTGGGCCAGAGCAAAGCGACCACGCTCGCTGTCAGTATCGCCGCTAACTCAACCATTACTACTTGTTAATCCCCTCTAGCGAGAATGTTAATCAGCCCTTACAATGGCGTGCATACAAACATCACTAAGTGATTAACAGCGGAGATTATCATGGCTCAACATTTTGACTATATCGCCCTAGGTGCAGGTAGTGGCGGCATTGCCTCAGCAAACCGTGCAGCCATGCGCGGAGCGAAAGTATTATTGATTGAAGCGCAGCACGTCGGCGGCACCTGTGTAAACGTAGGTTGTGTACCTAAAAAAGTCATGTGGTATGGCGCACACGTTGCCGAAGCCATGAACCTCTACGCCAAAGACTACGGCTTTGATGTCACTGTAAATAACTTCGACTGGAACAAACTGGTTGAAAGCCGCGAAGCCTATATTGGTCGCATTCACCAAGCTTATGGTCGTGGTTTTGAAAGCAACAAAGTTACCCTGCTTAACGGCTACGGCAAGTTCGTAAACAACAACACCATTGAAGTTAATGGCGAACAGTACACTGCAGACCATATTCTTATCGCCACTGGCGGCGCGCCAACGATTCCAAACATCCCAGGTGCCGAGCATGGTATTGACTCAAACGGTTTCTTTGAGCTGCGCGAGCAGCCAAAACGAGTCGCCGTTGTCGGTGCAGGCTATATTGCCGTTGAGCTTGCCGGTGTCATGCATGCCCTAGGTAGCGAAACTCACCTACTTGTGCGTAAACATGCGCCGCTACGTAACTTCGACCCAATCTTAACTGATGCCTTGGTCGAGGCGATGGCAACAGATGGCCCAACACTGCACACGCACAGCATTCCAAAACAAGTTGTCAAAAATGATGATGGCAGCCTGACCCTTGAGCTTGAAAACGGTGAAAGCATCACAGTTGATACCCTAGTTTGGGCAATCGGCCGCTCACCAGCAACGGGCAACATTGGCATTGAGAACACTGACGTACAGTTAGATGACAAAGGCTATGTGATTGTTGATGAACAGCAAAACACCACAGCGAAAGGAATTTACTGTGTTGGCGATATCATGAAAGGCGGTGTTGAACTCACCCCAGTTGCAGTTAAAGCTGGCCGACTGTTATCAGAGCGCTTATTTGGCAACATGCCAGATGCAAAAATGGATTACTCACTGATCCCAACTGTAGTATTTAGCCACCCTGCCATTGGCACCATGGGCTTAACTGAGCCAGAAGCCATTGAACAATATGGCGAAGACAAGGTTAAAGTGTACACCTCAACCTTCACCTCAATGTACACCGCAGTAACGGCACACCGTCAAGCATGCAAAATGAAACTAGTGTGCGCAGGTGATAATGAAGTGGTTGTGGGTATTCACGGTATCGGTTTTGGTATGGATGAAATCCTCCAAGGCTTTGGTGTAGCAATGAAAATGGGCGCAACCAAAGCACAATTTGATGCAGTAGTCGCCATTCACCCAACTGGGGCAGAAGAGTTTGTGACTATGCGCTAGGGGATGTGTGTTAAGAGCTATGTGCTAATAGCCAGGCATTAACCCATAGCAATCAAACACTGAAAAGCTCGCGCATTTTGCGCGAGCTTTTTATTGGACGATTGTACTGCTTTTCTAAAGCCGCCCTTGGACATAAACGAGCTTTGCTTCTGACTTTCGAAGTAGGAAATTGGATTTAACTATCTAAGCGGCGTTAATCTTGTAGGAACAATTATTTTCAAAGTTTCTACGGTAAGTCGAACATCCCCAAAAAGTGCCATACTTACCCCGCCTCAATTTCATCTCACTACCGCAGTTTAAACACACTGGACGCTCATGTTCACAGCTAGAGTTAATGCAAACTTGATAACCATCTTTAATGTCATGACTCATAGGACTACCGCACTTATCACACGGAGTTTCTTTATGCTTACAACGTGGATAAAGCGTACAAGACATAAACTTGCCGTATTGACTAACACGAGGCTTAAGAACTCCCACCCTACAAGAGTGACAAACTGTTTTATCTACCTTAAGTTGTGTTAGGGAAACTTCAAACTCATTAGTCTCAACTGGATAATCGCCTTCAATAAGCTCAGTAACAAAGTTACTTACATCGGTCATGTCCGCGAGTAAGTATGCTCTGTGTTTAGCGCGGGTTATAGCTACATAGAATAATCGACGCTCTTCTGCATGTTCAAACGTATCACCTTGAGGAAGCAACGCATTAATAAGCGCGGGAGTTTGCTTCTCAGAAGGGAAACCGTGTTTACCTGTCGTTAGCCCCATAACCACAACGTAGTCCGCCTCTTTACCTTTAGATGCGTGGAACGACTGATTCTCAATGTCCAACATGTGATAACGCTGTCTGAGCCACTGTAGATAATTAGCATCTGGCATTTGATACCAAAACCTTGCCAGCAAATAGACTTTGTTTTTGTTTGGCGAACTAGATTCAACGACGCTGTTAGCAATGGACGTTAACGCTTTATCCAGTGGCGTCATCCCTTGCTCTTCAGCTCCTTGTCTAATGATGCTCACTGCTGGGTTGCTAACCTGAACTAGAGACTTTATCTCTTTTTTAAGCTGAACAGGGTTCTGCGTAACAAAGCGTGTTGCCACGTCTCCAATAGAACTATTAAATCTGAACGTCTTATCAAGCGTCGTTTTAGACGTTGCGCCGAAGTAATTTTCAAAGTCTGTCGTTAGACGAACATCTGCGCCACTAAAGCGATAAATTGCCTGCCAATCATCACCCACACAGAACAGCGATGAGTTTTCTTTATTGTCTCGAAGTGCCTTAACAAGCCTCGCCCTAGGCTCTGAGATATCTTGAAACTCATCGACGAGTATGTAACTCCAAGGGGATTGGAACTGACCTGTTTCGACATACGACAAAGCTTTTGAAATCATATCGTTAAAATCAATCACTCTCTCTTCTGTCAGAAATTCTTGGTAGCGCAGATACAGCGGCATCAACAGTTCCAAAGCCTTGGCAGTCTGCTTTGGATCAAGAGAGTTTTTTATGATTTTTTGAATAGCGGCATCATCAAGACAAGCAGCTTTATACAGGTCAACTAACGACCCTAAAAGGCGTGCTAGCTCCGTGACTTGTCCTGTTTGCTCTAAGTTATCCAATAACTCATTATCAGGCAGCGGATTCGTATTAACTTCACGAGCAACTAACTCACGCTCCAATACATCCAACATCGAGCGATTGCGGTGTTGATGGTAATACAGCTCGACATACCCTGTACCATACTTGGCATGCGTCTTCCTCTTCCACTCTATACCTTGTTGGTATCTCTCTTTATCGATATATGGAGGAGGATTGCCGTCCTCATCTGTACCGTAATACTCAATGTAGATGTCATAATCTGGCAGATAGAAGTCGGGTTCGTATTGTCGGTACTGCTCTGTAGCAACATCGATTCGATATTTAGCCTCATACTGGTAGTTGATGCCTTTTCTATAAAGCCAGTTGGCAATCACCATCTCACCAAAGCTCCTCACTTGTTCACCCTTTAGCGTGCGAACATCGTTATCGTTGAGGTATTTTAAGTGTTCGCCTTGAGTTTTGAACTCGAACGGGTCTTTTTCAACGAAATAATAGGCACTGAAATAATCGAGTAACGCTTTCTTATAACTAGTATTTTGCATCAGCGAGGCAATAGCTTCATTCATCCACTTCACTTTTGCCCGCATATCACCTTCCAAGGGTGATAAGCTCGGTGCTTTGCCTTCAACTTGTGAGATTATCTTCACGCCGAGGCTATGAAACGTGCTCGCTTTAACATCTTCAAATCCAAGTTTTTCCTTAATGCGCTCATCCATCTCTTCTGCAGCTATTCTGCCATAGGCCAGCATCAAAATATCGTTTGGTTGCGCTTGCCCACTTTTCACTAGATAGCCAGTTTTGCCAACCATAACGCTGGTCTTTCCTGTGCCAGCTCCCGCTAAAAGAAGGTTATTGTCGTTGTCAGTAATGCACGCAACTCTTTGTTTAGCAGTCAGCGGGTTAGATTCCACGTTACTGAAGAATGAATCAAAGGTGTTAAGCTCGCGCTCTACATACTCACGTCTGATATTCTCAATATCGGCTTGTTTCCAACTAGCAATTCGACTTAGCTGAGATGCTGTGTTTCTTGCGAAGTCGGATAGCCCCGAAGCCTTGTTCCAACCTCGCCAACGTTTGTATTCTGCTTTGGCAAAGCTCTGGATGCCCCATATGGCTGAGTCACGAAGAAATCTAGATTGGCATTTATTTTCCACCGAACCTAAGAACTCAGCTATATGCTGTGCGTTCTGGTTAGCCCATTGAGGAAAGAAACGGTGCGGATACTTGAAGGGGAGGAAATAGCTAAGCATAGAAAAGCGATAAGGCTTACCTTTTACGCTAAAACTTAAACAACCACCAGTGATTGAAGTCTTCAGAGTTGGGGCGCTATCCACATCTTCCCATTTGAAGCAACTGTGCTCATCACCTTGGTTGGTACTGATACCTGCTTCGCTGATCTCTACAATTCGCTGCTTCTTAAACAGCCGAGCAATAGGATTTGTGTTAAGCGTCCACTGAATCATTCTACGTCACCGCCTTACATAGTGGGATACCGAATAAAGTGGCGTAGTTTAACTCATTGGCGCTTCGCTAGTACTTGAGCTTTGTCAAGATTTGCTTTCTATCAACGGAGGAACCTTCGGGTTAGCAATTAAGCTAACAATAACCATACTTAACAGCTATTATCTTGCGACATGTAACACAGTTTTGGTGCATGTTTGAGTTTGGTGACACTCCCTATCACCACACCTAAATTCTCTATCCTTTAAAGCAACTAACCTCCTTAGAAAAAGACCAAGACCCCCCTATCCTACAAACCTTAAACCTTGGGTTAAAGGTTCTTACACGCACCCATGTCGGACTTATCGTTTAATAGAGCCATAGCAAAACGATAACCCAGTGGCGAACTTGATTTAACCACTACCGAATTTAACCGACAGAAGGTACATCCCATGAAAAAGACACTACTTGCACTAGTCATCGCATCAATCACAATGAGCGCTTCTGCACTGGATTTAGAAGGTGCAGACAAATACAAATCTTATGAAGAGCTTGGCATCATGCAGCCAGTTAGTGGCATCGTTGTTCCTGACGATAAGCAAGTGACTGCTAAAAATGCCATCTTTGGTGTGCCATACAACCGTTATGCATACCAACATATGCGCGAGTTCTTCGCATCAACTGATGTTGCACCTGCTAAGCAAGCTATTGAACTTGAGCGTGCTATCGACAACTCAGTTGAAAACATCAAAGTGAACAACGCAGACGGTGAAGCACGCACCTTCGACCAGTTCATGGATGAGACCTGGGGCGACTCAATCATCGTGGTACACGGCGGCAAGGTTGTTTATGAGAACTACCGCAACGGCATGACCAAAGACCAACCACACCAAATGATGTCAGTGACTAAGTCATTCGGTGGTCTAGCGGCAATGATGGCTGTTGAAGAAGGTAAGATTAACCCTAACGACAAGGTATCTAAGTACGTACCAGAATTAGCCGAAGACCGTGCTTTTGGTGGCGCAACCGTTCAACAAGTGATGGATATGACCAACTCGATGAACTACAACGAAGACTACGCCGACCCTGAAGCAGACGTTGCACGATACGGCGCAGTGCTTGGCTGGCTACCTAAGCAAGAAGGTAAATCATACCCAAATAACATGTATGGTTTCTTGCAAGACATTAAGCTGGAAAAAGGACTAGAACATGGTGAAATTTTCCACTACCAAACACCAAAAACTGACGCGCTAAACTGGGTTACGGGCAATGCAACTGGCGCAACCTTTGCCGACTTCGTTCAAGACGACCTATGGGCTAAGCTAGGCACAACCGGTGACACTTATGTATTAGTTGACCCAGTTGGTTTGGCAGTAGCAGGTGGCGGCTTAAATGCTAGCCCAGACAACCTAGCTAAGTTTGCCGCAATGATGCTAAACGATGGTCAATTTAATGGTGAGCAAGTGGTGCCAAAAGCGGTTATCGACCAACTAGCAGCAGGTGGTAGCACTGAAGCATTCGGAAAAGGCCCAGATGCAAGCAACAACATGCCTGCAGGTGAATGGAGCTACCGAGGTCAATGGTGGGTGAGCCATGAAGAAGGCGCAGAAGCATTTATGGCGATTGGTATTCACGGCCAATGGATTTACATCGATGTTGAGCGCGACGTAGCCATTGTTAAGCAATCTTCTCAACCTAAATCAGTGACTCCGGCACAAGAGCGTTACGACCTAAACGGCCTACGTGCACTGGTTAACCACTTTGCCAAGTAAGTAGTAAAGGTCTTAAAAGTAAAAAGCTCGCGCCAATGCGCGAGCTTTTTTATTGGTGGAAGTATTAACAATCCAAGCATTATAAAAGCGCTTTTAATTTAACGCCTTACCAATCGACGCCCCCTCTATTCGATGACACCAAGGGAGCATTGACAACCTAAAAGGGAGTCCAACTGCGCTGCGTATACAAAGTATCAACAGCATGCTTAGTACGTGCGGGATAAAAATAGAAGATAACCGCAAACTATGGCCCTTGACTCAATTTTAGAAAAACTAACATGTTGCTTTTGTCAACATGAACACGTATGTTGACAAAAGCAACATACTAATGGGAGGGAAATTAATGACAAATTTAGACAAAACTGTATATGAAGTTCGAAGCTTTAATAGATTTCACACTAAGTTAGTCGGTGCATTAGATGAGGGGTTGTTAGCCTCTAACTTCCCATTAGTACAAGTCAGAATTCTTTTTGAACTGGCAAACAACGAAAATTTAGCCGCTGCGGATTTAATTGAACGACTATCTATAGATAGAGGTTATTTGAGCAGAATGATTTCGGCACTTAGCCAACAAGGTTTGATAAATAAAGCCCCAGATGCAAAAAATAAGAAACGAATAGTGTTATCTCTATCTGACTCTGGCAAGGCAATTTTTGACCAGTTAGATAGTGCATCTTCACGAGAAATAGGTGAGCTGATCTCCACTTTATCTCGCCAAGAGCGATCTGAGTTGGTATCTGCCCTTAGGAAAGTTCGTCGCATGCTAGGAGAGCAACCAAGCAAACGAGAATATAGCTTGCGTGAACCCAAACCTGGAGACATGGGTTGGATAACCCACAGACAGGGATTGTTATATAACAATGAATATCAATGGGATTGGAAATTTGAAGCATTGGTAAGTCAAATTGTCGGCAACTTTGTCGTCAACTTTAATCCAGAATATGAACGCTGCTGGATAGCGGAAATGAATGGCGAAGTTGTCGGCTCAGTGTTCATTGTCCGTGAAAGCGATACGACCGCAAAACTACGACTTCTGTATGTAGAGCAAGCAGCGCGCGGGCTAGGCTTGGGCCAGAAATTGGTAGATGAGTGTATTAGCTTCTCACGCACTAAGGGCTATCAACGTATTGAGCTTTGGACTAACTCTGTCTTGCACTCGGCTCGCAAAATCTACGAAGCTGCAGGCTTTAAGCTCATCAAAGAAGAGCCTCACCATAGCTTTGGTCAGGATCTCATTGGGCAAGTATGGGCACTTGATCTATAACAAGCGCACCTCACAAAAACACTTTTAAACAGAATGAAGATGTCCAACTGCAGTGCTGTGATTGGCTGGCGACGTAAACAATCTTCTCAACCTAAATCAGTGACTCCGGCACAAGAGCGTTACGATCTAAACGGCCTGCATGCACTGGTTAACCACTTTGCAAAGTAAGCAGTAAAGGTCTTTAAAAATAAAAAGCTCGCGCATTTGCGCGAGCTTTTTTATTGGTAGAGGTATTAATACTCCAACTTACTTACATTCACCCCAAGAGATTTTCTCACCAGCGCGAGCTTGCTTAAACATGTCTGCGCACATTGGCTCAGTAAAGGCTTTTGTTTGAGCAAAGTTAATGTTGATTTGCGAACCATTACCTTCGTTGTAGTAAGTGGTATCACCTGTTTCTAGGTTATAGATGTAGGTTTCCCAAGTTGCGTATGACTCACCGTTTGTTGGGTCAATCAAGTCTTGAGGAACCTTGTTACCAAAGTCGAAGATACCTTTCATTTTACCGCGAGTATCAACCCAGTCAGCTTTAGGGTCTAACTTAGCGTGAGTAGTTGCATGGTAGCCACGAATATAGCGAGATGGCGAGCTGATATCACTTGGTAGCTCTTCTGCTTTGTTCAAGTCGAATTTTTTCGCATGCTCTAGGATATCTTGGCGAAGCGGCATGTTAGCCATTACGCGCAGGTCGCTGTTGATGTCACCACGGTGAACCACCATTTTACCGCCTTCATTCAATTGGAATAACGCGATATCGCCAGACTTATCTTGCACAGAGAAGTGGAAGCCATGCTGGTGCCCGCCAATACCGGTTTTCCATGCTGTTTGGAACTCGCCCGCTTCAAACGCATTAACGGCTTCATCAACAGTGGCGAATTGCGTCACCAAGAAGTTAACGATTTGCGACATATGAACTGTTGGCGCACCGTTATCTGCTGCATCTTTTACAAACTCTACAGAAGGGTTTTGATAAAGCAGTGATGCTGAAAGACCTTTATCGTTGATGGCTTCACCGGAAGTACCGTGGAAGGTTTCAACTTCAACGTAATCAACTGTGTGGTGTTTTACCGTCCAGCTTGCTGGGTTCTTGTACTCTGGTACTTTGTATGCTTCAACAGCAACACCTGCAGGGTAAGCTTTAGCGATAGATTGTAGCTCGCTGCCGCCCCAGTCAAATGAACGTGCAACCGTTACACCGTGAGTTTCACCACCGTCCATAATAAGACGTGAACATGCGTTTGCCGCAGATACTGATGCGATTGAAGCAACTGCGATAGCTGCGATTGCTAATTTATTAAGTTTGAAGTTTTTCATAAGATTCTTCCTCTAGCCATTACATAGTCAATTTTGAAATCTGGGGATTAGCAAAACGCTTTTTATTAACTGCCTTGCCAATCGATGAGTTCATTATGTAACTTTGGAATTAGAACCTTAACAGCACCAAGAGCGGCATAAACCCTCCCTTATGTTATGCTAGATTCATCGTGATTGGATTTTAAGAGCTAAAAATATGGCAATGACACTAGAACAACTCAGCGCTTTTGTTGAAACAGTCGATAAAGGCAGCTTTAAGCAAGCCAGCATTAAGTTGGGCAAGCACACCTCAACCGTCAGCGGCTTGATAGCAAACCTAGAAGCTGAGCTAGGCATGGAGCTATTCGTGCGCAAGCCTCGCTCATTGGAGATCACGCCAAAAGGGACTGAGATGTATCGTTATGCCCGGTCGGTGCTCAGAGAATGTGATTTGTTAGATGTGAAAGCCAATAGCTTGTTAGAGGGATTACCATCCACGTTTACCATTGCTGTAGATAGCGACCTGATGGGAGCGGATGTCGCCAAAACATGCGCCAAGTTGGTTAACAAGTTTCCATCAATTGAATTCAAAATCATTGCGGTAGACCCAATGCAAGTGCGCAGTCATGTACTAAATGAACAGGCAGATATGGGCTTTGGCATTGCATTGTTCAGAGGGCACCACGAGTTAACAGTGGCTGACGGTTACTCATTTAATGTGGTGATGGTGGCTTCACCACAGCTAGATTGTAAAGAGAAGTTGGTCTCGCTAGAGCAAGTGAGGGGAATGCTACAGGTATCGGCATTATTCATGAAGCAGACCGCTCAAGAAGATACTCACAACCTCAGCTCACGCACTATTTACAGCAATAACCTGCGCAACTCGATTGAACTGATAAAACACACTGAGGCATGGGCGATGCTGCCAGAGTTTCTTTGCTTAAAAGAGATCGAAGCAGGTGAACTGGATAAAATGTACATTTCACCCACGGCATCAAAGCGCCCTAACCAGTGGGCGACTGAAATAAGTTGGCTAACGGCGCGGCCACGGAATGCTGTTATGGACTATATGATTGACGAACTGGCAAAGCTGCCGAATCGATAAAGAGTTTGTCGAATATAGCTGTTTCTCGTTTCAGCTAGCTTTGTTAATTGTAGACAAAACAAGAATGGACTAAATTCGGTTATCCAATGAGTCGCCCGCGAAACTACTTATCAGTGAGCAAAAATAAAAAATCCCCGCTAATTTTTTAGCGGGGATTTTTTCATACTATCAAGTGACTAGGGTAACTGAAACAACCTTATTACTTAACGCCTTTTGGCAGCAGCTCACCTGTAAAGAACTTAGGAGCGCCTTTGCTGTATGCGCCAGCAACTTTAACTACTGTTGCAGTGTCATCCGGCTTACCAATAATTTGCATACCAAATGGAACACCGTCTGGGCTTAGGCCAGCTGGTACACTTGCCGCTGGCAACCAACCTAATAGGTTGAATGGTAGGGTGTACATCATACCAACAGCTTTGTCGTAAGTTACGCCATTTTCAACAATTGGCTCACCAACAATAAAGTCGTAATCAGCTGGAACAGTAACCGTAGGCATTGTAGGTGCAATAACTAGATCGTAGCCTTTTGCGTAGATTTCAGTTGATAACTTAGTCCACATGCGTAGTACTTCAGCTTCTGTTTTAGCTTGTGCACGACCGTCGTAATCTTCACGATGACTAACAGCTTTACCAATTAATTTGCCTGCATATGGTGACATTTGGTCAGTGTGGTCGCCGTAAGCGTCCATCATTGGCGCGCCCATCGCACCAGAGAATGCTAGGTTAGAGATACCTTCAAGCAGACCCATTTGCATTTCGAAGTCAAACTCAACAACATCAACAGTAGCACCTTGCTTACGTAAAACTTCCAGGCCGTTTTCCATACCTTTAGCAACGTAGTCAGCCATTGGGCTGGTGCCCATATCGCCGATGTAAGCGATCTTCATGCCTTTTAGAGACTCAACTTCTTTAGTTAGCTTAGGTTGCTCACCCACAGTTGGCACAGACATAGCAGCATCTTGGCCAGACATAACGTTGTACATCATTACCATGTCTTCAAAGCTACGTGCGATTGGGCCGCTACCTGAGAAGTACGAGTAAAGCATAGCGTTTGGTACAGTGAACGCTGCTGGCTTCAGGCCGTATAAACCGTTAAAAGATGATGGAATACGGATTGAGCCGCCCATATCTGAACCCGTTGCCATGGTTGCGTAACCTGCGGCAACTGCTGCGCCAGAACCGCCTGATGAACCGCCTACAGCGAAGTCAGGATTCCAAGGGTTACGGGTTGTACCCCATGCTAGCGTTGATGTTACCCAGCTGAAGTAAAACTCTGGCACAGTAGTTTGAATCACAGGGATCGCGCCAGATGCATTCATTTTAGAAACCATTGGATCCGCGTACTCCATTGGCGCGTCATCCATATGTAGCTTCGAGCCAAATGTGACTTTCCAACCCTTGTCATGGTGCTCATCTTTCACTGCGTACGTCACACCTTCCAGCTGGCGGTAAGTGCCATCTTCGTAACGTTTAGTCGCTTCTTTCGCAGCTTTCATTGCTGTTTCCCAGTGCTCAAAAGTCACTGCGTTAACAACCTTGTTGGTTGCATCGTACTGAGCTTTTTGCGCTTTAAGCACGTCAACAGGGGTAATTAAGCCACTCTTGAACAGCTCAATTTGTGTGTTAGCTGGCATGTATGCCAATTCTTCTTGAGAGAAATCTGCTGCTAATGCGCTCCCAGCTACTAGAGCTAACGCGATTGGTGCAAATTTAAAAGTGCGTGATAGTGCCATCTTGATACCTATTGGATTACTGACGGTTACTTCACCTGTTGAAGCAACGCTTTTGATGCGGACAATTATTATGCAGATTGATTTGACTCACCATGCTCTCAAGGATAGGTTTAACCTATTCATAGGTTGTAACATGGGCAAGCTAATGGCAATTTCAATCGAACAATTACATGCATTTAGTGAAACCGTAGAGAAAGGTGGCTTTAAACAAGCTAGCCGAAGCATAGGAAAACATGCCGTCACCATCAGTGGGTTAGTGGCAAATTTAGAAAGTGAGGTCGGCTTTGAGTTATTTGTTCGTAAGCCTCGATCACTGGAGTTGACGGAAAAAGGTAATCAACTGTTTGAGCATGCACGTTCAGTGTTGCGAGAGCTTGAGCACTTTGATGCTAAAGCCAGCAGTTTATTGGAAGAAGAGCCCAGTCGAATCACTATTGCGATGGATACCGCCCTCAGTGGAGAAGAATTATCACAGGTTTATAAGCAGCTTTTTGTTCGATTCCCAACGCTTGAAGTGAAAATACTGACTGGAGATGCGCTGTTGGTGAGAAGCTGGGTATTAACAGGACAAGCTGATATTGGCTTTAGTGTCGGTACTTTTTCAATGCCTCATGAGCTCTCATCAGCTAGGGCCTTTAGTTTCCAAATTGCCAATGTCGCCTCACCAGACCTAGGGATCGCTGGCAAACAATTGACCAAACACCAAGTTCGCGGATTACGGCAGATATCAGTTAACTTTCTGAAAGTTCTAGGCCTCAGTGAAGGCCACAATATCAGCAATAAAGTCACATATTGCAATAGCTTGCATGAAATATTGAATTTAGTGAAACATTGCTCCTGCTGGGCAATCATGCCGCTGTACTTATGCAGAGAAGCCATTGAAAACGGAGAAGTCGATAAATTTGAATTAGAAGTAGAAGACAGCGCACACTGGTATACAGACGTCATTTGGCGAACAGAAAAACCCGTCAACTCGGCAATGCGCTTAGTAATAGACGGCATATTAAAATTAGAAGACCGCTAAGTTTTATTATCTACACTGCCTTTAATTGAGCTAACGCACTGTAGGCAGTGTGTGGATCTCTTCAATAAACATCTTCATTGCAGGGTTGAGCACTTTTTGCTTTAGCCAGACGATGTTAGTGTTCCAGTCAGACACGCTTTCTTGCGTGGCTTGATACAGCTGAACCTGCTTTTCATTAAGCGCTTGCTGGCAAATAAAGCCCGGCAGCGATGCCCATCCCACACCTGCTTTTATCAAATTCAGAGTCTGCATTGCATTGTTGCAAAGCATAAATCGATGACTGGTGACATCAGCGCTGCGCATGCCTATATCCGATAAAAAAGACAGGCTAATTTGCAACTTATCATTGAGAAAGTCTGAGTCTAATTCAGCGGGTAAATCCCACGAGGCTGGCACTATGTGCTGCACACCAAAGGAGTAAGCTTTCTCGCTTTTAAGTTCATCGTGCAGGCGCAGTGTATTGAACATTAAGCCAATATCAGCAATACCCGAGAGAATCCAACTTTGAATTTGCATAGTGTCACTGGTCAGCAACTTCAATGACATGTGCGGGTAAGCCTTGGTGATACGCGCGATCATATTATCAATCTCACTTTCCATAAGACTTGAATCGATAGCAATCGTTAGCTTGTCAGGCACGCCCTGCAATATACTGTCTACGTTGGCATCAAACAGCGCAGCTTCTTTTAACATGGCAAGCGCCGACTTATAAAGCTGTTCGCCTTGAGAGGTCACTTCCATTGAGCGTGCGTGACGAATAAACAACTCCAGCCCAGTATCAATCTCTAAGTTGTTTAACTGCTCTCTCACTGTAGAGACATGCTTTCCCAGGTGCCTAGCGGCCTGAGCCATCCCTTTATTATCGACAGTGGCAACAAAAGCACGCAGTTGATCCAACGATGCTGACATCTTTCACCTCACTCTTTCTCTTCACCCATCTCACAAGCGCCATTAATTCACAAAAGCAAGCATTTCATAGGGGAGTCCCCTACCCTAAGCGGCTTTGAAACAACCAAGTGATAGCAATAATAGACTCATACACAGAAAGAGTCCTCAACTAAAGAGAGAATTATTATGAAATCATTCAAATTAAACTCAATCGCTATCGCCGCTGTTGCTGCAATGTCTATCGCTAGTGTTGCTAACCTTGCTGAAGCTTGTTCACGCTTTACATTAGACACACCACACGGTGTATCTACAGTCCGCTCTTTAGATTGGGGTGACCAGCTAGGTAACGTTGCTCAAGTAAACCCTGTAGGTGTTAAGAACGTTTCAGAAACGCCTAAATACAAAAACGCAATGGAGTGGACAACTAAGTACCACGCAATTGCTCAAATGGAGTGGGATGTATTCGGCGGTGTTGCCTCTGATGCAATCAACTCTGAGGGTCTAGCGGCTTCTCTACTATACATGTACGACTCGGCTAAGTTCATCGAAGCTTATCAAGACTCTGGCGCACCAGCTGTGAGCTTCCTAGACGTCATCCGTTACATCACTGAAACTTATGCAACGACTGAAGAAGCAGTTAAAGCCTTCAACAATAATGAATGGCAAATCGCTTGGAAAGACGGCCTTCACGGTCACGAGCACGGCTTACACATTTCTATCCAAGATAAGTCTGGCGACATCGCGCTGCTTCAGCTAAATAAAGGTGGCGAAATGGTTGTTTATCGTGGTGATACTAAGTCTGATCTACGTGTTATGGCGAACTCTCCACTACAACAAGATCACCGTGCATACGTTGAGAAGGTTAACTTAGACGATCTAGCAGCTACAGGTATCCCAAGCTCAATCAGCTCACTAGACCGTAACCTACGTGGTCTATTTAACACTCAACACGTTGAATTCAAAGAAGATGCAAGCTGGGCTCAAACTCGCGGCAAGCTACTAAGTACATACAATGCAGGTAACTTGATCCCACAAGACCTGATTGACCCAACTAACGGTGAGACATACGCAACTTGGACTCAATTTGTGTACAACCACCAAAACGGTGACTTCCTATTCACTAACTACGACACTCGTGCTCAAATCGGCTACAACTTTAACGACACGCTAGGGTTCACCGAAACCATGTGTGCAGACACAGTGAAACAAGCTGAACAAGGCCTACAGAAAGCCGTATTTACTCAGTGTGCAGCTCAGTAATCGAAGCTAACTAGCTAATCTCAGATCCCTCAGACTCTCAGTCAGAGGGATTTTTATGCCTGCTGAGCTTATATGCGTGCTGAAGTGGTATGCCTACTGAAGTAATAAGCCAAGCAAGCTAACTTAGATACAAATTACCATTACCGCTTGCCACCATAAAACGAGACGTTTTAGTCAAAGAAAACCTTATCCAATCCCTGTACCTGTTGCGTAAATAACTCACCAGCCAGAGTCACTTCTTGCTCTGACTGATAAATAATCTCAGCGTACCAAACCGTTTCGCTCGCACCCTCAATTGAGAATTCATTTACCATGCCCGAGTCAATATCAGCTTTGGCGACAAACTCAGGCACTCGCATCCAAGTATTATCAAACCTAAGCATAGACATCGCTTCTCTGAGATTATTGGTCTTAATAAATTGGTCACTTAATACGTAGTGAGCGTCGTGTCGATATTTAAAAACAACATTAGGCACAATTTGAGTCAGGCTTGCCAGCTCCAGCTCCGTTGCCACCGTGCCTCTATTTAACGTATTCACACCCGCGACATCTACAACCGGAAAGTTATAGGCAGGCACATGTACCACAGACTCAATTTGTGAAAGCGGTGAGAATATCAACCCCATTTCTACCTCGCCGGCTCTAACCCATTCAATAACCTGCTCTGTGCCGCCAGTCAGTACCTGTAAATCGATCGTGGGGAATTGCGCTATCACCTCCATGTAACAGGCTGTCAATTCAGGGCAAAGCAAGGTGTTGTCTAAGGCTAAATTAAACTGCTCTGGAATATCTTGCTCATAGCTAGATAACTGGTGGTTCAATGCCTCAGCGGTTTCCAGCACGCGTCTGGCGTAGCGATATAGCTTTCTACCCTGTGAGGTTACCTCTAAGCGTCGTACATGACGTTCAAACAACACTAAATCGCAGCTATCTTCCATCGTAGCCACCAGCTGTGCAATGACCTGACTTCGCTTACCCAATTCAACAGCAGCAGCCTTAAAACTGCCCTTTTCTACAGTGTAAACAAACGCTTGCAATTGTGAGAGTGAAAAGTTCACCAATATACCCCGCTTAAATGTGCTCAACTCTCCCACATTATAAACATTGAAATCATGTTCAATGGCATTTTTAAACACTTATTACCATGTTCATAATGAAGTCATCCAAGGAGAACGGCCAAGAATTAGCGTAAGGAATTCAACTTAGGGTAAATGCCCACTCAAATTTATAAGGCTCATATTATGAAAAAGACAATCTTAACTATCGCCACTGCAGCTGTGCTTTCAGCAGGTTTAACCGCAACAGCTAACGCATGTTCATACTCGACTTTCGAAGTAGACGGCAAAGCCTATGTATCTCGCACAATGGAAGCGCCAGACTTCATGGGTGAACACCTAGTCACTGTGCCGCGCGGCTATGAAATTAATGGTAAGTCAGGTGATTACGGCTTCATTGGTATGCGCCACGAAAACACTGAGTGGATTTCATCAGGTCTAAACGAGCATGGCGTTAATATTGAATCGCTAGCGCTACTTGAATCAGAATACCTTGAAGAAGGCAAAGGTGACATAAACTACCTAGAGGTGGTTGGTCACGTGCTCGCTAACGCAAAGTCTGTCGACGAAGCGGTCGAATTACTAAAGAAAACCAAAGTAGAAACCACCAAAATCAAAGTTGCCCACGATCTAACTGTCGGCATGCACTACGCCATTCGCGACAAAGAACGCGCGGTGGTTGTGGAGTATGTTGATGGCTCAGGTTACCCAACTATCTACGAAAATGAAGTGGGCGTGATGGCCAACGACCCAGCATACCCTGAGCAATTGAAGAATGCGCAAAAGCACATCGACGCAGCGACAGCACGCACTGATGAAACCGTAGATATTTGGCAAAAACTAGATTCTGGTTCTGACAGCCGTTTCTCACACCTAGCAGCAATCAATGCTGAATATAAAAATCGTGGTGCTGACAAAGACGCCCGCAACAATGGTCTAGGCCGAGCGTTCTCCATTCTCAACGCCATGGAAATTGTACCAAGCACTATGTACTGGTTATGGGTTTCACCTGACTCGCAAATGATTGGCTACGGCAATGTAGTGGATATTGAGAACAAAGATTACTACTACCGCACGGTGAACAACCCAGACATCCGTAAAGTAGACTTAGACAAAATCGACTTCAGTACGGTTAAGTACTCGGCGAAAGATATTTACCAACAAGCACCAAGCTTTACTGAGGTTTCAGCCGCAGAGTAAGACCCAACACCTAAAAAGCGCCATGCAATAGTACTTGCATGGCGCTTCATCATTCCGTCATTTTTGCGGCTCTAAGCACTTGAAACACTAAGTTCATATCAACATCTAAATGACGAAGTTCGTGAGGTTTTTTACGATTAGTAGTGATAATCCAGACAGTAGTTACAGGGCGTCCATTTATTGCGCTGTTACCTAAAGCAATGTCGGTGACATCGGAGAATAATATATGCTGCTGACGAAATGGATAACCAACCGCAAAGCCAGTGTTTGTGACACTAACACTTGTGGCGCTCGACAAATACTCATAGCCAATAAAAGCACATATGATTACCATCGAGCTAACGCCCATTATAGGCTTACCTGCTTGTACCAAGTAGTACCCAACAAGGATTGCAAGGACAACAGCGCCCCAATGAAGCACATGAAAAGAAAGGTTTTTTGAGAATGTTGATTGCGAGTGACCAGCTTCTAACAAGTTAACCTTGTCGTGCAAAACTATCCGAATTAACTCAAAGCCTACAAGTTGATGCTCAAGCTTAATTAGCTCATTGCCATTAATATCTTGCAGTTCAAGTCGTTGGTTCAGGTTTCGCTCTTTCATTCGACAAATTTTGTCCCAATGAACTAGCCCTTTAGCTTTACCAAGATACGAGTACCATATGCCGTCGTCATCGATAGAAACAGCTTGATATGGAATGGCCTTCAACCATCGCCAACTAATAACTGCGCCTGTCCCAAAAAAGACTATGCCGACTATTGGGGTAATCACATTACGAATTGGGCTGCTTTGCTCATCGAAAGATGTGGCAGCATATAAGCCTAATAATGTGAATCCAACAAAGACAGCGAAACCAAACTTAACAAGCCGCGTGGTGTTTTTACTTATTATAAATTCTCGCATTTCTACCTATAACTCGGCTCTGCATGTCAGTTGAATAGCTCGGCAACTCCCAGTAACTATTAACAAACTTGCAGACACCTTCCGTGTTAACTGATTGGCAACAATTCTATCCTATAGCGAGTCACTGCTATATTTAAGCTGAATCGAATGCTAAAAGGCTAAATCAACAGTGAACATCGACTTTATTCAAGTACCTCAACTTCAAGCATTTACTCCAGTTAATAATCTTGGTTTAAGTGCACCGGCTTCAATTCTGCTTCGAATTTCTTCATAAACCATATGGGGCCTACCCAAGAATAAGCAACTATCGCATACCAAATACCATTCAAAAACACAGTGGCATCTTGATATCCAGATCTGGCAAGCTCAATATGGGTTATTTTATAAACAATAAAAATTGTAATAAGCAGAAGAATTGTTCTCGCAACATTCCCTGTTGCAAGCCAAGTGTCAAAGCGCCACCAAAGCCCCATTACCGGGTTTTGTCTCGCTTTAATGCTCGTAAGTAATGCTAGTGCGGTTTCACTCATAGGGTCTTGAGACAATGCCCAGTGTGCATGCTCTTTAGACTCGTTTACTTTCCCTTCTCTAAGCAATACATTGCCCATACCTACTAACGAGTTGAAGTGTCTAGGGGCGATATTTAGAGCAGATTTATAATACGCCTTAGCATTGACAATATTATTCTTCTTTAACCAGTAGCCTCCAAGCTGGCACAGAATACAAGCGTCATTTGGGTTTAGCTCAATAGCTTTATCCAGTGTTTCCTTTGCCTTACCAGGCTGCCCCCCGTGTAACTGAACATCGCTAAGCAGCGCTAAATAGCTAGTGTTATCAGGCTCGAAACTAAGGGCCTGCTCAATGTAGACTTGTGCGGATTTCACATCGTTTTTTTCATATAAAATGGACGCTAGTGTATATTGAATATACGAAGCGTTAGGGTCTAATTTCATGGCTAGCCTAGCTTCATATTCCGCTGCATAAATACGTTTAAGTTTTAACAGCCCATAAGCCAAGTAACTGTGTAGCTCAGCATCATCCGGAGAAATAGCTAATGCAAGCTTAATGCTCTTCACTCCTCCCTCATAATTCCCATGCTCAAAATTCTGTGTTGATATGTCAACCAATTGTTCAACTGTAAAGTCCATTACTGCCCCCATGAAAGTAAAAAATCAGCGACAATGAACTCAACTTTACGCCCCGCTAGATAAGCAAGTATTAGCCCTGCAACAGGGTTTGCGACTTTTCCTTCGAAATGGGTATAAACGCTGAAACTTTTCATTTGCATTAGAAATAACTTATAAGAAAAGACCAACTTCATACATAATAATATTAATATTACGTAGTCTACTGGGATGCCTTTGAGGTAACCATTATTGAGAAATATTCCAGTTGCCACATGAGCGGCAACAAATACGAATAGCGCTATTACAATAGTGAGCAGTTCTTTGCCTCTATTAGGACTATTTAGAGCAAAGCTGTTAACTGCAAACCATAACCACCCAAATAAAGCGCCACCAACCATCGAACTCAATAGCGGCCACATTGGATTAACGGTAACTTTAGACATCTTACTATGTTGCGGCTCATCAATAACTTGATAGGTATTCATTTAATCAACTTCCATTTTTTTTGATAAAAGCAAGTACATCATCATATTGCCCGGCATCATTGCTGTATCTCGCATAATTTCTAGCTGTAGTTAGCCATTCAGATGTCGTTGCCTTACATACACGTATAGCTTCCTTGACGTGCATCTCATTGAGCGGAACTTCCTCTTCTTTTTCTATAGATTCATCTATAGCTTCATCTACAGCAGACTCAATTACATTCATTAAGTCTGCTCCAGAAAAGCCACTGGTCTGTTTAGCCAACTTAGATACGTTTATTGAATCAGCCCCCGGGCGTCCATCAAGTAAACCTTTGATAATTTCGGCTCGAGCCTGTTGATCTGGAGGGGCTATAAATACTACTCGGTCAAACCGACCGGGGCGACGAAAAGCAGAGTCAAGAGCCCAAGGAACGTTCGTAGCACCTAAGATCAACACTCCTTGATTATCTTGAGCAAAGCCATCTAGCTCCGATAAGAACAAACTAACTAGCTTAGACGATGTTGCTTCACGAGTGTTTTGGCGTTTTGCCGCCAATGCTTCGACTTCATCAAAAAAAATAACCGCAGGTGTGTTAGCCCTCGCTTCCTCAAAAATAGCATGGAGCTTGCGTTCTGACTCCCCAATGTACATATCCAAAATGTCAGAAATCGCTACATTATAAAATGAAGCATTACACTCCCCAGCAGTAGCCCGAGCTAACATAGTCTTACCGCAACCTGGTGGGCCGTAGAATAAAATCCCACCACCCACTTTTTTTCTAAACTTACTGAATAATGAGGGTTTCTGAAATGGAGTAATTATCTTTTTGCGTATTTGCTTCTTTACTTCCTCAAGCCCTCCAACATCAACAAATGAGATATTTTTATCAGCGGGCTTAATGAGGCGTGTAATCTCGGTGTCATTAGTGTCGTCATTTGAAATCACCCGCAATTTCACTAGATTATCTGGTGACGCATATACACCCTTAGATTCCACTTGACGAGCATACTCAATATCTTCTAATGCTGGATTTTCACAAATTGCTTTTTCATAGAATTTTTTAGCATTTTGCAGATCATCCAACGCATAATAAACCTTTGAGCGTTGTAAATTAGTTTCAGGAGAGTTTGAACAAAGTGGGGCTAATGCAGATTTAGGCCGATTAGCGGCCAAAAAAATATTCGAAGCTAATAGTTGTTGTTCTTCATCAAAAGTATTGAATTGAAGCTCATCAATTAACTTAACAGAACTTTCAAACTCATTTTTTTCAAAATATGCTTGAGCAATAGAAAGCCTTAACACTATATTTTCAGGGCTTTGAGACAATGCTGCCTGTAAATTTTGCAGTACACTCTTATCCATAGCGCATTTTTCTTATAGTTATAGTTGAACACGCGGCACATCTAACAGTAAGCAAATAGAAAAAACGTTCTTTGGATAACACAAAGTCCATTTCATTGAATTCTTTTTCCTTGGCGACAGAGGCCTATTTAACTGAAAGACTAACTGATATTTGAATGAAAAAAAAGCAAAGCATACGCCTAACTTCTTAATACAGAAAACTGTTGCGGTGTGTACAGTTATTCTAGAATGCTGAGTCGAACCAACAACTCATAATTTCTTCAAGCTGATGGCACAGCGAGTTTTTCGATTAGGCAGTTCGTTTATCGGCTATTGATACAAGCACGCGGTGTAGTTTGCGCTTTAGAGACTGAGTTTCACTAATAACGTTAGCCAAAATGAATTAACTGAATAAGTTCTGTACAATCTCATTTAATCGCTCCTCTAGTTTCAGGTACGTTATGTCATCTCGCCAAAAAACATTCTATGAGCAAGAGCTAGAGCGCCTTTACAATGAGGTGCTACCCAGCCCGAAGCAGTTCGCACTGATCCGCCAGTCGCGCAGTTTTATGCAAAAATATCACAGCGAGAATGTAGTATTAGATGACCTAGCTAAAGCTTCATTTATGTCGCGTTTTCACTATGTGCGTATGTTCAAGCAAATCTATGGTGTTACGCCAAGAGCTCACCTTAAAGATATGCGCATAGACAGAGCAAAGCTGTTGCTGCAACAAGGGCAAAGCATAACCAAAACTTGTTTTGACGTGGGTTACGAGAGCCTCACCACTTTTTCTGCCGTGTTCAAAAAGAGCACCGGATACTCACCTAAAGCGTTTCAGCAATTACATACTCCCCGCAAAAACGACGCTCGCTAGCAGGGTCCAAAACCGTAAAAGCAATCTAGAATAAGTTTTAAATACAGCAGTTGTTATTCTGTACTCAATCCAGTTGTTACCGTTTTTAAGAAAGGAAAAGTACACATGATTAAAATTGCACTCACTAGCGTGCCAGTCACTAACCAAGACAAGGCATTAGATTTCTACACCAATATTTTAGGCTTTGTGAAAAAGACCGAGGTGCCACTTGGTGAGCATAAGTGGCTAACGGTGGTGTCAGCCCAGGAGCAAGCTGGCGTTGAGCTGTTACTTGAACCTATGGCATTTGAACCAGCTAAACAGTATCAAGATGCGTTAAAACAAGCTGGTATCCCTTGGACATCATTTGCCGTTGATGATATCGACAGCGAATACCAAAGATTAGTTAAGCTAGGCGTTGAGTTCTCAATTGAGCCAAGAGAAGCTGGCACAGTGAAGATTGCTGTGCTCGATGACACTTGCGGCAACTATATTCAGCTAATGCAAACCCTGTAACACCTTTTAGGCATCATGATTCGCTAGTACTTGCTTTGGTATTACTAGCGCTAGCATGCACCGCCTGTGAACGGCCATTGTCTTTGGCTTGATACAGCGCGGTGTCGGCAAGTTTCACTAGCTCTTGCTGTGACACTTTGCTATCTGGATAGGTCGCCACTCCAGCTGAGATACTTACCTGCCCTAACGACAGCTTGTTCATTTCAATATGCATGGCGCTTACCTCTGCCACAACCCGCTCAGCCAGCTCAAAGGCTTGTTGCGCGGAAAAGTCAGGGCAAATAATCGCTAACTCTTCACCTCCCAAACGGCACACCGAGCCTTGAGTGCCAGCCACTTTAATCAGCAAGCTGGCGACCTGTTTCAGAACATAATCGCCAGCGTCATGACCAAAGTTATCGTTAAACTGTTTAAAGTGGTCGAGATCTAGCATCAGCACTGACAGCACGCTATTGTTTTGATTGGCGATTGCCCACTCACGCTCAAGTTTGTCTTCAAAATATCGGCGGTTATATAACTGAGTAAGCGGATCGCGCAGCGCCTGTGCCCGCAGCTTTTGCTGAAAACGCAGGTTAGCTAACGCCAAACCTAAGTGCTCAGCTAAGGTAAACGCGAGCTGCTTAGTCTCTTCAGTTAAACAAACCGCGCCCGTTGGAAAATACAAATGGAACAAGCCAACCGTGTTGCCATGGGCTGTGAGTGGAATGCACATGGCGGTGTGCTGCTCATTTAACTCACGCATGTGGTTACAACTTAGATTGTGGTTTTCATCTTGAGATAAATGATATTTACCCTTACGCATCGCCCAGCAATCATTTGGCTCAAATGCAGTGTGCGCAGGCCAGTTATCGCCCCAGTCTATGGTCACCTCAAGCAAGTTACGCGAATCGCGCATGATCGACACACAACCATTAATACCGACCAGAATACGCGGCACTATGTCTTGCACCACCACGCGGGCATCATCCATGTTTTTGCAAGCAGCCAGCATGTTAGCTAGCTGCCTAAGTAATTCAATTTCCTTGGTGCTTTTGTTTATGCGATCTTGCTGTTGCTGCTTTTCATGGTTAATGAGAATCGACATGCGCTGGTAGCTGTACCAAATTGATGCCACCAGCACCGCCATAGAAAACGCCATAATTAAATACAAAATGGCTTTTAAGTCTGCAGACATATCAGCAAGAGCAGTCATCGGCATTGCCATACGGATAACGTATTGCGAGCCATGCTCATCTGCATGGTGTTGATGTTGCGCGTCAATAATTTCAACGCGCACAGCCACATACAATAAGGTTTGTTTTTTAGTTGAACTGTAGCGCTCTGCAACCCCTGTACCCGTTGCAAATGCTGCTGCGACCTCATGGCGCTCAGCATGGTTTTCCATATTACGTACTTGATGAGGCTTAAGCGTCGAGTCACCAAGCACTACGCCACTACTGTCGATAATAGTGAAACGATTATCTGTAGTGGACTGCGACAGACTATCTAAAAAGTCATCAACCTCAGCGGGCGTGAGGTCATTAAAGTGGAGTTTTTGCGCTTCAACCTCGTACTGCACGTCGCGCACTATGCTGAACATGTACTGGCTAACAATATCGGTAACCCAGTTATGTAAGGTGTGGTGGTAAATATAGCCGCCAATAACAAACGAGCACGCCAACGCAATGGCTGGTATGTACAAAAATTTGCTGAATGCTGGCGTCTTCATTGCATCTCCCAACTCATGTCCACCTAAAGACTTAGTCTAGTTGAGAAACACCAATGTTGTTTTGTAATCTGGAGTTTGAACTCCTGCTGTGAGTACTCTATCAGAGAGGTTTTTCGCCCTAACAACTACCAAGGAGTGCCGACTCGTTCGCATTGATTAAATCGAGCAAACTGGGCTAATTGATGCTCGAGTGATGCCATAAAATCATCGTGACAACTTAGCGAAGGCTCAAGGAATAGCTTGTTCACTTGCAGTATTTTCTGCTGCTTGTTCACCTTACAGTCTAGTTTTGCGACTAGCTCTCCCTGCCACAATACCGGCAGGCAAAAATAGCCAAATTTACGCTTTGCCTCGGGTAAATAGCATTCAAGTTGATAGTCAAAATCAAATAAAAACCGCATACGGTCACGTTGAATTATCAGGTTGTCGAAGGGAGAAAGAATTATTGCGCGATTCCCTAGAGGCTGACTAGCAGCCTGGATTGCAGCAGGAGTAGTAAAATAAGTCTGGTCATTGATTTGCACAGGTAATATTTCGCCCGAATCTAGCAACTGTTTCAAACTGATTTCTATCAATGGGCGCACAGCTTTTAGTAAATAGGCCATTTGTGTAGCACGGCCAATGCCGTGAGCACGCAAGAAACCAAGTACCAAAAATCGGCCATATTCTTGGTCACTGGGCAAAGTAGTATCTACCTCTTCAGGTATTACCCTGTGAGTCAAATCATAGACTTTTTGAAAGCCTTGCCTGCGCGGGATCATTAAATCACCCTGCATGTATAAACACTCTAATGCTTGCTTAGCAGGTTTACTTCCCCACCCCTGTGTTTTAGTACTTGAACCAGAAAAGTCCTTGGCCATTAACGGGCCCTCGGCAGCTATTCTGTCCAACACATAGCGCATTAACTGATGGTCAGGCTTATACCAATGACGCAAGACTCCAGATTTAAAGGCTGCTTTTCTAGGTAAAGTAAAACGAAAATCTCGCATTGGAATGTAAGCTGCGGCGTGAGACCAATACTCAAATGCTTGTTTCCTAGCAACTAGCTCATCGAGATGGTGAGGCAAGTAATCACTATTGCGACTCCACATAACATGGTGATGTGCTCGCTGTACCACAGAAATGGAATCTATTTGTGCATAGCCAAGGTGTTGCAGCACAGCTAAGCTTGCATCAAAACTAGATGACTCACCAACCAAAGGCGATGTTAAGCCTTGGGCGGTAAGTGCGAGGTTTTTAGCTTGCTGTATTGGCAGTTTTAACATGTCATGATGCCATTAGCTGCTTAACACAATGCTGCGCGACATTTTCTAACGCTTCTTTTGACTGCCCAGCGCGAGCTTGTACTGCAATGCCGTTGCTCACAATGAGTAGGCTATTGGTCAGTAGTTCGACCTGCTTGGCACCTTGAGTAGGCTTTAATTTTCGCTCAATAAACATTGCTATCGTTTGAAATATTTCTTTGCCAATTTGCTCAAGCTGCAGAAGTACATCTGCAGGAAATGCTGCATTCTCAGCTTCATTAATACTCTTGATAAACAAGCAGCCTGTTGGCGTATCTCCTGCCGTAAATAGCTCGATAAGGGCTTGCAGGTGCGACATTAACTGCAGCTTAGGGTCTGCGTCTTGCTCTGTGTCTAATAGGTTATAGCAAGGCGTGATATATCGCTGGTAGTAAAACACGAGCACTTGTTGATAAAGCTGCTCTTTGTTGCCAAATGTGGCGTACAAACTGGGCGGATTAATCGCTAGAGCTTGCGCCAACTGAGCGATAGAAGTACCAAAATAGCCATTTTCCCAAAATACTCGCATCGCCTTATCAAGAGCCTGCTCTCTATCAAAAGTTCTTTTTCTACCCGCTTTCATGACTGCTGCCTTTAATTTTGATCTTAATCACTACCGATTTTGTAATGATCACTATAAAATGTCAATTTGTAACGATCACTACAAAATATAGGTACGAGTAATGAACCGCCCATTCAATATCAAGACATTTATCATTGTGATGCTATTAACTAGCATTTGGATCAACATTGCCGAGGTTGCACGCGCCATGTTGGTGGCGTTCCCAATGATGGAAGAATTTTATGCAGGTAGAATTGAAATTGGTCCTATGGGCGTCAGCAATGCATTAATCTGGGCGTTGTGGGATACCATTCTTAGCGGCACCTTAGTGTTTATATATTGGCTGTGCAAACAATCATTTACTCACACTAATCGCGCAATTGTTATCTCAGGTAGCGTCACCGCGTTAGCAACACTTGGTGTATTTTGGATAGCGTCTGTGAACTCAGGTCTCGGCACTTGGACGATGGCATTTACCATATTTCCGATTGCCTGGATTGAAATGCTTATCGGGGCTTTTATTGCCTCAAAACTGTATGACAAGTTTGAGCGCTAGCACTGCAACTGGCTCATACTCAAGACAGTAAGACATGCTCGACTCAATATGCTGACTTTACCTGCGCCATTATAAAGTCCACCGCTACTTTGACTTTTGGAATGGCGTAGGCGGCTTTTTGATACAGCATATACACGCCAAGCTCCTGATTTTTGGTAACGGCTAATGGCTCGGCAAAGTTGAGTTTTATCAACTCGCCGCTGGCGAGATAGGGCTTTAACACCCATTCTGGCATCATTAAAATCCCCTCACCGCTGATGGCTTTATCAGCCAGCCAACTGCCGTTATTGGTGGTTAGCACGCTTGGCGCCGACACATCTCGCCACTGGTTATCAATCAAGCTTAGCCAGGGCGTTGCACCATGGGGAGTGCGATAGAAAAGACCTTTGTGATTAGGTAAATCCTGGCTTGATTGCGGCATGCCATACCGCTCAATATAACTTGGCGCAGCGACGGCAATAAATTGATTATTCAACAATTTATGGGCAACCACATGCTCGTTTGGCGCAAAGCCGCCGCGGATGGCGATGTCTACATCATCACGATCAAGCTTTGACAGTTTATCGCTAAGCTCAACATCTAGCTCAATCTCAGGATATGACTGAACAAACTCATCGAGTATCGGTGCCAACACTCGCTCACCAAAACCCACCATGGTACTGATTTTAAGCTTACCTTTAGGCGTGGATTGATAGTTTTTTACGCCTTGATCAAACTGCTGCAACTGCGCCACCAGCGGTGAAACCTGAGCATAATATTGTGCGCCCACCTCAGTTAAGCTCACGCTGCGAGTGGTACGCTTTAAAAGCTGTGTCCCTAGGCTTGCTTCAAGGTCAGCAATACGCCGCGACACACTTGAGGCCGGCACGCCAAACTTGGTCGCCGCGGCTGAAAAGTTGCCCGCATCCACAGTGGCAATAAAGTATTTTAGCGCTCTTAGTTGGTCCATCTTCTCGCCGTTATTATTGTCTTTTTGACAATATAGATTGTCATTTTAGCCGCTATATCCAACCATGTTTATCATAAATAATAGGCTTAAGCACTCGATAATCTAAAGGGAAACAGATGAGCCAGTTCACGCAAATCCTGCTAAAGCAGCGTCCAGACGGTAAGCCATTTGGCGCACACATGTTTGATGTAGTTAAAAAAGACTTACCAGAAATCAGCGCAGATCAGGTTCTGATCAAGCAAACTCACATGTCACTCGACCCAGCAATGATTGGCTGGATGAGCCCAGACACCAATAGTTATATCCCTCGTGTTGAGCTAGGCGAAGTGATGCGCTCAAGCGGTTTCGGTGAAGTGGTTGCATCAAACAACCCTAACTTTGCTGTTGGCGACAAAGTCATGGGCATGATGGGCTGGACTGAATATTTTGTGTCTAACGGCAAAGGGATCAACAAGGTGCAAGCTGGCGTTAATGCTGAAATGGCATTGGCTGTGTTTGCCCTACCAGGGTTAACCGCCACCCAAGGTTTATTCAATGTCGGTAAACCAAAAGCTGGTGAAACCCTGGTTGTTACCGGCGCTGCTGGTTCAGTTGGTTCATTGGTTGGCCAACTAGCTAAAGCCGATGGCCTGCGCGTAATAGGCGTTGTTGGCAGTGATGAAAAAGCGGACTGGATTGTTAACGACCTAGGCTTTGATGGCGCAATCAACTACAAAACCGATGACCTTGAAGCCAAGCTTGCCGAGCTAACACCCGATGGCGTAGATGTGTTTTTTGAAAACACAGGCGGTCCAATTCAGCAGCACATTTATAACCGCATGAACATCCATGGTCGCATTGTGGTGTGCGGCATGATTGCTGATTATAAAGTGGGTGAGCCATCACCTGGCCCGAACTGGATTAACCTGATTAAAAAGCGCGTGACTGTGCAAGGTTTTGCTATGCCAGATCACTATGGCGAAGTACCAGCACTGCTTGCCAAACTCACCCCGTACGTGATGCGAGGTAAAATCAAATTCCGCACCCATGAGCTAGCTGGCCTTGAAAGTGCCATGGAGGGATTAAATCTGTTCTTCACTGGTGAGCACAAAGGTAAGTTGTTAGTGAAGCTGTAAACGTTATCCCCAAAAAAGCGCTGCCTAGATTTAACTAGGCAGCGCTTTTTATTTCCTGAAAATACTAGGGCGTGTTGATCTTTGCTGATTAGAATTTGTTCGAATTAAAAGCACTTTAATCGCGGCGTGAGCGATGACGTCTAGTCACCTAAACAAATTCGCTCACAACAAAGAGTAAAGTGCTTTTAAACGAACCTTTCAGGCAGCACTTGTTGTCATTTCTACTGCGTTAACGACTTATCATGTGGAACAACCACACATCAAAGTCGCTGCCTTGTATAAATTTCCAACAAGTAGCTGCAAAAATAATCTTGAAAGATCAACACGCCCTAACAGTCCTAATGCAAAGGCTTATGCGAATTAGTTTCTTGCTCACTGAGCCATAACTCAAAGTCTTTGAGTTTAGGTAAACGTTTTGATGAATGACCAATCAGCTGGGTCAAGGCGTAGCTAAGCTGGTGATACAGCTTAGGATCATCGTATTTTGATTTAGCATCATCTATGTTGATCATCGCACCGCGCAGATATTGAATCGCCAGTTCGAGTCGATCAAAGCCTGCCACCTCACCGATTTCAGTAATCACCTGACGATTCCACTCAATATTTTGCGCTCTTAGCGCTTCAAATCGTTGCCTATATTGCTCGCTACAATTTTCCAATAACGACTCATTTGGCATGACTCTATCAACTAAGAAATCTTGCTGCTTCAACAAGTCATAAATGCGGCTGCAATGGTGAAAGATAAAGCACAAATATGGGTCTTCATAACGCTGACGATTTTGCTGTGCTAAATCGTGCCATTGCTGATATTGATTACAGGCAACCGCCACAATTAAATCAGCCTCGCTGCTAAAATGATTGTAAATAGTGCCTTTTGATATCTGGCTTGAATTGACCAAATGCGAACGGCACAAATCAAAGGTTTTGTGACCCTTTAAGCATCTTTGTGACACCTCAACCAGGTATTTCTCTCTTTGCTCCCAAGTGCTCATCTTCTATCCCCTAAAAATGCGACATTGGTAGTTTGTTACTTCACAGTTACATCTTAACAAGGTTTAGTACTACCCAATATTGAGTAATAATTGGAGCAGTATTAGCAAACCGAATACCCCTATGCTGAAAATCGAATTGCTGGAAAGTTTCATCGCAGTTGCCGAGTGTGGCAACCTGTCAAAAGCAGCTGAAAAAGTCTGCCGAACTCAGTCGGCTGTGAGCTTGCAAATCAAAAAGCTTGAAGAGTCGGTAGGGCAAGAATTACTTAACCGCGATAACAAAGGGGCTACGCTTACTGAGTCAGGCCATACGCTGCTCAACTACGCCTATAAAATGGTGCAACTTAGCTCACAAGCGCTTGATGATCTTAAAGACTGTCAAACCCGAGAGATTATTCGTCTAGGTGTGCCAACCGACTATATCAAACGTTACCTTAGCAGCTGCCTGTTAGAGTTTATTCGTGAGTTCACCTGTATTGAACTGGTGATAGACACTGACGTGAGCGGCAACTTGTATAAACGATTACAGCAAGGTGAGTTTGACGTGATTGTTGCCACCCACTGGCAACATCCTGCTGCAGGCGAACTACTGTTTGAGCGCAAGTTCCATTGGGTTGCGGCGAAAAATAGCACCGCGCTGTATCAAGACACCATCCCTATGGCGTTATACCCCGAGAACTGCCCTATTCGCGCTCAAGTTTTTGCCAACCACCACATCACTATGCGCCCGATCAATGTGTTGCTATCAACACCATCGCCACAAGCCCTGTGTCTAGCGGTGGAAAATGATTTAGCGGTGGCGCCGATTGCCGAGTTTAGAATTAACGGCAATATGCAGATACTCGACCCAATTGAACATGGACTACCGAAACTGCCCACCTTTAATGAGTCGTTATATCTCAACCCAGAAACACAAACCAAGGCGACTGAGCAGCTAATTACATTAATTAAAGCCAATGTGGAAAACCTGGCTGAAGTAGCAAGCTGATTATTAATACAAAACTGAGAAATCAAGTAGATAAATCAATAAAAACTTCAAAACTTTAAATAAAAATGCCAGCAAGACGCTGGCATTTTTATTTAGATTAGCATTAACAAGTCAAACATCTTTAATTCCTGCACCCTTACCCCTAAGAGCAGGTTAAAACGCAGCTCGTCAATAAACCCGAAAATGAAGATAGATTAAAGCACATATTTAACCGAGAACATCACTCGATCAAGCTTACCTTTATCGTCATTCACTTTAGTATTTTCTGCATGCATATATTCTACACCCACAGTTAATGGTTTAATTGGTGAATATAACAGATTGATATAACCTGAATAAGATTCCTCATTAACTTGATCGCCAGTTAACATGACATCGTTATCCGCTTTAAAGCCTGAAGCTGTAATACTGCTGCGCCATTTATCATTCCACCAATGGCGGTAAGATACATAGCCACCAACTGAGCTGATGGTTTCCATTTGTCCTGTGGCATCTAATACCGCAGCATTGACAAAGTTCAGCGCCATATAACGCCCCATACCATCGCCATATGTAGCAGCGAATTTAATATCGTCATCGCCCACAGGCACAACACCGGTAACGCTCACACCATAACCAAATGCGGTGTCGTCATAGTTGGCGTTATCTAGGTTTAGCTGGCGCAATAGCGCCGCCGCGGTGAACTTGGCACCTGAGTCGGTTTTTAGGTTATAACGCGCAACCACATCTGGCACTATACCTGTGCCGCTCACGATACGGCTACCACCTGTGTATGGCGTCACTGTGGTTTCTGGTGTTTCTAATGCTAATTGCAAGCCGCCATTGGTGTAACGGATTTGCGCCTGACGCACAAAAGGTGTGCCTTCTGCCGCGCCCACAAAATCTAGGTTTTCTGGTAATGCACTTGGATTTTGGAATGTAGTCCAAGTTTGTCCCACCAGCCAGTTGTCGTAAGACACAAATGCATGACGTAAACGCGGCGAGTAGCTGTTTGACACGCGCTCGTTACCGTCGGCATGGGTCATAAAATCTAGCTCAATAAAAGCAGTCACTTTATGGCCATCTACATCCGCTAGGGTTTTAAAATTAAAGCGCGATTCACGAGCCTGAAAATCGATAACCTGCTTGCCTTCCCCAGGTGAGCCGTAAATCGTGCCTGGTACATAGAACTGACGTGAGATATGCCCTGATGATGGTGCGCCATTACTGTAGTCACTGACCATCACATCCGTTTTTACATAACCGCCAAACTTAAATTCTACATCATCTGCTTGTGCACTTGAGCTCAAAGCTGCGAGTATCGAAAGTGCAATTATTTTTTTGTCCATCTTTATCCCCATCACTATTTATTATCTTAATTCGGTACAATTAATTCACATCTAACCGATGTGCTTTACATAATAAATCTGGAATCAATTCCAAAAATTAGCCACGGGCGTATTTACTAAAAATATTGGCCATTTATTAGCAACAATTATCTAATAAAAATAACAAAAAAATGGCGATCAACTGAATTTAACAATCAGTGACCGCCGAAGGGATAGAAATATGAGAAACAATAAGTATGGAGTGAGGCAAATAGCCAAATAACTTATTAACAAAAATTTTAGCTAAGGAATGCATTCCAAAATGGTAGCCAAACAGCAATTAACATTATTGCGCTAAAATAATCTCAGCTAGCACAAATAAACCGATGAATATCAGGCATAAGAAGCACAGACAGTAAAGCATCCACATTTTGCTCTCCTAAATATCCAAAGTCTTATCTAATAAACATAATAAAAAGCCATATCTCAAAGATATGGCTTTTTTCACTTGCTGATTGCTGCGCTAGCAGACAATCTACTCAAGTTCGATTAACTTAACCCAAATCAGGTTATTTATGCTTATCGTACTTAAAGGTGTGGCAATTGCTACACATTGGTTTTTTCGGCTCATGCTCACCATGACACTCAATACATGGTAGCTCTTTACCATAGTGCAAGTTGTTGTGAGGGTTTTGCCACTTGTCTTCTTCGCTGCGGGCCGTTTGCTCTGCTAGCTCATCAACATCATGACACTGCGTACAAGCTTGATCAGATGGATAGTTCTTCAACCCTTGGTCATGACAAGTTTTACAATCTTTGCCAATCACATCTTTATGGTATTCACGCTGATCAACAGCCTGAGCAGATAAGCTTACAAAACTCGCTAAAGCAACAGCGAATACAAGGCTTAGTTTTTTCATCATCTTTCTCCTAGTCACTGTTGTTAGGCTTTCATCATAGTGCGAGCGGCGGTCATGCCCATCACCATACATTCAGGGATAGAGCAGCTACCTAAGCGGCTAACACCGTGAACACCACCACACACTTCGCCTGCTGCGTAAAGACCCGCAATCGGCTTACCGGTAAAGCTGTCTTTAACCTCAGCTTTGGTGTTCACCTGTACGCCACCTTGGCAGTAATGCACTTTTGGCCATAAACGAACGACAGTGAAAGGCGCTTCAATGTACTTGCCTTTAGCCTTGGTCATGTTTTTACCAAACTGCGCGTCATTGCCCGACTTAACGTATTGGTTGTATTCCTTGATTTGAGCTTTTAACGGTTTTAGCGGCACATTAAAGTGCTTGGCTAGCTCTTCTACAGAGTCGAACTTCCAGCCCACGTTGTACTTAATTACCTTCTTGGTATTTGGGTGTTTTTTCGAGTCTTTGTAGCTAGTAATCAAGATTGGAGGTAATGGGTTACCCTGCTTATCACGACAGGCTAACTCAGCATCAGCACGAGTTTTACGGTCAGCAATCTCATTCATGAAACGCTCACCGGTTAAGCAGTTAACCGCCATTGAATGTGGGAAGTTGTAAATCGAATAGTTTGATACATAACCAAAGCCACCTTCATCTGGCGATGCCCAAGGGCCAGATTGAATATGTGCTAAGTGGACAGGGATGGCACCAAGACGGAACATCTCGTACATACCTTCACCAGTTGCACCTGGAGCATTAGTACAACCTACTTCTGCCGTTAATGTTGGGTCTTGGGCCATACGTAAATTGACATTCTGAGCAAAGCCACCGGTCGCCATTAATACGCCACGCTTAGCTTTAATATGCATCAGCTTGCCAGTGTCTTCTTCACCAAAGTAGTAGCCTTGACGAATCTTAAAGCCTTCCACTTTGCCTTCATCATTGACTAGGAAGCCTTCAAACTTAGCGCGGTTATGGGTTTGTACGCCCAATTTGCGACACTCTTTTAGTAGAGGCTGAGTGATACCTGCACCACAACTCACTGTGGTTTGGTAAGTACGTGCAACCGAGTGACCACCAAGCTGTTGTAGGTATGGGTGATATTCACTACCCGCATCAAAGGTCATTTGCAGCGCTTCAACTGCGTGCTCAGCTACGTGACGCAACAAGGCTTCGTCAGCAATACCACGACCTGCTTTAAGCTGATCTTGTACCATGCGCTCAACTGAATCATTCACGCCTTCTTTTTTCTGCATTGGCGTGCCAGGAGCAGCGAACAGACCGCCGTTAATGGCAGAGTTACCACCGAAGTACGACATCTTTTCAAAAATATGCACATCTTTCGCGCCCAAGCGCATAGACTCAATACCAGCTGCTAAGCCTGCAAAGCCTGAACCGATAATGGCAATCTCAACTTCTTTGTCCCACTTTACCCCGTTAGCCGACTGCGACACTGCCATTGCTGGCGCTGCCATAGCCATACCAGCTGCACCAGCTGCTGCACCCATGCCCTTGATAAAG
Organism: Shewanella sp. WXL01; assembly: GCF_012263345.1. NCBI lineage: Bacteria > Pseudomonadati > Pseudomonadota > Gammaproteobacteria > Alteromonadales > Shewanellaceae > Shewanella > Shewanella sp. WXL01. The sequence continues at coordinate 30,216 of NZ_JAAIKQ010000001.1, read as the reverse complement.
TTACGACGTTCCAGCAAATTTACTTTACTCATCTGTCCCCGTCCTCTTATTGATTATTTGTTGACGAGATAATGGTAAAACTGGAACCAGTTCCAAAACGGGAACTGTCATAGGATCTCCCTAAGTAACCTTAGGTAAAGTATGGATTTACAAACTTGGTTACAATTTAGCCGTTTTTGCTAGTCGATTAGCGTTTTGGAATGGGTTCCAAAATGACTACTACGAGCTTTGAGCATGATTTAAAAAAGGAAATGATCTGCCTGATAGCATGCGCAAAAACACAACACTTGAGATACAAGTGAAACACTCGTAACATTAGGGTCTGTTGTTCTTTGCTAATAAAATCTTGAAAGATCAACAGACCCTTGTATCTGAGGACGACCTCAACAGTGAATCTAACCAGCCCATTTTCACTGTCACCATTCGGGGACGGCCCCATCTGATTTCAATTAACAGATAGGAGCCACACATGCCGCGTACTAGTACTCAAATTGTCTTAAACCTTATTGCCACACTGGTGATTTACCTAGCCACTAACCCTTTAGCTCTGGCCAATGAGCCTCAGCACTCACATCAACAGCATTCACAACACCAGCACTTAGAAAATAAACACGAAATGCCTACCAGCATGGGCTTACATGGCATGTTACTGTTCGCCAATGATGCGGGTATTTACGCATCTCATTTACCAATGTTTCATGCCCCTCATAACGCCCAAGTGGTGTTTAAGCTGAGCTTTACAGACAACGGCCTCAATCAACAACTACACAAACAGCTTGCGCAAACCAACCAGGTTTGGACTATCGTGCCGCAAAAGTTCGATCTTGCAAGGTTAACGCCTAATTCCGCCGAGCCAATGACACAATTAACCCTTGATGTAGTACAAGGACACTTTGAGCGTGGCGGCAACAAGCAGCACTCACAGGTAACAGCGACTATCGACAATATGCTGTTGTTTAACGTGCTTGATATGACGCAAGGCAAACCAAAACCTACTCGCGCAAACTATATCGCCATTGGTAACAACGCAGATGCAAGCAGCTTTTTCTACATTAAACACCTACAAAGCCGCCCAGATGCAGACCAACTAGTGCGTGTTTCAAGCAATGGTGCTGAGCTGCCAGCTAAAATCTCAATTAACCTCAGCAAAGAGCAGCTACACGCAAGCGCTGAAGAGCTACAGCAGGCCCTAACTAACACCAACAACACTGTGAACATTGAGCCGATTTACCTAGAGCTAAACGAGTTACGCTAATGAATAGGTCGATTCTAGTCATTCAACACCATAGCGCCGAAGGGCCTGGGCGGATTAAGGATTGGGCCCAGCAAAGTGGTGTTAAGCTTAATTGCGTCATGGCAGATAGCTTTTTCTCGCCAGCGCCTCATCTCGGACAAGTTACTGAGCAAGTAGCCGAGCAATTGGCTGAACAAAAAGCTGAGCAAATAATAAAGGATTACCTTGCCGTGGTGATCCTTGGCGGGCCGATGAATGTTGAGGATAACCCGCAGTGGATGGCAGTTGAACGACAAGTTATTGCGAGGCTAATCGCCCACAAACAGCCAATCATTGCTATATGCCTTGGTGCGCAGTTGGTTGCCAGTGAACTAGGGGCAACCGTTTATGCGCTTGAGCAAGCTGAAAATGGCTGGCACTCAGTAAACTTGATCAGCGATACACCCACACATTTAATGGTGCCGCAGTGGCATGAACAAGGCTTTGAATTTAGCGCATCGATACTTGCCAAACATTCGCTGCAAATTCTTGCCAGCTCAAGCGCTTGTAAGCAGCAAATCTACCAAAATAGCCATATTCTCGGCATCCAGTTTCACCCCGAATGGGATACGCTGCAAATGCATGCCTTACAACAGGCATTTGCCGATGCGTGCCCGTTTGATATCGCGGAGCTTGATAAGAATGACCAGTATGAGGAAAGCCAACAACAACTCGCTCACTGGCTGTTCAATAAGCTCGATGAACGGCTTACGCGCTAGCTGCAAAATGTAAGCCGCTAAATAAAAAACCACTCACGATGACTTTCGGAGTGGTTTTTTTGAGAAAGAATAACTTAACTAAGCACTACTTAAGCCCCATCACCTCAACGGCTGTGCGCCCTAGTGTATAGCGACCCGATATCGACTGATTGTGGTTGTAATCTTCACACCATAACTGCAACTGAACGTTTAGCTGCTCAATGCTCTCAATCATATTGGCTTTTAAAAATGGCTCGTAAAACTCGTTAAATGCCTGAGTTTGAAAACGCGCCGCAAGACCATTCACCACTGGGCCGTTATATGCACGCATTTGCACATGGCTAATATTCAGCGCTTCTAGCGCATCTTTAAACGGCGCGGCTTTCCTGCCAGAGAATTCAGTACCACGGTCGGTAAGAATGGTGGTGATGTCAATCTTATGCTCGCGATACCAAGGCAAAACCTGTTGCTGTAAAAACTTAACCGCAGCACTAGAGTCCGCCTCAGTTGAAATCCACGCATGGGCATACTGGCTGTAACCATCAACAAAAGTGTGTTGGTACAGCTCACCTAGGGGCGCAATATCACCCAGCGCATAGGTATCCTGCACGCAAGTGTCACCGGGAGACAGACAATCAAAAATAGGATCAGCGGGGTCGATTTGATGCAACTGCTCATATTGCTGAGCAGCATCATCACCCTTTTGCAGCGCCTTTGCATGCAAGGCAATGAGGCGATTCTTCTTGGTCTCTAAATTATGTCGGACCCAAATGGTACGCACACCACTGGCAGAAATAGGGCAACCTCTTGCTGTCAGAATTTCTGCCGCCTTTGCCTGGCCATAATTTGGGTAATCGAGGGCGATTTCGATGACCTGCTCTTCTACCTCTGGTGACAGACGATTCTTAATCGCAGGCTTTTTTCGAGATAGATTCTTCAGGCCACGCTCGCCTGCAGTTTGATATTGTTTCTTAAAACGGTAATAGCTGTCTCGGCTGTAGCCCATGATTTCACAGGCTTTACTGATGCTACCTAGCTCCTCAGCCAATTGAAGCAAAGCTAACTTACTGCGAATTTCGTTACTCTTAGCACTCATAATTCTATCTCTCAAAAATCTCACAACGGCTGCATATAGTGCAAAGTCACCTCAGAAAATGAGCTTTGGTAAAAACCGAAAAAGGGTTTAGCTCATTGCATTAGTTTCTATATAAACATACAAAATATAGAACAACCAACACTATGATCTAAACCACTTTTTTGTAACTTGATGCTAACTTAGTAACTACAGTCACATTTGAATACGTACGCGCTCGTATTTACCAGAAGACACCATTAGGGGTATAGCCTAACCATTTGAACCAGGTTTCGCCCATTAAAATACTGACCACCCAACCTATCATTAGCATGGTAAAGCCAAACTTAAAGGTGTCACTCAAACTGTAATGATCAGTTGAATAAAGCAATAACGCAGGTTTACTGTTAAATGGCAGAACATAAACATGCTCAATAAGTAGAGCGACCGGAAGCGCCAAGCTCATCACGGGGAAATCAAAACGTTGGGCGATACCTATCGCAATCGGTACGAACAACATGGTACGCATGGTTTTCGACTGGAATACCAGCGAGCTTAACAGCATTGCCCCTGTGAGTGCGATGTAGAACACACTAAATGGTGTTTTATCATCTAAGCCAAAGTACTCCAGACCAAAGTTAACCACTAGGTTGGGTAAATCTGTCTGTTTGAAACCCGCGCCCAAAGTATACGCACCTGCTGAGAACAAGAGTAAATGCCAAGGTACGTCGACTTCATTCCAGTTAACCACACCAATGCGCGGCATCAATGCCACAATCGCACCAATAAAGGCCACAGCTGTAGCGCTGACACCGTGGTATTTATCAGTTGCCCAGAACACCAAAATAGTAATAAAGATAACCAGTGACTTAATTTCGCGCACTGACACCTTGCCCATCTTCAGTAGCTCTTGTTGCAGGCGCTCCATACCACCTTCAATTTGAGGCAGTCTTTCCTCTGGCGCGAGTGGGAAGAAAATACGCGTACCAATCAACCAGCCAACAATAATCATCGCCACCACAATTGGCAGCGCTACTATCATCCAGTCTGCAAAGAAGAAGCTACCACCAATGGCACCGGCAATTAAGCTTGCAGCCAGTAAATTAGCGCCCGAACCGGTCACAAAAGCGCCGGCACACAGGTTAATTTGCAGCAAGTTTTGCAACACAAGGTTACGACCAAAATTATTTTTATTATCGCCGCCACGCGCACCATATACAGCCGCAATTACCATGAAGATAGGCATTAAGATCGCCGCTTTTGCCGTGGTTGCAGAAATAAATGCTGACAGCACCAGGTTGATCACCATAAAGCTGTAAAAAATAGGCGTTGCACTGGTACCAAAGCGGCAAATAAACCATAGGGCAAAGCGCTTCGCCGCACCTGATGTCACTAGCATAGACGCAAGCACAAATGACAAGATGTTTAACCACATGATCTTGTGACCAAGCTGAGCGTAGGCAACTTTCTCTGGTAATACACCCGTTAGCACCATGGCGATAATCACCATCAATGAGGTCAAGTAGTTAGGGAATGGCTCAGTAATCCACAAAATGACCGCCGCACAGAAGATAGCCATCATGGCATTACCCTTAGCGCTAAACATTTCTAGGCCGTACTCCTGAAAGTTGGCCATTGCGGTTTTACTTAGCATCTCAGGGTCAAAGTTAACCAAGAAAGACGCAGGATCTGACATGAGAATACAAGTAAACGCGGCAAGCGCTATCCAAATACCTGCCCTAGCCAGCCATTGTTCAAAGTTACTTTTACTTCTTACCGGTAGGTTTTCCATCCGATATTGACTCATATCCAATGGGTCTACTTGGGAGATATTTTCGTTTTTCATTATTCTCATTCCCTCAACAAATGATGTTGGGATAACCATACAGATTTTGTTACGACAAAAAGCCGATCAAGATCAACAAAATAACAATCTAGTTTTATTTAAAAAATATTTTTAAAACAAAACAGCAATAAGCGGAGAAATAAAAACCATTAAAAATCAGGTAAATAAAAACAATTTAAACACATCACCTGCAAGCAACTGTAAGATTAGGTTAAAACTAATAATTAAAAATATTGATCTAGATCGAGTTTTTTTATCGCTAATCTCATTACTGTAATAACGCTCCTATTCAAAACACGTTCAAATAAAGGATTACAAATATGTCAGAGTTAAAAATCGGTGAGATTTCAAAACCACGCTTCGAGTTCCGTACTTTTGGTCAAAGCTTCGCTGAGTCAGCAGAGCGTATGGCACGTTTGTCTCAACCCGTACCAGAAAAAGTGTGGCACCGTGAAAGTGACGAGATTTACATTATGTCGCGCACTAATGACTTAAATAACACTAAAATCCGCGACGGCAAGATGGACATCAAAGCGTATGTTCAAACAGTAGACGGCCTTGAACAGTGGGACCCTAAGCTAAAAGCGGAATTCCCAATTACTAAAAAGCGCCTGGTTGAAGAAATCTTCCCAGCGTTTATCGTCGACATCCCAGAATTAACACAAGAAGAATACAGCTTCGACGCCTTTATCGGTCTAATCAATGACCACCCAGACTTACAAGCAGTAAAAATTCACAAAGAACGCTATGGCTACATGGTGAACAACACGATTTGTGAAGTTGCAAATGTACTGGTAAACGGTGCCAAGATTGTCAGCATTAACAGTGAGTCAACTGAACTTGAAGACATTCAAAAAACCATTAAAGACGTCAAGCTAGAAGGGGTAGAGAATATTAACTACCTGCAAGCCATCAAGCGTGTGATTGGCATGAAAAACCTGCCACTAGCAAACTAATAAGGAGGCAAACATGGCACAAGAAATTGAACGAAAGTATCTGGTAAAAAACGAAGATTTTAAAGCTATCGCAGCTCGCCAAGTGCGTATTATTCAAGGCTACTTAAGCTCAGTACCTGAGCGCACAGTACGCGTACGCGTTAAGGGCGATAAAGGCTTTTTAACCATTAAAGGTATTGGTAATGAGTCTGGCGCGTCACGCTACGAGTGGGAAAGCGAAATCCCAGTAGCAGAAGCACAAGATCTACTTAAAATCTGCGAGCCAGGCGTAATCGATAAAACCCGCTATTTAGTTGAGTACGAAGGTCATATTTTTGAGGTAGATGAATTCTACCAAAGCAATGAAGGCCTAGTAGTTGCCGAAGTTGAACTACAAAGCGAAGATCAACAAGTGAACAAGCCGAGCTGGTTAGGTGAAGAAGTCACTGGTGATGCTCGCTACTACAATTCAATGCTTATGAAACAGCCATACACTAGCTGGTAAGCACTGATGTCATTGTCGCTTTCTCAGGCCGATCAGTACCATCTGAGCATTAAGACGGATTTTTCCCCTGCCGTTAAACATGCTCAACTCAAGGTACACTTTTTTCTTCCCACTCGATTGGCTGAGAATAGCGACATGCTCGACCCGCATGGCTTCTACCATGCACTCATGCACAAGCAGTTACTTACCTCTACTACGCCGCCAAGTATTGAGGCGATGCGTCAAGCATTGTTAGCAATTAAGCAAACCGCTTATGCCCAAGCACAAGACAATGTGCAACGTTACCGCAAAGCGTTATCGCATTTTATTACCGACTTACGCATCTTGTTGCTTAGCGCATCCACCAGCGAGCTAAAGCAGTTTGATGAACTGATTCAGTCATTTATTTCGATACATGACAACCCAAGCCGACTGACAGATACCAGGCTATACACCCTTAGCCTGCAGCAAGTCAGCTACTACTATTATCAGGCGCTGCTGCGAGAGCAAAAATCTACACCATCTAGCATGCTAGAAAGCTTAATCGCCAAGCACAGCCAATTAGCGCAGCAACAGCACATTAAGTTGCACCATGAGTCTGAACATGGCCGTGAGCGCTTACTTAACAAGTTGCATTTAGGGCGCAAAGTGATCCACAGCCCTTATAAAGTCAGCAGCAAAATGCTTAAAAACGGTCAAGTCGCCGAGCAGCTGATATTTGGTGTAGCTGCCGCCCTTGCCATGGCATTTGCTACCGCTGTTGCATTTGCCACCCAAAAAATATTTGGCAATTTTTCTACGCCCTTTTTCTTCTCACTGGTGCTGTCTTACATTTTCAAAGACCGTATCAAGGAGCTAGGCCGACAGTACCTATTACAGCAGTTCTCGTCCAAATACTTTCAACATCATTTTCGCCTGTATCAGGGCAATAGTAAGCACCTGATTGTGGACGTAAAAGAAAGCTTCTTCAGGCAATCAAGCCGCAAATTGCCTAAAGCACTCCAAGCGGTGTTAAAACACCGACCTTTAAATGAATTTAGTGACAAAGCCCATTGGGTTTATCAACGCCGTTACTTTTTTAGTACTTATAAACGCAAACAAAAAACAGAAAAGTTTATAGATGAACTGACAATAAACTTAAGCAAATCGTTAAGGGCGTTACCTAAGATTTTAAGTAATCATCATTTCTATGATGCTAAGCAGATAAAGATGATCCCAGTACATAAAACTCACTATCTCTATCTACTTATTAGCCAAATTAATGATGGTAAGCCTGAATACGCGCATTTTCGCGTATCGGCAAGCCGCAAGGGAATACATGGAGTTAACAGACTAGACACCAACAAAACTAACTAGAAACACACCTAAACAGCATTACATTCCTTTTACTGTGCTTATTACCTCCAAAGCACGGACAAGCCTACTTTTTCCTGCAGTTTTTGACAATAAAACCAGACATTTAACTATGAATACTCAATCAAACAAAAAATGTAGAAGTTTTAAATTAATTGTACGATTAAGTTGAAATTAGTAGACATAGATCAAGTTTTTTCACAAACAATATCTCTACTATTTAGCCATACAGCAGGAACAATTTTTTACACAGCGTTAACACAAGCAGTTACATAAGGATAATTATTATGATGAAGAAAAATGTGTTTGCTCCTAACCGTGTTGCCCTTGCCATTTCGGCAACGTTACTTTGCCTGTCAACCTCGGCTGTTGCCTCTGAGTCAGACCGCATCAATGAACTAGAAGAACGACTAAATCAACTTGAAGTTGAGCTCATCGAAGCGAAAGACGCAGCCAAAAGTACCGACCGCGTTAAGTTTAAAACTGGTGACCCATCACCAGAGTTAATTTCTAAAGATGGTCAATCAACGATGCAGTTTACCGGCCGGATTCAAATGGACTATGTCAACGCTGATCCTTTCTACACGGGCGATGATCGTGAATACACTGAAGGTTTTGATGAAGTGAGTTTCCGCCGTGTGCGCTTTGGCGTCGAAGGCTATTTCTCAAACGTTTGGAAATACTCGCTAGAGTTTGATTTTGATGGCGCTTCAGAAGTTGAAGTCAAAGATGCGAATGTAAACTATCGCGGCTTTGAAAACTCTGAGATCAAATTGGGTTTCCAAAAATTTGGCTACGGTATGGAGGCGACTGGCAGCTCTAAAAACTTAGCGTTCCTAGAGCGTGCGAGTACCGATACTTTCTCACCTGATCGCGCAGTAGGTGCATCTTGGCTTTATAAAGGCGACGGTTATAACTTCACACTAGGCTACGGTGTAACCGCACTACTGAATGACGATGACGAAAATGAAAAACTCGACGTTTTAAATGGTCGCATCACCTATACCCCAATCAAAAATAGCGACCACCTATTACACCTTGGCGCGAGTGGCCTTTACACCAAAACCAATGATTACACCCAAAAAGTTCGTTACCGTGCCCGCCCAAATACTAAGGCGACAGGTCGCATCATCGATACAGGCAAAGTGAAAGCTGAATCAACTCAGCACTATGGTATTGAAGCTGCTTATCAGCACCGCAACTTATTAATTCAAGGTGAATACGCAATAGCTAAAACCGATGCAGTAGAAGGTGAAGAGTCGATTTCCGTAAACGCTGGATACATTCAAGCTGTGTACACCTTAACTGGTGAAAAGTGGGGCTACAGTGGCAAGAAAGGCGTATTTAAAACGGCTAAGCCAGACAACGCAATTTCTGCCGGTGGCTGGGGCGCCTGGGAATTAGCCGCACGTATCGATATTGCTGACTTTACCGATACAGATGCTGGTGTTGATGGTGGTAAAAAAACCGACTATGTACTTGGTGTGAACTGGTATCTAGAAAATAACCTTAAAGCCCAGTTTAACTACGTCCACACTCAGGCGGACTATGAAACAGCCTTTGAAGACATCAACGGCAACATGGTCTACGAGCAAGATGGCAATGTATTCCAAGCCCGTCTGCAATACGCATTCTAATTAGGAGGCACACATGAGAAACAATCTACTGTTAATTGGGTTGGTGAACCTCTGTTTGGGCGCCAATGCATACGCACTATCGCCAGATGCGTTTACCTCACTGGAGTACCACGTCAACACAGGTGTTGGTAAGACCTTACCTTATGCAACTGACACTATTACGCCAGAGTTTAAGAAAGCATTCGACTTTATAGACTTTGATAACGATGTGTCAGTCAAGCTGGTGACTTACCTAGACACACCTGATCGCGCTTTTAAAGCTAACGACATCAGCATCAGAGTGCGTGAGCATGTAACTAAGCCTCGCAAGAGCAAAATCACCGTAAAACTGCGTGCTGATAATCCTGAAGGCTTTGGGGATGTATCGAACTATCGCAAAGCAGAAATTGACTTCACTAACGATCAGGCTAAGTACAGTGTTAGCTACGATGTGCCGTACTCACCAGGTGAAATTGATGTTAAGAAAGTCGACTACGCCAAGGTTTTTGAAGTGATTAAAAAGAACAAGGCTGCCTGGGCATTGGTAAGCGACATTTACCAGAAAAATAAGCAAAGCCTTAAACAAACACTCGTCATGCGCACCCATGGCTGGGAGGGAGCATTAGACGATAAACGCTTTGACGACCTAGAAATTGACTTTCAAGTATGGACACCATACTACCGTCGCCCTCGCATCAGCTTTACTGAGTTTTCATTTAAAGGCAGTGCTAAAGACAAAGATCGCCTAGAGCAAGCCTATAAATACCTTTCAGATAAAGTAGAGCAAGTCGGCTTTGAGGCTGGTCACCAGGGTTCTAAAACAGGTTCAACCTTCAAAATGAGTAAAGCGTTCCAGTAAATCTGGTTCTCCCCCAGCAGGTAAGCTATCTACCGCTCCCATGATGGCTTACCTGCTCTTCCTCCCATCACAATAACTATAAGGAGATGCCATGTTTGGTTTTTCTCGGCTCAGCTCTTTGCTGTCTAAAAGCAGCTCTACAGAAACTAAAGTGTACCTATTTTTGGATCAGGTCACTTTATCCCACCATCAATTCACCCTGCTATGGAAAAGCTATTTAAAATACGGCGCAGACAGCGAACAATTCACTGATGCACTCGCCAAACTGCAAGCTATTGAACATCAAGCCGACAAGCTAAAACGCGAAATTGAACAAACCCTTTACCGCAAAACCTTAATTCCAGACTTACGATCAGATGTTGCCTCGCTAATTGAGCAGACCGACAGACTCATTAATCGCCAGGAAACCGTAGGCTTACACCTTAAAATTGAACGACCAGCCATTCCGTACGAATTACATGAAGATGTGCTGGCGCAAATTGCTACCATTGCTGACACCATAGACCACACCATACTTTGTGCCAAAAGCTACTTCACCGATCTTCAGCGCGTGCAAGAGTATCACCAAAAAGTCATCGCCTTTGAAACTGATGCTGATGAAGCCTGCACCCGGGTAAAAACCCACTTGTTTAATCTCGATATTCCGTTAATGCAAAAGGTACAGTTACGTTACTTTTTCGACCGCATTGACAGAGTAGCCAACCTAGCCGAAGACATCAGCGACCGCATATCTATCTTCACCCTTAAACGTGCACAGTAATGGGAGAAACTATGGATATTGCAATCTGGATTTTCCTCTCCAGCGGCCTGTTTCTCGGTTGGTCACTGGGCGCCAATGATGCTGCCAATGTATTTGGCACCGCAGTTGGTTCCAAAATGGTTAAATTCTCCACCGCAGCGCTTATTTGCTCAGTAATGGTCATTCTTGGCGCCGTGATTAGTGGCGCTGGTGCATCACACACCTTAGGCGCACTGGGTAAAGTCTCGGCCATTGGCGGTGCTTTTACCGTGGCGCTTTCAGCGGCAACCACTGTTTACCTGATGACCAAGGCTGGCCTACCTGTGTCGACCGGTCAGTCTATTGTTGGCGCGATCATAGGTTGGAACCTGTTCAGTGGCATGCCCACTGACTCGGCGGTACTGACTAAAATTCTCAGCACCTGGGTAATGTGCCCAATTCTCGCTGCCATTACTGCAGTGCTGTTATACATGGGCATCAACAAAGCGATTAAGCTGATTCGCCCAGGTATGTTCCAACTCGACAATTGGACGCGTATCGGTCTTATTCTCGCTGGTGCCTTTGGCTCTTACAGTTTAGGTGCCAACAACATTGCCAACGTAATGGGCGTGTTTGTCACCAGTACGCCACTTGACCCAATTGAGTTGTTCAACATTGAGTTTAGCGCCGCAATGCAGCTGTTCTTTATCGGCGCAGTTGCCATCAGCGTTGGGGTATTTACTTACTCTAAAAAAGTGATGATGACTGTGGGCGACAACCTCATTTCCATGACACCAGTTACCGCCTGGGTTGTGGTCATGGCGCACTCAATTGTGCTGTTTATCTTCTCGTCGCAATCCCTGTCTAACGCCTTTGTTGATATCGGCTTACCTGCCATTCCATTGGTGCCAGTGTCTAGCTCACAAGCGGTGATCGGCGCTGTCATCGGTATTGCACTGCTTAAGCGACTGCCAGTGCAGTGGAAAGTGTTGGGACGGGTATTAATGGGTTGGGTAATCACCCCTATTATGTCAGCGATTGCCTGTTTTATTGGTTTGTTTGTGGTGCAAAACCTGTTCAATCAGGTGGTGATATAAATCGCGTGCCACCCGCGCTTTGATTTGTTGTTAGCTAGAGGATGTTGCTATGAATTTGCGCTCTCGGTTCAATCTGTTTCTGCTGCCCAATGTGGCATTTGGTCTGCTTACTGTTGCTGCTTTTACCATCTATTTAAGCATCAATGCTATGCAGCAAAACGCCCTTGAACAGCTTGAAGCCAAGCAAGGGTTAATTGCCAAATCCATTGCTTACTGGGTCGACAGTAACCGGCAAATGCTGTCATCCCTCGCTAACAGCCCGGTTGTGACCGATGCGCTTACAACAAGTGCCAAACAAGCTCACGCATCGGCGCATTTTGCCAGTGTTGCCGATAGTTATGGCTATCGCAATATCGCCATCCTTAATCAAGATGGCACGGCTATCGCTGCGTCAAACCCAGCTCGAGTAGGCAAAGACTATGGTCACTTGTCTTATGTACAGCAGGCGCAGTCAACCAATGAGATCGTTATATCTTCACCACGTGCTAGTCGAGTTGATGGTACCTTGCTGATTAGCTTTGCCAAACAAATAAGGTCTGAAACGGGCAGCACTCGCGGCAGTATTTTCTTAAGCGTACCGCTGAATAACTTTTATCAGCAACACGTGGATGTCACTCAAGAATCACCTAATAGCTATGCATTTATCCTTACCCAAGATTGCCAACCGCTTGCTTATCGAGATATGCAAACTAAGTCGCAACCACACTTCGACAAGCTCTGTCGCCAAACGGGTGTGCAGCATAACTTTAGTGACAACGGCATTGAGTATTTGGCGATTAGCCATCGAGAGCCAACAACTGGCTGGTACATAATCACAGCAACCAAGCAACAGGTGCTAGATGATAGCTTTACCGCACTGAGCTCAAGCGCAGCTTTCATCGCGATATTAGCCATCATCATTATGGTTTTTGTTGTCATCAAACTCGTCGGCATTATCACCCAGGGGTTATCGACCATTACCGCTGCCGCAGATGATTTGGCAGACGGCGATATTGAATTACACCACCTCGACCAAAACAAATGGCGCATGCAGCTTAATCGCAAGGACGAGCTTGGGCATATGGCGAACGCCATGCAACGACTTATCGACAACCAGCAGCATCAAGTGCGCACGGCCCAGCGCATTGCCCATGGTGAGTTGATGCATCAGATTCGACATGCCAGTAAACATGATGTGTTAGGGCAAGCACTAACAAGCATGCAAGCCAGCCTTAAAACCTTGGTCAGCTCAGTTAAAACCACCAGCATGCAAGTATCTAGCGCCACTGAGTCACTAAACAATGACGGTCAACACCTTGCTGAGGGTGCAACCGAACAACTAGCATCAGTATCTTCAATCAGCGCAGCGCTACAAGAGATTGATAGCCAAATTCAGCTTACCGCGCAATCAGCGATGCAAATGAATCAACAGGGACAACAAACGCTAACCGCGGCAGAGGAAGGTAATGTCCATATCAGCCAGCTAACTGAGTCACTGCAAGCTATCAATGACTCAGGCGCACAGATCGCCGACATCATGAAAGAGATCACCAATATTGCCGAGCAAACTAACCTCATAGCGTTAAACGCGGCCATCGAGGCGGCGCGCGCAGGCGAGTTTGGTCGGGGTTTTTCAGTGGTGGCTGATGAGGTAAGAAACCTTGCATCACGCAGTGCTCAAGCGGCAAATAAGACATCTTCACTGGTGAATCATTCGCTTGAGAAAATGGCTGAGGGCAATCAAATTGCAGACCAAACTGCCACAGTATTTGCCAATATTGTTGAGCAGGTAACGACCTCGGCAGAGCAGCTTGATGCCATTGCCCAAGGCAGTCAGGAACAAGCGGGTGCCACAGCCGAATTGACCGAAGGCTTAGCGCAAATAGACTCAGTGGGGCAGCATGTGACCGCAATTGCCAATCAGGTTGCGCTGCAAAGTCAGGAGCTTGCCGAGCTAACGGAGCAACTGCAACACGCCAGCAGTCAGTTTAAAAGTAATGAGTAGTAATCACCGACGCCAAAGAGCCTGGCCACAAAGAGCTAGGCAGCGCCGGGCTAGCTGGTTTTTTACGGCTCAAGCGGGGCAAACCCAAGAGGCGAACCCAGAGCAGACTCAACAAGCTAGCCGTGATGAGCCACTTGCGTCAGATGATTGTAAAAGTGCATCACGTGCGCCTGCTCATACTGAGCTTTCGATAAATAACCGTAAGCAAAATGCGGCGTGAGCATGCCGCTAAAGCTATGAAACTGAGCAAGGGATGCTTTAAATCGCTGCGCAGCTGCAGCGACTGAGCCACCAGCAGCGAGCATTGGCGCGCCAGGAATAGGCTCGCTTAACCCGTGAGTCATGCGCCCCTTGGCAGCAAAGGCTGTAAACGCTAATGCACCAACACTGTGTTTGAATAAATCAGACTTATGCTCAGGAAACCCACTTAGTGAATATTCCACACTCTGAGCGCAGTGATTGAGCATTTGTGCCAAGTCCCACTCACCATTAACTGAAGCGTTGTTGTTGGCATAAGCAGCTAGTAGCTTATCTAGCTCAGCAAGCGCTGCAGCGATAGTTAACGGCTTGTCGTTGCCATCAATGGCAAACCAGCCTCCTGCCGACAGCATTACGCTACCAGCCGCTATGCCAATCACTAGATTACGGCGCTGATGATCTATCGCCATTTGCTCCAACTCCTCACTGCTCGTTTTTAGTCCGTTTATAACTACCGATCACAACTTCATATTGTTAGCCGCTACTTTGGCAGACCAAGTGTGGATAACCTTGGCTAGCCCGCCAAAACAACTACACCTTTTGCTGTACACCCTGTCCTTTTAGCTAATCATTTAGTACAAGTAGTCGCTAGACTTTTAGCTATACCAAGGGGTAATACTTTTGCCACAGCTGAATTAGCCACTAAGAGTGATTTTCAGCAAAACTAAGCCAACAAGCAACCATGGCTGTAAACATTTGTATCTTGTCACCTAAGTGTCACAAACAAGTCATATTCTCTCGGCAAATTTGCCACCGGTTGCCAAGATGAAGATATCCACATTAACTCGCATCGCCTCTGCACTTTTAATTGTCATTGCTATTGCAATGGCAGTGGTGATTTTTTGGAGTAACCAAGAACGTCAGGCGATTGAGCAGCAAAGCGATAAGCTGCAAGAACTGCAAAAGCGCTTTCTTGTGGATATTAAAGAAGAACTTCATGATTATCTCAACAGTGGCAACGCCGCACTGCTTGAACAAGCCAAGCAAGATCTGCAGCAAACCCAAAACGAGCTAGGTACATTTACTGGGCTGGATACCCAAACAACCTTGAGTGCTATTGAATCTTTCATTACTGCACTTGGCGGCGAATATCGCGCAGCGGGGAAATTAGCAGGCAACCCGAGGCAGTTGCTGTCTCACGCAGAGTCTGAAATGCTCGACTACAACTATCACCTTGCTAACTATAGTTTCAAAGGTCAGGCAACTAACCCTGATCTTGCTAACCAATACCTAAGTTTGGTTAACGATTTACCGCAGCTTGTTAATGAACTTTCACAGGTCACCACCGGCTATTTAATCAATAAAAATCAGCAGCTACAGCCAGTATTAGCAAGATTGATTGAGCAGCTTCAAGCATGGAATCAAAGGCTAACCGCCCTGCCGCTTATTGGGATTTATATCACCGAAGAAGTTGATGAGTTCGCTCTTGGCGATGATGAGCCTGAAACCATCGAGGTTGGTGAAGAGTATCGCTCAGAGTTACTGAGTTTAAGCTCGCGCTACAGTAAAGAAGTCGACAATACTCATCGCATGCTCAATGAAAATCAGCGTATTCAGCAAGCCTTGATCACCGACCTTGGACAAATCGAGTCTCAATTACTTGAGCTGGGCAATATGCAAAAGCGCAAGGCTCAGCAACTGAAAAGTACACTGACGATTGCCATCGTGGTTATGGTGTCTATTTTGATTGCCTTCTCACTCATCTATTTAGTACTGCAACAGCGCCGAGTAATCAAGCCGCTGAAACACTTAAACCATGCCTTCCACCAGCTGAGTGAAAGTAATAGCCGCGAGCCACTGAATATTACCCGTCGCTGTGAAACAGGGCAGATAGCCAACCACTTCAATCAAATGTTGCAGCGTTTTGAGCAAGAAGATGAACAGCAACGCCAACAGATCAGCGTGATCTCTCAGTCATTGTCGCAACTGGTAAATCGTATTACTGATATCTCCAGCAGCACAGCGCGCACTCAATCAGTGGTAGTCAATGCGCAACAGCAAACTGAGCAAATCCGCCAGCTGGCGACTGAGGTCAGCGAAACCTCAAATCAAGTAGAGCAAACCGCTGAAAAAACCAAATCACACATGCTGCAAAGTCAAAAAGAAGCCGAAGCCGTTTTGTCAGCAAGCGAGCAGTCACAACAAGCGGTTGAGCATTGTCATCAATCATTAGCCAGCTTAACGTCATCGGTGACCGATGTATCTCAAATTATTGATGTGATTGGCAACATCGCTGAGCAAACGAATCTACTGGCGCTCAATGCGGCAATTGAAGCAGCAAGAGCTGGCGAGCAAGGCCGTGGCTTTGCCGTGGTAGCTGATGAAGTACGTAATCTATCTCAACGCACCAAAACCTCCCTTGAAGAAGTCATGACGATTCTCAATAAACTCACCAAAGCCAATGCAGATTTAACCACGCGTGTTGAGGGCATTGAGCAGACGACCTTGAGCCAGAAAGAGCGTGCCCATAAACTATGGCAGGTCGCTCAAAGCGTGCAGCAGCAAGCCTCAGAAATGGCAGTAACCGCCAAACAAGGCGCGCACAGCTCGCAGTCGCAAGTCGTGCACCTTGATGAGTTTGTTAGCGCGATGGATAGCTTAAAAGATCATGCTCAAGCGGCAACCGCACAAACAAATTTAATTGCGGGTGAGGTGTCGCAGTCGGTCGAAGATATTGAAGTTAGCTTAGGCATCAAATCTGCCTAAGCGAGTTTCCGTAGAGGGGCGATATATTCGCGCTAGTTACCCATCTGTTTGCTGGCGCTATTTCCTTAATCTATTTACTAGCGCGCCTTGCATCAAACTGAGCTTTGGCCAGCTGGTTATATTGCTCAAGCAAGCTTAAATCAGACTCAGTTGTCGCAAGCTTTGCTAAGTCCATTTTGAGCTTACCCTGGCTATCAAACTGACTAGCATAAGTGCCCATGCCAATCATATCCACTTGCCAATTTGTAATCCGCCCTATCATATAGTTGCCAAACAAGAAGGCTTCATACTCATTTGATAAGGTTAAAAAGTCACTAAAGCCCATGCCTTTAATTTGCTTTTGCGCGGTAAATGACGCCTTGTAGCTGCGGCTGAACACTGGGTTAGCTTGCGTCTGATTTGGACGCATTGCTAGCTGTAATTGATAAGCGTGGCGGGTTTCGTGTAGCAAGAACGCTAGCGCGGCATATTGCGGCTGCGAGGCGAGTTTATCTGGGTTGAGATAAACCGTGCCGTTGTCTCTATCAGTCAGTTTAAAGTCAAAATACACCATCTTGCCTGGATAGCTATGGTTATCAATCACCAGTTTAGGCGGTTTAATGCCAAAGCTTGCCACTTCAAGTTCGAAGATTTGCCTCAACAAGGGGATTTGCTGCTCAAGGCTCAATGTATCCCAGTTTTGCAGCGCGGTTGATACCACTTTATCTTGCGCCATCAGGGCTAACAGCTTATCGGCATCAGCAATAGTTTTAGTTTGCGTGAGCGCTAAAAACTGCTGATTTGGCTGCTGCAGTACAAACGCTTGCGGCGCTTGCTGCTGAATCGACGGATTAGCATAGAACTTGTCGTTGGCATTGGCCGTTAGCGACAGGCTCGCACACACAGGCAGTGCAAGTGCGAACGCTATCTTAGTGAAGCCTTTTTTAGGTGAGATCATTTTATTACCCCTTGCTGCTCTTATTTATCATTGGCAGCTTCATCTCTCGGTTTTAATCAGTGGTGTTTAAATAGTGGTTTATTAATGGCGGTGTATTAGTCAGCGTTGCATTCATCAACGCAGCACTCGTCTACAAGAAAACCAATCACTTGCTGTAATTGCTCATATTGCGCGGTGCAAAATAAGGTTCGCCCTTCACGGCGCTGCTTAAGTAAGCCTGCTGAGACCAATCCCGTAATATGGTGAGATAACGTAGAGCCAGGAATATCGAGCTTTTGCTGTAACCCACCTACAGGAACCCCTTGATGCCCAGCTCTAACAATTGATTTGTAGATCATCAATCTTGTTGGATGCCCCAATTCTTTCAATGCCTTAGCAACTGCTTCAAGTTCCATAGCTATACCTTGATAAAAAATATATTTCGATATTACCAGAAATAACTTGACGCGTATAGTCAGCCTGCCTAAAATCTCCGCAACAATTAATTCGACAAAACTAGAAATATAGTTTTTAGTGAATCAACCAGTTCACTCTGTGAGGCAGTTATGAATACAGAAATGCTCATGAACACACTCAACATGTTTGCCTTTTTAACCGTTGAGCTAACCTTGCTATTTTTGGCAATTAGCTATCTGGTGGGCGTACTGCAAATGTATATTCCACCAGCAAAAATCCAGTCGATACTTAGCGCCAAGAATGGCAAAGGCTATGTGGTTGCCGCACTGCTAGGTGCTATCACGCCATTTTGCTCATGCTCAACCATTCCATTTCTAAAAGGGTTACTTAGAGCGCAAGCAGGCTTTGGCACCATGATGGTGTTTTTGTTCTCTAGCCCGTTACTCAACCCAATTATTATTGGCCTATTTGCGGTCACTTTTGGGCTTAAAGTTACTGTGTTTTATTTTGTATTTGCTATGGGAATTTCGGTCATTGCCGGTTACCTGCTAGAGAAGCTTGGTTTTGAAAAATACGTCAAACCTGAGGCTTATATCGCGCCAGAAACTAAGTCGTGTGGCAGCAGTTGTGGCGGCAAGGCTAAACCTGTTAGTAAGTGGCTAACAATTTGGAACAGTACCTGGAGCGACTTTAAAAAAGTCCTACCTTACTTAATGGCAGGTATTGCAATTGGCTCATTAATTTATGGATTTATGCCAACAGAGTTTGTGGCAAGTGTTGCCAGTGATGATAATCCTTGGGCAATTCCGGTATCAGCGGTAATTGGTATTCCTTTGTATATTCGCGCTGAAGCAGTTATCCCATTAAGTGCCGCCTTGGTTGCTAAAGGCATGGGGCTAGGTGCGGTAATGGCATTGATTATTGGTAGTGCTGGTGCCAGTTTAACTGAGGTCGTGCTACTGAAATCTATCTTCAAAAACCCGATGGTAATCACCTTTGTCGCGGTTATCTTAACCATGGCAATAGTGACTGGTTTTGCTTATCAAATGCTGTTTGTATAACGCTTTCCACTTAAAATAGCGATTGCTGATTAGACCCGGTATCCTTTATAAGGTCTGCGAATTAACTAAGGACTGTTATGAAATCAGCAACCGCTTTAGTCTCTAGAGTCGCTAAGTTGGCACTCGCAAGTAGCATTATGACGTTTTGCGCTCAGGCGAATGCCGAATCGTTCAACCTTGAATACCTAGCGCCGCAATCTAGCGCCGATAAACAGGCACAACAAGCCTTGCAATCAGCCAATGGGCTTGGCGCCATTAGTGATTTCATTAATCAAACATTTGATTTCGACCAACCGATAAACCTAGTGGTTGGCACTGAAGATGGCCCTTACTACGACAGCAGCGACGCGACTATCGCCTTCCCTTACTGGTTTTATACCGAGGTTAAACAGCGCTTTACCAAAGCCAACTATGGCGAGACAGGTGTATCTGTCGCTGATGCGAGCCTTGATGCCATGGTGCACACCACTTTTCACGAGCTTGCCCATGCGGTTATCGATATTCATCAACTACCGGTTGTGGGTAAAGAAGAAGATGCAGCAGATGGCTTGGCATCGGTACTCATGATTGAGTTTTTTGACAATGGCGCTGATATGGCAATCTCGGCTGCTGACTTATTTGACCTGGAATCAGAAGACAGAGAAGTGTTAGAAGATGCGGATTTTTGGGACGAGCACAGCCTCAACGAGCAGCGCTATTTCAGCACCCTTTGTCATGTGTACGGCAGCAACCCTGATGCTTATCAAGATATGATTAAGCAGCAAATTTTTACCGCTGAGCGCGGCGAGTTGTGTATTGAGGAATACCAAATACTGGCTGGTAGTTGGTATGAGCTATTATCACCTATGATGAAGCAGACAGACGAGTGATTAGCTTACTCTCCACAAATAAATTATCACCTTAAGAGTAAATTACCACGTTCTGAAGAAGGTGGCTGTGTGAGATCCCTAGAAGGGAGCCTAGCCTTACCGGTTGAAACTATATACTAGAGTTGTAATGACATTTAAAGCCGTTGAAAACATGGATGTTTTCGTCGAGCATTTTTGTGAGACAAAGAGGGGGAAGTGTTCACGACGTGCTTTAAATGTCATTGCGACGTGAGAAACAATCAAAGCTGCCGTGTATGGAAAACACTAGAATTTACTGGCAAAGCCAAATCGAATGATAACCACCTACTGAAGTATATGGTTTAGGGCTAAAAACAAAAACGGCGCAACCCTAGTGACTGTCTCTAGGTGCGCCGTTTTACGTTTTAACTTTGGTTTTTGGGGTGTGAGTTTCATAGCCGCTGTTATAGCAAGAGCCATAACAGCAGCGTCAAGTCACCTTAGTCTTTATCTAACGCCTGACCATTAGTCTGTGTGCTCTGCGGTTTTAGCAATGTTGGGTCGATATTCGCCTGCTGCACCGCTTCACGCGCTTTGCCGGTTAAGAAGTTATCGCCGGTTAGCATATCAGTAAGCGTACCGGTTTTATCATTCACCATACCTAGCTCTTGCAGCATGGCATCCACTACAGGTGCATTAGCGCGATAGTTTAGCGCTGCTGAAGTAATTTGCTCGGCAATGCCACCTGAGCCTGTCGCCATCACACTATCTGCGCCGTTACCCGCAGCGCCGACGCCACCTTGATAGCCTTGAAGAATTTTAATGCCTTCAATGTTTTCAAGCGGCTTAACAGCATTGGCCACCACTTCTGGTAGCGCTTTAAGAATAGCCAGTGCTTTTTGCAGCTCAATTTGCTCATCTTTTAGGGTGTTTTCGGCTTCATACAAGGCTTGCTTACCCGCAGCTTCAACGGCAAACACTTTCTCGTCTGCTTCTGCCTGTAGGATCTTGGCATCTGAATCCGCTTTAGCTTCGGTAAGAATAGCCGCAGCTTTATCTTCCGCCGCTTGCTTGTCTGCTTGAGCTTGCACCGTAATACCAACAGCTTCACGCTCAGCTTCTTTCTTCGCGTCAATCACCTCAATCTCTTTACGACGATTCGCTTCAGCAACTTGCTTAGCAGTAATTACCGCCTCTTCTTTCTCAACCTTGCCTTTTTCAGCGTCAGCCGCTTTAGCACGTGCTGCCGATTCTTCTTCAGACTTTTCTGCAACCGCAATTTGCTTATCTTGCTCAGCAACTTCAATATCACGCTGCTGCTGAATACGTGCTTGTTCTAGGTCTTTACGCTTAGCAATTTCACGGGTTTCAATGTCACGAGCCTTAGCAATCTCTGCCGCTTCAACCGCTTGTTCACGAGCAATTTGTGCTTCACGCTCTTCACGCTCGCGCGCTTCACGGGTTTTTGCAATTTCCGCTTTTTGCTCAGCACGCTTAAACTCAAGCACTTGCTCTTGCTCTAGGCGAGCCTGCTCTTCTTCTTTTTGGATCTCTAACGACTGACGCTCAGCTTCAAGGTTACGACGCTCAATCTTCACTCGGTTGTCTTGCTCAATGTCGTTGGTCTCTTTACGCTTTTCTTCAATAATCTTGGCTAAGCGAGCACGACCTTCAGCATCGAATGCGTTGTTTTCATTAAAGAACTGCAAGTCAGTTTGGTCGAACCCAGTGAGCGATACCGATTCTAGCTCAAGACCGTTTTTCTCTAGGTCATTGGCGACGTTTTGCTGTACTTTCTGAACAAAATCAGCACGCTGCTCATGCATCTCAGTCATGCTCATTTCTGCTGCTACGGCGCGCAGTACGTCAACAAACTTAGATTCCATGAGTTTTTTCAGCTCTTCAACACGCATGGTACGTGTACCCAGAGTTTGCGCAGCCATCGAAATCCCTTCCTGACTTGGGGCAACCCTTAGGTAGAAATCAGCTTTTACGTCGACACGCATGCGGTCTTTGGTGATCAGCGCATCTTTTTGGGTTTTCTCTACCTCAATACGCAGGGTATTCATGTTCACCGGAATGGTCTCATGCAGCACAGGCAGACAAATGGCGCCGCCATCTTTCACCACCTTTTCGCCACCTAAACCGGTACGAACAAAGGCAATTTCTTTAGTAGCGCGAATATAAAGTTTGGCAAAAATGAGGCCAATAGTAATAAAGGCGATAAGTGCAACACCGGATACCAATAAGATAAACATGGTATTGGAAGTGTTAGTAAGCTCTAAGGATTCCATATTTAATTCCTTTTAAAACAACGCGTATGGAGTGCGTTTAGTAAGCGCTTTGACCCAACAGAGCCAAAACTGATTGAGAAAATTAACTTAAAACTGTTGCTCGAACTTGGCGCCAACCCAAAAGCTATTTTGCTTGCGTAGTAGCACCACTTGCTCATGCTGATTGAAGCTTTCGGTATCGGTTTCAGGGGCAACCATCACATAGTGTTTCTGGTTGAATTGATCGACAAGCACAGCTTCTGCAGGGTGGTTAAACCTAGCTGTACCTAAGGTTATTTTGGCAACCTGGCCACTAAATGAATCCTTGCTGACCGCCATAGATTCATTTTTAGGTAGCACCTTGGCAAGGCCGCGACCAACAAAGCTTGTGGTAAATAACGCCAGGGCTAAAGCGGCGATACCAGCGATAAATGAAGTTAACACCTGCCCAGAGACTTGATATGTCACATAGTTCACGGCATAACCAAGCAAGGCAAAGCTGGTAAGAAACAGCACTATCCAAATAAGCAGTGGCAGACGGTTAAGGCACAGCCAACCGAGGATTGGCGTTACGCCGGTATTGGCGACCTCAAGGTCAACGTCGACATCAAGATCAATGGGAGAAAGATGGTCGAGTAAGTTGGATATACTAAACCCGATGACCATACCAACACCCTCCAGCAGCGCCAGCATTAATACAATACTTAATGCGATGGCGAATGGGGTATTAGCATTGAGTAACAAAAACTCTAGCATTGCTGTATTCCTTTACAGTCTTGAGCCACAAATGATTGGCGCTATTTGATAGCATTTTTATGGCATGGGTAACAATAAAACCCAATTTAACAGATGCTTTCTTGCTATTAAACAGATATTTAGCAATTTACACTAGGAAGTAGAGCTAGGTCATAGCCAAGCTAGTACTAGGTATTATTGCTACATCTTCTGCTTGGAAACTAGAGCCTAACTGCCCTCGCATTGAGATTTTCCAGCTGAATAACAACTTGGCTGACGTGGACACACAGCGCCGCGCGAGCAAATCAACCTTGCATCATTATCGATGCCGCGCTCTACCCAGTTGATATTAAGGATCTTGGCAACGCTGGTTAGGTCTTGCTTAATAGCTTTTGGAATATCCACTGAGCCACCGCCGTCAACACAAGCCTGCTTAAGGTCGTTTGCAATCCCTAGCGCATCTTTACCTTGAGCCTCAATCGCCGGGTTTAAATCGATACCTGCGCACAGCACATGTGGATTACCAGCAGAGTCATCTACCTTAATTGACTCACAACAATAAATTCTTGGCTCATCACCCACGTTTAAGATTGAGATTTGCGCCGAGGTTCCTTCAAGTGGCTCATTTATCACCCTAAACACCGCCCAATGCTGACAAGGGTCTTCCACCATACGCATATTGCCCCAAGGCAGCGGAATACCATTACCACGATAAACCGCTTTTAACTTGCCCGGCGCATAGGCATCAAAGTAATGCCAATGAGGATAAGGTGACACTACAGTCATGCGGCGCATAGCGACCGATGCCGAAACCTGCAGTTGTTTGTGTACATCAATCTCATAGCCATGACGATCAAGTAATTGCCTAAATGGCACTTTAGGGCACAGTAAAGCGCCGGCAAAAAAACTCGACTCAAAGTCACGCCATGCGTGGAGAATATCCTGAGCGTTAAGGGTATTTGACTGCATGATATCGTCGGTAGGTTCACGACTACCCGACAACATGACACTCTTTAAACCATCCTTGTTATGCAATACACAATGGCCAATATGTACAGCAAGATCATACTTGAGTCGGTGCACGCGCTTTTTCAGCAACTTGTTGATGAAAATCGTACTCGGCGGCTCAAAAAATGAAGTGGTAATTTGCTGTGAAGTTTGACCGTTACTGTCAATGATTTCTCGCGGCGTATCATCAATCCATTTGATTTTCAGCCCCATACTCTTGGCAATTGCCAACATGTCATCGGCAGATAAAGGCATTTGCTTTTTACCTATTTCTTCAGCTGCTCGCTCTAGGTCTGGAAAGTGATTTTGATGATGTTCTTGATGGGCGCGGATAAGCAAATGAGCAAACTGACGCCCAGAAGTGCCGGTTTGCGACAGCATCTCAGGAATGGCGATTTGGAGAATATCATTAGAGAATAAAAAGCTTGGCTCAAGCGGCATGCCACTGATCCCGCCGCGACTGCCCTTATCAGGTGTAATCGCCTGCTCTTCAGGTACGTCATCTAAAAACCAGTCAACATCTTTTTGAAAAACCGCAGCAATCACCGCCAACATTGCGGCACTAGGTACACGTTTTCCGCGCTCGATCATCGATAAATATGACACGCTAGGCGCGTTACTTGAATCCACTCTTATACAACGAGCAGACAAGTCTTCCATAGTTAAGTTGTTGCGTTTTCTTAGGTTTCTTATCTTTGTCCCTAAGAAATGGCTTTGACGTATTAAGCTTTTTTCACTGCGCATTTTGTAAAATTCACACTGTAAAATTTTTATTGTGAAATTGTAGTGAAAAATACACTAGACTACAAATTAACCAATCGAGATAAATTCACATTTGGTTTATTAGCATCAATAAGTCTTCGCTCAGTCACTCATTAAGTGGCAAAACGTAGCAAGAATAGAAGAGGATAAGGTTATGAATATGTCGACACCACAACACACCACAGCCGCTCACAACCTTAGCAACTTCATTGAAGAGCAGATTGTAGCTTGCACTAATCAGCCAACTCGCACCGCAAAGGCTAAGCAGTTTCTGGATGAGCAATTTCCACTGACAAAAGGCTCACATGCCGATGTTTGTAGCTATGTTGTGTACTACACACACCTACTCGCCTTTATGAAGGATGGCACTCAATGTGGTTTACAAAACCCCTGTCAGTTTGTTGCCCTAAGCGGTCACAAAGAGTCGCCAACTAGCTTAGTGTTTAAGCACAACGACACGCATGTTGAAATTTGCTTTGACCGCAACGGACTCATTGGCGCTAATGACCAAGCACACATTGATGACATCCAGGTTACTTTGCCGATTAAGAACTTACCTACACCGTTCAAGCAATGGGTAAGTATGCTGCACACCCAAAGTCAGCCAACCAAAGGCAACTGCAAGCTGTTCACCGCCAAAGACGGCAGCGACTACCGCATTAACCAGTCATAGCCTACCGGGTTAATCAGCACAACTTAAAATAAGGCCAGCCGACTAAGGCTGGTCTTATTGATCCTTCCTACCTTTATGCTAGCGCTCACCTACAAACTATTTTTTACCAATCTTTGCCATTACTAATGGCTATTCCAACTACTACTAGCAATTAAAGAGATGTTTAGTAATCGCCATATTCATAAGCTATTGCCGTTAAATCGGGTGACAGTAACCGAGCTTTTAAGAATGGGAGATTCAAATGAAAAAACTAACTGCAGTAGCATTAATGGCATCAGCACTTTCAGGTTGTTCTGTTTACAACACCATCAAAGAAGTAGGCCAGCTCGTGGATTACGATATGGTTTCTAACGAAACACACTTCATCACAGCTGAAGGTCACCCATTTCAGATTGCGAAGCATCGCAAAGAAGAAGTTGCAAAAATCTTAGTATGTTCAGGCGCTTCCGGAGTTTTCTACAAAGAAGCTGAACCAGATTTACGTCAAGCAGCTAATGAGTGGTTAGCACAAAAGCAGCCGGGTAAAGCTGCCGGTGAGTCTAACGACCGCTCTGGTACTTGGGATTCAAAAGCATGTTTCGAGTTCGACGTTATTGATCCACAACCAATTGGTGCTTACCTTGACGAGAAAACCGGTGAAGTCGTTGTTGTTGGCGAGAGCCACTAATTTTTCTAACTAACTCACTTAGTGATATAGCAAAATATGACCAAATCACTGAGCGATTGATGCTCACCGCTTAAAAGTCATTGGCGAATGCTGATGACTTTTAGTAAAAGCCAAATAAAACATACAGCTACCTAAAGAGTTAAACTTTCACTCCTGCGCACTAGTCACTCGCCACATCACGACGCCTGCTGAGTAAGGCAAGACTTTCCGTGATCAACAACACAAATCAGTAACACTTCCTTAAATTAACCTTAATTTTGTGCGTCAACTCGCAATATTGTTAATAATAATAATTATCATTTGTAATTTTAACGACATAACATTTAACATACGCGTCATTATAAAAACAAAATAATCGCTCAAACTGTTTTTAATGCATAAAAGGGAAATTTGACTCCTATGATGAAGTACTCACTTTTAGCAGCTGCTGTAGTCAGCGCGCTATCATTTTCAGTACAAGCTACTGATGATATTGAAGTTATTGAGGTAAAAGGCGTTCGTCAGAAACTGCAACAAGATGGCCGCTTGAAAGACGTGATCCAAAAGACTGAAGTGCTTGATGAGATCATGATCGAAAACAAAAACGCACTAAGCTTGACTGATGCAATCAACAATGAGCCTGGTGTAAACGTCTCAAACGAATGCTCTATGTGTGGTGTTAAGCGCGTGATGCTTAACGGTATGAAGGGCGAGCACACAACAATTTTGGTCGACGGCTTACCAACACACACTCTTATCTCAGGTTTCTACGCTGTTGATGCTATCTCAACAACGGGCGTCGATCGCATCGAAATTGCTCGCGGCGCGGGTGCATCTCTTATCGCTCCAGAAGCCATTGGCGGCACAGTCAACATTGTTACCAAAGAAGCTTATGAGAACCAGGTAGCTGTTGACGTAGCAAAAGGCTCCCACGACTTCACCGCTTTCAAAGGTATGGCGACAGGTATCTCTGAAGATGGACGCACTGGTATCACCTTAATCGGTCAATATGATAAGCAAGACCAAGAAGATCACGACGACAATGGCGTGAGTGAAGCACCGCTGCAGGAAAACCAAACCCTAAGCGCGCTTATTAGCCACGACTTAAACGACTACAACAACATTCACGTGCGTGTCGCTAAAGTACGCAGTGAAGTATTCGGTGGTCCAGTAATTGGCGATACAGTTGGTTCAATTCAAGAAGCACTAGGCAGCTATGATGGTATTGAATCAGATCAACTCTTTGTCGATGACGATGTGCGCAACCGCTACATTGGTAAGCCATGGGAAACCACTGAGTGGATTCAGACTAACCGTGACGAAGCCTACGTAAAATGGCTAAGCGAGTGGAACGACTCTACCACTTCAGAACTTGCCGTTAGCTACGCAAACCACAAACAAGACTCTTTCTACGAAGGTATAGACTACCGCGCAGAAGATGAAATGTTGTACTTGCGTGCTAAATTCGACACCGAGCTAAATGATCAGCATTTCTTAAGCTATGGTGCTGATATGCGCACCGAAGAAATGCGCTCAGACACAAAAGCACTGCAAGATGTACCTGACTATGTAAGCGACTCGTTTGATTACGATGTAAAAGGTATCTTCATTCAGGATACATGGACACCGACTGACAGTATCGAAATTGCCATGGCTGTGCGTATTGACCAAGTAACAGCTGACTTTATTGACCCGAAAAAGCCTGGTGTTGAGATTGACGAAACATTCGTTGCACCACGTGTTGATATGCGTTATTTCCACAATGATGAGTTCACATCGCGCTTCTCTGCAGGCCGAGGCTACCGTGCGCCATTATCTTTCTTTGAAACTGACCACGGCATTCTGGATTCAGAAAAAGGTTACTTAATCGATGTAGACTCTTTAGAAGACTCGCTATCGGTTAACTACGCACTGAGCTATGAAGGCGACAAGTTAACCAGCACTTTCTCCGCCGCTCACTCTAATGTTAAGAACCTAGCATCACTGCAAGAAACGGATGCTGGTGTACCTATCTTAACTCAGCTTGATGAAGATGCATCTGTAACAACTATCGACATCGTTGCCGGTTACAGCATTAACGACAACCTGACTATTAATGGTAGCGCTGAGTACTTCGACTACAACGACGTGTTCCGTTCTTCATACGCGATTGCGCCAGTTGAAACACGCGCAAACTTTGAAATTGAATGGAAGAATGACGATTTCACGGTATTCTGGAACACCACCTGGTTTGGTAGCCGTGACCTACGTGACTATGGTTACGAAGGCTACAACATCAAAGGTGACCCAACTTCACTTAAGAGCCAGGACGCACCATCATTCACCGTCTCTAACGTTAAAGTGCAATACAACTTAACTAATGAGATCAAAATTTACGGTGGCTTATCTAACATCTTCAACTACACCCAAATCGAAGAAGGTGAATCACCGTTATTCTATGATGCAGATGGCGGCTACGACGTAGCATACATCTGGGGCCCATTACACGGACGCGAGTTCTACTTAGGTGTTGAAGCTAAGCTTTAATGGCCTGTTATTACTAGCCGCACTTGCGGCTAGCAATACTTGGGCACAATCTCTCTCTGTCACGCAGATTGAACTCAAAGATCTGCGCGGCAGCTCCTCAGCTGTATCGTATGACAACAGCAAACCCACTGTACTTATGTTTTTCCAACCCGATTGCCGCTGGTGCAAAAAACAAGGCAAGGTTATGGCGAAACTACTGGAGCAGTGTGGCAATAAAATTCACTTCAATCTTGTTGGCGATAAAGGCTCAAGAACTAAGCTCAAGCGCGAACTAAGGCACTTTGCTGACGCCTTACCTGCACAGCAAAATAGTAAGTTATTTGCTCGCAAAAGTGGTGGGGTCATCGGCTACCCAACGACACTAGTGCTCGACACCAATGGCGAAGTGCTCGCTAAGAAACGCGGCGCAATTGAAGAGGCAAAGTTAATAAAGCTAGCCAGCCAACTCAGCGATGGCGAATGTGAGCTTTAGTCAAACTAGAGCTTACTTTCTTACAACTTAGATATTTATAGATATAGCTAAGCACGTGGCATATCTGTATCTACAGGTTGCCCTCACCGATCAACATCCAAAACACAAATCCAGACAAAGTTATTAGTGTGGGTCAGAACTACATAACTAATACCTTAAACCTCTGCCATAGACTGTATTAAATGAAAATTGACAAATAAACAGGTATCAACCAACCAAAGATAGGCATTGCCCCCCGCATTAGGTAAGGATGCTACAAAACCTTAATGGCATTGATATGGAAAAATGGCAGATTTACATCGGCCAAACGCAAAAAATCCATTTAAAATAGGTGGCATCTTCATTACTCACTATTCGAGAAGTTAGGCATCTGGAAATAGCTAGCTTCGAATAAATTCTCCGCCTTCAACATCACCATAAAGCTTTGCCCGGTAAACGGGGCTCTCACATGAGGGCGTAAAATGCACGCTTTGAAAGCAATGCTTTCAGGGTCTTTGAAGCGCGAGCAAGCAGCGACCGCCAAGGATGGCAGAAATGTCGATTATGCAGAATGTAATCATCGACGGACATTAATGTAGGCATTCATGCCTACATTAAGTAAATAAGTCACCTAACCTCAATAACATTGGTATGGGGGAAGGCAGCATAATTTACATTGCCCCAAGCGCTAAAAGCGCCTGGAAATGGCCAGATTCAAATAAATTCTCTGCGTTCACATCACCATAAAACTTTGCCCAGTAAACGGGGCTCTCACATGGGGGTTAATCAAGCCAGCTTTGAAAGCGAAGCTTTCAGGGCTTTATTAACGCGAAGAGCGTGCTCGTAGCTGGGAGCCAGGCTTAGCCTCGGGTAACATCGAGAGCAGTCATCGCGAAGCGTATATACGAAAAAAGCCCCAACACTTAGTGCTGGGGCTATTTCGTATATTAGGCGTCTGGAAATGACCTACTCTCACATGGGGAAACCCCACACTACCATCGGCGCGATTGCGTTTCACTGCT